>CAVRMF010000019.1:0-389500 GCA_963721905.1 uncultured Alphaproteobacteria bacterium
GGGCGACGGTGACGGAATGGAGGAGACCGTCGAGTTCGCGCGACCAGAAGTCGAGGAATTTCCTCAATTCGGGGAAATGGGGATGCAGATCGTGCTCCTGCCAGATGTAGTTTTGCAGGATGCCGGGATGGTCCGGCATGCGGTACAGGATGTTGGCTGTCGTCAGACCGAAACCCTCGAGCTGGCGGCGGAAGTCGGCGCTGACCATGCGGCTTCTCCAAGGACTGGACAGTGATGATGTTGCCATCGCCAACGCGCCGATGCAACAAACGTTCCAAAAAGCAAAACGATATCATGCTGTTAGCAGCACGGTAACCTGAGTGCTGATTTTTCCGCCGCGTTCCCCTTGACGGATTGGCGATGGGAGCCAAATTTTTTCGCGCGCGGCCTCGGGGTCTCGCGTTGCGAAAGCAATCAAGGAAGGAGGACGTTCATGAAGTTTCGCCCGCTGCACGATCGTGTCGTGGTCAAGCGCATTGACGCCGAAGAAAAAACCAAAGGCGGCATCATCATCCCCGACACCGCCAAGGAGAAGCCGCAGGAAGGCGAAGTGATCGCCGTCGGCCCCGGCGGGCGGGAGAGCGGCAAGCTGATCCCGATCGATCTGAAGGTCGGGGACCGCATCCTCTTCGGCAAATGGTCGGGAACCGAGATCAAGCTCGATGGCGAAGAGCTCCTCATCATGAAGGAAAGCGATGTCATGGGCGTGATCGAGAGCACGGCGAAGCCGGCTCGCAAAGCCGCCTGATTTGAGGGCGGCTCCATCTTCAATCTCATATTTGCAGAGTGAGACCCATGTCTGCCAAGGCGCGCTGGCGTCGACATCGTCCGCAAGGCGATCCATCCGGCGCGCGAGATCGTCGAGACGCGGGCACGGACGGCTCGATTGTGGTCGGCAGACTCGCGACAAGGGTCGAGGCCTTCTGGATCCGAGTGTAGACGTCATGTCTGCCAAGGCGCACTGGCGTCGACATCGTCCGCAAGGCGATCCAGCATCCGGCGCGCCAGATCGTCGAGAACGCCGGCACGGACGGCTCCATTGTGGTCGGCAAGACTCTCGACAAGGGGGGACTACGCCTTCGGCTTCGACGCGCAGAAGGACGAGTACGGCGATCTGTTCAAGCTCGGGATCATCGATCCGACCAAGGTGGTCCGGACGGCGTTGCAGGATGGGGCCTCCGTCGCCGGTCTCCTGATCGCGACCGAGGCGATGGTCGCCGAGAAGCCGAAGAAGGAAACCGCAGCCCCCGCTATTGCCGCCGGGCGGCATGGACTACTGAGCTCCTCAAGAGCTCCCGCCGCTGCAAACGCAAAAAGGCCCCCGCCGGAGAGGACTCCGGCGGGGGCCAATTTGTGACGGCTTTGAGAAAGCGGCCGCTCAGGCCGCTTTCTGCTTCTCGCCATAGCTTCCGTAGAACGTCTCGCCGCGCTCGGCCATCTGAACGAGCTTATTGGCAGGTTCGAAGCGGGCGCCGTATTTCGCCGCGAGTTCTTTCGCGCGCGCGACGAAGGCCTTTAGCCCCATGCCGTCGATGAACGAGATGGCGCCGCCCGTATAAGGCGCAAACCCGAAGCCGAGGATCGAGCCGACGTCGGCCTCGCGCGGATCGGTGACGATGCCCTCGGCCATGCAGCGCGCGGCCTCGAGCGCCACGGTGAACAGGTAGCGATCCTTGAGATCCCCGACGCTGATCGTATCGGGGTCGAGCCGCTTGCCGGCGATCGCCGCAATTCCCGGCCACAGGCTCTTCGGTCCGTTCGCCGGATAGTCATAGAAGCCCTTGCCGTTCTTGCGGCCGAAGCGCTTTTCCTTCACCACGAGCGCCTCGATGAGCTTCTTCTGCGCGGGATCGACCGCGCTCGGTCCCAGGTCCTTCTCGGCCGCCTGGAGGATCCTCCAGCTGAGGTCGATCCCGACCTCATCGTTGAGCGCCAGCGGCCCGACCGGCATGCCGGCCATCTTGGCCGCGTTCTCGACCATCGCCGGCGGCACGCCTTCCATCACCATCGCGTGGGCTTCGACCATATAATTGCCGACGCAGCGGTTGACATAGAAGCCGCGACAGTCGTTGACGACGATCGGCGTTTTCTTGATCGCGCGCACGAAATCCATCGCGGCCGCGAGCGCCTTTGAGTCGGTCTTCTCGCCCATGATGATCTCGACCAGCATCATCTTCTCGACCGGCGAGAAGAAATGCACCCCGATGAAAAGCTCGGGCTTGAGCGAAGTCTCGGCAAGCGACGTGATCGGCAGCGTCGAGGTGTTGCTGGCGAAAACGACATCGGGTCCGAGCACCGCCTGCGCTCTCGTCGTCGCCTCGGCCTTCACCGCACGGTCCTCGAACACCGCCTCGATGACGAGGTCGCAGCCCTTGAGCTCTCCGTAGTCGGCGGTCGCCTTGATGCGCGCAAGCAGCGCATCTTTGTCGGCCGTCTTGGCCCGCCCCTTCGCGATCTGGGAACTGACAACTTTGTCCGAATAAGCCTTGCCCTTGTCTGCCGATTCCTGATCGCGGTCGATGAGCACGACATCGAGGCCGGCGTTGGCTGAAACATAGGCGATGCCCGCCCCCATGAGGCCGGCGCCGAGAATGCCGACTTTCTTGAGGTTCGTCGGCGGCACGTTCGCCGGACGCCGCACGCCCTTGTTGAGTTCGCCCATCGACACGAACAGCGACCGGCTCATTGCCGCGGCTTGCTTCGAGAGCAGGATGTTCGCGAAATATTTGCTTTCGACCGCCAGCGCCAGATCCATCGGCAATTGCAGCCCCTCGAACACGCTGCTCAACACCGCTTTCGCTGCCGGATAATTGTCATAGGTTTCCCGCCGATAGATGGCGTTGGCCGGCGGCCAGATCATCATCCCCTGCGGCGAGAAAACCTTGCCCGACGGCAGCTTGAATTTCGGATCGTCCCACGGCGCCTTGGCGTTCGGATTGGCCTTCACCCAGGCTTTGGCGAGCGCGACAATCTGGTCGGCCGGCCCGACCTCGTGCACGAGGCCCATCTTCTTCGCGGCGGCAGGACGAATTTGGTCGCCTTTGAGCAGCATCTGCAAAGCGTCCGGCGTCGGCATCAGCCGCCCTACGCGCTGCGTGCCGCCGGCGCCTGGAAAAAGCCCTACCTTGATTTCCGGCAGTCCGACGCGCGCCTTATCGCTATCGGCGACGATGCGATAGTGACAGGCGAGCGCAAGCTCAAAAGCGCCGCCCATGCAGACCCCGTTGATCGCCGCCGCGACCGGCTTGCCGCATGTCTCGAGGCGTCGATACACCAGGGAAAGCTGTCTCGACCGGTCGACGAAGACGCGCATCGCCGCCTCCTTGCCTTCGGCCTTGACGAGGCGGGCGTAATCGTCGCCCAAGGTCTTGAGCATCGTGAGGTCGAAACCGCCGGAGAAGCTTTCCTTGCCGGATGTGATGACCGCGCCCTTGATGGCGGCGTCGTTTGCGATCGTATCAGCGATCGCCGCCATCTCGGCGATCACTTCCAGCGTCAGCACGTTCATCGAACGGCCGGGGCTGTCCCAGGTGATGAGCGCGACGCCCTCGGCGTCGGTTTCAAGACGAAAATTGGTGAGCTTCATGGTCGCGGGTCTCCGTCCCGAGTTCAGACGCGTTCGATGATCGTGGCGGTGCCCATGCCGCCGCCGATGCAAAGGGTGATGAGCGCAGTCCCTTTGCCTGTCCGCTCAAGCTCGTCCAGCGCGGCGCCCAGGATCATCGCGCCGGTCGCGCCGAGCGGGTGGCCCATGGCGATCGCCCCGCCGTTGACGTTGACCTTGTTCGGGTCGACGTCAAATGCTTGCAAGAAGCGCAGCACCACCGCGGCGAAGGCCTCGTTGACCTCGAAGAGATCGATGTCCCCAATCGTCATGCCGGAACGGGCCAGCACTTTTTTCGTCACGTCGACCGGACCGGTCAGCATGATGGCGGGCTCGGAGCCGATATTGGCGAAGGCGCGGATGCGCCCGCGCGGCTTGAGGCCAGCTTCTTCGCCGGCCTCGCGTGACCCCAGCAGGACCGCGGCCGCCCCGTCGACGATCCCTGATGAATTGCCGGCGTGGTGAACATGGATGATGCGCTCGACTTCCGGATGCGCCTGGAGGGCGACCGCGTCGAATCCGCCCTGTTCGCCCGGAATCACGAAGGAAGGCTTGAGAGACCCAAGCGACTGCATGTCGGCGTTTGGACGCATATGCTCATCACGCTCGAGCAGCGGCAGGCCGTTGACGTCGAAAACCGGCGCAATCGAGTTCTTGAACCGGCCCTCGTTCCAGGCAGCGGCGGCCCGCTTTTGCAACTCGACCGCGTAGGCGTCGACGTCATCGCGGGAGAAGCCGTATTTGGTCGCCATTAGGTCCGCCGACACGCCTTGCGGCATGAAATATGTGGGAATGGCCAACGATGGATCGGCGGGCCACGCGCCGCCTGAGGAACCGATGCCGACGCGGCTCATGGATTCCACGCCGCCGCCGATCGTGAGGTCATGCTGCCCGCTCATCACCTGCGCGGCGGCGAAATTGACCGAGTCAAGGCCAGACGCGCAAAAGCGATTGATCTGGACGCCAGGGACCGTATCGCCAAAGCCCGCCGCCAAGGCGCCCATCCGCGCGATGTCGCTTCCCGCTTCGCCCACCGGGTCCACGCAACCCATGACCACGTCGTCGACCTGATGCGGGTCAAGATGATTGCGATCCTTGATCGCCTTCAGCGCAGTCGCCGCGAGGCGCAACGTTGAGACGGTATGAAGCGAGCCGTCCGGTTTGCCGCGGCCCCGCGGCGTTCTGACGTGATCGAAGATGAAGGCGTCGGTCATGCTGTTTTCTCCGTGCGGCCCATGGCCGCGGCTCCTATTCTTGGTCTCTCCGCCCGGAGAGACGGCGCCTAATCGTGGTCTGGATGCTGGCGGCTGCCAGCCTCCGCGACATTGATCGCCTTCAACCAATTCTCGGTCTGCGACGCAGGAAGCGCGGCGAGGCCCGCGAACCAGGGCAGCGTGGATTCGACGCCGAGTTGCTCTGTCGGCGCAACTTCGGCCGGCCGGTCGAGACTGCCGATCGTCGCAGAGATGCGGTCGCGGCCGATCAGGCGATAGGTCAGCGGCGTGCCGCAGAGGGCGCAGAAGCCGCGCTCGGCGATCTCCGAACTGCGGTAGATTCCCGGGGCGCCGCGGGTGAAGGCGAAGTGCTCTTGGCGCACGCCGCCGGTGAAAGCCATGAACGGAGCGCCGCCGGCCTTCTGGCACATCCGACAATGGCAAATGCTGGCGGCTATGGGACGCGCGGTCAGCATATAGCGCACGGCGCCGCACTGGCAGCCGCCCGTCAAGCGCGTCGGCGCCTCGACTGAGCCCATGGGACCTCCCTATCCTGCTGCTTCCGCCGTCAGAAAACCTCCGCCGGAAGCGCCATCAGCGTTGCGGCGCCGGCGCTCAGACGCGCCAGATGGGCGCCGGTTTCCGGCAGCATACGCTCGCTGAAAAACTTGGCGAGGGTCAATTTGGCGTCAAGGGCGGGGTTGCTTTCTCCCCTCGCCTGGCGAGCCAGGACCGCCTTGACGATCCGGGCCCACATATAGCCGAGAGCCGTGAGGCCGAAGAGATGCATATAGTCGGTCGAGGCAGCGCCAGCGTTGTCGGGATCTGCAAGCCCGTTGCGCGACAGCCACATGCTGGCTTGCTGGAGATGGCCGAGCGCGCTTTGCAGGCCGCCAAGATGGGGCGCAAGCGCGGCGTCATCCTTTGATTGAGCGAGAAACTGCGAGACTTCGCCCAAGAAGGCCATAATCGCGCGACCTCCGTCCTTCGGCAGCTTGCGGCCGACGAGGTCGAGCGCCTGGATGCCGTTCGCGCCTTCGTAAATCATGGCGATGCGGGCGTCGCGCACAAACTGCTCCATGCCCCATTCCGCGATGTAACCGTGGCCTCCGAGCACCTGCTGCGCCTTGACTGTGTTGGCGAAGCCGAGGTCGGTGAACACGCCCTTCATCACCGGCGTCATCAGGCCAAGCCTGTCGTCCGCCGCCTGGCGCGCTTTCGCGTCGGGCGCGTGATGGGCCTCATCCTGAGTGAGGGCTACCCAGACTAGAAAGGCCCGGGCCGCCTCGTTGAAGGCGCGCGTTTCAAGCAGCATGCGGCGGACGTCGGGATGAACAAGCAAGATGTCCGCAGGCTTGTCCGGCTCCACCGCGCCCTTGAGCGATCGGCCCTGCCGCCGCTCCTTGGCGTAGGCGGCCGCGTTCTGGTAGGCGACTTCGGAGAGCGACAGCCCCTGGACGGCGACGCCGAGCCGCGCTCCGTTCATCATCACGAACATCGCCGGAAGACCGCGATTTTCCTCACCGACGAGCCAGCCTTTCGCTCCATCGTAATTGAGCACCGCAGTGGAGTTGCCGTGAATCCCCATCTTGTGCTCGATCGAGCCGCAGACGACGCCGTTGCGTTCGCCGACGCCGCCGTCGGCGCTCGGCAGGAATTTCGGAACGAGGAAAAGCGAAATGCCTTTGACGCCCGCCGGCGCGCCCTCGATGCGGGCGAGCACCAGATGGATGATGTTTTCGGCGAGGTCGTGTTCTCCAGCGGAAATGAAAATCTTCTGCCCCGTGATTGCGTAGGAACCGCCGGCTTGCGGGACCGCACGCGTCTTGATGAGCCCGAGATCCGTGCCGCACTGCGGCTCGGTCAGGTTCATCGTGCCGGTCCATTCGCCGGTCGTCATTTTCGGCAGATAGCGCGACTTCAATTCGTCGCTGCCGTGAACGGTCAGCGCTGCGACCGCGCCATTGGTCAGACCCGGGTACATCGCAAAGGCCAAATTCGCCGAACACTCATATTCGCTGAACAGCACGGCGAGAAAGGGCGGCAGACCCTGACCGCCATAGGCTGGGTCGCCCGCAAGGCCGACCCAGCCGCCCTCGACCAGCGCTTTGTAGGCCGCCTTGAAACCCTTCGGGGCGGTGACGCTGCCGTCGTCGTGACGCTTGCAGCCCTCCAGGTCGCCGAGGCGGTTTAGCGGCTGAACAACGTCCTCGACGAACTTTGCCCCTTCAGTCAACACGGCCTCGACCACGTCGATCGGCGCTTCCGAAAATCCGGGATAGTTCGCGTATTTCGTGTAGTCGAAGACGTCGTTCAGGAGGAAAACAGTGTCGCTCACCGGCGCTTTGTATGTCGGCATGCTGAACCCCAAACTTGCGGAAACTCGGTTTTCACGCGGCGCCTATGCTGCTGAGCGCCGCAAGATAGTTTATATATGAACCATCTGGGCGCGCTTTGCAAGGGAAATTGTTCGACGCCAGTCAGGATCGAGCCCGCCCGCTTCCGAGCGGCTCAGAACGAGATGCGCGTTGGGGTCGTTGTTCAGCGACGCTCGGTCTCGCGCGCCATCGAGGCCGCTGGGGTTGCGTAAGCCTCCTGCCGGTCGACGCTCCAGTAGCGCAGCTCCTCCAGGGGGATGGGCTGCCCTGTGACGGCGCAACGCACGAATGCCCCCGGACGGACAATTCTAAAATCGCCGTCGAGATACTCAACTTTCGCTTCCCCTGCATCGGCAGGGCGGCGCTCGATCCTGTTCATGGCGAGAATTCCGGGTTCTGCCACTCTATGCCACAGCCGGAGCGTCGATGGAACGTCATGGTCATGAAGTTCCTGCTATAATGCGCTGGACAAGGCAAGGCTCCTCTGGTATGCACCCGCACTGGCGGCGCGCTTCCCCAAGGGTGGCGCGCGCACGTTTTTTCGGATAAATTCAGGCCGCCGAGGCTCCGCCTCAAACACAGGATATCCCGTGCAGGTACTCGTTCGCGACAATAACGTCGATCAGGCCCTCAAGGCGCTCAAAAAGAAGATGCAGCGCGAAGGAATTTTCCGCGAGATGAAGCTTCGCGGCCATTATGAGAAGCCGTCCGAGAAAAGGGCGCGCGAAAAGGCCGAGGCTGTTCGGCGGGCAAGGAAACTTGCGCGAAAGAAACTGCAGCGCGAGGGCCTGTTGCCCGTCAAGGCCAAGCCAGCGCCCGGCGCGCCGCGTTCGGCCGGCTGAGTCCGGCCGGCCAAATGCGGTCGGGCGCCGACGCATTGCCGCGCCCGCGCTCCGAAGTCCGACAAGAGTTTGGACCCCGCCGGCGTGGCGGGGTTTTTGCTTTTTGACATGCGTTCGCTCACGGGACGCATCGATGCGCGAGGTCAGGCGTTGGAAAGGTTCGCGAACGGTGAGGGCATGCTTCAGCTTACGGACGCCGCGCTTCGTATGGCGATCGCCTTAAGCCTAGCGGTGGCGCTCGGCGCATGTAGCGAGACCATCGGCGGGATCAACCCGTCCGGCCATGTGGCGGAAACCCAGGCTGACGCCGCGGCGCAGGCCTCCAACGCCGGGAATATCGCCTCCCTGACCGAGGTCATCGAGCGCAATCCGCGTGATGCTGTCGCCTACAACACGCGCGGCGTCGTCTATGCGAAGCTCGGACGCTACTCCAACGCGATTGACGACTTCAGTCACGCGATCGAACTCGATCCGAAATTCTCCGGGGCTTACACCAATCGGGCGCTCGCCTATCGCCAGATGAAGAAAGACGACCTGGCGATGCAGGACTTCAACCAGGCGATTGCCGTCAATCCGAACGACGCCGCCGCCTATCTCGGGCGCGGGAACCTTCTGCGCTCGGAAAATGATTTCAATGGCGCGCTCGCCGACCTCGACCAAGCCATCAGGCTGAACCCGGAAGGCGCACAAGCCTATCATGCGCGGGGTCTGATCTATCAGCGCCAGGGCAACGACGTTCAGGCGATCACGGACTTCAACAACGCGATCGATCGCGATCCCTTCGCAGGCGCCCCTTATCAGGCTCGCGGCCAAAGCCTGATGGCGACGGGCAAATATGAGGCGGCGATCGAGGACTTCAACGCGGCTCTGAACGTCAACGCGAACAATTCAGACGCCTGGGCAGGCCTCGGTTTTTGCTACGAGAAGCTCAACAATCGCCCGAAGGCTGTGGAGTCCTATCAACGGGCCGTGCTGGTGGACCCGAACAACGGCGCCGCGCGCGCCGCTTTGCAGCGGCTCGGCTGAATTGACCGGAAGGACCGCTGGGTCGAACGACAAAGCAGGCCGTTACAATTCCATTGCCGGCTCGGTCCTGAGAAACTCCTCGAGCCAGTGAATGTCATACTGGCCGTTCTGCACGTCGGCGTTTCGCACCAGCGTGCGAAACAAAGGCAACGTCGTATTGATGCCATCAATAATGAACTCGTCGAGCGCCCGACGCAGACGCATCATCGCCTCCGTGCGAGTCCGGCCGTGGACGATCAGTTTGCCGACCAGCGAATCGTAGAACGGGGGAATCACGTAACCCTGATAAGCAGACGAATCGACCCGAACGCCAAGGCCTCCCGGCGGATGAAAGTAAGTAATGCGGCCCGGCGAGGGAACGAAGGTCCTCGCGTGTTCGGCGTTGACGCGACATTCAATCGCCGCGCCCAGGAAGCGAACGTCTTCCTGCACAATTGAAAGCGGCGACCCAGCTGCGATCTTGATCTGTTCGTTGACGATATCGATGCCGGTGATCATCTCGGTCACGGGGTGCTCGACCTGCACCCGGGTGTTCATCTCGATGAAGTAGAACTTCCCTTCTTCGCAAAGGAACTCGACGGTTCCCGCGCCGACGTAGCCGAGTTCCGCGACGGCTCGGGCCACCACCCCGCCGATCTCCTCGCGTTGCTCGGCATTGAGGGCGGGGGAGGGGCCTTCTTCCCAGATCTTCTGATGGCGGCGCTGTAGCGAGCAGTCGCGCTCGCCCAGGTGAACGGCGCGGCCATGTCCGTCGCCCATCACTTGAATTTCGATGTGGCGCGGCTTTGAGAGATATTTCTCCAGATATACGGAGTCGTCGCCGAACGCGGTCTTGGCCTCGATCCGGGCGACGGCAATTGCGTCGACGAGATCCTCGGGAAGTCTTGGCGATCTTCATGCCGCGGCCTCCGCCACCAGCCGCCGCCTTGACGATGACGGGATAACCAATGTCGGCTGCAATGCTCAACGCCTCTGCCTCATTGGCGACAGCGTCTGGCGAGCCGGGAACGCAAGGGATGCCGAGCCGGACGGCCGTCCGCTTGGCCTCGATCTTGTCCCCCATGATCCGGATATGCTCCGCCTTCGGGCCGATGAAGGCGATCTCGTGCTCTGCGAGAATGTCGGCGAAGCGCGCATTCTCGGCGAGGAAGCCATAGCCCGGATGGACAGCGTCCGCGCCGGTAATTTCGCAAGCCGCAACGATCGCGGGGATGTTGAGATAACTGTCGCGCGCCGCCGGCGGGCCGATGCATACGCTTTCGTCGGCCAGCTTGACGTGCATCGCGTCCTTGTCGGCAGTCGAATAGACAGCCACTGTCGCAATCCCGAGCTCCTTGGCCGCGCGCAGTACCCGCAGTGCGACTTCTCCTCGGTTCGCGATCAGAATCTTATCGAACATCGACGCCGATCCTCTGCAATCCCGGCTCGATGAGAACGCGCGTGTTCATCCCGGTCACTCGATAACCATCAACGGCTGTCCATATTCGACCGGAGATCCGTCGGTGACGAGAATATTGACGACCTTGCCTGCCCGCGCCGCCACGATATCATTGAAAGTCTTCATCGCCTCGACGAGCAGGAGCTTGTCTCCCGTCTTCACCACCGAACCGACCTCGACGAAGGGTTTGGCCTCGGGGCTCGGCCGCAGATAGGCGGTTCCAACCATCGGCGATTTCACTGCGCCGGCGAGCTCGGCCGCGGGCTCTGCGGCAGTTTCAGCGATAATCTCGGCCGCCCCATGAGCTGCGACCGTGGTTGAGGCGTGAGGAGATACGCCGGATTGCGTTTGACCCGGTTCACGCGCCAGACGCACATGCAATTCTCCCAAGTCGATTTCGACCTCGCTCAAACCATATTTTACGAGGATCCGAGCGAGCTGGTCGATCGCGGCGACATCAACGAGTCCTTGCTCTGGCTCGTCGGATCGCGGGCCGGACGGCTTTTTCATGGGGTTTTGCTCTTAGGGGAGGGACGGCGTCGTCAGGTTGCGGCGTCCGTATATCGCGCCGGTCCCGGCGAATAAAGGCCTCGGCCCCTAAGGATCAGGCGCGACGCGCGTATGCGTTGACCGCGCATGTGTTGACATTGTGAAGAGCAACCCCGCTGTACGGCGCTACGCCTTGATCACCATTCGACTGTAAGTGCCGAGCCGACCCACACCGCGCTGCCTCCCTCCGGCACCGAGGGGCCGCCTCCCCACCAAGCCGCAAGGAACGGTTTCCAAGCCGGGCGCAACGAAAGCCAAACCGGGCGCAACGATCAAAATCTCTCTTCCTTCCGGGGATCCAGGCCCTTCGGCGACGTTTGGCTAAGGCGCGTGCTCTCGGGGCGGCTCTGGCAATCCCAGAGGCGAGTAGCGCTGGTAGGGTTGGTCAAACTCACCCGGGACCGAAGTTCCGATCGTCGCGACAGATTCGGTTGACGCCTGCCTTTGATCCGCGAGAATGGAACTTACGTGCCATCGCCAAGTCGCCGGATCCGATATGTCCAGGTCTTTTCCGACATTGGTGACACCGGCTGCATAGCCCGCGCCGCTGCCAATTGCTGCGAGAAACAGAATGAGGGACTTCCGCATCGTCTCCTCCTGGTTCAGCGATTTTCTTCCGGAGGCTCGGCGCGCGGCCCTCTTATGCGTACAAAGCACTCACTCACAAAATTTTAACCACGAATTTGTGGCCCGGCTAAGGCGCGTCGCCTTCTGGGGCCGATTCACGCAACAATTCGCTCGCCATCGCACGGGTGACACGTCGCCCAAGCGCCAGCGCTTCCCGGTCAAGGGCGTCGACCACCCTCCGCGCTTCGCCGAGGGATCGTTCGATCCTTAGCGCGATATAGGTGACAACGTGAGGCTCAATCTGGAGCTGGCGATCGCTGAAGAGCTTAAAAAGCACCGCCTCGGTCAGCTCGATGTCGGGCGCCTCCAGTCGAATGACCGGCGCGACCCGCAGACGCGACAACAAATCCGGGGTCTTCAGATCCCACGCTTCGGGCGCACCACGAGCGGTCAGCAACGTCCAGACGCCGTTCTGCTGCGCTGCGTTGACAAGATGGAACAGGCGATCCTCCGCCAGGCCGATGCGGTCGGCATCCTCGATCAGCAGCGCGGGCGCTTGAGCGCCGAGTTCGAGGCTTGGCAGATCCAGCGACTCGCCGTGGGCGACACTGGCCTTGGCTGTTCTGGCCCAAAGCGAGGCGAGGTGACTCTTGCCTGCGCCCTCTGGGCCGACAAGCAGCAGCATTCGGCCCGCCCAATTCGGCCACTGATCGATCGCCCTCAGCGCGTCCCGGTTCGAAGGCGCAGCGAGAAAATCCTCGCGCGCGAAGCTCGGCTGATGTGGCCAGTCGAGGGTCAGCTGCCGAGGAGGCCTGATCATGGTCTTGTTGCGGCCGAACGGCCCCGATAGAGCGAACTCGCGAGATAAATAGCGATAAGGTGGCGGGCGATGACGCCGATCGCCGCGGCCGTCGGGACCGCTACGATAAGCCCGACGAAGCCAAACAATTCGCCGAAAGCCAGAAGCGCGAACATGAGCCAAACGGGGTGAAGGCCTATCGATCCGCCGACCAACTTAGGCGAAACGACATATGCTTCGAGAAACTGGCCGCAGCCGACAATTCCCAGCGCCAGCAAGAAAAGCCTGGGGCTCGGCCATCCCTGGACAAGCGCTACGCCGAGCGAAAGGACGAGAGCGGTGAGCGATCCGACGTAGGGAATGAAACTCAGCACCCCGGCCAGTGCGCCGATCAGCAGGCCGAAATCGAGCCCAATCAGGGTCAATCCCAGACCATACCACAGTCCGAGGAACAAACAGACCAGTGACTGGCCTCGGATAAAGCCCGCCAGTGCGTGATTGATCTCCGTGGCGATCGCTCTCAAAGCATCTCGATGGTCGAGCGGGAGCCAGCCGTCGATCTCTGCGATCATCCTATGCCAATCGATAAGGATGTAGAACGCAACAACAGGCGTAATGACGAGCAGCGACAGGAAACCAAAAAGCGCAGCCCCACCTGAAACGAGCGACTTTAGCGCATCGATCAGCCACTGTGCGCCTTGGGCGACAAATTCGCCGACCGACTTTTGAATTTGACCGCTCGAAATCGGTTCGCCGAAACCCAACGTGGTCAGCCAGCCGCCGCCATATTTTTCGGCTAGTGCGTTGCCTTCATCTACCGCCAACTCCTGCAGCTTCATTGCGTAGCCCGGAAGATGCTGGGCGAACGCAACGAACTGGTTGCCGAGGATCGGCCCGACAATGATTAGAGAAATGGCGAAAGTCGCCGCGAACACGACCAGAATGAGAAGGGAAGCGCCCAGCCGGTTGAAACCGAGCGTCTCCATTTTGCTGACGACGGGGTCCAGGAGATAGCCGAGCGCGATCCCGGCCGCGAACGGAGTAACCGCGGACCCAAGCAGATGCAACCCGTAGCACATGATGGCCAGCGCGACGGCCCAGAAAACGATCTGGCGTTCCAGGCTCACCGTGCAAAACTCATGCGACGTCTCCTTCGCCGCCGGTCGGTTGCAGCAAATCCCACTTGCCTCCCCACGGGTCGACGAAAACCGCGACGCGGCCGTAGCGCTCGCTGCGCGGCTCCTCCAGAAATCTGACCCCCCGCGCGCGCAGGACTTCATAATCTGTCTGGAAGTCGTTGGTGAGAAGAAAGTAGCCCACTCGGCCGCCGGCTTGATCGCCGATCCTCGCCCACTGTCGGCGGTCGGCCGGAACCGCCAGTATGAGCCTGGCTCCTCGGCCGCCAGGCGGCGCCACTGCGACCCAACGCTTGTTTTGACCGAGGTCAGTATCTTCGACCACCTCAAAGCCAAGTCCATCGCGGAAAAAGCTTAGGCCCTCATCATAGCTGGGAACAAGAAAGGAAATGGCGGCGAGACTGTGCGGCACGGTTGCGCTATCGGCTCATGTGGTCGAGCCACTGGGCGATATAGATGCCGCCCGAGGCCAGCGTTGTCGCGGCGACCGTCCATTCGAGATAAGTCTGCAAAGGTTGGGGATTGAGGCCATAGGCTCGCGCGCCCAGCGCATATCCGGCGAGAGCGATCTGCGCGGCCGTGTTGAACTTCGATTCCCAGACCGGCCGTATCTCGACCGGCTTATCCATCAGCCACGAAACAAGCACGGCGAAGAGGATCATGACATCGCGCGAGACAACTGTGATGGCGAGCCATGCAGGCAGGCCGGCATAGATTGCCAGCGAGACATAGATGGAGTTCAGAAGCGCCTTGTCCGCGAGGGGGTCGAGGTAGGCGCCGAGTTCCGTCCGAAGATCGAAATGTCTCGCGAGGAAGCCGTCGATTGCGTCGGATGCGCCGGCAAGGAGAAAGATCAAGAACGCCGGTAGAAATCGCTGTGAGACGATCATCGAAACCGCCAACGGCGTCATCAGCATTCTCGCCAAAGTAATAATATTCGGGATATTATTGAGGACCCGAGAAATATTCATCAGACGTCGACGTCGATTCGACGGTGACCCCGATCGGACGGTCCGCCCATTGATTTGCCGAAATCCCAAGCTGTTGCGTGAGAGACGCTTAGCATGGTTCGGCGCGCGTTGTGAAACCGGGCTTCGGTTGCGGCCCCAAGGTTCATCCTGTACGCCGTCATCGATTTTTGCCTCCGGAGACGCCATGTCAGACAGCTTCAAGCCGCTGAGCTATGCCGGCGCCGGCGTCGACATCGATAGCGGCAACCGCCTTGTCGATCGGATCAGGCCGTTGGCGCGAGCAAGCCGCCGCCCCGGCGCCGATGCCGAGTTGGGCGGATTTGGCGGTTTGTTCGATCTCAAAGCGGCCGGGTTCGTCGATCCGATCCTGGTCGCCGCGAATGATGGCGTTGGCACCAAGCTGAAGATCGCAATCGAATGCGGCCTATACGACACCATTGGGGTGGACCTGGTCGCGATGTGCGTAAATGACATCGTCGTTCAAGGAGCGGAGCCGCTTTTTTTTCTCGATTATTTTGCGGCCGGCAAACTCGACGAGGATGTCGCCACCACAGTCGTGAAGGGAATCGCCGAGGCCTGCACGCAATCCGGCTGCGCGCTAATCGGCGGCGAGACGGCTGAAATGCCTGGACTCTATGCGCCCGGCGACTTTGATCTCGCGGGGTTTGCGGTGGGGGCGGCCGAGCGTGGAAGCCTGTTGCCGAGACCCGGCCTCAAACCGGGCGACGCGGTGCTCGGTTTGCCCTCGTCTGGCTTGCATTCCAATGGGTTCTCGCTAGTGCGACGCGTCGTTGAGCGAGCTGGGCTTGCCTGGGACGCCCCGGCGCCGTTCGAACCGTCTAGGTTGCTCGGAGCCGCGCTTCTCACCCCAACGCGGCTCTATGTGCGGCCGCTGCTTCAGGTCCTCTCGACGACGCAAGGCGTTCTTGCGCTCGCGCATATCACTGGGGGCGGCTATACAGATAACCTGCCTCGCGTGCTCGACCCCGATATTGCTGTTTCGCTCGATCTTGGAGCATTCGCGCCGCCACCGGTTTTTTCCTGGCTAGCGGCCGTCGGGAATATTACTGAAAACGAAATGCTTCGCACCTTCAACTGTGGATTTGGGATGGCGGTCTTTGTCGCCGCCCAGAGCGAAGATGAAGTGCGCGCCGCACTTTCGCTTGCCGGATTGTCGTCCGCCCTGATCGGTCGGCTCGTCGCCCGCGAAAATGCGGGCGTTGTTACCCACGGAAGGCTTTCTCTTTGACCGAGCGGGTGCGAACGGCCATCCTCATCTCTGGCCGCGGATCCAACATGAGCGCTCTGATCCAGGCGGCCCGCAAGCCGGAATTCTGTGCCGAGATCTTGCTCGTTGTGTCCGACAGGCCCGATGCGCCCGGGCTGGCGGCCGCAAGAGAGGCGGGAGTGGCCGCGAAGGTGATCGATTTTCGGAGTGTGCCCGAGAGGGGCGAGTTCGAGGCGGCGCTCGATGCGCACCTTTTCTCCACCGGCGCCGAACTTGTTTGTCTGGCCGGGTTCATGCGGATCTTGAGCTCCGATTTCGTTGGACGATGGCGGGGCCGGATTCTCAATATTCATCCCTCCTTGCTGCCAGAACTGCGCGGACTGCATACGCATGAGCGGGCGCTGGCTGAGGCGCGCCAAGAGCACGGATGCACTGTGCACTACGTGACGGCCGAACTCGACGCCGGTCCGATCATCGCCCAGGCTCGAGTTCCGGTTTTTCCTCGCGATGACGCCGAAACGCTCGCTGCGCGCGTTCTGGTCGAGGAACATCGGATTTATCCGCAGGCTCTTGACGCGGTCGCGCGCGCGCTGCGCGCGACCGGCGCACCCGCGATTTAATTATGCCTGTCAGTTATGCTTGGCGCGCCGCAGAAATTGTCTCAAAATCATGACAGCCGAAATGGAGAATCGCGTGGCGCGAGGCGTTGCGAAAAATGAGTTTCAGACCGTGGCGACTGGTTCCGCCCCGGAGGACGTCAGTCCATCTCCGTTGATGTCTTCGCCTGAGCGATTCATCAATCGCGAGTTGTCATGGCTCGAATTCAATCGACGCGTTTTGGAAGAGGCAGCCAATCGCAATCACCCGCTTCTGGAGAGACTGAGATTCTTGTCAATTTCGGCGGACAATCTCGACGAGTTCTTCATGGTTCGAGTGGCGGGTCTGGTCGGTCAAGTTCTGTCGGGGATCACGGAAATCTCAGACGATGGCCGCACGGCGGCTGAACAGCTCGAACGCATCAGCGAGCGTGTCGCCTCACTCGTGGCTTCGCAGCAGGAGCGGTGGCGAGCCTTGAGATCCGAACTCACAGCCAGCGGAATCGTCATTCTCGACGTCGCCGATCTGACGCGCCGCGAACGGGACTGGCTGCAGGAGTACTTTCTTCAGCATGTCTTTCCGATCCTGACGCCGCTGGCCGTCGATCCCGCGCACCCGTTCCCTTTCATTCCCAATCTCGGATTCACGCTCGCCCTCGAACTGCTCAATCCGTACCAGGGCCGAACGATGAGCGCGCTCGTGCGTGTTCCGGGCAGCGTCGAACGCTTCGTTCGACTGCCTGACGGTCCCCTTGGAGTGACGGCTCGATTCGTGACTCTCGACCGCCTCATCGTCGCGTTCATCGGTCTGCTGTTTCCTGGATACGAGGTGTTGGGAGAAGGCTCATTTCGGGTCATCCGTGACAGCGATATCGAAGTCGAGGAGGAGGCGGAGGATCTCGTTCGCCTCTATGAGACCGCCCTCAAGCGGCGTCGGCGCGGCTCAGTGATCCGGCTCGAGATCGAAGCAAGCATGCCCGAATCGCTACGCGCCTTTGTGGCTGGCGACGTGGATGTTGTACCGTCGGGCATTGTTCTGATCGAGGGCATGCTGGCGCTGAACGACCTCTCGCAGCTTGTCGCGATCGACCGGCCAGAACTGAAGTTTCCGCCTTACAATCCTCGATTTCCAGAACGGGTGAAGGACCACGGAGGGGATTGTTTCGCCGCGATCCGCCAGAAGGATCTCGTGGTCCATCATCCGTACGAGTCTTTCGACGTCGTCATCCAGTTCCTCAATCAGGCGGCGCGTGACCCGAGCGTCGTGGCGATCAAGCAGACGCTGTATCGCACTTCCGCCGATAGTCCGATCGTCAGAGCCCTCGTCGAAGCTGCCGAATTGGGAAAGTCCGTGACCGCGCTCATCGAATTGAAGGCTCGATTTGATGAGGAGGCGAATATTCGTTGGGCGCGCGATCTCGAGCGCGCAGGCGCCCAGGTGGTTTACGGATTCATCGAGCTCAAGACCCACGCGAAATTATCGATGGTAGTGCGGCGGGAGAGCGGCGCGCTGGTCAATTACTGTCACCTTGGCACCGGAAATTACCATCCGATAACCGCCAAGATCTACACAGATATATCGCTCTTCACAGCCGATCCGGCGATCGGCCGCGACGTTGCGCGGATCTTCAATTTCATCACCGGCTATGCCGAGCCGGACGGGCTGGAACAAATGTCAATTTCACCCATCACTCTGAAGGCGACTTTGCTGCGTAACATCGCTGACGAGATCGACCATGCGGCGCTTGGCAGGCCGGGGCAGATCTGGATGAAATGCAACGCGCTTGTCGATCCGGAAATCATTGATGCTCTCTATGCGGCCAGTCGCGCCGGGGTGCAGATCGATATGGTGATTCGCGGAATTTGCTGCCTGCGGCCGGGCGTGCCTGGGCTGTCTGACCATATCCGAGTGAAGTCGATCGTCGGACGATTCCTGGAGCATGCGCGCATCTATGCCTTTGGCGCCGGTTATGGACTGCCGCATCCGAAAGCGCGTGTTTTCATCTCTTCCGCAGATCTCATGCAGCGCAATCTCGATCGGAGGGTCGAGGCGCTTGTTCCGCTCCTCAATCCCACTGTGCATGAGCACGTGCTCGATCAAATCATGGAAGCGAACTTGATGGACAACGAGCAGAGCTTCCGGGTGCTGCCAGACGGGTCGAGCGAGAGAATCGCGCCGGCTGAAGGCGAACAGCCGCTCAATGCGCACAAATACTTCCAGACCAATCCGAGCCTCTCGGGGCGCGGCCAGGCCCTCAAGCTTTCCTTTCCGATGGCGCTGCGCGGAAGGTGCTGATAGACGACGACGGCGTCAGGGCTCCGTCCTCTCGCGGGATCATCAATGCCTGATATTAAAGCGCAAGGGCGGTTGTCCGGCGAGCCTGTGGCGATTGTCGATATCGGCTCGAATTCAGTGCGTTTGGTGGCGTACGAATTACACTCGCGAGCGCCAACTCCGACCTTCAACGAAAAGGCTCTTTGTGGCTTGGGGCGAGGCGTCGCCACTACCGGCCTGCTGCCCGAAGACGCCGTCGCTAAGGCGCTCGCTGCGCTTCGTCGGTTTCGCGTTCTTTGCGACACGATGCGCATCAGCGACCTTTGCAGCGTCGCCACCGCGGCGGTTCGCGACGCGGCGAACGGTCCGCAGTTCCTGCGCCTCGCCGAGCGAGCGGTGGGCTGCAAGATCGAGTTGCTCAGCGGACTGCAGGAAGCCCGGTTGTCGGCGCTTGGAGTGGTCAGCTCGATTCACAATGCGGATGGCGTCGTGGGCGATCTGGGGGGCGGCTCGCTCGAGTTGACCGACGTGAAGGGTGGGGATGCCGGCTATGGCCTGACCCTACCGCTGGGCGGTCTGTCGTTGATGGATCTCTCTGAGCGGTCGCCTAAGAAAGCGGCCAAAATCGTGCGGGAAACCCTGTCAAACGTCAAAATGCTCCATAGGCTTCCCGGGCGTACATTCTATGCGGTCGGCGGAACGTGGCGAGCGCTCGCGCGCCTTCATATGCGTCAGCGCCAGTATCCGATGAACGTCATGCATAACTATGTTATCCCCTCGCGCGATGCGCTCGAATTTGCGGGGCTCGTTGAAAGAATTGACGCTGACGCCTTGCTGTCAATCGAATTGGTCTCGTCGGCGCGTCGCCCGCTGCTCGCCTACGGTGCTGCAGTGCTCGAAGAAATCATCCGGCAGGCAAATCCGAAGGAGATCGTCATCTCCGCGCTCGGTGTTCGCGAGGGGCTGCTCTATTCGCAACTCCCACCGGAGACGCAGACGGAGGACCCCCTGATCGCTTCGGCGCGGGAATTCAATCGGCTGCGCTCGCGCGCGCCGGAACACGGCGAGGAGCTTTTCGATTGGACGAGCCGGCTGATGGAGTCCACTCATCTTGAGGAAGACGCGGAGGACCAGCGTCTCCGCCATGCCGCCTGCCTCCTCTCCGACATTTCCTGGCGCGCCCATCCCGACTATCGTGGCGCACAAGCCTACGACCTTGTAGCCAATGCCGCCTTCATCGGGGTGGATCACCCTTCTCGCGCCTTCCTGGCGCTTGCTGCGGCGTATCGTCATCTGTCGAACGAGGACTTCGTCACTCCTCAGTCACGATCTCTGGTGACTGCGCGTCAACTCGATCGGGCGCGCATTCTCGGCGCCGCCACGCGGGTCGCCTACAACATTTCGGCCGCAATGCCAGGCGTCTTGCCGCGCGCGCCGATGATTTGTGATGGGGGCCATGTGGTGTTGACCCTCCCGGCCGACCTCGCCGCGCTTACCGGCGAACGACTGCAGTCGCGCATGCGGCAATTTGCCCGGCTTATTGGGGGCGACCCGGAGATCAGAGCCTTTGGGGAGTAATAGAGCACAATTAGTATGTACAATTGAGTCACACCACTACCTTTTCACCGCGCGGTACCATTGCGGTACCTTTAGCTCATTTGCAAAAGCCGCGCTAAAGCCCCATATTTGAGCGAGCCTGTCTCGACGCCATGCGAGCGGGAGCGCGACCCCCACCGGCGGTCCTTGAAACCGCCAAGGCGAGGAGATGTCATTTATGGCGGCTGTCCAGGAGACGGTCGATCGGGTTCGTTCGATCGACGTGGAAGCGTATAAATATGGCTTCGTTAGTCCGATCGAATCGGATGTCGCCCCCAAGGGGCTGAATGAAGGCATTATTAGATTTATCTCCGGCAAGAAGGACGAGCCGGAATGGCTTCTCGTTTGGCGCCTTGACGCGTTTCGACGCTGGCTGACGATGGAGGAGCCGAAGTGGGCTCGGGTGGAATATCCGCCGATCGACTTTCAAGAAATCCACTATTTTTCGGCGCCGAAGACTACGCCGGGACCAAGATCCCTCGACGATGTCGACCCGGAGCTCTTGCGTACTTACGCGAAGCTCGGCATTCCGCTGGTCGAACAAGAAATTCTTGCGGGAGTCGAGAGACCGAGAGTCGCGGTCGACGCGGTATTTGATTCGGTTTCAGTCGCGACGACATTCAAGGCGGAGCTCGCCAAGGTCGGCGTGATTTTTTGCTCCTTCTCCGAGGCTGTCAGAAATCATCCCGATCTTGTTCGGCGCTATCTCGGCACGGTCGTTCCCGCCACCGACAATTTTTACGCGACCCTCAACTCCGCCGTCTTCTCGGACGGTTCGTTCGTCTACGTGCCGCCGGGCGTCCGCTGCCCGATGGAGCTCTCGACCTATTTCCGAATAAACGAGAAAAATACGGGCCAGTTCGAGCGCACGTTGATCGTTGCCGACAAAGGCTCTTATGTGAGCTATCTCGAAGGATGCACCGCGCCAAAACGGGATGAGAATCAACTCCACGCTGCGGTGGTCGAACTCGTTGCGCTTGAGGACGCCGAGATCAAATATTCAACTGTGCAGAACTGGTACCCGGGCGATGCCGAAGGGAGGGGCGGCATATACAATTTCGTGACCAAGCGCGGCGACTGCCGCGGAGCTCGATCGAAAATCTCGTGGACGCAGGTCGAGACTGGTTCGGCCATCACCTGGAAGTATCCGTCCTGCATTTTGCGTGGCGAGGCTTCCCGCGGCGAGTTTTATTCGATCGCGATCTCGAACGGCCGACAACAGGTCGACAGCGGCACCAAAATGATCCACCTTGGGCGCAACACGAGGAGCCGCATAATCTCCAAGGGAATCGCGGCGGGAAAGTCTCAGAATACCTATAGGGGTCAGGTATCTGTCCACCGGCTCGCGACCGGGGCGCGCAATTTCACGAATTGTGATTCGCTGCTGATCGGCCACCAATGCGGCGCGCATACGGTCCCTTATATCGAGGCGAAGAACGCTTCCGCCGTCATCGAACACGAAGCGACGACTTCAAAGGTCTCCGAGGAGCAACTCTTCTATTGCCTGCAGCGCGGACTCTCGGCCGAAGAGGCCACGGCGCTGATTGTCAACGGGTTTGTTCGAGACGTCCTGCAACAGTTGCCCATGGAATTCGCGGTCGAGGCGCAGAAACTGATCGCGATCAGTCTCGAAGGGAGCGTCGGGTGATGAAGGCTGCTGGACCGATGCTCGAAATCAAGAAGCTGAGCGTCTCAATCCATGGCGCGCCGATCCTTGAGGACCTCGACCTCACGATCAAGGCGGGCGAAGTTGCAGCAATCATGGGACCGAACGGCTCTGGCAAGTCGACGCTCTCCTACGTCATTGCTGGAAAACCAGACTATGAGATTGTTTCCGGGGAAATATGGTTCGACGGGGAGAACCTGCTGGCGCTGGAGCCGAGTGAACGCGCTCAAAAGGGCATCTTTCTCGCTTTCCAGTATCCAGTCGAGATTCCCGGCGTGACGACCATGACGTTCTTCAAGGCGGCCCTAAACGCGCAACGTCGGTCGAGGGGAGAAGGGGATCTGACCACGCCAGACTTCATGCGTCGGGTGCGCGAGGCGTCGCAGACATTGAAGCTTGACCAGGAGATGCTGCGCCGGCCCCTCAACGTCGGGTTTTCTGGTGGGGAGAAGAAGCGGCTGGAGATATTGCAAATGGCGCTGCTCAGACCGCGTCTTTGTGTGCTCGACGAGACGGACTCAGGGCTGGATATCGATGCACTGAAAGTCGTCTCGGAGGGAGTGAACGCCCTGCGCGACCCTGATCGGGCCTTTCTTGTGATTACCCACTATCAGAGGCTGCTTGAGCATATCAGGCCTGACGTTGTGCACGTCATGGCAAAGGGCCGCATCGTGGCTAGTGGCGGACCTGAGCTGGCGCTCGAGCTCGAACGCAATGGCTATCGCGACTACGCGGAGGCGGCTGCCTGAGGCGACTATGACGGCTCATGTCATCCAGAGATCGACCGCCGAAACCACCTTGATGCGACAATTCGAGGTGGGGAAGCTTTCGTCTTCGCCGCGTCGCGCTGACGCGTTTGGTCGGTTTGCCGAACGCGGTCTGCCGACGCGACGCGTCGAATCCTGGCACTATACCGATCTACGCGCAGCAATGCGCGATGCTGCGCCGTTGGCGCCTGCTCCCGATTCGGGCGCGATCGAAGCCGCCGGTAAGATTCTCGCTGATCGCAAGCGCATGGCGGCATGGCGAATCGTGCTCGTCGACGGGCGCTTGGTTGCAGAACTCTGCGACCACTTGCCGCCGGGTGTGTTGTTCTCCCGGGGGGAGCCGTCGCCTGTGGACATCGACGATCCAATGGTGGCGCTAAATGAGGCGATGAGCGTCGAGGCTCACGTCCTCACCGTCGCGGACGGCGCACGAATGGAAGGCCCGATTGAGATTACGCATATCGCGACTGCCAAAGACGCTCGCTCTCTCTATTCGCGGATCGCCGTCTTACTGGGCGTTGGCGCCAGCGCTGCATTCGTTAAGTCATACCTGGGTGCGGGCCCAGACGTGCAGCGCAATTCATCAACGATCCTGACACTCGCGGAAGGGGCGCGAGCAAAGCATGTCGTCCTCGTTGAGGATGACGCCGAACTGCATGTCGAGAGCCAGATCGGTCAGCTCGCCGCGCGGGCGGAACTCAATGCGTTTGCGCTCGTTTCGGGCGGGGCTCTGACAAGGCGGCAGTTGTTTCACAAATTGATCGGCCGAGAAGGGAAGATCACTCTTGGCGGACTGACGCTGCTCGATGGAGCCCGACGGTCAGACACCACGCTCCAGGTCGTCCATGCCGCGGAGGCTGGAACAAGCCGGGAGTACTATCGGGCGATCGTCGACGACGAGGCGGTTGGGACCTTCCAAGGCAAGGTGATCGTCGAGAACGCCGCGCAAAAGACGGATGGAGCGATGAAATCCCAGGCCGTTCTTTTGTCGCCGCGGGCCCAGATGAACGCGAAGCCGGAACTGGAGATTTTTGCCGACGACGTGGTGTGTGGTCACGGCGCGACGGTCGGGTCTCTGGATCCGGAGCAGCTTTTCTACTTGATGGCGCGAAGTCTCGAGAGGGCTGAGGCCGAATCGATGCTGCTGGAGGCGTTTGGAGAAGAAGCGATCCGCCGTATCGAAGACGATGTTTTGGCCGAAGCGTTGCGGCGGCCGTTTCGCGCTTGGCTTGCGCGCGAGCGCGCGGTCCGAGTTTGCGGCGAGGGCGGGATCGCTTCGAAGGAGTCCGCTTCGTGAATGACGCCGTTCGAACGAGACGGGGCGCTTACAATGTTGTGAGAGTCCGACAGGATTTTCCGATCCTCGGCGAGCGACCCTACGGCAAGCCGCTCGTGTACCTCGACAACGCAGCGTCGGCTCAGAAGCCGAAGGTTGTTATCGACCGGCTGGTGCATGCGTATGAACACGAATACGCAAATGTCCATCGCGGACTGCACTTTTTGGCA
The DNA here is from genome assembly GCA_963721905.1 of uncultured Alphaproteobacteria bacterium. Classification (GTDB taxonomy): domain Bacteria; phylum Pseudomonadota; class Alphaproteobacteria; order Rhizobiales; family Beijerinckiaceae; genus Roseiarcus. Next base: position 24,159 of record CAVRMF010000019.1, read on the forward strand.
AACGCCGCGACGGAGGCCTACGAAGCCGCGCGAGAGAGTGTCAGGCGGTTCCTGAACGCGGGGTCAGCTGAGGAGATCGTCTTCACGAGATCGGCCACCGAGGCGATCAACCTCGTGGCGGCGACCTTCGGGCAGCACAGCATCGGCGCCGGCGACGAAATTGTGCTCAGTGTTATGGAGCATCACTCCAATATCGTGCCCTGGCACTTCCACCGCGAACGGAAAGGGGCGGTGCTGCGGTGGATCGACATTGGTGATGACGGCTCCTTCTCGATGGAGGCGTTCGAGCGGGCTCTGAATGAGCGAACCAGGATTATCGCCATTACGCAGATGTCAAACGTCCTCGGAACCGCGCCGCCAATAAAGGATATCATCGGGCTCGCACATCAGCGCGGCATCCCCGTCCTCGTGGACGGTTCGCAAGGCGCAGTCCATCTCGACGTCGATGTCCGCGATCTCGGTGCAGACTTCTACGTGTTCACTGGCCACAAAGTCTACGGTCCCACAGGCATCGGCGTTCTTTATGGGAGACGCGAGATACTTGAATCTTTGCCGCCATTTATGGGCGGCGGGGAGATGATCGAGGAGGTCACCCGGGATACCGTGACGTATAATCATCCGCCCCACCGATTTGAAGCGGGCACGCCGCCGATCGTCCAGGCGATCGGGCTCGCCGCGGCGCTGGATTATCTGGAGGGGATCGGGAGATCGCGCATTCGTGCGCACGAGGAAGCCCTCTGCGCTTACGCGCATGAGCGTCTCTCTTCAATCAACTCGCTGCAAATTATCGGAACAGCGCGCGGGAAAGGTCCAATCTTGTCTTTCACGATGCAAGGCGCGCATGCGCATGATATCGCGACGCTGATCGACAGGTCAGGAGTCGCCGTCCGAGCCGGAACGCATTGCGCCATGCCTCTGATGCAGCGCTTCGGCGTTACATCGACCTGTCGTGCGTCGTTCGCGCTCTACAACACGTTCGCTGAGATCGACGCGCTCGCGGACGCATTGGAGCGCGCACAGAGGCTATTTGCCTGAAGAGGTGGCGGCATGAACGACGTGCGCAGCGACGCTGCTTCCCCGCTGGAGGTCAAGGCCCCATCGGCAATGACGCCGGACGAGCTTCGCGCCTTGACGGATGCGATCATCGCCGCACTCAAGACGGTCTATGATCCGGAAATCCCCGCCGACATTTATGAACTCGGCCTTATTTATAATGTCGATATCGATGATAGCCGGTTCGTGACAATCGAAATGACGCTGACAGCGCCGGCCTGCCCGGTCGCCGGAGAGATGCCCTCGTGGGTGGAAAACGCTGTGAGTATGGTTCCAGGCGTGGCGGGCGCGAAAGTCAATATGGTTTTCGATCCGCCCTGGGATCAAAGCCGCATGTCCGACGAAGCGCGTGTTGCGCTTGATATGTGGTGACTGGAAAAAGCAGCATCGCGGGGAAGGGGAAAGATCGCCAGCATAGGCCGGTCGACTGCCCCGGCGCGGCAGAGGATGCGGGGGATGGCGTCTGCAAAAAGCGCGCGCTTCAACGACCCACGGTTACGAGGGTTTCTCTATCAGGCGATGCTCATCGTCGTCGTTTGTGGGCTGATCGGGAGCGGGGTCTACAATGCTTATGAAAATATGCAGGCCCGCGGAATTCCGTTGGGCTTCGGCTTCTGGAATGAGGTGGCCGGCTTTGAGATCAATTTTCACCTGATCGATTATTCGCCGCTTTCAACTTATGGCCGCGCATTCTGGGTAGGGTTTCTCAACACTCTTCTAGTTGCCGCGATCTGCATCCCCCTGGCTACGTTGTTTGGGTTCGCGATCGGAGTGGCGCGCCTTGCGCCGAACTGGCTGTTGTCCTGCTCAGCGCTTGTCTACACGAACGTGATTCGAAATACCCCTTTGCTGCTGCAATTGTTGTTTTGGTATAATGCGGTCTTGAAATCGCTGCCTGGGCCTCGCCAGTCGTTCGGCTTGGCCAACGCCATCTATCTCAACAACCGGGGTCTGTTTCTGCCGTCCGCGACGGCGCGCCCGGCGGCCGTGTGGTTTGTTGTTGCTGTCGCCCTGTCGGTCGCTGGAGCCATGATGTTTCGCGCCTGGGCGACCTGGCGCCAGAAAAGGACCGGCGCACAGGCGCCGGTTGCTATCATCACCGTAGCGCTGATCCTCGGAGGCCCGACAATCGCTGTCCTTGGGGCGGGAGCGCCGTTCACGTTCACCACCGCGAAGTTATCGGGCTTCAATCTGACAGGGGGAATCCAGGTTATTCCCGAGATGGCGGCGCTGGTTTTCGGTCTCGTGACGTTCACCGCCGCGTTCGTGGCAGAGATTGTTCGAGCCGGCGTACAGGCCGTGGCGCATGGTCAGAGCGAAGCCGCCTTCGCATTGGGGCTCCATCGCGGCCTGACGATGAAGCTGGTCGTGATCCCACAAGCAATGCGACTTATCGTTCCGCCGCTCACCTCCCAGTACCTCAATGTGGTCAAGAATTCGTCTCTCGCAGTTTTCGTCGGCTACCCTGACCTCGTGCAGATTTTTGCCGGCACCGTTCTCAATCAGACGCAGGCGGCGGTGCAAGTGATCTCGATCACGATGGCTGTCTATCTCTCCATCTCGCTCACGGTGGCCGCCGCGCTCAACGCGTTCAACGCGAGCTACTCGTGGCAGGAGCGTTGAGCGTGGCTCAAGTGGCAGCCTATGTTCGAAACGCGTCCGAACCCGAGGAGCCGCCGCCGATGCTATTGAGCGGCCGGTTGGTCTGGGCGAAGGACAACCTATTCTCATCCATCGCATCGGGGATAACGACCTTGGTGTTCATCGCGCTCGCTCTGTCGTTGGTGCCGCCCCTGATCGCGTGGGCGACGACGCTGGCAGTTTGGAGCGCGCCTGATGGTTCGCTGTGTCGGCAACACCAGGACGGCGCCTGTTGGGCGTTCATTGCGGCAAAGCTCGATTACCTCCGGTTTGGCTCGTATCCGGTCTCAGAGCGGTGGCGTGTGGATGTTGTCGAAGCCCTGGGGGCGAGCCTGACCGCCTGGTTGCTCTGGCCCAAAGCGCCGCACCGCGGCTGGGCCGCGGTGATGTTCTTCACAGTTTATCCAGTTCTGACGTTTGTCCTCTTGCGCGGCGCGAAAACCCTCAGCCTGCCCATCGTCGATACGCTGCTTTGGGGAGGAATGCTGGTATCTTTACTGACCGCGGTCGTTGGCATCATTTTTTCGTTGCCTTTGGGGGTGATGCTTGCGCTCGGCCGGCGTTCCCAAATGCCGGTCGTCCGATTGGCTAGCATCATGTTCATCGAATTCGTGCGCGGCGTTCCCTTCATCACGATCTTGTTTATGGCCAACACCATGCTGCCGCTGTTTGTCCCCGAGGCATGGACGCCAGACCGCTTGCTGCGTCCCCTCATCGGCATCGCTCTTTTTTCCGCCGCCTATATGGCGGAGGAAGTTCGTGGAGGTCTTCAATCGCTCGGCAAGGGCCAGTATGAGGGGGCGTTGGCGCTGGGACTGAATTATCCGCGTATGATGGCGCTTGTCGTTCTGCCGCAAGCGCTAACGATGGTTATACCGGGAATAGTCAACAACTTCATTGGCCTGTTCATGGACACGACCCTCATTTCGATCGTTGGCGCCACTGACTTCCTCGAGGCAATGAACAATGCCTTCAAGGATCCGGCGTGGAGTGGACCGACAATTGTCGCAACCGGCTATGCTTTTGCGGGAATGTTCTATTTTGTCTTCTGTTATGGCATGGCGCGATATTCGGCTTTCTTGGAACGCATGCTCGCCCAGGCTCGCAGAAAATGACACCTTTGAACATCGAAGCGAATGGCGCCGCTGCGATCGACTTTGTTGGGGTTCACAAGTGGTACGGAAGCTTTCACGCTCTGCGTAATATCAACCTTACTGTCAGGCGCGGAGAACGCATCGTTGTCTGCGGGCCGTCCGGATCAGGAAAATCGACGCTGATCCGTTGCGTTAATCGCCTAGAGGAGTATCAGCGAGGCTCAATTGTAGTCGACGGTGTTGAGTTGACGCGAGATATTAAACGGATCGACGAAGTTCGGCGCGACGTCGGCATGGTGTTCCAGAGTTTCAATCTCTTTCCGCATCTGACGGTTCTCGAGAATTGTGCCCTCGCGCCAATCTGGGTACGCAAGATGCCCAGACGCGATGCGGAAGACCTCGCCAAGCAGTTGTTGACGCGTGTCAAAATACCGGAACAGTCTTCCAAGTATCCCGGTCAACTTTCAGGCGGACAACAGCAGCGCGTCGCAATCGCGCGCGCGCTCTCGATGAATCCGAAGATCATGTTGTTTGATGAGCCCACGTCGGCGCTCGACCCCGAAATGGTAAAGGAAGTGCTGGATACGATGACAGCCCTCGCCCAAGACGGGATGACCATGATCGTTGTGACCCACGAGATGGGCTTTGCTCGGCAGGTCGCGGATCGAGTCGTTTTTATGGACAACGGCGAAATTGTCGAGATAAACGCACCGGGGCCGTTCTTCGAAAGTCCACAACACTACCGCACAAGGCTTTTTCTGAGCCAGATCTTGCGCTGAAATTGGTCAATGACGCAATGACGCGTGCGGCCTCGTTTTGGGCGAGACAAAAAATGGTCAGATTCGGTCCGTTTCAGGCTCTCGCAACGAGGCCAGCGGCAGGCACCGTGAGCAGCGCTGATCACACTTCTTATCGGAGCGTCGGCAGTGAGCGTCTTCCGCGTTGGCTCGCGATTCTGCGGCCTGCTCGGTAGGGGTTTCTTGCGGCCCGACGCGGAGTGGCGCTGCGGTCCATTCAGATCAGAAGCCATAGAGCCAATCATATCTGGCGCGGACACGGGCAGGGCCGAGGAGCCTCATTGCTGCGTCGCGGGCGAAGGCCATCGGACCACTGAGATGATATATGCGGCCCTGCCTCTGGGCTTCGACTTGAATCCGAGCCGCGCGCCCGACCCGAAGTCGCGAGTAAGCGGCGAGTCCATCCGGTACGCTTTCGGTTCGCGAGAACACTTTCTCAAGGGCGCCCGCGTCCTCGATGGCCTGGGCGGCGCCCTGCGCGAGGAACGGAACCATCGGGTGCGCCGCGTCGCCAAGCAATGCTGTGCGGCCGAGCGAGAAGGAAGCTATCGGTGGGCGACAATAGAGAGGCCAAGCTCGCCAATGTGCAGCGGCGGCCAAGAGATCGCGAGTTGCATCCGACCAACGTGAGAATGCACGGTCGAGGATAGGCTGATTCGCGTCGCCGTCCCACGGATGCTCATCGGCAGCGTCGCGCCAAGTCGACTCGATAACCGCAACGAGATTGAGAATCGATTCGCTTCGCAAGGGATAGTGGACAAGGTGGGCATGGGGACCTAGTCGCAGGCAGACTTCCGGCCGCATCCAGCGTGATCCGACGTTCGCCGAGTCCACGGTTGCACGGAACGCTACACGACCGGCAAAAGCCAGCCGATCCGTCTCTCCAAACCCAAAGCGCTCTCGTACACGCGAACGCAAGCCGTCGGCGCCGACCAGAAGATCAGCTGTGTCTTGAATTGTCTCCGAGCCTCTCTTCACAACTACTGAGATTCGGTCGCTATTGGTCAGAACGTCCGCAACGGTCGACCCGAAGCATAGCTTCGCACTTGAATGACGGTGCACCGCCTCTCCAAGCGCGCGCTGCAAGTCCGGGCGACGAATTGCAAGATATGGCGCGCCCCAGCGGCGCTCGGCGTCGTGGACTGGCATCCGCATCAGCGTGACATCATCCGAACCGCGAATCGCTGAGATTGCACTCGGACTTGTCGCGAACTCTCGTACGCTTTCCAGCACGCCCAAATTCGAGAGTACGCGCGTCGCGTTCGGCGTCAGCTGCAGTCCCGCGCCGAATTCCTCAAGTGCTTCAGCCCGCTCGTATATGGTTACATCGAAGCTTGCCCGCGAAAGCGCCAGAGCGGTCGTAAGGCCGCCGATGCCTGCTCCTGCGATGATGGCGCGTCGGCCCACGCGTTATGCCGCCGGGCGGAACTCGCATTCGGGCGGCGCACAAATGCTGACCAGCGCGTCGTCGTATACGAATCGCGTCGAACAGTATGAGCATATCGCCTCGTCGTCAGAGCCCATATCGATAAAAATATGGGGATGATCGAAGGGAGGCTTCGCGCCGGTGCACATGAACTCTTTCACGCGGACCTTGATGGTTTGGACGCCGAGGTCGTTGTGAAAGTGGGGGATGGAATGGTCAGCCACTGTGAGAAGTCCTCTTGGATCTCCTTCACTAAAGCACATTTGCCCGCAGGCAGCCATAAAGACAGCTCAAACGGGAACCACATCCACTTCGACATCCAGTTGATGTTGTCCCGAAGACAGGACCATGCTTTCGATCGGCGATGCGTCCGAGTAGTCGCGACCTCGTGCGACGACGATGTGATCGTTCTGGACTACTTGGGCGTTGGTTGGGTCGAAATCCCGCCAGCCGCTATCCGAGCCGCACCAGATCGACACCCATGCGTGCGAAGCATCAGCTCCTGCCAAACGCTCTTTCCCAGGCTCCGGTATTGTCCTGATATACCCGCTGACGTAGAGCGTCGGCAACCCCAGCCCGCGCAAGGCTGCAATCATGATATGGGCAAAATCCTGACACACGCCGCGACGGCGCTTAAAAGCTTCGTGCGCGGGCGTGCTGACTTCTGTAGCATCCGGATCGTATACAAAATCCGCGCGGATGCGATTGGTTAATTCTATTGCGGCATCGTAGATCTGGCGATGCTTAGAGAAGCTCTCGCGAGCATAGTCCGTGGCCTGGTCAAAAAGCGTTACCCGTCGCGACGGGTAAAGTGCGACAGCCGGGCAGTCTGGGGAAATCGAGGCGACTGTTAGCGCTTCATCCGCCACGGTTTCCCAGGAGCGCGACGCCGCTGGGAGAGGCGATCTGTTGACACGCACTAGTGATGCGGCGGTGATTGACAGCGCGCGGTGCGGGTTCTCGATTCGCAAGCTGATGATTTTGTTGCCGAAACCATCCAGCCATTCGGTCGACGGTAAAGACGGCGGATCTGTGCTTAGGCTGAAACGCTCAAGAACCTGCCCGTCACCCGATCGAGGAGTGAGACGCACGATGCCGTTCGTAAGTTCGACGGTCGCGCCGTATGTGTAGCGCGTTACATGCGTCACCCGGTAGATCACGCGAGGCCCGTCACTTTTTCGGCCCGGCCCTGAGCGGCGCCTTGTAGAAAGTATCGGGCGGCGATTGAGTTTGCCAGAGCCAGCAGTCGATGCTCAACCGAGAGAATGCGGGATTCGTCCAGCGTCTCCGCCCGCTCCGCCGTCAATTCAGCTCGAAGGAGTGTCGCAAGGCGCTTGGGCTCCTCGAGAATTCCATCCCTGTTCAGGACAGGCAAAGTGCTAATTCCCTCGTCAATTCGACTGACTTGAAATACCACTGATCGCGGGTTGAACGGGTCCAGCAACGCCATGTCACGGACCGGGGCGAGTGCCACGCCAACGAGATATCTCGAACTATAGGTAATCTGAGAATTTATGAGGTCGAGCATCACGCCCAAAGTGCGTTCCGTCGCGCTGTTTCCGGCAAACTGGCGGAGAAGCCGGCAGGTATTCACCCCCCGCTCGACGCAGCGCCCCATCACGTAGAAAACCCAGCCTGCACCACGATTGAAATTCTCGTCAAACAGGCCTGATAAAGCGGCTATGATCGTGAGGGCTTCGTCGGCGAGATCGACGATCTCCCCGGCTGAGAGACACCGCTCGGGGGCGGGGCTGATCGCACTCTCCAAGCGACCGATCAACTCCCACGTCTGGAGTGTAAGCCTCTCACGTATGACAGAAGCCGCTTTCCGAGCCGAGCGAGCGAGCGACAAAGCGGACCCGTAGTGAGCCGAGTTGCGCAAACCTTGATTGCTCGCCGCGGCCGCCCCCTTGGCCAAGGAGTGGGCGTCCACGGCGCCCCAGCCCACAAGCAACCCCATCAGTTGTTCCAGCGACTGCCTGCCGCGCATGGGCGCATCGGGATCGACAGAGCGCGCACTGAGGCAGCGCACCACGCGGAGCGTCGCCTCGGTTCGCTCTAGGTAACGACCGAACCAGAACAGATTGTCCGCCGCACGGCTCGGTAGATTTCCCAAAAGGCGGGTGATCCGGACGCTTTCGGGAGAAGGGAGCAGGCTCGAGACTTCGACAGGATTCTCTGCGAGCACCCAGACGTCGGCAGATTCGACGCCGTCGCCCATTGACACGACCCTCGCGTCCGGTTGGTCCGAAATTCGGCAGAATCCGCCGGGCATAACGCGCCAGCCGTCTACCGTTGCGGCACAGTACACGCGGAGAACGAATGGTCGCGGTTCAAGCCGGTCCTCCACCCACCGCGGCGTTGTGGAAAGCCGAACAATTTCCTGCCCCACGTAATCAAGGCCGCGAGCGGCGATTGCGTCGCGGAGGGTCCTACGTTCGCTCGGCGAAAGCTCCTCGCCGATGACGCTCGTGCGGCCCCTCAAGCCCGGCAATTCATTGCTGAACGCTCCGGCAATTGAAATCTTGTCGAAGTCATCCAGGACTCGCTCGCGTTCGTCGCGCTGACCGCACCACCAGGTTGCAATGTTTGGCATCAGCAGGTCTTGTCCAAGCAGGCGACGGGCTAGAGCGGGCAGGAAGGCCAGCATAACCCGAGACTCGACCATGCCAGCCCCCACCATGTTTTCGGTCACCACCCCGCCTTGCCGGATGGCTTCGAGAAGGCCTGGGACGCCTATGCGTGACGACGCATTCAACTCCAGCGGATCGCACCAATCCGCGTCGACGTGCCTCCAGATCACGTCGCACCGCTTGAGACCGGCAATCGTGCGAACAAAAACTCGGCCATCCCGCATGACAAGGTCGTCGCCCTCGACCAGCAGAAATCCGAGATAGCGGGCGAGATAAGCCTGCTCGGAATAGGTCAAGCTCATCGGTCCTGGGCTTAAGATAGCAATGCGAGGTTCCGCGCGGTGCCCTGACGACTTCAGTCCGGCTGCCAACGCGCGGAAAAACGGCGCAAGCCGCTCGACATTGAGTTGAGAATAAAGATCGGGAAAGGCCTGGGATACAACAAGCCGATTTTCCAACGCGTAACCGCATCCGGACGGCGCTTGGGCCCTGTCGCCAATTGCCCACCAGGACCCATCGGGGCCGCGTCCGATGTCGACGGCGTACAGACGCAGCCATCGTCCGCCTGGAGGTTTCACGCCCCGTATGGCGGCGACATAGTCCATCGAGCCAGTGATTGCAGCCGCCGGAATCGCATTCTCGGTGACCAGCTGGCCATCGCCATAGACGTCGCCAAGAACGCGCTCCAGCAGCTGCGCTCTCTGGGCGACGCCTGCCGCAATTCGGCGCCACTCAAATTCAGTTATCAACAGCGGCATGTGGCTGATGGGCCACACTCGTTCGTCTTTTTCACCAGGCACACGATACGACAGTCCGCGATTGCGTATTCTTCGGTCTGCTGCTGCGAATCGCTGTTGCATATCGGTCGGATCAAACGCAGCAAGCGCCAAAAGCATGTGCCGCCAATGAGGGCGGCTGCGGCCGTCCGCATCCAGGAATTCATCAGGAATTCCCGGTAGCGGCGCATAGCCCCGCGTCCAGACTTCAAGCCGCCTCGATCCGGAGGTCGTCAAAGAGACAGCAGACGACATTGGTCCCGGCAAGCGACCCCCGCATTCGCGTTTGAGGACTGAGACCGCCTCTCGGTTGGCCACGCGGCAATATGCCTGCCAACCCCGCTCAACGCTAGCAGGAAGCGCACGCTACCCCCCTCAGATCAGAAAATACTGATCTCTGCGGATGATGGCGGTTTAGAACGGGCGCTTTTATAGAGGGTCGATTGTTGGCATGGCACGCAAAGCCATTTATGGTCGCGCCGGTCACGAAATTGAGGGTCGGGCAATGTCGGCATTGCGTTTTTCCGCCGTCGTCGCGGTCTTTGCAACTTTTTCGGCGGCGAACGCGGATTCACTCGACCCAGATCTGATTTTCAGAAAGTCAACGACGTTCAAGTTTCTGACCCCGAACGATAAGCTGGCGGTTTATGGAATTGACGATCCGGTCGTCGAAGGCGTCGCCTGCCATTATACAACGCCTGAAAAGGGCGGTCTCTCGGGAGCTTTCGGCCTGGCTGAACAGACTTCGGACATTTCTCTGGCGTGCCGTCAGTATGGTCCGGTCAGGTTCAAGGAAAAATTCTCGCAGGGGGACGTTGTCTTCAGTGAGCGCCGCTCGATCTTCTTCAAGAAGATGCAAATTGTGAGAGGGTGCGACACGAAGCGAAACATACTAGTCTATATGACCTACAGCGACAAATTGATTGAAGGATCGCCGAAAAACTCGACTTCGAGCGTTCCGATTGAGCCGTGGGGCTCCGGAGCTGGCGAAACTCAAAAATGCGCGGACTTTATTCGCTAAGAGCCTGTCTCAAAAGGTCGTTAAGGAAGGAATGATTCACCGGGTCATCTGCAATTTTGAGGATGATTCGGGATGTGGACCGAGACTGACCGGAGCACGTATCGCCAGGCTGGGGATTGTCTGCCGAGCGATCTGAGCGATCCGGAATGGGAGCGCCTGGCGCCGACTGATTCCGCCGGCAAGGCCCGGTGGCCGGCCGCGCAAGACCGACATGCGCTCGGCGATGAACGCGATCTTCTATCTTCTGCGAACCGGTTGCCCGTGGCGCTATTTGCCGCGCGGAGTTTTCCCGCCACGGTCGACGGTCTACAACATTTTCCGCGCTTTCCAGCGGGAGGGAGTGTGGGAGGCGATCTGGGAGGAACTGCGCGCGGCCGTGCGCGAACGGCTGGGCCGGGAGGCGAGCCCCAGCGCCGGCGTCATCGACAGCCAGTCGCTTAAGTCGGCCGAAAAAGGGGATGCGCGAAAGGTGAAACAGACGCAGTGGGTTATGACGCTGGCAAGAAGGTGAAGGGGCGCAAGATCCACGCTCTGGTCGATACCGAAGGCATGCCACTGCGCGTGGTGGTTCACTCCGCCGCCATTCAGGACCGAGACGGCGCCGGCCTGGTCTTTGACCGCATCCGCCAGCGCTTCAATTGGCTCGAACTCGTCTGGGCCGATGGCGGCTACAACGCCGGCCAGGTCAAACGCGCCGCCGCTGCGCAGCCGCCGCTGCGTGTGGAGATCGTCAAACGTCCCGACGACATTTCAGGATTCATCGTCCTGCCGCGTCGCTGGGTTGTCGAACGGACCTTTTCGTGGTTCGGCCGAAACCGACGTCTGGCCAAGGACTACGAGAACCTTGCTGACACCCTCGCGGCCTTCATCACACTCGCCTGCATCCAGCTCGCCATCAGGCGGCTCGCCCGGGCATAGACTTTCCTGATTACGCGCTTGCGTCAGCCTCAGGTTTTGAGTAGACCAAAGCATGAACATGCTGTTTTCGCAGGGGTTCTCCGATGGCGCGCAATCAGGTCCAGTTCCAGAAAGGCCTCAGCGAGGCTCGTTTCGCCGAGATTTACGGAACCGAAGAGCAATGTCATGCGGCGCTCGTCAAATGGCGCTGGCCGAACGGGTTCGAATGTCCTGGGTGCAATGACGCCGATCACTGCGTCGTCACGCGCGGCGCGCGGCGTCTATTCCAGTGCAACGCGTGTCGCAAGCAGACCTCTGTCAAAGCGGGAACGATCTTCGCTTCGAGTAAGCTGCCGCTGCGCATCTGGTTCAAGACGATCTACCTGGTCACGCAATCGAAGAAGGGCATTTCCAGCATCGAACTCGGTCGACGCCTTGGCGTCACCCAGACAGCTGCCTGGATGATGAAGCACAAGCTCGCTCAAGTCATGCTGGAGCGTAACGCGAGCAAACGCTTGAAGGGCAACGTCCAGATGGACGACGCTTATATCGGCGGCGCCCGGTCCGTCCGCCGCGGGCGCGGCGCAACAGGCAAGACGCCGTTCGTCGCCGCGATCGCGACAACGGACGATGGCAAGCCAGATCAAATCATCCTTCGGCCCATCAAAGCCTTCAGCAGCTTTGCGATCCGAAAGCTCGCGAGCACCGCGCTCAACCCGGGCGCCAATATCGTCTCCGACGGTCTGGCATGCTTCGCCGCTGTCACCCAAGCCGGATGCCTCCACACCTCAATCAAGACCGGAAGCGGCAAGCAAGCGGCTCGCACCCCTGCTTTCAAATGGGTCAATACCGCGTTGGGCAATATCAAAGCCGCCCTCGTGGGGACCTACCGAGCCGTGCAAGAAAAACACGTTCCTCGATATCTCGCGGAGTTCGAATATCGATTCAATCGCCGATACGATCTCGAAACTATGATCCCCCGCCTCGCATTCGTTGCGCTGAGGACCACCCCGATGCCTTACCGCTTGCTAAAGCTGGCTGACGTTGCCGCGTAATCAGGTAGACTTTTGAGTCAGGCTCTAAGCAAGACAGTCGATCTTAGCGATCCTACTCGCCACAGGTAATAAAGTAGGGCCGAGGTCCAGTTAAAGCGGCGTCGGGTTCAGTTTGCTGACCAAAATTTAATGCCGCGCCACGGCCGTGTGCCTCGCAATTTGAGCCCACCTCGAAAGTTAAGACCACGCTTTTTTCGAGATTTCGGTTAGCCCGCTTGTGACGCTGCCTTTCGTGGAGAGCATTGGGACCAGACACGCTTGCAACGAATGATAAATATCGATTTTCCCAAAGAAGGGACCTGAATTAGGCTTGAGGGCTTCATCGACCTGCGCATGCCACCCCCCGTTGTCCCGGTCGATGAAACGTGTCGCGATGAACCCCCAGATCCGACGATACCACTCCTCATACATGGTAGCGCCGTCGATGGCGTTGAGAAATGCGGCGGCGCCCACGCCCTCACAACATGGCCACCAATAGCGGTCTCGGATTAGCGGCCTTCCATCCCAATCGAGCGTGTAATAGAACCCGCCCAACTCCTTATCCCATCCGTCCGACACTGCTTGGGCAAAAAGCGATTTTGCCGAGGAGTTTAGCCAATCGAGCTTGCGTCCGCCCAGTTCCCACATTTGAAGAAGCAGTCGCGACCATTCGAGCGAGTGGCCGGGTGTCGTGCCATAAGGGCGAAACATCGGGTTACCTGCGTAGTCTTTGTTCACCTGCCAGTCTGATCCGAAGTGCTCTGGAAGGCGCCAGGAGTTTTCGGCCGCATGGCGACGAATGATGAGGTCGGCGATGCGCTCGGCCATACGCAAATAGTTCGAATCTCCGGTGACCTCAAACGCCGCCATCAGCGATTCGGTCAGGTGCATATTCGAGTTCTGCCCACGATAAGAATCAAGAGAACGCCAATCCCTCGCGAACTCCTCGGCAACAGCCCCATATTGCTCTTCCCAGAACCGCTCATGGATGACATTTGAAACGTCGACAAGGAGTTTCTCGGCATCCGGGTGGCCTGCACACATAGCGCTTGAGGCCGCTAGAAGAACGAACGCGTGGCCATAGGCTTGCTTGGTCGTGTCCGTAGGTCCGTTATAGCCGACGCCCCAGTAGTAGCCGCCGTACTCAGAATCACGGTGGCATTCCCACAAGAAATCCATTCCGTGGTCGACGATATCGGCAGCGCCCGGACGCCCCATAAGATGGGCGATCGCGAAGGCATGGACGATTCGGCTAGTGGCGAAGAGATATCGGGCTGGGGTTCCGCCTGCTCCATAGCCGGGAGGGGCAGGTCGTCCTCCGTCGTCGAGATCGTAAAATCCGCCAAGCGGATTGATAATGCTGCGCTCGAAAAAATCGAAGAGTGCTTCAGCCTGCTTCAGGAGCCAAGCCCAATGGCTCGGCAAGGCGACCCACTTGTTGTTTGGCGGACCGATCGCAAACAGTTTCATTGAGGCGCCAGTCTCGAAGCTCGTTTTGATCAATGTCTCGACGCCGCTCTCAATGCCTCACGAAGCCATCCTCTGACAAGCCAGACTGTGACCCACTCCCTCACCCGTGCGAAGAAAGTCGGCATCAATCCCTGGCCAGTAAATCCTTCTTGATCGGAACCGTCGGGCCGGGCAATTTGGAATGAGCAGGTGAAGATTGGGGGACAATCGAATGAATGTGCTGGTCCTCGGATCTGGCGCGCGAGAGCACGCCTTGGCGCGCGCCTGCGCCAATTCGTCCCAAATCGGCGAACTGGTGGTAGCGCCCGGCAATCCGGGGTGCGCCAGGATCGCTAGAAACGTCTATCTCGACTTGACGGATCACGAGCAAATCGGCGCCTTTTGCCGTAAGGAATCGATTGATCTCGTCGTCGTTGGTCCAGAGGCGCCTTTGGTGGCTGGGATCGTGGACGATCTCGCAGCAATGGGCGTTGCCTGCTTCGGACCCACACGTGCAGCGGCGAGACTTGAGGGATCAAAAGGATTCGCAAAAGATTTCTGTCGTGAGTTTCGCATTCCGACTGGCGAATATTGTCGCTTCGGGGACCGAAGCACGGCCAAAGCGTACGTTCGCGATCGGGGTGCTCCCATCGTGGTGAAGGCCGACGGGCTCGCAAGCGGCAAAGGCGTTGTCGTCGCTCGTTCGCTGGACGAAGCCTACGCTGCGATTGACGCGCTGACGCCCACGAACGGAGAGCTGGTCATGGAGGAGGTGCTAGAGGGCGAAGAGGTGTCATTCTTCGCGTTATGCGATGGAATCGCTGCGGTGCCATTTTCGTGCGCGCAGGATTACAAGCGGGTTGGCGATGGCGATGTTGGACCCAATACTGGGGGAATGGGCGCTTATTCTCCGCCCAGCGTCATGACTCCGCAGCTTGCCGAACGGGTGATGCGCGAAATTGTAACGCCCACGGTTCGCGGCATGGCTGAGCGCGGATCGCCCTTTCGCGGCGTCCTCTTCGCAGGACTGATGATTGGCGAAGAGGGGCCAAAGTTGATCGAATACAATGTGCGCTTTGGAGATCCGGAAGCCGAGGTCATCCTCGCGCGTCTAATGGACGACTTGCTTCCATTGCTTGAGGCAAGCACGAGGGGGAGTTTGGCCCAGGCCGCCCCGAACTTTGCTTCCGACGCAGCTGTGGCGGTCGTCATGGCGGCGCGCGGATATCCTGGCGCCGCCATTCGCGGAACCAGGATTTGCGGCATTGAGGAGGCGGAGCGTGTGACCGGCGTGTCCGTTCTGCACGCCGGAACACGCAAGGAGGGCAAGGAAATCGTGTCCGACGGCGGACGTGTTCTGACGATCACGGCGCAGGGCCGCAACGTCGTTGACGCGCGCAATCGTGCCTATGCCGCGGTCGATCGTATCGACTGGCCAGAGGGGTTCTGTCGGCGCGACATTGCTTGGCGCGAAATCGCCCAAGAACGCGGAGCTGGAGGGTGAAAAGCGACATCGGTCACGTCGTGGCCATAGGTCGGCCGTCGGTTGCGATTGCGCTGGGAGGCGGCGGCGCGCGCGGGATCGCCCACGTAATTGCGCTCGAGGCGCTAGATGAAATGGGAATTCGACCGGTAGCGATCGCCGGCACGTCGATGGGCGCCGTCATCGGAGCTGCCTACGCGGCTGGCCTCGAGGCGCGCGCTATTCGCGCACACGTTCTGCGGGTATTGCGCAATAGGTCCGATGTAATGGGCAAGCTTCTGCGCGCTCGCGTTGGTCGATTTGCGGATCTTGTGCTTCGCGGGCGAGGAAATCCGGTGCTCCTCGACCCCGAGATTTTTCTCGAACTATTCTGGCCGGCTGAAATGCCAGAAATGTTTGAGGACCTGCCGACGAAGACATTCGTGGTGGCTACGAACTACTCTGACCGCAACGAGATCGTCTTCAGATCAGGGCCACTGGCGCCTGCGGTGGCGGGCTCCATGGCGATCCCCGGCCTATTTCGTCCAGTCGAAAGCGGCGACCGCGTTTTAATCGATGGGGGAGCGGTAAATCCCTTGCCGTATGACCTCTTGTTTCACGATGCCGACGTCGTCATTGCAATTGATGTTACATTTGGCGGACGGTCGAGAGCCAAACGAGTGCCGTCGCCGCTAGAGTCGATGTTTGGCGCGGCTCAAATCATGCAGGGCGCCATAACGGCACAAAAAATCAAGCGTCAAAGTCCGCACGTTCTGATCCGCCCTAGGGTCGAGCAGTTCGGTTTGTTGGATTTTTTCCGAGCGGGTCACATACTACGAGCCGCAGAGCCCACCAAGGAAGATCTCAAAACTGCGCTTGATGCAGAGATGAAGACTGTCCACAGGACATGAAAGTCGCTCCCAAAAAAGCCTGTTCTCCCCGCATGATCTCTGGACCCGCCATTGCCGCTCGGCCCGCCCTTTGCCCTTCAAGGATCCGAATGGCGCCTTCCCCGCAGGCCACGGTCATGTGGTTATCGACGATCATTCCGGGTGCGCCCGCGGCCTTTGTCGTGATGGCCTCGACCCTCAAGATCTTGATGCGCTCGAGCCGCCCTGCGATCGACAGATTGGAAAAGGCGCCAGGCGCCGGCGACAGCCCGTGAATGTGGTTGCGAACCTTTACGGCGTTGTGCCTCCAGTCAATTTGCGCTTCGGCCTTGCCGATCCTGCGAGCGTAGCAGACGCCGAGGTTCGACTGTTCCCGAAACATTAGCGATCCGTGCTCTACTCCCTCCAAACCACGGACCGTCAACCTCGCTGCGATTTTTGCCAGACTTTGATTCAAGTCTCCGGAAGTATCCGCAGGCTGAATGGGAATTATCGCTCGCAGGGCGACTGGTCCGGTATCGAGCCCTTCCTCCATCCGCATAAGATCCACGCCCGTCTCGGTGTCACCGGCCATAATCGCTCGTTGAATGGGTGCGGCCCCTCGCCACCTGGGCAGCAGCGAAGCATGCAGGTTTAGGCAGCCGTCCTTGGGCGCCTCCAAAATCGGCGTCGGCAACAAGAGCCCGTAAGCGACAATCACGGCGACATCCGCGGCGTGACCGCGAAAAACATCCTGCACGTCTTCACTTTTGAGCGTAGCCGGTGTGTACACTGGGATCCGCAGCGATTCTGCCGCCGCTTGAACAGGTGTTTTCTTGATCTCTAACCCGCGACGGCCGCCAGGCTTCGGACCCCGTGTGTAGACCGCTGCAACCGCGTGCCCTTCGCTAACGATCTCGAAGAGCGTCGGAACCGCAAATTCCGGTGTGCCCATAAATACTACGCGCATTTTTCGGGCGATATCATTGGCGAAGAGGACCGACAAAACTGGGCCCGGCGCAAGTTCTTGGATTGAACGCGCCAAGAGGTGCCCAAGCAATTTCTTGGGGCCGTCTGAATGTCAAATCCTTCCATCGAACCTTTTGAGGTGCGAGTATACCATGAAGATACGGATTTCTCCGGGCGGGTCTACCACGCATCCTACTTGCGATTTCTCGAGCGGGGAAGGACGGAATTACTCCGCCGCTTGGGTTACGCCAGCCAGGAAATTGCGGGAAGGTTAGGCGTCATTTTCGTGGTGAGGCGCCTGCAAATCGAATACCTGGCGCCAGCGGTTATGGACGACCTCCTGCAGGTTGAAACCGAGATTTCTGAGCTGAGGGGAGCCTCAATGGAGTTTTTGCAACGGGTGTCTTGTGGCGGCAGGGAATTGGTGACGGCAAACGTACTCGTCGCTTCGGTTTGCGGCGGTCGGCCGGCGCGAATCCCTGGCGATTTGCGTCGGCGGTTACAAACCCTGGTCGAAGCGCCTAAATCATCCGACTAGGAGGAGCGGGGATCGAACGCCCTATCAAAACGCGCGGCTAGAGAATCCATGCGCTCGCCTAGCCGAAATTCGAGATCACGGATATCGGCACGGGTGGGCAAGGCGCTAATGTTTTCACGTAGACGGTAATGATCGTCATGCAGAAGCGCTAATCGCTCCGCCAGACGCAACAGCGCAGATTCATTGCCTGACTGGGCTACGTCAAGATCGTGTCAATTCTGCCGAACCGCAATTTCAAGTGTATGCAAGCGCGTCATCAGCCGCCACACGAATGCAGCTGTGCTTGCGCCGACCGAGGTCAATCCGGCGACGGACCATTCAAGAAATCCCCACGGGGCATTCTCAGGCGAGGAGCCGGTCCGGTAATAGTCGAGGGTCGCCACGTCGCGCCGGAGCGCGATATTGACGGTGAGTGCGATCTGCTCGACCGGGCTCATGCCGTAGAGCTTGTGCGCGCGGACGTTTCGCGGCAGGTAGAGGAGCTCATCCGCCGAGAAATCGGCCGCCGGCACCCCATGCAGGATCTGCTGATAGGCCGGGTCGGGCGCCTCCGGCGCGCGCCCGTCCTCGCCGATCAGCGGCTTGATCGTCGCGCCGTCGATCACGTCGAGCGAATAGAGTTTTCCTGCGCGGGTGAAGCGCGGATAGATCGTCGCCGCGTCGATGACGAGCAGGTCCTCGATCAGCATCCGGAGCCAGTCGCCGAACGAGCGGCGCCGGTCGGGGCGGGCGAGAAAGCGAAGCGCCGCGTCGATGCGGGGCGAAGCGTCAGTGAGATTGGCGCGCGAGCGCTGGCGCACGGTGAAATTCTGCGCCGCGATCTGGTCCTTGCGGGTCTCGATGACGGAGCGCAGAAGCGGCAGCGCGTCGGCGAGCGCGCGCAATTCCGCGAACGATATGCCGCCTTCCGAACGCGGGATATAATTAAGGTTCGCGCCGAACGCATAGTCGAACTGCCGGCCCTTCACCTCCGGCGGCGCCTGCGGCGCGAGCGGCTGCTGCGGGCCGAACCAGGTGTCGGGCTTGACGCCGGTGATGGCGTGGCGCGTCGCCTCGGCTAGGCGGGCGAAAAGGCTTGGGCCCAGCGGCCTTTCGATGGCGTCCGAGGACATAGAGGGGTTCCTTGTCTTTCCCCTCTCCGTTGGGGGAGAGGGTGGCGCGAAGCGCCGGGTGAGGGTGGCGCCGCACCCTCATCCGGCCGCGCTGTGGCGCAAGCGGTAGAAGGGTAACGAGCGCCTTCGCCTTCCGTTAGGGATTGGCGTTTTAATCTGCCGGCTCGTCCATCCTTGAAGGAGCCGTCATGCGCCGCCGGGCAGCGTTCGCCGCGATCGTCTTCTCATTGCCCGCCGCCGCTCACGCGGCGCCGCGCTGGACGTTCTGCGTCGCCGCCGCTGAGCGCGGATCGGATGTCTGGATCAGCGACGTCTTCGCCGTCGAGCGCGACCGCGAGAAGCTCGAGGGCGCGTTCAAAATCGCCGTCGAGAAACTGGGCGCGCCGGGCGCGAACGTGCAGTGCCCGCTGCCCCGCGAGGACAAGACGGTCGCAGTCAACGCCCAGATCGACGCCGAGGCGTTCAACCGCAAGATCGGTGCGACCCTGCATGCCGTTCCGGCGAACGCGTTCCCGCCGCCGCGGTAACGCGAATCGTTGCGCCCCCTCTCCACGCTTGCGGGGAGAGGGAAGGGGTGAGGGGCGAGGCGATTGGCCGCTCGCGGCCCAGCCCCTCATCCTAGCCCGCTCCCCGCCGGGCGGGGAGAAGGGACGCCATCGTTCGATCAATTCGCGCGACGTTCTGACGAACGCTACTCAGAAACGGCCGTAATTTTCGGGTCCGGATGACCGGCCCATTCAAATCGATAGACGGCGCCGGGAGCGACCGACTGCACCGCGTGGGGCCTGAGGGCCGCGAGGCAGGTTCCCCCCGCATGCCGGACGGATGGATAGATGACGCCGTTCAACCCTTCAGCGAACGCGGCGTCGGCGATCGCATTGCCGAGCGGATATCCGATCGCCGGGTCCGGGTCCAGGCACGGATGGGCGCCCATCGCGCGCAAGTCGACGAACTCTCCGGCCATGCTGGCGAACAGTTCGGCATAGTCGACGACGCCCTTCAGCTGACCGGATTTCCCGAGGAAATCGGCCATGTGCCAGGCGACTTCGCGCATGCATGTCTCGACCGCGAGCGCCGCATACCAGGCCCCGCGCGAGGCGTTGAACCGGTTGGGCTCCCTGGGCTTGGCGTAGGCAAATGCCGCGTTGATGAACGACGCATACGGGACCCCGTGCACGAATTCGTCGCGGCGGAAGCCCCCTGTTCCCCGCCCCTCGGCCAACAGGCGCTGGCTGGTCGCGCCTTCGATTTCAGCCAATGCCGCAAGCTCCTCGGCGGAAACCAGCGCTTCCAGGACCGGCGGGCGAAGGCGGGCCGAGGTGACCAGCCTGACTGTCTTCGGGAACGCTTCTCGATGAACCGGCAGGCCGTCGAGCATCCCTGAGGGCTCAGAGGCCGCCGCGCACGGCGTCGATATATTGGCGGACTTCGAGCATCCTCGGAATGCCGCCCTCGATCATCGCCTCGATCGGGGTCCGGCGATCGAACAACGCGCCCCGGTTCGCCCTGCGAATCCACTCGTCAGCGGTGCTGTCGGCGAACAGAAGATGCAGGCCTTTGAAGATTCCAACGAGGGCCGAGACGCGGGTCAGCTGGTCCTGGCTGAGGGAGGGACGATAGCCTCGCTTGATGCGGTCGAAACTGCTCGCGGAGACGCCGATGAGGCCAGCGCTTTCCGCATTCGACAATCCCCACGCTTTCGCCAGCGCAAGGAACGCCTTGATCGCAACCTCCGACAGCCGCTCGCGATCCGCTTCCCTGGCGAAGGTCTGCGGCTCGATCGGCGTCAGCCCCGGCGGCTCAGTCTTCAGACTTGCAATGCGAGCCAAAGCCGCACCTCCTGGTGCCTACATGCGCGTCATTTGGTGGAAAGTCCAGCCCGGCCAGCTTGTTTCGGGCATGCTAGACGTGTTCGAAGATGCGCCACGCTTTTCCTCCCCTGCGAAGCGGGGGAGGGGGACCAGGCGAAGCCTGGTGGAGGGGGAAGCCGAAGACGATGAGAGCGCCGCCACGAACCATCGCCGTCGCCCGCCAACTTCGCCGCAATCTCTCGGCGCCGGAAGCGATGCTGTGGAGCCGGGTCCGCGCCCGCGCGCCCGGACGCCCATCGTTTCGACGGCAGCATCCGATTGGACCCTATGTGCTCGACTTTTATTGCGCCAAGGCGCGGCTCGCCGTCGAGATCGACGGTATCAGCCACGACGTAGCGGATCGACCGCAACGCGATCAGCGCCGTGACGTCTGGCTCGAGGCCCAAGGCGTGATAGTGATGCGGATCGCGGCTGTCGAGGCGATGGCTGCGCTCGACGACGTAGCCGATGGGATTGTGCGAACGGCGTTGGCGATGATCGAAGACCGAGCCTCTCGCCCCCTCCACCACGCTGCGCGTGGTCCCCCTCCCCCGCTTCGCGGGTGAGGATGACGCTTCACCGCCGCCCTGCCCAATAATCCAACATGCCCCCCGTGCTCGGCCGGTCGAGCCCCAGCAGGTCGGCGATCGCCCACACCAGCGCGTCCGCTCGATCGGGCGAATAGCCCGCGGCGCGCCGGTCGAAATCGGGCGTCAGCGCGCAGAGCTGGTCCTCGAGCTTCACGAATACGCCAGCATGGAAGACGAGGCCGCGTTCGTAGGCCGCGGCGATCGGCTCGGCGCGCAAAAACTTGCCGCGGGTCGCGGTGACCGATCGCACCGGCAGATTGGGCTCCGCCTGGCGAAGCACTTCGGCGACCATGTCGCCGCCGTTGTTGACTTCGACGACGACGCGGCTCGCGCGAAACCCTCGATAGGCGGCGCCGACGCGGGCGGCCCATCCGGCCGGCGTGTCGCCCTGGCTCGTGAGGTCGGCCAGCACATAGAGGCGCCCGTCCGGCGCCTTGCCGGCGACGATGAGCCCGCATTCGTCGGAGTTCGCGCCCGACCGCGCCGGCGGATCGACGGCGACGACGACTTCCGCCAATTCCCGCGGCGCGGCCTCCGGCGGGATGCGCTGGCGCTCGATCAGCGTGCGCGTCCACAAAGCCCCCTGCGCCTCCTCGATGATCTCGGCGAACAGTTCCTGCCGCCCGATCGCGCGGCCCTCGTAGCGCTTGGTGATGCGCTCGAGGAAGGCCTGCGCCAGATTGCCCTTGTTGTCGAAGGTCGAGCCGCGGGTGACGATCGTATCCTTGTCCGCAGCGAGCTCTTTGATGATCCGGGTCGGGCGCGGCGTCGTGGTGACGATCATCTGCGGCTTGTCGCCGAGACGCAGGCCCAGCATCGCCTGATCGAAAGCGTCCGGCCGGCGCCAGGCGGCGAGCTCGTCGAGCCAGAGCTTCATGTGCTGCTTGCCCCGAAGCCGGTCCGGCTCCTCGGCCGAGAAGAGCAGGCTCACCGCGCCGTTCGGCCATTCGAGCCGTCCGGCGGAGGCGAGATAGCGCGGCCGTTCGTCCCTGCGGCAGCATTTGAGAATGCCGGATTCGCCGAGCACCATCACGTCGCGCACGTCGTCCGCGGTCGGGCCGATCACATTGACAATTCGGTGGGTCAGCGACCATCGCCGCACCGCCTCGGCGCCGGCGCGGGTCTTGCCCGCGCCGCGCCCGGCGAGGATCAGCCAGACGATCCAGTCGCCCGGCGGCGGCGCCTGATCGGGACGGGCCCAGAAGCTCCAGTTGTGACTGAGTTCGGCGCACTCGGCCGGCGTCATCGCCTCGATGATCCCGGCGCGCGTGCCGGGATCGAGACTCAGAAAATCGCCGATCCGCTTGATCTCTGCGCCGCGCGCGAGGGAAGCGCGCGCCCGGCGAACGCGCGGCGCCTCGGCGCCCGTCGCTGCTTCGGATGTCATTCCTCGGGCTTGTTCGCCTGGAGGCGGGCGGCGACGTCGTTGATCTTTTGCATGAGCCGCGCGCGCTCCTCTTCGCCGTATTGCTCGGGAGCGCGGTTGGCGCGAGTGAAGCCGTGATAGCGATCGAGCCGGTCGACGATCTTGAGCGCGCGGTCGATCGCCTCGAGATCGCCCATTTGGATCCGGTCGATCAATTTGAGGATCATGCCGTCAAGCCGGGCGATCTGCAGCCTCGCGAAGTCCTGCGCCGGCGCGACCCAGCGCCGGCGCAGTTCGTCGCGCAGGATTTTTTCGGTTCGTGCGCGGGTGATCTTTTCGCTCAGCCCGATTTCGTCGAGGCCGGCGCCCGCGATGAGCGAAGCGAGAACCCGCTGGGCGCGGGTGGGACTTGCGCTTTTCGGTGCGGTCGATGGGTTCGCGTCGGTCATTGGCGCGCCTGCTTCGATTTTTCGAGGGGAAGAACGCAAGGGGGCCCCCGGCCGCCGGCTCGCGCAGGCGGGGAGGCGCAATTCGCATTTTTCCGGGATCGGGGAGGGGAGCCGCTGCGCTCAGGCGCGCGTCTCGACATTGCCCCACTATGCCCTGACCGGCGTCAAAGCGCAAGCATTTGTTCTGCTTTTGTTCTGAATGAGAAATAATAGCTTTTCGAAATCAACCGCTTATGGTGAACAGCTCAACCGGCTCTCGAACGGCGGACGCGTCATTGCGAGGACCCCCGGACCTCATCCCGGGGGACAAAGCAATCCAGGGCCAGGGGTCGCACTACTACTCACTTATCCGCAATCTCGTCTATCAGGCGCTCGTCAAGTAGAGGGATGGTGGCGAGGAGCGGCGATCAAAGCCCGGAAACCTATAGCTGCTCAAGAGATAGAGCGCCGACGTCAAGGCGCCGAACGTGGCGTCCTCCCCGATGCCGTACGACGCGGCGATCGTTTCCGGCGATTTGGTAGCCCTCATGATGCTGCACGCTCCATCTTTCAAGTCTGCCCGAACCCGCGAATGATTCGACAATTGCTGGGCGCACATGGAGGGCTTCGGTCCGGTTTCCCCCCCGCGGGATTGGCGACTCTTTAGACCCTAGGCTCGCCTATCCACTTTTGTCCGCGCTGACGGTCGTCTGCCAACAACAATGGGCCCTGCATTGGTGGGCGCAATAGCGAGAAGGGTTCGCAGCGGCGTTCGCGGCCGGACAAGGTCGCCGAGGGTATAGCCGTCAAGCACCTCGATGAATGCAACGCGCGCCTTATCCAGCGCCCTCCGCAGCACGCAGCACGAGCGGATCGCACATGGAGCGTCGATCGGGCTAAAGCACGGCACGAGTGCGATATCGGGCTCGGTGCGGCGCACCACTTCGCCGAGTCCTATTTTCTCGGCAGGTCTCGCCAGACGCAATCCGCCGCCCCTGCCGCGAACCGTCCCGACATATCCTCCAACGCTTAGCTGATGAGCGACCTTCATAAGGTGGTTCTTCGAGATGCCGTAGCTGTCGGCAACCTCGGCGATCGTCGCGAGCCCATCATCCTTGAGCGCAAGATACATGAGCAGGCGCAAGGCGTAGTCGGTGTAGACCGTAAGGCGCATAGGGACTCTCCGGCGAGGCGCTGAGCCTAAACATATATTCTAGGTATTGCTTTTCGGCAACCCGCACTGTAACATGTGCGGAAGATGCATGTTTAGCTGTGTGGCCAGTCAAATGAGAAATAGCGCCCGCGATTGGCGCCGCGTTGGCGCGGCCATTCCCGCCGCCGGGAACGTGGTGATGGAGGTCGACACGAAAACCTGTTGCATCTCCGAGGAGGGAATCGGCCTCCTCGTCGATCATTTCTACGCGAAGGTTCGCGTCGACCCCGTTCTCGGCCCGATTTTCGAACGTGTCCTGCGAGGCAAGTGGGGGCCGCATCTGGAGACCATGCGCAACTTTTGGTCGTCGGTGATGCTGACGAGCGGACGTTACAAAGGCGCTCCTGTGCCGGCGCACCTTCGCATCAAGGCTATCGAGCCGCAGATGTTCGATCGTTGGCTGCGGCTCTTTGGCGAGACCTGCGATGAGCTATTTGAGAACGAGGTCGCGGAGGCGTTTCGCGCGAAGGCCGTCCGCATCGCCGAGAGCCTGAAGCTCGCGTTGTTTTTCCGACCGAACCCGGCCTCGACTGGGAAATCGTCATGACCTACGCGGTCACTGACAATTGCATCAAGTGCAAATATATGGATTGCGTCGAAGTGTGCCCTGTCGATTGTTTCTACGAGGGCGACAACATGCTGGTCATCCATCCCGACGAGTGCATCGACTGCGGCGTATGCCAACCCGAATGTCCGGCCGAGGCCATCTTGCCCGATGGCGAACCGGACCTGGAGAAATGGCTCAAGTTGAACGCCGAATATGCGCTGATCTGGCCGAATATCACGATCAAGCGCGAGCCTCCTGCCGACGCCAAGGAATTTGACGGCAGGCCGAACAAACTTGAGAGTTATTTTTCGCCTCATCCCGGGCAAGGAGACGAGGTTACGTACACGTGTCACCATCCCTGATCGACGATGTCGAAATCGCCCGTGCGCTGCATGTCGTGTTCGTCGCCCACTGGATCGGCGGGGTCGCTTTCGTGACGCTCGTTGCGCTGCCGCTTGCGCGGTCGTACGCCGACGCGGGGAAAGGCTGGGCGCTGCTCGAGGCGATCGAAAGACGTTTCGCGGCGCAGGTTCGGTTCTCGATTCCCCTCGCGGGCGCGACCGGGCTCTGGATGGCGTGGCGGCTCGATCTCTGGGGCCTGTTCGCCAGTCCGGCGTTCTGGTGGATGGACGCGATGGTCCTGCTCTGGGCGCTCTTCATGCTGATCGTCTTCGTGATCGAACCGGTCGCGCACAGGCGTATCGCCGCGATGGCGGCGCAGGATCCCGCGGCTCTCCTCATCCGCCTGTCGCGCGTCCACCGCGTTCTGCTCGCCGCGGGCATCGTCACGATCTTCGGCGCCGTCGCCGGCGCGCACGGAGGGATATTCGGATGACCACGGCAGCCGACCAGGCAAGCCGTTCCGCCGCCGCGTCGCGCGCGTGGCATGGCGCGCCGTTGCTCAGCCGGGGGTTCCGGCCGTTCTTTCTGGCCGCGGGCGCCTGGGCGCTGATCGCAATGGCGTTGTGGCTGCCGGCCTTCACCGGCGCGATCACGATTCCGACTGCATTTTCTGCCGTGGACTGGCACGCGCACGAGATGATTTTCGGCTATGCGGGCGCCGTGGTCGCGGGCTTCCTCTTGACGGCGATCCCGAACTGGACTGGCCGGTTGCCAGTCGCCGGCTGGCCGCTTGCGGCGCTCGCTGCCCTCTGGACCGCGGGCAGGATCGTCGTCCTCACATCCGCATGGATCGGCCGTCCAGCGGCAGCTGTTGCGGACGCAGCGTTCCTCACTGTCTTCGCTGCGTTGGTCGCGCGCGAGGTGATAAAAGGGCAGAACTGGCGCAATCTCAAAGTCGCCGCGCTCGTTTTCGCGCTGGCGCTTATAGATGTCGCGTTCCATGTCGAGGACGCCCGATCCGGGAGTGCTGACACGTCCATACGGGCGGCGCTCGGCCTCATCGTCATGCTGATCCTTCTGATCGGCGGCCGCGTGACGCCGAGCTTCACCGGCAACTGGCTTGCCAAGGCCGGGGACACGGAACGACCGGCTCCGTTCGGCAGGCCGGACGGCGGGGTCCTTGGGCTATCGGGGCTTTCGCTCGCTTTCTGGGTCGTCGCCCCCGAAGGCGTGCCGACGGGCGCGGTGGCGCTCGCGGCGGCCGTTGCAAACCTCTGGCGGCTTTCGCGCTGGCGGGGTCTCGCTGCACGACATGACGCGCTCGTGCTCGTGTTGCACTTGGGCTTTCTGTTCGCCGCACTGGGCTTCGCCGGCGTCGGGGCGCACGCCCTTTGGCCCGACGCGGTCCCGTACGCGGTCGGCGTGCATGTGTGGGCGATCGGCGCGGTCGGCGCGATGACCCTGGCGATGATGACCCGCGCCACGCTCGGCCATTCCGGGCGCGTGCTCGTCGCCTCCAAAGGAACGAAGCTCGCCTATATCTGCGTCGTCGTCGCTTTGATCGCGCGCGTCGCGATGGCCGCGCTGCCCGCTTTCGCCATGCCGTTGATGCATCTCGCGGCTTGCGCCTGGCTTCTGGCATTCGTGGCGTTCCTTGCCGTTTATGCGCCGCTATTGCTGCGCAGCCGCGACCATTAAGAGGCGACGCATGGACGAACCATCGAATCTCGCCGAGCAGATTCTCGATCAGGCCGCCGACGCCATGATCTTCGCCGACCGGGTAGGCACGATTCGCCGCTGGAACCGCGCCTCGGCGGCGCTTTTCGGCTTGAGCGCCGAGGAGGCGTTGGGTCAAAACCTCGATCTCATCGTGCCGGGCCATCTTCGCGCCGCGCACTGGCGCGGTTTCGACGACGCGATGACGAACGGCGTCCTGAAGCTTCAGGGACGTCCGACCTTGACCCGCGCGCTGCACAAGAGCGGGCGGAAGCTCTATGTCGAGATGACCTTCGCTCTCGTGGCGGTCGATGGCGTTGCAGAGGGAGCGGTCGCCATGGCGCGCGACGTCACGGAGCGGGTCCTGCGACAGAAAGCCACGCAGACGGACGCCTCGGCCTCGGAATAATTGCGTCGGGCGGAGCCGCGCCGGTCCCTGCTTGACCAAGATCAAGGCGGTTGCCCGCAAACCTCGGGTATCAGCGTCGCCAAGTTCAAAAAGGGCGCGGGCGGAAAGCCGGAGAGCAAGGATGAGGGTTCGATCACTTTGGTCAGGCGCAGCGCTGGCGGCGATCCTCATCGCTGGCTCCGCCTTTGCGGCCTCCCGCGAAGACAATCTCAACGATCCGATCATCGGCGAGGAGAACGCCGTCCTCGCCGACGCGCCGAACGTACCGCCGCCGATCCATCGCGACCACGCGACCAAGGTCGTGGTGCATCTGGAAGTGCGGGAGCTCGGGGGGCGGCTCGCCGACGGGGTGCGCTATACCTTCTGGACCTTCGGCGGCCATGTGCCCGGCAAGTTCATTCGCATCCGCGAGGGCGACGAAGTCGAGATGCATCTCGACAATCACCCCGACAATAAGAATCCGCACAACATCGACCTGCATGCGGTCAACGGCCCAGGCGGCGGCGCGGCGGCCTCGCTGACCGCGCCCGGCCACAGCTCGGTGTTCTCGTTCAAGGCGCTCAACCCCGGGCTTTTCGTCTATCACTGCGCGACTGCGCCGGTCGCCATGCACATCGGCAACGGCATGTACGGTATGATCCTGGTCGAGCCGAAGGGGGGCCTGCCGACAGTCGACCACGAATATTACCTGATGCAGGGCGACTTCTACACTGAAGGCAAGAACGGCGAGCAGGGCCTGCAACCGTTCAGCATGGCCAAGGTCATCGACGAGAAGCCGGAGTATGTGGTGTTCAACGGCTCGGTCGGCTCGACCGTCGGCGACAAGGCGCTGACCGCCAAAGTCGGGGAGACGGTCCGGCTGTTCGTCGGCGACGCCGGGCCGAACCTCGTCTCCTCGTTCCATGTCATCGGCCAGATTTTTGACGCGGTCTGGCCGGAGGGCAACTTGAGCACGCCCACACACAACGTGCAGACGACTGCGATCCCGGCGGGCGGCGCGGCAATCGTTCAGTTCAAGATGAGCGTGCCCGGCACCTTCATCATCGTCGATCATTCCATCGAGCGCGCATTCAACCGCGGAGCGCTGGCCCAGCTCAAGGTCACGGGACCCGAGGACAAGCTCGTCTATTCCGGCAAGCAATTCGATCTCGTCTACCAGCCGGAAGGCACAGGTATCCGCGTGGCCGGCCAAGGCGGCGTTCCGGCGCCGGCGGCAAGCACCAAGGCGGAGCGCATCGAGATCGGCGCCGGAATATTCGCCAACAATTGCCAAGCCTGCCATCAGGCCGACGGCCAGGGCGTGCCCGACGCGTTCCCGCCGCTGGCCAAGTCGGACTATCTCAACGGCGACAAGGTCCGCGCGATCAAGACCGTCACCGGTGGCCTCGAGACCAAGCTCATCGTCAACGGCCATGAGTTCAACGGCGTGATGCCGGCCTGGAGCCTGTCGGACGAGGACATCGCGGACGTGCTGACCTACGTCTACAGCAATTGGGGCAACTCGGGTCAGGAGGTCACACCGGAGGACGTCAAGGCCTATCGGATCCAGGCGAAGCCATGATGCGCGCGTCTGCGGCGATCGCAGTTGGGATCGCGGCTCTCGCCGCCTCGGTCACAATCGCTCCGGCTGTCGAGGCGGAGCCGGACGGTATGGTCACCGTGCCGCCCGGGCCCTACACGCCGTTTCTGAAACAGAAAGCCCCGAATGCCAGTGGCGGCGAGGCAGCCGCCGTCCTGCGCGTCGAAGCGTTCCGGCTCGACGCCGAACCGGTGACAAACGCTCAGTTCCTCGCGTTCGTGACGTCGCATCCTCAATGGCGGAAATCGCAGGTCAAAGCGATCTTCGCAGATGCTTGGTATCTCAGGCGCTGGCCGTCCGACCTCGAACCCGGGGAGGTGGCCGCGCGCGACGAGCCGGTGACGAACGTGTCGTGGTTCGCCGCGGAGGCTTATTGCAAGGCGCGGGGCCTTAGGCTGCCGACGACCGACCAATGGGAATATGCGCTCGCCGACGCTGGTCGCGGGCAGGAGACGGTCCGGGCGCGGTCGCTCGAATGGTTCGCCAAGCCCAACGGCGTCCGTCCGCCCGCGATCGGGGAAGGAGCCGCCAACGGCTTCGGCGTCAAGGACATGGTCGGCTTTGTATGGGAATGGACGCTCGATTTCGACGCCTACGCGACGACGGACAGCGCCTTTTTCTGCAGCGGCGCGGCCGCCCGCGCCACAGACCCCGCCGACTATCCGGCCTTCATGCGCTATTCGATGCGGGAAAGCCTCAAGGCCAATTACACAGCCGACAATCTCGGCTTTCGCTGCGCGGGAGGCGCGCCATGAATTGTCGCTCGCTGTTCGCCTCGCTTGCGCTTGGAGTCGCGGTCGTCGCCGCAGGTCCGACCGCGATGCGCGCCGACGAGCGTGCGCAGCACGACGCGCAGACGAACGACCCAGCGCCGTCCAGCGCCTCGGTCTACAACCTCGATTCCAAATGGACGACCCAGGACGGCGCCAGCGTCGCCCTTGCCTCTTTCGCCGGCAAGCCGGTCGTCGCGGCGATGGGCTACACGACTTGCAGGAACATCTGCCCCGCGATCGTGGTCGACATGATGTGGATCGAGAAGCACCTGCCCCCCGACACGGCCGACCGGGTGCGATTTGCGTTCTTCAGCTTCGATTCGGAGGCCGACACACCCGAGCGTTTGAGGCTCTACGCCGAAAGCCATGGCCTCGATCTCAATCGATGGACACTCCTGCGGGCGGACCACGACGCCGTGCGCGAACTCGCGGCGGCGCTCGGCGTCGGTTACCGCCCCGACGGGCAGGGCGGAGTCGACCATGCCGCCGTGATCTCGCTGATCGACAACAAGGGGGAGATCGTTGCCCAGCAACGCGGAACGCAGGCGAGTTCCGATGAGCTCCTGGCCGCGCTGAACACCCTGCTGGAAAAGCGCAACTAAGTCCAAGGTCCGATTGGGTCGATTGGGCGCTTCCTCATTCCCGCAACGGCTCGTCGACGCCCGTCTTGGCGTCGGTCAGCGCGAGCGGCGGCGGGGGCAGGGCGAGGGCGGGACCGCGGGCGCCGGCAGGGGCGCGGCCGGGGCCAGGCGCCAGTGCGCCTTCGCGGCCCCGAGCCCATGATAGCGATCGAGAGCGGCGACCAGCCGCGTAAGCGGCGCGACGGCCTTCAAGGAGGGACTGCGTTTGATGATGTCCGTCACCGACCAACGAGATTCATTGCCGTTGGCTCGTTCCGATCCGTGGATTTCGAAAGCCATTCAGCGTCCAGAATGAGCATACCAATCACGCAGGCGAACATGCCAATCAGAATGGCTGCGTGCACTACGGAAGACCACCAACGCGTCTGCGATGGCGCGGCGCTCGTGTGGGAAAAGGCTCGATCTGTCGGCATGGGCGCCTCCACAAATTATTGGATGCCCTACAGTTCGACATCATTTTGTTTGTCGGATCGCTGTGACCCGCGTCACAGAACAGGTTAGCGGAGTTCGCCAAACCGCCTACCAGAGGTGGCGCTGGGCTTTCCTCTACTGCGGCGTGGTCTGGCCCTTCGCGCAAAGCGGGGTTCCGGCTTCAGAACGACTGCGACCATCGCCATGCGACGCGCAACAGCGTTTGGGCGAAAGAGACCGGCCTGCCCTACACGCGCCGATCGCGCATCTGCGCCGTTTCGATTGGCGAGAACATCGGGGCGAGAGACACGGCGGTCACGGGGGCGAAGCGGACTAGGGTCATATCGACGTAAACAAGCCACCCGGAATCGACCGCTTACGTAGAATAGCTCAAGCGGCTCTCGAACGGCGGACGCGTCATTGCGAGGACCCCGGACCTCATCCGGGGGACAAAGCAATCCAGGAGCCGTGGGGCGCCCGACGATCTGTGGATTGCGTCGCTGCGCTCGCAATTGACGACTGGCGACCCGGCCACGACAGAGACCGCCGCCGGTGACGCGGTCGCCGACCGCGTCGCGCCGCATAGGGCGTTCGAAAGGACGCCCATTTTTTCGACTGGCCATGGAGCGGGGCTTGGGGTTCACATCGGCCGCTCGGAACCCGCTTTGGTTTGGTGATCGGAGAGCCGGTTTCGACCCGAAGCACGCGTTCAAGATGGACCCTGTGAACGGGCGGAAACGGAGAGAAAGCGGCCGTACGCGCTACGGGCGAGATGCGCCACGACCGGACCTTCCCGGGAGAAGCTTCGAACCCGTCTGCTCGCCGCGGCGCTGGCCGCGGGGCTACGACGCGGCGGCGGTCCGGCCGTCAAGCCTCGAATTCCACGTCAGTAAAAAGACGCGACCGTGCGACAAATCGAATGCCGTCGGCCGCTTCCAGCGAAAAGCTGTCGCCGCCCTCCCTCGTCACGTCGACGATAATCTGGCAACCCGACCAGTAGTCGAATTGCGCCGCCCCGACATAGAAGGGACAACCGTCGATCGCGCCCAACAAGACGTCGCTCGCGCCCACGCGAAAGTCGCTCTGCCGGAAGCACATAGGCGCGCTCCCCTCGCAGCATCCGCCCGACAGGTGGAAGATCAACGCCCCATGCTCGCCCTTCAACGCCGCGGCAAGCGCGGCGGCGTCAGCCGTGAACACAACTCTTTCGGTCATTCCTCCTCCTCCGCGGGGCATCGATCGACAAAGAGGCGTCCGGCGCCCTCCCAAGCGCCGAACGTCGCGAGAGGAGCCGCGCGTTTAGGCGCGGCTTCGCCCGACGCTTTCAGAAGAACCCCATCGCATTAGGGTTGTAACTGACGAGCAGGTTCTTCGTCTGCTGATAGTGATCCAGGATCATTTTGTGCGTCTCGCGGCCGAAGCCGGACTGTTTGTAGCCGCCGAACGCCGCATGCGCGGGATACACATGGTAGCAGTTCGTCCACACGCGCCCTGCCTGGATCTCGCGGCCGACGCGATAGGCGGTGGTCCCGTCACGCGACCAGACGCCGGCGCCGAGCCCGTAGATCGTGTCATTGCCGATCTCGATCGCCTCCTCCATGGTCTTGAACTTCGTCACCGAGAGAACCGGCCCGAAGATCTCCTCCTGGAAGATGCGCATCTTGTTGTGACCGACGAAGACGGTCGGCTTCACATAGAAGCCGTTCTCCAGCGTGCCGCCGAGGTGGGCCTGCTCGCCGCCGGTCATGCACTTTGCGCCTTCCCTCTTGCCGACGTCGATGTAGTTGAGGATCTTCTCAAGCTGCCCCTTGGAGCATTGCGCGCCCATCTGGGTCGTCGGGTCGAGCGGATCGCCGACTTTGATCTTGGCGACGCGGGCAACCGCCTTTTCCATGAACCTGTCGAAGATCAACTCCTGCACCAGCGCGCGCGACGGGCAGGTGCAGACTTCGCCCTTGTTGAAGGCAAAGAGAGCGAACCCTTCGAGTGCCTTGTCGAGGAAGGCGTCGTCCTTGTCCATGACGTCAGCAAAGAAGATGTTGGGCGATTTCCCGCCAAGCTCAAGCGTCATGGGGATGATCGTCTCCGCCGCGTATTGCATGATCTGCCGGCCGGTTGTTGTCTCGCCGGTGAAGGCGATTTTGTTGATCCGCGGGCTGCGGGCGAGCGGAGCGCCGACTTCGGAGCCATGGCCGAAGACGACGTTGAGAACGCCCGGCGGCAGCACATCGCCGATCAGATCCATCAGCACCGCAAGGCTCATCGGCGTGTCAGAAGCCGGCTTGATGACCACGCAATTTCCTGCGACCAGCGCGGGCGCCATCTTCCAGGACGCCATCAGGAGCGGGAAGTTCCATGGGATGATCTGGCCGACCACGCCCAGCGGCTCGCGGAAGTGATAGGCGACCGTATCGCGATCAATCTCGCCGACCGTCCCTTCTTCCGCACGGATGCAACCGGCGAAATAGCGGAAATGATCGGCCGACAGCGGCACGTCCGCGTTCATCGTCTCGCGGATCGGCTTGCCGTTGTCGCGGGTCTCGACGCGGGCGAGCAGTTCGAGATTGTCTTCGATCCGATCGGCGATCGTGTTGAGCATTTTCGCACGCTCGGTCGGCGAGGTGCGAGCCCACTTGTCTTTCGCCGCATGCGCGGCGTCGAGCGCCGCCTCGACGTCGGCGGCGTCCGAACGGGCCACTTCGCAAAGCGTGCTGCCGTCGATCGGGCTCTTGTTGGTAAAGTAACGCCCCTTCTCCGGCGCCCTCCATGCGCCGCCAATGAAATTGTCGTACCGTGTTCGAAGACCGCTTACGTCGAGCGCTGATTTTTTGGCTTTATCAAGCATCTGTGCCTCCACCAGGCAAGCCGCCACCTGCGCCAAGATCATCAAGATCTTCGCGTCGTTGGCTCACCGTCCTCGACGGGAGTCAATAATGGCAATTGCAGCCGCTTCTCCTGCTGGTGCCACGGAAACCTAGTCGATCATCCGCGCCAGCAGCCGGCCACGCCGCCTTTCACGCCAAACCACGCTGCAAGTCAATTTGCCATAGTGTCGCGGATGGAGATCCAGGTTTCTGCCATGGTGAGCCCTCGGGCACCTTACATCGCTAACACACTTTCGCTTACGCCGGCGGTTATTTGGTGTGAGAGCAGCCGCATGACGGCTTCGGGTTGATTCCTCGGCATCGGTTGATTGGCCCCTATTTGCGCACAGCAGCCAATTCGGGTGACGGCTTCGAATCATCTCCGTGATGCTCCGGGGGAGCCTCGACCCGAGGTCCGCTCAGGGCGGTAGAGCCTATTTCGTGTTCGATATGGAACGCGGGCTTTGGCACGGACTCCGGTCCCTCCCGAGGCGACCCCTGCAGGCGCGCGCCATCCGCCCTTAGGCGACGTCTTCGCTAGACCCCCGCCCACGCCCCCTCGGGCGCTTCCTCATTCCCGCAACGGCTCGTCGACGCCCGTCTTGGCGTCGGTCAGCGCCAGCGGCGGCGCGGGCAGGGCGAGGGGCGGGGCCGTGGGCGCCGGCAGGGGCGCGGCCGGGGCCGGGCGCCAGTGCGCCTTCGCGGCCCCGAGCCCATGATAGCGATCGAGCGCGGCGACCAGCCGCGTGAGCGGCGCAACGGCCTTCAAGTCGCCATTCTCGATCGAAGCGTCGGCGAGCCGCAGCGCTTTGGTCAGCCGCGCGACTTGCAGATGCATGTAGCGATCCGGCGCATCGAGCCGCCGCTCGGCGATCGCCCGGTCGATCGCGCGCTGGACCGTCGCGACGCTCACCTTCGCCGCCTCGGCGATTTGCCGGCAGCTATAGCCCGACGCCAGAAGATCGAAATAGGTCTCGCGCTCAGCGATCCTCGCCGCGATCCTCGCCCGGCGCTGGGCTCGAACGCTGGTCGGTTGCGATGGGGCTGCAGGTTCGCTGGTCATCGGCTTTTCTCCTTCGGCGCGCGGGCGGCAAACGCCGAGGGGGCGCGGCGGTGGTTCGAATCTGCAGCTCGAAACCCGCTTTGGTTCGGTGATCGGAGAGCCGGTTTCGACCCTTTGTTGCCCTTCAAGATCTGTCCTGTGAACGGGCGCAAAGGGCGAGAAAGCCGTCTTCGGCTGAAGGCTTTGTTGCGTCGTTGCTGAGAAGGCGTATCGCCGCCACGTTGCCCTCTCGGCTTCGCCTTTTGGCGAAGTTGACGGTGATGCATCGGTAAGGCAACCTACCGGGGTAAGGCAACCCACGGGCCGTGGGAGGGGATTCAGATGGCTCTACCTGGACTGAAGTGCGCGATCGTCGCATCGATCGTGACGGTCTGCGCAGGCGCAGCGAACGCCCAACAATTCATCAGCGAAACACGCGACTACACGGTCACGTGGTCTAATTCCGCTTTCGCCAACGCGGACGCCTTCTATCAGTCGTCCCGTGCGTATGGCGCGGTTGCGTTCTCGAATGCAACCTTCAATATTGACCTTCTGTCGAACGCGCAGAACTTTGCCTACTTTCAGGGCGGCGGCGTGACGGTCAGCTCGCCGGCCCCAACGCCGCCCTATCCGGCATCAGTGACCGCCACCTATTCCGGCGACGGAACTGCGGGCTATTGGGGCTGGCAGAACAACACCGCGGCCGGCGCCAGCGGCAGCGGCCTTCCGTTGACCTTAGGCCGGCTCGGCGCGGACGCGACGTTGATTTTCGATGTCGGCGGCTTTGACGACTACACTTACGCGTCCCCTGTCGGCTATTATGTATTCGTGTATCTGCCTGGCAATTGGACGACGCCGGGTATGTTACCCGGCGACTATATCTTCACCGGCGTCAACCCTCTCTTCTCGACGCCGACCTTTGCGTACGATTCCGGAACCAACACTACCACCGTGGAGACCTTCACCACCGACTTCACTGGCGGCGCGGCCGAGGCGCCAATGTTGCAGTTCACCTTGGTCGGATCGGCGGTTCCTGAGGCCTCGACGTGGGCCATGATGGCGCTTGGCTTCGGCGCCCTTGGCTTCGCCGGCTATGGCGCGTCCCGCAAGAGGCTACGCTTCATTGGCGTAGGCGTCTGAACCACACGAGAAAAAAGTCCGCGTGGCCTTTTTCTTTGCAGCGCTCAAGGCGGTTTCTGCGCGCCGTTGTAAAGCTTCGGGCGGTGAAGCCTATTTAGCTCGCAACGAAATGACTGCTATTTGCGTGCGCCGTGAGAAGGCGGCGCTTTCCAGTGGGTGCAAATCCCACCCGGCGAACGCTCCAGCCGGAAGCAACCGGAGCAGTCATGGAGGTGACGAAATGGCTGAAGCCTTCGGTGTAGCTGGTCACATATAGGTGACGGCGCGAATGTGCGGGCCGCAACTTGAGGTGAACGCCGAGCAAGCTCCGAAAAGGTCGATGTGCAGGCCGACCCGACTGCAACTTCGGGGAAGGCTGTTACGGCTGGGCGAGATGAGCGAAGACGACGCCCAGTCGCTGCACCGGGGTACTGGCGGCGGCACGTACACAAGGAAAGCGTACGCAACACGGGAAGCCCCACAGCGTGGTCAGGGATGATCAACCGGACGCCCGCGAGGGATAGGCCGGGCGCCGTGGGGTGGCGGAGAGGTTCGTAGTACCGCTGAAGCCGGGTAACGCCGGGGGAGGGAAGGGACCTCAGTTCAAGACAGACGCAAGACGCAGCGAGGGACCTGGCGATTGGGCAACCTCACATGGGGAGCTTTGGGTCAAGAGCTTATTCATTCGGGCATGTGTCAAACTCCGAGGGCAGCTTCGGTATCCGAGGTCCGAGCCCGATTGCATGACGCGGCCCGTTTCCGAGCACGATCAACCTCACATACGGTCGCCGCTCGAGACGGCTGCACCAACATCCCGCTTGCGGCGGGCAGGGGCTCAGGGGAGCGAAACCATTCTATCAATCGGCATATCGGGCCATGGTTACCATCGGTTCGTCCACCCGGATCCGCCAGAACTGATCAGGTCCTGGAAGATTTGAATATCTGTTGAGCGTTTGTGGTTAGGCGGCTTTCATCACGGCTCCCTCGATGACGACGCCGGCGGTGACATATTTCCATAATGCCACCAGCAGCTTGCGCGCGAGCGCGACGATGGTCGACTTCTTGAAATGACCACCATTGCCACTGACCCGTTGTTTGAACCACAGAGCCAGCGCCGATTGCGGCTGATGGCGCAGCCAGAGCCAGGCAAGCTGGATTAGGGCGGTTCGCAATCGCGGATTCCCGGCCTTGGAAACGCCCTGCTCGTGATCGACTGAGCCGCTTTGCCAGGGCGTCGGCGCCAGCCCAGCGTAAGACGCGAGCTGGCGGCGATTGTCAAAATGGCGAAATAGCGCCTCCAGCCAGAGGATGGCGGCCAATTCGGCGCCGATGCCCTTGAATTCGAGCAACATCCTCCCGGCCGGCGCTGGCGCGGCGGGCTGTGGCGCGGCGAGCAGCGCGTCGCGCTCGGCCTCGGCCTGCTTGATTTGATCAAGCAGCAGTTCGAGCCGATCGAGTTCGCGCCGGATCTGGGTCTTGAGATGCACCGGCAAGGGATGGCCGTCGCCCGTCGTCAACTCGTCGAGCCGTTGGCGCCGATCGCGGCGCAACGGCTCGTAACCGGAGACGCCTTGGGAAAACAACAGTCCCTTGACGCGATTGACGTGCTTGACCCGCTCGGCGATCAGCACTTTGCGCTCGCGGCAGAGCCGGCGCTGATCTTCTTCCTCCGGCGTCGGCGCTTTCACCATCGCGCACACCCGAGGTTCGCCGCGCTTGTACGCCAGTAGCGCGCGAAGCAGCGCCTCGCCGTCGATCCCATCGGTCTTGGCGCGCCGCCGTCGGCGCGACGTCGCGATCGAGGATGGATCGACGACATGGCTTTCGACGCCTTCGCTTTGCAGCACACGATGAAGCCAGAAGCCGTCGAGACCCGCTTCCTGAATGACGACGATCGGAAAGGATTTTCCGGTCCGCTCCGACGCCTTCCGCTTGAGCTCCGAAAAGCGCGCCAGCAACGCCGCGACGTCCCCGGCTCGCATGGAATGCTTCGACATCTTTTCGCCGAACCCCGGCGACAGCGACGTGATGACCCAGATAGAGCGGCTGAGTTCCAAAGAGACAAAAATGGCGGCAAGATGGGTTTGGATAGCGGTCGGCGCTTCGGGGCGGTCAGATACGCTTGGCATGGTCGTCTCCTGAGTTGTTGGTCGCAACCTCACTCTGCCAGAGCGCTGGTCGCTATCCTCCTCCCCATGGGATCTATCAACTCCGGACAGCGTTCAGAAACTGCAGACGGCGTTGCACGCGAAAGCGAAGGCAGAACCCGGCTACCGCTTCTACACCCTCTACGACAAGATCAGCCGCGACGACATTCTGGCGCACGCCTATGCCCAGTGCCGCTCCAACAAGGGCGCGCCGGGCGTGGACCGTCAGGACTTCGAGGCCGTCGAGACGTATGGGGTGGAGCGATGGCTGGGCGAACTGGCGCTTGCGCTCAGGCAGGAGACTTACCGACCGGACCCTATCAGACGCGTTTACATACCGAAGGCCAACGGCAAGCTCAGGCCGCTGGGCATCTCAACCTTGCGGGATCGGGTCTGCATGACAGCCGCGATGCTGGTGCTGGAACCGATCTTCGAGGCCGACCTTCCCTCGGAACTCTATGCCTACCGTCCTGGGCGGAACGCTCAGCAGGCGGTGGTCGAGGTGGAGGAGCTGTTGTTTCGCGGCCATCCGGACGTGGTGGACGCCGACCTCGCGGACTACTACGGGAGCATTCCTCATGCCGACCTGCTCAAGTCGGTTGCGCGTCGGATCGTCGATCGGCGCGTGCTCCATCTGATCAGGATGTGGCTAGATTGCCCCGTGGAAGAAACCGACGATCGCGGTCGGAAGACGCGCACGACCGAGGCGCGGGACAAGCGGCGTGGCATTCCGCAGGGCTCGCCGGTCTCACCCTTGCTGGCGAATATCTACATGCGCCGGTTCGTGCTGGGATGGAAGATGTTCGGGCTCGAGCGAACCCTCGGCACGCGGCTCGTGACCTACGCCGACGACCTCGTGATCCTGTGCAGAAGGGGCAAAGGCGAAGAAGCCTTGCAACGACTGCGGGAGATCATGGGCAAGCTGAAGCTTACGGTGAACGAGGAGAAGACGCGCGTCTGCAAAGTGCCGGAGAGCGAGTTCGACTTTCTGGGCTACACGTTCGGGCGGATGTATTCGGCGAGGACCGGCCAGGCCCGTATCGGCTACCGGCCCTCAAAGAAGAGCATGCAGCGCGCGGTCGAGAAAATCCACGCGCTGACCGAGCGATCGTGCACATGGCAAGAGACCACGACGCTGGTGGGCAAAGTGAACCGCATGCTGCGCGGATGGGCGAACTACTTTTCGGTAGGCGCTTTCAGCAAGGCGTACCGGGCGCTTGACGCCTACGCGGCGGCGCGGGTGCGCCGGTGGTTGCGCCTCAAGCACAAAGTCAGGCGGGGCGGGAGCTATCCACTCTCGCACCTCTACGGGCACTTCGGGCTCGTACGCCTGAGTCGGCTTGGGCACGACGTGCCGTGGACGAAGGCGTGAGGTCTTGTCCGAGAGCCGGATGCAGGAAACCTGCCTGTCCGGTTCGATGAGCGGGGTGTGGAAACGGAGCTACGGCTGAGCCACTAAGGCACCGCCAGACGAAAGGGGCGGAAACAGACATGCTCAGCCTAACGCCACCGCGCCACACCTCGACTCTACGCCGACTCCGGTCCTTCCCGAGGCGACCTGTGTAGGCCCGCATTCCGCCCTTAGGCGCGCCCACGCCCCCTCGGGCGCTTCCTCATTCCCGCAACGGCTCGGCGACGCCGGTCTCGGCGTCGATCAGCGCGAGCGGCGGCGCGGGCAGGGCGAGGGGCGGGGCAGCGGGCGCCGGCAGGGGCGCGGCCGGGGCCGGACGCCAGTGCGCCTTCGCGGCCGCGAGCCCATGATAGCGATCGAGCGCGGCGACCAGCCGCGTGAGCGGCGCGACGGCCTTCAAGTCGCCATTCTCGATCGAAGCGTCAGCGAGCCGCAGCGCTTTGGTCAGCCGCGCGACTTGCAGATGCATGTAGCGATCCGGCGCGTCGAGCCGCCGCTCGACGATCGCCCGGTCGATCGCGCGCTGGACCGTCGCGACGCTCACCTTCGCCGCGTCAGCGATCTGACTGCAGCTATAGCCCGACGCCAGAAGGTCGAAATAGGTCTCGCGCTCAGCGATCCTCGCGGCGATCCTCGCCCGGCGCTGGGCTCGGACTCCAACGGGTTGCGATTGGGGTGCGGCTTCGCTGGTCATCGGCTTTTCTCCTTCGGCGCGAGCGCGGCAAACGCCCATGATAGCCGATATTCCGATTTTCGGAAAGCAATTTCTGCGTCCGGCAACGCTAAGCTATTGATAATGAAAAGGAATTAGCCTCCCCGCGGGCGCCGTGATGGCCGGGGGCGGCCATGCCGCTCACCCCATCGCAGGGGGCTGCAGAAATGGACGCATAACCCATTGATCCGTCGCGCCAGGCGACGAAAATGTACGGCCTCATCCAGCGGGGTCGGCCAATCGCCCCTTCACTCCCTCAAGAGCTCGTTGATGCTGGTCGTGGCGCGCGTCCGCGTCGGATCACCATCTCGTTTGCTTCCGAGTAGAGCGCGTCCCCCGGCTTGTGGGTCTGATGTAGACGGTGCCGCTCCTCATCCACGCCGCCGACCGTCAAGCGCGCTTTGTCGCGGAAATGACGCCCGAGCCGTTCGGCAGGGTGATCCGTCGCATGTCCCCGCAGCCGGCCGCCTCGAGCCAGCGGGCGTGCTCGCTTTCGGTGTAGGACGCGCCGGCGCGGTAGAGATTCATGAAGGTCACATTGCGATAGACCGGCGCGGCGGGCGAAAGCCGGTCATCGTCAAGAATGTTGCCGGCAATGTAGATCGCCCCGCCCGGCCTCAGCGCGGCGGCGGCGTTGGCTATGGCGCGGGCGGCGTCTTCGGGCGCAAGAACCTGCACCAGCATCCGCAAAATCGCGGCGTCGTAAGAGCCGCCCGGCGACGCCCGCAAGATGTCTCCGGCTTCGATCGCAACCCGGTCGCCGCCGGGCGTTGCGCGCAGCAACGGCTCCGCCAGCCTCGCAGGGCCAGGCAGGTCGTACAAGACTCCGGTCATGCCCGGATTGAGCTCGCACAGCGTCGCAATCATACCGCCGGACCCGCCGCCGATATCGACGACCGAACGGAACCTTGAGAAATCGAACCGCTGGGCGAAATCCCGGCCGGAGGCGATCGCGAGCGGGTGCATTCCGCGCAGCATCGCCGACATTTCGTCGTCGGACATCGCACTGAAGTCATGCAGGGCGGCGGGATGGCCCGAGCGGATCGATTCGGCGGTCTCGAGGTCGGCGCGCCACAATTGTTCGAGCAACTCATGCATGCCGCCGATATAACGAGGCGAGCCTTTGACGAAGTAAGTCGCCGCCTCGGGAGAGTTGGCGAATCCGGCGTCATGGCGTTCGAGCAGACCCGCTGCGACGAGCGCGAACATGAGCCGCGACAGTCTTGACGGCTCGACGCCGAGCGCACTCGCAATCTCCGCCGTCTCGCGCGGTCCGCCGGCGAGCTCGCTGAACACGTCGAGCTTCAATCCGGCGAGCATCGCGAGGGCCGCCTGCAAGCCGGACTGCAGTTGATCGATCAGTTTGGGCGCGGGCGGGGCCGCCTGCGCTTTGGCGCCTGTCTCACTCATCCGAATGGTCCCAATCCAAAATCTGCGACCGTTTCGCGCCGCATCGATGCGGCCTCACTCCCGCATAAAGGCGTAGTGCTCGAGTCTCCCTGCGGCCGGAGCTTTTCACACAACGAAAGATTCGCGATCGCTGCCGCAGCACGCCTTGAATCGCTCGTCGCTTTCTGAGAGCCTTGCCAGACCAAGATCGAGGGGTGGACATGAAGCGACTCGCCGGCTGGGCCACTGTGCTGTTTACGCTGCTCGCCCTGTCTCTGATCGCGCCAGCGGCTACACTCGCGTCCGATCACGCCGATCCGCTTGAAATGACGGACCCGAACGGCAACCTCACCGACCTGTTTTTCTTTCCGAAAGGCGATCAGTATA
The DNA here is from genome assembly GCA_963721905.1 of uncultured Alphaproteobacteria bacterium. GTDB lineage: Bacteria > Pseudomonadota > Alphaproteobacteria > Rhizobiales > Beijerinckiaceae > Roseiarcus. The sequence continues at coordinate 65,866 of CAVRMF010000019.1, forward strand.
TCCTGATCGTAGACGTCCATGCAAAGTTGACGTCGCCAAAGCCCTATGATCTCGGGCCCTACGAATATAAGGTGAATTTCGATCTCACTACGCCTCTCGCGTTCACGAGCGACGAGGACCGACACCGCTACGGCGGCACGATTACAGCGCCGGATAAAATACACCCCGACGCTTCGATTACCATCCACCTGAACAATGACGCCACATTGAAGGACCTGACCGTCAACGGCCTGAACAATACGGACAAGATCCGCACGTATACGGGCGTGCGCGACGACCCCTTCATTTTCCCGCGCTTTTTCAAGGTCAATGTCATTGCTATGGTGATGAGCATTCCCAAGGATGCGTTCCCCGCCGAGCAGCACGATTTCATGCTGTGGGCCACCTCCACCAAAGACGGTGTGGAGTTGGATCATGACGGCCGTTCAATACGGACGCAGTTGCCGCGCTTCAGCGAGATCAATACTTCTCCACCAAGCGAGCACGTCAAGCTCCTCATGCAAAGGAAGGAGACTGTCGACAATATTTACAATTTCCTAAAGAACAAAAAGGAGTGGTACTCGAGGGGGCTGGCCGATCTGATTCAGACCTCGTTTCTGATCCGCAAATACGATCTTGTGCCTGACGTGATGGTCTATACCGATCGCTTCCCGGTGGGTTATCCCAATGGACGCGTGCTGACCGACGATGTCGTCGCCCAAACCTGCGCCTTTGGCGACTGCCTGTTGCAGGAAATCTCCTACATTGAGGGCGAATATCCCCGCGCCACTGAAAATGACAAGCAGTTCCTCGATGACTGGCCCTATCTCGCCGATCCATGGCCGGAAAGGCCCGAGGCGGGTCTCCCGACCGAAAGCATCCTGCCTTACATCGTTGGCGCGGTGCTTCTGTTTGCTTTCGTCAGTTGGGCGATCATCGAGATCTTGCGCCGCCTATTGGTATGGGTGATCTGGCGACGCAGATCGCACGCCGCTTCGGCTGCGTGAACGACCTTTGAGGACCCTCGCACTTGCGGCGGTTTTGCTGCTGCTTGCGGCTGCAACCGGGCGGGCGCACGACTTCTGGATCGAGCCTTCGACCTTTCATCCCGGTCCCGGCACGCCGGTGTCGGTTGGTTTGCGCGTCGGACAGGATTTCATCGGCGATCCGGTGCCGCGGCTCTCGCCTTTCATTGCGGCGTTCTATGTGCGGCAGAACGGGGTCGACCATGACGTCAGCGGAGCGGATCGGATCGATCCGGCCGGCGTGCTGCGCGCCGACGGCGGCGCCACCGAAATTATCGCCTATGCGAGCACCGGAAACTATATCGAGTTGCCGCCCGACCAATTCGAGGACTACCTCAGGCTTTACGGGCTTGACGACATCATCGCCAGCCGCGCCCTGCGCGGAGAACGCGACAAGCCCGGCCGCGAGCGCTTCTACCGCTACGCCAAGGCCCTGCTGACCGGGCTCAAGCCGTCGGCGGACGTCGCCAAGCCTCTCGGGCTCGACTTTGAGATCGTGCCCGACGACGACCCGACGACTCGGCTCGAGCCGTTTCACGGCCGCATCCTTTACCACGGGAGGCCGCTCCCCAACGCAACGGTCGTGGCGCTGCTGCACGGCGAACCCAACGTTCGTCTGCAGACGCGCAGCGACGCGCAAGGCGCCGTTACCTTGCCGCTTCCGCGTCCCGGGGTTTGGCTGATCAAGTCCTTGCATATTGAGCGCGCCTGGTTCTTCTCCAGCGAGGACTGGGACAGCCAGTGGGCCTCGTTGACCTTTGAGATTCCGGAACCCAAACCTGAGCCGCAGCCGTGACGCCGCGTGGCTGCAAGGCGGCAAATCCAACTCGCCTTCGTCGCTTTGATGGTCTTGCCCGAGTGTGCGCTTTCGGCTCATTGACATGCGCTGGCCGCGCCGGGTCATATGGGCGCCCACTTATGTCGTTGGCTCGCTGGGTGCGTTTCGGACCACCGAGCGCGTCGTCATGACGGTCTCGGGAGGGTGATCTTGAAGTCGCATGCGATCCGCCTCGGGCTTGCGCTGGCGATGGCGGCGCTGCCGGCCGCGGCTTTCGCGCATCCTCAGGTTGGTTCGGCGACCGGATTCCTCACGGGCTTCCTCCACCCGATCAGCGGGCTCGATCACATCATCGCGATGGTGGCGGTCGGATTGTGGGGGGCGCAGCTCGGGTCGCCGGCGATCTGGATGCTGCCGGTGACTTTTCCGATCGTCATGGCGTTCGGTGGCTTTCTCGGTCTTGTTGGCGTCCCTGTGCCCTACGTCGAGATCGGCATCGCGCTCTCTGGCGTGCTGCTCGGCGCGGCCGTTCTGATCGAGGCCCGCCCGCCGCTCTGGATCGCGGCGGCGCTGATCGCGATCTTCGCGATCTGCCACGGGCACGCGCATGGCGCCGAGTTGCCGCCGGGTACGAGCGGACTAACCTACTCGATCGGTTTCGTCGCCGCGACCGGGCTCCTGCACGCCTGCGGCATCGGGATCGGAACCATACACCGTTGGTCCTACGGCCGGCTCGCCCTGCGAGCCCTTGGCGGCTTGATCGGCGTCGGGGGCGTCTTCTTTCTGGCGCAGGCGTTTGAATGACAGGCGCCCACGTCCGCCGCTGGGTTGGGGCCGCAGGGTTCGGACTGGCGCTCTTGCCGGGCGCGGCTCGGGCGCATCTCGTCGCGACCGGCCTCGGCCCGCTCTATGACGGCGCTGCCCATTTCGCCTTGTCGCCGGAAGACTACGTCCCGATCGGCGGCGCCGCGCTTCTCGCAGGGCTGAGGGGCGAGGAGCACGCGCGCCCGGCCGTCCTTATCTTGCCGCTCGCCTGGTTAAGTGGCGGCCTCCTCGGCTGGCTGCCTCACGCGCCAGCGTTGGCGGCGCCTTCCTGGTTGCCCTTCCTCGCAATCGGCGGCCTCGTCGCCGCGGATCTGCCGCTGCCGGTCAGCGCGTCCGCGGCGATCGTCGGCGCGCTGGGGCTCGTCCTCGGCTACCCGAACGGTCAAGCGATGGCGCAGTACGGCCAGGGCCTCAGCAGTGTCCTCGGCTCGGCCGCTGCAATCTTCGTCTTCGTCTCGCTCATCGCTGTGCTCGCGGCCGGAACGACGGTTACGTGGATGCGAATCGCGTGGCGGGTCCTTGGAAGCTGGATCGCTGCAAGCGGCCTCCTGCTCCTCGGTTGGGCGCTGCGGCGGAGCTGACCCATGCGTGGCGAGCGGGACAGCCGATTGACAGCGACCTGACGTTCGCGAACCGTCGGCGCGGGCAAGAGGAGAGGCCGACTTCGGTCGCAGTATCGAAGCCCGGGCCAAACAGCGCGCCGAGCGCCGCGTTACTGCGTGCGACGGCCGCGGCGCTGGCGCCCGACTTCAACTTGAACAGTCTAAGGGCTTTGCTGACGTTTGAAATCCCCAAACCCAAACCTGAGCCCAAGCCGTGACGTGGCTGAGGGCGCTTCTGGCGTTTGCGCTCCTGGCGATCGTTGGCGTCGCGCGCGCACACGAAATCGGCACGACGCAGGCGCATCTCACGCTGCACAAGGACCACACCTGGTCGGCCGAGATCGCGACGCCGCCCACGCCGCTGCTCAATCGCCTGGAGGCGGCGGCCGGCCAGCGCCTCAGCGGCAGCGGGCTCGATCAGGATGCGCTCAGCGCCAAGCTCGGCGAGCTAAGGCAGGACATAGCGCGAAGGATCGAGGTCAAGTTCGATGGGGTCGCCTCGCCGGTCGATGTGTCCTTCGCCTGGGTCGGCGAGGTTTCCGATATCAAGAAGCCGCTTGGCGTGGTCCTGGAGGCGAAAGGGCCGATACCGGAGGGCGCGCGAGAGGTCACCTGGCGCTACGACCTCGTCCAGAGCACGTATGGGATCGTGTTCGCCTCCGAAGGCACGGAGGACACCGAGACGCAATGGCTCGAAGGCGATGCGCCAAGCGAGCCTTTCCCCGCGTCCGCCGACATCAAGCCGCCGACCACGCCCGACATCGTCGCGCAGTATCTTCAGCTCGGTTTCCGCCACGTCGTTCAAGGCCTCGATCACATCCTCTTCGTGCTCGGCATCTTCCTGCTCGCGACGGAATTGAAGCCGGTTCTGGTGCAGGTCACCTCGTTCACCGTCGCGCATTCGGTCACGCTTGCCCTCGCCATGTCCGGCGTCCTTTTGGTGTCGTCGCGGATCGTCGACCCGCTGATCTCGTTCTCGATTGCCTATGTTGCGATCGAGAACATCGTCGTCGGACGATTGACGCCCTGGCGGCCAGCGGTCGTATTCGGATTCGGTCTGTTCCACGGCATGGGCTTCGCCGGTGCGCTGCGGGAGTTAAGGGTGCCGCATGGCCAGTTTCTTCCCGCGCTGGTCAGCTTCAATGTCGGCATTGAACTGGCGCAGCTCTCGATCATTGCGGCCGCGTTCGTGTCGGTCGCAATGTGGCGCCACAAGCCGTGGTACCGCTCCCGCGTCGCGGCGCCAGCCTCCGCGGTGATCGCCGCCACCGGCCTCCTCTGGACCATTCAACTTGTGACAGCCTGACGGCCAGCCCAACCGTTGCCGTCATGGCCGTCCCCTGACTTGATCCGGGTATTGTCCCGGCCATGACGACCGTGGATTCGCGGGCCGGCAAGCCACCCCCTCTAATCCCGCAGGAGCTCGTTGATCCCGGTCTTGGCGCGCGTCTGCGCGTCCACCGTCTTCACGATCACCGCGCAATAGAGCGATGGGCCGGGCGAGCCGTCGGGCAGGGCTTTGCCGGGCAGCGAGCCCGACACCACCACCGAATAGGGCGGCACGTAGCCGGCATGGACCTTGCCGGTCGTCCGGTCGACGATCTTGGTCGAAGCCGAAATGAAGACCCCCATCGAGATCACCGAGCCCTCTCCGACGATCACGCCCTCGACGACTTCCGATCGCGCGCCGACGAAGCAGTCGTCCTCGATGATGGTCGGGTTCGCCTGCAACGGCTCGAGCACGCCGCCGATGCCCACCCCGCCCGAGAGATGCACGTTCTTGCCGATTTGCGCGCAGGAGCCGACCGTGACCCAGGTGTCGACCATGGTCTTAGGCCCGACGTAGGCGCCGAGATTGACGAAGCTCGGCATCAGGATGACGTCGCGCCCGATGAAGGCCGAACGCCGCACGATCGCGCCCGGAACCGCCCGCAGTCCCGCGTCGCGGAAGCGTTTCTCGCCCCAGCCCTCGAACTTCGAGGGGATCTTGTCCCACCACGCAGCCTGGCCCGGGCCGCCCTCGATGATCCGGTTGTCATTGAGGCGGAACGAGAGCAGCACCGCCTTCTTGAGCCACTGGTTGACCTTCCAGGAGTTCGGCCCGGTCGCGCCAGAAATCTTCTCCGCGACCCTCGCCTTGCCGGCGTCGAGCAGATCAAGCGCCGCCTCGACCGCGTCGCGCACGTCCCCGGTCGTCTGCGGATTGATCCTCGCCCTATCCTCGAAGGCGTCATCGATCAGCGTCTGAAGGCGGGCGTCGGTCATGGGTTTCCTGGGTAAATGGGCGGCGCGGTTTCCCCCGCCGCAAGCCCGGTTGTCAATGGCAGCGGCGCGCGGGGATTCACCTTGAACGAATTCGACGCGGCGATTGGTTCGTCGAGCCGCGAAAGGTCTACTCCCCGGATCGCCGCCGTCGTTGCCGGAAACGCGATATTGACATCAGAAGTCATGGCTAGCATCACGCATCATGCGGACGACGCTCGATATCGACGACCCTATTCTGAGAGAGGTCAAAGCCATCCGCGAGCGGGAGGGTCGCTCGATCGGGGCGGTTGTCTCCGAGCTCCTGGCCGAGGCGCTCGCCCGTCGCCGCCCGCCGCGGACCCGGCCGCCGTTCCGCTGGACCTCCCGCCCGATGAAGTCGCTCGTCGATCTCGCGGGCAAGGAGGCCGTCTACGCGGTCCTCGATGCAGATCGATCGTGAGCTATTCGCTCGACGTCAACCTGCTCCCGGCCCGGAAATCCTCTGTCTGACATGGCCGACGCTGATGTCCTATCTGCGCATCGCCACTCATCCGCGCATCTTCTCAGCGCCGCTGTCGCCGGCCGAAGCCCTCGGAAACGTCTCCGCGCTCATCGAGTTGCCTCACGTGCGCGCCCTATCCGAGCAGGACGGCTTCATCGACGCCTATAAGCACGTGGCCGGCGACACGCCGGTTCGCGGGAACCTCGTCCCCGACGTCCGCATTGCAGCGATCCTCTATCAGCACAGCGTCCGCACGCTCTACACCAACGACCGTGATTTCCGGAAATTCCGGTCGCTCGACGTGCAAGACCCTTTCCGTGAGCACTGCTCTGATCTCGTCTTTCGGCTCAAATTGCGGCAGTATGCAACCGTATGAACCAAGCTGCGCTGATCGAGGTCCTGGGGCGGTATGATGCGGCTCTGCGCGAGAACGGCGCGACAGGGCTATTCATCTTCGGCTCCCGGGCTGTTGGCAGGCAGCGGCCCGACAGCGACCTCGATCTCTTCATCGATTACGACCCGGACACCAAAATTCCGAACATGTTCCGACTCATGCAAATCGAAGAAGAGATTTCGGAGGCTCTTGGCATACCGGTGACGATCACGACACGGGATGCGCTTCACCCCCTGATGAGGGAAAGCATCGAGCGAGACGCGATTCGGGTCTCGTAATGGCAAAGGACCCGACGATCGGCATTCGGGATTGCCTCGCCGAGATTGCAATTTTGCACGAGATCGAGGCCCGCGCAAAATTGGAAGCCTTTCGGAGTGACCCTATCGTTCGTCGCACAGCCGCCTACGCGATCCAGACCATCTCAGAGGCCGTGCCCGCATTCCGGACGACTGGCTGGCGGAATTCCCGACCGAGCCGTGGGCGCAGATCAAGGGTATCGGCAACCGTATCCGTCATGAGTATTTTCGCATCGACGACGCCATTCTTTGGGAGATCATCACGATTGACGCCCACGCCCTGAAGACCGTGATGGAGGCAATGCTGGTGCGGCATGCCGGGCAGAACCGTGACTGATCCGGATGCTGCCGCGGCCCTGCTCGCATTTCCACTCATCTCGATAGCAGTCGAAGGGTGCTTTGATTCACCGCCGCCCGAGGAGGCAGTTCGACCAGCATCGAAGCGCACCCTGCTCGCACCTTTGGGGATCGAAGACGCGGAAGGCTTGAGCGGGTGCGATGCTCGTCGCTTTTCGACTGGCCGGTCTATGCGCGCTTGAGACGCACTATGCGAGCCTCATCGCGTTCGCGCAATGCAGACCCCCGCGATGCCCCACCGCGTCGCCCGCACGCTGATGTCCCTGCGCCCGCGCAGCGCGGGGTCAGCGGTGATGAGAGTCAGCGCGCGATTGAGGCAATGGGCGACGAGCATGCGGTCGAACGGGTCGCGATGGTTCCAGTCGAGCGCGCCCGCATTCTCGGCGTCGGCCGCGTCGATCGCGAGTTCCTCAAAGCCCGCGTCCGCCGCGGCGGCCCGCGCCGAACCATCGTAAGCAAGCTTGCCGAGTCGCCGTTTGATCGCGATCTCCCAGAACGAGGCCGCGCTGACATAGACCGCGACATCCGTGCGCCGGATGACGGCAGCCGCCTCATCGGAGAGCCGCTTGGAGCGAGCCTCGAATCAGAAAAACACGTGAGTAGCGAGGAGGAAGCTCAATCCGATCCCTCGAAATCCTCGATGACGCCCTCATCCGCGGCATCGAAGTCGTCGGCGATATTTCGGACTTTCATCAATCCGGATGGGCGCCGCACGCGCTGGTTTTTCGGCAGGGGCGCGAGCCGCGCCTTGGCGACGCCGTTCTTGGCGATGATGATCTCCTCGCCCCGCTCGGCGGCGTCGACCAGCGCCGAAAGATGGGTCTTGGCTTCGTAGAGATTGACCGTCCGCGCCATGCCGCGACCTTAAGCGCGGCGGAGTGATTGGTCGAGTTGGTCAAGCGTGGCCTCCGGGATAGCGGCCCCTTGAACGGCGGGCGTCAGCCCGGCAGACGAAGGTTTGGCGCTGGGTCTTCTTCCAACCGCCGCCCGCCGCGCGAAGGCGCATTCCTCCGGGCTCTAGGGTCAAAACCCCATCAGCTTGACCGGTTTCGACGTAGAGCTGCTGTTGCGGATCGCCACCGCGAACAGCGCATGTGGGAGGGTAAGCGGGCCTTGCCCCGAGGCGCGGGTTCCGCCCTGAGCGGGCACTAATAAATACAAATCTCCGCCTTCGGCAGCGGCGGCTTTCCGAGAATCATATCGGAGGCCTTCTCGACCACCTTGATCGTTGGGCCGTTCGTGTTGCAGGAGGGACGAACGGCATCACGGAGGCATCCACCACGCGCAGCCCGTCGATCCGGCGAAGCTTGAGGATCTTCTCGGACTGGTAGGCATAGCCGGTTGCCTTGCGAAAGAGGCTGCTCTTGAGCCGCTCTCGCCGCCGAAGCGAAGGTATACAATTGGAATTTCGAGAGACCGCCTCCAGGGGCGGTCCATCTTAGAGCCTGCCTATTTCGGCGGCGGCGACAGCCGGCTTGCCCGGCATTGCCGCCCGCATGCGCTCCGGGCGCGAAAAGATCGCAAACTGCCCGGGCGTTGAAGGCTTCACGCATGAGGATTGGGCCGAACTCGACCGTCTTGTATCGCTTTCAGAATGCCGTTGCGGATTAGCCCGCGGGCGACATAGGGGGCAAGCTGAACGCTGAAATCGTCAGACGAAACGCCGGCGCAGGCGAGATCGGCGATCTTTCGGCCAAACGCCGCCGCATCGAAGAGCTTCTCGCTGAGACCCGCCCAAAAGGCTGAGATTTTTGCGTCTTCGCCCGGCGCGACGCCATTCGCTTTCAGCCGCGCGAGTCGCTGATCGATGGAACTTTTTCGATAACCGTCGGCGACATATTTTGTCGCATCCGCGATCCATTCGCCGACAATCGTGTCGGTGAGGTCTACTTCGTCGGCGTTAATTGCGGCGATGACAGGATTAAAGACGGCACCTGAGGCCAGCGCTCGAAATACGAATGCCCCCGAAAGTGACGCGCCCTGAAGCTGCGCCTCAACGAGCGACGCGCCCTGAAGCTGCGCCTCAACGAGCGACGCGCCCTGAAGCTGCGCGCGGTTGAGCGACGCGCCCTGAAGTGGCGCGCGGTCGAGCGACGCGCCCTGAAGCTGCGCCTCAACGAGCGACGCGCCCTGAAGGTCCGCCTGAACGAGTGACGCGCCCTGAAGCTGCGCGCGGTTGAGCGACGCGCCCTGAAGCTGCGCCTCAACGAGCGACGCGCCCTGAAGCTGCGCGAAGTCGAGCGACGCGCCCTGAAGCTGCGCCTCAACGAGTGACGCGCCCTGAAGGTCCGCCTGAACGAGCGACGCGCCCTGAAGCTGCGCGAAGTCGAGCGACGCGTTCACAAGGCTTGTCCCCGCGTCGTCCAGCCGCGTGCCAGCAATTTGCGCTCCCGCCAAGGACGCGTCGTCAAGCGTAACGCTCCGCAGGTCCGCCCGGCTAAGGTTGACATAGCGCAGATCCGCCGCGACCAGATTACGCGGGCCAGTCCGCAAGGTTCTCGCCCCCTCCCAAGGCTTCAGTCCGTGGTCTTTGCCGCGCTCCTCCATTCCTTTGAGCTTTTCTTCGTCGACGAACGTTTCGTTGGCCAGCCGCAAGGTCCCGGGAATGACGCGGCGCGCGTCGGGCACGTGGATGAACCAAGCCACCTCGAACTGCGAACCCGGTTCCGGCCATTCGGCCCATTCGCCAAACATGACGCCCAGCATCGAAGGGGCGGTCGCCTCTTTCCCGGACTCTCCCTGGAAAGGCCACGTCATTGCCGCATGGAACGCCTGCGCCGGCTTGGTCCCGTCCATCCACTCGCGCGGAAAGGTCAGTGCGAAGCAGGAGGCGGCGAGCACGGCGAGGCTCGGCGGCGACGCCGCGACATATCCAATCGAAAGCGGAACCCAACGATCGCGAAGGCGCCATTCGCCGCGGCCCAAGACGACGCCGGGCCATAGGAACCAGAGCAGCGCGAGATCGGCGATCAGGGCGCCGCGATGCACCCAGGTCACCCACTCCGCTTGATAGGGCAGAAAGCGGTACTGTAACGCCATCAGCACCACGAGCGGGGCGATGACGATCGTCGCCCAGGCGACGAGCATCAGCAAATATCTGACCGCGCGTTCGCCCTTGCCGCGCGGACCGGCGAGGTATTGCACGAGAATGTCGTTGGGCAATTGCCGGCGCAGATTGCGGGCGGGTTCGTCTTTTGCCGCCTCGCCGGGAAAAACGTCGCCCAAAATCTTGTTGTAGCTCGTGATCTTTTCCGAGAGGAGGGCGAGTTGCAGAAGCAGATAGAAATGGAACACCACGAAAAACCACGGCGCGATGACAAAGAACGCGACCAGCGGCAATTCGACGTCGAGCAGCGGCAGCTTGATCGGCGTTTCCAGGAAAAGCTGACGATGGGTGACCGACCCGGCGGCGATGACGAGATAGGTGCCGAGCGTTACGAAGGTCACCCACAGGCCACGCACGAAGTCGCCCGCGTCATCGACCGCTGCGCGCACGGCGTCAAAGTCGGCGGCCTTCTCCGATAGCGCTTTGCGGCGCAGGTCTTCGGGATCGGGCAGGGGGTCGGCGGGCGTCACAGCGCGCGACGGTCGGTTGCGAAGCCAAAGCCCCGCATCGCCGCCACGACGCCACCTCGTTCGCGACCCCGCCATCGTAAGCCACCGGACTGCTGACAAGCATGCCTACGCCGCGCGGTCGGATTTTGCCAGGATTGCCCAAGAGCAAACTGGCGGGTTTTGCGTCCGCGGCGTCTTTCGGGCTTAGGCCCGCCCAGGACCCCGGACACCCGAGTCGCCGCCGCCATTGAAGCCGACATTTAGAGGAGCGGCTTTTGTGATTGCCTTTGGCCTTTAGCGCACTCCTTCCCTAACGGGGCCGATCAGGAACGGCAGAAATAGGGTCGAATTGACCCGTTCGCCAAGCCGTCGGCGAATACCCGCTCTTTGCGCGAAGCGGACGGCCGGAGCCGACGACCGGAGCTGGTGGGTTTAGCGCAAGCTGGACCCGTTTGGCTGGCGCTCTCGGCCTGTTCTTAACAGGCGATTAGGTCCTCCGAGCACGCATTGGACTCACAAGCGCAACATACGTGCGGTCTGGTAAGGTAAACTGCGAGACTGTCCTTGCTATAATTTTAATAACGCGGTCCTTGGCGCCATCTTTGCGACCCTTCCCTCTAGAAAATGTGGTGTGTCTATTTGACACGATAGCGGCTGAAGTGGAGGCAAGAGCATGACGGAAGGTAATAGCCCGGCAACAGAAGAAGAGTTCGCGCAGGAGAGGTGCTCGCCGTTGGTTGACGATGCAACTTACGTTCTGAACGATTACGTGCATTACGGGGCGTCCTGGTCAGAGCACGGCGGGACTAAGGACAAAAGTAAGATGATCTGCAGCCATGAGGGCTACTGCAGAAATAATAGCGGCCATATCGCGCTGATTGAGAGTAGAATCTTCTTGGGGGACTGCATCCGCCGCAGCCTGCAGTCGGCCTTTTCTTTAACAGTCACTACGTATTCATCGATGTCTGAACTGCGCCAGCACTGCAGTGACCATAGGCTTGTCGTGCTTTCTTTGCTTGAGGCCGAAAAGGAAGCACGTTTTCATACGCTGAAAACGCTCCTCGAATTGCTCCCAGGAATCCCGGTCATTGTTCTTGCGGACAAGAACGACCCGGAGCTAGCGCGAACCGCAATTTGCTATGGAGCGAAGGGATATATCCCTTTCACTATGGAATTTGGCATCGCGGTAGAGGCGGTGCGTTTTGTCCTGGCTGGCGGAACCTATGCGCCGGTGGATTATATGGCGTGGCCTCGCGTGCCGGCGGTTCCACTGTCCGCTGCGGCGGGCGCTGTTACAAGCCGCGAACTTGCAGTTGGTCGCGCGATCCAACAAGGTAAGTCGAATAAAGTAATAGCTTACGACATGAACATGTGTGAAAGCACGGTGAAGGTCCACGTGCGGAATATAATGAAAAAATTGAAAGCAAAGAACCGTACAGACGTCGCGATGCGTCTCAGCGCGCTGATTTGACCCGTCACAATGACCGATTTGTGCGAAGCGGCCACCGGCGAAAGCGGACCGATGGGGTTTTGACCCTAGCCCCGTCGGCCAAATGGGCACTCTCAATGCGGCGTCAGCGGGAGACGGCCGTTGGATAAGGGTCCGGCAGAGCGATGGAGCCGGTCTCCAGCAGGGACTTCAGGTTGGAGATGACCTTCGGCCAGCCGCCGGACACCGCCTCGATGAATTTCGAGGGTTCGCGCTCGATCGTGTGGGTGATGGAGAGCTTGACCGCCGTTCCACTGGGTTCCAGTTCCATCGTGCAGTGCGAGAAGCCTTCGGCCTTGAGCTCGGGCTTGAACTGATTCTGCCAGCGGATCACCAGGCGCCGCGGCGGCTCCGCCTCGACGATCTCGCCGGCGTCGAGGATCTGATCCTCGCCGAACACAAGCTTCCACGAAGATCCCGGCATCCACTGGCTTTCGCAGTGATTGCCGAACCAGTACTGCTTCATGAACTCCGCGTCGTCGGTCAGGGCTGACCACAGCGTCTCCGGCGTGGTGCGGATGTAGGTCACGTACACAAAGGTCGATCTAGTCATCGGCTTTCTCCAGTCGTTGTTTCAGATCCGAGAGCGCCTCGAGGCGCGGTTATTCGAACTTGGCGATCCAGCGCTCGGTGATCTCCTGCAGCGGGACCGGATTGAGGAAGTGCAGCTTTTCGCGGCCGCGCCTGACGGTCGCGACCAGGTTCGCCGCCTCCAGCAAATCCAGGTGCTGCGTCACCCCCTGCCGTGTCATATCCAGATGTTCGCAGAGCTCATTGAGTGTGCGGCCGTCGTGCGCATGCAAGAGGTCCAGGAGCTTGCGCCGGCTGGGATCGGCCAGGGCCTTGAACAGCACGTCGGTGTCGTCGCGCTCCGCCATGTTCCATACGCAAGTGATTGCTTGCCTAATGGATATGCAAGTTTTGGCTTGCATGTCAAGCGCTGATTGTGTTGCGTCTTCCGGCGCCGTCACCCCGCGGGCCGCGGGTCCATGGATCGCCGGGTTCAAGCCCGGCGATGACGAGTTTGGACCTCAGCACACCGTGGGTTCGCCCAGCGGTCAGATCGCCCTAGGCGGGGCCGAAGCGACGCCAGGCTGGCACCTTCGAGGTCGACAGAAAAAGGCGCCCAATCGATTGAAAAGATTGAGTCGCCGACGGATCTGCACACCTACCTCACCAGCACGTTCCTGAACTGCCAGGGGTCGCTCTCGTCGATGTCCTCGGGGAAGAGGCCGGGGCGGTTCTTGAGCGGCGTCCAACCGGTGTAGACGCCGACGACCGGGCCGAGATAGGGCGTCTGCACTTCGAGGCAGCGGCGGAAGTCCGTTTCGTCGGCCTCGACGATGCCGGCCTTCGGGTTCTCGAGCGCCCAGACCATGCCGGCCAGCACCGCCGAGGTCACCTGCATGCCGGTCGCGTTCTGATAAGGCGCGAGCGCGCGCGTCTCCTCGACCGCGAGCTGCGAGCCGTACCAGTAGGCGTTGCGGGCGTGGCCGTAGATGAGCACGCCGAGCTCGTCGATGCCGTCGACGATCTCGGCCTCGCCGAGAATATGGTGCGCGCTCTGGATCTCGCCGGCGCGGCCGAAGAGCTCGTGCAGCGAGAGCACCGCGTCGTCGCACGGATGATAGGCGTAGTGGCAGGTCGGGCGGTAGACCGCCTCGCCGTTCTCGTCGCGCACGGTGTAATAGTCGGCGATCGAGATCGATTCATTGTGGGTGACGAGGAAGCCGAACTGTCCGCGCGCCGTCGGCGTCCACGAGCGCACGCGCGTGTTGGCGCCGGGCTGGTTCAAGTAGATCGCCGCGCCGCAGCCGGTTTTATGGAAGCCCGCGTTGGGCGGCGCCCATTTCTCGTGCGTGCCCCAGCCGAGCTCGGCCGGCTGCATGCCTTCCGACAGGAAGCCCTCGATCGACCACGTGTTGACGAAGACGTTGCGCGGCTTCGGATGCGTGGCGCGCTGTGTGTCGCGCTCGGCGATATGAACGCCCTTGACGCCGAGGCGCTGCGCCAGCCTGCCCCAGTCCTCGCGCGACTTCGGCTCGCCGCCCTTGTCGCCGAGGTCGGCGGCGAGATTGAGAAGCGCCTGCTTGACGAACCAGGAGACCATGCCCGGATTGGCGCCGCAGCAGGAGATTGCGGTCGTTCCGCCCGGATTCCTGCGCCGCTCCTCCATCACCGTCTCGCGCAACGCGTAGTTGGTGCGCGCCTCGTTGCCGAGCGACTTGTCGTAATAGAAGCCGGGCCAGGGTTCGACGACAGTGTCGATATAGAGCGCGCCGATCTCGCGGGCATAGCGCATGAGGTCGAGCGAGGAGGTGTCGACCGAGAGGTTGATGCAGAATCCCTGGCCCTTGCCCGCCTTCAGATATTTGCCGAGCGCGTCGCGATAGTTGTCGCGGGTGAGACCCAGATGGACGAACTTCACGCCGCGCTCGTCGAGCAGGCGGCGGTCCGAGTCGTTCGGATCGATGACGACGAAATGGTCCTTGTCGAATTCGAAATGGCGCTCGATCAGAGGCAGCGTTCCCTTGCCGATCGACCCGAAGCCGATCATGACGATTGCGCCGTCGATGCGCCCGTGCAGCGGCCAGTGCGGCATGGCGTCGTTTCTCCTTCGGGATGGGGCGACGCCGAGCGTCTAACGACGGCGGTTAAAGCCACGCCTTTTCATGGCCGTCAATAGCGCAACCCTTGGAGATTCTGTCGCAAATCCGTCACGCCGGAGCGCGCCGGGGCGGCGCGCCGTCGAGGCCGAGAAGGCGGTCGACCGAGACCGCGCCCGGCCCGAAGGCCATGATCGCAAGCGCCATCGTCGCCCAGGGCAGATGGAAGTTCTGCCAGCCGTCGGGATAGGTGAGCTGGATGACCGCGGTCATGCAAAGAAGGCCGAGCGCGGCGTAGCGGGTGAGGAAGCCAAAGGCGAGCAGGATCGGCAGCACGATCTCCGCCGTGCTCGCCATCGTCGCCACGAGCTCAGGCTGCGGGAACGGAATCTCCTGTCCGAACACATGCAGCCGATACTCGTCCGAAAACAGCGCCTTCGTTCCGAACGAGAGGTTGAACCATCCGTCCCACCGCGTCAGGCCCGATTTGTAGAACGGCATCGCAAGCGTCAGCCTCAGGATAAGCAGCGCGAGCGACGCCGGCACGAATCCGAACAAGGCCAGCGTGAAGCGGGCGATCGGATTGGCGAACGGGCGCTCCACGCTCGAGGCGTAGTCGATGCTCATGGCGGGTCTCCGGGAATGATCGAGCGAACCGCGCCCGCCTCGACAAGGCCGACGAGATGGGTTCCGAATTCGTCTGGATTCGATAAGGCTTCTGCGGCGTCGGCGAGCGTCGCGCCCTTGCGCAGCCGCGCAGCGAAAGCGTAACCCCCCGAGGGCAGGACGTGAACCGCGACATCGGCGTCTGGGCGCACGACGAGCGCCTCCTCGCCTTGCCAGCGCTCCGGCGGCGCTGGTTCGGCGTCGCCCTGATGAGCGGCCCAGATCGAGGCCGCGGGCGCCGCGAAGCGGAGAAGCCGGGCGGCCGGATGAAATTCGACCCGCGCTCCCGGAAGCTCAGCCGGCGCCAACGCGGCAAGATCGCTGATGGCCGCGACCTTCGCGTCCTCCGCGTGATAGGCCTCGACCCATGCGTTCTCCAGGCGCGCGACGTCAGCGAGAAAGGAAAAACCGAGCTCCGCCGGGGTGTCGGCCAAAAAATCCGGAAAGTCGTCGCCATAGGCGATCATCACCGGCGACCGCGGCCTCCGCGCATAGGCGAAGCTCCGCGCCAGCGCGCGGAAGACTTTGGAGCCGACGATCCGCCGCGCGACCGGATAGCGCGCTTCGAGCGCGCCGATCAGCCCGACCGCGACGTTGTTGCGGTAGACCGAGAACCGGCGGGAATCGGCGACGCCGAGCCGTCCGAGCGCGCCCGCGGGCGGGGGTGCGGCGGGATCGCCAAGCGCCGCCGCGAAGGCCGCGATGGTCGCCTCAAGCGGCATCGATGCGCTCCGCCTTTCGATCCGTCGTTGCGGCCATGGCGCGTTCAGCCCGCCTCGCCTCTTCGAACAGCGCCGGCCAAGCGGGAACGTCGTTATCCCATTCGATCAGGGTTGGCGTTGGCCCGAGCCTGCGGATCGCCTCGGCGTAGAGAGGCCAGACGGCCTCGCGAACCGGCGAATCGTGGGCGTCGATCAGAAGCGGAAAACCCGCGTCGTCCACGTCGCCGGCGCAGCCTGCGAGGTGGATCTCGCCGACCGCGGCAAGCGGAAAGTCGGCGAGATACCGGTACGGGTCAAAGCCGTGATTGGTCGCGCTGACAAAGATGTTGTTGACGTCGAGCAAGAGGCTACAGCCGGTCCGCCGGACGATTTCGCTGAGGAATTCCGTCTCACTCATCGTCGTCTCGGCGAACGCCACGTAGGTCGAGGGATTTTCGAGCAGCATCGTCCGCCCGAGCGTCGTCTGGACGAGGTCGATATGCTCGCACACGCGCTCGAGCGTTTCTTCGGTGTAGGGGAGGGGCAGGAGATCGTTGAGGAACGCGCCGTCGTGCGTCGACCAGGCCAGATGCTCCGAGACTACGGCCGGCTGATACCGTTCTGCGACCCTGGCGAGCCTCGCCAGATGCGCCTGGTCCAGCGGTCCGGGCGAGCCGATCGACAGACCGACGCCATGCAGCGAGAGCGGGTAGCGTTCGCGGATCGCCTCGAGCCGCCGGTGCGGCGGACCGCCCGGCCCCATATAGTTCTCGGCGTGGATTTCGAAGAAGCCGAGGTCCGGGCGCGTCTCGAGAATGGCGTCGAAATGTTCGGCCTTGAAGCCGACGCCGACGCCGCTGAACCCGGGGCGATTGGCCATGGTCATGCGAGAGCCTTCCGGATCGACGATCGATGCTCCGTCTTCGCGCCCCGATGGCCGCGTGTTACAGCGAGCCGAGGGCGCGTTCGCGCCCAAAAGAAAAGTGCTAGCACGTGTAACGCCAGTCGAATCGGGACGAAGTCGGTATGAACGCCCTGCCGGTCGAAGGTCCTGCGGACGATCCCTGGTCCAAGATGATGAAAGCCGCGATGGCGGGCGACGAGGGGGTTTACAGGCGGTTGCTGGAGGACATTGGCCGCGCGGTGCGGGCAATGGCTCGCGGGGCGTTTGCGCGGGCCCGTGTGGGAGACGCCGATATCGAGGATGCGGTGCAGGAGACATTGTTGGCGATCCATCTCAAGCGCCACACCTGGGACATGAACCAAAAGCTTGGCCCGTGGGTGAATGCGATCGCGCGCCACAAGATCATCGACGCCATGCGCCGCCGGGGCGCCCGGCGCGCCGAGCCTATTGAGGATTTTGAGGACTTTCTTGCCGCGCCCGCTGAGGAGGATCCGCACGACCTGAGCGACGCGAAGAAGCTGATCGAGGCGCTGCCGCCTCGCCAGCGCGACATCGTCCAGTCGATCTCGCTCGACGGCCAGTCGATCTCCGCGACCGCGTTGCGCCTTTCGATGAGCGAGGTCGCCGTGCGGGTGGCGCTGCACCGGGCGCTGAAATCGCTCGGCGTCGCATGGCGGAGGTCCATGCAGTGAAGACGTCCGAGTTCATCGCCGCGCTCGCCGCCGATCCGATCCCCGAATCCGTCCATCTCCGCCGGCGCTTCGCCGCGGCGCTGGCAGTCGGCGTGGTTGGGGCTCTGGCGCTTTATGTGCTGTTCGTCGGGCCTCGGCCGGATATCGCTGAGGCCGCCCGCACCCTGCGCTTCAATCTCAAATTCGTCGACGCTCTGGCGCTAACCCTGCCGTCGCTCATGCTGCTCTTCCGGCTTGCGCGGCCCGACGCCAAGCCGGGGACGCTCGCGCTGTGGCTGTTCGCGCCGCTGATCCTGCTGGCGCTGGCGGTGGTGGTCGAGCTGATGGTCGTACCGTCCAGCGAGTGGCTTCCGCGCCTCGTCGGCCACAACATGAGGTACTGCACGACCATGATTCCGATGATGGCGGCGCCGATCCTGGCGGCGCTCATTGCGGCCATGCGCGCCGGCGCGCCGCAGCATCCGGGCTGGACAGGCGCGCTCGCCGGCGCGGCCTCGGCCGGAATCGCGGCGTTTCTCTACGCCTCGCACTGCCCGGACGATTCGCCGCTCTTCGTCGCGACCTGGTATCCGATTGCGACCCTTGTTTGCGCCGGCGTCGGCGCGCTCGCAGGACGGCGCTTTCTCGCCTGGTGAATCCCTTCTCCCGCTTCGCGGGAGAAGGTGGCGCGAAGCGCCGGATGAGGGTGACCAGCTACTTTTTCACCAGCGGGTCGAGGATCGCCTTCAGCTGGTCGAGCGTCAGTTCGCCGCCATAGACCTTGCCGTCGATGACGAAGGTCGGCGTCCCCGTCAGATGGATCTCGTCGTTGGCGCGCTTGGCGATGGCCACAATTCCGTCAGCGAGCTTCTGATTCTTGAGGCATTCGGTCGCCTTCTCCTGGGTGAGCCCAGTTGAACGCAACGCCGCGATGAGGGGCTCGAGCGGCTTGTCGGTGAAGGCCCATTTGTCCTGCTGGGCAAAGAGCAATTCGTCCGCCGCAAAGGCCTTGTCGTCGCCGAGGCAGCGCGCCAGCACGAAACCGGCGACGTCCAGCGTGTTGCGCGAGAATTCGCGGAAAATGAAGCGCACCTTGCCGGTGTCGATGTAGTCCGCCTTGAGCTGCGGGAATGTCTCCTTGCTGAAGACCGCGCAATGCGGGCAGGTCAGCGAACCGTACTCGATCACCGGCACACCGGAGGGGTCGCCCATCGTGAGCTCCGGCAGCGTCCCGGGTTGCAGGATCTTGGCCATGTCGACGGTGGACTCGGGTTGCGGGGCGATGGTGGTGGCGGCGAGAGCCCCCGAACCGGCAAGCGCAGAGGCGCAGACGAGGGCGACGCCGGCGAGGCGACGAAGGGAAGCAAAGGCCACGGGAAGGCTCCTGAAGGGTGTGGAAACCGGATAGCGCGACATTGCCCTCAAACGCGGTCGTCCAGCAAGCCCGTTCCCGGAAAACCGGCTTGGCGGCGCCCATGCTGGCATGTTAGCCCGGCCACGAGCGATCACGCCAAAGAGGAGCGCGCGATGGAATATCGGCAGCTGGGCAATTCGGGCCTGAAAGTCTCGGTGCTGACCATTGGCACGATGACGTTCGGCGGCAAAGGGAACTTCGCCAAGGTGGGAAATGTGTCGCTCGACGAGGTGCGCCGGCTGATCGACGTCGTCGCCGACGCCGGCGTCAACCTGATCGACACGGCCAACGTCTATTCGGGCGGCGCATCCGAGGAGATGATCGGCGAGGCGATGCCGACCCGCAAATCCGGCATGCTGATCGCGACGAAAGCGCGCTTTGCGATGGGCGACGGGCCGAACGACCGCGGTTCGTCGCGCTGGCACCTCATCCGCGAATGCGAAGCCAGCCTGAAGCGTCTGCGCACCGACGTGATCGACCTTTATCAGCTCCACCAGTGGGACGGCTTGACGCCGCTGGAAGAGACGATGGAGGCGCTGGACAGTCTCGTGCGCGCCGGAAAGGTGCGCTACGTCGGCTGCTCGAACTTTTCCGGCTGGCACATCATGAAGGCGATGGAGGTCGCGCGCCGCGATCATCGCGTTCCTTTCGTTTCCGAGCAGATTCACTACACGCTGCAGGCCCGCGACGCGGAATACGAACTCCTGCCGATCGCGGTCGACCAGAAGCTTGGCGTCCTCGTCTGGAGCCCGCTCGCCGGCGGGCTCCTCTCCGGCAAGCACCGCCGCAACAAAGCCGCGCCCGAGGGCTCGCGCCAGTTCGCCGGGTGGAAGGAGCCGCCGGTGCGCGACGAGAACGCGCTCTGGTCGATTGTCGACGAGCTGGTTGCGATCGGCGAGGCCCACCGTGTTTCAGCGGCCCAAATCGCGCTCGCGTGGCTTCTCGGCCGGCCGGCGGTGACATCGCTCGTCATCGGCGGCCGCACCGAAGCGCAGTTCCGGGACAACCTGGCTTGCGTCAGCATCAAGCTGACGGAGGAGGAGCGAGCGCGTCTCGACAAGGTGAGCCAGCCGCCGCTGATCTATCCTTACTGGCATCAGTCCTGGACGGCGAAGGACCGGTTCAGCGACGCCGACCTCGTCCTGCACACGCCGTTCCTGAAGGGGTAGGCGCCTTCTCGCTCCGAGGCCTTCTCACGTCGTGGCCGGGCTTGTCTCGGCCATCCACGCCGACGCGCAGTCACGAGGGGATGGTTCGGAAAGACGCTCCCGCAGACAGCAACGGGCAATGGAGCTCGCACAGCGTTGGTCGCCAACCGCGTGGATGGCCGGGACAAGCCAGGACAAGCCCGGCCATGACAGCCGTTCGTGATGACGGGATTTGCCTTACCGGCTCGACTGGATGTGGTTGCGCAGAACCGGATAGACCTGCGTTTCCCACCGCTTGCCGTTGAACACGCCGTAGTGGCCGGCCCCGGCCTGCAGGTGATGGGTCTTCATATAGGGTCTGAGGCCCGAGCAAAGATCCTGCGCGGCGAGCGTCTGGCCGGCCGCGCAAATGTCGTCCTTCTCGCCTTCGACGGTCAGGAGGAAGGTCCGCTTGATCGCGCGCGGCTCGATCGGTCGCCCTCTATGCTTCATCCGTCCGAGAGGCAGCAGGTAGCGCTGGAACACCTGCTCGACCGTCTCGAGATAGAAATCCGCGCTCATGTCCATGATCGCGAAATATTCTTTGTAGAAGTCGTGGATCGCGTCCGCCTTCTCCATCTCGCCTTCGATGCGATGATTGAAGAGGTCGACGAAGGATTTCGTGTGCCGCTCCGCGTTCATGCTCATGAAGGCGCAGAGCTGAAGAAACCCCGGATAGACCCGCCGCCCGGCCCCCTCGAACTTGTTTGGCACGACGCCGATCATGTTCGAGCGGAACCATTCGATCGGCTTTTCCTGCGCCAGCTCGTTCACCTTGGTCGGCGCGATCCGCGCGTCGATCGGCCCCGCTATCAGCGTCAGGCTCGCGGGCTGGATTGCGGCGCCGTCTTGCGCCAGCACCGCGGTCGCGGCGAGCGCCGAAACCGTCGGCTGGCAGACCGCAACGACATGACAGTCCTCGCCGATGAAGCCGATGAAATCGATCAGGTGCTGGGTATAGTCCTCGAGCGAAAATCCGCCGTGTTCGAGCTTGATGTTGCGCGGGTTGATCCAGTCGGTGATGAAGACCTGATGGTCGCGCAACAGCGTGCGGATCGTGCCGCGCAAGAGCGTCGCGAAATGGCCCGACATCGGCGCGACCAGGAGGACCTTCGGATCGTCTTCGCCGCCCTGCCGGCGGAAGCGCAGCAACTGGCAGAACGGCGTCCACAGCACCCCGCGCTCTTCGACCGGAACCGGCTCGCTGTTCCGCTCGACGCTGTCGATGTCGTAGTCGGGCCTTGCGTGGGTGAAGCCGGCGAGCGCCACCAGCTCGTAATAGGCCGCCATGCGCCGCCATGGCGGGGCGAACGGGTTCGCAGACCACGCGTTCAGGATCGCCTGGGCGTTCTCCGCCGTTTTGCGCACCCGATCGTGGACGTCGGCGATCCCCTGGTAGGCGTCATAGATCATGAAATTGCCCAGCTTGCGGGCAAATACTTAGCAAACGATGTGCCAAATGACCATTGGCATGTCGCTTGCTAAACCGGGATGAGACGCACTCGGCTCCGCCGTCTCCAATCGTGGGCAAGCACAATGTCGCGAACGACCTTGACGCTTAGCAGCAAGAACTATTCGTCCTGGTCGCTGCGCGGCTGGCTGATGGCGAAGCTCGCCAAGATCGAGTTCGAGGAGGTGATCATCGCCCCCGGCGACGCCGACGCGCGGGCGGAAATCCTGCTCCTCTCGCCCTCGATTCTCGTGCCGTGCCTCACCTATCAGGGCATGCGGGTCTGGGACACGCTGGCGATCGGCGAGTTTTTGAACGAAATCGCGCCAAAAGCAGGCCTCTTGCCCAAAGATCAGGCAATGCGGGCGCATTGTCGCTCAATCTGCGGCGAAATGCACTCCGGCTTCGTGTCGCTGAGGCAGGCGCTGCCGATGAACATCAAAGCCGAGTTTCCCCGTTTCAAGATCTGGACGAAGGCGAGGGGGGACATCGACCGGATTCTCGTCATCTGGGCTGAATGTCTCCAAGCCTATGGCGGCCCGTTCCTGTTCGGCAAGATCAGCATGGCCGATGCGATGTACGCGCCCGTGGTCAGCCGCTTCCGCACCTACGGGGTCAAACTCGACGGCGAACTCAAGTCCTATGCCGAGCGCATCTGGGACCTCCCGGCGATGCAGGAATGGCGCGAAGCGGCGCTCGCCGAGAAGGAAGAGATCGAGGAGCTCGAAGTCGAGTTCTAGCGGGCCTTGTCCCGCTGCCTCGACGCCGGCTAGGGCGATGGGTTTTCGTCGCGGCGAAGAGCCTTCGCCTGCGGCCGATCCGCCAGATCAAGAAACGGAACCCAAGACCCCATGCCCGGAATCGACGGCAAGGTCGTCGCCATAACCGGCGCGAGCAGCGGCATCGGCGAGGCGACGACGCTCTTGCTCGCTTCGCGCGGCGCCAAGCTCGTGCTCGGCGCGCGGCGGCTCGATCGGCTCGAGGCTCTCGCCGCCCGCATAACGGCGACAGGCGGAGAGGCGGCCTTCGTCCGCACGGACGTCAAGCGGCGCGGCGATCTCACTGCGCTCGTCAAGCTGGCGTCAAAGCGCTTCGGCAAGCTCGACGTTCTCGTCAACAACGCGGGCATCGGCCCGATTTCTCCTCTCGACGAGCTTCGCGTCGAGGAATGGGAGGACATGATCGACGTCAACATCAAAGGCGTCCTCTACGGCATCGCCGCGGCGCTGCCCCTCTTCCGCAGGCAGGGCTTCGGGCATTTCGTCAACACGGCTTCGACTGCGGGCCTCATCACGAGACCCGCCATGGCGGTCTATTCCGGGACGAAGTTCGCCGTGCGCGCGATCTCGGAAGGGTTGCGACAGGAGGCCGGCGACAAATTGAGGGTGACGATCATTACGCCGGGCTTCGTCCGGACCGAGTTCGTGGAGACCGTGAACAACACTGCGCTCCGAGCCCAACTCGAAGAGGCCCGCGACAAATTTGCGATTCCGCCGGATGCGATCGCCCGCGCCATCGCGTTCGCGATCGAGCAGCCGGACGAAGTCGATGTCGGCGAGATCATCGTCCGTCCCACCGCGCAGGGTTAGCCGGGGTTCGACGAAGCGGCCGAGCGGCAGGTCCTGTTTTGCCATGGGCCAGGGCCGCGAACATGCTGGCGAGCATGCGGCCGATCTCAGGCGCGAGCGTCGCGGGGTCCATGCCCTCGAAGGGCAGCGCCCCGTCGACCCACAGCGTCGCAAGCCCATGAACGGCCGACCAGGCGGTGAGCACAAGCGGGGCCGGATCGCCCTTCGGCGCCGCTCCAGCCGCCTGACAAGCCGTGACCGCGTCGCGCAACAGACGGAACGCGCTGAGGCCCGGTTCTGTTGGAGCGGACGCCATGGCGTCGCCGTGGAACATGACGCGGAAATAGCCCGGATGGGAGATCGCGAAGCTCACATAGGCGCGGCCGAGCGCCTCGAGCCGAGCGCCGGCGTCGGGCGGAGCCGCGTCGCGTTCGGCAATCAGCAGCGCCTCGAATGTTTCGAATCCTTCGTCCGCGATGCCCCTCAGAAGCTCATTCCGGCTGGAAAAGTGATGATAGGGCGCCCCCGCGGTCACGCCGACGCGAGCCGCCAGCTCGCGCAGGTTCAAGGCGTCGATCCCGCGTTTGGCGATCACCTTGACCCCAGCCTCGATCAGCGCGCGCCTGAGGCTTCCATGGTGGTAATCGGTCTTTGCTTTTCGTCGCGTCACGGATCCTGGCCCGGTTCAAGCCGCGCTCAGGCTCGGATGTCGGAGAGAAAGACCGGGTCGGTCCGCGCGATCTGAACCCCGAGAGCGGCCACAACAACGCAGCCGAACGTGACCGTGAGCCCGATCGCCAAAGGAAGCTGGACGAGGCCAATCGTATAGCCAAGGCCGCTCGCCGCCGCTGCGGCGCCCACCGCCATGCCGAATTGGCTGAGACGTTTGGGCAGAAGCGGCGCGCTCGCGCGAATGTCCGCCAACAAGATGGCGATGAGGCCAAGGCCGAACGGGACGTTGCCGGCGGCGAACAGAAAATCGAACCATGTCTTGAACGCCATGAAGAGCCCCGGGTCCGGGTTCTGCGCCAACGGCCAGAAGAGAACGGCGGTCATCGAGTCGAAAATCATCGCGAGCGCCACGCTGACGGCGGACAAGGCCCAGCCGACGGAATCGAGGCCGTTCCCCCGACGCCCGCCGCGGTTGGCCAGCAGGATGCACGCGGCCAGCAAAAGGCAATCTCCGAGGAACGCCCAGCCTCCGGCGAGCCACAGTTTTTGAGAGCCGAGCGACAACGCATCTGTCAGCGCCTGACCGCGCTCCGCCGGCGAAGCTGGGAGTCCGAGCCGCGGCGTCAAACGGGCGTAGAAGAGCGTGCCGATAAAGAGGGCCGCGGCGCCAGCGGTCAACAGGGCGCCGGACAGCGCATCGCCGGTCATACGAGCTGGGCGCTGAGCCGCATCTGCGGTGAATATCGTCATGGTTACGCCTCGAGCGTTGAGACGATCATCGTTTGATCGATCTAAGCGATGATTAGATAAGCTGACCAGACCCGTCAACCGAAATCTGAGTCCCGCTTAGATTGGGTCGGGCGCCGGAGAGAAGGGAATTGACGTGTGCCATGCGGTGACGGTGACCCTTACGCGCGGGCTCTCCGGCGGGGTCCCCGCGCGCCCGTCGGCTTGTCCACCGCATCGACCCGGCCGCAGGCCACGTTCTGGCAGACGAAGGCGCGGCGCTCGTTATCCCAGAGCATCGGCAGCGGCGGGAACCGGCATTGGCAGAGCCGAAAGCCGAGCTCCTTGGCGAGCTTCGCGTTCGAGAGCTCGAGCGCGAGCTCGGCCTCTTCGAGCTTTCTTGCGATCCTGTCTCTTTCTGCGCCCTTCGGCAGGAGCATCCACGCCGAACGCAGCAAGTCCAGGCCGGACTTCCCCGCCGTTATCCAGCCTGCGGCTTCGGTCGGGTCGATCATGACGGTCTCCTGGAATCGGCGGTGGAACGGGGCAGCGGCCGACGGGCGGGGTAGCATCTATATTCTGAAAAATCAAATCCTAGATATTATAACTTTTGATTTACGGAAGCAAACAAAATGGCGGGGGCGGGGCACAAGAGAGCGCCCGTCCTCTTCAAAAGGCTTGGGCCCTCAAATCGCAATCAGTGCAGAGAGCTTGGCGCGAACCTGTTCGGCAGTCTCCGCCGGAACGGAGGCGCCGACCGGGCGGATCGGCCGGGCGAGGATATCGATGCTTCGCAGATGGCTCACGGGGATCTCGCCGGCGATCGGCAACCCTTCCGGCAAGACGACGCTGGTCGGGAAGGGCCGGACGCGGGTCGAGATCGGGCAAATGAAAACAAATCCGGTATTGAGGACAAAGCCTTGGGCGAGATCGCCAAAACCGGGTGGCGGCCAAAGTGTTTGCGGCCAAGGGTCAGCACGAATTCCGTCCAGTTGAGGTCGCCGGCATCGGGCGTATATTCGGGGTCGCTCATTCCTCGATCCGCTCGCGGCCTCGATCCGGACCCCACTCATAGGCTTCGCAGTAAAGCGCGCGCCAGTCCTGAGGCGGCTTTCCGGCGAAGATCGCGTCTACGGTCGCTTCGGCCGGCAACTTTCGAATGACAACTTCGTCTTTCGAGGCTGCGATCTCCACCCGCTCCCCGTCCGTGAACCCGGCGGCCTCAGCGATATCGGCGAGAAAGCGGATCGCGAGGTTCTTCCCCCAACGTCCAATAATTGCGTGAGGCATGGGCGGGCTTCCTGACAGGGATATTCCTCGCATATCCAAACTAAAGGTCCAGCATTGAAGCGAGGGCGCTATAATAGCGATTACCGTCCCCTCTCCCGCAAGGGGAGAAGGGGCTCGCCACCCGCCGCCTCGCGGGTTTCTTACTCCGCCGCCTTCGCGCTCACCGGGGCATAGTTCAGCACCGGCCCGAGCCAGCGTTCGACCTCTTCGACCGGCATGCCCTTGCGCGCCGCATAGTCCTCGACCTGGTCGCGCTCGACCTTGGCGACGCCGAAATAATGCGCCTCCGGATGCGCGATGTAGAGGCCGGAGACCGAGGAGGCGGGCCACATCGCGTAGCTCTCGGTGAGCTTAACCCCGATCGCCCGCTCGGCGTCGAGCAGCCGGAAGAGGGTCGCCTTTTCGGTGTGGTCGGGCTGGGCGGGATAGCCGGGCGCGGGGCGGATGCCGCGATAAGGCTCGGCGATCAGATCCTCGGGCGCGAAGGCCTCGTCCGGCGCGTGGCCCCAGAGTTCGCGGCGCACCCGCGCGTGCATCGCCTCGGCGAAGGCTTCCGCCAGCCGGTCGCCGAGCGCCTTGACCAGGATCGACGAATAATCGTCGTTGGCGTGTTCGAATCGACGCGCGATCGCTTCGTCCTCGACGCCGGCGGTGACGACGAAGGCGCCGACATAGTCGCGGCCCGAATCCGGCGCCACAAAATCCGCGAGCGCGACATTGGGCCGCCCGTCGCGCCGCCCGAGCTGCTGGCGCAAAGTGTGGAGCGTCGCGATGGCGTTCGTGCGGGCTTCGTCGCCATAGAGCGCGATGTCGTCGCCGATCCGCGCCGCCGGCCAGAAGCCGACGACCGCCTTCGGCGCGAACCACTGCTGCTCGACGATCTGCCGCAGCATTGCTCGCGCGTCGTCATAGAGGCCGCGGGCGGCTGCGCCCTGTTCGGGATCGTCGAGAATAGCAGGAAAGCGGCCCTTCAGCTCCCATGTCTGGAAAAACGGCGTCCAGTCGATGTAGCGCGCAAGCTCCTTGAGATCGTAGGACCCGAACGCGCGCGCGCCCAGGAAACTCGGGGTGACCGGGCGATAGGCGCTCCAGTCGATCTGCATGGCGTTCGCCCGCGCCTTCGCGAGCGGAACCCGGACCTTGTCGGCTTCGCTGCGTTCGTGCGCCGCCGCCACCTTGCGGTATTCGTCACGCACGCCCTGGATGGTCGCGGCCCGCGTTTCCTTCGACAGCAGCAGGGAGACGACGCCGACGGCGCGGCTGGCGTCATTGACATGCACGGCTTGCGAGCGCGCATAGCGCGGATGGATCTTGACCGCGGTATGGACGCGGCTCGTGGTCGCCCCGCCGATGAGGAGGGGAATGTCGAACCCCTCGCGCTCCATCTCGGTCGCCACATGGACCATCTCATCGAGGGACGGCGTGATGAGGCCAGAGAGGCCGATCGCGTCGGCCTTCCGCTCGCGCGCGACGGCGAGGATCTTCGAGGCCGGCGTCATCACGCCAAGGTCGATGATCTCGTAATTGTTGCAGGCGAGCACCACGCCGACGATGTTCTTGCCGATGTCATGCACGTCGCCTTTGACGGTCGCCATCACGATGGTGCCGGCGGTCTGACGTTCGCCGCCGGCTTTCTCCGCTTCCATATAGGGGAGCAGCTTCGCCACCGCCTGCTTCATCACCCGCGCCGACTTCACCACCTGCGGCAGGAACATTTTCCCGGCGCCGAAGAGGTCGCCGACGACGTTCATTCCGGCCATCAGCGGACCCTCGATCACGTCGAGCGGGCGCTTGGCGGCGAGCCGCGCCTCCTCGGTGTCCGCCTCGATATAGTCGGTGATCCCGTTGACGAGCGCATGCGCGATGCGCTTGTCGACCGTCTGCTCGCGCCAGCTCAGATCCTGCGCCTTCGCCTCCTTCCCGCTTCCGCCGCGGTAGCGTTCGGCAAGGGTGAGCAGGCGCTCGGTCGCGTCGTCGCGGCGATTGAGCACCACGTCCTCGCACGCCTCGCGTAGCTCCGGATCGATCGTTTCATAGACCGCGAGCTGGCCAGCGTTGACGATGCCCATGTCCATGCCGGCCTGGATCGCGTGATAGAGAAAGACCGCGTGCATCGCTTCGCGCACCGGTTCGTTGCCGCGGAACGAGAACGAGAGGTTCGAGACGCCGCCCGATATATGCACATGCGGCAAGTCGGCGCGGATGCGTCGCGCCGCCTCGACGAAGGCGACGCCATAGCCGTTGTGCTCCTCGATGCCGGTCGCAACCGCGAAAATGTTCGGGTCGAACACGATGTCTTCCGGCGGAAAGTTGGCTATCTCGGTTAAGAGCTTGTACGCGCGCGCGCAGATCCCGACCTTGCGTTCGAAGGTGTCGGCCTGGCCCTGCTCGTCGAAGGCCATCACCACCACCGCCGCGCCGTAAGACCGAACAAGGCGGGCCTGCCGCAAGAATTCCTCCTCGCCCTCCTTCATCGAAATCGAGTTGACGAGGCTCTTGCCCTGAAGCCGCTTGAGCCCGGCCTCGATGATCCGGAATTTCGAGGAATCGACCATCACCGGCACGCGCGCGATGTCGGGCTCGGAAGCGACGAGGTTGAGAAACTCGATCATCGCGGCTTCGGAATCGATCAGCCCCTCGTCCATATTGACGTCGATGATCTGCGCCCCGTTCGCGACCTGGTCGCGGGCGATCGCGAGCGCTCCGGAAAAGTCCCCAGAGGTGACGAGTTTGCGGAACTTCGCCGAGCCGGTGACGTTGGTGCGCTCGCCGATGTTGACGAAGGGAATGTCTGAGGTCAGCACAAACGGCTCGAGACCGGAAAGGCGCATCATTGGCGCAACGGTCGGGACCGCGCGGGGCTTCAGTCCGCCAACCGCCTCCGCGATGGCGCGGATGTGGTCGGGCGTCGAACCGCAGCAGCCTCCGACGATGTTGACGAGACCGTCGCGCGCGAATTTTCCGATCTCGGCCGCCATCGTCTCCGGGTCTTCGTCGTATTGCCCGAAGGCGTTGGGAAGCCCGGCGTTGGGATAGGCGCAGACGAGCGTGTCCGCTGAGTTGGAAATCTCTTCCAGATGCTCGCGCATCGCGCTCGCTCCGAGCGCGCAATTGAGCCCGATGGAGAGCGGCCGCGCGTGGCGGACCGAATGCCAGAACGCCGTCGGCGTCTGGCCGGAGAGGGTGCGTCCCGAACGGTCGGTGATCGTGCCCGAAATCATCAAGGGCAGACGGACGCCCAGCTCCGCGAACATATGCTCGCAAGCGAAAATGGCCGCCTTGGCGTTGAGCGTATCGAAAATGGTCTCGATCAGAATGAGATCGGCGCCGCCCTCGATCAGGCCACGGATCTGCTCCCCATATGCGGCCCGCAGGTCGTCGAACGTCACCGCGCGGAAGCCGGGATTGTTGACGTCTGGCGAGAGCGAGGCTGTGCGGTTGGTCGGACCAAGCGCCCCGGCGACGAACCGGCGCCGGCCGTCGATCTTCTCCGCTCTGAGCGCAGCCCGCCGCGCCAGGCGCGCGCCGTCGAAATTGAGCTCGTAGACGACGTCCTGCATGCCGTAGTCGGCCTGCGCGATCGTGGTCGCCGAGAAGGTGTTCGTTTCGAGAATATCCGCGCCGGCCATCGCATAGGCGAAATGGATATCTTCGATCGCCTGCGGCTGGGTCAGCGTGAGGAGGTCGTTGTCGCCTTGCAGATGGCATGCGCAGGACTGGAACCGATCGCCGCGGAAATGGCTCTCGACAAGCGCCAGGTCCTGAATTTGGGTGCCCATCGCTCCGTCGATAACCAGAATTCGATCGCTCGCGGCTTCGCGAAGCGCCTTCAGCGGGGTCTGCCGACGGGACAACGAAGCATCAAAAACAGCGTCGAGAGAGGGATTCATTGAGAATTCCGAGGTTCGCTGCAATGCAATGGGCATAATCATATAAACATGTCTTTATATCAACGCAAGCGAGCGCGGGCCCAAGCGGTGGGCGGTCCCCTCCCTCATTTCGTTCACGCTGCATGGGGGGGATTCGGCTGCCGCCTTATCCTCCCGCGCGAAGCGCGTGGGAGGGGCTAAAATCAAACGCTCGGTGACCGGCTCTGACGTCTGCTGGGGGGAGGGCGCCGGCCGCGATGAACCCGGACGGCGACTTTCGCCCTATATTTTGCACCAGCCAATCGCTTGAAATCCTAGGCTCGCAGAAACATTGCGAAATTCTTGATTTTCTGCACAGCCGACGGGTTCGTTTCGCTATTCTATATAGGGCGCGAGCACATTTTCGATCCATTTCATGAATGCGCGGACACGGCGCGACAGGTTGCGCCGATGCGCTACGACCAGGGACAGGGGGAGCGGCCTGTGATGAAAATCGGGTAGAATCTCCACCAACGCTCCACTCTCTAAGTAACGGCCAATCGCCAACAGTGGTGCCTGAATCAGGCCAAGGCCGGCGACACCAGCGGCTTCGTAGGTCTGCACGCTGTTAACGTACAGCGCACCTGGCAACTGAAGCGTCGCGTAGCTGTCGCCGTCCGGATACTCCCATCCATAGGGTTTTGCGCCGAGCGTCCTCGCAAAATGAATGGCCTGGTGTCCCTGACGCTGGAGATCTTCTAGCGATAGAGGGACGCCACGGCGCGCCAGGTAGGCAGGACTGGCGGCGTTGACCATACGTAACTTGCCCAGCGGGCGGGCAATCAGCGCCTCGTCCCCGATGGGACCAAGTCGCAATACGCAGTCAAACCCCTCTTGAACCAGATCAACTTGGCGATCCGTACTCGACACCTCCAGCTCCAACTCGGGATAAGTCGCCATGAAGGCCGGCAAGGCCGGCACGATAGTGGTGCGCGCCAGCTCGCTCGGCAGATCAACCCGTAAGCGCCCGCGAAGCGCCACTCGATCGCTTGCGAACATTGAGTGCAGATCATCAACGTCAGCAAGCAGATCGCGGGCACGTGCATGAAATACCCGTCCGTCTTCCGTTAACTGCACGCTACGCGTGGTCCGGTGCAGAAGCCTGACACCGACATCTTCTTCCAGCTTCCGGACCGCCGTTGAGGCCCTTCCCTTCTGAATGCCCAGGCTATCGGCTGCGTGGGTGAAGCTCCCCATTTCCGCTACCGTTATGAAAATGAGGATGGGTTCGAGATTCTGCATTTTCGCGCCTCGGTATTGTTCACCACAGAGAGAACAGTGAGTTCATTTCCTCGGTGTTTATCATACCCAAGAGATACAGTAAGCTCCGAATATGGGGATCCCCCCCATCGGAGAATAACAAGTGTCCGAAACTATGAACCTGCATCAGGCGCCTGAAACTATGACCTTGCATCGCGCCCTGTGGGCCGGCCGGATAATGAGCGCGTTTGTCGTTATCGCTCTGGTGGCAGACGGCACTATTCAGCTTTTCGCACCGGCACAGATCGCGAGCATGTTGCAGGAAACCGGGTTCGCGATGGATCTGACCCGTGTCGTGGGTCCGATCATACTCGCCTGCGCCATCCTTTACGCCATCCCGGCCACCGCCGTCCTCGGCGCGATCCTAGTGACGGGCTTTTTGGGAGGCGCCATCTGCGCCCATGTCCGCATTGGTGAGTTGGGGTCGCCGCCGGAACTCATTTCCCTGCTTCTGGGCGCGCTGACATGGGGCGGCCTCTACGCGCGCGATCCCCGTATCCGGGCCATTCTGCCGCTCATCCGTTGAACCAACAGGGGCAGGGCTCTGTCCCTAAAGATCAGGAGAAAGTGCATGTTTTTAGTGTTGGGAATCACGGGAAAAGTGGGCGGCGCGACGGCAGAACATCTGTTGACGCACGGCAAGGAGGTACGCGCGCTAGTCCGCAATCGCGAGAAGGCGTCAAGCTGGGCGAACCAGGGCGTGGAGCTGGTTGACGGTGATTGGAATGATTCGGCAGCCATCGAGCGCGCGCTCGATGGCGTCGAAGGCGCGTTTGTCATGTTGCCGGCTGTCTGGGCCCCTTCGCCCGATTACAAAGAAGCCAAGGGCGTGATTGCGAACTATGTCGAGGCGCTCACCAAGGCAGCGCCGCCGCGGGTGGTAGCGCTTTCGTCGATGGGTGCGAACAGGACCAGCGGGCTTGGGATGATCACGGCCTTGTCGCTTCTGGAGCAAGGTTTTCGTGCAGTAGTTAAGACTTAATCTGACAGTTGGTGTCATAGCCGAGGCGGAAGCCGAGGCCGGGCGCGGAGTGGTCGGGGTTCGCAGCGCCCGGCCTCGGCGTTTCGAGAGGACACCTACGATGACCAAGGAACAGAAGATTATCCGCGCCAAGGTAGGGCTGCTGGAGTTGGCCAAGCAGCTCGGCAATGTCAGCCAGGCCTGCAAAATGATGGGCTATAGCCGCGACAGCTTTTACCGGTTCAAGGAACTTTACGACGCCGGGGGCGAATTGGCGCTGCAGGAGTTGACGCGGCGAAAGCCGATCCTGAAGAACCGCACGCCGCCTGAGGTCGAGGCGATCATCGTCGAGCTTTCGCTGGACCAGCCGGCTTACGGCCAAATCCGCATCGCCAACGAGCTTCGCAAACTCGGCCAGTCAATTTCTCCGGCCGGCGTTCGCGGCGTCTGGCAGCGTCATGATCTTGAAACCATGAAGAAACGGCTCAAGGCGCTCGAAGCCAAGGTCGCCCAGGAAGGCCTGGTTCTGACCGAAAGCCAGCTGGCCGCGCTGGAGAAGGCCAAGAGCGAAAAGGAGGCGCATGGCGAGTTCGAGAGTGAATGTCCGGGCTATTGCGGCGCCCAGGATACGTTCTACGTCGGCAACATGAAGGGGGTCGGCCGCATCTACCAGCAGACCTTCATCGATACCTACGCCAAGGTCGCCTTCGCCAAGCTCTATGACCGCAAGACGCCGATCACCGCAGCCGATCTCGTCAACGATCGGGTCGTGCCATTCTATGATGCGAGGGAGGTGAGGCTGTGCCGCGTGCTGACTGATCGCGGCACGGAATATTGCGGCAACCCCGAGCGCCACGAATACGAGCTTTATCTGGCGCTCGAGGATATCGACCATTCGCGCACCAAGACCAAGAGCCCGCAAACGAATGGCATCGTCGAGCGCTTCCACAAGACGGTGCTCGACGAGTTCTATCGCGTCGCCTTCCGCAAGAAGATCTACGGATCGATCGCCGAACTCCAGGGCGATCTCGATTCCTGGGTCCAGAGCTACAACCAGGAAAGGCCCCATCAGGGGCGATGGTGCTTCGGCAAGACCCCTATCCAGACCTTCCTTGACGCGACGCCCCTTGCGAAGGAGAAAATGATCGCAGCCTGATCATATCCGACAGGCAGAGCCGACCCATCTCCCGACGCTGACCGTCAGATCAAGTACCAGCTACTACAGTTTTCGCGACCTGATATCGCCAATCGCATTTGTGCGCGCAGGTGGATTCTTCGAAAACTTCCTCTACGGCTTGCAGGTCGCCCAGGGCGGAACGCTACCGGTCTACTACAATCCGACAAACCGGAAATCGACCATGGTCGCGACGAACGACATCGGCACGGAGGTCGCAACCCTTTTGACCGGGCCAGCGTGGTCAGGGCAGCGCGTCGTCGAGCTTGGTTCGATGGTCACCGCGGATGAAGTCGCGGAGCAATTGGGTGAAGTCCTGAATCTCGACGTGAAAGCCCTTGCAGTCCCGCGTGCAGGGTGGGCGGAAGTGTTCGAGCAATTCGGCATCCCGAAGGGCCACACCGGACCTGCCGAAGAAATGTTTGAGGCCGTGAATGCAGGATGGATGGACCTCGGAGTCGAGGGTACGGAGCACGTAGCGGGTACGACGTCCGCACGCGACGTCTTCGCGGCGGCCCAGAAGGCCGTGTGAACTGCGGGGTTCACACCAAGGATGAGGGCACGACCGCGGCCGGGGGCCTGATCGCCCGCGCCGCGAACCGGCACCGCGGCAAGGACAACCGCGAGGCGGCCGGCGTCCTCTCGGCCGCGTAAAGGCACACCCATTTCCTCGACAGCCCGCGCATGACGGCCGTGCCCTTTCGGTGCATTATTGAGAAAAGGCGCTGGTGGGCCAGTTTGAATAAGGCAGCAGAATTTCGCTCTGGCGCGATTGGCGGTCTCTCCCCATAGTGAGAGGATGGCTGCCCCTAAATCAAAAGTTCGATTCAACACCGTCGAAACGAAAGACGGGCAATGGTATGTGCGCCTTACTCTCCCCGGCGGGAGGCAACCGCAGATTGACGGTTTCAGGACACAAGCCGAAGCGCGAAGGTGGATCAAAGCACAGTCTGCCGCTTGGCTCAAAATGTATGAGGGCGGCAAATATGCTTAAGACACCAAACGTCCGCGCGATCTGAACCCGTGGCCCCCAAACGCATGGTCGATACGGCGACCATGGACCAACAAGAACGCTCTCAGCTCGAGGGCGGCGCTCGGAAGAACGCGCCGAGAAGCGCTCTACACCTCCTCATAGGCCCGGGAGTCGAGGCTCCGATTGATTTGCCGCTCTCCGTGGGCGTCGAGCGATCAAATCATACGGATTTTCGAGCGGCCGCGGCAGCCGGGTTTTTAGTCGTATATCCTTAAGCACGTCCGATGCTCTGTAAGTGCGTCCACGTTTTTCACCGAGCGGGATTATCAATCCCGCTTCGGAGAGACGCTTTAGATCGCGAGATGCCGTAAGTTCCGTTACCTCCGCATCAAGTCGGTATCGAGAGTTAGTAACCCGAAATCCCAGCGCCGCATCGAATATGGTAAGCTTAGAACGCTCAGGCAATCCCTTAGATTGGGATAGTTCGGCAATAGCATCGAACAACCGAGAATATTCTTCGTTTCTGCGTATCAGGGTTGCCGCCTGCTGATAATGTGCCTTAAGGCAGAACCTCACCCACGTCTGAGCGCTACGCTCGGGATTCCACCCCCCTTGACCGGTCATGGCCAAGACGAGGTGATATTCTTCGGTGTTTTGCCCTAGCCATTCTTCAATGCTCGAAAAAACTGAGTTTGTCGACGAGCTCGCGTCCATCGAGAAGCTCGGCGGAGCCGGTTCGCTTTAGGATCGAATTCGGCAAAATAAGGTCCGCCCGCAAGAAGCACTTTGCCTAGCCCGATAAAATCCACGGTCGGTCAGTCTGCTCGGGGAGCAACTTATCGGCGTCGCCGCGGCGGTTGCGCGCGTGGCCGGCATCGCCCTGGTTGCTCTCGTGATCGCCTGTTGGCCGGGTCCGCGCTTCTCGGCATGTTGACTTATAGCGCATTGGTCATGCTGTATCTTGCTTACCTGGGCCTCGCAGTCGGCTTGAGTATCGTCCTCCTTTGGCCGGCCGTCATCCTGCACGTGGTCTTAACGGCGCTCTTGGTTTACGTATCGACAAATGGCGCCGTTGCGAAAGATCCTTGACGGTCTCTCGCAAGTGGTCCCCATGACCCGCTGAGCGAACAGACCAGGAATCCACTTATGGCTGACAAAGCCGACGGCCCCGTCAAACGCCCCTCGATCACCGATCAGGAGGCGCTCCAGTTCCATTCTCGCGGCCGTCCGGGCAAGCTCGAGATCGTGGCGACGAAGCCCATGGCGACGCAGCGGGATCTTTCGCTCGCGTACTCGCCGGGCGTCGCGGTTCCGGTCAAAGCCATCGCTCGCGACCCGTCGACGGTCTACGACTACACGGTGCGCGGCAATTTGGTCGCCGTCATCACGAACGGGACGGCAATCTTGGGTCTCGGCAATCTTGGCGCGTTGGCCGCAAAGCCGGTCATGGAAGGAAAGGTGGTCCTATTCAAGCGCTTCGCCGATGTCGATTCGATCGACCTCGAAATCGGGACGGAAGACCCGGACGAATTCATCAGCGCCGTGAAATTTCTTGGTCCCACCTTCGGCGGGATCAATCTCGAGGACATCAAGGCGCCGGAGTGCTTCTACATCGAAGAGCGCCTGCGCGAGATGATGGACATTCCAGTCTTTCATGACGATCAGCACGGCACGGCGATCATCGCCGCCGCCGGCATGATCAACGCGATGCATCTCACGGACAGAGACATCAAGTCGACCCGCCTCGTCTGCAATGGCGCGGGCGCCGCGGGCATTGCCTGTCTCGACCTCATCAAGGCGATCGGCTTCGAGCCGTCCAACGTCTTGCTTTGCGACACCAAGGGGGTCGTCTATCGCGGCCGCCATGAGGGCATGAACCAGTGGAAATCGGCGCATGCAGTCGACACGCCGCTCAGAACGCTCGAGGAAGCCATGGTCGGCGCCGACATCTTCTTCGGCCTCTCGGCCAAAGGGGCCCTGACGCCGCAGATGGTCAAGACGATGGCCCGCAATCCGATCATTTTCGCCATGGCGAACCCGGACCCGGAAATCACGCCGGAGGATGCGCAGAAGGCGCGTGACGATGTGATCATCGCCACCGGACGCTCGGACTATCCGAACCAGGTCAACAACGTCCTCGGCTTTCCGTACATTTTCCGCGGCGCCCTCGACGTACGCGCCAAGACCATCAACATGGAGATGAAGATCGCCGCTGCGCACGCATTGGCCAATCTCGCGCGCGAGGACGTGCCAGACGACGTCGCCGCCGCGTATCGCGGCGCACGGCCGCGGTTCGGACGCGACTACATCATTCCGGTGCCGTTTGATCCGCGTCTCATCCACGTCATCCCGATCGCGGTCGCCAAAGCGGCGATGGCCTCGGGCGTCGCCCAGCGGCCCATTGTCGATATGGAGGCCTACAAGGCGCAATTGTCCGCGCGCCGCGACCCGATCGCCGGCGCCATGCAGCGGATCGTCGAGCGCGTGCGACGGACGCCCAAGCGGGTCGTCTTCGCCGAGGGCGAAGAGGAACAGGTCATTCGAGCCGCCCACACGTTCGTCAATCTGGGGCTGGGCACCGCGATCCTGGTCGGACGGGAAGAGCGCGTCCGGGCCGCGGCGGAGGCCGCGGGGCTCGATCTCAACGACAAAGGAATTGAGATCCACAACGCGAGGCTTTCCCACCGCAATGCGCTCTACGCGCAGTTCCTTTACGAGCGGCTCCAGCGCAGGGGCTATCTCTTTCGGGATTGCCAGCGGATGATCAATCAGGATCGCAATTATTTTGGCGCCGCAATGGTCGCGCAGGGCGACGCGGATGCGATGGTCACCGGCGTCACGCGCAGCTTTTCGATCGCGCTCGAAGAGGTGCGCCGGGTGATCGACGACAAGCCGGGCCACCGGGTCGTTGGCGTCTCGCTCATCCTGTCGCGCGGCCGCCCGATTGTCGTCGCCGACACTGCCATCACGGAAATGCCTTCGGCCGAGGATCTGGCGGAAATCGCCATTGAGGCCGCCGGAGTTGCGCGACGGTTCGGTTACGAACCCCGCGTCGCGATGCTCGCGTTCTCGAACTTTGGGCATCCGCCGGGGGAGCGGGCGCAACGCGTGCAGGAGGCGGTCCGCATTCTCGATTCCAGGCGTTTGGACTTCGAGTACGACGGCGAGATGGGCGCCGACGTCGCGCTCAACAAGGAATTGATGACGGCCTATCCGTTCTGTCGCCTGAAAGACACTGCGAATGTGCTGATCATGCCGGCTTTCCACTCCGCCGCGATCTCGACCCGGATGCTGCAGGAATTGGGCGGCGCAACAGTGATCGGCCCCCTGATTGTCGGATTGGAAAAGCCGGTGCAGATCGTCTCGCTCGGCGCGAAGGACTCGGACATCGTCAATATGGCGACGATGGCGGGCTTCAACATCGGCGGGTGAGGGGCGGCTCGGGTCGGGGGAGAATCTCATAACCCTGTCAAGGCGATTTTCTGAAAAAACGACAATTTCTTGCCAAACCACGCATTCCGTGGTTTCCTCTCCACGTAGTCGGCGCTAAACTTCGTAAGAAAAGGGTGGTGTTGTCAATTATACTCCTTCTACATGCAGTTTAGATGGTAATAGTTTGGCCCGAAAGCCCGAAAAGGCGCCACAAGCCATTGAACCAATGGAAGCCGCGCCCGGGAATGGCGACAGCGGCCACCCGCGTAGGCTGCCCTCTGGGCCACGAGCGCGCTAACGAAGCGCGACTGTCGTCGTCACTGCTCCCAGGACGGTCGCGACGTAGATCGCCTCCCTCCAATTCGCGACCTGGGAGACAAGCCGCACGGTCTCACGCGAGACCTTTTCGACCGTTCGCGGGCGGGAGGCTTCGCCGCTCGCCATCGCGGTCGGAAAGGTCTGGCCGCCGTCCTCGGCGGGGAGAAGATGATCCTGGATCGCGACGGCAGGGGTGAGCTGATAGACGCGCAAACCCAGTCTGTACGGATATTTTGGAAACAGCGAATAGTCGGCAGGAGAGGTCGGTTTCGCGGTCAGTTCCAGATACCGCAGAGCGCCGTCGCGGCTCAGGAGGTAAGCCGCGCTGCTTTCGTGACGCGTATGGAGCCGGGCGATTTGGCGGCCCTGAGGCGCCGGTCGAGCGTCTCCAAGCTTCACCCTTTGAAGGTAGGTGTCGAGCTTGACCGAATGCGCATCGGAAGGGATCCAGGCTTCATTCAGGATCAGGGATCCAAAATCCGGCCGGATATGCAGGTCATCCTCGAGAAAGCAAGCGTGCTCTTCGGAGCCGGCGAGAAACTGGCGCCACGCGATTTGATGACTCGCGAGGCAGGCCAATTCGAAACGGGTAAGACCATTCGTTGTTGGCAGGTTCTTCGTTCCGTCAACCGCGGCGATGCGCTCAAACGCGATCCCCCGCAGTTGCCCGCGCATGTGCTCGAGGCGTTCCGGGTTCCGGTCGAGATTGATGACAAAAACCTTCATGGCAAGCGGTCGCAATCGGGCCCATCAGACCTTCATTTGCGCCCCGAGCTCGACCACCCGATCGGAGGGCAAATTGAAAAAGTCGGGCGCGCTTGTGGCCTGTTTCGTCATCGCGATGAAAAGCCGGTCCTGCCACAAGGGCATGCCGGAGTTCGGCGACGTCTTCAGCGTCCGCCGGCCGAAGAAAAACGAGGTCGTCATGATGTCGAACTTGAGCCCCGCTTTTCGCGTCGCCGCGAGCGCGCGCGGAATGTTCGGCTGCTCCATATAGCCGAAATGCAGGGTGACGTGTGTAAAATCTGGCGAGAGCGGCTCGATTTTAAAGCGGTTCGCGGCCGCGACGCGCGGCGTCGTTTCGGCGCGCACGGTCAACAGGACGACTTTCTCGTGCAGAACCTTGTTGTGTTTGAGGTTGTGCATGAGCGAGGACGGCGCCGAGGTCGGGTCGTTGGTGAGGAACACCGCTGTTCCTTTGACGCGCACCGGCTTCGACTTCTCCAGCATCTTGATCAAGTCCGCCGTCGGTATCGAGTCGCGATGGGTCTTGATCTGGAGAATTGCGCTGCCGCGCGACCAGGTCCACATCAGGGTGAACACGGCGCCGCCAAGCATCAATGGCACCCATCCGCCGTCCAGAACCTTGTAGAGATTTGCGATGAAGAAGCCGACATCGATCGAGAGGAATCCGCAAACCAGCGCAAGCGCCGCCCACAGCGGCCAGCGCCAGAGTTTCCAGACGACAAAGAACGCCAAGGCGGTCGTCGCCACCATCGTGCCGGAAACCGCGATTCCGTAAGCGTTGGCGAGGGCGTCGGAGGACCGGAACAACAGCACGAGCGCAAGCACGCCGAAGAGCAAAATCCTGTTCACCCGGGGAATGAAGATTTGACCTTCCTGGGTATGAGACGTGTGGACGATCTCAAGACGGGGCAACAAGCCGAGCTGGATCGCTTGACTGGCAAGCGAGAAAGCCCCGGTGATGACGGCCTGGCTTGCGATGACAGTCGCCACAGTCGACAGCAAGATCAGGGGCACGAGGCCCCAAGTCGGCGCCAGCAGATAATACGGGTTCTCCACCGCTTTGGGATTGTTGAGGATGAGCGCGCCCTGGCCAAGGTAGTTGCAGATGAGCGCCGGCAGAACGAGGAACAGCCAGGCCGCCTGGATGGGCTTTCTGCCGAAATGGCCCATGTCTGCATAGAGCGCCTCCGCGCCGGTCACCGCGAGGAAAACGCTTCCGAGAACGATGACGCCGAGCGCGCCATGAGCGTGAACGAAGGCGAGGCCCGGGATCGGACTCAGTGCCTGCAAAATGCTCCATTCGTTGGAGATATGGAAAAGACCAAGCATCGCGTTGACCACGAAGAACACGAGCATGATTGGACCGAAGAACGCGGCGACCCCAGCGGTGCCGCGGCTCTGCGCGGCAAAGAGAAGCACCAGGATGACGATCGTTGCAGGCAGGATGTAGGGCGCGAGGTCGGAGTTGACCTGCTTCAGTCCTTCCAGCGCCGAGAGCACCGAAATCGCCGGGGTGATCATCGCGTCGCCCGAAAACAGGCTGGCGCCGGCAACGCCGAGCAGAAAGGCGATCGACGTGCGCTGTCCCAGGGCGCGTTGGGCAAGCGCCATCAGCGACAGGATCCCGCCCTCGCCCTTATTGTCGGCCTGCATCAGGAAGAGAACGTATTTTCCAGTGACGACGATCAAGAGCGCCCAAACGATGAGCGAGACTACGCCGATCACCTCCTCGGCGTGGAGCCCGGAGCCCTTGAACTGACCAAGAGCGGTCTGAAGCGCGTAGAGCGGGCTGGTCCCGATATCGCCGAAAACGACGCCAATCGAGCCGAGTGCAAGGATCCAGAAACGTTCGCTCGAATGGCTCTGCGTCTCGCTATCGGCATTGAATGTCGAAGGCGGGATGGCTTCCTTCGAGACGTCTTGGGACATGCAAGGGAACCCCCGGGTCGTCGGCAGTGGACGGACCCGCCAAACGGGGGGTGTCTATACTCCTTCGCATGTCGCACTGGAAGGGCGAGTTCCTTCGCCTTTAGCCGCGGCGGCCGGAGCGTCCTCAGCGCTCCGTCAGTCGATTGCAGCATGTTTCTCAGACGCTCGCTCGGCGTGCTGGGCAATCAGTCGAGCGTATGTCTCTGGTTGTTCAAGGTTTGGCAGGTGGCCGGCGCCCTTGATGATCTCGAATTGGGAGCCTTTGATCAGCGCGGCGGTCTCGCGCACCAGCTCGACTGGCGTCGAGCCGTCTTCCTCGCCGACGAGACAAAGGGTGGGGACCTCGATCGCGCCGGCGTAGGGGCGCAGGTCGGCGCGTTTCAAAGCCCCGCAGGCGGCGAGATAGCCCTGCGTCGGGGTCCGCGTCAGCATGGCGCGCCGACCCACGAGGTCCTCGGACCGTCGCGCCCGAAAGTCGGCAGTGAACCAACGCTCAAGAACGGAATCCGCAATCGCTTCGATCCCGCCGCGTTCGACCTGCGCGATCCGCGCGTCCCACGATTCGTCGTTTCCGATTTTGGCCGCGGTGTCGCTGAGCACGAGGGCGGCGAAGATGCTGGGCCGCTGCCGATAAAGCTCCTGCACGATGACGCCGCCCATCGAGATGCCGACGACGGTTGCGCGCGCGACGCCAAGTCGGTCGAGCAGGGCCGAGAGATCACGCGCGTAGTCGGCCATGTCGTAACGGTCGGGGCCCGCCTCGGAGAGACCGTGGCCGCGCTTGTCGTACCGGATGAGACGAAATTGGCGCGAAAGAATCCGCGCAACGTCATCCCAAATCCGGAAGTCGCTTCCGAGCGCGTTGACGAACACGAGGACCGGCGCGTGGCGCGGACCTTCGTCACTAAAATGGGCAACGCCGCCGTTGACTCTGGCAAAGCTCATTCAGGAAACCCAAGCGAGCGGAATTGAGATGGACGACGCAAAACAAACACTTCCTGCCGCAATTCGCAAATGGCATGAAATCGCCGAGACGGGCGACCGCTTGGCTCTTGACGAGTTGCTCGCCCCGGACGTCGTATTCGAATCGCCGGTCGTCCACACGCCGCAGCGCGGCAAAGCGATCGCAGCGACGTATTTGAGCGCTGCGATTGTCGTCCTCGGCGGCGCCGAATTCCGCTATGTTGCGGAATGGGTCGGGCCCAAGTCGGCCGTGCTAGAATTTGTCACGATCGTCGACGGAATTGAAATCAATGGCGTCGACATTATCAGCTGGAACGCGGACGATCATATCGATCGCTTCAAAGTCATGGTGCGGCCGCTGAAGGCGATCCAGATTTTGCATCAGAAGATGGCGACGGCGCTGTCGCGTTGACGGCGGTGCTCCGAGGGCTTCAGGCGGCGTGACCGGCAAAGTGGGCGCCGTTACGCGGTCGAATGCGCCTTTCGACCGAGCGCGGCTTGCGCTGCGGCGAGACGCGCGATCGGGATGCGGAACGGCGAACACGAGACGTAGTCGAGATGCACAGATTCACAGAACGCGATGGAAGCGGGGTCGCCGCCGTGTTCGCCGCAGACGCCGAGTTTGAGGTCGGGCCGAACCGCCTTGCCGCGCTCGCAGGCAATCTTGATGAGTTCGCCGACGCCTACCGTGTCGAGCGTCATGAACGGGTCGGCCGGCAGGAGCCCCTTCAGCGTATAGATCCCGAGGAACGAGGCGGCGTCGTCGCGCGACACGCCCAGCGTCGTCTGAGTCAGGTCGTTGGTGCCGAAGGAGAAGAATTCGGCGCTCTCGGCGATCTCCCCAGCCCTCAGCGCCGCGCGCGGCAGCTCGATCATCGTCCCCACATGATAAGGCACTTTGACGCCGGTCTCCTTTGCAACGGCGTCCGCCATGGCGATGATGATCGCCTTGACCGAATCGAACTCAGGGCGCCCGAAGATGACCGGCACCATGATCTCGGCGGTGACCGGCGCGCCGGTCCTGCGGCCAGCCTCGACCGCGCCTTCGAAGATGGCGCGGGCCTGCATCTCTGCGATCTCGGGGTAGCGGATCGCGAGCCGCACGCCGCGGAAGCCCAACATTGGATTTTCTTCGTGCAACTCGGCGGCGCGCCTTCGCAGCTTGTCGGCGCTGACCCCCATCGCTTTGGAGACTTCATCGATCTCCTCGTCGGTCTTCGGCAGGAATTCGTGCAGCGGCGGATCGAGCAGGCGGATGGTGACCGGCAGGCCGGTCATGATCTCGAACAGGTCCGCAAAGTCCTGCCGCTGCATCGGGAGCAGCTTGGCGAGCGCCGCGCGCCGTCCCTCCTCGGTTTCGGAGAGGATCATCTCGCGCATTGCAACGATGCGTTCGCCGTCGAAGAACATGTGCTCAGTGCGGCAGAGGCCGATGCCTTCGGCGCCGAACGATCGAGCCTGGCGCGCGTCCGTCGGGGTGTCCGCGTTGGCGCGGACCCCCATCCGACGGACTTCGTCAGCCCAGCCCATCAGAGTGGCGAAATCGCCGGTGAGCTCCGGGCGCACCATTGGTACGGCGCCCTGCATGACCTGGCCGGTGCCGCCATCGATTGTGAGGATGTCGCCCTTCTTCAGAGTGGCGCCGCCCGCGGTCATCGTCTGCGCCGCATAGTCGATGCGGATCGAGCCGGCGCCGGAGACGCAGGGCTTGCCCATGCCGCGCGCGACAACGGCCGCGTGCGACGTCATGCCGCCGCGCGTCGTCACGAATCCTTCGGCGGCGTGCATGCCGTGAATGTCCTCGGGCGAGGTCTCGACGCGCACCAGGATCGTCTTCCGTCCCACTTGCCGCGCCGCCTCAGCGTCGTCGGCCGAGAACACGATCTCGCCGCTCGCGGCGCCCGGCGAAGCGGGGAGGCCCGTCGCAATCGGCGCGCGCTTCACTTTGGGATCGAGGGTCGGATGCAACATCTGGTCGAGCGCGGCCGGCTCGACGCGTGTGATCGCGTCCTCGCGCGAGATGAGGCCCTCGTTGGCCATCTCCACGGCGACGCGCAGCGCCGCACGCGCGGTTCGCTTGCCATTCCGAGTTTGCAGCATCCAGAGCTTGCCGCGCTCGACGGTAAACTCGAGGTCCTGCATGTCGCGGTAGTGCTTCTCGAGCAGCTTGGCGTTCGCCGCGAACTGCTTGAACATGTCCGGCATCAGGGATTCGAGCGAGGGCTTGTCCGAGCCCGCCGCCTTGCGGGCCCCCTCGCTGATGTTCTGAGGCGTGCGGATGCCAGCGACCACGTCTTCGCCCTGAGCATTGACGAGGAACTCGCCATAAAGGTCGTTTGCGCCTGTCGAGGGATTGCGGGTGAAAGCGACGCCGGTGGCCGATGTCTCGCCCATGTTGCCGAACACCATCGCCTGCACGTTCACGGCCGTGCCCCATTCGGCCGGAATCGAATTGAGGCGGCGGTAGGTGATGGCCCGCTGGTTCATCCAGGATGAGAAGACTGCGCCGATCGCGCCCCACAGTTGATCGCGCGGATCCTGCGGGAACGGCTTGCCGGTCGCTTCCGCGACCTTGGCCTTGTACTCGACGATGACGGATCGCCAATCCGCAGCCCTGAGATCGGTATCGAGCGTGTAGCCTTTGGCGTCCTTGTATTGTTCGAGGATGTCCTCGAAATTGTGGCTGTCGACGTCGAGCACGACGTTGGAATACATTTGGATGAAGCGGCGGTAGCTGTCATAGGCGAAGCGCTCGTCTCCGGAGCTTTTCGCCAGGGCCTCGACCGAAGCGTCGTTGAGCCCAAGGTTGAGGACCGTGTCCATCATGCCTGGCATCGACGCGCGCGCGCCGGACCTCACGGAGAGGAGCAGCGGATTTGCAGCGTTGCCGAAGGCGCGCCCGGTTTGGCGTCCCACTTCCGCGACGGCTTCATCGACTTGGGCAGCAAGATCGGGCGGGTACGTTTTCCCGTTGGCGTAGAAGTAGGTGCAGACCTCTGTCGTGATTGTGAAGCCTGGCGGCACGGGCAGATGGAGCGAAGCCATCTCGTGCAGATTTGCGCCTTTCCCGCCGAGCAGGTTCTTCATCTCGCCCCGTCCTTCAGCGCGCTCGGCGCTGAAGGCGTAGACCCATTTCGTCATTGTTCGCTCCTCGCACGCGCAGAGCCCAAAATATCAACTCCGCGGCTGCAGTCCCATGCCAAAACTGACCCACCCG
Organism: uncultured Alphaproteobacteria bacterium; assembly: GCA_963721905.1. Taxonomy (GTDB): domain Bacteria; phylum Pseudomonadota; class Alphaproteobacteria; order Rhizobiales; family Beijerinckiaceae; genus Roseiarcus. The sequence continues at coordinate 110,649 of CAVRMF010000019.1, forward strand.
ACCCCGTGAAAGAGAAGGTCGACGCCCAGCAACGTGCCCAACACATAGACGCTATCGACCGGCCAGCGGTTGACAATAATCAAACCGAGCAAAATCGTGACGATAGCCGCCAGGAAAACGAGAGCGCGGGGCTGACCGGCAGGAAGCTGCGTCGTGAGATAGAGCCGAACAATCCCCGCAGCGATGAGACCGGCCCCAAGAAGGAGCGTCAGCACAACAGATGCAAGTATGGGGTTCACAATGCACAGCACGCCAGCAGCAAGATAAAGGAGCCCACCGATCACCCAGAGAAAGAACTGACCCCAGCCCCGCGAATGCATTCCAATTCCGATTTCGGCCGCGCCGGCGATAAGGAAAAGAACGCCGTTGAGGGTTACCGTGGCAATCGTCGCGATCAACGAGAAAAACAATGCGGCGAAGCCCAGGATGACCAGGAGGACCCCAAAGGCTGTAATCGACGCCCACTTGCCTCGCAGGCGCTCCACGGCTTCGCCGAGGTCACGGGCCGTGGTTTGGACGTTTGACATGGCTCGCTCCCTCGAGACGTTATTGACCCACGTCCTAGCGGCCTCGCTTGAGATCGCCGAGAACTTGGGCTGCATATTCCACCATCGGGATGATGCGACCGTAATTCAGCCTCGTGGGCCCGATGACTCCCAGTACGCCCGCAATGCGGTGGTCGCCAGAGCGCAAAGGAGCAGCAATCATCGACGACCCGGACAGCGAGAAGAGCTTATTTTCAGAACCGATGAAGATCTTGACGCCGTCGCCGCTCTCAGCCCGGTGCAGCAGGTCGATGACGTCGGTCTTGGTTTCGAGGTCCGCGAAGAGCGTTCGGATCCGTTCCAGGTCCTCCGCCGCGCGAACGTCACCAAGCAGGTTGGCCTGCCCGCGAACGATGAGCTGGTCGCGCGACTCGGACGCGCCGGACCATGATGCGAGTCCCGCGTCGACAAGTCGAGCTGCAATCTCGTCGAGTTCCCGTCGCGCGTTGCGTCGCGCTGTCTCGATTTCCGCCGTCGCTTCCGAAAGGGTGCGTCCTCGCACCCTTGAGTTGAGATAGTTGCTGGCCTCCAGGAGCGCCGACGCGGGCAGGCCCTCAGGCGTGGCGATGATTCGGTTCTCGATCGAACCGTCCTCGGCGACGAGCACCGCCAACGCCCTGTCCGGCTCCAGCTGCACGAATTCGACATGCTTGAGGCGCAGATCGGATTTGGTCGTCAGCACGACGCCAGCGCCGCGCGTGAGGTCGGAAAGGACGCTCGTCGTCTCCGTCAGCGCTCCCTCGAAGCCGCCGTCCTCAGCCGCAGCGCGAACCTGGGTGTCAATCCGCGCACGATCTTCCCGACCAAGATCGCCGAAATCGAGCAATGCGTCCACAAAGAACCTCAGGCCAAGCTGCGTCGGAAGGCGTCCTGCGCTCGCATGCGGCGCGTAGATCAAGCCCAGCTCCTCCAGGTCCTGCATGACGTTGCGGACGGAGGCGGGAGACAGCGTAATCGGCAGCATTCGGGAGAGATGCCGCGATCCGACCGGTTCGCCTGTCGAGAGATAGGATTCGACGATGCGCCGGAAGATATCGCGCGAACGCGCGTTCAAATTCGCCAAGGCGCCGGGTTCGGGACGATCGACGGGAGCGGCCATGAGTGAAGCATGGCGGGAAGGGGGGCGGGACGCAAGCTGGGGACATGCCCCTTTTTGTGGCGGATCCATTCCGCGCCGGGCCCGCGATGCGTTCCTCGAAACAGCTTGCCAGACATTGCCCGCGATCCTACCGCCTGCCTAGACTGGCGGCGCCGTCGATCTTTCCCTGGAGAAGGCCCTCATGACTGTCGCATCGTCTCGAACCGGCGGCCGGATCCTTGTCGACCAACTGGTCGTTCAGGGCGTCGCTCGAGTCTACTGCGTGCCGGGCGAATCCTTCCTTGCCGTCCTCGACGCGCTACACGACTCCCCCGTCGAAGTTACGGTCTGCCGCCAGGAGGCGGGCGCTGCGATGATGGCGCTAACCGAGGGACGCTTGACCGGGCGCCCCGGTATTTGCTTCGTCACTCGTGGTCCGGGCGCGACCAACGCGGCGCACGGCGTCCATATCGCCGAACATGACTCCGCGCCGATGATCCTGTTTGTCGGCCAGGTCGAGCGCGCAATGCTGGGGCGCGGCGCATTTCAGGAAATGGACTATCGGAGCTTTTTCGGCTCGACGGCCAAGTGGGTCGCTCAGATCGAGACAGCCGCCCAAATCCCCGAAGTCGTCCATCGCGCGTTTCACATCGCCATGCAGGGGCGACCTGGGCCGGTAGTGATCGCGCTGCCAGAGGACATGCTTTTTGAAACGGCCGACGCGGTAGACGCGCCGCGCGCGGTTGCGACCGCGATTTGGCCTGGTCTCAGCCAGATGGTTCAGTTGCAAAGACTTCTTTGGAGCGCAGAGCGACCGATTGCGATCCTTGGAGGAGCAGGCTGGACCGAGCGTGCGAGCGCCGCATTCGCTCGTTTCGCGCAGCGTTTCGACTTGCCTGTGGTCGGCTCGTTCCGCCGCGCAAGCGCCTTCGATGGCGAGCACGAAAACTACGCGGGCGAAATCGGCTTGTCCGCCAATCCGAAGCTCAAGGCGCGCATCGAGAGCGCCGATGTCGTGATGCTAGTCGGGGGGCGCATGCCGGAAGCGGCCGCTCAAGGTTACACGCTGTTAGACATTCCAGCGCCTCGGCAGCGACTCGTTCATGTTCACGCGGACCCACATGAGATTGGCCGCAATTATTCTCCGACCCTTGGAATTATCGCGACTTCGCCGGAGTTCTGCGCCGCTCTCGAAGGCGTGGAGCCGCCAGCCACGATTTCTTGGTCGGTCCAGACGCGTCAGGCGCGGGCAGATTATCTCGCCTGGAGCGAGCAAGCGCCAGCGAATCCCGGTCGGGTTCAGGTCAGCGAAATCATGTTCTCGCTGCGGCGGCGCGTGCCGGACGCCATCTTCACCACCGGAGCCGGCAACTTCGCCATTTGGGTCGGCCGGTTCTTAAGATTCCGTCGGGTTGAACAGCAGATCGGACCGACGTCCGGTTCGATGGGGTTTGGCCTGCCTGCGGCAATCGGGGCGGCACGGGTTTTTCCGGGGCGCACAATTGTCTGTTTCGCGGGCGACGGCGATTTTCTCATGAACGGGCAAGAGTTCGCGACCGCCGTTCAGTATCATTTGCCGATCGTGGTCGTGCTGATCGACAACGGCATCTACGGAACGATCCGCATGCACCAGGAACGTGAGTTTCCGGGTCGAACTGTCGCCACTAAGTTGCGAAATCCCGACTTCGCCGCTTATGCGCGCGCTTTTGGCGGCCATGGGGAGACTGTGGAAGAGACGGCGCAATTTCTTCCGGCATTCGAGCGGGCTCTCGCCGGCGAATTGCCCTCGATCATCCACGTCAAGATCGACCCGGAGGCGATCACGCCCACCACGACTTTGACCGCGATCCGTTCGGCCGCGCTGGCGAAGCGCGGCGGTTCATGACCCTCTCATTGCGACGCGCGGGCCGGAGCGGCATTCGCTATTTTCGGTCAAACCGTTCGCGCAAGGGGCGTGACGCTCTCGAAAGGCGCGCTCTCCCTATTTTTCTTGCGAGAGGCCCGGCGCATACGACGCGGGATCGAGCGTTGGGGGCCGTCCCGTCAGCGACAGCTCCGTTTCGCGGGGCGCGGTGCGGGCGATGGTCTCGCCGCGACGGATGACGAGCAGACGGGTTGCGCGCAGACGCACAGCCTCGATCGGGTCTGCCGCCTGCAGAAGCACCATGTCGGCGTTCTTCCCGACCGCAAGCCCGTACCCGTCAAGCCCCAGGATTCCCGCCGGAATCTCCGTCACCGCGTCAAAAGTCCAGCGGATCGCCTCGCGGCTTGTCATTGGCGCGCCATGCACGGCCATGTGGGCGACGTCCAGCATGTCGGCGCCGCCGAGCCCGTACCAAGGGTCCATCACGCAGTCCTGGCCCAGCGCGACGGGAATGCCGAGCGCCCGCATCTCCGCGACCCGCGTCATGCCGCGGCGTCGCGGATAGGTGTCGTGGCGTCCCTGCAAAGTTAGGTTAATCAGCGGATTGGAGATCGCGCAGATCCCGCTTTCGGCGATCAGCGGCAAGAGCTTGGACACGTAGTAATTGTCCATCGAATGCATCGACGTGAGATGCGATCCGGCGGCGCGATCGCCGAGGCCGAGCCTCTGCGCCTCGCACGCCAGAGTCTCGACGTGGCGCGACAGCGGATCGTCGCTTTCGTCACAATGGAGATCGACCATGAGCCCGCGTCGCGCAGCGATTTCGCAGAGCGCCTTCACGGACGCAGCGCCCTCGGTCATCGTGCGTTCGAAATGCGGGATTCCACCCACGACCTCAACCCCAAGATCGAGCGCGCGCTCGAGGTTCTGCGCAGCGCTCAGCGAACGGAAGTACCCGTCCTGCGGAAACGCGACGAGCTGCAAGTCGAGATAAGGCTTCACCCGTTTCTTCACATCGAGGAGCGCCTCGACCGCGAGCAGACGGTCATCGCAGACGTCGACATGGCTGCGTACGGCGAGCAGGCCCTGAGAGACCGCGAGATCGCAGTAACGCAACGCCCGCCCAGCGACGGCCTCATGCGTCAGTTGCGGCTTCAGTTCACCCCAAAGGGCGATCCCCTCGAGCAGCGTGCCCGAATGGTTGAGCCTCGGCAGACCGAGCGAGAGGGTCGCATCCATGTGGAAGTGGCAGTCGACGAATGGAGGCGAAAGCAAATACCCGCGCGCGTCGATCTGCTGCCCGGCTTCGGCTTCGATCCTCGGCTCGATCGCCGCGATTCGGCCGGCGGTGATCGCAACGTCCTGGCCTTTGCGCCCGTCCGGCAGCGTCGCATTGCGCAAAATCGTGTCAAACGACATGCCTCGTCCAGTTCGTGTTCGGTCGTCGTTAATTTGTCGTCGTGGAACCATAAGGCGACGCGCGGACCATGCCAATTCCGCGGGCGCCGAGCGGTGAGCGCTCGCAGTTCAGCCGCGTTGGCCCGCCACCCAGTCGAGTCCTTGCTCGAGCCTGTCGTTGCCCCAGAAGACTTCGCCGTCTTCCGTTACGAGGCATGGCGAGCCGATGATTCCGAGCTCGGCCGCTCGCGCGCTTTCGGCCTTCAATAGAGCCTTGTTGGCGCCGTTCTCCGCCCGCGCGAAAACGCCCTCCTGATCGAGGCCGAGTTTCGCCAGCAGAAGGGCGAGCGTGGCGCGATCGGCGATTGGGAGACCTTCGCCGAATTCCGCAGCGTAAGTCCGACGGGAGAATTCCTCCCGCTCCTCGCCTTCGAGCGTGAGCGCCACGCGGGCCGCAAGCAGGCTGTTCTGTGGGAACGGCTCGGGGCGCCTCAGCGGCAGATCGAGCGCGTCACAGATGCGCTCCAAGTCGCGCCACATGTAGCGGCCCTTCGCCGGATAAATGTTGAACGGGGAATCGCGCCAGCCGTTCGCGGCGAAGATCGGCCCAAGCAGGAACGGCCGCCAGGTCAGCTCAACGCCGCGCGCCTTGGCGAGCGAAGCCGCTCGCATCGCCGCCGGGTAGGAATAGGTGCTGGCGAACTCGTACCAGAACTCCGCCGCCGCCATCGCGCCCTCCATGTTTGCGGCAAGTTTGCCATGGGGCGTAGAGGCGGGCAAAATCGGTCAACCGCAAAAAGCAAAGCCGCCCCGTCGAAACGGGGCGGCTCGTTGCGGCCAACTGGAATCTAGCAATTAGCCGATCAGCTCTTCGGCGCCTCGGCCGGAGCTTCAGCGGGCTTCTTCATTTTCTTGCTGGCCGTATGCTTCTTGTGCTTCATGGGCTTCGTCATCGGCTTGGCCATCGCGCCTGTATCGGCCGAGGCGCCGGCTGCCGGAGCGGTCGTGTCGGTCTGGGCGAGGGCGGCGAGAGGCGAGAGGACGAGCGCGGCGCTAAGGCCGAAAACGGTGATCTTTTTGAACATTGGGCTTTTCTCCAGAGCGAGTCGTTCGACTCGTCGTTGTTTGCACGAGAGTGGATGCGCCTTTCCACATGAATTGAGAATGAACGCGAAGCCGGTCCGCTGGGAGGGCCGCGGCCGCGTTTGACGCGGTAAACGGCGCTCCCTTATGTACGCCCATGTCTTACAATAGTTTCGGCCATCTCTTTCGCGTCACCACCTTCGGCGAAAGCCACGGAGCCGGAATTGGGTGCGTCGTGGACGGCTGCCCGCCGCGCATTCCGCTGGAGGCGGCCGACATCCAGACCGAGCTCGACCGGAGACGGCCGGGAACCTCACGCTTCACCACCCAGCGCCGCGAGCCGGACGAGGCGCGCATCCTCTCGGGGGTGATGGTCGACGATAATTCCGGGCGGCAGGTGACGACCGGAACGCCGATCGGCGTCTTTATCGAGAACGTCGATCAGCGCTCCAAGGACTATGGAGAGATCAAGGACAAGTATCGTCCGGGCCACGCCGACTACGTCTATGACGCCAAATACGGCATTCGCGATTATCGCGGCGGCGGGCGCTCCTCGGCTCGCGAGACGGCGGCGCGCGTCGCAGCGGGCGCCATCGCCCGCAAGGTCATTCCCGGCGTACGCATCCGCGGCGCGCTCGTGCAAATGGGAAAGCTTAGGATCGACCGGACTCGTTGGGATTGGGACGAGGTCGGAAAAAACCCTTTCTTCTGCCCGGACGCTGTGGCCGCGGAGCGCTTCGCCAATTATCTCGACGAGATCCGCAAGGCCGGCTCCTCGATCGGCGCGGTCCTCGAGATCGTCGCTGAGGGCGTTCCCGCGGGATGGGGAGCGCCGATCTATGGCAAGCTCGACGCGGAGCTTGCGAGCGCGCTGATGAGCGTCAACGCAGTCAAGGGCGTCGAGATTGGCGACGGCTTCGCGACCGCCGAGCTTTCCGGCGAAGAGAACGCCGACGAGATGCGGCGCGGCAACGACGGCCAGCCGCGCTTCCTCTCCAACCACGCAGGCGGCATTCTCGGTGGCATCTCGACGGGTCAGCCGATCGTGGCGCGCTTCGCGGTGAAGCCGACCTCCTCGATCCTTACGCCGCGCCGGACGATCACCCGCGCCTTCGAGGAGACCGAGATTGTCACTAAGGGCCGCCACGATCCGTGCGTCGGCATCCGCGCGGTTCCGATCGGCGAGGCGATGGCGGCGTGCGTGTTAGCGGACGCGTTCCTGCGACATCGGGGGCAGGTGGGCGGCTAGAGGGCTTTCACAATCGCGTCGCGCCGCCATTGTTTCATGCACTCAAAGCGAATCGGAGGCGCGACAGATGTCGGTAAACGGGAACGGAGTGACGCGGCGCGACGTGCTGGTCGGGGCGGCGAGCGGCCTGGCGCTTGCGGCGATCGATCCGGGCGAGGCGTATGCGCAAGGATCGGGCGGCGCGACGGTCTCGGGGTTGGTGTTCGAGGACCGGGACGGCTCGGGCGTCGCAAACGCCGCCAATCCGGGCGTCGCCAACGCGCTCGTCTCCAACGGCCGCGACGTTGCGGTGACCGGGCCGGACGGGCGCTATAGGTTGCCGCTGCCGGATGAAGCGACGATTTTCGTCATCAAGCCGCGGGGCTTCATGCCGCCGGTCGATCCGCTGACGGGCCTGCCGCGCTTCTACCGCCATCATCAGCCGAAGGGCTCGCCGGAGTCGCTCAACCTGACCTTCGAGGGCCTCGCCCCGACGGGACAGATGCCTGCTTCGCTCGATTTCGCGCTTCACCGCCAGGACGAGCCGAAAGCGTTTGAGGTCGTGATGGTGACCGATCCGCAGCCCGAGTCCGAGGCGGAAGTCGATTTCATCCGCGAGGACCTGATCGAGGCGCTCGCCGGCGTCGACGCGAAGTTCGGGCTCACCGCCGGCGACATCATGTTCGACGATCTCTCCCTCTATCCGCGGCTCAATGCGATCTTCGGCACGATCGGTTTGCCGTGGTGGACCATCGGCGGCAATCACGACCTCAATTTCGAGGCGCCGGACCGCACGTCCAGCCGTGAGACTTACAAGCGCGTCTTCGGCCCGAACTACTACGCGTTCTTCTACGGCGGCGCCCTCTTCCTCATGCTCGACGACGTCGACTATCTTGGGCCCGATCCTTCGAAGCCGCGCGCCTCGGGCAAGTACGAGGGCCGGCTCGACGACGCGCAGCTCGACTTCGTGCGCAATGTGCTGGCGAGGACGCCGCCCGAGACGCTTATCATCGCCGTCCTGCACATTCCGATCCGCACCTCTCTCGGCTCCGAGCCCTGGCAGAACCTCGTCAACAAGGAGGCGCTGTTCCGGCTTATGGAGGATCGCAAATATACGGTGAGCTTCGCCGGCCACACCCACACGACCGAGCATCATTATTTCGGCGCCGCGGATGGCTGGAACGGCGCTGAGCCGCACCATCATCATGTGCTGACGGCGCTCTCGGGCTCGTGGTGGAGCGGCCCCTTCGACCATCGCGGCGTCGCCTCGGCCGACAGCCGCGACGGAACGCCGAACGGCTTTCATATCCTCTCGATCGACGGCTCGACCTACACGACCCGCTTCGTTCCGGCCAAGGAGCCGAACGGCCGCCAGATGCGGCTCTCGATCGACAGCCGCTTCCACGGCATCAGCAAAGACACGGATCCCGTTTTCCGCCAGGAGCAGGTTCTGGGCTCGCCGGTCCCGCGCGCCTCGCTCTTCGCCTCGACCCTGATTGCCAATGTATTCGACGGCGGCGACAGGACGAAGGTCACGATGACGGTCGGCGACCGGACGCCCGTCGCCATGATCCGTCACTCGCGGCCTGACCCGTTCGTCGAAGAGGTGTTCGCGCGCAACGAGGCCACCAAGAAATTCTGGGTCAAGGCCGATAATTGCTCGCACATCTGGACAGCCCGCCTGCCGACCGACCTTGCGCCCGGCGCCTATCAAATCGCCGTCGAGGCGGTTGACGAATACGGCCGGGCGCTGACTGGGCGCCTCGCGCTCGAGGTGACCGGGTAACGCGGGCGCCAATTTCGGGATCGAATCGTTTTGGTTCAAGGAGTTAGGCGCCGCAATCCGTAACCGGGGCAAATTGCCGGGCGGAGGGGGAGTCAGAGCGGACAAAATGTGATTCAAGCTTTGGATGGCGGCGCGCATCCCTGATTCGCTCGATCGGCTTTCGCATGACGACCTGATCGGCGTGGTGCGCGAGTTGATCCACGAAGTGACGCGGCTTCGCTCGGAGAACGAGAAGCTGAGCGTGGCGCTGGGCAAGCTTCGGATCGAGCATCAGGCGGTCAAGGACGAGCTTGTGCGGCTGAAGCATTTGCCGCCGGGTCCGCCGATCAAGCCGTCGGGCATGGACAAGGCGACGGACGCCAGAGGGCCGGAGGGCGAGGGCGGTGAGAAAGGCGGGCGCTCGACGCAGCGGCGCGGCAGCCAACTCGACAAGCTGACGGTCGGCGCGACGGTGGTGGTGACGGCGAAGGCGCCGGCGGGCTCGCGCCACAAGGGCTACGAAGACATCGTGGTTCAGGACTTGAGCCTGAAGCCGACGGTGACGCGCTATCGGCGCGAGCGGTGGGAAACGCCAGACGGCGAGACGATCGTCGCCAATCTCGATTCCGGCATTGTCGGGGGTTACGGCCCCCACCTGAATCGCTTGGTCTTGGCGCTGCACTTTGCTGGACAAATGACCTGCGAGCGGATCGTCGCGCTTCTCAATGGGATGGGGGTGGTGATTTCGAAACGCCAGGTGGTTCGCCTGCTGACGGTCAAGCTGGAGAGGTTCCGGGCGGAGGATGCGGCGGTGTTGAAAGCGGGCTTGAACGGCGCCTATGTCACGGTCGACGACACCGGGGCGCGTCACGCCGGCAAGAGCGGCTACACCACCCAGATCGGCTCTTCCAACTTCACCGCGTTTCGCACGGGACCCTCCAAATCGCGTCTGGCGTTTCTGTCGCGGCTTTGCGGCGGAACGTCGCTCTGGGTGATCAACGAGGCCGCGCTCGATTATATGAAAGGGCGCGATCTGCCGCAGATCGTGATCGACAAGTTCGTCGCCCATGAGGCGCGCTCTTTTGCCTCCTCGGACGCGTGGGAGCGCCATTTGCAGGCGCTGGCCTTGGATAAGATGAAAGTCCTGCCCGACCCCGTCTTGATCGCCAGCGAGGCGGCGCTGTGGGGCGCGATCCATCACCAGGGCTTGCTGCGGGGCACAGTGATCGTTTCTGACGACGCCGGCCAGTTCCGCGTCGGCGTCCACGCGTTGTGCTGGGTTCACGCCGAGCGGCTTGTTCACAAGCTCATTCCCGCCAACGACAAGCAGCGCAACGCCGTCGAGGTCGCCAAGCGGATGATCTGGTGGTTCTATCGCGGCTTGAAAGACTACAAGCTCGCGCCGAGCCCCGAACAGGCCGAACTCTTGCGCTCCCGCTTCGACCGCATCTTCAAGCGCGCCCGAAGCGGCTACGCCATGCTCGACAGCCTGCTCAAACGCCTTCATCGCCACAAGGACGACTTGCTGCGCGTGCTCGAGCGGCCCGAAATCCCGCTCAACACCAACGCCTCGGAAAACGACATACGCGCCTTCGTCACCAAGAGAAAAATCTCCGGCGGAACCGTCTCCGTCAAGGGCCGCGACGCCCGCGACGTCATGCTCGGTCTGGCCAAGACCTGCATGAAGTTGAAACTGTCGTTCTACCAATTCGTCGGCGACCGACTGGGAATCCCGGGCCCCAAAATTCCAGACCTCGCAACCCTCGTCAGCCTCGTCCCTTCCTGACCAACACCAAGCCCGCCCGGGAATCTGCCCCGGTTACCCGCAATCCTTTAATCCTTTGAAATCGTTCAAAACGGCCTGAAAACGGCGCGTCCTCATAAGAAGCTCTGAGGATCGATGTCGATCGCGACCTTGACCCCGCCGCGCGGCGGCGGCGCGGCGGCGAGGAGCGCGTGCAGGAAACCCTGGAGGTCGGCCGAGCGCGGCGCCTTGGCGGCGAGGCGGAAGCGGTGGCGCTTGCGTAAGACCGCGATCGGCGCCTCGGCGGGGCCGAGGAGCGTGATCTCGTCATCGCGCGGATGCCCGCCGAGCGGCGCGACCCGCCAGCCTTTGCCTCCCGGCAGGCGATGAGCGGCGCGGGCGAGCGCCCGGGCGTGGGCCTCCGCCGCGCCGCGGTCCTCGGCCGAGACGATGATTGCGGCGAGGCGTCCGAACGGCGGCAGGCCGCCGATTCGGCGCTGCTCGGTCTCCTCCCGGTAGAAGCGCTCGGCGTCGCCCGAGACCAGCGCCGCAATGACCGGATGCTCGGGCTGCCAGGTCTGAAGCAGCGCCCGTCCGGCGCGCTCGGCGCGTCCGGCCCGGCCCGTCGCCTGGCGCAGGAGCTGGAATGTCCGTTCCGCGGCGCGCGGGTCGGCGTTGGCGAGGCCGACGTCGGCGTCGACCACGCAGACAAAAGTCAACAGCGGAAAATTGTGGCCCTTGGCCACAAGCTGGGTGCCGATGATGAGGTCATATTCGCCGCGCGCGGTGGCGCCGAGCTGCGCTCGCAGGGTTTCGATCCCGCCAGGAAAGTCGGACGACAGCACCAGCATGCGGATGTCGGGAAAGAGGAGCGCCGCCTCCTCGGCCAGCCGCTCGACGCCCGGCCCGCAGGCGGTCAGCGTGTCGGCCTCATGGCATGCGGGGCAGATCTTCGGCCGCGCTTCGACATGGCCGCAATGATGGCAGACGAGCGCGGCGCGGAAGCGGTGCTCGACCAGCCACGAAGCGCAGTTCGGGCACTCGAACCGATGCCCGCAAGCGCGGCAAAGGGTGAGCGGCGCATATCCGCGCCGGTTGAGGAAAAGGAGCGCCTGCTCGCTGCGTTCGCGCGCCGCCTCGATGCCGGCGATCGCCTTCGGCGAAAGCCAGCGCCCCCGCGGCGGGCTCTCGCGCCTCAAGTCCACGGTCGCGATGTCGGGCATTGTCGCTGCGCCGAAGCGCGACGGGAGCCTCAGCCAGCGATAGCGGCCATTTTCGGCGTTGAACCGCGTCTCGAGGGCCGGCGTGGCGGAGGCGAGCACGACCGGCGCCTTCTCGAGCCGCGCGCGCACGACCGCCATGTCGCGCGCGTTATAGATGACGCCATCCTCCTGCTTGTAGGCGCCCTCGTGCTCCTCGTCGACGACGATGAGGCCGAGATCGGCGAACGGCACGAAGAGCGCCGAGCGCGCGCCGACGACGACCCGCGCCTCGCCGCTCGCGGCGGCGCCCCAGACGCGCTCGCGAGTGCGCTCGGTCAGGCCCGAATGCCACTCGGCCGGCCGCGCGCCGAAGCGCGCCGCGAAACGGTCGAGGAACTGCGAGGTCAGCGCGATTTCGGGCAGGAGCACGAGCGCCTGCCGGCCCTGCCTTAAAGCTTCCGCGACGGCCTCGAAATAGACCTCGGTCTTGCCCGAGCCAGTCACGCCTTCGAGCAGCGTCGCCGAGAACGCGCGCGCCGCGACCCGGGCGGTCAGATCGTCCGCGGCCTGGCGCTGGTCGGCGTTGAGCGGGGGCGAATGGAATTCCGGATCGAGCGCGGCCGCGATCCGCTCCGGCTTCAGCGCGACGCTCATCAGCGAGCCCTCCGCGATCAGGCCTTCGATCACGCCGGTCGAGCATTCGGCGCTCTCGCTCAGCGCGGATTTCGGAACGGGCGCCTCAGCGCCGGCGAGCGCCGCCAGAACGCGAGCGCGCGCCTCGGTCATCCGCGCCGGCGCCTTGCCGGTCGCGACGACGCCGAATTTCGGCGGCGGCGGCTCGATCACCTCGCCGACGCGGATCGCCATCCGGAGGACCATGCCGCGGGGGCTAAGCGTCCAGCGCGCCACCCAATCGATGAAGTCGCGCAGGGGCTGGCGGAGCGGCGGCCAGTCGCGCAGGCCTGCGATCGATTTGAGATTGTCGCCCCCTCCGCGCCTCACCGCCCAGACGACGCCGGTCGCCCTGCGGGTTCCGAGCGGCACGCTGACGCAGGCGCCGGGTTCAAGGTTCAGTCCGGAAGGCGCGCGATAGCTGTAGGCGGTGTCGACCGCGACGGGGACCAGCACGTCGGCGACGACGCTCTCAGGCATTGCGTCGGCGGCGTCGGGAAGCGGGGGAGGCATGCCCCGGATCTAGCATGGGGGGCGGCGCGCGAGGGCAAAGATCGCAGAAACGGGCGAGAACGGCGCGCGCGAGGCGCGCCTATTTCGATGGCCGCGTGTTTCCCGCGGATCAGAGGGCCTTGTGCGAGCCGTCGCAGAAGGGCGCGTTGTTCGAGGTCTTGCAGCCGCAGAGATAGACGGTGTCGGTCTTCTCGGCGGTGAAGGGCTTCGGCGCCATCCCGACCGCCTTGTGCGAGCCGTCGCAGAACGGCTGATTGGCCGACCGGCCGCAGGCGCACCAGTAATAGGTCTTGCCGGCTTCGACGGCCTGCGCGTAAGGCGCCTTCTGGGCGACGACTGCTGTCATGCACCTTGCTCCAAGAAATCATCCGCCCGCCCGTGCGGGCCAGGGTTCACTCCTTGGCGGTCTCCTTGCCGGCGTCTTTGGGAGCGTTGTCGGTCCGCTCGGCGATGCGAGCCGACTTGCCCCGGCGATCGCGCAGATAATAGAGCTTCGCGCGCCGCACCTTGCCCCGGCGCAGCACCTTAACTGAATCGATCATCGGCGAATAGACCGGGAAGACGCGCTCGACGCCCTCGCCGTAGGAAATCTTGCGGACGGTGAAGCTCTCGTTCAAGCCTCCGCCGCTCCGCGCGATGCAGACGCCCTCATAGGCCTGGATGCGGGTGCGCTCGCCTTCGGCGACCTTCACATTGACAACCACCGTGTCGCCGGGCTGGAAATCCGGCATTTTCGCGCCGGGCAATTTGGCCGCGTGCTCGGCCTCGAGCTTTTCAATAACGTTCATGGGTTCAATCCTGCCGTGACGCCGGATCCTTCAGGGATCAGGCGAAGCGCTTCGGCGCGCTGTTTTCAGTTGAGGGCCGCCTCATAGAGCAAACATGCGCGGGAGTCGAGAGCGCAGCCATCCTCGCCCGCGGGTCCCCGGCGGACCTCTCCGCCACGCTCAGCTCTTCATGCGGATCATGAAGTCGAGAACGCGCCGGGCGACCCCCGAGTACGGCGGCTGAAACATCATCTGGACCGCCGACATTCGCCCTTGCTGAAATACCGGGCGCAGCTTCGAAAACGTGTCGAAGCCTTCGCGCCCGTGATAGTGCCCCATGCCGCTCGCCCCGACGCCGCCGAAGGGCAGGTCATGCTGGGCGATATGCATGATGGCGTCATTGACCGAGACGCCGCCCGACCGCGTGCGCGCGATGTAGAAATCGCGCGTCTCGGGTTTGTTGGTGAAGGGATAGATGGCGAGCGGCCGGTCGCCAGCATTGATCGCATCGACGACCTCCTGCGGCTCGTCGTAAAGCCGGACCGGCAGGATCGGGCCGAAGATCTCGCGCCGCATGACCTCCATGTCGGCGGTCGGGTTCAGGATGAGATGCGGCGGGAACTTACGCTTCGAGGCGTCCGGCGTCTGCCCTTCCGCGAGATTGACCAACGTCGCGCCTTTCGCGCGCGCGTCCTCAAGCGCGGCGCTGAGACGGTCATAGGACCCCTGGTCGATGATTGAGGTGAAGTCAGGACCGTTGATGTCCGGATAGCGTTTCGCGAACAGGCGACGGCACTCGGCGACGAATCCGGTCTCCGCCCCGCGCGGCAGAAAGACATGGTCGACCGCAAGGCAGACCTGGCCCGCATTGAAGGTCTTCGCCCACAAGATGCGCTCTGCGGCGGTCCTGATCGGGAAATCCCGCGCCACGACCGCAGGCGACTTGCCGCCGAGTTCGAGCGTCACTGGGGTCAGGTTGCGCGCCGCGTTGGCCATCACCGCGCGGCCCGTTCCGCCGGAGCCGGTGAAGATCAGATGGTTGAACGGCAGCGACGAAAACGCCGGCCCGCGGCCGCCGCCGTCGTCGAAAAACGCGAGCTTGTCCTGAGGGAAGTATTTCGGCGCAATCGCGATCATGAGTTCAGCGAGATGCTGCGAATTCTCCGACATCTTGACCATCGCGCGGTTGCCCGCGGCGAAGATGCTGACCAGCGGCGAGACGCTAAGCTGAAGCGGAAAATTCCACGGCACGATGACGCCGACGACCCCGAGCGGCTGCGGGATCACCCGGTTGCTGGCGCCGGGGAACGTCAGATGATCGACGCTGCGCCGGCGCGGCTTCATCCAGCCCTTGAGACGCTTGGTCGCGTCGTGGATGCCGTCGAGCACCGAAAAGACTTCGCCGAACGTCGTCTCAAAGGTGCTGCGAGTGCCATAGTCGGCGTTGATGGCGGCGACGATCGCCGCCTGATGGTCCTTGACCAGCCGCCCGAGCGCCTTCAGATCGACGAGCCGTTCAGCGTAGGGAGGCTCCGGCGCTTTCAGAAAGGCTGTGCGCTGCGCGGCGAAACAGGCCTCAAATTCGGCCGGGATGGCGAGCTCCGAGGCGGGAAAGGCGGGCGCGTTCATGATGGCCTCTTGCTGTTGCGGGGGCGTTTCGCGCCGGTTGGCGTTCCTCAGGCCGGTCGTCGCCGGTCCTGAGGGACATTTATGTCCGAATTCAGGTGGGTCAATGGTCGCGGGCCGTTCGCTAGCGCGCGGCGCCGTATTGCAGTAGGAACCGCTGCTTTCGCGCCTCGTTGACGCCCTCGCCTTGCCGCCGCCCGAGCGCAAAGCCTATAGAAGACCTTTCGCGCGCCTCGCAGAAAGCGCCCCCGTCAGAAGGCCCTCATGTCCACCGTCGACGTCAAGCCGACCAACCGCAAGCCCGTAACCAAGGCCGACGCGCCGAACGAGCCGTTCAAGCGTTCGCTCGCGTCCTGCACTCGCGCGCTCGCGCGCCATCCCGAGCTCGAAATCACCTATTCCACTGACAAGCCGGCGCTCATCACCGGCCCGGAAGGCGCCAAGGCGCGCCTTCCCGAGCCGCCCCGCAAGCCCAATCTGCGCGAGGCTGCGATCATTCGCGGGCTCGCCGATTCACTCGCTCTTAGGCTTGCCTGCCACAATGACGCGATCCACCGTCGGCATGCACCGCAGAATCCGGCGGCCCGCTCGCTGTTCGACGCGGTCGAGCAGGCGCGGGTCGAGGCGATCGGCGCGCGCCGCATGCAGGGCGTGGCCTCGAACCTGACCGCGATGCTCGACGACCGCTACCATCGCAGCCCCTTCGCCGAAGCGCGCAGCCGCGACGAGGCGCCGCTCGAGGACGCGGTCGCGATGTTGGCGCGCGAGCGCCTGACGGGCATGAAGCCCCCCGCCGGCGCGGAGCGCCTCACCGATCTCTGGCGCTCCTTTATCGAGGACAAGGCTGGCGCCGACCTCGACAGGCTCAGCGACGCCATCCTCGATCAGCGCGCCTACGCTAGGCTCGTTCAGAAGCTTCTGACCTCGCTTGGGCTCGCGAGCGAGTCCGAGGCCGACGCGGACGACAGCCAGGAGGACGAGGAGAACAAGCCGCCCGAAGAGCCTGACGAAGCTGAAGGCGAGGGCGAGGAGAGCCAGTCCGACGATTCGATGCAGCGCGAGGCGGCCGACGACACCGCCGACGACGCCGACGAGGGCGCAATGGAAACGGTCGAGGCGCCCTCGTCCGAGCTCGAGGACGAAGGCGACGCGGGCGACGCCCAGGAGGCGGCCGAAAACCGGCCGCCGCAGCCGCGGGCGGAGGAGAGGCGCGGGCCGGACTACAAGGCCTTCACCACAAGGTTCGACGAGATCGTCGGCGCCGACGAATTGTGCGACCCCGACGAATTGCAGCGGCTGCGCGACTATCTCGACAAGCAGCTGCAGAACCTGTCATCGGTCGTCGCCCGCCTCGCCAACCGGCTGCAGCGCCGGCTGATGGCGCAGCAGAACCGCTCGTGGGAATTCGACCTCGAAGAGGGCATGCTCGACACCGCGCGCCTGCCGCGCATCATCATCGACCCGCAGCAACCGCTGTCCTTCAAGCAGGAAAAGGACATGGAGTTCCGCGACACCGCGGTGACGCTGCTCATCGACAATTCGGGCTCGATGCGCGGGCGCCCGATCACCGTCGCCGCCACCTGCGCCGATATTCTCGCCCGCACGCTCGAGCGCTGTGGGGTCAAGGTCGAGATTCTCGGCTTCACCACGCGCGCCTGGAAGGGCGGACAGTCTCGCGAGGCCTGGCTGCAGGCGGGCAAGCCCGCCAATCCCGGCCGGCTCAACGACCTGCGCCACGTCATTTACAAGGCCGCCGACGCGCCCTGGCGGCGCGCGCGCAAGAACCTCGGGCTCATGATGCGCGAGGGCCTGCTCAAGGAGAACATCGACGGCGAAGCGCTCGACTGGGCGCATCAGCGTCTTTTGGGGCGCCCGGAGAGCCGCAGGATCCTGATGATGATCTCCGACGGTGCGCCGGTCGACGACTCGACGCTCTCGGTCAATCCCGGCAACTATCTCGAGCGCCACCTGCGCTACGTGATCGAGGAGATCGAGACCCGCTCTCCGATCGAGCTCATCGCTATCGGCATCGGGCACGACGTGACGCGCTATTACCGGCGCGCGGTGACGATCGTCGACGCGGAGGAACTAGGCGGCGCGATGACGGAGAAGCTCGCCGAGCTATTCGACGAGAAGGCCTCGCCGCCCAAGCCGGTCAAGCCGGCGGTTCCGAGGCGGAAGACGAAGGCGGCTTGACGTGCGCGGGCGTCTTTATTGACTGATTGAAATTATAAATTTGCTCCTGCTTTTTGCGGTCCAAACACCCTGCGCTAAGGAGACGCGCGGCCACCGATGAACCCGCGGAATCCCGCGTCGCGCGAAGGCGAGTCCGGCGAAGCCAAGCAGGATCGAAGCCCAAGTGGAAGGCTCGGGCACAGCAGGAGCACCGTCGGTCAGGAAGTCTCCGGAGGCAGACGTCAAGGAAACACCAGTGGGCAGGTCGAAGGAGAAGCTCGCGGTGTCGGCAAAGTTCGCCAAACCGTAAGTCCCGTAGGCAGTGAAGATCGCCAAGAACGGGAAGGTCGCAGTTGAGCCGGTTAGCGTGATTGTCCCAGTCAAAGTGTCGTCGATTGTCAGATTTTCGTCGACGAGCGCCCAGCTCTCATTGAGCTGTGTTGCTTGCGAAAGCTCTCCATCTGACACACTCGGACAGAAGCCGCCAACGTAACAATCCGGCTCGTTGATAATCACCTGAAGGGATGCTGAGGCCAATGGCGAGCCTGGGGAACCCACTATCTCGCCGGGCGCGATGCTGGTCAGGGTGCCGTCGACGTGGACGGAAAAATCGATAACGTTTGTGTCCGGGGTGGCGCCCGAAAGGGTCAATGTGTCTCCAAAAGCGGACGTCGCTTGCGCCCCGGGAAATCCCGTGCCGATAAACAGCGGATTGACAAGTGTCGGCCCCGCTTCGGCATGCAATTGACCGGTCGCGCGATCTGCGGTCGCCGTGGAAATCCCATTCGATATCCAGGTTCCGATGCCGTCGTAATTGTAACCCCCGCTATCATCGACGTAGAAACTCGTGCGGGGGCTCGTGATCGACGCGCTGGGTCCGCCGATCTGACCGGTGCTGATGTCGGGAATTGGATTTACGTAGTCGCTGTCCACGCTGTTGTTGACGATCGCGATCGCTTCCGAGAAGTAATCTGTCGGCGCGGTCCCTGCGGTCGCCAAGGTCATTCCTGAAAAGGTGACGGCCACGCTGGCCGCACAACTGCAAAATATCAATCTCATGGTCTTGGCCCCCGGTGGTTTTCCATTGTCAAATCTGCGACAAGACGTAAGCTCGTTGCTATGGGTACTATTACCTAGCGCCACTTGTTACGACCTGGGCGAACCGAGCCCCTTCAGAGCCGAAGTGAACTGCGATTCTTCGCCCGTCATCGAGTGAGTTTTGGATGGCCGCTGAGGCCTCCTACTTATGAGCGGATGAACCCCCCAACTCGCCGCCGGGTCCGACCGTCTTCATTGTCGGGCGAGACCGATCTGTTCGGCGCGCAAAGCGCCTTGCCCGAGGGATTCCGCTATCATCCGGATCTCCTGTCCGCCGACGAGGAAGAGGCCCTGGCGAGCTCGCTCGCCGCGCTCCCGTTCAAGCCGTTCGACTTCCATGGCTATCAGGCCAACCGGCAGGTGGTAGGCTTTGGCTATCGCTACGACTACAACCGCCGCGCCGTCGTCGAAGCTCCGGCGCTTCCGCTGTTTCTCGAGCCGCTGAGAGCTAAAATCGCCGACAGCTTCGACCGGCCGGCCGACGCTTTCACGCAAGTGCTGATCAACGAATATCGGCCCGGCGCCGGGATCGGCTGGCATCGGGACAAGCCGCAATTCGACGAGGTCGTCGGAGTGTCGCTGCTCGCGCCCTGCGTGCTCCGCTTTCGCCGGCGGTTGGGCGAGACATGGGATCGCCGGTCGATGACGGCCGAATCGCGCTCCGCTTATCTTCTTACCGGGCCATCCCGCACGATCTGGGAGCACAGCATTCCTGCTCTTGATCGTCATCGCTATTCGATCACCTTTCGGACGCTCGCAGCGAAGGCGGCGGCCGATCAGGCGTCTGGTTTCCACGAGGGGCCAGCGTAGCCTCTTGCCGGCGCATTGATCGATTTCCTCGCCCCTGAGAGACTGACGCGTCGATCAGTTTGATCCGATCGACATCGAGGGACATCCATGTCTGATTTGGCGGAGGGCAACTGGCTCGATCGGCCGGTGGACGACAAGTCCGATCACGTTCTCGGGCCGGCCGACGCCCCCATCACGCTTGTCGAATACGGGAGCTACGCCTGCCCCTATTGCCGCGCGGCCAACGAGCGCATCGCGGAAGTGCGCGATCAGCTGGGCGACCGCCTGCGCTATGTCTTCCGCCACCGGCCGCTGGTTGGCGTCGAGCTGGCCCGCCGCTCCGCCGAGCTGGTTGAGCGCGCCCGCGATCCCAAGCGATTCTGGGACGCGCACGTCAAGCTGATGACCCGGTCGGAGGTTTTGACGGAGGACGATCTCAATGCGGTCGCGAGCGACCTCGGCGTGGCGACGGAGGGCGACACGCCTGACGAACAGGCCATCGCCCGTGCCCAGGCGCGGGTGGACGCGGACGAAGAAAGCGCGCGCTTGAGCGGCGCGTTGATCACGCCGACCTTCTTCATCAATGGCCGCCGCTACGACGGCCCGTGGGACGAAAGCGGCTTCGCCGATGCGATGCTCGGCACCCTCGGCCACCGCGTGCGCTCGGCCGCGCTCGACTTTGCGAGCTGGGGACCTTCCACCGGCGTCCTGTTGCTGCTGGCGACGCTCTTCGCCGTCATATCGGCGAACACCCCGCTGGGGCCGATCCTCACCGCGTTCTGGGAGCAGGATTTCGGATTCTCCTTCGACGGCCTCAGCTTTTCGATGTCGTTGCTGCACTGGATCAACGACGGACTGCTGACGCTTTTCTTTCTGGTGGTGGGCCTCGAGATCAAGCGCGAGTTCACGGTCGGCCACCTGACCGGCTGGCGCTCCGCCGCGCTGCCGGTCGCCGGCGCCCTCGGCGGCATGGTCGCGCCGGCATTGCTCTATCTCGTCGTGGTCGGCTTCGGATCATGGTCGCACGGCTGGGGAGTCCCGATGTCGACCGACACCGCTTTCGCCGTCGCGCTGATCGTCATGTTGGGGAGCCGCGTGCCAGTCGAGCTGCGCATCTTCCTCACTGCTGCGGCCATCGTCGACGATATCGGCGCGATCGTTGCGGTCGCGGCGTTCTACTCGGGCGAGCTGCATCTGATTTATCTAGCGGCCGCCGTCCCGCTCGTCGGCGCGCTCGCGATGCTCAACCGGTCCCACGTTTACACTCTCTTCCCCTACGTCGTGGTTGGCGTCGCTCTATGGGCCTCAGTGCTCGCGAGCGGGCTGCACCCGACGCTGGCGGGCGTGATCCTCGCGCTGTTTATTCCTACCCGACCGCCCGCGAACCTGATCTCGCTCTCGACGCAGGCCAATGCGATCATCGCCGCCGAGGCCCAGCGCGGCGGCGAGGTGTTGCGGCACGGACCGTCCGTCCCGGCGCTCCGCGCGCTCGATGCGATCCACGATCGGCTGGAATTGCCGGCCGACCGTTTGTTGAGACATGCAGGAGCGCGATCGAGCTACCTCGTGCTGCCGCTCTTTGCGCTGGCTAACGCCGGCGTCGCCATGACGCCAGGCACATTCGGCGGGCGCGAGCGGCTGATGGCCGCGATCATCGTCGGCCTCACGATCGGCAAGCCCATCGGAATCATGGCGTTCTCGGCGATTGCGGTCTGGCTGAAGGTCGCCGTCAAGCCGCGGGAATATTCCTGGCTGCAAACGGCGGGCGCGGGCGCGCTGGCCGGCATCGGGTTCACCATGTCGCTCTTCATCGCCGGCCAGGCATTCCCAGTAGAGGCCGATTTCGAAGCCGCGAAGATCGCGGTCTTCGCC
The DNA here is from genome assembly GCA_963721905.1 of uncultured Alphaproteobacteria bacterium. Classification (GTDB taxonomy): domain Bacteria; phylum Pseudomonadota; class Alphaproteobacteria; order Rhizobiales; family Beijerinckiaceae; genus Roseiarcus. The sequence continues at coordinate 132,068 of CAVRMF010000019.1, forward strand.
GCCTCGGTGCTGTCCGCCTTGATCGGCGTGACGCTGCTTTCGATTGCGGGGCGAGGCCTCGCGGAATGATCGAAGAGACTGCTGATGGACAATTCCGCGTCCGGGCTCTCAGTTCCGGCTCGCCCGCAGAGCTTGCAGTCGATGCAGACGACCGGGCAGGCGCAGGTCGTTACGGCGAGGTCGCGACCGAGTTGGAAGCGAAACGCGCCGTAACGGGCGCCGGAACGAGATACGCCGCTACGGCGGTCCAACGAATGATCGCGAAGGCGTAGCTCGTGCCGAGGCGTTAAGAAACGTTCCGGCGCCGGAACGTTTCTTAAGCCGTCGGAGAAGCCGTCGTACCAGCTCCCCGTTGGCCTACTGCGGCGCTGCCGGTGCTGTTCCGGCGGGCGCAGGCGCCGCTGCTGGTTTACCCGTGCGCCGCGTGTGACGTCGCTCATGGCGGCCGGTGCGTCTCGTATGGCGGCGGTTCATCCCATGGGTTCCGCCAGTCGCAGCGGGCGCGGCCGGCGCAGCGGCGGGGGCTGCCTCCTGTGCCTCGGCCTCCAACGGCTCCAGCGCCGCCGATAGCGTGAAGCCAAATGCCGCCCCGAGGCCAAGCAGGGAAAGCGCCTTTCGACGCGAGACGTCTTCACTCATTTCCACCCTCCGGTTTTTCAAGCCCCAAGGATCCCCGTTCGCCAATCAACAACCTTTTCGTATGAACGGCGGCTGAACATGCGGCCATGGCCGAGGCGCTCCTCGTCCAATTGGCGAGCGCCCGATGGTCTGGCTGGCCTGCGAAGGCGTTGAACGAGGGTGCCCTGGAAAGGCGGAAATTTGGTCGCTCATTCCGCAGGTTCTGATTTGGATTGTCAGCACAGTCGTCTTGGCCATTGGCGTTAGGCTCGTTCACACGGGCCACCCGTCCGGCGACCCGATCCCCGCAGTTCGGGGCGCGCGCAGGGCCTAAAGCCCGCCGCTCAGCGCTAGCAAGGGCCTGGAATTTATGTAATTCTTGTTTTCGCCACCTGAAACCGCCACGGAGAGAACAGCATGGCGAACGTTTACGTCGAGGCGCGTCCCAAGGGGCGGCCTGAGGGAAGTCATATCGAGGACTATGTCGTCGAAGACCATGCGGACCATGCACTGGCCACGTTCAAGACGCAGCATGAAGCCATCGAATGGGCGAAGAAAGAGGGCCATACCGCGCACGTCGCTCGTGTGCGTCACCTGAATAAGAAGGCGGAGCCCGGCCATTGGCGGAAGGCCTGATCTTTGCTCGCAGCTCACCGCCTGTTGGGCGACGCGCTGTTACCTGATCGCGCGCCGGGCCAGTTCGATGATTGAGTTGAAAAGATCGATGGCAAGTGTTCGCCGTCGGCGGCGTCGCAATCATCGGCGGCGTTGAGTTACGCCTGCGGGCGTCAACGAGCTATCAACTCGGGCCGGCCGACCGTGCGATGATCGAACAAATCAATCACGACCGCGTGTCGCAACTCGTGCAAGCGCTCGTTTTCTGGGTGACCAAAGACCTTACGTGATGCGTCACGATCGCGGGACATCAGGTGGCGCCGGGGGATTGTGCGCTGGTGCGGCTCAAGGTGCGCCCGAACGGCGGACAGGTCGACGAACCGGTCTGCGTGCGTTCTCATTTGCCCGATCCGCGCCTAACCGCACGAGTTGCAAGCCCCTGGCGCACGGGTGGGAACGCCATCATGGCTATGATCCGCGTCGGCAGCCTGCGCTATGAGCTCGAAGGATCGCAGTCGCGCCGCATGGTCGTACACGTCGGACACCACAATCAGCTCGTCCGCGGCGGTTTCAGCCACGAGCGCTTCGATGCCCGCGCGAACGGTGTCCCGAGAGCCGACAATCGAGCGGGCGAGCATCCGCATCGCCTGCGTCTTCTCCATCGGAGACCAATAGGTTTCGATATCGTCGATCGGCGGTTGGCTTAAGCCCCGCGCGCCGCGGAAGATATTGGTGAACGACATCTGCTGGGTCGTGGCGAGACGCTTGGCTTCGGCGTCGTTCTCGGCGGCGATGATGTTGACCCCGATCATCGCATAAGGACGCTCGAGCTGTTGAGACGGCTTGAAGCGGTCGCGGTAGATATGCAGCGCCGGGATGAGCAGTTCGGGCGCGAAGTGGGACGCGAAAGCATAAGGCAGCCCCAGTTCGGCTGCGAGCATCGCGCCGAAATTGCTCGATCCGAGAATCCAGAGCGGCACTTCCGTGCCGGCCGCCGGTACGGCCTGAATTCGCTGGCCGGGAACGACCGGCGCCAGGAACGCCTGCAGTTCGAGAACGTCCTGAGGAAAGGTATCCGCCGCCTCCGGCGCGCGGCGCAAAGCGCGCAGCGTGAGTTGGTCGGTGGCCGGGAGCGCGGCCGAGTTCGAGATCGATGCGGCCGGGGAAGAGGCGCGCCAGTGTCCCGAACTGCTCCGCGATAACGTAGGGCGCATGATTGGGCAGCATAACGCCGCCTGCGCCGACCCGGATGACCTTCGTCCCCGCGGCGATATGGGCGAGCACGATCGACGTCGCGGCGCTCGCGATGCCCGGCACATTGTGATGCTCCGCCACCCAGATGCGGCGATAGCCCCATTGCTCCGCATGGGCCGCGAGATCGCGCGCGTTGTCGAGCGCGCCTCGGGCGTCCGTGTTCTCGGTGACGCGGACAAGTTCGAGGATGGATAGGGCCGTCATGGCGCGCTCCGGGGAGAACCGATCAGAGGGGGCCCCCACGAAGTGCGCCCAATGAAGAGGCGACCGTCAGCGCGGCCTCACAGCACGTCGCTAGCAGCAAAGCGCCGACCTGCAATCCCCGCCACGTACGCGCGGCGTCCGGCGAGCGACGAGCGGTGCGTCCGGTTCCCGGCCTCCTCGTTCGCTTTTTGACCGGACGAAAACGACGCCGGAGCGCTCCGCAGCGCGGGCACGGCGGGTGGCGGTGATGCGGCTCGCGGCGCCATTCAACAGCGCTCTGAGCGCTTGGGGCTCGACCTGGTCGGCGCGCATCAATGTCCGGATCAGCGAATCCGCCAGGAGCTCGTCAATAGTCGAATTGCGGAGTAGCGACATGGCGTTGCCTTTTTGATTTGGCGATCACGCAACCTGGCGGGCCGTGGTCAACGCTTACGTTGACTTGCCGCGCCAAGGGTGTTACCGGTCGGTAACGCCATTGATACCGGTCGGTAACAGTTCGGTCAAGGCCCATGACGAAAGAAAAATCAGAGCAGGAAGCGGGCGCCTTCGCAGCGGAGCCTGGCGTGCAGCGACCTCGCGAACGGATCTTCGTGTGCGCGCAGGATTTGTTCCACCGCCGCGGCATTCGCGGGGTTGGCGTCGACGCCATCGCCGAGGCGGCCGGCACCAACAAGATGACGCTCTATCGCCACTTCGGTTCGAAGGACGATCTCGTTCTCGAGTATCTGAATTATAAGGGAAAGAAGTCCGACGAGGGATGGGCGGAGATCCAGGCCGCCAACCCGGGAAATCCTACCGGGCAACTTTACGACTTTGTCGAGAAGGCAGCGAAATTTATCGCGGAGGACGAGCGTGGCTGCGACCTCGCGAACGCCGCGGTCGAACTGACCGAAGAAGGCCATCCCGGGCTGAGGGTGATCGAAGAGTTCAAGGTCCGCCAGCGCGACCGTCTGGCGAGACTATGCGGAGCCGCGGGCGCATCGCGGCCGAACTTGCTCGCCGATGCGCTTGTTCTTCTCATTGAAGGCGCTCGAGTGAGCCGCCGCAGCGTCGGAAGCGAAGGCCCGAGCGCCAATCTCGTGCGAACGAGCGAAGCGGTGATCGCGTCGTTCGGCATCCAGCCCCGAAAGAAACATCGCTCCCAAGCCAAGGCTGCCAATCGGCAAATCCGTCGCGGCAAGTGACGAGAGGGGCGCCTGCGTGTCGCGAGCGGAAACCCTTGGCGAGGGGATCTTCAAATCAATCGCGCAATCCATTCGGCAATCGCCAGGCTGGCGGTCAGTCCTGGCGACTCGATCCCGAACAGATTGATTAACCCGGCGATGCCGTGATGCTTTTCCGTCTGGATGACAAAGTCAGTGTTGGAGCCGCCCGGCCGGGCGATTTTTGGCCTGATGCCGGAATAGTCCGGCCGTAGCGAGCCGTCCGGCAATTCTGGCCAATACGTTCGAATGGCGGCGTAGAAGCTCTCGGCGCGTTTCGGATCGACGGCGTAGTCGATCGCCTCGATCCATTCGACGTCGGGCCCGAAGCGCGCTCGCCCGGCGAGATCGAGGGTCAGATGCACGCCGAGCCCGCCTTCCGCCGGCATCGGATAGATGAGACGCGAGAAGGGCGAGCGCATCGCCAGCGAAAAATAGTTGCCCTTGGCGAGATGCAGCGCCGGAATCCGGTCGCGGGGCATTTGGGAAATGGACCGCGCGACACCCTGCGCGGCGAGCCCGGCCGCATTGACGACGAGCTTTGCGCCGATCCGCGACGGGTTCGCGCCGCCGGTCTCGATGATGAGCCCGCGTGGATCGACTCCGCCGCCTACGACCGGCGTCTCCAGCGCCATCATCGCCCCGTGCCGCTCGGCGTCGCCGTGAAGCGCCAGCATGAAGGCATGGCTGTCGACAATCCCGCTCGAGGGCGAGAGCAAAGCCTGTTCGGCGACCAGCCCGGGTTCGAGCGCCCGCGCTTCCGCCCCGCTGAGCCAGACGAGATCCGTGACGCCGTTCGCTTCGGCCTGGGCTTTGATCGCCGCAAGCTTCCCCGTTTCCTTTTCGCTTGTCGCCACGAGCAGCTTGCCGCAGCGCTTGTGCGGAACGCTGTAGTCGCGGCAAAAGTCGTACAGCATCGCCTTGCCGTCGATGCAGAACCGCGTCTTGTCGAGGCCGCTCGGGTAATAGATGCCGGCGTGTATCACCTCGCTGTTGCGCGAGCTGACGACCGAACCGATAGCGCTTTCGCTCTCAACGATAATCACCTCGCGCCCCGAGCGAGCGAGCGCGCGCGCCGCGGCCAGTCCGATGGCCCCGGCGCCGACTACGAGGCAGTCAATCCACTCCATGTCTGATTTCGATCTCGCGCACGGGTTGCTCTGCGGGCTTTCCCGACGAACCTCGTTGCTGGCTTGTCGGATCGGAGTCCAATGAAAACCGTATGTCGCAAGAGACCGTCGGCGGCCGATCTGCCCGGAGCTTGCCCGTCAGACCTTCAGGTCGAAGCCTAAGTCATTGATTTGAATGGTCGGAGTGAGAGGATTCGAACCTCCGACCCCCTCGTCCCGAACGAGGTGCGCTACCAGACTGCGCTACACTCCGACAAAGGCCCTGCGGCCCGAGCGGCCTTATAGGCGGGCCGTTTGCCTCGCGCAAGCCTCGCGCGCCGCATCAGCGGCTCTCGCGAGCGCCGTGAACCGCCGCGTCGACAAGCTCGGCTGCCGTCTTGCTCTCGCTTGCCTTGCGCCTCTCGGCCGTCTCGACCCCGGAGCGCGGCCACAGAGCCATGCGCGCGATTTCGATGACGATGAGCGTGACGAGCCCGCCGAGCAGCACGTCTGAGAGATAGTGACCGCCGAAGGCCATGCGGAGCAGACTCGAGCCGACGCCGAAGGCGAAGGCGAGGACGATCGCCGGCCCGCGCCAGGGCGGCGGCAGCACACTTGCGGGGGCGACCATCCAGAAGCCGGTCGCGGCCTCCCCCGAGACGAACGAGCAGTTCTTCTTGCAGGCGCCGCGGTCGTCGTACCACGGCCGGAACTCGCTCGGTCCGCCGAAATCCTGGGTCTGGGCCGGCCGCGGCCGATGCCAGTGGTCTTTCAGGCCGAGATTGACGATGACCCCCGGCCCGATCGCGATCGTGGCGATGAGGAAGATCATGGCCCGTCCGCTCGGCGCCCATCTCAAGCTGACGCCACGACGCTTCGCGAGCCATAAGCCGGCGTAGGCCGTGAGCACGACGAAGGGCGTGACCCGGAAAAAGTCGCGGCCGAAGCGATCGAGGCTGTCATGCCCGATGAAGCCCCCGCCGTCGTAGAAGAGATGCGCAACCGCGAGGTCGAGGCCCGGCCACAGCGCAAAGACGGCGAGCATCAGCGCCGTCAGCGCGACATAGACAATGAGCGCTCTCATCATCGGGCGATCAGAACACCCGATAGGTCTTGCCAGTCTCGAGGCCTTCGACACTGCGACTGAAGGCGCGCGCGGCGCGGGCGACCGGCACCGGATCGAAGCCGCGGAAGTAGGGTCCGTATACGGCCATCGATTCCTCGAACATGCCGGGGCTCACCGCGTTGATGCGGATGCCGCGCGGCATTTCGATCGCCGCCGCCATGACGAATTCCTCGACCGCGCCGCCGACCATGCTGCCGGACGAACCGCCGGCGATCGGCGCGGAGGAGAGCACGCCGGTGATGAGGGTAATCGAGCCGCCATCGTTGAGATGGTCGCGCGCGGCGAGCGCGAGATTGACCTGGCCCATCAGCTTGTTGGCGAGGCCGAGCCCGTAGGAAGATTGTTCGATCGGCGCCGGCTTGAATTCGGAAAGCGGAAAGAAATTGAAGACGCCCGCGGCAGAGGCGACTGCGTCGAGCGGCCCGGCGGCCTTGAGGCCCGCGACGATGCTCGCCGCATCGGCGATGTCGATGCGGATGTCGCCCGACTTCGACCCCGCGGCGATGATCTCGTGCCTTGGCGAGAGCTCGGCCACGATCGCCCGGCCGAGCTCGCCGCTGGCGCCGATGACGAGAATGCGAAGGCGTTGCGACATGATTGAACCCACACTTGAGGCGAATTGGGCGGCGACGCCGACCGGAGGCGCAACCTAGCGACTGCCGCAGTGTCGCGCCAGCGCTGGGCGTGCCTTCCGGTTGCCTCATTTGAGGGCGGGTCTATAGTCTCTTTTCGCCCACCGCGGCGGAGGCGTCCCATGTATCGGCTCGACGACAAGCTCGCGCGCATCCGCGCCGGGGCTTACAACCGCACGGACTTCATCATCGCCGACGCGAAGGACCCCGACATGGGGCCGGGCCTCCATGCCGCGGGGCCGGCGCGGCAGAAGGAGGGGTCGACGGCGCGGTTCAGCACAAGGGAAGAATTTCTCGATTCGATCGAGGCGATCCTGCGTCAGGACCTCGTCGACATCATGCTGACCTCGGTCAGCAATCTGGAAAAGCTCGCCAAGCGCAACGCCTTTGCCGGCACGGGCGTCAAGCCCGCCATCCGCGCCAACGACACCACCGACATCTGGCGCCATCGCGGCGCCTATTATCATAACGCGCCGTCGCGGCCGTTTCGCACGGCCTCGCTCGCGCACGTGCGGCCCCTGACCGACCTTGGCCTCTATTCGATCACCTTCACCAACGACATCGACGCCGACATCGCCTCGCTCGAGGCGTTCAAGGAGTTTCGCGCCGACGCCGCGGCGCACGGCCTCTCCTATTTTCTCGAAGTGTTCAATCCGAACGTCGAGCGCGGCCTCTCTCACGAGACAATGCCGCAGTTCGTCAACGACGCGATCGTCCGCTGCCTCGCCGGTCTCACCGAAGCCGAGCGCCCCCGTTTCCTTAAGATTGCCTACAACGGGCCGAAGGCGCTCGAGGAGCTCGCTTCGTTCGATCCAAGCCTGGTGGTCGGCGTTCTCGGCGGCGGCGCGGGCACGACCCGCGACTGCTTCGAACTCATCCATAAAGCGCAGAAGCACGGCGCGCGGGTCGCTCTTTTCGGACGCAAGATCAATCTCGCCGAATCGCCGCTCGACATCGTGCGCCTTATGCGGGCGGTCTCCGACGGCGCGCTGACTTCGCTTGAGGCGGTCGAGGACTACCACGAGGCGTTGAGCAGGAAATGCCTGGCGCCGGTCCGGGATCTCGAGCGCGACAGCCAGATCACCGATACTGTCCTGAAACACGGTTGACGGATGAGCGCGCGGCGGGGCGTGTTGTCGGCGGGCACCTTTTGCGTCGATTTCAACAAGTCGATCGCGCGCTGGCCGAAAGAGGACACCTCGAACGAGGTCATCGAGATCGATCGCCAGGGCGGCGGCTCGGGCTTCAACATGGCCCTCGACCTCAAGCGGCTCGATCCGGACTTTCCGGTGGAGGCGATGGGCGTCGTCGGCGACGACGACCTCGGACGGTTTCTCTATCGGGAATGCGATGCGCATGGCGTCAAGCGCAGCAGGCTTCTCGCGCTGCCCGGCGGCGCGACGATGAGCGTCGACGCCTTTAACGTCAGCGAGAGCGGACGGCGCACCCATTTCTACCATCAGGGCGTCGCGGCTCAAATGACGCCGGAGCATTTCGACCTCACCGCGAGTAGCGCGCGCATTCTGCACCTCGGGTTGCCGGGGGCGCATGCGGCGATGGACCGGCCTTGGCGCGGCGAGGCGAACGGCTGGGTCGCGGTGCTGCTGAAGGCCCGGAGCCTGGGCTTCATGAGCAATCTCGAACTGATGACGACGTCCGCAGCGCGCCTTGCCGAGCTCGCCCGGCCCTGCCTGCCGCATCTCGATACGCTGATCGTCAACGATTTCGAGATCGGCGCGCTCGCCGGACGCGAAACGCGCCACGCGGACGGGACGACCGACGTCGGCGCGGTCCGGCGCGCCGTCGGCGAGGTGTTGGCGCTGGCCCCGTTGCGCTGGGTCGTCGCCCATTTTCCGGAGGGCGCGGTCGCGGGCGGCCGCGACGGCGCGCGGCTTGCGGTCGGATCCGTCGCCATCCCGGGCGGCGCGATCGTCGGCGCCAACGGCGCCGGCGACGCTTTCGCCGCCGGAATGCTCTATGGGCTGCACGAGGACTGGCCGATCGAGAAGGCCTTGCGCCTCGCCCATGCCGCGGCCGCCGCTTCGATGCGCGCGGTCTCGACCACCGCCGGGGTTCTGCCGGTCGCGGAGTGCCTAGCCCGCATTTCTCAGACTGCGGGCGCATTGCAGACTGGCTGACAGGGATGTGCGCAGCGTCTGTGTGACCGACGAGCGTGCGCTTTGCGCCGTTTGCGCAGTTGGATCGGGGTGTTTTGGTTCTCCTGTGGGCCGAGGGGTGGATTGCCGCGATTTGTCGGCGTCGCGGCGACGCCTCAGGCGAGGCGGACGGCGGCGAGGCGCCATTCGTCGGCGTAAGGACAAGCCGAGGCGAGCGCGAATTTGATGCGGCGCGCGCTGATGCGGACGAGGCCTGCGAGCTTGAGGAGCTTGAGCCTGATCGTGCCGCAGGTTGCCTCGGCGAACTGGGTGTGTGCGAGGCCGACGCGCCTGAGCGCGCAGATCAGAACATAGGCGAACGAGGCCAGCCAGAGCCTGAGCTGGTTGGCGCGCATGGTGGCGGTCGAGGTGCGGTCGGCGAACAGGTCGCCCTGGCACTCCTTGATCCGGTTCTCCATGTCGCCGCGGGCGCAGTAGACCGTCTCGTAGAGGAAGCGGCCGTTGATCTCGCCCTGCTTGAGCGAGGTGACGATGAAGCGCGGATTGACCTCGCCCTTGGTCCATTCCGCCTTGCCGATCACCCGGCGCCGGCGCGACCAGCTGTCGAGCGTCGCATAGCGGAAGTCCTTGAAGCGGCGGGCGGGTTTGCCGGTCGCGGCGGCTTCCGCCTCGGCCTGCGCGAGTTCGGCGGCGATCTCCTCGACGAGCCGGGGGTTGCGCGCCAGGCCGAACACGAAGTCGACCCGGTTCTGTTCGCACCAGGCCATCAGCGCCTCGCGGGCGAAGCCCGAGTCGGCGCGCAACAGGATGCGCGTCTTCGGCCAGCGCGCCCGAATTTGCCTGACGATCCGCGCCGCCTCCTCGACCGATCCGGCGCTGGCGTCGATGTTCGAGGGCCTGAGCTTGGCCGCCAGGAGATGGCGGCCGCAGAACACATACAGCGGCAGATAGCAGTAGCCGTCGTAATAGCCGTGGAAGAACCGGCCCTCCTGATGGCCGTACAGCGGGTCGTCGGTCGCGTCGAGGTCGAGGATGATCTCTCTGGGCGCCCGATCGTGCGCCTCGAGGAACAGGTCGACGAACAGGGCCTCGATCGCCGCCGGGTCGTGGCTGATCTTCTTGTAGCGGGTGGCGATCTCGCGCGACAGTTCCAGCCGGTTCAGCGTCGACTTGCCGGCCACCGGCGCGCAATCCTCGCGCCTGGCCTCAAGCTTGCCCGCCAGCACCGCCATCAAAGGATCGTGGCGAAGCTCGTCATGGTCGTTCAGGTCCTCATAGCCGAGCGCGATGCCGTACACGCGCTGCCCGATGAGCGTGGCGACGGAATGCTCAATGAACCTCGGGTCTCTGGCGTCGCGGAAACATCCCGCAAGCCATCGAACCAGATTGAGCCTTCGGTCGGCTGCGCCCAGCAGTAGACCGCCGGCGTCGGAGGTCAGCGCGCCGCCGTCGAACGCTGCCATCACAGGCCGCCCTTCGACCCGTCCAAACGCGCTCGGTTCTGCGCTACACTCCGTCTGCATCGGGCCACTCCTCCGAACCGGCTCAAGTCGTTCTCACAAAACAACTTTTGCCTGATTTCGGCGGCCCGATGCGCCCCTAATTTGAGATATGCGGGCTAGCGCTCGCGGAAGAATATGGCTTGAGGCCGGTGTCAGCTTGACGCGATCACGAGGGCGCTAGGTCGAAGGGCTAGACGGCGGTGGGCTGACCTCGCGAGATGCTTGCCCCTTGTCCCTCTTCGAGCGGGGATTTGTCTACTCCGGATCTCTCTCGGGCCGACTTTCCGTCAACAATCTCTACTTTGAGGGCCACGATGTCTTCCATGAGAGCCGCTTTGTCTTTCCGGCTCGGGATGATTTTCTTATACCCGATTTTCCGACAAAGCTCTTGGACGCCATGGTATTCATATTCGTCAATGAATAGCCACAGCGATCTTCTTAAGGACGGGTCTAGGAAACTGTCAGTGTCCGCGATACTTTCGAGCCAGTACTTCAAGTACGGCTTAATATCATCAAGTTTAAGTAGTTTGGCTTTCACCATATCATGAAATTTGTCGATCCGCTCAAGGAATACATCAAAGCCATCGCGAATGGAAAACTCGACGTTACTGAAGTTTTCAATAATGAATTTGTCTGGAACGAGCGCTCGTGCTGCGACCCTTTGGTCGACGCGAATTCGGTGCAATTCCTGCTCCGTCTCGTCGCCTGATAGGTTCAGCTCGCGTGCCTTGTAATCCAGTATCTTGAGAGTTTGTTGCACGGCGGGGTCCGCTGCAAAGGCGGCCATCTGCGCAGCCATGAATTCCTTTCGTTTCCAAGTTTGAGCTCGCTTGGCCTGCCGCACCGCGTTCCAGAAGCTAAATCCGGCTACACAGATTCCAAAAAACGCCAGGAAATCGCTAAGTTTTGCCGATTCTGTTGCGGCTTCGGCGCTTTTAAGGACACCCATGAGCGCAATTTCAGCGCTGCGAACCTCATCCCTAAGGGCGACTTCAGCGCTGCTAACTACATCTGCGCACGCAATCCTCGTATCGAAAATGAGGGCCATCACGGATAGGGCGCCGTTTCGGATAACATTGCCCCAGCGGTACGACCGCTTGCGTTCTCCACAGTCGTAAAGCGACAAACTTAGAATCGGTCTGTAACTCACGGAAGTACTTAATCATGTCGTTTACTAAGGAAGAGATAACCGTCGCTCGAGGGATTCCTCGAGCGAGTTCAAGGAGCAAAAGCGTTGACAATGCAGTGCGAATTCCGCGCATCACTCGATTAGCTTTGCTGGAAAAGCTTGGCTTTCGCGACAAGAGTGCACCTGTCGACAGGGTCGGAGGCTTCCTTTCGCCCACTCGCCGCTTGACGCCATGCGCGAAGCCCGCGGGGCCTGCTATTTCTCGCGCATCGACGAAGCGACGTCGTCTATGTTGACAGGCGACACTTGGACAAATCCGTTGCGCGGCCCCTCGACATCGGCGATCAGGAGAAACGCCAGCGCGGCGGCGACCGGCAAAACGGCGTGCGTCGCCAGCGACAGCCGTTCAGCGCCGAAGCCGACGAGGAAATTGCAGCCCGCGGCGATCAGAATCAGCAGCATCCAAACTTCGACCGGCAACCGGTTCCGCCAGGCGGAAAGCGTGTACCCCTGCGCGTTGAGGACGTCGTTCATTCCGGAGGCGACAAGGGCGTCCGTCGGCGTCTGTCGGGCCTTCGCCGCCGGCGCAATGGCGGCCCAGAGCGCGTTCATTGTCTCGATCGTCGCCTCGTCGTTTTTCTCCTGCCTGTTTGGGTTGTGGTCGCGGTAGAAGGCGATCCGCTCGTCCGCGTAGGTTCTCAGGAGCGCGCGCGCCGCGGCGGCTGTCTCCGGCGGCATGAGGTCAAGGCGGAGATATTCGGTGCCGATAGCGTTTGCTTCCGCCTCCTCATAGGATTTGCGCAGATCGTAGCGGCTCACCGCCATCGATATCGCGAAGCCGACCATCAGTCCGAGGAGGGTGAACATTGCATTGCGGACGAGATCGAATTCGGCGCGGTCGGCCGACGTCAGCTTGTGGCCGTGAGCGCTGGCCGCGACTCCCACTCTCGCCGAGACGATCAGCAGCGTCAACGTCGTGACGAAAAACACCACAGGATGATCGACCAGCCAGAGCATTGCCTCACCGATTCCATTTCGCACGCGGTCGGCTGCGAGACTCATCTGTCATGCGCTTGGCCCCGCCCTTGCGTTCCGACATGTTCGTAAAACAAATCGGATCGCGAATCGAACCCGCCCTTCGTCTTCATCTGGATGGCCGCCGCTTGTGACGCCTTTCCCCTTTCGCCTCATTTTCCTGCGCCACGGCGAAACGTCGTACAATTCCGAGAACCGTCTGCAGGGGCAGCGCGACATTCCGCTCGATGCGCGCGGGCGCGATCAGGCGAGGTCGATCGGAAAGACGCTCCGCGCGCGCCTCGGCGAGGAGATCGACCGGCTGGAGTCGGCCGAAGCCTTCTTCGCCTCGCCCTTGGGTCGCGCTCGCGAGACGATGGAGCTGGCGCGCGCCGCGATGGGCCTCCCGCCGAAACGCTATCGCCTCGATCCCGTGTTGAAGGAGATCAGCTTCGGCGAGTGGGAAGGGCTGACATGGGCCGAGGTCAAGACGCGCGACCCGAAGGCCGTCATGGCGCGCCGCGCCGACAAATGGAACTTCGCCCCGCCCGGCGGCGAAAGCTACGCGATGCTGGCCGAGCGCCTCAAACCGTGGCTCGCCTCGCTCGCCGGCGACGCCTTCATCGTCGCGCACGGCGGGGTCGCGCGCGCCTTCATGACCCTCATCGAGGGCGTGCCTCCCGAGATCGCCGCGGAGGCGCCGATCGCTCAGGGGCGCGCCATCGTCTTCGACAAGGGTGGCTACGGGTGGTTCGGTTGAACAGGCCTCCATCCGTTGCGCGCGAGCCGCAGATCTCCGCGGCGACGATCCTCCTGCTCGCCGCCGCCTGCGGCCTCATCGTCGCCAACATCTATTACGCGCAGCCGCTGATCGGCCCGATCGCAGACGAGCTCGGCCTCGCGCCGCAGGCGGCCGGGCTCATCGTGACGATGGCGCAGATCGGCTACGGCGCGGGGCTCGTGTTCGTCGTGCCGCTCGGCGATCTCGTCGAGAACCGGCGGCTCGTCATCGTCTGCGTCGCCTTCAGCGCGATCGCGCTCGCTCTTGCCGCCGTCGCGACCTCCTCCGCGGCCTTCCTTGTTTGCTCCGGCGCAATCGGCCTCGGCGCCGTCGGGGTGCAGATCCTCGTCCCGCTCGCGGCGCATCTCGCGCCCGACGCCATCCGCGGACGCGTCGTCGGCGCGGTGATGAGCGGCCTGATGGTCGGCATCATGGTCGCGCGGCCGGTTGCGAGCTTCATCGCCTCGCAGGCGTCCTGGCGCGCGGTGTTCGCCGTTTCCGCCGCGCTCATGGTCGCGCTCGGCGTCGTGTTGTCGCAGACGCTCCCGGTTCGCACGCCCGAATCGCGCATGAGCTACGGCGCGTTGATCGGCTCGATGGCGCGCCTCGCCGCCGCGACGCCGATCCTCAGGCTGCGCGCCTTCTACCAATCGTGCCTGTTCGCCGCTTTCAGCCTCTTCTGGACCACGACGCCGCTTCTGCTGGCGGGCCCCGACTATCGTCTGACCCAGCGCGGCATCGCCCTCTTCGCGCTGGCTGGCGTGTCGGGCGCCGTCGCGGCGCCGATCGCCGGGCGGCTTGCCGACCGGGGATACACCGGGCCGGCGACGGCGGGCGCGATCTGTCTCGCGGCTCTCGGGTTTCTGGCGACGATGGCGGTCCCACAGGGCTCGACCCTGGCGCTCGCGCTTCTCGTCGCTGCTGCGATCGCGATCGATTTCGGCGTCCAGGCGAACGTCGTCCTCGGAATGCGCGCCATCTTCGCCCTCGCGCCGGAAGCCCGCGGCCGGCTCAACGGCGTCTATATTGCGACCTTCTTCGCCGCCGGCGCTCTGGGCTCGGCCGTCGGCGCCTGGGCCCATGCGAAAGGCGGCTGGCCGCTCGCGAGCGGCATCGGCCTCGCGCTTCCGCTGATCGCGCTCGCGCGCTTCGTCTTTCGCGCGCTTTTTCGCCGCGCCGGGTCTCATTCTCGCCATAGCGGCGCCGCATGAGCCCCGCGCAATCGCCGGCCGCGACCGCGTGCGAATTTGCTTAACGAAATCTTAAAAGGACCAGGATGAACGCGGCTTCGCGCGCCGTCGGATCGGATCCGGCAAATAGCGCCTCTTTCCGTCATGGCCGGGCTCGTCCAGGCTCGTCCCGGCCATCCACGCGGTTCCGCGGCCGCGAAGGACATCCGTCCGCACGAATGCTTCCGCGAACGTTCGCGAGTTTGGCTTCGAGGTTCGTTCCCTTGCCCTCGGCGTGGATGGCCGGGCATAGGGCGTCCGGAAGGACGACCGTCTTCCGACGGGCTTTGCCGGCCATGACGGCGTTGGGTTCAGCATGATGCGCTCCCTGCGCCTGTCGCTCGCCCTCGCGCTGGCGCTCGCTCTCTCGGCCTGCATCGGCCCGGACATGAGCGAGATCGGCGACTATGGCTCGATGCTGCCGTTCGCCTCGGCGAGCGTCCCCCAGAAGCCGCATCCGGTTCAGGTGTTCATCGCCTCGACCCGCAAGGGCGAGAGCGGCGCGGCGTCCCGCGAACAGGCGCCCGAAGCCCGTTTCGCGCTCGCCACCATGACGATCCCGCCCGGCCATCGCGCGGGCTCGGTCGAGGCCCCCTTATGGGGCCAGGCGAACGGCAAGAACGACGTCGTGCTCGCGGGCGAGCGCGAGCTCGACGGCGACGAATTCCGCGCCGAGCTCGCGTCGCACGTCTCGGGGCGGATCGGCGTCAACCGCGACATCCTCGTCTTCGTGCACGGCTTCAACACCAGTTTCGACGACGCGCGCTCGCGCGCCGCCCAGATCGTCGCCGATGCGCGTTTCGGCGGCGTCGCGGTCCTCTTCACCTGGCCGTCGCGCAGCGAGCTCTTCGGCTATGTCTCCGACAAGGACAGCGCCACCGCCTCGCGCGACGCTCTGCAGGCGCTCCTGCACGATCTCGGCCAGACGCCGGGCGTCGGCAAGATCCACGTGCTCGCCCATTCGATGGGCGGCTGGCTCTCGATGGAGGCCTTGCGCCAGTCGGCGATCGCCGGCGACCGGACCTTGAGCGGCCATCTCGGCGACGTGATCCTCGCTTCTCCCGACATCGACATGGACGTGTTCGCTTCGCAGATGGCGCGCGTCCGCCCGGCCAACGTCACCGTCTTCGCCACGCCGAACGACAAGGCGCTGTCGATCTCGAGCGTGCTCGCAAGTTCGCGCCAGCGGGTCGGGGCGATCGACGCCTCGAAGCCCGAGGATCGCGAGGAGATCGAAAAGCTCGGCGCCAAGGTCGTCGACATCACGGCCTACGCCGACGCCGACCGCTTCATCAGCCACGCGGTCTACGCGGATTCGCCAGAAGTCTTGAACGCGATCGGCGCGACCATTGCGGCGCCGCGGCCCGAGGAGGCCAACACCGTGTCGGTCATCGACGCCACGGCCTACAAGGATCCCAACGCCCCGCCGCCCGCCGCGCCGGACGAACGGCCTGTGCAGTAGACCCCCGTCAACACGAAGCAAGAAGCCGGCCGGGTCGTCGGGCGTAAACCTGAAAATAGGGTTGACAGGCGACATTACCATTGCGTAATGTTAGCGCGTGTCACCTGGGGCGGTACGTCCGCTGAGGCTAAATTAAACTGGCGGCGACGGGCCGCTCCAAACTCGGGGGAATACCATGAAGCGGGGTCTTCTGGCTGCAATTTCTGCTGCGACCATGGCGTTTACCGTGCCGGCATTCGCCGACTCGATCAATTGGGGGCAATGGGGCTACGTCGCTGTCGTTGGATCTTTGTCGGGCGTTACGGCTGATGGCGTTGCTTTTACGATCACCAGTCCGGGGACCGGGTTCGAAGTGCTGCAACAGGGGGTGAGTTGGTTTGGCATCTTTCCAACCGACGCTCCGGTGCTATTTGACGGCGACACTTCGGGTGACGACAGTATCACTTTCGCCACGCCGATCACCAGCCTCACCCTGGCGGCCGAAGCGGACCTTTACGGCGCCTTCAACGAGTACATGTACGCCTACGACGCGAGTAGTACGCTGGTCGACGCGGAGAATGTTCTCGGCCTGACCAGCACCTACGCGCCCGGCACCGAAACCTTCTTCACCGTGGCCGGACCGGGCATCGTCACCATCAACGTCGGGACCAGCAATGACTCCACGTTCGCCGCGCTGAAATAGCCCGTATCCGCCAGCAGGCATTCGGGCTTGCCCAGTTCGTCGGCAAGAGCCTCGATCTTGTCCAGCATCGGTTCGAGTTGCTGCTTGTCGTTGGGCGTCTGGCTCACGGCGCTCGCCACCACCAGCAGACTTCCCGCCGCCACCGCGGCCTGGGCGTTGTAGCATTGATCGAAGCCGCCGCCGGCCACCGGCATGATGCGCACTCCTCGTCGGTCAGGTTGATCTGGTCGTTCGGGCGCGGCCCCTCGACCGGAGGTTCGGGAGGCTTGCCGCGGGGCTTTTTCCCGCTCCTCTCCGCCTTCGCCTGCCGCGCCGCGAGCTTGGCTTCGTGCTCCGCCTGCTCGCGCGCATGGCGTTCCTTGGCCCGCGCCTCGATCTTCGCCCGAGCCTCGGCCAGCTTGCGCAACCGCTCCTCGCGCCGCGCCAGTTCGTCCGGTATCGACATGCCGTCGGGAATGTCCGCCGCGTCGGCCGCTTCGGCCTTGGCCATCAGATCGGCGACTTCGGCTTTCAACTGCGCCTCGATCTTGCCGGCGTGTTCATAAGACAGCGCACTGTGCCGGCTGGCGTTGGCATGAATCTTCGTGCCGTCCAGCGCCACCGTCCCCATCTTCAGAACGCCCATCTCCCGCGCCAGCAGCAGCACTTGAGCGAACAGAGCTTCGATCTCCGCGAGAAAGCGGCGTCTGAAGGTCGCGATCGTGTCGTGGTCGGGATGATCGTTGGCCGCGATGAACCGGAACGCCACCGAGTCATAGGTCGCACGCTCCAACTTGCGGCTCGAAAACACCCCTGTCGCATAGCCGTAAACCAGAAGGCCCAGCAGCATTCGCGGATGATACGACGCCGACCCGGAACCGCGGTAACTGCCGCTCATCGCCCGAAGATCGAGCCCTTCGACAACCTCCACGACAAATCGCGCCAGATGTTTCTCGGGAAGCCATTCGTCGACCGAGGGAGGCAGCAAGAACCCTGTCTCGCGATCGATCGTCCGAAAATTGCTCATCAAAAACGCCCGCCGCCCTGCCCAAATCAATGCCTGAATTCTAGCGTAATCGCAGGCGAGGCGTTAAGTCGACAGGTGCTAGGCTTCGGGCTCGGCGGCGGATCTGTCAGCATTGTTCCTGAACCCTCGACCTGGGCGATGATGCTGCTTGGCTTTGCGGGCCTCGGCTGTGCAGGGTATCGCAAGGCAAAGGCAAGCGCCGTCTTCGCCGCCTGATCGGGCAGGTCAGCCAAACTCAGGAGAGGCCGCCTTCACCGGCGGCCTCTTTCGTTTCGCTGGGGCCACCGGGCGCTTGCAAAGCGCGCGGGCAGGCGCGACATTGAGCCTCCGCGACCTTTTCAAGGAATCCCGCCATGCCCAGCAAGCTCGACCAGTTGCGCGCCATGAGCACCGTCGTCGCCGACACCGGCGACATGGATTCGATCCGAGAGTACAAGCCGACCGACGCCACCACCAATCCGTCTCTCATCCTCAAAGCCGCGCAGATGCCGCACTACGCGCAGCTCGTGGAAGAGGCCATTGTCTGGGGACGCCGGCAGGGCGCCAGGGTCGGCGACGTCACCGACCGCATCGCCATCAACTTCGGCGCCGAACTCACCAAGATCGTTCCCGGCCGCGTCTCGACCGAAGTCGACGCCGATCTCTCTTTCGACACGGACGGCAGCGTCGCCAAGGCGAAGCGGTTCATCGCCCTCTACAAGGAGCGGGGGATCAGCCATGACCACATCCTCATCAAAGTCGCCTCGACCTGGGAGGGCATCCAGGCGGTCAAGCGGCTTCAGGCCGAGGGCATCGACTGCAACATGACGCTGATTTTCTCGCTCGCCCAGGCGATCGCCGCCGCTGACGCCGGCGCCTTCCTCATCTCACCCTTCGTCGGGCGCATCCTCGACTGGCACGTGAAGGCGGGCGGCGGGCCCTATACGCCCGAGACCGATCCCGGCGTGAAGTCGGTGCGCGAGATCTACACGTACTACAAGGCCTATGGAATCAAGACTGTGGTCATGGGCGCTTCGTTCCGCAGCCCCGGCGAGATCGAGGCGATCGCCGGCTGCGACCGCCTGACCATCTCGCCGCAACTCCTGGACGCGCTGTCCAAGGACGAAGGCAAGCTCACCCGCCACCTCGATCCGGCCCATGCCGGCCCGGCCCCGGCCAAGATCGCGATGGACGAGAAACGCTTCCGCTGGATGCTGAACGAGGACCAGATGGCGACGGAGAAACTCTCCGACGGCATCCGCCTCTTCGCCCACGATCTCGCGGCGCTGAGGACGATGGTCGAGCAGCGGCTCACCGCGGCGGCGTGAAGGCGCGTTTGTAGACGCGGTCGCTGACCGCGTCGGCCGCGCTCTTTGGAAAAGCCCATGGCCCTGAAGCTGCACACGATCATCGCGAGCACGCGTCCGGGCCGTGTTGGCCTGCATGTCGGCAAATGGTTCCATGAATACGCGCTCAAGCATGGAGGCTTTGACGCGACGCTCGTCGATCTCGCCGACTTCAATCTGCCGGTTTACGACGAGCCCCATCATCCGCGCCTGCAAAAATACGAGCGCGAGCACACGAAACGCTGGGCCGAAAGCGTCAGGAGCGCCGACGCCTTTGTTTTCGTGACGCCGGAGTACAATTACAGCCCGTCGCCGTCTCTGGTGAACGCCCTCGACTACGTCTACCTCGAATGGAATTACAAGCCGGCCGGTTTCGTCAGCTATGGCGGCGTGTCCGGCGGCCTGCGCGCGGCGCAGGCGGTGAAGCTGCAGGCCACGGCGCTCAAGCTCGTCACGCCGCCCGAGGGCGTTCCAATCCCGAACGTGGCGCAACTGATCGACAAGGACAAAAACTTCAAATCGAACGACATGATTGACTTGAGCGCCAAGACGATGCTCGACGAACTCGTGAAATGGGCGACCGCCTTAAAGCAGATGCGGGGGTGACTGCTTCAGAATTACGGCGATGGAGTCGCCACCGATGGATTATACTGCAGAAATATTCGACCAGATTCAGCTGTTATTCAAAGCCAACGGGTTTAATGACCACGAACTCCATTGCGTTCTGAGATTCGAGCATGGGCCTGACCCCGAGGTCCTGAGGAAGTCGGTCATCGCCTCCGTTGGGGCCATTCCCATCCTCAGCGCCCGCTACGTCGACGGCGCCAAGCCGCGCTGGACTAGCCTCGACCCCGGCGAGTTCGGTCGGGCGTTCATCCTGACGACGGCGGAGACGGAGTTCGAGGAGTTCCTCGTGTCTCCCGTCGATGAAAGCGTCGGCCCCCAGATCAGGGTCTGCCAACTCGATTCGAACCCTTTCGCCGTCGCGCTCAAAATGAACCACATGATTTGCGATGCGGCGGATTTTAAGCAATACCTATATTTTCTGTGTACAATATACTCGGAACTGGCGGCCAACCCGCCGGCCGCGATCATCGGCGACCGAAGCATCCGCGGAGTGCTCAAGCGCTTCCCTCTGGGCGTCAAGCTCAGGTCGTTGCTGACGCAGAGCAGGGACAATAACCGGAGTGGAAATCATCGATTCCCCTTGAGCGAGGGTGGAGACGTGCGGCCCTTCATCCTCACGCGCTTGTTGGAGCGGGACAGGATTGCGGCGCTCAAAAACTATTGCCGGGCGAAAGGGGCGACCCTTAACGACGCCGTTCTGACAGCTTTTTATCGTTGCCTCTTTCAGCTGCTGGCGGCGAAGCCTGGCGTTGAGCTCGAAATACCCGTGATGGTGGACATGCGCCGCTACCTCGGGGAGACCGGGGAATTCAGATCCCTGACCAACCTCTCCTCGATGCAGGTCACCCAGTTGGACTTTAAGCCCGAGGAGCGCTTCGAGGGAACGCTTGGCAGGGTCAAAGCAGTCATGGATGAGAAAAAGACGGCCGACATCGGCCTCAACGCATTTATCAAGCTCGGCCTGCTGTATGGGATATTCGGTGACAGGATCGCCGATCACCGGCTGAAGTCGGAGCTGAAGAATCCCTTCATCTGCATGACGAACGTGGGAATATTGGATCCGGGCCGAATGGCCTTCGGCAATTGGCGCCCCTATGACGCTTTTTTATGCGGCTCGATAAAGTACAAACCCTACTTCCAGCTCGCCATGAGCTCATACGACGGCCAACTCACCCTCAGCGCCAACCTTTATGGAAGCGCCGACGATCGGGATCGCATCGGCTCCTTCCTCGATAAGATCGAGGCGCAATTGCCCAATTAGATGGGCCCGTGACGCGAACGGCCCGTCGAACGTCGAAATCGTGGATTATCATTGAGAGAGGAGTTTGACCCGTGCCGCGCCCTGCCATCCATCCCGGGGAAATCCTCATCGAGGAGCTGACCGAGCTTGGCGTCACGCCGACCGAGCTTTCGCGCCAGATCAACGTCCCGCCCAATCGCGTGACACAGATCATCCATGGACGCCGTGGCGTCGCCGGCGACACTGCGCGTCGTCTCGGGCACTGGTTCGGCACAAGCGCACAGTTCTGGCTCAACCTGCAAAGCGCCCACGACATCCGCATCGCCGAGGAGCGGGCAGGGCGGGAAATCGCGCGGCTTCCGACCCGCACGACCGGTCCCGCTGGAGATCACGCGAAGCGCGCGACGTTGCGCTAACATCGGCTCGTGACCTGGGAGCACCGTCGCCACTGGCCGAACTTCGGCATTTTTGGGAGGAGACCATGCCGCAACTGCGATCGCTGCCGACTGAGCCGGTTATGCGCGATCTTTACCGGGCCTATCCGGCGACCTCAAAGCCGCTGGGCGAACTCACCGAGGCGGCGATGCGCGGCCCATCGCCGTTCACTCAGGGCGAGCGCGAGCTGATCGCGGCCTACGTTTCGGGGCTCAACGCCTGCACGTATTGCCATACGACGCATGTCGCCGTCGCGGCCGCCTGCGGCGAGGAGCCGGACCTCGTCAAGGCGCTCGTGGCCGACATCGAGAGCGCGCCGATCGAGGCGAGGATGAAGCCCATTCTGCGCTACGCCAGAAAGCTGACCCAAAGTCCGGCGCGCATGACTGCAGCCGATGCGGCGGCGGTCTATGACGCCGGCTGGAACGATGACGCGCTCTATTCGACCGTGCTGGTGACGGCCCTGTTCAATTTCTACAACCGTCTGGTGGACGGGGTGGGGCTCTCCTTGCCCGAAGGTTATCCGGCCGAGGCCGGCAAGCGGCTTGCGACGCAAGGCTACGACGTCTTCGCGCAGCTAGCGAAGACAGGGTAAGTTCGTAATGATCCTCCGTCATTGCGAGCGTGAGTGAAGCAACCCAGGGGATCGAAGGGATGCGGCGGCGGCCCCTGGATTGCGTCGTTGCGATAGCCCGTCGAAAGACGGGTCCCCTTCGGCGCCTATGGTCAAAACCCAATCAGCATGGGTTAAGGGCGGGGCCTTCCGGATGTCGACGCTTTCGGGTGCCTGTGTTCTCTGCGTGCTCGTTCGGCACTTGATGGGGTCAGCTGGGTGCAGGGCGGCTAGGTTGAAATCGCAGTCGGCCAACGGTTGGCCCCTGCAACAGAATCCGCGCCGTCGTCTACTCCCTCCCTAGCAGCCTGTCGGACTTAGCCCAACGGCGCTGATTTTCGCTACAGTGTTAGCGTTGATTCGCTTCGAAGGGTGAGTTGCTGGCGATGAGCAATTTCCGGGACGTTGATCGCCAGACGGCTTTTCTTCTGCCGCCGTCGGTGGACGAGTGGCTGCCCGAGAGACATTTGGCGCGCTTTATCGTGGAGGTGATCGACGGGCTCGATGTCGGCGGCATGATCGGGGCCTATCGCGGCTCCGGTTCGGCGGCGCATCACCCCAGGATGCTGCTGGGCGTTTTGGTTTACGGCTACGCCACGGGGGTGTTTTCGAGCCGCAAGCTGGAGCGCGCGACTTACGACAGCGTGGCGTTCCGCTACATCGGAGCCAACGACCACCCCGACCACGACACGATCGCCACGTTCAGGCGGCGGTTTCTCAAGGAAATCGAGGGGCTGTTCGTTCGGGTGCTGCTGCTTGCGCGCGAGATGGGGGTGCTGAAACTGGGAACGGTCGGCCTTGACGGCACGAAGATCCACGCCAACGCCAGCCGCCATAGCGCGCTGTCTTGGGACCACGCTGGCAAGCTCGAGGCGCAACTGAAATCCGAGGTGGCGGATTTGCTGGCTCGCGCCGAGGCGGCGGACCAGGCCGACGTCCCCGACGGCATGTCAATTCCCGAAGAGCTGGCCTTGCGCGAGAAGCGTCTGGCCAAGCTCGCGGAGGCGCGCGCGAGGATCGAGGCGCGGGGGCGCGAGCGCTACGAGCGTGAGCGTGCCGAGCACGAGGCCAAACTGGCCGCGCGCGCGGCCAAAACCGCCGCGACCGGCAAGAAGCCCGGCGGCAAGCCGCCCGAGCCGCCGGTCGAAGGGCCGCTGCCGAAGGATCAGACCAATCTCACCGACGAGGACTCGCGCATCATGCCGGCGGCGGGCGGGGGCTTCGAACAGGGCTACAACGCGCAAGCCGTCGTGGCCGCGGGGAGCCTGCTGGTCGTTACGGCCGATGTGGTTCAGGCGCCAAATGATAAGCAGCAGCTCGAACCGATGCTGGACAAGATCGAGGCTCTGCCCGAACAGCTGGGTGTGGTCGAAACGCTGCTGGCGGATGCCGGCTACTTCAGCGCGGCGAATGTCGAGGCCTGCCGGGAGGCCGGACTGGAACCGCTAATCGCCATGGGCCGTCAGCCGCATCATCCGCCGCTGGGCGAGCGCTTCGGGAGAGAGGGGCCGGCGCCGGAAAATCCGACGCCGGTCGAGGCCATGGCCCATCGGCTGAAGACCCCCGAAGGCCGCAAGCTCTACGCTTTGCGTAAGCAGACGCCGGAGCCGGTGTTCGGCATCATCAAATCGGCGCTCGGATTCCGTCAGTTTTCATTGCGCGGCCTCGACAAAGTGCGCGGCGAATGGAGCCTCGTGACCATGGCGTGGAATCTGAAGCGAATGTTCGTCCTCGCCCCCGCGTGATTGACCGCTGCCGTCGCCGCGCCCGAAAACCAAGCTTCCGCAGCGATTTTCATCCCCACCGCTCAACCGGGCGCCGGAGCCCCATCCCACGCGGCAAAACGTTTGAGCTCGCCAAAATCGCCCGCAGCGAAAACACCAGTCCGACAGGCTGCTAGGGCGTCGCTCCTCTTGGGAGCTAGAATTCGGCCTCCTGTCTCGTGGATTGTGCGGGGGCTAGGCCGATGTGAACTCGGTCCCGTCTCGCAGCATCGCGTGCATGATGATCGCGAGGCGGCGGGCCAGAGCGACCTTGGCCTTGCGCATCGTTGACCGCTTGGCGATCGCAAAGGCCCAGTCCTTGAGCTTGAGCTGGCCCTTATAGCGCGTCAGCATGACGTTGGCGGCCTCGTACAGAAGCGTCCGCACCCGCCGGTCCCCGCATTTCGAGATGCTGCCGACGTAGTCGACCTCGCCGGACTGATACCGTCTTGGGACCAAGCCGAGATAGGCGCCGACATCTCGCGATCGGCGAATGCGCGACGGATCGTCGATTGCGGCCACAAACGCGAGCGCGGTCAATTGGCCTACACCTGGGATGGTCATCAGCCGGCGGCAGGCTGCCGAAGCCCTTGCCATCCGTCGCATGTCCGCGTCGATCGCGGCGACCGCCGTCATCACGGCAGTTCGCGCCACAATCAAACCCCGCATAGCCGCAGAGAGACCAGCGATCCCCTCGCTTGCCTTAAGAGCCTTGTCGATGAAGGCTGCGGTGAGCGCGCGAGGCAGCCGGATCCCGAACACGACCGCCAAACCTCGGATCTGATTTTCCAAGGTCACTCGCTGGCCCACCAGCTTCTTGCGCGCGATGATCAGTGAGCGGAGGGCATGGGCCGACAATGACTTCACATGCACCGGCTTGAAGAAGCCAGTGCGAGCCAGATGCGCCAGCCCTCGCGCGTCGTTGCGATCGGTCTTGTGGGTCGCCAGCGACTTGAGCGCCTGGTAGGCCTGCCGGCTTTCGACGCAGACCACGGGAAGGCCGAGTTGGCTCAACCCGTGAAACAGGATCGGCGCCATGCGTCCGGTCTCGAATACGATCCGCCGACAGCTTGGCGCTTTCGCCAATTCGTCCGCGATCGCCTGCGCCGTCGACGCCGCCTTGCTCTCGTAAATCACCACGCCTTCGCGGTCGAGAACGCAAATATGCGTCTCGTCCATCGAGATATCGAGGCCAGCAAAATAGTCCATGTCGGATCTCCTCTTCCAAATCCCGGCCGATCGTACCGGCCTTCGCGGAAGAGCTCCCGCCCATTACCCGATGTTGAAAAACTCACTTGCGTCGCCAACTCGGCTCTGATTCAGTTTTCTCAATGAATCTGGGGCTCTCGCGATGATGGGCGAACGGCGGGTTATGCAGGGGGCGCTGTTTTATGGCTTTAGCCTGGAACGGCATGTCCCGGACAGTCACCTGCTTCGCAAGATTGACCGGTTTGTCGACCTTTCGGAGGTCCGGACGCATCTCGAGCCGTACTACAGCGAGACGGGCCGCCCTTCGATCGATCCCGAGCTGATGATGCGCATGCTGATCGTCGGCTACTGCTTCGGCATTCGTTCTGAGCGGCGGTTGTGCGAGGAGGTCCACCTCAATCTGGCCTATCGCTGGTTCTGTCGCTTGGAGCTCGACGGCGAGGTTCCCGACCATTCGACCTTTTCCAAGAACCGCCACGGTCGTTTTCGCGAGAGCGATCTGTTGCGGAAACTGTTTGAGACCGTGGTTGCGCGCTGCATCAAGGAACGGATCGTGGGAGGCGAAGCTTTCGCAGTTGACGCCAGCATAATCGTGGCGGACGCGCATCGACGACGAGGCGTCGCCAAGGTCGAGGATCTCGATCCGACCTCCAGTCGCGCAGTCGCGGAATATCTGTCGGTCCTCGATGACGCGGCCTTCGGCGGGGCGACGCCGGTCGAGCCGAAGGCGATCTCGCCAACCGATCCGGCGGCCCGCTACACCGCTTCGGCCAACTCCGTCGCCGCTTATGCCTACTCCGACAACTATCTCATCGATCTGAAGCATGCGGTGATTATGGATGTCGAGGCGACGACCGCCATTCGCCAAGCCGAAGTCGGCGCGGCTAAAGCAATGCTCGACCGCACGGCTGAACAGTTCGATGTCACCCCGTCGCGCCTGGTCGCGGATGGGGGCTACGGCTCGGCCGAGATGGTTGGGTGGCTGGTGGACGAGCGCGGGATCGAGCCGCATGTGAAACTGATCGACAAGGCCGAGCGCACGGACGGAACCTTCTCCCGCAGCGACTTCGCCTTCGATCCGGAGAGCAACCTTTATGTCTGCCCCAGCGGGAAAGAGCTAAGGAAATACCATCGCGCTTTCGCCAAGCCACGCGACGGGCTGACGAAAGACGGCACGATGATCTACTTCGCGCGCAAGCAGGACTGCGAGGCCTGCGCGCTCAAGCCAAAATGCTGCCCCAACACGCCCGCGCGCAAGATCGCGCGCTCCATTCACGAAGCCGCCCGCGACAAGGCGCGCGCTATCGCCAAGACCGAGGCCTACGCCGTTTCGCGCCGGGAGCGAAAGAAGGTCGAGATGCTCTTTGCTCACCTGAAGCGCATCCTCAGGCTTGATCGATTGCGTCTGCGTGGGCCGAGTGGAGCCAAAGACGAGTTCCTATTAGCCGCCACAGCCCAAAATCTGCGGAAACTGGCGAAGCTCATCCCCTTCCCGGCGCCAGTCTTCGCCGCGTGAGGCGGAGAGGCCCGGCTTGCCTCGCTGACAGCCGCCGCTCACGCATCTCGTGGTCGCCTGAACATAGGGTTTTTCAACGAAATAGACGTAGACCGGTCATTGCGGATCGCCGCGGTAGAGGCCGCTGTTGATGGGATTCCGGTCATTCGCGCGACCAGGACATGCATAATGAAAAAGGTAAAAGGTCGCCCCGCCAACCAAACCCGGCGCACGGCTGAAGCGAGACAGCCC
This sequence comes from uncultured Alphaproteobacteria bacterium, assembly GCA_963721905.1. Taxonomy (GTDB): domain Bacteria; phylum Pseudomonadota; class Alphaproteobacteria; order Rhizobiales; family Beijerinckiaceae; genus Roseiarcus. The sequence continues at coordinate 158,709 of CAVRMF010000019.1, forward strand.
GACCGGGTTCTGATACCCTTCAGCGTTCGATCACACATTCAGCAGACAAGTCAGCGAATCTAAGGTTTCTAGCGGAAGCGAATAGAGGAAGTGTAGCCGAGCATGCCGTCAATTGAGGATTGGCTGAACGGTCTCGGTCTGGGCAAATACTCCAAGGTCTTTGCTGAAAACGACGTCGACCTTCGCGCCCTGCCTCACCTGAATGACGCCGACTTGCAGGAACTCGGTGTCTCGCTGGGTCACCGGAAGGTGATGCTTGCGGCCATCACCGAATTGCGCCACGCCGAGACAACGGAAACCGAGTTCGAGACGAAGCCGGAACGGCCGGGGCCGATCGTGGATCGGCAGCCAGAACCCGGCGGGGCCAAGCCGGCGGGCGAGCCTGGTCCTGACCTGAGGCTGCTGAGCGTCCTTTTCTGCGACATGGTCGAATTCCACGAGCCTATCTGCGCGGCTCAATGCCGAGGAGATGCATGACCTCATCGGCGCCTATCAGGAAACCGTCGCAACCGCGGTGAAGCGGTTTGGCGGCTACGTGGCGAAGTTTCTCGGCGACGGCGTGCTGGCCTATTTCGGGTGGCCTCTGGCCTATGAGGATCACGCCGAGCGCGCAATCCGCGCCGGTCTTGCGGCGATTGCGGGGGTCGGGAGCCTCAAGACTCCCGCCGGAGCGCGGCTGCAATCGCGCGTCGGCATCGCGAGCGGCCGCGTGGTCGTCGGCGATCTCGCCGGAGGCGGCGTGCTCGACCGTGGCCAGGTGGCGGGCGAGACGCCCAACCTCGCTGCGCGCCTTCAGGGCGCCGCTGAGCCGGGGCAGATCCTGATCGCGAACACTACCAGGCGCCTGGCCGGCCACGCTTTCGAATTCGAAGCGTTTGGCGCCCGCGAGCTCAAAGGCTTTCCGCATCGCGTGCCGGTGTTCCGCGTCGCCAGCGAGCGGGAGGTCGAGAGCCGCTTTCACGCGACGCGGGGCAAGGCGCTCTCGCAATTCGTCGGGCGCAACAGCGAAATCGGTATCCTCCTCGACCGGTGGGAACTCGCCAAGAGCGGCCAGGGCCAGGCGGTGTTCGTGAGCGGTGAGGCGGGGATAGGAAAGTCCCGCCTGCTGGAAGCGCTGATGGAGCGTGTGCAGGATGAGCCGCACGAGTCCATTCGCCTGCAATGCTCGCCCTATCATACGACTTCGGCGCTTTATCCGTTGATCCAGCGGCTGAGCCGCTCAGTTGGCCTTGCTGCGGATGACGACGCGCCGACCTGCGCCGAAAAGCTCGACCGCCTGCTCGCGCGATATGGGGAATCAGTGGCCGACGTCCGGCCGGTCTATGACGAGCTCCTGTCCCTCGGTTTGGGCCACGCCTCCAAACTGGCCGATCTTTCAGCTCAGCAACGCAAGGAACTGACCCTACGGACGCTCGCCAATCGCGCCCTCCTCGCTGCCAAGCGCGCTCCCGTACTGCTCGCGGTCGAGGATGCGCATTGGGTCGACCCGTCGACCAACGAGCTTCTGCGGGACATCGTTTTGCGGATCCACGGGGCGCCCATTTACGTGCTGCTGACCCACCGTCCCGACTGGTCGCCTGACTGGGCAAAGGGCCTCTCGCACGTGACCAACGTCGCCGTCGGCCGCCTGACCAACCAGCAGATACGCCTGTTCATCCGATCGATCCTCGGCGCGGTCTCCGATCGTCTCGTCGACCGGATCGCCGAACGGACCGACGGCGTGCCGCTTTTCGTCGAGGAGCTGACCCGTTCGATCCTCGAGAGCGGCGCCGATGCGAACGAAGACATCGAGATTCCCGACAGCCTGCAGGGCTCGCTGATGGCCCGGCTCGACCGCTTGTCGGCGACCTCAAAGGAGGTCGCGCAAGTCGCCGCCGTCATCGGGCGGGAATTCGACCGAGACCTCCTAGCCCAGGTCGCCGCGCTCGTAGCGCCGATCCTTGACGACGCGCTACGTCAGCTTCTGACGGCCCAGCTCGTAGTGATGGGCGGAACGTCGCAGCAGTCCCTGCTCTTTCGCCACGCCTTGATCCAGGACGCCGCCTACCAATCCCTGCTCAACCGCAAGCGCCTCCACTATCACCAGGCGATCGCCGAAGCGATTGTCCAATCGCATCCCGATATTGTCGCCACCCAGCCAGAACTGATCGCGCGCCACTATACCGAGGGCCGGCGCGACGATCTGGCGTTGCCCTATTGGATGAAAGCAGGAGAAAGGGCGCTGGAGCGTTCAGCCAATTACGAGGCGACCGATCACTTCTCGAACGCGCTCGCCCTCGCTGAGAAGCTTCCGGACGGGCCGGAGCGGAGCATTGAAACGCTTGCCGCGCGACTTCGGCTTGCCGAGGCTCTCACCGAAGTAGGGCGGTTCAATATAGCCACGACGCACTACCTTACGGCTGCCGAGCAAGCTCGCCAAGCGAACGACATCGAGAGTTTCGTGCGAGTCGCGCTCGGTTACGATACCGCGCAGTTCCTTCTCGGCGTGCCGCTTGACCGGTCCGTCGCGCTCCTCACAGAAGCGGAAGCCAAGATCGCGCGTGACGACGACAAGCAACGTTGCGTGATTCTGTCTCGGCTCGCGCGAGCGCACCTGCTTCTCGGCGATTTGCAGAAGAGCGAGAGTTTCGACAGACGGGGAACCAAGCTGGCGCGACGATTGGGTGACCGTCGCTCCCTGTTCACCCTTCTCGTTAATCGCTTCCTGGTCCCGAGGCAGGTCGGCTCGTTGAGCGACGCGCAAAGCCGGCTGTTGGAGGCAAGCGAGCTGGTCGAGCTTTCGCGAAGCGTCAGTGATGATGAAATGAAGGGGCGGGCGATTTCCATAGCTGCCTATGTTTCAGCGGAGCTTGGCGATCGCGCCGGCCTCAACCAATCGCTCGCCGCACTGACTGAACTGGGCGAAGTCCGCCAGCGTCTCAGCCTCCAGTGGATTTCGCGCCACGGCGCGGCGATGCTGGGGATCCTTGACGGAAACTTCGCGGCTGCAGAAACCTCTGCAAGCGAGGGCCTGAAACTCGGGCGCCTGACTCACGGCGACCAGGTCGAAGGCGTCTACGGCATCCAGATGTTTTCGATCCGCCGCGAGCAGGGACGGCTCGCCGAGGTGGCGCCCATTGTCAAACGTCTCATTGATGAGAAGCCGGACGAGAAAGCGTGGCTGCCAGGCTTCGCGCTGATCGCCGCCGACCTCGGCTTTCAGGAACAAGCGCGGCGGCGTTTGCGCGAGTTGGCCGAGACCGGCTTTGAAATGCCGTTCGACGCAAAGCGCAGCACTTCGCTCTCGTACGTTTCCGATGTCGCCGTCCTGCTCGGCGACATCGACGCCGCCGAGCGCCTCTATGAATTGATGTTGGTGTACCGGCACATGACGATCACTGCCGGAATCGTCACAGTGTGTTACGGCGCGGCGAGCCGCTATCTCGGCATGCTGGCCGCGACCCTTGGCGAGTTTGACAAAGCCGAAGCGCATTTTGAGCATGCGCTGGAAATGAATGAACGCATGGGGGCGCGTCCATGGCTCGCCCACGCCAAGGCGGAGTTCGCCATGCTTCTGAGACGCCGCGGCGGGAAGGGCGCGAGTGAACGCGCAGAAGTACTGGCAAATGAGGCTTGGAAAATCGCCGCTGAACTCGATATGGTGCGGCTGAAACTGCGGCTTCAGCCCAAGGTTCAGTGATCTTGGGCTTCACCCGCAGTCAGCGACTTCACGCAACGGAGACAACCGCATGCCCCGTTATCTCATCGAACGCACCTTTGCCGAGGAAGTCGGATTGACGAAGGATGGAGTCGAAGGCATCAATCACATCAACGACGAGGAGGGTGTGACATGGATAATTTCTTTCCTCAGCGCCGACAAGAAGAAGACTTATTGCCTCTATGAGGCACCGAATCCAGAGGCGATCCGAGTTGCGGCGCGCCGCAACAAAGTACCATGCGACGCCATCATCGAGATTGGGGGAGAACTGAGCCCGACCATGTTCGGCTAGCGCTGGGTCAAGTATCCAGGCCCGCCGAGTCATTAGCGTTTCTTTCTTTGGAGGAACGTCATGAACGATGAAGCCATCGCCAAATTCGCTCAAGATCTTCGCGGCCCGGTTATCGGGCGCAACCATCCGGAATACGAAGAGGCGCGAAAACTCTACAACGCCATGATCGACAAACGCCCGTTGCTCATCGCTCGATGCGCGGATGTCGGCGACGTCATCGCGGCCGTGAATTTCGGCCGCGAGAACAAGCTCCCGATCGCCATTCGCGGCGGCGGCCACAATGGTCCGGGTCTCGGCAGCGTCAATGACGGCCTGGTCATCGACCTGTCGACGATGAAGGGCGTGAGGGTCGACCCCAAGCAGAAAACGGTGAGAGTGGGCCCGGGCTGCACCACCGGCGACGTCGATCACGCCACCCAGGCGTTCGGTCAGGCGGCGCCGTTCGGGATCATCTCGACGACCGGCGTCGCCGGGCTGACGCTCAGCGGCGGCCACGGCTACCTCTGCCGCCAGTATGGCCTCGCGGTCGACAGCCTCATCGAGGCGGACGTGGTTCTGGCCGACGGCAGCATGGTCACTGCTTCCGAGACGGAGAACGCAGACCTCTTCTGGGCATTGCGTGGCGGCGGCGGAAACTTCGGCGTCGTGACCAGCTTTCTCTTCCGCACTCATCCCGTGAGCATGGTTTATGGCGGGCCGATCGTATTCGAACTCGCCGACGCGCCCGTTGTGATGAAATGGTTCCGGCAATTCCAGCCAAAAGCCCCGGACGAATTCGGCATGTTTCTCGGGTTGCAGGTCGTTCCGCCTGGCGATCCTTTTCCCAAGGAGCATTGGTCGAAGAAGATGTGCGCGCTGGTCGTTTCGCACAACGGGCCCCTCCCGGAGGGCGAGAAGGCCGTCAACGCAGTGCGCGCGGCCCTGCCGAAGCCGATCATCGACTGGGCCCAGCCGATGCCCTATACGGTGATCCAGACGCTGTTCGACCCGCTGCTCCCGAAAGGCCTGCAATGGTACTGGAAGGGTGATTTCGCGAACGACCTGCCCGACGCCGCCATTGAGGCGCATGTTGCGCACGCGGCGAAGCTTCCAAGCGCGCTGTCCGGAATGCACATCTATCCGGTCGACGGCGCGGTCCATCGGCAGAAGAAGGACGCGACTGCGTGGGGCTACCGCGACGCCGCCTGGTCGCTGGTGATCTTCGGGGTCGATCCGGATCCGGCCAATGCGCCAGCGCTCAAGCAGTGGGCGCAGGACTATTGGACGGCCGTCCATCCGTTCAATCTGCCCGGCGCCTATGCGAACTTCATGATGGACGACGAGGGCGAGGCGCGGGTCAGAGCCGCCTACGGCGACAATTATGATCGGCTCGCGAGCGTGAAGAAAATATACGATCCGGCGAACCTTTTCCGTGTGAACCAGAACATCCGCCCCGCAGCCTGAAGCGGGCGAGCCATCAGGTCGACGTAGAGGCTGCCGAGCCAGAGCACCGGGATTCCTGATCCCAAACCATCGATCACGCCCGTTTGGGTCGACTTGACCCGTTCGCCACGCCGTCTGCGAGTGACCGCTCTGGCGCTCTCCTCCCGTCCCGCGAAGGGCAGCAAAGGGGCGGATATGACCCGTTCGCCAAGCCCTTGGCGAATGACCGGTTGTTGCGCGAAGCGGTCACCGGCGAAAGCGGACCGATGGGAGTTTTGACCCTATGGCTCCTCGCAATGGCGTTTGCGATGCCCCGTCCGTGGCTCGATGACGAGCGCGATCGAGAGCGCGCCACGCAAGAACGGCGGGTCCCCGTTCGAAGTCCTGCGCGCCTTCACAAAGCTCGGCCTGACCAGCTTCGGCGGGCCGGTGGCGCATCTCGGCTACTTCCGCAACGCGTTCGTCGTCGAGCGCGGCTGGCTCGACGAGCGGGCGTTCGGCGATCTTGTCGCGCTCTGCCAGTTCCTGCCCGGGCCGGCGAGTAGTCAGGTCGGCTTCGCCATCGGCCTCATGCGCGCCGGATACCCCGGCGCACTCGCGGCCTGGGCCGGCTTCACCCTGCCGTCGGCGATCGCGATGACGCTTGCGGCATACGGGGCGGGCGTGCTCCATGGACCCGCGGGCGAGGGCCTTCTGCACGGGCTGAAGCTGGTCGCGGTCGCCATTGTCGCGCAAGCCGTGCTCGGCATGGCGCGAAGCCTCGCGCCCGATCGCCCGCGCGCGGCGATCGCCGTGCTCGCGCTCATCCTGACCGCCTTCGCGCCCGGGGGCCTCAGCCAGATCGCCGCGATCGTCGCCGGCGGCCTCCTGGGACTCGTCCTTTGCCGGCAAGGCGCTGAAGCGCCGGCGGGCGGCGCCGCGGAGGCGCCGGTCTCGCGCCGGATGGGAGTGGTCTTCCTCATCGCCTTCTTCGCGCTTCTGGCGCTCTCATTGGTGCCGGCGCGCGAGGGCGCGCTCGCCTTCCTCGCGGCGATCTATCGTTCCGGCGCACTCGTCTTCGGCGGCGGCCATGTCGTGCTGCCGCTGCTCCGCGCCGCTGTCGTCGATCCGGGCTTCGTCTCCGACAGCGCATTCCTCGCCGGCTATGGCGCCGCGCAGGCCATGCCCGGGCCGCTCTTCACCTTCGGCGCCTATCTCGGCGCGGTCGCGCCCGCGCCGGGCGGCGTGCCCGGCGCCGCGCTGGCGCTCATCGCGATCTTCCTGCCCGGGATGCTGATCCTGCTCGGCGCGCTGCCGTTCTGGCATGCGCTCCGCGCCCGGGCCGGGGCTCGCGCCGCGATGGCAGGCGTCAACGCGGCGGTGGTCGGTCTGCTCGCCTCCGCCCTCTACGATCCGGTCTGGACGAGCGCAGTCCTGGGCCCGGCCGATTTCGCCGTCGCCGCGACGGGCTTCGCCGCGCTCGTCGTCTGGCGCGCGCCCCCCCTCTCCATCGTTCTGCTCACGGCCGCGGCGGGCGTTGCTCTTGGCGTCATGGGGACCTAGGGGAGACTTTTCGGGAAAACCGACATTTTCTTGCCAAGCGGCCGGACTTATGGCATCCTTGTTGAAGCTGCCTGCGGCGAGTGGACCGTCGCGCGCTGAGACGAAGCAAATTTAAGTTCTACTCTTGTAACAGGTACTATGTAATTTCGACCGGATCGGCGACTGCGACAGAAAGTGACGCCTAAGTCTCTGAAAAGGCTTCGGCCGACACGGAATTGCACACCCCCGTCTGCATTCGACGCCTGCTAGGTCTCGCCGACCAGCTCGGGCTGTTTCAGCGGCGAGCTCATGCGCTTTGGGCGGCTCAACTCGATGTTTTCGAGAAACTGCCTAGCGCTCTCCTTCCACGTGTAGCGGAGGGAATATTCGCGCGCCGATTCGCGCGGGATCGTCAGCGCCTCGAGGCAGGCCGCCCGCAGGTCTTCGCTGAGCACGCCCGCGCCGGAGCCGACGACGTCGATCGGCCCCGCAACCGGAAAGGCCGCGACCGGCAGGCCGGAGGCCAGCGCCTCGATCATCACGATGCCGAACGTGTCGGTGCGCGACGGAAAGACGAAGACGTCAGCGCTGGCATAGACCTGAGCGAGCGCCTCCCCTTGCATGGCGCCAAGGAAATGCGCGCGGGGGTAGCGGCGCCCGAGCGAACCTCGCTCGGGGCCGTCGCCGACGATGACGGTCGAACCGGGCAGATCAAGCTCGAGCAGGGCCTCGAGATTCTTTTCCACCGCCACCCGGCCGACGCAAAGGAAGATCGGCCGCGGCAGGTCGAGGACGGGATGGCTGCGCGGACGGAAGAGCGTGTGGTCGACGCCGCGCGTCCAGAGCCGCACCCGGGTAAAGCCGCGCCGGGCGAGGTCGGCGACGATGTACGGCGTCGGGGCCATGACCGCCGCGGACGGCGCGTGGAAGTAGCGCAGCCCTGCGTAGGTCCAGGGTTCGGGAACGCCGACGCGCGCCTTAATATATTCAGGAAAGCGCGTGTGATAGCTGGTGGTGAAGATGCGCCTGCGCTTGAGGCAGTAGCGCCGCGCGAGCCAGCCGATTGGGCCCTCGGTCGCAATATGGATGTGGTCCGGGTCCGCCTCCTCGATCTGCGCGCTGACCTTGTCGAGCGAAGTGATCGCCAGTCGAATATCGGGGTAGGTCGGCAGCGGCGCCGTCCACATGTCCTGGGGGGTGAGGAAGTCGAATTCGGCGCCGTACTCGCCAGCCGCCAGGGTCATGCGCTCCAGCGTCGACACGACGCCGTTCACTTGCGGCCGCCAGGCGTCGGTCGCAATCAGAATCCGCATTACGCCGCTTCCGCGCGGGCGTCTTCGCGCTCGTCCTCGAAGGGCGCGTTGTCCTCGACCTGCGCAACGACCGGGAGCCTGGTCGGCCAGCGCAGCACCTCGAATCGGCCGTCGTGATGCTCGACCACGGCCGAGCAGGATTCGACGAAATCGCCGGTGTTGACATAGGTAACGCCTTCGATCTCGCGGATCATTGGGTGGTGGATATGGCCGCAGACGACGCCGTCGACGCCGCGGCGTTTGGCTTCGCCCGCAAGCTCCTTCTCGAACGAGCCGATGAAATTGACAGCGTTCTTGACCTTGAGCTTCGCCCAGGCCGAAAACGACCAATAGGGCAGGCCAAGCGCCCGGCGCGCGGCGTTGAAATGGGTGTTGACGAACAGCGCCGTGGTGTAGGCCCAGTCGCCGAAATAGGCGAGCCACTTCGAGTGACGGACCACAACGTCGAACTCGTCGCCATGGATGATGAGATAGCGCTTGCCGTCAGCGGCGGTATGGACGGTCTGCCGCTTGATCTCGATGCCGCCGAAGGTCAGGCCGAAGAACTGACGCGCGAACTCGTCATGGTTGCCGGGGACGAAGACCATTCGTGCGCCGCGCCGGACCTTCCTCAGGAGCTTCTGCACCACATCGTTGTGCGCCTGCGGCCAGTACCAGCCCGCGCGCAGCCGCCAGCCGTCGATAATATCGCCGACCAAGTATATCGTATCCGCGTCGACATGGCGCAGCATGTCGAGAATAAGATAGGCCTGACATCCGCGCGTTCCGAGGTGTAGATCCGAAAGGAACAACGTGCGGTAGCGATTGGCGCCGTGGGGTTTGGACACGCTGGCCTCTCGTATCAGAACCGAGCGTTCAGTCTCTGCGCAGATTCTCGTGTCGCTTCGATGACGCAATGCGGCGGGGGCGGTTATATGTCGGCGACTTTGGTGTGTCGAGACGAGGAGGGGAGGCAATGGACCTCGGGATAGCCGGCCGCAAGGCGATCGTCTGCGCCTCGAGCAAGGGCCTCGGCCGGGCCTGCGCGATGGCGCTGGCTGACGCCGGCTGCGAAATCGTGGTCAACGGGCGCAATCGCGACGAGCTTGCGCGGACGGCGAAAGACATCCGCGAATTGACCGGCGCGAGCGTCCGCGAGGTGCTCGGCGATCTCGACGACCCGATTACGCGCGCGGCGCTGATCGCGGCGTGTCCGGAGGCCGACATTCTTGTCAACAACAACGGCGGCCCCCCCTCCAGGGCCTTCGCCGCGATCACGCGCGAGGACATTCTCAAAGGGGTCGAATTCGAACATGCTGACCCCGATCGCGCTCGTTCAGGCGCTTCTGCCGGGGATGGCGGCCCGCAAGTTCGGGCGAATCGTCAACATCACTTCGGGCTCGGTGCGTGCGCCGATCGCCGGGCTTGACGTGTCGTCGGGGGCGCGCGCCGGCTTGACCGCGTTTCTCGCGTCTGCCGCCCGCGCGCATGTCAGCGACAACGTGACGATCAATTCGATCCAGCCCGGAGCGTTCGACACCGACCGCATTCGGTCATCGCTGGAGCGGGCTGTCGCTCAACGCGGGATTCCGCTTGAGACGGCGCGGGCGGAAGCGGAGGCGCGAAATCCCGCCCGCCGCTTCGGCGACCCGGCCGAGTTCGGCGCGCTCTGCGCGTTCCTGGCCAGCGCAAAGGCGGGCTTCATCACGGGGCAGAACATCCTGATCGATGGCGGAGGGTTTCCCGGGGCGTTCTGAGCGTTGGGCGGGGCGGCGTCCACCCCAGAAGGCCTGAGAAAAAGAACGAAACTGTTCGATATTCCGTACGCCATCGGCTATGATGCGCCTGAACTTGCGGACGAGGCTGGCGCGATGGGCGTGGAAGGCAAGGACAGGGCGAAGGTGCTGGAAGCCGGCGCAGCCGCGCTGTCGAACCAGCTCGGGCTCGCCGTCCAGCGACTGCGCAAGAGCTACGGGCTGTCGCTCGCCGACCTCTCGTCGCAATCGGGTGTCGCCAAATCGATCATCTCGCAGATCGAGCGCAACGAGACCAACCCCACGCTGACGACGATCTGGCGGCTCGCTCACGCGCTCGACGCGTCGATCGAATCGATCCTGCAGGGCGCGGAGGAGGGACCGTTCATCGAACATCTAAGACGAGGAACGACGCCGATTTTCGTTTCGGATGACGGATTGTGCCGTCTCGCCGTGACCGGCTGGCTCAAGACCGTCGACTGGCTGCAATGGTACGATTTTCAGGCCGACCCGGGCGGGGTGCTCGAATCGGCCGCCCATGCCCGCGGCTCGGTCGAATGCTTGTCCCTGCTCGACGGCGAACTCGAGGTGGACGTCGGGGGCTCGAAGGAGATCGCCGCCGAGGGTGAGACATTGCGCTATCGCTGCGACATGCCTCATCGCATCACCAACCGCGGCGGGAAGCCGGCGCATGCGACGATGGTTTGCATTCTCAAGGCGGCGTCGATGGATTGAAGGCGGCCTGGGGTGCGGGCCGCAAGCTCCGATTCCCCGATGTCGGCTCGTTTGTCCTCCGTTCATTGGCGCGCGTCGCAAATTCGCCGCCAAGTCACTGTTGGGAACGCGTTAACCTTTCGTTAACCTTGGCTTGACCTCGCGCCGGCGCTCCGACAGATCTGTCTTGCCGAAATGTTGGCGATCTAGGCGATTCGCCGATGTCGCCGATTCTACCGCGGTTTGTGCGCGGATTGGTCTTTAGGTCCCGCTTTCAGGCAGGCGGGGAGAGGGGCGCGTGACGAAGAATTGACGCAGATGCGGCAAAGACGCCGTCGTTGACGAAGATTCAACTCGCTTTTATCACGATTCTGAGTCCCGTTTTCGGGGTCTCCAATTCGTACTTGGTTTGTTTTTGTCCTGATCGCCAAGGCCCATGATGGCGCAGGCGGACTCCTGTGGACGGACGCCGCGGCTCGACAGCGCCCGACGCAAGCTATAAGAGCCAAAACACAGAGTTAGCCGGAGTGACTGGTGTCCGTTGCGCCTTCTGTGACCCCTAAGACAGGCGACGACGGCGTCGTCCTTTCGCTGGCCGGCGCCTGGATTATCGCCGCGGGCCGGGCCTTGGAGACGAGCGCAGCGTCGCTCACGTCAGCCGCCCGAGGCGCAAAGAAGGCGATCATCGATCTGACCGCGATCGAACGGATGGATACGGCCGGCGCCTGGGTGATCGATCGCGCCCGCACGGAGCTAACCGGGGCGGGGGTCCAGGCGGCCTATCGCGGCGCGCGGCCCGAACACGCGCTCCTGCTTCAGGAGGCCGGATACCGGCCTCTCGAGCCCCCCAAGCAGCTCCGCACGTCTCATTTGGTGACCTTGCTGGCAGCCGTCGGCGAGTCGGTCTATACGGCCGGAGCCGACCTCATCGACATCGTCGACTATCTCGGCGAGATCGTCGTGATGTGGTGGCGCCTTGCCCTGTACCCGTGGCGCTGGCGCTGGACTTCGGTGGCGTACCACCTCGAGATGTACGCATTGCGCAGCGTGCCCATCATCGCGCTCATTAACTTCCTCGTCGGCGCGATCGTCACGCAACAGGGCATTTTCCAGTTGGCGCGCTTCGGCGCCTCGCCCTATGCAGTCAATCTGGTCGGCGTGCTCGGCCTAAGGGAGCTCGGCGTGCTGATGACCTCAATCATGATCGCCGGCCGGACGGGCTCAGCGATCACCGCCGAGATTGGGTCGATGAACATGCGCGAGGAGATCGACGCCCTGAGGGTGATGGCGCTCGATCCGCTCGAGGTGCTGGTCATGCCGCGCTTGGTGGCGCTGGCGGTCGCTCTGCCGATTCTAACGTTCGTGGCGGACATGGCCACGCTTGCCGGCGGGCTCATCGTCAGCTGGATCTACGCAGGTATGGCGCCGGAGGTGTTCATCTCGCGGCTACAAAGCGCGATCGCGACCGAGACGTTCCTGGTCGGACTCATCAAAGCGCCCTTCATGGCGGTCATGATCGGCCTCATCGCGTCGACGGAGGGCATGGAGGTGCGGGGCTCGGCCGAGTCGCTGGGGCGCTGCGTGACCTCTTCCGTAGTCAAGTCGATCTTCATGGTCATCGTTATGGACGGCGTATTTGCGATGTTCTTTACCGCGGTGGACTATTGAGCCCGGCCCGCCCATCCACGCTGACAGAGAGGCGCGAGGTCGTTATCCGCGTGTGCGGCCTCAAGGTCGGTTTCGGGGACCGGCTCGTCATGGACGGGCTCGACCTCGATCTCTATCGCGGCGAGGTGCTGGGCTTTGTCGGCGCTTCGGGCGCGGGTAAATCCGTGCTGACGAGGACGATTCTCGGGCTTCTGCACAAGCAAGCGGGAACGATCGAAGTCTTCGGCTACGACATGGACAAGATTGGCCCTTCGGAGCGGCGCCTCATCGAAGAACGGTGGGGCGTTCTCTTTCAGGAGGGGGCGCTGTTTTCGAGCCTGACGGTCCGGCAGAACATCGAGGCGCCGATGCGCGAACATCTGAACCTGTCCGGGGGGATGATGGACGGCCTCGTGGCCCAAAAGCTGAGGCTTGTTGGCCTGCCGCAGGATGCGGCCGACAAATACCCTTCGGAACTTTCAGGCGGCATGACGAAGCGCGTTTCGCTGGCGCGCGCGCTCGCGCTCGACCCCGAGATCGTGTTTCTCGACGAGCCGACCTCTGGGTTGGATCCGATTTCGGCCGGCGACTTCGACGACCTCATTGGCACGCTGCAAAAGACGCTGGGCCTGACCGTCTTCATGGTCACCCACGATCTCGACAGCCTCTACGCCATCTGCGACCGGGTCGCGGTCCTCGGCCATGGCAAGGTCTCGGCCGTTGGTACGATTGACGAACTTCTGCTATCCGAGGATCCTTGGATCAAATCCTACTTTCACGGCAAGAGAGGCGTCGTCCGCGCCGGGGCGGCCGAGAAGCGGCCCGCTGAGCGCGCCGAGGATGGTCGGGCCCAATTCGATCGGGCCCAGGACGCGGGGCGCTGAGCAGGATGGAGACGCGAGCCAATTTCGTCGTGATCGGCGCCTTCACCCTGGCGGCCGTCGTCGGCGCTTTCCTTTTCGTCATGTGGATCGCCGGCTACGGCGCGTCGGGAACGCACAGACATTACCAGATCGTCTTCAACGGCTCGGTCTCCGGTCTCTCCAACGGCGCTCTTGTTCTTTTCAACGGCCTCAAGGTCGGGGAGGTGACGAACCTCGATTTCGTGAAAGGCGATCCCAGCCAGGTCGTGGCCGACGTCGACGTCACCAACGAGAGCGCGCCGATCAATACCGGGACCAAAGCGCAGCTCGAGACGCAGGGTCTGACGGGCTCGGCCACTGTCGCGCTCATCGGCGGCGAGAAGGGCGCACCGGAGCTTGCCGGCAACCCTCCCGTCATCCCCTCATTGCCCACGGCGACGCTCGCGGACTTGCAGACGAAGGCTGGCTATGTGCTCGATCTCGCCAACAAGCTGCTCGTCGACAACGCCCAGCCCCTCCATCAAACCATCGAGAACGCCCAAACCTTCTCAATGGCGCTCGCACGCAATACTTCCGGCGTCGACGCCGCGCTGCAGGGCATGGCCGATCTCGGCAAAAATATCCAGCCGCTCGCCTCGCGCCTGCAGGTCCTGTCGGACGACGCCGACCGGCTGGTCAAGGCGATCGAACCCGACAAGGTGCGCAGCATCGTCGACAACATCCAGAGCCTGTCCGGGAAGGCGGGTTCGGTGCTTGACCGCGCCGACAAGCTCATCGCTGAAAATTCGGATGCGATTCATTCGACGCTATCCGACGCGAGCGGCTTCTCGAGGACGCTGAACAACAACAGCGCAAATGTTGACGCCGCGCTGAAGGGTCTGGCCGATCTCGGCAAGACGATCCAGCCGCTGACGGCGCGATTGCAGTCCCTGTCCGAGGATGCGGACAAGCTCGTCAAGGCGATCGACACGCAGAAGGTCAGCAGTGTCGTCGACAACGTCCAGACCTTCAGCACCGCGCTGGGCAAGAGCTCGAACGATTATCAAACCCTGATGCGCGACGGCGCCTCCCTCGTCACGCGGCTCAATGACACGTCGAAAGAGCTCAACGCCGCGATCGCCGACGCCGAAGGCGTTCTCAAGGCGGTCGACCTGCATAAAGTTTCGGGCATCGTCGATTCGATCAGCGACGTCGCGAACACGGTGCGCGAAAACCGGGGCAATATCGACAACACGCTGAAGAACGCATCCGAGCTGTCGGCCAAGCTCAACGAGTCGGCCGACAAAATCGACGGACTGATCGACAGCGCCCAGAGCTTCCTGGGTTCGCCTGGGACAAAGGGGGCGGTCGCGCAGATCGGCGACGCGGCGCAGTCGGTGAAGAAGCTCGCCGACGACGTCGACGCGCGGGTGAAGGAGATTTCCGTCGGTCTCGCCCACTTCAGCAATTCGGGCTTGCGTCAATACGAGGCGCTTGCCGTGCAGGGGCAGCGCGTGCTCGAAGACATCGACCAGACGGTTCGATCGTTCAAACAGAATCCGAGCCAGATCATTTGGGGAGCGAGGCCTTCGCTGCCAGATTATCACGGCGGACAGTAATGCGGGAGGCCGGGGGGCGCTTGGGCAATCGATGGAGGATGGCCGCCGCGGCGGTGGCCGCGCTGTCGCTCGGCGCGTGCGCAAGCGCGCCGGAGGCGCCAATCTATGACCTGACCGCGGCGAAGCCGCCGCCGATGCGCCCGTTCCCGGCCCAGATCCAGATCGCGCAGCCCGTCGCGACGCTCGACCTCGACAGCGAGCGCATTCTTGTGCGCGATGGACTCAACCTATCTTTGCTGCCAGGCGGACGCTGGCCGCAGCAGCTTTCGTCGCTATTCCGCGCCCGCCTCGTCGAGACATTCCAGAACGCCGGGCTCGCCCGGTCGCTCGCGGGCGACGGGGCGAGGGCCGACTACGAGCTCGACCTGGACATCCGCGCTTTTGAACTCGACGCGGCGACGAACCAGGTTGACGTAGACGTCGCGGCGAGGATCATCGAGGTCAACAGCGGCCGCGTCGCCGACGTGGAAATTTTTACCGCGCGCACGCCAGTCGCCTCGACCGACGCCGCCGCGGTCGCCGCCGCGCTCGATCAGACGTCCGCGACGGTGATGACGCGCATCGTGCGATTCGTCGCAAAGCGGCTATGAAGGCGGTCGTCGATGAAACCGGCGTGGAGGGCCTTTGAGCCCGTCGTCAAACCAAGTATGGTCGCGCGCCATCGCCCGTCGCACACGCGAGTTCTGAGGTTCGCGAGTTTTGAGGTTCGAAAGCATGATCGCCGACGCCATCGCTGTCGAAACGCTGTTCGATTCGATCGTCAACCACGGCAAGAACTCGATTCTCGGCGGAACCGTGTTCGAGACGCCCTATCCGCATTTGATCTTTGAGAATTTCTTCGCCGATGACGTCTACCGTCGCCTGATCAGCCTTTGGCCTGACCTCAGCCAGTATGTCGATCTCAACGGCGCCCGCACGCGGAAGCAGTACACCCTCTGGGATCGCCAGGTCGAAGCAGGCGATCCCGAGCGCACCCAGCTCTGGCGCACGGTCTCGGACGCGGTGTCCGCGCCGGAGATCGAAGCGGCGCTGCGGGAGCGCTTGCGCAGCGGGCTCAAGATCCGCCAGGAGGCGAGCGGCGAGCCTTGGCCGGTGCCGATGTATCCGCAGCCCGTCCTTTACGCCGACTTCGAGGGCTATGCGATCAAGCCGCATCCCGACACGCGCCGCAAGGTGCTGACGATGATGATCTACATGCCCGAGGACGAGAGCCAGCGCGAACTCGGCACCACAGTCTACAAGATCTCGGCAATGGGCGTCTTCGCGTGGAAGACCTACGGCCTCGTCAGGGAAAAGACCACCGCGTACCTGCCCAACACGGGTTTCGCCTTCGTGGTCATCCACCCCGCGCACAGCCTCCTGCACGCGAGCTGGCACGGCCGCGAAACGATCTCGCTCAACAACGCCAAACCGCGGATGACCCTGCTCAACACCTGGTACGCCAAGCCTCCGAAGGCGGGCGAGGCCGAGACTGAATATCGGTGAGGGGCTCCCTCGCGAGGACGCACGCCGACCAAACAGGACGCCCCGATGTCGACCAGCGCCGACAACGTACGCCCGCAACCCGCGATCGCCCCCCTCGGCGAGCGCGATCTGCCGGAAGCCGCACGCATCGTCCGGGTGGCGTTCGGCACGTTTCTCGGCGCCGCCGATCCGGAAACCTTCTGGGCGGACCGCGACTATGTCTACGGCCGCTGGCATGCGCCGCATGTGGCCGCTTTCGGCGCGACCCTCGATGGCAACCTGGTCGGCTCCAACTTCGCCACAAAATGGGGCAGCGTCGGATTTTTCGGACCCCTCACGGTTCGTCCGGATTTGCACGACCGGGGAATCGCCCAGGCTTTGCTTGCCAAAACCGTCGGCCAGTTCGACGCCTGGGGGACCACGCACAGCGGGCTTTTCACGTTTGCCCAGAGCGCCAAGCACGTCGCCCTCTATCAGAAGTTTGGGTTCTATCCGCGATTTCTGACCGCGATCATGTTCGCGCCCGCCCGTCAGTCCGGGCCCGTCCCCGGCGCGTCGCGGTTCGGCGCTCTCGCCGCGGAGAAAAAGGCCGAAACGCTGCGCGCCAGCCGGGAGGTCACGGACAGCCTCTATCCTGGCCTCGACCTTTCCGAGGAAATCGCCGCGACTGACACCCAAGGCCTTGGCGACACCGTGCTAGTCGAGGGCCCCCGCGGGCTTGCGGCCTTCGCGATCTGCCACTATGGCCCGCACAGCGAGGCCGGCGAGGGATTCTGCTTCATCAAGTTCGGCGCCGTGCGCGCGACGCCGTCGGCGGACAAGGACTACGGACGTTTGCTCGACGCCGCCGAGGCGCTTGCGGTCTCCGCCGGCATGCCGAATGTCCTTGTCGGCGCGAATCTGGCGCGGCAGGAGGCCTATCAGCATCTGGCCGCGCGCGGCTTCCGCACCGCGGTTCAGGGCGTCAATATGCACAGGCGAAACGAGCCGGGTTACTGCCGGCCAGGGGTCTATATCATCGACGACTGGCGATAGCGCGGCCTGCCGAACTGAAGGCTCGCCCGACGCTCTCGGCTTCGGCCAGAAGCCGCGCTGCGAGAGTCAACCGCAGCGTCGACGCGTTGACCGTGTCCTTCGCGTGGGCCTAGGCTTCCCTTCAGGCGGAACAATCAATTCCGCTTCGCCCCGGGAGGTTTCGATGCCGAAGGTCAAGGTCAACGACATCACGATGAACTACGAGCAGCAGGGGACCGGCGAGCCGCTCGTTCTCATTCCATATCTTGCCGCCGACAACGCCTGCTATGCTTTTCAGGTCGGCGACTACGCCAAGCATTTCACCTGTATCTCGCTCGACCCGCGCGGCGCCGGCGAGACCGACAAGCCGGCCGGGACCTATTCGACCGAACTCTTCGCCGACGACGTCGCCGGTTTCATGCAGGCGACCGGCGTCGAGCGGGCGCATGTGAGCGGCGTGTCGCTTGGCGGTGCGGTCGGCCTTTGGCTCGCCGCGAAATATCCTCAGCGCGTCAAGACGCTGTCGCTGCACAGCTGCTGGCCCAAGACCGACCCGTTCCTGAAGGTCATCGTTCAAGGCTGGCAGACAATGGCGAAAGGCCTCGGCAGCGTCCCGGAGATGGTCATTCAGGGGATCTTCCCCTTTTGCCTCACCCCGGAGCTTTACGCCGCGAAGCCCGACTACATCGACCAGCTGGCCGCCTTCGTGCGTAGCCGGCCGCAACAGCCGATCGACGCTTTCATGCGCCAGTCGAGCGCGGTAATCGCGCATGACGCGCTGAGCTACCTTGGCCGGATCGCAGCGCCGACCCAGATCACCTTTGGCCGCCACGACATCGTCACCTCGACCCGCTTCGCCGATCCGCTGAAAAGCGGAATCAAGGGCAGCGAACTGACTGTGTTCGAGACCTGCGCGCACGCCGCCATTTACGAGACCGTGGCCGATTTCAACGAAAGAACGCTTGCATTTCTAAGGCGCCATGTCGGATGAAGCGGTGCGCACAAACGCGCGGTCGATGATGACAGGCCTGATGTCAGGTAGGACGATCGGCGAAGGAGCGTTCGCTCCCTGGGCCAGCGGACAGGCCAATTGAGAAGGCTCTCAAAGATGAGCTCGGCTTTGAGCGCCGAATTCGACTCTCTCGTGAAGATCCTCGACCTGGCTAACGTCATCGTCCATGACGTGGAGGGCAGGATTCTTGAATGGACGACTGGCTGCGAGCGCCTCTACGGCTGGACCAGGCAAGAGGCGGTCGGACAAGTCGTCCACAAACTTTTGCAGACCAAATATCCCGTTCCGCGGAGCGAGATCGTCTCGGCGCTGCATGAGCATGGCAGTTGGGAAGGCGAATTCGAACATCGGACGAAGGCTGGATTAGCCGTTTCGATCGCCAGCCTGTGGGTCGCGCGTAAATCTGACGACAACACGATCCGTTTCGTGCTTCAGAACAATAATGACATTACCGGACTGCAGCGGGCTCAGGCCGAATTGGCGGCCCGCGAGGCGCATCTTCGCTCGATCCTCGATACTGTGCCCGAAGCGATGATCGTCATCGACGAGCGAGGCCAGGTCACCTCGTTCAGCGCTGCGGCCGCAAAATTGTTCGGATATCGTTCTGAAGAAGTCGTCGGCCGCAATGTCAAAATGCTCATGCCTGAACCCTACCGATCCGAGCATGACGACTACGTCGGCAATTATCTCAGGACCGGAGAAGCGCGCATTATCGGCTACGGTCGGCTGGTCAAGGGCCTCACCAGGGACGGCGCAGTTTTCCCGATGGAATTGGCTGTCGGCGAAGCGCGCGCGAACGGAGAACGAATCTTCACCGGATTCGCGCGCGACCTCACGAGTCGGCAAAAGATAGAGGAAGAGCTCCGCCAGTCGCAAAAGATGGAGGCGGTCGGCCAGCTCACCGGCGGCGTCGCTCACGATTTCAACAATCTCCTGACAGCGATCATCGCCAATCTGGAAATGCTCTACCCGCGCCTCAGCGATCCCGAACAGCGCGAGCATGTCAAAGAGGCTCTGGACGCCGCGCAGGATGGGGCGAAGCTTGCGTCTCAGCTCCTCGCCTTCGGTCGGCGTCAGCCCCTCAATCCGAAGCCGACCGACGTCGGTCCGCTCGTCTCCAGCTTCAAAGACCTCTTGCGGCGGACATTGGGTGAAGCGATCGAGCTCAGGATCGAGGTCGTGGGATCCGCGCATCTGACCGTGGTCGACACTTCGCAACTTCTCAATGCATTGCTCAACCTTGCGATCAACGCCCGGGACGCGATGCCTCGCGGCGGACAATTGACGATTGAAACGACCCATGCTCGTCTCGACGCCGACTATGCGCAGACCTACCCGGATATTCGCACCGGCCGTTATGTCCTCGTTACGGTCACCGACACGGGATCGGGCATGCCGGAAGAGGTGCGCCGGCGCGCTTTCGAGCCGTTCTTTACGACGAAACCGACAGGCGCCGGCACTGGGCTTGGTCTCAGCATGGTCTACGGATTCGTCAAGCAGTCGGGCGGGAACATTCAGCTTTACAGCGAGCCAGGGCGAGGTACGAGCGTGCGAATTTTCCTGCCTGTCGCCGACGGCGTCGGGTCAGGCGCGGGTTCAGGGGCAGTCGAAGCGCAAGAGGCGGATTTGCCGCAAGGGTCTGAGACGATACTCCTGGTCGAGGACGACCCGCGCTTGCTCAGGGTGCTGAGCAAACGGCTGAGGAGCCTGGGTTACCAGATCATCGAGGCGGACAGCGGCGCGGCCGCCTTGGAACAACTCGCAGCTCGGCCGGAAATCGCATTGATCTTCACCGACATGGTGATGCCAGGCGGCATGACCGGCTATGATTTGGCGCAGGCGGCCTTGGCCAGAAAACCCGGCCTCAGAGTCCTTTTCACATCGGGCTACGCAGAGCCGGCGATCGCCCGTCTGGGACTGAACGCGGGCGCATGGCTCAAGAAGCCCTACACGGCCGACGAGCTGGCCGAAAAGATTCGCCAAGTTCTTCACGAACCCTGAGGTTTGAGCAGGCGCGTCCCTTCTCCCCGCAGGCGGGGAAAAGGTGGCGGCCGGAGGCCGCCGGATGAGGGGCTAGGCGGGAAGCAGCGCCGCTAAGCAGAGATTCTTTGAAGGACCAACGGATTGACGGTTCGCTCCCGGTTCAGGGCGGCCACGGCGGCGTGGATTGCGCGGTCGAGGGCGTCGGCGTCAGCGAAGGTCTGATGGGCCAGATGATGCGCCTTGAGATCGTGCCAGACAACCTCGATATCGTTGAGTTCGGGTGCGTATTTCGGCAGCCACTCGACGGTGAGCCAGTGTTTGCGCGCCTCGAGGGCCTTGAGAGTGAGCTTGCTGACATGGATCGGCCCGTTGTCCTCGACCAGCACGACCGGTTTCATTGCCCGTCCCGGTTGGGGACCGAACAGGTGGTCGAGCTGCTCGAGGTGAGCGATGAAGTCGCTGCTGCGCTTGGTCGGGCTCGTATGCACAATCAGCTGGCGCGTGACCTGATCGAGCGAGCCGATGATCGCCACTTTCTTGGCCTGTCCCGGCGCCGGCACCCGCAGGTCCGCACCGCGCAAGGCCCACGCCCGCGCCAGATAAGGGTGCGTCAGGGCCTCGCTCTCGTCGCCGTAGAGGAGAATGATGTCGCCGGCTTCGGCCTGGGCCTTGCGCAGCTGAAGGCGCAGTCCCACGCGTTCGATCTCGTCGGCAATCTGGCGGCCTTTCAGCGTGTGCCGAGGCCGCCGCCAACGGAAGTTTTTTTTCGCAGCGCCCGGGACAACTGCGACTTGCCGATCTTGACGCCCTCGCGCGCCTCGATCTCGGCCATGAGACGCGGGATCGTCCAGTTGGGCCGGTCGGCGACGGGAGCTTCGAGCAGAGGCGTGACGACACGCAGCGCAGCCTCGGTCTTTACCGGTGGCGGGCCGGGCGCCACAGTCGCCTTCAACGCTTCGACACCGCCGCGCGCGAACGCGCTGCGCCACAGCCGCACCGTGTCTTCGCGCACGCCAAAGGCCTCCGCAATGCGCGGGCTGGTCCATCCCGACAGCGTCAGCAATATCGCCCGCGCCCGATCAGCCTCCCCGCGGTCGCGTGAATGGGCCAATGTCAGCAGCGCGTTGCGCTGCTCCTCACCCGCCGTCACCCGAGATTTGCCCGCCATGCCCCGCCTCCGCGAATCAGCGCGAAGACCGAATCACACCTGCGGTTCGTTGGTCAAGCTGACGGAGTCTGCTTAGTTGCCAAGCCCCTCACCCTGCCCTCTCGCCGCGAGCGGTCGCTTCGCGGAGAAGGGGCGCCATTTCGGCGCGCGAATCGAGCAGTCTCAATCATTTGCGGCGCCATCCGGTTCCGTCCGGGCGCGCGGCGCCTCGAGCGCGAGCGGAGCTACGAAAGGCGGCGCGAGACGGGGCGGCCTCGGCGACACGGCCTCGTCGGCGAGGCCGAAGCCGTGATAGCGGTCGAGTTCGCGCACGATTGTCACGACCTTGTCGACCGCCTGAAGGTTAGCGCCCGACATCGCGCTATAGGCGACGATCAGCGCCTCATTGAGGCGGCTCACTTGCAGCGCCAGAAACTCGGCGGGCGGCTGGGGCGCGCGGCGGGCGAGAAGGCTGCGGACATATTTGCGCATGCCGCGCTCGGTCACGCCTTCGCGCGAAGCGAGTTCGGCGACCGACACGCCGCGGTTCAGGAAGCCGATGACCCGCCTCTCGCGCTCGGCCTTCCTTCTCCGGACCGCGTTTCGCGCCGCAGGCGAGAGGTCGCGGCGGATGGCTGGCGGGGCGACTTCGATGGGCTCGAACAAAGCGGCGCGTTCTCCGTTGGAGGGCGTGGAGAACACATATAGAACATTATTCTGGTTTTGGCAAGAAATTGCCGATTTGTCTCAGGAGGGCAGAACGCAAAGACCCCTCGGGCAGGTCAGCCGGTGAACGAGCGGCTCTATCCGTTCAACTTTTCAACAGCCCTTGTGCGTAAGATGGAACACTCGTTCCGAGTCCTCGCCCGGAGAACAAGCGCCAAAGCCGGTGGCGGCCCCCGCGGGGCGATCGAGTTCATAAAACGCCCCTATGCGAACAGGGCGGATTATACAGCTGCCGGCGGAGTAGCGCCTCGCGCTCGGCTTGCCTGGCGATAGGCAGCGAAACCGAGGCCCGCGAAACCGATAAGCAGCATCGCCCACGTCGAGGGTTCCGGGACGCTGCTCGTGATCGGCGTCATCGTGCCGGTAAAGCTCCCGGCACCCTCGAACGTCAGCCCGGTTATAAAAGCTGTCGGATTGGTGGGGTCGAGCCCTAAACTCGGATCGATACCAATCACTTCGAATTCGCTAACTCCGCCGTTCGCAAAGTCGAACACCGCGTCTGGCGCAAGCATCGTATCAAATACGAAGGAGGTGCCGTTCCAAAGATACAAATCATACGGGCTCCGATTGCCGATGTCTGGTAACTCGACACTGGCAAAATTCGGATTTCCTGCCCCCGTCTCGTAGATGTAGCCAGTAGCCACACTTGGATCGATGTAATATGTAATTCCTGGCGCTATTGTGAGGTTAAAGCCGTAAATTATTTGTGTTCCGGTTACCGTTGTCGTGGGTAAATTAATAAGCGGTATGACTCCACTCGGTTCTGAAGGTATCTGAAAGGTCGAATAGATACGTGATACCGCACTAAAATTGTCCTGTTGAGTGTTAGTCGTTCCATCTCTAGTCTGCGTCAGTTCTATTTCTATGGTATACGTTGTGTTGTAAAGAAACTGATGCCCTGGTACAGTAAATTCCGAAGGAGTAACAGTATATGAAGTCGTTGTCGGCGTAATTGCTCACCCCATTTCCGCGTGATGGGTGCGGCGAATTGACTCATGGGAGGTCTAGCGACTGGCGTGGCTGGGACGAATTTGAAATCGTTGGGTTCATGTCCGCGGACCCCGACCTTTCGAGCCTCTCGCACGCGCAGAAGGACGCGTTGATCGCCGCATTGATGGCGCAGGTCGCGTCTCTGACGGCTCGGGTCGCCGAGCTTGAGGCGAAGCTGGGCCTGCCGCCCAAGACGCCTGATAATTCCAGCGTTCCGCCGTCGAAGGGTCAGAAGCCGTCGGAATCTTCGGCGCCCAAGGACAAGGCCAAGCCGCACGCCGGGGCGCATCGTCCGCTTGATCCGAACCCGACGTCCAGGCGCGAAGTCTTGGCCTGCCGCTGCCAAGGCTGCGGGACGGATGTGTCCGACGTCGCGCAAAGCCTATGCGAGAGTTATGATCGGGTCGAAATCCCCGAGATCCAGCCCGACGTGACGCGGGTTTCTTTATATGGCGGCGTCTGCCCATGCTGCACCAGGCGCTTCAAGGCCGAGCCGCCGGAGGGATTGGAGCCGGGGTCGCCGTTCGGGCCGAACCTGCGCGCCTTTGTGGTTTATCTGCGCTCCGTTCAGGGGATTCCGCTGGCGCGATTGAGCCATGTGCTGCGCGACTTGTTCGGTCTGGAGATCAGCGAGGGCGCGCTGGTCAACATTCTTTCCGCCAGCCGGAAGCCCTTCGCGGCGCAGACCAGCCTGATCAAGGCGCGGCTGATGGCCGGCACGGCGCTGGCCTCGGATGAAACCGGCATGAGGGTCGGCAAGGCGAACTGGTGGCTCTGGGTGTTCCATCATCGCGACAGCGCCGTCTTTGTCGCCGACAACCATCGCTCCAAGGCGGTCGTCGAGGGTTTCCTGGGCGGATGGCGTCCCGATTTCTGGACATCGGACCGCTACGGCGGCCAGATGGGTTGGGCCAAGCGCGAGCATCAGGTCTGTCTTGCGCATCTCATCCGCGACGTCCAATACGCCATCGACACCGGTGACTTGGTGTTCGCCCCGGGCATGAAGGGCCTGCTCAAACGCGCCTGCGCCATTGGGCGCCGACGCGACGCTCTGGCCGACAGCACGCTCAAAATCTACGAGACCGATCTGAACCGACGCCTCGACCGCCTAATGAGCCTAATCCCGACCCACAAAGCCGGCGGCAAGCTTCAGAAAATCATCAAGAAGGTCCGCCGCCATCTGTTCGTCTTCATGACCAACCGCGACCTCACCACGACCAACAACGGCTCGGAGCGCGCCCTGCGCCCCTGCGCGGTCTACCGCAAAATCACCAACGGCTTTCGCAGCCAATGGGGCGCCGCGCTCTACGCCGATATCCGATCCGTCGTCGAGACCGCACGGCGAAGATCAATCCGAGCCATCGACGCCATCCGCCTCACCCTCGAAGGCCGCCCCCTCCCTTGCGCAGCTTGAAAACGCAAACGGGGACCTGAGCAATTACTTGTCGGCGGTAACGACGTATTAAGGACTTCTCCAGCTTGGTTATCCGTCACCGTCCCGACACCATTTTGATATATCGCAATTCTGTAGCCATCTGCAGTCAGTCCCGGTGGTGGGCTCCAACTAGCCAAGGGCGTTGCCCTTGATATCCCTGCGGCTCCTGAACGGGGGCGCGGGAGCTGGAGATGTCGGCTACCTTGCCGAGTTCACCTCGGCGGGGCCTTCCATGAACGCCTTCTATGAGCACCACAAGGACAGCATTCGCTTTCACTATCGCTGCTTCGACCGGATCCTGCTCAACGGATTGATCCAGCCGTTTCAGCAGCCCGAAAGGGTCATTGGGTTTTTCGACGCCTACCGACATTTGTACCCGGTGAGCCGGGGCACGTTGCATGGCATTGCCGATCGCTTTCAGCAGTGGCTGAAGCAGTGGTCGGAGAAGCGCAACGTTCCAGTCCTGGAGGCGCCGAAGGGCCGCCGCGACGAGTTCGTCGAACCGTACTTCAAAGACGCCAAGCCCGACGAGGTCGTTGCCGTACTGAAGGCCCGCGAGCCGGCACGCATTATGATCGCCATCGGCGACAGGACGGCAAACCGCTGGCATCTGCAATTTGCTGAGCGCTGGGTTGTGCAATTCAACTTCTATGTCAACGACGAGCGATGGGGCCGCATGTTCGTGCGCATGTGCCCCTACCTGCCGTTCTCGGCGCGGATCTGCCTCAACCAGCACCATTGGCTGGCAAACCGCATGCGCGAGGAGGGCATCGACTTTCAGCAATGCTCGAACGCTTTCATGCGGTGCGCCAGACCCGAGCGCCTGCAAGAACTGGCCGACGAGCTAAGCGCTCGCGACCTCGTCATCTGCGGCCAGAAGTGGCTCGCCTGCTTCACGCCGTTCTTTACCCCAGCGGAACGAGAACACGCCGGCTGCCATCATAGGCTGTTCTTCGCCCAGACCGAGTTCTGCGACAATCTCGTCTTCCATCGTCGCGCCGCGCTCGACAAGCTCGGCGAACGGCTCCTCGACGCCAATCGGACCATCGGCCAGCCAAACAAGATCACCACGATCTTCGGCCACAAGGTCACCAAGCTGCACCACGGCAAGCTGCAAACCGAGATCGAGCACATGGACCTCGCCAACCCGGTCATTCGCAGCCATTATCGCAACGGCTTCATCAAGCAGTACGTGCGCGATCACCTCATCCTGCGCACCGAGGCCTCGACCAACAACGTCACCGATTACGGCGTCAGGAAGGCCGTCGACAACCTGCCGGCCCTGCGCACCACCCTCTCGGCAATCAACGACAATTACTTGAACGTGCAGCAGGACATCGTCGAGACGTTCCTTGATCGAGGGCAATTGCGAAAGCTGGCACAACCGACGATCACCGCCGCCGGAAAGCGCATTCCCGGCCTTAAGCTCGACAATCCGCGGCAACTCGCGCTCATGCACGCTCTCGTGCGCTTCAGCCACATCGCGGCCGGCAACAGCTTCACGACTGCCGAACTTCACCCCAGAGTCGTCGACGCCCTCGGCTCCGGCGCCGATCGCTACACCCTCGCTTCGCTGCGCTACGATCTTTCAAAACTTCGCGCCAAGGGCCTCGTCGAAAAGCTGCCGCACTCGCGCCGCTACCGGCTCCTTCCCAACGGCTACTCGATCTGCCTCGTCTTCCTGAAGCTCTTCGAACGCGTCTACGCCCCGCTGACCGCCGGCCTCCTCTCGCCCATCAAGGCCGACGCCAGGCTCCACAGCCAACACCGGTCCCAACTCGACCGCCTCTACCAGCGCGTCGTCGACGATCTCGACAAGCTCATTCAAGCCATCGGCCTCAAAGCAGCATGACCGCCGCCCCAACGCGAACGGAATCCTCGTTACAGGCGCAATAACGGTCTAAATGTTGGCGCAGCGACCGAGCCAGAAAGAGTCACATTGTTTACAAATGGTATTTCTCCCCCCACAAGAGATAGCTGGGTAGAATATGGACTAGTGCTGGGATTCTGGAACGTAATCGTCCAGGGGAGTGTCAGGTTGCTTGGGTTATTGTTCCCAGAAGGCGTGCAATCCGTTGTGCATATTGATTCAGATCCGACAAAAAAATACGGAGTTATAGGACTCGCGTCTAATGCGATGGTCGGAAGCGTAATGCTGGTACCAGTAGTGGTATTGGTCGTGGTTGCAGTCCCCGTGGTTCCCACGTCGGGATAAACGCTAACGGCACCGTATTGGATCAATTGTGCGCCTGGAAAGGGGGTAGCATAATCTTGCGGGCCGGCATTTTCATAGAACAAGTACGGTTCGCTCACGTCGAGCGCTTGGGCGCGCGCCGTCGAAGCGCTGGCAATCGGTCCAGCGGTGCCGAGGCCCGCGAACCCGACTGCTATCGTCGCTCAGATAAGGGATTTTCCGAATTTTGTCACCGCTGTCCTCCCCATGTGATCGATCGTAAAAAATCGAAGGTTGCTTGATAAGGATGCCCGAAGGCGAGGGGTCTCATTACGACCCGCAACCGATATTTTTGCATTCTGAGCACGAAAAGCGAGTTGTGAAAAGACAGCGCTGTTGACGCTTTTTACCGAATCTTGGGCCGGCGAAATTCAAGAAATTCGCACCACGCGAAAATGCCTCGAAAACCGGGGGTTTTGAGAGAAGCAGTAAGAGGCGCGGCGCGAACCGCCTCTTGCCGTGGGGTCGCGGCGCGATTTTACGTAATGGAGCCTATACGGCCGGAGGCGTCTTACCTTCGCGATAGCGTGGTGAATACGCCGTCCGATTCGGCTTGGACTTCGCCAAAGCCGGCCTTGGTCTGCCTGACAGAGCCATTATAAGGCTGTAGGATGCGAAGTGCAACGTCGATGCCAGTAAATGTCACAAGTGTAGTGTGAATATAAAGTTCACGGTCCTGTAAGGGGAATGGATGTCGCGATGTCTACTAAGGGATTTACCCGCGCGGTTGCTTTAACGGCTGCAATAGCGGCAGCAGCAACAGTTCATACTGAATTAACGACCGCCACTACTGCGAGCGCAGGTAATGTTTATCCTCTTACAAGAGCTGACGATGCGTTAATAATATGGGGTCACGATCCAAATAATAAATGGCTGGTAGGATATATTATCCTCGGTCGATCAATTGGACGTGGAAGGATTTACTACGGAGTGTGGTGTTGTCGGAATGGATCTCTAGTAACGGGCCAATTGCCAGGCAATTCTATTCCATCAGGTTTTGTTAGGGACGATGGCGAGCCGCTTTGGGTCGAAAAGTATCGTTCCGGCGTGCACGATTGAAAATATTTGGAACACAGCGGGCCAATTGATCCAGCACGACTTTTTTCGGCACCAAAGTCTGGCGTCAAAGCCCGCTCAAATCCCGCGCCTGAGCGCGTCGGCGGCCGTGGCGAGCGGCAGGACGAGCGAAAGCGGCGCATCGTCCATGCGGAGAGCGCCATAGCTTTCGTACCAGCGCGCGGCGCGATCGTTCTTGGCGTCGATGAGCAAGGCGACGCCGCCGACATCCTGCGCCACGCGAATGCAGCGATCGGCGGCGCGCAACAGGAGAGCGCCGCCGAGTCCCCGGCTTTGCGCCGTTTTATCGACCGCGAGGCGGCCGAGGCGGAACACGGGCACGTCGTAACGCGCCCGGCCTTTCTTCGCCAGCGCCGGCGTGCGGCTGTATTCGATCGATGCGGGGCTCAGCGTGTAGAAGCCGAGAATGCGCGCCGGCGCGTCGGACGGCGCGGCGATATCGCAGGCGGCGCGGTCGTGTCGCTTGGCGATCGGCGCTTCGTCCCAGACGAGCGCGGTCACGGCAGCGTGAAGCCGGCCTTCGCGGCGCGCAAGGGCAATCGGGCGAAGCGAAGATTCTGACGGTTGGACGTACTCCCGCCCTTGCGAGGGCGGGCAGGGGCGGGGGGTCGCGCTGCGCTCTCGTGGAGGGCATCGATGAACAGCTTCCGAGGTCCGGCGCGACCCCCCTCCTTTATCCTCCCCTACAAGGGGGAGGAGATCGAGACCGCGCCTCCGTCCATTGAACGCGCCCTAGGAAGCCGCGGCTGAATCGGACACGGAAGCCGGCTCGAGCGCCGCCGCCGCCGCCTCGTCGACCCGCTCGAGCCAAACGAAGGTCAGTTGCTGGCGGACCTCTTCGGGGATGTCCTCGAAATCCTTCCGGTTGCGCGCGGGCAGCATGACGCGCTCGATTCCGGCCCGGTGCGCGGCCACGACCTTCTCCTTGATGCCGCCGACCGGAAGCACGAGCCCGCGCAGGCTGATCTCGCCGGTCATCGCCGTGTCGCTACGCACGGTGCGGTTGGTCATCAGCGAAACGAGCGCCATGAACATCGCGACGCCCGCGCTCGGGCCGTCCTTCGGGGTTGCTCCCGCCGGCACGTGAATGTGGATGTCCGTCTTCTCGAAGCGGTTGGGTTCAATCCCGTACGAAGCCGCGCAATTCTTGACGATGCTGAGCGCCGCCTGAGCGCTCTCTTTCATGACGTCGCCGAGTTGGCCGGTGAGGATCAGCCGGCCGTTGCCGGGAGTTGCGGTCGCCTCGATGAACAGGATGTCGCCGCCGACCGGCGTCCACGCGAGCCCCGTCGCGACGCCCGGGACGCTGGTGCGCATCGCGACCTCGTCCTCAAATGGCGGCGCGCCCAGGATGACCTGAAGATCGGCGGCGGAGAGTGCAATCGGCCCGCTCTCGCCTTCCGCGACGCGCATCGCCGCCTGACGCAACAGTCTCCCGATCTCGCGCTCGAGGCTTCGAACGCCGGCCTCCCGCGTATAATGCTGAATGACGGCTCTGAGCGCGTCATCGGCAATCTTGACCTGGCCGGGTTTAAGGCCGTTCGCGTCCAGCTGGCGCGGAACCAGATAGCGGCGGGCAATCTGCAACTTCTCGGTGGCCGTGTAGCCGGGAAGACTGATGACTTCCATCCGGTCGCGGAGGGGCCCCGGGATCGTATCCAGCATGTTCGCGGTCGCGATGAACACGATTCGGGAGAGGTCGAACGGCACGGCGAGATAATTGTCGCGGAAAGTGTTGTTCTGCTCGGGATCGAGCACTTCCAGCAAGGCCGAACTCGGATCGCCCTGAATGCCGGCGCCGAGCTTGTCGATCTCGTCCAGCATCATGACGCAGTTGCGGGCGCCGGCCTTGCGGATCGCCTGAATGATATTGCCCGGCAAAGCGCCGATGTAAGTTCGTCGATGGCCGCGGATCTCCGCTTCGTCATGCACGCCCCCGAGGCTGACCCGCACAAACTTGCGGTTCATGGCGCGGGCGATCGATTGGCCGAGCGACGTCTTGCCGACGCCCGGGGGGCCGGCAAAGCAGAGGATCGGCGCCTTGCCGCCCGGCGCCAGCTTGCGGACCGCCAGATATTCGATGATCCGGCGCTTGATCTTCTCCAGATCGAAGTGATCCTCGTCAAGAATGCGCCGCGCCGCCGCGATATCGATGGGCGAACTCCTCGGGAAGGCTCCAGGGCAATTCGACCAGCCAGTCGAGATAGGTCCTCACCATTCCGTATTCGCCGGCGGCTTCGGGCATGCGCTGCAGGCGCCTGAGCTCCTTGCGCGCCTGGTCCTCGACCTCCTTCGGCATTTTGGCGTCGCTGATCGCCTTCTCGAGCTCGGCGATTTCGGCGGCCTTTCCCTCGTCGCTCTCGCCGAGCTGGCGCTGAATAGCCGCCATCTGCTCGCGCAGCAGGACCTCGCGATTGCGAGCGTCGAGCGACGCCTTGGTTTCCCGGCCGATTTCCTGTGACAGCCGCAGAATCTCGATCCGATGCGCGAGCAGGCGCGAGACGCGCTCCAACCGTGCGCCGATATCCACAGTCTCGAGGATTTCCTGCTTCTCGTCCGGGGTGGCGTCCATGAAGGTCGCCACCATATCGGCGAGCGCGCCGGGCGAACTCGACTGCCTGGATGGTCATGAGCAATTCGTTTGGCGCTTGCGGCAGCAGCTGCACGGCTTCAACCGCTTGGCCTTTCAGGTGGACAAAGCGGGCTTCGATCTCGTCGGAGGACGGAATGGGCTCCGGAATCCTAACGGTCTCCGCGACAAAGAACGGCCAGCTATTCAGATACTCGACGACCCGGAACCGTTGCTCTCCCTGGCAGACGAGATGATGCGTTCCATCGGGCGCCGTGATGTAGCGGACAATATTAGCGACCGTGCCCATTCGATGCAGGTCGACAGGCAGGGGATCGTCTGCCTGGGCGTTGCGCTGCATCACGATGCCGACCGGCTTCTGTTCCCTGACCGCTCGCTGCGCCGCCAGCACCGAGCGGGGGCGGCCGAGCGTGATCGGCAAAACCGTCCCTGGGAACAGCACCATCCCGCGCACAGGCACGATGATGAGCGCGTCCGCCGGCAACGGCGGCGTCGCGACTTTGTCGACGGTGTCGCCGGAAACGGTTGCGGCCTGTTGATCAGCCATTGCCGACCTCCGACTTCTGCAGCGTAATCAAAAGGCAGCCGTTGGAGGTTGTTCTATGAATCGCGGCGTAGCGTCCGGGAGGAAGGCGAACCCGCCGCTCGAAACGTCCCTGCGGCAGCTCCAGACGGTGGATGGTCGCCGTCCGCATCTCCGGCGGATAGGTTCGAATCCCCGAGACCATCAGCGCATCGCCATCGATCAGCGCTTTGACCTCGCCAAGATCGACCCCTGGCAGGGCGACGAGCACCAGCACCGCTCGTTCGGTCTCGAGAACATCCACCGGCGGCTCCCACGTGGCCGATGAAGGGGAGCTCGGCGGCTGAAAAAACTGCCGATGCATCCGCTCCGCGCGCGCCAGCATCTCGAACGCCTCTGACCACATCCAATGGCGCGGGAAATCCGTTTCCATCGCTTCACCTGCCGGTTGCGCGCCGATTTCGGCGTCGGAGCCTCAACCATCCATAGCCTAGTTCTGGCGATGGTTCATGGGGTCGTCAGATTGGGGCCATCTGAGGCTATCGAAAAACAGGGATAGAACGACCGCGCCCCCTTCTTCAACCCAAAGGTGAGTTCGTCAGGCGAATGCCGCGGCGCGGATACGTTCGACCAGTACGGAATCGCCAAATTCGTGGCCACGGTAGCAGCGCTCCTCAAATGCCGCGGCCATGCGCCCCAGCAGCTCGTCAGGGACAAAGGCCCGGAGGAGTTCGAAGTGACTCTCGCCCGGTTGGTGCGCGCCGGTCAGGATGGTGTCCACGACACGAAGCGGCGTCCCGCCGCCGATGCGTCCGCGCGCAATTCCATCACCCGTGCGGACCCCGCCGTCGGCCGTCGCCGCCGACTCGAGCGTGCGGACGACGGTCGTTCCGATGGCGACGATCCGCCCGCCGTTCGACTTCGCGCGTGTGATTGCCGCCGCGGTCTGTTCGGGAATGCGAAAGGGCTCGTTGAAGGGGAGCCTCGAATCCAGCGCCGGATGTCCAGTCGAAGAGACGCCCGCGGCATGCGTGAGGGTGGCGAAACCGACGCCGCGCCGCCGCCAAATCGACAGCGTGCGCCATTCGAGCGCAAAGCTGGCCGAGGGCGGCTCGAACGCGATCGGATCGGCGGCAATTCGGGTCCAGACGTCCCAAAGGGCGAGCGGCTCGGGGACGTGCGCGTACTGGATCGGCGCCCCGTGTCGGGCGAGCCCGGCGAGGACCGTTGCGCGATCGCCGAGGAAACGGAGTCGAAACAGGCAAGGAGGGTCGAGCGGACGCTCGACCACCGCCTCAAGCGCGCCGAACGCGAGCTGGTCGCCCGACGAAAGAGGCGGAGGCGGCAATCGGTCTTCGGTGCGCGTGCGGTGATCGCCGGCGCCGCAGGCGATTGCAAGAAACCGCGTCGGGTCGCCTGCCGAGACCCATGCGGCAAGGCGGACCTCGATCGGCTCGCCACTTGCGGTGTGGACGCCCTTGAGGCACGCCGGCAGCGTCGCCGCATCGTTGGCGATGACGAGGTCGCCAGGGTCGAACAAGGACGCAAGTGCGGCGCGCGGCAGGTGTCGCATCGCGCCATCGCGCCGATGACAAGGAGCTGGGCGGATCGCCGGTCAGGGCGCTCGGCGGCGATCATCCGCGCGCCGCAATGTGACGCACGTGCGACTTGGGCAACGCCGCAATCAGGGCGTCCACGATCTCCGCAGCAGCGTCCTCCGGCCGCTTCAGCGTCGCTGGATCGGCATCGGGAATGGCCAGCGCGTGCAGCGGCGTGTCCATGTCGCCAGGGTCGATCGAAAGGAACGCGACCCCGTCGTCCTTCGCCTCCTCGGCCCAGATTGCCGTCAGGCTGCGGAGCGCCGCCTTGCTCGCCGAGTACGCGCCCCATCCCGAATAGGCGTTGACTGCGGCGTCGCTCGAAATGTTGATCACGACCGCGCCGCGCCCGTCCCGCGCCGAAGCGGCGAGCGCGCCGAAGAGGGCCTTGGTCAATCGAAACGGTCCGATGAGGTTGACGGCGAGCGCCTGCTCCAACGCCTCGCATTCCGTGTCGGCGAGCAGCGCGAGTGGCGTGGGCCCGAGGCTCGAGGCGTTGTTGATGAGCGCGTCGAGGCCGCCCAGGTTGCCGGTGATCTGCAACGCGATCGGGTAGATATCGTCCTTCCGCCCGACCTCGCCGACGATTCCGCATGCGCCCGTCTCCGCGGCGATCGCCTCGACGGTCCGGGCAGTGCGGGCGACAAAGGCGACGTGGGCGCCTCCGGCGGCAAGGCGCCGAACAAGGGCGAGACCGAGGCCGGACGTCCCGCCGGTGACGGCCACGCGAAGCTGCTTCAAGTCGGTATCGGTTGGCATCGTTTCGCTCTCCTCCCCTCAGCGATCTGCCCGTTCTACAAGTTCAAGTGAACTTGAAGTCAAGCGTAAATTGTGCTCTCCTTGAGCATGGATCCTTTGCTCACGATCGGCGAGGTTTCGCGGCGCAGCGGCGTCGCGTCGTCGGCCCTGCGGTTCTACGAGGAACGCGGATTGATTGCGTCGGAACGGGCAGGCTCCGGCCACCGCCGCTTTCCCCGCTCCGTGCTGCGCCGCGTCGCCTTCGTCGTCTTCGCGCAGAAGATCGGGCTTACTCTCGAGGAGATCGGCGCAGAACTCGCCAAGCTTCCGTCGGATCGTATTCCTGGCCGCAAGGACTGGGCGCGCCTCTCCGGCTCATGGAAGCAACGGATCGATCAAAGGATCGCCGAGCTGCAGCGTCTCAGGGCCGGGCTAGTGCAATGCATCGGATGCGGATGCCTGTCGATCGACAAATGCAAATTCGCCAATCCATCCGATCAAGCCGGACGTCGAGGACCGGGGCCGCATTATTGGCTTGGTTGAGGCCGAACGGCTGATTATCGCGCTTCGCGCTCTTGGCGCCGGCGCGTCGCTCGGCTAGATAGCGCTACATGTCAAAGCCCCTGCCTTTGATCGCTGGCATTCTCGGCATCGTGTTCCTCGCGCTGGCCGCCCTCTACGGGCTCGTTCCAGCGGGCAGCCTTCCAGGCTTCGTCCCCGGGTTTGAGGCGGGGTCCGACCACGTTCACCTGACGCATGCGCTTGTCTCTCTGATTATTGCGCTCGCCCTGTTTGCCCTTGCCTGGTTTCTGCGCGGGTCTGAAGAGTATTAGAGCTGCACAAACTGCGGATAGTTCCGCTTTGGGTTCAAGCGCGCTCCGACGTCGCTTTGGCGTGCGCCTCGAGGCGGACGTCGGATGCATCGGTCGCCTTCGCGCGCACGATGGTCCGGAACTCTTTGGCTGTGCCGGCGAAAGTAAAAGCGCCGCGTTCCAATAGCAACGCACGGTCAGCGATCTCGAGTGCGAGGTCGATATGTTTTTCGACAATGACCACCGCCGTCCCGTTTGCCGCCCAGTCCCGCAACAAATTCATGATCGGCGGCATCAGCGCCATAGCCAAGCCGAGCGAAGGTTCGTCGCAGAGCAGCACCTTCGGCCGCGCTACGAAGGCTTGCGACA
This sequence comes from uncultured Alphaproteobacteria bacterium, assembly GCA_963721905.1. Classification (GTDB taxonomy): domain Bacteria; phylum Pseudomonadota; class Alphaproteobacteria; order Rhizobiales; family Beijerinckiaceae; genus Roseiarcus. The sequence goes on from CAVRMF010000019.1 coordinate 193,220, forward strand.
GCCCGTCGCAATCGGCGGCGGGTCGCCAATCGACCTGGGCGAGGCGGTCAATCTTCTCGCCAGCCAGCGACGTTCTCGGAGTAAAGCCGGCGACCCCGGATCGCAAGGATGTGCGTTTTCGGTCCGCCGGACGTTTCCGAAGTCGAGCGTTTCGGCGCATATGTGGAAATGAAGCCGTCAATGCTTGCGTGGGCCACGAGGCGGAGACATCGAAACCGACATAGCCGAAGGGATCGTTCACGTGTCGTCGCAGGAGGTCAGACCCGAGAAAGAATTCCAGGCGTTTCTTGCCGAGGGACGCTTCATGATTCAGCGCAGCCGCTCGAGCGGCAGATACGTGTTTTATCCACGCGTTGCCGAACCGGTGACCGGCGCCGGCGATCTCGAATGGGTCGAGGCGTCGGGCCGTGGGACGGTCTACTCTGTCACGGTTGTGCGAAAGCGGCCGCCGGAAGCCGACTACAACGTCGTTCTCATTGATCTCGAAGAGGGTCCGCGCCTGATGAGCCGGGTTGACGGGGTCGGTGTCGACTCTGTCCGCATCGGCCTCAATGTGCAGGCCAAGATCGTCGCTCAGGATGGAGTCCCGCTGTTGGTCTTCACGCGCGCTCAGCCGAGTTGACCCGATGAGCCTCAACAACTTTCCGCGCGGCCGCACTGCGATCGTCGCCGGCGCCACCTACGGGATCGGCGAAGCGCCGGGATACGATTCGCTCGATCTGGGGGCGCTCGCCAGCCTGAAGGCGCTCGACATGGCGGGGCTGCAGCCCAAGGACGTCGACGGCCTATTCATCGTTCTGCCGAACGACCCTTTTTCCCACCTCTCGATGGCGCAATACTTCGGCATCCATCCGAAAGTAATGGATAACAACCGCACCGGCGGATCGTCCTTCCAAAATCACGCGCACTACGCAGCGCTCGCGCTCGCTGCCGGCGAGTGCGACGTCGCCCTGATTGCTTACGGAAGCAATCTGCGGACTTCGGCGGGCAAGTTTGCGTCCACACTGCGGCCGTCTATTTATCAGGCTCCATATAAGCCGATGATTCCGGTTTCGGCCTATGCGCTCGCCGCAGCCAGGCACATGCATCAGTTTGGCACCACCCGCGAGCAGCTAGCCGAGGTTGCCGTCGCCGCCAGGGCCTGGGCCAACCTCAATCCGGACGCGTTCGCCAGGGGTCCGCTCGCCGTCGGCGACTGTCTCGCGTCCCGAATGATTTCGGACCCGCTGACGAAGCATGATTGTTGCCTTGTAACCGATGGCGCGGCGGCGGTCGTCATGACTCGAGCTGACCGCGCCAAAGATCACGCGCGCCGGCCCGCCTATCTGCTCGGGGCCGGATCGGCGACGACGCATTCCGAGATCGCCTCGATCCCCGACCTCACTGTGACCGCGGCCGTCGACTCTGGAAAACGCGCTTTCGCGCACGCCCGCGTCAAGCCCTCCGACATCGACGTCGCCGAGCTCTACGACGCGTTTACGATCACCACAATTCTCTTTCTGGAAGATTTGGGATTTTGCCCAAAGGGCGAAGGCGGACGGTTCGTCGAAAAAGGCGGGATCGCTCCGAAGGGAAAGCTCGCGGTCAACACGAACGGCGGCGGTCTCTCTTGTGTCCATCCCGGCATGTACGGGCTGTTCACCATGGTCGAGGCGATGGAGCAGATCATGGGGCTGGCGGGCGAACGTCAGGTCGCCGATGTTGAGCTTGCGCTATCGCACGGCAACGGCGGCGTGCTCTCGAGTCAAGCGACGCTTATCCTCGGTTCGGAGTCGACACTATGATTCTGGGCGCCAACTCCGCCGGGGTACGAGGCTCGAGACACATGACGACGATAAACTCCGCAACCTCAGTTCTCCCGCGACCGAGCAAACCTACGCGCGAAGGACGCTATGTTTTATGCCTAGGCGTGGGGCCCGGTCATGACCCGATGGATCGTGGCCAGCTGGATGCCGAAAGCCGGGGAACCGGGTCTCGATTTTCAGTTTTGTCGAATGCAAGCCATGCGCGTCGACCGCGAATTGACGCGCGCCATTGCGGACGAATAGATCGTCGGCGCATTGGGGCTCGGAACTCATGACCGCTGACGAACTTGTCGCGCTGTTCGACCTCGAGCCGTCGGGCGAGGATCGGTTCGTCGGCCATTCGCCCAACAACGGCTGGAAGCGCGTCTTTGGCGGCCAGGTGCTGGCGCAGGCGCTGATAGCGGCGGAGCGCACGGTCGCCGGCCGCGAGCCGCATTCCCTGCACGCCTATTTTCTGCTTGCCGGCGATCCGCGCGAACCGATCCTATTCGAGGTCGAACGGGTGAGGGACGGCCGCAGTTTCACGACCCGGCGCATCGTCGCCCGGCAGCGGGGCGAGGCGATCTTCGTCATGACCGCCTCGTTCCGTGTCAAGGAGCCTGGTTTCGACCATTTCGCACCGATGCCCAAGGCGCCGCCGCCCGAGGACTGCCCCGATCCGCGCGAGGCGATCGAGTTGCTCGAGGGTCCGGCCCGTTTCCGCATGAAGGGCATGCTGGACACGACCTGGCCGATCGACTTCCGACCGACCGATCTCAGTCGCTATACGCCCGGCGCCCGGGTCGAGCCTCGTCAGACCCAGTGGGCGCGAATCGGCGAACCTCTGCCGGATGACCCGGCCCTGCACCGCGCCGCGCTTCTCTACCTGTCAGACATGTGGCTGCTCCAAACCGCGCTCGGCGCGCATGGGCGCTCGATCTACGACAACCGAATCCAGATCGCGAGCCTGGATCACGCCCTCTGGTTCCATCGGCCCGCGCGCGCCGACGACTGGCTGCTCTATGCCCAGGACAGTCCCAACGCCAGCGGCGCGACCGCTCTCGTTCGCGGACTTTTCTATGCGCGGGACGGCGCGCTGATCGCCAGCGTCGCCCAGGAAGGGCTCCTCCGGCAGCGCCGTGATGGTTAGGCGATAAGGTCAAGAATTGGGCGCCTATTTGTTGGTCAGCTATCGCTCGAGCGTCGATTCGCTCCAATCCCGCTCGTGGGCCTGAGGGAAAACACCCGGATAAGCGCCTGTGGCCCCGATTCGTGGGGCGTGGCACGAGCCTTGTAAGGCGGTTATGGGCGGGGCGTGTTCGCGCTCCGACTTCACCGCACGAGGCGGCGCGGTCTTCAAAAGAGCTGCGGCGCGTCTAATTGGGGCGAGGCCAATGAAAATTGTGATGGCGATCATAAAGCCGTTCAAGCTGGAGGAGGTGCGCGATGCGCTGACCGCCATCGGCGTGCACGGCCTGACAGTCACGGAAGTCAAGGGATACGGCCGGCAGAAGGGCCACACGGAAATCTATCGTGGCGCGGAATACGCGGTGAGTTTCCTGCCCAAGCTCAAAATCGAAGTCGCGGTCAACGCCGACGTCGCGGACAAGGTCGTCGAGGCGATCGTTGCTGCCGCGCGCACCGGTCAAATCGGCGACGGCAAGATCTTCGTCTACGACCTCAACTCTGCGGTTCGGATCCGCACGGGCGAAAAGGACAAAGACGCGCTCTGACAACGCGCCCCCTTCTTTTTTCCAGATCGGAGTTCCGGAACTATGAAACTGATGCGATTCATCTCAGGACTCGCGCCGACGCTGGCGATGAGCGCCTTCATCGGCCTCGTGGCCCCCGCGCCGACTTACGCTCAAACGGCCGCGCCTGCGACGACGGACGCGCCCGGCGCAGCGGCTCCAGCCGCCGCAGCTCCCGCAGCCGCTGCGCCCGCCGCTTCGGCAAAGCCTGCGCCTCCAGCTATTCCTGCCTGCGCGGCGGCCGTCGCCGCCATCCCTGAAACCGACAAATACGCGGCCGTCCCGGCGGTCCCGGCGGTCCTGACCAATTGCACGCCGAGCGGCGGCGACACGGCTTGGATGCTGACCTCGGTGGCGCTCGTCCTGATGATGACGATCCCCGGTCTCGGGCTCTTCTACGGCGGCATGGTTCGCAAGAAGAACGTCGGCGACACGGTGATGACCAGCTTCGCTATCACCTGCCTTGTGACTGTGGTGTACGCCATCGTTACCTATTCGATGGCGTTCACCTCCGGCACGCCGTTTGTCGGCGGGCTCAGCCGCGCGTTCCTGCAGGGCATCCTCAGCGACATCAACAACGGCGGCATCGGCAATCCGAACCCGCTCGCGCCGACGATCCCCGAAACCGTCTACATGTGCTTCCAGATGACCTTCGCGATCATCACGCCTGCGCTCATCGCCGGCGCTTACGCGGAGCGCATGAAATTCTCGGCCATGCTGTGGTTCATGGGCCTGTGGGCGATCTTCGTCTACGCCCCGGTCGCCCACTGGCTCTGGGGACCCGACGGCATTTTCAACTCGAGCAACGACCAGGCGTGGGTCAAGGTTCTCGACTTCGCCGGCGGCACGGTCGTGCACATCAACGCGGGCATTGCGGGTCTCGTCGCTGCGATCATGCTCGGCAAGCGCCGCGACACGGGGCCGGGCCACAACATGGTCCTGACCTTCATCGGCGCGAGCCTCCTGTGGGTCGGATGGTTCGGCTTCAACGCCGGCTCCGCGGTCAGCGCCGGCGTGCAGGCCGGCATGGCGATGACCGTCACCCAGATCGCGACCGCGGTTGCGGCCCTGACCTGGATGTTCGTCGAGTGGATCCACCGCAGCAAGCCGACGGTCATCGGCATTGCTTCGGGCGCAGTCGCGGGCCTCGTCGCCATTACGCCTGCCTCCGGCTTCGTCGGTCCGGTCGGCGCGATCTGCATCGGCGTCGCCTGCGGCGTCGGCTGCTACTGGGGCGCGACCGGCCTCAAGCATGCCTTCGGCTATGACGATGCGCTCGACTGCTTCGGCGTCCACGGCGTCGGCGGCATGATCGGTGCGTTTCTGACCGGCGTGTTCGCGGTCCAGCAGTACGGCGGCACCGCCGGCCTTCTCGAGGGCAACCCCGGCCAGGTGATCAACCAGTGCATCGGCATCGCGACGGTCATTGTCTATGACGCGATCGTCACCATCATCATTCTCGCCGTCATCAAGGCGGTGATTGGCCTGCGCGTCTCCGACGAAGTCGAGCGCGACGGCCTGGACCTCGCGCTGCACGGCGAGGTCGTCCAATAGTGAGTCCCCCGGCGGCTCCGGCCGCCGGGCTCCGTGTTCCTCCCGACCTTGGACGTCTTTCGGGGCGTCCATTTTTTTCGCGCGGGCGCGCCAGCAAAACCCTTTGGAACGCGCTAAAGGCGCTGCTGCGGCCCGTTAAGGTTAGGCGCGCATTAACTTGGCCCGCATAGTGTCCATGGAGGGGCGACGCGCGAGACTTCGCCGCACGGGCCGACGAGTGAGCCATGCGTACGACGACCTTCTCGGTTTTCGATTATCTGCCCACAGCGCTGCGCGAGTTTCCGAAACGCCGAGCGGCCGAGATCCTGGGCCTCGGCGCGCTCGCCGGCGTCGGCGCGCTCGGCCTTGCGCTCCTCACCTGGTCCGTCGCCGATCCGAGCCTCAATCACGCGACCAACGCGCCCATCCACAATCTGCTCCGCGCCCCGGGCGCGATCGCCGCCGACATCGTCATGCAGATGCTGGGGCTCGGCTCCATCGCCGCCCTTGCGCCGCCGGCCTTCTGGGGCTGGCGGCTCCTGACCGAGCGCCGGCTCCAGCACCCGCGGCTGAAGATCGGCCTCTATCTCGTCGGCGTCGCCGCGGCGTCGGCGCTGGCTTCGCTCCTGCCGGCGCCGGGAAGCTGGCCGCTGCCGACCGGGCTCGGCGGAGTCGCCGGCGACGCGATGCTTGCGCTCCCGCGCCGGCTGCTCTCCGGCGCGCCATGGGGGATGGCCGTGAGCGGCGCGGCCTTCGCGGCGCTCGCCATCCTGACGCTGGCGGCGGCCGCCGGCGTGGGCTTCGCCCATCGTCCGCAAGCCGACGACGGAACGCCGACCGCCAAAGCCGCGCGGACCCAGGCGCAGGCGCGCTTCGACGACGAGGAGGCGGAAGACGAGCCGAGCTTCGGCATGGTCTCGATCGGCGCCGCGATCCACACCCTTCTCACCGTCAAGGCCGCGCTGCGCAGGCTTTTTCGCCGCCGCCCGGCATATGGGGCGAAGAGCGCGCCCGCCGCACTTCCGGGGCTTGCCGGGTCCCCTGCGCCGTGGATGTCGCTGCGCATCGACGAAGACCTCCTGAACAGGCCTGCCGACTTCGCTCCCCGCGCGAAGGGCGCGCCGCCGGCGCCCGGCCCGGGCGGGCTCCGCGTGGCGCCGGCCGCCGGACCGTTGAAGCCGGCCGCTCCTGTCCAGGCGAAGTTCGCATTCACGCCGCGCGACGCCTGGATCATGCCGTCGATCACCATGCTCGCCGAGCCGAAGAAGTCCGTCGGCGCAAAAATCTCGCACGACGCGCTCGAGCAGAATGCGCGCCTGCTCGAAGGCGTGCTCGACGATTTCGGCGTCAAGGGCGAGATCGTCAACGTGCGCCCCGGGCCGGTCGTGACGCTCTACGAGCTCGAGCCCGCGCCGGGGATCAAGTCGTCGCGGGTGATCGGCCTCGCCGACGACATCGCCCGCTCGATGTCGGCCGTCTCCGCCCGCGTCGCGGTGGTGCAGGGCCGCAACGCCATCGGCATCGAACTGCCGAACCAGCGCCGCGAGATGGTGTACCTGCGCGAGCTCCTCGCCAGCGAGGACTTCGAGAAGTCGAAGCACCGCCTCGCCATCGCGCTCGGCAAGACCATCGGCGGCGAGCCGGTCATCGTCGACCTCGCCCGCATGCCGCATCTCCTGGTCGCGGGCACGACCGGCTCGGGCAAGTCGGTCGCGATCAACACGATGATCCTCTCGCTCCTCTATCGCCTCAAGCCCGAACAGTGCCGGCTCATCATGGTCGATCCGAAGATGCTGGAGCTCTCGGCCTATGATGGGATTCCGCATCTCCTGACGCCCGTCGTGACCGATCCGAAGAAGGCGGTCATCGCGCTCAAATGGGCGGTGCGCGAGATGGAGGACCGCTACAAGAAACTGTCGAAGATCGGCGTCCGCAATGTCGACGGTTTTAACGCGCGCGTCGTCGAGGCCAGGGCGAAAGGCGAGACACTGACCCGCACGGTCCAGACCGGCTTCGACCGCGAGACGGGCGAGGCGATCTACGAGCATGAGGAGCTCGAGCTCGAGGAGCTGCCCTATATCGTCGTCGTCGTCGACGAGATGGCGGACCTGATGATGGTCGCCGGCAAGGACATCGAGGGCGCGATCCAGCGCCTCGCCCAGATGGCGCGCGCGGCCGGCATCCACATCATCATGGCGACCCAGCGTCCCTCGGTCGACGTCATCACCGGCACGATCAAGGCGAACTTCCCGACCCGCGTCTCGTTCCAGGTGACGAGCAAGATCGACAGCCGCACCATTCTCGGCGAACAGGGCGCCGAGCAGCTGCTCGGCCAGGGCGACATGCTCTACATGGCCGGCGGCGGGCGCATCATGCGCGTGCATGGTCCCTTCGTTTCGGACGCCGAGGTCGAGAAGGTGGTGGCGCACCTGAAGAAGCAGGGCTCGCCGGAATACCTCTACGCCATCCTCGAAGAGGACGAGACGGACGAAGACGACGAGGGTCCGCTGCCCTCGCCGGGCTCGATGGACGCCGACGAATTGGCCGACTACTACGACCGCGCCGTCAACATCGTGCTGCGCGACCGCAAGGTCTCGACCAGCTACATCCAGCGGCGGCTCTCGGTCGGCTACAACAAGGCCGCTTCGCTGGTCGAGCGGATGGAGAAGGAGGGCGTGGTCAGCCCCCCCAACCATTCCGGCAAGCGCGAGATCCTGATCGGCAACGGCGTCGACCGCGGCGCGTTCGAGGATCTGGGCGAGGAGTGAGGGGTGTTCAATTCCGTTCGCGAGTTCAATTGTTTCAGGGGCTTGGGCGTCTTTTTCTGTCGCGAAATCGGGCGACCCCAAAAGACCTCATCCTGAGGCGCCTCCTGCGGAGCAGGAGGCCTCGAAAGCCTGCCCTGAGCTTGACGAAGGGGGCGGCTCGCGAGCGTCCTTCGAGGCCCTTTGCTTGTCGCAAAGGGCGCCTCAGGACGAGGCGGATGGGAGGCGCCGGCGCGAACTCCATGATTTCAAAGGCTTCCGGCGCCATTTGGGGTCCTTCGCCCGCGGGTCGGTTCCCTCGGACGGGCGCCGCGCCTAGACGCCTTTAGTCTTTCACATAGCGTCACTGTTAGATGAAATCTCCCTTCTTGTAGTTTCTGGTATACGGAACCATCCTCACATAGATCTTCGATTTACGCAAGAAAATGTCGATTGCGTGTCGGCAGCGGACGATAGGTCCGTTTAGACCGTTATTGCGCCTGTAACGAGGATTCCGTTCGCGTTGGGGCGGCGGTCCATGCGGCTTTGAGGCCGATGGCTTGAATGAGCTTGTCGAGATCGTCGACGACGCGCTGGTAGAGGCGGTCGAGTTGGGACCGGTGTTGGCTGTGGAGCCTGGCGTCGGCCTTGATGGGCGAGAGGAGGCCGGCGGTCAGCGGGGCGTAGACGCGTTCGAAGAGCTTCAGGAAGACGAGGCAGATCGAGTAGCCGTTGGGAAGGAGCCGGTAGCGGCGCGAGTGCGGCAGCTTTTCGACGAGGCCCTTGGCGCGAAGTTTTGAAAGATCGTAGCGCAGCGAAGCGAGGGTGTAGCGATCGGCGCCGGAGCCGAGGGCGTCGACGACTCTGGGGTGAAGTTCGGCAGTCGTGAAGCTGTTGCCGGCCGCGATGTGGCTGAAGCGCACGAGAGCGTGCATGAGCGCGAGTTGCCGCGGATTGTCGAGCTTAAGGCCGGGAATGCGCTTTCCGGCGGCGGTGATCGTCGGTTGCGCCAACTTTCGCAATTGCCCTCGATCAAGGAACGTCTCGACGATGTCCTGCTGCACGTTCAAGTAATTGTCGTTGATTGCCGAGAGGGTGGTGCGCAGGGCCGGCAGGTTGTCGACGGCCTTCCTGACGCCGTAATCGGTGACGTTGTTGGTCGAGGCCTCGGTGCGCAGGATCGAGGTGTGAGCGCGAATGCAATCTGCGATGGGGAAAGCAGCGACAATCAGGATGGCCTTTTGGCGGTCGCGGCGAAGGGATGATTGCCGCGGCGGGACGATAACGCAAGCGCTATTTTGTCTTGAGATGGTCTGATTGTCGCGGCGCGACAATCAGCGTGATCCCTTGATTGTCGCGCGTGTCGGCGGGCGTCCCGCCCCGCGTGCCTGGTCGACGGCTTCCTTTCGCCGATAGCTGTCGACGTTCATTTCGAGGATCGTGGCGTGGTGCACGATGCGATCGATGGCCGCGAGCGTCATAGCTTGGTCGGAAAAGAATTCTTCCCCATTCGCCGAAGGGCTGGTTGGCGGTGATGAGCATGGATCGGCGCTCGTATCGCGCGCTGATCAGTTCGAACAGAACGCTCGTCTCCGCCTGGTCCTTGGTGACATAGGCGAGATCGTCGAGGATCAGCAGATGATATTTGTCGAGTTTGGCGATCGCGGCTTCGAGTGCGAGATCGCGGCGTGCGATCTGAAGCTTTTGCACAAGGTCGGTTGTCCGGGTGAACAGAACGCGCCAACCCTTTTCGATCAAGGCCAAACCGAGCGCCGCCGCGAGATGGGATTTCCCGGCGCCGGGCGGCCCGAAGCACAAAAGATTGGCTCCCTTTTCGAGCCAGGCGTCGCCGGCCGCGAGCGCTTGCACCTGCGCCTTCGAGATCATTGGCACAGCGGTGAAGTCGAACGTGTCGAGGGTCTTTCCCGGCGGCAATCGGGCTTCCTCCAGATGCCGTTCGAAGCGACGGCGGTTTCGCTCCACCATCTCCTGTTCGGCGAGGGCGGCCAGGAAGCGGGCTGCGGCCCAGCCTTCTTTGTCGGCTGTCGTCGCCAGGGCGGCCCAGATCAGCTTGATGCCGGGCAGTCGCAACTCGCTCAGCAGCAGGTCGATGCGAGCGGCGTCGATCTTGTCGGTCGCCTTCATGCTGCTTCTCCAACGCTTGTCGCGATCTGATCGTAGATGGCGAGGGAGGGCAGCCTGACGACGACGACAGGCAATGCTGCGTCCTTCGGCCGGAAGCGTTCGATCAGCGCAGCGAGATCGGGAAGGACACCGTCGTCGAGAGCAGCCTGCAACGCGAGGGCGAGCTCCGCCTCGCAAGCGCGCTCGTGGGCGAGCGCGAGAAGGCCGACCATCGTGCGACAGGCGGCTCTCTCGCCGAGGCCAGCGAGCAAGGCCTCGAACGCCAGGGCGAAGGCTCGGCGGGGGAAGAGTTGATCGCGATAGACCAGATTGAGCAGCGCCATCGGCTTGCGGCGCAGGGAATGGATGACGTGGCGATAGTCGACGACGTGGCCATGTTTGCCGTTCGGCTGGGGCCGACCACGCCGCAAGGTGACGATGGGCGTCGAGCCCTGGAAGCATTCCAGCCGATCGTCATAAAGGTGGACCCGCAGCCGATGGCCGATCAGTCGCGAGGGAACCGAGTAGAACACCTTGCGCAGCGTGAAGGCGCTGGAGCTGGTGACGTCGACGTTGACCTCCTCGTAGTCGACGGTCTTGCGGACCGGCAGCTTGTTCAACGCCGCCCGCTCCTGGTCGATGCGCTTGGCGTTGCGGAGGTTGCCGCGGCCGACGATGTCGTCGACGAACCCCCGCCATGCGGGGAGATCGTCAAAGTCTCGCGAGGCGCGCAGCAACAGGGCGTCCGCGAGCGCTCTCTTGAGATGGCCGTGGGCGCTCTCGATCGAGCCGTTCTCGTGGCTGACGCCCGGATTGTTGCGGGTCGGCGTCATGCCGTAATGGGCGCAGAACGCTTCGTAGCGCTTCGTCAAATCCTCCTTGGCGTCGGCGCCCAGATTACGGAAGGCCGCCGAGAGGCTGTCGCTGCGATGTTGCTCGGGAACGCCGCCCAGCGCCCACAGGGCGTTTTGTAGCCCTTCCGCCAGCGCGACAAAGCTTTCGCCGCCGAGCACGACATGGGCGTGCTCGAAGCCGGAAAAGGGCAAGCGGAAGTGATAAAGCCGGCAGTCGAGCAGCTCGCCGGCGACGGTGACGCCGAGATCGGCCACTTCAGTGAAGTCCGACAGTCCCATTCGGCCCGGCGGATGCTCCTGACGAAAGATCACCTCCCGATCCGGGCCGTTCACCGCCCGCCAAGCCCGGATGCGGCGCTCGAGGGTCCGTCGCGTTCCGGCGCCCAGGTCTGGATGCCGACGGCAGAGTTCTCCGAAGACGGCGATCGGCCTCAGTCCGGGCGCGGCCTTCAACATCGGCACGACTTCATTGTCCCAGACATCGGCGAACGGATCGGCTCGGCGTCGTTCTCGACGCGCCTTCTTCTGGCTGGGAAACCGGGGATCCGTTTCGAACCGGTAGGCGGTTGCCCCACTGAATCCGGCTTTCGCGCCGGCAATCGCCGGCGAATGGTTGCGACACAAGTTCATGAATAGCCTCATCTGACGATCGGTGACGTGTCGGCCGGGCAAGAAGTCGGTCCTCTCGACAAGAGAAGCCCGATCCCTAACCCAGCCGCCGTTACCGCCAGACGAGGCCACTTGGACGCTCGCCGCCGCCGCGGGGATCTCTACGGTCGGGCTACGCCCTTCCTTCGTCACCCCCGCGGCGGCGCATTCTCATCCTGATTGTCGCGCGATTCTCATCCTGATTGTCGCGCCGCAGTTTGCCAGCCAATGGTGCTGGTTGAGGCAGATCCGCGCCGAGAACGGCAGGTAGGGGCAGATGCGCACGAACATGCGGCCCCATCGCTCGTCGTTGACATAGAAGTTGAATTGCACAACCCAGCGTTCGGCAAATTGCAGATGCCAGCGGTTTGCCGTCCTGTCGCCGATGGCGATCATAATGCGTGCCGGCTCGCGGGCCTTCAGTACGGCGACGACCTCGTCGGGCTTGGCGTCTTTGAAGTACGGTTCGACGAACTCGTCGCGGCGGCCCTTCGGCGCCTCCAGGACTGGAACGTTGCGCTTCTCCGACCACTGCTTCAGCCACTGCTGAAAGCGATCGGCAATGCCATGCAACGTGCCCCGGCTCACCGGGTACAAATGTCGGTAGGCGTCGAAAAACCCAATGACCCTTTCGGGCTGCTGAAACGGCTGGATCAATCCGTTGAGCAGGATCCGGTCGAAGCAGCGATAGTGAAAGCGAATGCTGTCCTTGTGGTGCTCATAGAAGGAGTTCATGGAAGGCCCCGCCGAGGTGAACTCGGCAAGGTAGCCGACATCTCCAGCTCCCGCGCCCCCGTTCAGGAGCCGCAGGGATATCAAGGGCAACGCCCTTGGCTAGGTAGCGCAGGGTCTTTGAGTTGGGTCAGGCCCTCTCCAGGATTCCCCGATAGAATGCGGTGTGGGATTCGACAACGCCCTATGGAAGCCGGGAAGTACGCGATCGGCCGTCCCCTGAAAGTAGATGATCCTACGGATTCCTTCAATTTGCGACAATTTTTGAATAATTACTTAACGTATGTTTTTGGAGTAGGGGCTCACACATGGTTGAAACCGCCGGAGGGATCGAGCGCCGACGGACCGAAAGGCTGGCAGGTCGCCAGGAGCCTGAAAATACAACCAACGGCAGGCTTTCGTTGACGGGCGGCGGCTCGATCCGCTCGGTCTATTCCTCGGGTCCGACAGAGATTTTCTGACCAGGCGTCAGCTCCCGAAAGGGCTCCTCGTCTTCACCCTCAGGCGAGCCGATCCGATACCCGTACCCTCGGGGCAGTTGTGCCGAAATATCAAATCCGCCGTACGCTGTGCCGACTTGCGCTGGCAAACCCTTGAATGAGTATCCGTCTACCTCTTCAAGTACAAGTGAGCCAGCACGAACTTCTCCATTCGAGATTTGCTCCATGCAAACCGGGGCGGTGTCCATTCTGCAGTGTCTAGTCAACTCGAAACGATGTAATACGCTTATCCACTTAGCGTCCGCGCACGAACACCCGGTGGCATATCTACCGCTCACGATCATCTTTCGAACCGTAGCGTCGACCTGGACCGCCAAGTCTCGAATACTTTGGCGCTCGGCGTCGACGAACTTGAGTTCCGACGTATGGTCGAAGACGAATTTGCAATCAAGAAATGGAGTTCCGTTGCGGAAGCACCCGGGAATCTCGACAAGGAACCTACCATGACCTTGACTTACAACGGACAACGGTTTGGCCGTCTCGGGATCATAGGTAACCCAAGGTGAAGTGATCGCGAGACAAAGCGCTGGAAGAGAAAAGCCCCTTGCTCTGAACTGATTCAAAAAGTCATCGGAGATCGACAAGTCGCCGTAGCATTTGTTAGGAAACGCGGGTATGGGTCCAAACGCCAAACCGAGATTGCGGAGATAAGCGTTTGAGACCTTATATTTTTTTTCCGGCTGGGGGCGTGGTGCAGACCGGTCTATAGGGTCATACGGCGGTTGTGCTGGGCTGTTCTGTGCGACTGCAGGCGTTAAACCAGTCGTAGACACAATGAAGGCGGCAATCAAACCAACACAACCTATGATGTTTCGATGAGGTTTCATGACCTTCCTCCCAAAATTTTATGGATCGATAAGGGTTTTTGGACCTCCTCTGAATTTTGCGGGTTCTCACGGCCCGATCTCTCGATCGACCTCGATCATAAACGGATTTGGAGCTGGTGCGCCGACAAATCGCTAAAATCCTTCCGAATCATCCTGCGCCACTCGGCGGCTGCTGGGCCGCCCCCGGTCAATCCCTCGAGGTAGAGTTGTTTCGCCGCTGTCGTATCTCCCGAGTACATCAGCGCGTGGGCATAGTTCAACTTTGCAAACAGCAGATTAGGCGCGAGGGCGACGGCCTGCTCGCCGGCCCAGAGTGCGCGTGGGATGTCATGAGCAAAGATCGCGGTCCAACTGAGCGAGCCCAACGCCCGAGCGACTCGCTCGTTTTTGCCGGGCTCGCTGTCAGTCGCCAAACTCGTAGCAAACAGCTGCTGCTCAGCTGTCTCCAGCGCTTCGACCGGATGATTGCTTTTCAAAAGCACCTCCCGCGTCCGCCGGTAGGCGCTTTCGAGCTCCCGCTGCCAATTCACGTCCAGCGACGACGAGGCCAGCTGCTCACGTATTGCGAGGCCGCGGCGTAACGCCAATATCGCGTCCTTTGAACGACCAAGGCGGGTTAGCAGAACGCCGCGAAGCTCCAAAGTCGCAGCCATATCGCGCAGCCACTCGAGCCGCCGGTGACTCTGCGCCAGCAGAGAATCTCCCACGGCAACGCCCTTGTCGTAAGCATCGAGAGCCGCTTCGTCCTGTCCCAAGACCTCCAGCAATTGACCCAGTTTTGTATAGGTGGTGGCGAGATCGTGTTGCGACAAGCTATTGTTTGGACTGCTGTCGTCCAAAATCTTCGTAATTCCAAGGTCCTTCTCGAGCCACGTTAGCGCAGCATCTGGATTTCCGGTCGCCTTCAGGGCGTCCGCTTGAATCTCGTAAGCGATGGTCAGTTCACGTTGCAACGTCCGATCGTTCGGCCTTTCGACATTTAACAGCTCCAATAGCGAAATGCTCATCCTATTTGTTTCCAACGCCCCCTTGTAGTCGGATTGGGCAAGCTGCAGGTTTGCGATTTTATCGTTTGTGACGGCCAAGAGCCGCTTGGCGTCAATTGACGGCGATTGCGAGTCGGCTGCCTTTGCGCGCAACTCAAGCGCCTTCTTGTAGTGCCGTTCCGCTTCTTCGAAGCTTCTCGTGGCGACGGAGAGGTCCCCCAAATTCTGACGCGCTGCCGCTGTCCGCTCCCGCAGTTCGGCGCTATCGGGCGACTGATCGGCCAACTTTTCGATCAATTCCAGGCTCATCGCTAGAGCGCTTGCGGCCTGTTCAGTCTGACCCAACCTGGCGCTGGCCAATCCAATCTGCTCGTAGGCCTTCGATCTTGTCAGCCTTCCGTTTGCGTCGTCTTCCTGGACGCCATTCGCAGCGCCAACAGATTTCAACGCCGCCTCGCCAGCCTTCAATGAAGCGGCGGCGTCCTCATCTGCAACATATCGAGCCGATAACTCTATAAGCCGGTTGGCGCGTTCGAGTTGCGAGACTGAGTCTCTGTCCGAATCCGGACTTCGGGAGGCGGACGAGGCGATCTCGGAAATCTCTCCCTGGGTCCTCGTCACATTCCGCGATCGCTCCGCGAGCGAGACAACCCGGCCGTTGGCGCTCGCAATGACCTGATCGAGGACTCTCTGCGCCCGATCGCGCTGTTCTTGCGCTGTGTTCCGAGCCCAAGTCGCTTGCACCGCCTCCCATATGGCCAGCGCGGTCAGAGCGGCCAATACCACCGCGGCGCCCCGCGCCCAGAGCAGGTTGCGCCGCTGCTGGGCGACTTCTTCCGACAATAGATCTTCACGCGCGACACCGCGGATCGGCGCCGCAAACGCGGCGCTCGCCGTGAGGAAAGACTGATTGCTGCGTCGAATTCTGTCGCCGCCAGCTTGGAACGGACGCAAATCCACCCAAAGAGGCTCGCGGCTCAGCCGGCCGCGTATGACCTTGGGCAAGGGCGTCTCGGGACCCCAACTGAAGTCGCCCGACTGATCATCCCAAGTTAAGTCGCCTTCTGTGAGGCCGATCAAGAGGGTTTCGCTGCCTTTAGTGTCGAGCCAGGTTTCGATCTCGTGCTCTACCCATTTCGACGCCGCAGATTGCGGCGACGCGAGCAAGATAAGGTAGCGGGATGCGCTTAATGCGCTCTCCAAGGCCAGCCCCAATCCCGGAGCGGCGGAAAGGCTGGTATCGTCGCGGAACACATGAGAAGCGCGACGCTTCCACCACGGTTTGCCGAGGGTTTGAATAACGGATTGCAGAGCCGCTGCAATCGGCCTGTCCTTCACATGGCTGTAAGAAATGAAAGCGTCGTACATCGCGCTAGTCCGGCACATCAAATGCTATACGGGCGCAGGTTGGAAGGCCATGTTGCCGGGCGTACAGTGATACGTCGCGTCGCGGGAACCCTCGAGATTCGTGACCACCGGATCGAGCTTCCATTGACCTCCCAATCCGCATGCTCTGAGCAGCAGATGCCACCTCTATGGCACAGCGCGCCGCCTCGACCCCACAGCGAAACTCGATAAGGCCACTGCGGTTCACGACGGCGCCCCCCCGATGCGCGGCGATCGCAGGGTCGATCAGATCGCTGCGTAGCCCCTGAAGCCGCGCCAGCGCGATCTTCGTCCGGGCTGGCGAACCTGCCGTAGCCGACCACATCGGCAACCGGGACGGCAAGCCCCGCGCCTTTTCAGCCGTCAGGCCGGGGCAGGTTGCAGGCGAACGTCTCGCCGTCCACGTCAGTAATGCGGACTTCCGCGCCCGCTTTTGTCGCGTCGGCGTTGGCGGGAGGGGGAAGCGTGATGACGGCCCTGGCGCCCACGCCGGCCTCCAGTCCATAAGGCGCGGGCTTCACCATGTTGTAGGCGAACTCGTTGGCGATCGCCGTCGGGGCAAGCGCGGACAAGGCTTGCCAATCCCAAGTCGCAAGCGCTCCTCCGTCAGGCGTGAAGTGGTGCGCTGTGGCGCCGACGGGGCCTTTGTGATTGGGCGTCAGCACCGAGCCGCGGTGGTAATTGTAGAGGCCGGCGTCGAAGCGCAACACAAGACCCGCTTCCCCTGCAACTAGGCCTCTGCGAAGCGCGACCTCGTCTTAACGCGCTCCGCGCAGGGGCTTCGGCTCAGACTTTGCGATCCCCTCAGTGGCCCGCGCTCTGGCCGCCGTCGACGTGGAGGATTTCGCCCGTCACAAAGCCTGCCGACTCAAGGTAGAGGATCGCATCGACGACGTCGGAAATCTCGCCCATATGGCCGACCGGGTGCAGCGCGCCGAGCCCAGCGTAGGCCTCGGGGGGATTCATCGGCGATTTTATGACGCCGAGCGAAACCGCATTGACCCTGATGCCGCGCTTCGCATACTCGATCGCAAGCGATTTGGTCACCGCGTTCAGGCCGCCCTTCGTCAGCGCCGCGAGGGCGGCGGGCTGGCCGGAGATCGCGTTGTCGACCAGGCTCGTCGTGATCTGCACGACGTGGCCGCTGCCCTGCTTTTGCATCTGAGCGATGGCGAGTTGCGTGATGTAAAAGAAGCCGGTGGTGTTGACGCCCACTATCGCCCTGTAATCAGCCTCGGTGTATTCCGATAGAACCGGTTTGCCGATGAAAATGCCGGCGTTGTTGACGAGGGTGTCGATGCGCCCAAACCGGGCCATGCCTTCGGAGATCGCACGCTCGGCGGTGTTCCGATCGGCGATGTCGCCTGGAACGGCCAGGATGTCGGGGTCGCTCGACGGCCTTACTGAGCGCGCCGTCGCGACCACTCGGTAGTTGCGATCGCGGTATGCCTTGACGAGGGCTGCGCCGATGCCCTGCGAGGCGCCGGTGACAACGGCAACCTTCCGTTCGACGCCCATGGCGAACCTCCTTCAGCGCACGGTGCCGAACGAAAGGCCTCGTACGAGGTATTTCTGCAAAGCGAAGGCGAGGATCACCACTGGCAGGGCGCCGAGCGTTGCGATCGCGGCGATGTCGCCCCACAGCACATCGTGCCCCTCCATCAGCACCGGCAGGATGAAGGGCAGGGTGGTGACGTTGGCGCGGGTGAGGATCACCGCAAAGAAAAATTCGTTCCAGGAGAAAATGAAGGCAAGCAGCGCAACGGCGAGAATGGCGGGCCTCGCCATCGGCACGGCGATTTCCCAGAAAGCGCGCCAGCGCGTCGCGCCGTTGACCATCGCCGAGTCCTCCATGTCGCGCGGAATGTCCTCGAAGAAGCTCTTCAGCACCCACGCGATGAACGGAACATTGAAGACGGTATATTGGAGGATCAACGCGGTGTAGCTGTCGAGCAGACCGAGCGTCGACCACAACAGGTACATCGGGATCGCGACGGCGACCGGCGGCATGAACAGGATGCTGAGCACGGTAAAGGACAGATTGTCCCCGCCGGTGCGGTAGCGGCCGATTGCGTAAGCCGCCGGCACGCCCAAAAGCAGCGACAGCAGCGTCGACAAAGAAGCCACGATCAGGCTGTCGCCGAGTCCCTTAAGGCCGCCCCAATTGAAAAGAGCGTCGCTGAAGTTCGCCCAATGGAGTTCCGAGGGAATGAGGACGGGCGGGGAATTGAGCCATTCGCCCGGGGGCTTGACCGCAGTGACCAGCATCCAAAACACCGGCCCGAGGAAGACGAAGAGCGCCAGCGCCAGGGCAAGCGCACAAAAGAAGTCGGCGAGGGTAAATCGTCGCTTCATGTCGCCGCCTCGCGCCCGCTGAGGCTCGAGCGGCGGGTCAGCGTGATGAGCGCCTTCGCGAGGATGCTGACCACGATCAGCTGCAGGATCGCGAGCGCCGACGCGTAGCCCAGATTGAAATAACGAAAGCCCTGTACGTAGGTGAAAAAGGCCAGATTTTCCGTGACCGCGCCGGGGCCGCCGGCGGTGAGCACATAGATGATGTCGAACACCTTGAACGCCATCAGGATACGCAAAATGAGCGCGATGCCGATCACCGGCCGCAGGAGCGGCAGATAGATGCGCCAGACGATCTGCCACGCGGTCGATCCGTCCATGCGCGCCGCCTCGACGATGGCGCCCGGCAGCGACCGCAGGCCGGCGAACAGGAGCAGCGTCATGAACGGCGTCCACTGCCAGCAATCGACGAAGATCAGCGACGGCAAGGCGAGCTTCGGATCGGCCGTCCAGGTCGGCTGGCCCAAATGGAGCAGTCCGAGAAAATAATTGATCGGCCCAAACTGATAGTTGAAGAGCTGGCTCCATTGGAACGCGGCGACCGAGCCGGAGATGATGGTCGGGATCAGCAGCAGAGTGACGAGCACGTCCTGAAAGCGGCGCAGCCGGTTGAGCAGCAGCGCGAGCGCCAGCCCCACGGGGAACTGCACGAACAGCACTCCGGCGATGAACCACAGGGTTACCTCGAGACTGCTCCAAAACAATGAGTCATGGAAAATCCTGGCGTAATTGGCGAACCCGACCCAGCGGTGCACGCCCGGGATCAAGAGTTGAAAGTTCTTGAACGAGACTGTGACGGCGTAGAGGAGCGGGAAAATGCTGTTGGCGGCAAGCATCGCCAGCGTCGGCGCCATCATCAGCCAGCCCAAACGACGCGCGCTGTCGCGATCGCGGCGAGGCAAACGCAGCGCGGGTGCGGTCAGTTCAACGGCCATCGCTCGAACCCCGCGGGCGACTTCGCGGGTCGCCCGCGAAATCGTCCGCCTTCACCGGTTTCGGCAGCCCCGCCTAGTAGGCGAGCCCGACGTCCTTGAATGATTTCACCCAAGCCGCATAGGCCGCCTTCTGGTTGTCGGGGTCTTCGGCCTGGGTGATGCTGTTCCACTCGCTGGCCGCCGCATCCAGCGCGGCTTTCGGCGGCAGAGTGCCGGCGAGCGCCTGGCTGACATAGAGATCGAGGATGTCGAGATAGCGCGGCGCCCCGGGGATGCTGAGCTCCGGATACCCGTCCTTCAGTCCGTCGCCGATCGCGTCCACGTAGGACTTGGCCGCCGCGGCGTCCAGGGCCGGCTTGCCCTCGTGATTCTTCATGGCTGCCTCGGGCGTGAGGGACGACTTGCGGTAGGGGTCCTCGCCGCAATCCGAGTCGTAGAAATAGGTCACGTCGACGTCGGGGAGCTGCATGTGCGCTGCGACTTTATAGGCGTCCTCCGGGTTCTTGGAGAACGCCGAGACCGCCATCACCCGGCTATAGGGCATGTAGGTGCGGGTCGGGCACGCGGCGTAACCGCCCTTGCCCACGACCTTGCTCATCTTGGGGTCGCCCACCTTGAGCGCGAGATCGTTCCATTGCACCACCATGGCGGTCGAGCCGTTGAGGAACACCTCGTTGAGTTCGGGGTAGCCGATCTGAAGGATGTTCGGCGGCGCATATTGTTTTTGCTTCACCAGCATCTCCAGCGCCTTGACGCCGACGTCGCTGTTGATCCCCGGCTTCATGTCGTCGGTGAACCAGCGGCCGCCGAGCCCCGCGAAAATGTTGGCGAACCAGGCGTAACAGAATCCGCGCTGGGCATAGAAGGCCGTGCCATACAGTTTTGGCGGCCGGTTGAAGAATTCCGCGATCTGCATGAACTGGTCCCAGTTCTTTGCCGGAGCCAGGTCCCACCCGTATTTCGCCTTGAAGTTCTTCTGCTCCTCCGGATCGCCGAACAGGTCCGTGCGATAGGTGACCTGCAGCATGTCTCCGTCGTACATGAGCGCGTAGAGCTTGCCGTCGCGCTTGATCACCGGATCGCGGTAGACCGGCAGATAGTCGCCGAGCTGCGGGTCGATCAGCTTGGTGTAGTCGTCGAGCTGGCGAAGGAAACCGAGGGCCACGAAATCGCCGAGGAAATACGGCGGGAACACCAGGAGGTCGTACGCCGACGATCGCGCCGTGAGCTCGGAGACGAGCTTCTCGTATTGGCCGACAAAAGGCAGACCGATCAGCTTGAGGTCGACGCCAAATTTCTGCTTGATGGCGTCCGCCTGCCAATGGAACGGATTCTCGTTTTGTCCGGCGTCGATCTCGATGTTGATCGTTGTCGCGGCCAACGCGGCGCCCGGAAAGATCGCGCCGCCAATGAGCGAGCCGCCTGCGAGGCTCGTCGTCAGCGCGGCGCCCTCGCGCAGAAATCCGCGGCGGCTCAGCGGCTTGAATCCCAGACCAAAAGTGCTTTTATTGCGCTCGCTCATGACCTTCCTCCTCGCTCTTCTTTGCCGTTTATGCCCCACGCCGGTCAGTCGCCCGGCGCGGCAGGCTCAGTCGCCGGCGTGGTTCGCGCCGACAATCGTTCACCGCTCTTGCGGTCGAACACATGCAACTGATCGGGCGCGACCGCCAGCCACACCTCGGCTCCGGCGTCCAGATGCACCCGACCGTCCAGCGAGACATGGATATGCTCGTCGCCAAGACGCATCAGGCAGATCAGTCGTTCTCCCTGAAATTGCACGGTCTCAACCCTGGCTGGCGGCGCCCCAGGGGCGGCACGCCGAAGAACTTCGACCATCTCCGGTCGGAAGCCCACGATCAGTTCATGCGAGGAGCGCAATGCGTCAGTGGCGCCGACCGGCGCCGGCAGCGAGAATCCCTCGCCCTGCAGCGCCGGAGGGCCGTCGTCCCGGTAGCGGCAAGGCAGCAAATTCATGCGCAGCTGACCGATGAAGCTTGCGACGAACACGTTGGCTGGATTGCGATAAAGCTCATCCGGGGCGCCGCATTGCTGCAGGACCCCTTTATGCAGGACCGCGATCCTGTCGGAGACGGCGAGCGCGTCCAATTGATCATGCGTCACCATGATGGTCGTGGCGCCCAATTGTCTTTGCAGCCGCTGGATTTCGGTTCGCACCGTCTCGCGCAAGCTGGCGTCGAGATTGCTGATCGGCTCGTCGAGCAGGTAGAGGTTCGGCTTCTGTACGATTGCGCGACCGATCGCCACCCGCTGCTGCTCACCGCCGCTGACCTGCTGGATGCGCCGGTCGAGCAGATGCTCGATCCCCAGCAGGCGCGCGGTCTCGGCGACGCGGGGCGCGATCTCCTCGCGGGGGGCGTGGCGCACGCGTAAGGGGTAGGCCAGATTCTCGCGAACCGACAGATGAGGATAAAGGGCGTAGCCCTGGAACATCATGCCGATATGACGGTCGCGCGGCGGCAGGCGCGAAATCTCGCGGTCGCCGACGAAAATGTCGCCCTCGTCGACGACCTCGAGGCCGGCGATCATGCGCAGCAGCGTGGTCTTGCCGCTTCCGGAAGGTCCGAGAAGACATAGCAGTTCGCCATCCGCGATATCGAGGTTGAACCCGTCGAACAGTTGCGCCGAGCCAAAGCGCTTGGCGATATTGCGCAAGGACACCTTCGCCAAGACCTGCGCCTCCCCCCGACTGTTGCTCGGACGTCCTCTGCCGGGCGTCTCGTCGTAGCGATCTGCACCGCTGAAGGTCGAGGGCATCATATTCGGATTGCGCGCGCATTCCAGCCCCATCACGCTCTTGCGTTGCAGCATCCTTGGGAACGATCGCGCCGGGCGGTGGCTCCCAAGTCGAGCGATTCAGCGATTTCTTTATCGGCGCGATCATGAGGCGGCTTCCGACCGCCCGTGAACGCGATTAATGTTGCTCGCAACCGCAGTCGCGGGCCGGGAGGAAACTTTGGAGCCGAAGCAGGGCCGAACCGCCGAGATCATGCTCGAGCGCGGTGATTTCGGCGACCGGGAACGAACGATTGTCCGGTTCGACGATCTGAACGCCAGTCTCTTCCGGTATGAGACCGGCGTCGAGGCCATTCGTCTGGCCAATGCGCGCGGGCATGTGATCGTGCTTCCCTATATGGGACAGATGACCTGGCGGGCCTGCTTTGACGGGGTCGAACTCGCCATGCACAGCATGTTCGATGCGCCGCGCCCAGCACAGACGATCATCGAGACCTACGGATGCCTCGCCTACCATGCAGGCCTGCTTCGCAACGGCGTGCCGACGGCCGAGGACACGCATCCCCTGCACGGCGAAGCGCCTTGCATGCCGATGGACCGGGCCTCGATCGCCTGCGGCTCGGATGGAAACGGATCATGGATCAGCATTGCAGGGGAGCGCGACTACGCCATGGGATTCGGGGCCCATTATCGGGCTACACCACATGTGACGCTGCGCGCGGACCAGACGACCTTTGACATCGTCATGACGGTCGAAAACCTGTCCGCCGCCCCGATGGACCTCATGTACCTATGCCACGCGAATTTCGCATTTGCCGAGGGGGCCCGGATCGTTCAGTCGGCGCCGTTCGATCCCGAGCATGTCGTGACCCGCACCGCCATTCCGGGGCATGTGACGCCGACGGATGACTATCGCGCCTTCCTGAAAGAGCTCGCTGCCCGACCCGATCGCATGGAAGCGCTCAACGAGCCCGAGCGCTACGCGCCGGAACAGGTTTTCTACATCAAGAAGGTGAGACCCGGCGCCGACGGTCTTGCGCATTTCATGCTGGCGCGGCGCGAAGGCGACGGATTCTCGATCGCCTACGACCCCGTCGCCATGCCCCACGCGATCCGCTGGATCCTCGACAACGGGGATCAGCGCGTCGCCGCCTTCGCCATACCCGGCACCTGCGAGCCCGAAGGCTATACGGCGGAGAAGAAAAAGGGCCATGTTCGCTCGCTCGCAAGCGGAGCGCGCGAGACGTTCACGACGCGCCTCGGCTACGTCGATCGACGCCACGCCGCCGATCTCGCCCGCTCGATCGCACAATCTGTAGAAGGGGCCTGACATGACAGGGCGCATCGCCGTGGTCGGCAGCAATATGGTCGATCTCATCACCTACGTGACGCGCATGCCGGCGAAGGGCGAAACGATCGAGGCGCCGTCTTTCGAAATGGGTTGCGGCGGCAAGGGCGCGAACCAGGCCGTGGCGGCCGCGAAGCTCGGCGCTGACGTTCTGATGGTCACCAAGGTCGGCGACGACCTGTTCGGTGAAAACACGATAAAGAACTTCGCCAGCTTCGGCATCGACACTCGGCACGTTTCCAAAGTGGCGGGAAAGTCGAGCGGCGTCGCGCCGATCGCGGTCGAGCCGTCGGGCGAGAACTCGATCCTCATCGTCAAGGGCGCCAACGCCGACCTCCTGCCCGCCGACATCGAGCGGGCCGCGGAGGATCTCAAGACCTGTGACCTGATCCTGCTTCAGCTCGAAATTCCCCTGGAGACGGTCTACGCGACGATCGAATTCGGCAAGCGGCACGGGATCAAGACGCTCCTCAATCCGGCGCCGGCGACGAGCGACCTCGATCTCCGCCGAATTCTGCACGTCAGCTTCTTTGTGCCCAACGAGACCGAACTTGCTCTGCTGTCCGGGCTTCCTGTCGGGACGGTTCCGGAAATCGAAGCGGCGGCGCGGAGCCTGATCGCAAAGGGAATCGGAACGGTAATCGTCACGATGGGCGAGCGCGGCGCCCTGCTCGTGACGCAGACGGAGACGACCACGATCGAACCGGTGCGTGTCACTCCGGTCGACACCACGGGTGCGGGCGACGCCTTCATCGGCAGCTTCGCGCGTTATTATGTCGACACGGGCGATCTGAAGGCTTCCCTGCGCAAGGCGGTACGCTACGCCGCCGATTCCGTCACGCGACGCGGCACCCAGAAGGCCTATGCGAACTCGAGAGACGTTCGAGGCCCAATAGAGCGACAGATTTGCTTCAGGGGCGCGCCCGCAAACGTCAGATCTCCGCTACGCGACGCTGGCGACCGTCGCCGGCGCTCCATCGTGGGGCGTGAACGCGATGCGGCGCTTGTGGAAAGCGTTCAGCGTCGAGCGATGGCCGATCGAGACGATCGTGGTCTTGGGCAGCGTGGCGGCGATGGCGCGGTAGAGATCGGCTTCGCTCTCCTCGTCGAGCGAGGCCGTGGCCTCGTCGAGGAAGAGCCAGTCTGGCCGCGCGAGCAGCGCACGAGCCACGCCCACGCGCTGCTGTTCTCCGCCGGAAAGGCGCATCTGCCAGTTGTCGCTCTGGTCGAGCTGGTCGGCGAAGGCGCCGAGGCCGGCCTTGGTGAGCGCATCGCGCATCTCTTCGTCGGAGAAGGTCGAGCTTGCCGCCGGGTAGGCGAGCGTCTCGCGCAGCGGGCCGTTGGAGATGTAGGGTCGCTGCGGCAGCAACATGAGCTTGGCGTAGGGAGGTTCGAGGATCTCGCCTCTGCCGAACGACCAGATGCCCGCGATGGCGCGAAAGAGCGTGGACTTGCCGACGCCTGTCGGGCCGAGGACGAGCGTCGGCTCCTGCGGGATCAGCGCGACGTCGCCGACATGGGCCAGCTTGCGTCCGTCGGGCAGGGAGAGATCGAGGTCGGGGATCGACAGGATCGGACCGCCAGCGGCGGCGATCTCGATCCGGGGCTTCTTTTCCTCGTCCGCGCGGGCGCGCGCGAAAGCCTCCTCGAAGGAGGTTAGGCGCTGGATCGTGGCGCTGAAGGCGGCAAGGCCGGTGTATTGATTGACGAAGAAGTTCATCGCCGAGTTGACGTTGCTGAACGCGTCGGCCGCCTGGTTGAAGGTCCCGAAGTCGACTTTCTTCACCACGAAATAGAAGGGCGCGACCACGACAAAGGGAATGATCGCCGAGATCTGGGTATAGAACTGGAGGAACGAGTTCAGGAAGGTGCGCACGCGGATGATGCGCTGAACAGTGGTGAAAACGTCGTTGAACACCCGGCCGGCGCGATCGATCTCACGGTCCTCGCCCTTGAGCAGCGCGATCTGCTCGCTGAACTCGCGGATGCGCGCGAGGTCGAAGCGAAAATTCGCCTCGACCGCCTGCTGGCGGAACATGAGCCGCGACAGCGATCGTCCGATGAGCTGCATCATGCCAGTCGCGAAGCAGGCGTAGAGGACGGCGACCCAGAACAAAAAGCCATGAATTGTGACGCCGAAGATCGTGGGGTCCATGGCTCCCGAGAGGCCCCACAGGATGATTGAGAACGCGACCAGATTGGTCGCGGTCGTCATCGCCGCGATGGTGTAATTGTAGATGCCCACGTTCATGTACGTGCCGCGGCCGCCCTCGCCGCTGATGAAGCCGCCGATGTCCTCCGAGATGCGCTGGTCGGGGTTGTCGGTTTGGCCGCCTCTCACGGCAAGCTGGTAATGCATCGAGTGCAGGAGCCAGCGGGAGGTGTAGGACGCCGTCATCCAGCGCCGCCATTGCAGAACGAAGTTCAAGGAAACGTAGAACTCGACCAGGAACGCCAGGATCGAGATCGTCACCAGGGGCGTGAAAACCCACAGCAACTGGTGCCAGAACTCGCCCATATGGGCTTCGTCGGGAATTTGGATGGCGTTGCCGAACGCCCGGTAGAAGAAGTTAAGCCGAACGCCGACCGCCACCTGGAACTGGTTGATGAGGATCAGGAAGAAGACATTGATGCGGGCGTAGAGACTCTGGCGCAGGGCCATGGGCGTCAAGGGCCACGGGTGGATCGAGACCGGCGTGCGCGCGGCGAAGAAGGGGTCGGTAATCCTCAACATCCTCTGGACGAAGCCGAAATGCGAGACTGCGAAGATGACGACGCCGAAGATCGCGGTCGCAAGCGGGAGGTAGCGGGGCAGGGAATAGTCGGCGTAGGCTTCCGGCCAATAGCCGGTGAGCGAGACGATGTCGGCGAGGCCGAACAGGATCGTCTCGGCGGCGAACAGGTCGGAGAGGATCGAGAGGAAGATCGAAGTCCTGAACCGCGGCATGGAGGCGACCGCGGCCAGCGCTGAAGCGCCGCCGATCAGCAGCGTCATGCCGTCTTCCTCATAGGCGCCGATGACGAGCGCGAGGACGGCGAACACGGCGAGGCTCAACATGCGCATGGGCGAAAACCTGAGCTGGCGGGAAAACGGGAATGCGCGCCCTAGCAGACCGATCGGCACAATAGAAGGGCGGCCTGCTTGCTGGCCGGTGAAAACTTCGCAACGTTGGCGTGAGGAACCGAAGCCAAAACCCTCTGTTCCAAACGGCCGAGGTCGCCATTCCGACAAACGCCTTCACAGCTATCCGGCGGCCCATCGCGCGACCGCGCCCGCCCGGCTATGGCGGGTTAGCGGGGTCGCGGGGCTTCATTCCACCAAGGGAATTGCGTTTGTCACGCGCTTTGAATGGGGCGATGAATGTGCAAGCCCGTCAAGTTGTGCACGAGTTTGGCGTCCTGATCGTCGAGATAAAACGATTCGATGTGAGTCATGACAATGAATATCGCGGACGCAATGACGACGTTGTTGTCGACGTATTGATTATATAGCTGTCTCAGATTGTCAATCATCGACCGCGATTCAGGCGATTGTCGATTTTCAGGCCAGCTTTTCTTTAGCTTTAGATAGTGACAAAGCAGGTCAATGGCTTTGACAAATTGCAAATGCCGTTTTTCGTCCAAGCAATTGATATTCGGGAGACAGTCTTCAAACGCTTCAAGGAGTGTGGTTCCTCGAGCCTTCGGGGAAAGCTCTTGTACGCCTTCCGGCATATTCCCGCTTTTTGCTTGCGGAAGATCGATGTGGGACCACGTCAACTTAGTCGTCCATGCCTAACAGACCGCTACCAAGATGGTCCCCGACGGTCCCCGGTCGAAGACGCTCTCCCGGATACGCTGCACGCCTGTGCGCGGTCAAGATTTATACGTGTCCGCAGTCAAGAATTGTTTAAGCGTGTGGCCCGGGCGCCTCGGTAACGCAGCGCATCGACAATGAGGGCGAACGCCGGCGAAGACTGGCGACGGTGCGGGTAATAGAGGTGGTAGCCCGACCAGGGCGCCGACCAGTCTTGAAGCGCCCGCTTCAGACGACCCTTGGCGAGGTACGGCTCGGCGAGATCCTCCGGCACATAACCGAGCCCAAGACCGGCGAGGGACGCGTCGAGAGCCTGAAAGACGCTGCTGAAGACGAGTTGGCCTTCGACCCGCACTCTCACTTCGCGGCCGTCCTTCTCGAACTCCCATGCGTAGAGCCCGCCGTAGGTTGGGAGGCGCAGATTGATGCAATTGTGAGCGATGAGGTCCTGCGGCGTCCTGGGCGCTGATCGATTGGCGAAGTAGGACTTGGCGCCAATCACAACGAAGCGAACGTCGGGCCCGATGCGGACCGCGATCATGTCTCTCGCGACCTGCTCGCCCAGGCGCACGCCCGCGTCGTAGCGCTCCGCGACGATGTCGGTCAGTCCATAGTCGATGACGAGCTCGACCTTGATGTCCGGATAGCTCGGCAGGAGCTTCGCCAGCTTTGGCCAGAGAACGGAATGGATTGCATGGTCTCCGGCGGTGATCCGAATGTTGCCGGCGGGCTTCTCGCGAAGCTCGCTCAAGGCCTCAAGCTCCGCCTCGATGCCCTCAAGACGCGGGGCTACGCTGCGCAGCAAGCGCTCTCCCGCTTCGGTGAGCGAGACGCTGCGCGTCGTGCGCGCCAGAAGCCGCACGCCGAGCCGACCCTCGAGGCTGCGGATCGTCTGGCTCAGCGCCGACTGCGACACGCCGAGCTTCGCCGCCGCCCGGGTGAAATTCCCCTCGCGCGCGACCGCGAGGAACGCGGCAAGACTGTTCAGGTTCTCCGCCATTCATAAGTCCTACTTATAAGAGCATGCGTATAATACCGTCTAATCACTTGCTCGCTCGCGCGCTAGATAGCGGGCAGTTGATGTCAGCCCGTCGATTGGAGGAGTACGATGGAGATCAAGCGAAGCGGCTCCCAGCCCTCCGGCAAAGGACCGGGGGATTGGTTCACCGGCGCGGTGCGGATCGACCCGCTGTTCAGCCCGCCGGATCCGGCCCGGGTCGCGGGCGCGCTGGTGACCTTCGAGCCCGGGGCGCGCACCGCGTGGCATACCCATCCGCTCGGCCAGACCCTGATCGTCACCGCCGGCTGCGGCTGGGCCCAGCGCGAAGGCGGGCCGATCGAGGAGATCCGCCCCGGCGACGTCATCTGGTTTCCGCCGGGCGAAAAGCACTGGCACGGCGCCGCCCCTGCGACCGCCATGAGCCATATCGCCATCCAGGAGAAGCTCGACGGCAAGGCGGTCGACTGGATGGAGAAGGTGAGCGACGAGCAGTACCGGCGGTGATCGTCAGGCACGACCGTTGCCGAGTTCACTCAAAGACAGGAACGCAAGACATGCAGAAGCGCACACTTGGAAAGAGCGGCCTGGAAGTTTCGGCGATTGGTCTCGGCTGCATGGGAATGAGCCATAGCTACGCTCCCTTCCCCGACAGGAAGGACATGATCGCGCTGATCCGGACGGCGGTCGAACGTGGCATCACGTTTTTCGACACCGCCGAGGTCTACGGCCCGTTCACCAATGAGGACCTCGTGGGCGAAGCGCTTGCTCCCGTCCGCGAAAAGGTGGTGATCGCCACCAAATTCGGCTTCAAGTTCGGCCCCAACGGGCAGCCGATGGGCGTGGACAGCCGCCCGGAGCACATCAAGCAGGCCGTCGAGGGCTCGCTCAAGCGGCTCAGGACCAATGTCATCGATCTCTACTATCAGCACCGCGTCGACCCCGACGTGCCGATCGAAGACGTGGCCGGAGCGGTCAAGGATCTGATCCGCGACGGCAAGGTCAAGCACTTCGGCATGTCGGAGGCCGGTGTGCAAACGATCCGTCGCGCGCACGCGGTCCAGCCGGTGACGGCGCTGCAGAATGAATATTCGCTGTGGTGGAGGCGCCCGGAAAAGGAGGTCCTGCCGACGCTGGAAGAACTCGGGATCGGCCTTGTTCCCTATAGCCCTCTGGGGAAGGGCTTCCTCACCGGCAAGATGAGCGAAGACACGATATTCGCCAGTTCCGACATCCGCAACACCATCCCTCGCTTCACGCCGGAGGCCCGGAAAGCAAACCAGGCTTTGGTCGATCTGCTTGCAGAGATCGCCGAGCGGAAGAAGGCGACGCCCGCTCAGATCGCGCTCGGCTGGCTGCTTGCCCAGAAGCCGTGGATCGCGCCGATCCCCGGCACCACGAAGCTCAATCGCCTCGAGGAGAACACCGGAGCGGCCTCCATCAAGCTCACGTCCGACGATCTTCGCGAGATCGAAAGCGCCGCCTCGAAGATCACGGTCCAGGGGGCACGCTACCCCGAGCATCTGGAGCGGATGACCGGCCTCTGAGCCGCCGGTTCTCGTTGATGTCGGAGCTGTCTCTACGGTCCGGCGACGCGCGCTCCTGAAAGGACAGCGCCATGAGTAACGTCATTGTCGTCATCGGCGCGGGGTCGATCGGCCAAGCGATCGTGCGGCGGGTGAGCGCGGGCAAGCATGTGCTGCTGGCCGATCTGCGCTCGGAAAACGCCAATGCCGCGGCGCAGGTGCTATGCGATGCCGGATTCGAGGTCAGCATAGCGACCGTCGACGTCTCGTCGCGCGAGTCTGTTCACGCGCTTGTGGAAACCGCCACGGCGATCGGCGATGTTATGGGCGTCATCCACGCTGCCGGGGTTTCGCCCTCCCAGGCGTCCCCGGCGACCATCCTCAAGGTCGACCTCTATGGAACCGCGCTGGTTCTGGAAGAGTTCGGCAACGTCATCGCACGTGGCGGCTCCGCGGTCGTTATCGCCTCGCAATCCGGGCATCGCCTGGCGGCGTTGACCATCGAGCAGAATCGGGCGTTGGCGACGACTCCTGCGGACGCCCTGCTCGCGCTTCCGATGCTCCAGCCCGATCAGGTCAAGGACTCGCTCCATGCCTACCAGCTGTCGAAGCGAGGCAATGCGCTGCGCGTGATGGCCGAGGCCGTGCGCTGGGGCAAGCGCGGCGCCAGGGTCAACACCATCAGTCCCGGGATCGTTATCACGCCGCTTGCGAGGGACGAACTGAGCGGTCCGCGCGGCGGGGGCTATCGCCGCATGATCGAACTTTGCCCGTTCGGACGCGCCGCCACGCCGGATGAGGTCGGGACTGTCGGAGCGCTACTCATGGGGCCGGACGGCGCCTTCATCACCGGCAGCGACTTCCTCATGGATGGAGGCGTCACCGCTTCCTACTGGTACGGCGAACTCGCCCCGAAATAGTCCGGGGCATTGCAAACACCAGGCAGAGGGCCGCTCCGAGGAAGCCAGCCCGCCCAAAATGGAGAGCGCATCATGATGGGAACAATGTTGTATGGATCGGGCGACGTGCGTTGCGAGGAGGTCCCCGAGCCGAAGATCCTCAAGCCGACTGACGCCGTTATCCGGCTCTCGGCGAGCTGCGTCTGCGGATCTGATTTGTGGCCCTATCGCGGCCTGAACGACGTCACCTCGCCGATGGCGATGGGCCATGAATATTGCGGCGTTGTCGAAGAGGTGGGGAGCGCCGTCACCACTGTCAGGCCGGGCCAGTTCGTCGTCGGCTCGTTCTGCATTTCTGACAACACCTGCCCGCACTGCCGCTTCGGCTTTCAGTCGTCGTGCGTGCAGCGCGAGTTCATGACTGGGGCGCAGGCGCCGCTGGCGCGCGTGCCCCTTGCCGACGGCACGCTGGTCGCGACGCCGGAGGCCCCTCCGGACGATTTGATCCCGAGCCTGCTTGCGACTTCGGACGTGCTCGGCACCGGGTGGTACGCGGCCGATGCGGCGCGCGTACAGGCGGGCTCGACGGTTGCCGTCGTCGGCGACGGCGCGGTTGGGCTTATGGGCGTGCTCGCTGCGAAACAGATGGGCGCCGGACGGATCATCGCCATGAGCCGCCACAAGACGCGCCAGGACCTCGCTCTCGAATTCGGCGCGACCGACATCGTCTCCGAGCGCGGCGAAGCGGGCGTCGATCAGATCAAAAGGTTGACCAACGGCGTTGGCGCGGATGCCGTTCTCGAATGCGTAGGAACGCAGGAGGCGATGACGCAGGCGATCCAGGCAGCCCGACCCGGCGCCATGATCGGTTATGTCGGCGTGCCGCATGGCGTCGAACTCGACGGACAATGGTTATTCTTCCTGCAGAGGGGCATGTTGGGCGGCCCCGCCCCCGTGCGACGGTTCCTGCCGCATCTGATCGACCTTGTGCTGACCCGCAAGATCAATCCGGGCAAGGTCTTCGATCTCACGCTGCCGCTCGCCGACGTCGCCGAGGGCTACCGCGCGATGGACGAGCGCCGCGCGACCAAGACGTTGCTGCGTCTTTAGATCACGGAGCGCCGACACATGGCCGCATGGCCGAAAGACGAACTCAGCAAGATCGCCGGGGCCGACGATTTGCACATCGCGCCGCTCCGCGAGGACGGCGCGACGTACGGCACGCCGACATGGATTTGGGCCGTCGCACTCGACGGTGCCCTCTATGTGCGCGGCTACAACGGACAGCGCTCTCGTTGGTACCAGGCTGCCGTGCGGCAGAAGGCCGGGCGCATCGTCGCCGCCGGGATGACGAAAGAGGTCGCCTTCGAACCGGTCGACGGGCCGATCAACGACCGTATCGACGACGTTTATCGGGCAAAGTATCGCGCCAGCCCGTACCTCAGCCCGATGATCAGCGCCCGCGCCAGCTCGGCCACGGTCAAGGTCATGCCGCGCGACGGCAATGCCTGAGACGTTGTCCTCAGGCCGCCCGCTGGAGGCGATGGCCGTTCGCGAGGATGGCCTGGGTGAGGGCCGCAGCGGGGCCGCGTAGACCCGTTCTCGCGCCCACCACGACGAACTCGACATCGGCAAGCTCCGGCAACCGGGCTGACGCGCTGATCTCCGCCAGGCCCTCCGGGATCAGACCGCGCGCGTGCACGCCGACGCCGAGGCCCGCCAATGCGGCGGCGCGCAAGCCGCTGAGACTGCTGCTGGAGCAAGCAATGCGCCAGGTGAGGCCGTGCCGCTCCAGCGTTTCGAGCGCCACCGATCGCGTGATGCTGGGCGGGTTGTAGAGGATGAGCGGCACCGGTTGGGAGAGATCAATGCGGGCGCCGGGCGCGCCGATCCAGGCCAGCCGGTCGCGCCAAACCAATTGCCCGCGATCATCCCCCGCTGGCCGCTTGGCCAGCACTAGGTCGAGTTCGCCTGCGTCCATGGATTCGTACAACCTTGCGCTGACGCCGACGTTCAGCTCCAGGTCGACCAGCGCGTGTTCCTGGACGAACTCGCGCAAGAGCTCGGGCAAACGCGTAGTGACGAAATCCTCCGAGACGCCGAACCGCAGCCTGCCGCGCAGGCGCGAGCCGGCGAAATAGCGGCGGGCGCGGTTGGCGGCGTCGAGGATGGACTGGGCAAACCCGGTCATCGCCTCTCCATCCGCAGTCAAACGCACCGAGTGGGTGTCGCGCACGAAGAGACGCCGCCCGGCGGCGGCCTCGAGCTTGCGGATGTGTTGGCTGATGGTGGACTGCTGCAGGCCGAGACGACGTCCCGCTTCGGTGAAGTTGCGGGTCTGCGCGACGGCGAGGAAGCTCTCCAGGTGGATCGGCTCGAACATGAGGGAGTCCGGTTATCACGATTTGTGATGACAATAACGCCGCTCAGGGTGGTTCACAATGACCGCCCGCCGGCCCATGTTGTGGTCGCGAAGCTGAGGCAAGGTGGTGTATTTCACTTCTTGTAGAAGATCGAGGCGATGAGTCCGAAGGCGCTGCTCTCCCGGCTGCCGGTCGACCCCTATATCGCGGCGATCGTCGGCATGGTCGTTTTGGCGACGGTGCTGCCGGCGCATGGCGCCGGCGAGACCGTCGCCAAATACGCCGCCAACGCCGCGATCGCCCTCCTGTTTTTCCTGCATGGCGCGCGGCTCTCGCCACAGGCGGCTTTGGCGGGCGCGTCGCACTGGCGGCTGCAGCTCGCGGTGATCGCTTCGACGTTCGTGCTGTTTCCGGCGTTGGGTCTTGGGGCGAGGGCGCTGTTTCCGGGACTGCTGACCCCGCCGCTTTGGACTGGCGTGGTCCTGCTTTGCGCGCTGCCTTCGACCGTCCAGTCGTCGATCGCCTTCACCTCGATCGCCCGCGGCAACGTGGCGGCCGCTCTCTGCGCCGCGACCGCCTCCAACCTCTTGGGCATGGGATTGACGCCGTTGCTGGTCGGGCTGCTGCTCGGCGCGCAGGGCGGCTTCTCCGCGCGCGGGGCCGGCGACATCGTGCTTCAGCTTCTGGTCCCGTTCGCCGCCGGCCAGCTTGCCCGGCCGTGGATTGGCGGATGGGCGCTGCGGCACAAAACTATGCTTAGCTTCGTGGATCGCGGATCGATCCTGCTCGTGGTCTACGCCGCCTTCAGCGAGGGCGTCACGCACGGCATCTGGCATCAGCTCAGCGTGCCCGACCTGGGACGGCTGGCGGCGGTGGATGTTGCGTTGCTGGCGACGGTGCTGGCTATCACCACCTATGGCAGCCGGCTCTTGCGCTTCTCCCGCGATGATGAGGTGACGATCGTCTTCTGCGGCTCCAAGAAGAGCCTGGCGAGCGGTTTGCCGATGGCCACCGTGCTGCTGGCCGGCCAGTCGGTTGGCCTGATCGTGCTGCCGCTGATGCTCTTCCACCAGATCCAGCTGATGGTGTGCGCCATGCTGGCGAAGCGCTACGCCAACGATGGCCGAGACGCTGCGGCGCAGGCGCCTGGCGGCGAGGTCGCACGGGCGGCGCCGTAGGGCGGCCGGGTGGCGACCTTTCGTGTCAAAGGGGGCGCTTCGGCGACGGCTACCGGTCCGGCAAGGACCAGGGATTGACCACGGCGACCGGCATCCCTGCGAAATCGCGCTCGTTGCGTGTGACGAGCGTCAACCGCTTGACGATCGCGGTCGCGGCGATCAGGGCGTCGATTTCCGGCTGCGGGTCTGGAACGTGGAGCGCGGCGCAGCCCTCGGCGATGTCGAGGTCGACGCCGAGGATCCGGCCGCGGAACTCGCGCATCAGCGGCCCCTCCTTCCACGCGCGGAGCATTTCGCCTTGCTTCTTGTCGCGTCGCGCGAGCCGCTGGATGCCTATCTCGATCTCCATCAGCGTCAGGACGGAGATATGAAGGTCGTCCACGGCTTGGCTTTGCAGCCAGTCGAGCGCCCGCCCGGCCAGCCGATCCTTGCGCCGCATTTCCGATACGACATTGGTGTCGAGGAGAAAGCTCACGAAAGATCGACCTTGCGCGGCGCGGCCTTTTGGCGCTGCGGGGGCTCGAACTCGACCTCCTCCTGGCCAGGCATGGCCAAAAGGTCGACAATATTGGTGCGCTTGCCGGTCAGGCGCCTGTATTCGTCGTACGACAGCAGGACACTCGACGGGCGTCCCCTCTCGGTAATGAGCACTGGCCCTGACCGCGCCTCGCGTTTGGCGCGACTAAAGTCCTGGTTCGCTTCCCGGCTCGTCATCGTCTTCATCGGGACGCCTCGGTTACGTATTTACGGACTGTAGGTATGTAGCTACAATGGGTGGATACGTCAACCGTCAGCTGCCGGCAAAACAAAAAGGGCGGCCGAAGCCGCCCTTTCGCTCGTTCAGATTGTCGACGCGGACGATCAGAAATCCATGCCGCCCATGCCGCCGCCGCCTGGCATCGCCGGAGCGGGCTTGTCCTTCGGCAGTTCGGCGACCATCGCCTCGGTGGTGATGAGGAGGCCGGCGACGGAGGCCGCGTCCTGGAGCGCGGTGCGCACGACCTTCGCCGGATCGACGATGCCGGCCTCGATCATGTCGACATACTGCTCCTTCTGGGCGTCGAAGCCGTAGGTCTGCGACTTGTGCTCGGTGATCTTGCCGACGACGATCGACCCCTCGACCCCCGAGTTCTCGACGATCTGGCGGATCGGCGACTCGAGCGCCTTCAGGACGATGTTGATGCCGGCCTGCTCATCGGCGTTCTCGCTCTTGAGCTTGGAGACCGCGGCCTTGGCGCGCAGGAGAGCGACGCCGCCGCCGGCGACGATGCCCTCCTCGACCGCCGCGCGGGTGGCGTTGAGGGCGTCGTCGACGCGGTCCTTCTTCTCCTTGACTTCAACCTCGGTCGCGCCGCCGACGCGGATGACCGCGACGCCGCCCGCGAGCTTGGCCAGACGCTCCTGCAGCTTCTCCTTGTCGTAGTCGGAGGTCGTCTCCTCGATCTGCGCCTTGATCTGACCGACGCGCGCCTCGATCTGCTTCTTCTCGCCGGCGCCGTTGATGATCGTGGTGTTTTCCTTCTCGATGCGGACGCGCTTGGCCTTGCCCAACATCTGAAGGTTGACGTTCTCGAGCTTGATGCCGAGATCCTCGGCGATCATCGTGCCGCCGGTCAGGATCGCGATGTCTTCCAGCATCGCCTTGCGGCGATCGCCGAAGCCCGGCGCCTTGACCGCCGCGACCTTCAAGCCGCCACGCAGCTTGTTGACCACCAGCGTCGCCAGTGCCTCGCCCTCGATGTCCTCGGCGATGATGACGAGCGGCTTGCCACTCTGCACCACAGCTTCGAGAACCGGCAGCATCGGCTGCAGCGAGGAGAGCTTCTTCTCGTGGATGAGAATGTAGGGATCCTCGAGCTCGGCCAGCATCTTCTCGTGGTTGGTGATGAAATAGGGCGAGAGATAGCCGCGGTCGAACTGCATGCCCTCGACGACGTCGAGCTCGGTTTCGAGGCTCTTGGCCTCTTCGACCGTAATCACGCCCTCGTTGCCGACCTTCTGCATCGCGTCGGCGATCATCTTGCCGATCGACTTGTCGCCGTTGGCCGAAATCGTGCCGACCTGGGCGACCTCGGCCGAGTCCTTGATCTTCTTCGAGCGCTTGGCGATGTCCTTGACGGCCTCGCTGACGGCGAGGTCGACGCCGCGCTTCAGGTCCATCGGGTTCATGCCGGCGGCCACCGCCTTGGCGCCTTCGCGCAGGATCGAAGCGGCAAGCACCGTCGCGGTCGTCGTGCCGTCGCCGGCGGTGTCATTGGTCTTCGAGGCGACCTCGCGCACCATCTGCGCGCCCATGTTCTCGAACTTGTCCTCGAGCTCGATCTCCTTGGCGACGGTGACGCCGTCCTTGGTGATGCGGGGAGCGCCGAACGACTTGTCGAGAATGACATTGCGGCCTTTTGGACCGAGCGTCACCTTCACCGCGTTGTTGAGGATGTCGACGCCGCGCAGCATCTTCTCGCGCGCGTCGGAGGAAAACCGTACGTCTTTGGCAGCCATTGAATTCGTTCCTTTAGGGATGTTGTTTCGGAGAAAGGGCAAGTGGCGGATGGCGGGTGGCGAGTGGATGTCGGAGCGGCGGCGAGGCTAACCCCATTCGTTTTTCGCTGCTCCCCGCTCGCCGCCGGGTCAGCCGATCACGCCCATGATGTCGGACTCCTTCATGATCAGGAGTTCCTGACCGTCGATCTTGACTTCGGTGCCGCTCCACTTGCCGAACAGGATCTTGTCGCCGGTCTTGACGTCAAGCGGAGTGAGCTTGCCGCTTTCGTCGCGACCGCCGGGGCCTGCGGCGATGATCTCGCCTTCTTGCGGCTTCTCCTTGGCGGTGTCCGGAATGATGATGCCGCCCTTCGTCTTCTCCTCGCCTTCGAGGCGACGGACGACGACGCGGTCATGCAGGGGACGGAATTTCATGAGTGAGCTTTCCTCTTACGAGATTACCCCGTGGGGCCTAAACGAGCCGCTAGCACTCGACCTTACCGAGTGCTAGCGGCGCTCAAATAGGGGCGCAGAACGGCGCCGTCAAGACCGTGCCTGCGTCAAAAATCGACTGCGCGCAGTCGGCGCACAAGGTTCGGGCCAAAGAGTTCCTCGGATCGGATTTCGAGGCCGAAATGGCCGACGCGGAGTCGTCCGAATTCCGGAAAGTGAGGACTGAGGGCAATGGCGAAGTATTGGTTTCACCCTGTCCAAATATAAACTCGTTTTTAGATCATCACGCGATGGATCGACACGAATTCGTGACGGAAGCATGCTTGCGAAAACTCAGGCCCTGCCTATGTAGCAATGCAGACGGGACGTCTTGCGGCGCAGGGCGCTGCATACAGTGAAGGAGGTCGTCATGAGTCTCGGCGCTCTTCAGATTTCGGCGATTGCGCTCGGCGCCGCCGCCTTTGCGTCATTGTCTCCATTTTCCACGGCGAGCGCGGCCACGGCCGTGCATCACCCGACGCACGGGGTTCACCGCCATGTCGCGCACGGCTATGTGCATCATCCTGTGCATCACTACGCTTACCGGCACGGGCGTCGCTACGCGTACGGCAACGGCTACAATCCTGGGGCGGCTGCCGCCACAGGAGTGCTCGGCAGCATCCTCGGATTGGGCGCCGCGGCCGCTTATCCCTATGGCTGCGACCCCTATTACTATGGGCCGTACGGTTCCTGCCCGACCTATGATTGGGGCGAGTATGGCGATGACTACGGGCCCTATTACGGAGGCTACGGCTATGGCTACGGCCCCGGCTACGGCGGCGGCTACTACGGCCAAGGGTTCGGGCATGCCCGCCGGTTCGGCGGGGCCGGATTCGCCGGCGGAAACCACTTGGGCGGCTTTGGCGGTGCCCACATGGGCGGCTTTGGCGGCGCCCACATGGGCGGCTTTGGCGGCGGCCACTTTGGCGGCTTCGGCGGCGGCCACTTCGGCGGCGGCAGCATCCACCGCTGAGCCTGCGACTCCCACACGCTGAGGCGACGGGCGGCTCATCGAGCCGCCCGAAGTCGTTCAACGGAACCATTTCGCGTAAAACGCGTCGAACTCCCCGTCCTCCGTCGCAAGATGCAGCCATTGGTCGACGAACGCCTTCAGGGCGGGGTCGGGGGCCATCCAGTAGGCTTTTTCAGCGAAGTCGAACGGCTTGTCAGGATGGATGGCGCAGAGAACGTCAGGATGCAGCTTCTGCTGGAAGCGGGTCTCTGACGCGTCGGTGATCATCACGTCGGCGTCGCCCTTCGCCAGCTGATCGAAGATCGTCAGGTTGTCGGGGTAAAGGACGATGTCCGCGGCATGGAGATGGGCGCGGTCGAAGCGCTCGTTCGTGCCGCCAGGGTTGGCGATCACGCGAACCCCCGGGCGGTCGATGTCGGCGAGCGTCTGGTACCTGGCCTGATCGGAGCAACGGGCGATCGGCGTCTTTCCCTCGCGCAGGTAGGGGGCGGAGAAGAAGCCGATCTTCTGCCGGTCGAGGGTCACCGAGACGCCGCCCATCGCGATGTCGAAGGCGCCGCTTTGCAGGTCGCGGGCGAGCGTTCCCCAGGTCGTTGGAACGAATTCGACCTTCGCGCCGAGCGCCTGCCCGAGCGAGCGGGCCAGGTCGATGTCGAAACCCGAATAGTCGCCGCTCGATTTGTCGAGGGCCGTGAATGGACGGTAATCGCCGGTGGTGCCGACGCGGAGCACATGAGCGGTCAAAATGGAATCGAAACGGGAGGAGTCCGCGAGCGCGGATGCGGCGAAGGTCACGCCGCAAGCAAAGACAAACCAGCCGGTCGCGCGCATGCGTCGACCTCAAGCCGCGCTCAGGAGCCTCTCGACTTCGTTCACCAGATCCCTGAGGTGAAACGGCTTCGACAGAATCCGGGCGTCCTTTGGCGCGTTATTATCCGGATTGAGCGCCACCGCCGCGAAGCCCGTGATGAACATGACCTTGATTTCGGGATCGAGTTCCGTCGCCCGGCGGGCAAGCTCGATGCCGTCCATCTCCGGCATGACAATATCGGTCAGGAGAAGTTCGAACGGCTCCTCGCGCAGACGATCATAGGCCGCCGCCCCGTTGTCGAACGACGCCACAGAGTAGCCGGCGTTCTGCAGCGCCTTGACGAGGAACCGACGCATGTCGTTGTCGTCCTCGGCAAGCAGAATTTTTGCTGAAATCTCGACAGGCGTGCGCATCCGTTTCCCCGATTGAGGCTTGCAACCTTGCGGCGCCCCGGTAAAAATTTCTTGAACCGGTCTGCAAACTGTCGCGTGTCTCAAAGCCGCGGAGGTATGATAAACCCCAAAGCCCGGGCGAGAGCAAGCGCGGGAGTGAGCCTGGAGCGACCATGGACGCGTTCGAGCGGCTGGCGAAGACGGATTTCGAACGTGCGATCGAAACGATAGAGCCCACTCGCCTGGCTGCGCCCCTCATTTTCAGTTCGCCGCACTCTGGGTCGATCTACCCGGAGCGTTTCCTCAAGGCGTCGCGCCTCGATCCGTTGACGCTCAGACGATCGGAGGACGCCTACGTCGACGAACTGTTCCTGCCCTGCGTTGCGCTCGGGGCGCCGCTTCTGCGGGCTTTGTTCCCCCGGGCCTATCTCGACGTCAATCGCGAGCCCTATGAGCTCGACCCGCAGGTCTTCGAGGGACGCCTTCCAGACTTCGCCAACACTCGGTCGCTGCGGGTCGCGGTCGGCCTCGGCACCATCCCGCGGGTCGTCGGCGACTCCCAGCCGATCTACAGGCAGCCACTATCGATCGCCGAGGGTCTCGGCCGCATCGAATGGCTCTACCGCCCCTATCACGAGCAGTTGAGAGCGCTGGTCGACCGCGCTTTTCGGCGTTTTGGCCGGGCGGTGCTCATCGACTGCCACTCCATGCCGAGCAACGCCGCGGACGTCGCCGGGCTCGACGTCGTGCTCGGCGACCGTTACGGGGCGAGCGCCGCCCCGGGCCTCGTCGAGATCCTCGAGACGGGCCTGCGCGCCGCAGGGTATCGGGTTCGCCGCAACAAGCCTTTCGCTGGCGGGTTCATCACCGAGACTTTCGGCGCTCCTTCAAGAGGGGTCGACGCCGTTCAAATCGAGATCGCACGATCGCTTTATCTCGACGAGCGCAGGCTCGTGAAGACAGCGGCGTGGTCCACACTGCGCGGCAATCTGTTCAACGCGGCGAAGAATCTGGCGCGCGAGCTCGGCGCCGATCAAAGCCCTCTGGCGGCCGAGTGACGGCCCGGTTCTGTCGCCGCCGCCCGCGGCTGCGACATTGCGGCGCGGCAACGCTTTGCGGCGGCCACCAAAAAAGGAGGCCGCCATGTCGCCACGGCGGCCTTCAGTCTAGGGAGGAAACGCCCAAGGAGGGCATATGCGGCAGGTCATGCCGCACCGCAGCAATATCGGTGTCGAGTCCCCGGCTTGCAAGAGGTTTCTTGGTTGGCTACGTCCGTCCGGGACGCGACAGCGCAAAACACATGAACGGCCCGAGGCCGGCCTTGTCTTCCGCTCGAGAATAACTCCAATTGAATCAACTAACTACGTCAGCCGTTCCTGTTCAGTGATCGCCCAGCCGCAACTGTCGGAGATAGCAGTCATGCTGAAGCGGCATAACTCGCGCAGCTTTTTTTGAGGGGTTTTGATGACTGCGGTCGACTTCGCAGCGTTCGTCGAGCGCCTCGCCCAGGTTTCCGGCGAGGTGATTCTGCCCTTTTTTCGTAGCGCGATCGGGGCGGAAGACAAGTCGCGGGGAGGCATCTTTGATCCCGTCACGGAGGCCGACCGCGCGGCCGAGGCTGCGATGCGGCGGCTCATCGGGCAGACTTTTCCTGCTCACGGCGTCATCGGGGAGGAGTATGGCCTCGACCGGCCCGAGGCGGAATTCGTCTGGGTGCTTGATCCGATCGACGGAACGAAAAGCTTCATCTCCGGGATGCCGACCTGGGGCACGCTGATCGGCCTCATGCATCACGGCCGCCCTGTCTACGGCATGATGGCGCAACCGTTCACCCGCGAGCGCTTCTACGGTGACGGCAAACGGGCGAGGCTGCGCACGCTTGGGACGGCGCGGGGCGATGCGCCTCCTTCGGAATGGACGAC
This sequence comes from uncultured Alphaproteobacteria bacterium, assembly GCA_963721905.1. Lineage (GTDB taxonomy): Bacteria > Pseudomonadota > Alphaproteobacteria > Rhizobiales > Beijerinckiaceae > Roseiarcus. The sequence goes on from CAVRMF010000019.1 coordinate 234,308, forward strand.
GCGGACCCTTCACACCCGCGCCTGCGCATCGCTGAGCGAGGCGACGCTGGCGACGACGAGCCCGCTGCTCATTCGCGACGACGCTGATCGTGACGCGTACCGGCGCGTCGAGAGCAAGGTCCGTCTCATTCGTTACGGCGGCGATTGCTACGCCTATTGCGCGCTCGCAGCGGGGTTCGTCGATGTTGTGATCGAGACCAATCTTAAACCGCATGACATCGTCGCCCTGGCGCCGATCATCGAGGGCGCGGGAGGCGTCGTCACGACCTGGGATGGGGATGAAGCCGCCAAAGGCGGGCGCATCTTGGCCGCCGGAGACCGGCGTCTTCATGACGAGGCGAGGCGTCTGCTTCTGAGCTAATCGGGGGCGTCGGCGAAGAGGTCGAATGCGCCTGGCGTCGGCGCGCGCCCGCGCCGCGGCGCAACGAGGGAGGCCAAAGCGCCGGCGACAAAAGCGACCGCCGCAACCATGAGCGCCGCCTCGAACAGGTCGGCCGCGCCGGGCAGCCGCGTCATCGGCGCCGTCCGGACAATAGCGGCGACCGCGGCGAAAGCGCAGAGCATGCCGAAGCTTGCCGATAACCGTCCGACGCGCGGGACGAGCGCCAGAGCGACGAGGGGCGTCGTCAGCGCCAGCGACAAGGCCATGGCGACGATCAGCGAAGTTCGCGCCTCGATCAGGCCTTTGCTGTCGCAGACCGCGCAGCTGACGACGACCAGGAGCTGGGCCGCGCGCATTCGCGCCAGACGCACGCTGGCCAGCGTCGGAAAGGGCTCCGGCGCGTCCGCGAGCGCGACGCCGAAGGCGCGCGAAGAACCCTGAACGCCCAGACGCGCCAGGGCCATCGCCGCGGCGAGCATCGCGGCGCCGATCAGCGAGGCGGCGACCGGGTTCAAATCGCTCGCCGCAAGGTCAACCGGAAAAGCTGACAGCGCGGCACGCGGCAGCCCAGCCAGCGCCAAGCCCAGAACCACCGCGACGAAGCCCGCCCTGATCGCTGCTCTTGTGTCCCTGCTCGCGACCGCCGCGGGTTCGAACGCGAAGAAACCGGCAAGCGCAGCCGTAGTCGCGATCAACTTCGGCGCTGCGAGAGCGAAGGACGCCGGGATAAGCGCAGCATGCCAGTCCGGAGGCGACACGCCGAGGCGCCATCCGGACGCGAATCCGAGGAGCGAAATCATTGCAATCGCTCCGGCGCTCGCAGCCGCGGTTGAAATCACACCGGCCAATCCGCCGGGAGCAACGCTGACAATGAGGACCGATGCGACAATCGCCTCGGACCACGCGCGACTTGTCGTGATAAGCGCCTGCGCCGCAAGAACCGCGATCTCAAATCCGGCCAGCGCGGTCAGCGCCGCAGTCGCCCAAATCACGATTCCGGAGACGAGGCGCATTGGCGAGCCCGAAAAGCGGGTCGCGATCACGTCGGCGAGCGAGGTTGCGCCGAAGCGACGCAGCAAGGGTCCGAAGACCGTCACTCCCAGCGCCATGCCGATAAGGACGCCGATCAACGGCGGGTCGGAAAGCGAGGCGAAATCCGGATAGAGACAGAGCCCGACTCCCGCCACGACGGCGACCGCGCTGAGGCCGCCGTAGAACGGCGAAACGCGGCGACTCGCCGCCATGAACGACCCAAGATCGGCGTTGCGCGCCCCGAGCCCGAAGACCGTGACGCCGATGAGCGCGAGAACCGGTCCGATCGCCCGGACAAGGCCGTCCGGCGCGCCGACCCGATCGAGCGCCATGATCGTCGCAAGAGCGAGAGCGAAGGCCGCTGCGGCGAAGATCGCCAATCCGTCGATCCGGCTGGAGCGGCTTTGCAAGGACATCGGGAGATTCGAAAGCAGGAGGAACGCTGGGCTCTTACCGAGTTTTCCGCTTCCCGGCCACCATGAGGGCGACGCTCAAGCCGCATGAACCCGGATCAGGCTCGCCGCCGCCTATTTGGGCTTGGCTTTCTTGCGTTTCGCGCTGGCGGGGGGTTCCTCCGCATAGCCCTTCGGCCCGCACCATCCGGGCAGGTAATCGGCGTCCGGGGTCTTCGACAGAGTGAGCGCCTGCGCCAGCGCAGCCTTGAAATCGGCCTTGATCGCCTTGGCCTTTATGCGCGGGCGGAGGAAATCGGCCCAGAGGAATTCCGAGAACGGGGTCGAGTCCTTTGCAAAACCGCCGATGCTGCGCAATTCGCCGGCGAGCGAGCGATAGGGATCGTCCTCCATCGTCTTGACCGTCCGCGGCAGATCGGAATAGGGGCGCCGCCGTCCTTTGCCGTCGTAGGGATGGGTCCAGCCGTGGAAATCCATCATGTTCCAGAAGTGGTCGGCGGGGAGGCGGCTGAGGTCGGCGACCACGGTCACGAACACGCTCTTGACGCCTTCTTCATAAAGAGCGCGCGCGAGGTGATGGTGGTCGATCAGATAGTGCTCGCCCTTGAGGCCGACGATCGTCGGCACCATGTGCGATTCGAGAAACTTGCCCGGATCCTGCGCGGTTTTCTGCTTCCACGCGTCGCGCTTTTGATGGACCTCGTTCATTCCGAGCGTGATCTGAGTCGGCCGAAGGCTCAGGATCGGCGTGGAGTTAAGAACAGGTTCACGAAGGCTCATAGCAACACCGGAGGTTCCCCGTAGCGGTTACTTGTCGCAAACCTGTCTTGTCTGCGCGTCGAGGTCAATAGACGGGCGCGGGAATGCTGTGGAACCGGCCCGCGCCAATGCGCTCTTCCGTCATTTGACCCTCTAGTCAAATCGTGTTTTGTCGCGGCGAAAATCGAGATCCCGAACATCCGGCGAGAATGTCAGCCCATGCGTCCCGAACGCTACAACGTGCGCGAGTTTGAAGCCAAGTGGCGCAAGGCCTGGGCGGACGCGCAGGTCTTCAGGACGCGCAACGACGATCCGAGAGCCAAGTATTATGTCCTCGAGATGTTCCCGTACCCGTCGGGACGTATCCACGTGGGCCACGTCCGCAATTACGCGATGGGAGACGTGGTCGCCCGCTATCGCCGCGCGCGGGGCTTTAACGTCCTCCATCCGATGGGCTGGGACGCGTTCGGCATCCCGGCGGAGAACGCAGCGATGCAGAACGACACGCACCCGGCGATCTGGACTTACGCCAACATCGACACGATGCGCGCGCAACTGCAGTCGATGGGCCTCTCGCTCGACTGGTCGCGCGAAATCGCGACCTGCGATCCACGCTACTACAAGCACCAGCAGAAGCTGTTTCTCGACTTCCTCGCTGCCGGACTCGTCACCCGCAAGAAGTCGAAGGTGAACTGGGATCCGGTCGATCGCACCGTGCTCGCCAATGAGCAGGTCATTGACGGCCGCGGCTGGAGATCCGGCGCAGTCGTCGAGCAGCGCGAGCTGACGCAATGGTTCCTCAAGATCACGGATTTCTCCGACGACCTTCTGGCGAGCCTCGACCGCCTCGACCGCTGGCCGGAAAAAGTCCGTTTGATGCAGCGAAACTGGATCGGGCGCTCGGAAGGGCTGATGATCCGCTTCGTCATCGACCCGAAGACGCTCGTCCGGCTCGCGGGCGAGCCGGACGTGAACGAACTCGAAATCTATACGACCCGGCCGGACACGCTGTTCGGCGCGAAGTTCATGGCGATTGCGCCTGACCATCCGCTCGCCGCCGCCGCCGCGCGGCGCGACCCGGCGCTCGCCGCCTTCATCGACGAGTGCCGCAGGGTCGGGACGTCGGTCGCGGCGATCGAGACCGCGGAGAAAAAGGGCTACGACACCGGCTTGCGCGCCTTGCATCCGTTCGATCCCGATTGGCGCCTGCCGGTCTATGTCGCCAATTTCATCTTAATGGAGTACGGCACGGGCGCGATCTTCGGCTGCCCGGCGCACGATCAGCGCGATCTCGACTTCGTCAACGCCTACGGACTCGGCGTGACCCCGGTCGTGTGCCCGCCCGGCGTCGATCCCGCGACATTCATAGTGGACAGGGTCGCCTACGACGGCGAGGGCGTGATGATCAATTCCCGCTTCCTCGACGGTATGACCATCGAAGAGGCGAAGGAGGAGGTCGCCCGCCGGCTCGAGGCGGCAGCGATCGGGAACCGTCCGCAGGCCAGGCGGCAGGTCAATTACAAGCTGCGCGACTGGGGCATTTCGCGGCAGCGCTACTGGGGCTGCCCGATCCCGGTCATCCATTGCGAGAGCTGCGGCGTCGTGCCGGTCCCTGCGAGCGACCTGCCAGTCAAGCTGCCCGACGACGTCACGTTCGACCAGCCGGGGAATCCGCTCGACCGCCACCCGACCTGGAAACATGTGGCCTGTCCGCAGTGCGGCGGCCCGGCGCGGCGCGAAACCGATACGATGGATACGTTCGTCGATTCGTCCTGGTACTTCGCCCGGTTCACCGACCCGGCCAATGAGTCGACGCCGGTCGATCGGGCGGCCGCTGACCACTGGCTGGCTGTCGATCAGTACATCGGCGGAATCGAGCACGCCATCCTGCATCTGCTCTATTCGCGCTTCTTCACCCGCGCGATGCGAGAATGCGGCTACCTGGATCTCGACGAGCCCTTCGCCGGACTGTTCACGCAGGGGATGGTCCTGCACGAGACCTATCGCGACGCGAGCGGGCAGTGGATCGCGCCGGCCGAAGTCCGAGTCGAAGCGGACGCCGACGGACGCCGCGCGGTTCTTGTTGCGAATGGCGAACCGGTCGAAATCGGGCCGACCGAGAAGATGTCGAAGTCGAAGCGCAACACCGTCGATCCGGACGATATCATCGCGACCTACGGCGCCGACACGGCCCGGTGGTTCATGCTCTCCGATTCGCCGCCCGAACGCGACGTGATCTGGACCGAGGCCGGCGTTCAGGGCGCCTTTAAGCAGACGCAGCGGCTCTGGCGCCTCATCTGCGAGATCGAGCGCATCGTCGGTCCGGCGCGCCCCGCGGCGCCTGCGGAATTTGGCGACGAAGCCAGGCGCATCCGGCAAATCGCCCATGCCGCCCTCGCCAAGATCGAGGACGAGATCGAGCGGCTGCGCTTCAACGTCTGCATCGCAACAATCTACGAATTCGCCAACGCGCTGGGCGCCGAGGTCGGAGCGATCGACGCCGCGCCGGTCGCCGACGATCTGCGCTGTGCCTTCGCCGAAGCGGGCGACATTCTCGTCCACTGCTTTGCGCCGATGATGCCACATCTCGCCGAGGAATGCTGGGAGGTGCTCGGCCATGCGCCGTTCGTCGCCCAGAGTCCCTGGCCGGTTGCGGACCGCAGCCTGATCGTCTCATCCGAGGCGACCTACGTCGTGCAGGTCAACGGCAGGAAGCGGGGCGAGCTGACCATAGGCCGCCACGCCGACGCCGCAGCCATCGAGCGAGCCGCGCTCACTCTCGACGGCGTCATGCGGGCGATGGATAATAGGCCTCCCCGCAAGGTGATCATCGTTCCCAACAGGATCGTCAATGTCGTGGTCTAAAGTCTTTGCCGGCGCTGCGGCGCTCGCGCTCGCCGGCGGTCTCGCGGGTTGCTTTCAACCGCTCTACAGCGAAGCCGCGCATCCGGGTCTCGTCGATGATTTGCACGCAATCGACGTTGCGCCGATCGCCAACCGCATCGGCCACTATCTTGCGGAAGACCTGATCGCGGACCTCAACGGCACGGGGGAGACGGCTTCGCCGCCGAAATATCGTTTGACGGTGACCGTCTCGACCGGCACCCAGACCCCGACGGTCAACTCTGAAATCAACGTCGCCTCATCCGCGACAGTCACCGGGGAGGCGACCTATACGCTGACCAAGGTCGACGGCGGCAAGGAGGTGCTGAAGGGCAACGCCCAGGCTGCGGCGGCCTATGACCGCACCACCCAGCAATACGCCGACATGCGGGCGGCGCGCGACGCCGAGATCCGCCTTGCGCGCGCGCTTTCGTCGGAAATCTCTTTGCGCCTCGCCTCGGCGCTCGCGGCGAAAAGTTCGTAGGCCCTTGTCGGGCCTCGGCTCCGCGCTCTAGCTTGCGGCGATGCTCCTTTACCTCCTGCAGCGGCTGGCGGTTCTCGCCGCGACGCTTGTCGCGGCTTCGCTGATCGTGTTCACCGTCATGAACATTCTGCCGGGCAACGCGGCGGAGACGATGCTCGGATCGACAGCGACGCCGGAGGCGGTGGCGGCGTTGGCGCACAAGCTTGGCCTCGATCAGCCAGCGCTTGTTCGCTACGCGCACTGGATCGGCGGCGCGCTTCGCGGCGATTTCGGCCTCTCCTATGCGTATGGCTCGCCGATCGGGCCGCTCATCGCCTCGAGCCTTGCGGTCAGCGCGCCCCTCGCGATCATGGCGATGGCGCTTGCGGCCGGCATAGCGCTGGCGGCGGGCGTCTACGCCGCCGACCGGCGGGGCCGGACCGGCGACGCGATCGTGATGGGCGCGAGTCAGATCGGGCTCGCGGTGCCGAATTTCTGGCTGGCGATCCTGCTGGTCATCGTCTTCGCCGTGAGCCTCAGGCTCGCGCCTGCCGGCGGGTTCCCCGGATGGGATCATCCGATGCGGGCGCTCGGCGCGCTCATTCTGCCGGCGGTGGCGCTCGGCGTCGTTCAGGCGGCCGTCCTGACCCGCGTCACGCGCTCGGCGGTCCTTGAAGCGTTGAACGAGGATTTCATGCGTACGGCGCGCGCCAAGGGCGTTTCCCGGCGCGCGGCGCTCTGGCGGCACGCGTTGCCGAATGCGCTCGTTCCCATTCTGACCATCATGGGCCTGCAGTTCGCCAACCTGATCGCGGGCGCGATCGTCGTCGAGAACGTGTTCGTGCTGCCCGGACTCGGCCGCCTGATGCTGCAGTCAATTTCCAACCGCGACACCCTGGTCGTCGAAAACGCCGTGATGCTGACGGCGATCGTCGTGATCGCGCTGAACTTCGTCGTCGACCTCGCCTGTGCTGCTATCGATCCGCGGCTGCGAGGTCCGGCGGCATGAGCGCTGGAGGCTGGTCCCGGTCGCGCGTCAGTTTCAGCCTCTGGGCAGGGGCGATTTTGTCGTTGATGCTTTTGCTCGCGGCTGCGGTCTCCTTCGTCTGGACGCCTTATCCGCCGGCCGCGATCGACATTCCCCACAAACTCGCGTCGCCGTCGCTGGCGCATTGGTTCGGAACGGACAATCTCGGGCGCGACGTCGCGTCGCAACTCCTGGCGGGCTCGCGCATTTCGATCCTCGTCGGCGTCATTGCGGTCGGCATCGGGCTCATCTTCGGAATCGTGCTCGGCCTTGTCGCCTCGTTCTCCGGAGGCTGGATCGAGGACACAATCATGAGGCTCAGCGACTTCGTCTTCGCCTTCCCAGCGCTGTTGTCGGCGATCATGCTGACTTCGACCTATGGTCCCGGCGTCATCAACGCGATCATTGCGATCGGCGTCTTCTATGTGCCGGTCATCGCCAAGGTCACGCGCGCGACCGGCAATGGAGTGCTCGCGCGCGAATATGCGCTCGCCGCGCGTGCAGCCGGACGCGGACCGGTCTCGATCGCCTTCGACCATGTGCTGCCAAACATTGCGCCGGCGCTGATTGTCCAGGCGACGATCCAGTTCGCGGGCGCGATCCTGTCCGAGGCTGCGCTCTCCTATCTCGGCCTTGGAGCGCAGCCGCCGCAGGCCTCCTGGGGCCGGATGCTCGCCGAGGCGCAGAACGTTCTCTACAACGCGCCCTCGCTTGCGATCTATCCCGGCGCCGCGATCGCGCTCAGCGTGCTCGGCCTCAATCTGCTCGGCGACGGACTGCGCGACGCGCTCGATCCGAAGCTGAAGACGCGAAGCTAAAGATGCTGCTCGAAGTCTCCAACCTTGCCATCGATCTCATGGGCTCCGCCGGCGCTCGGCGGATCGTCAGCGGGGGAACGTTCGTGCTTGACGAGGGCGAAAGCGTCGGCGTCGTGGGGGAATCGGGCTCGGGCAAGACGATGACGGCGCTCGCCCTGATGGGCCTGACCCCGGAAAACGCGCGCGTCTCCGGCTCCATCCGCTTCGAGGGACGGGAGCTTGTCGGGCTCCGCGAGGAGGCGATGCTCGCCTTGCGCGGCGACCGGATCGCGATGATCTTTCAGGAGCCGATGACCGCCCTCAACCCGCTGCATCGCGTGGGCGCGCAGGTCGCCGAGCCCCTCGTCCTGCACCGCGGAATGTCGAGGGAGGCCGCGTTCGAGCGGGCGGTCCAGCTGCTCGATCATGTGCGGCTCGCCGATCCCGAACGCGCTGCGCGGGCCTATCCGTTCGCGCTTTCGGGCGGCGAGCGTCAGCGCGCGATGATCGCGATGGCGATCGGGTGCTCGCCGCGTCTCGTCATCGCCGATGAGCCGACGACGGCGCTCGACGTGACCGTACAGGCGCGCATTCTGGCGCTGATCGACGGGCTCAGGGCCGAATCGGGCATGGCGCTCATGCTGGTGAGCCACGATCTAGCGGTCGTCGCCGGCCACTGCGACCGGGTGATCGTCATGTACGCCGGCGTGATCATGGAGAGCGGCCCGGTCGAGGCCGTTCTTAAGGAGCCGAAGAACCCCTACACGCGCGCGCTTCTCGAGGCTCGTCCTCAGCCGGGAGCGTCGCGGGGGCGGCGGCTGAAGACCATCCCTGGCTCGCCGCCCGTCCACCATGAAATCGGCGCTGCCTGCCCGTTCGCCGGCCGTTGCGAGTTCACGATCGACATCTGCCGCACGACCCCTCCGCCGGAGATCCGCTTCGGCGCCGATCGCCTTTCGCGCTGCCACCGTGCGCGTGAGATTGGGCGCCGTGCATGAGCGAGCCGCTGCTCCTCGAAGTCGTCGATCTCGTCAAGACCTATCGTCTGCCGCGAACGAGCCCTTTCACGCCCCATGGACGCCGTCCCGCGCTGGCCGGCGTCAGCTTCGGCGTTGTCGCAGGGCATTCGTTCGGGATCGTCGGCGAATCCGGGTCCGGGAAGTCGACGCTCGCCCGCATTGCGCTTGCGCTCGACAGGCCCGACTCCGGCGCGGTGAGGCTCGATGGCCGTTCGCTGTTCGACCTCCCGCATCGCGAATTACGCGTGCTGCGCGCCCACATGCAGATGATTTTTCAGGACCCCTACGGCTCGCTCGACCCGCGTCAGCGCGTCGAAAAGATCGTCGCCGAGCCGCTGGCGGCGCTGGGCGGGGCGGCGAGGGCGGAACGGAACGCGCGCGTCGCCGCGTCGCTTGAGGCCGTCGGCTTGCGCGCCTCCGACGCGTCGAAATACCCGCATGAGTTCTCCGGCGGTCAGCGCCAGCGCATCGCGATTGCGCGTGCGCTGATCACCCGGCCGAAGCTGGTCGTCGCCGACGAGCCGGTGTCGGCGCTCGACGTCTCGGTGCAGGCTCAGGCGCTGAACCTCATGAGCGATCTCCAGCGGCAAGCGCGGGTGACGTTTCTCCTGATCAGCCATGATCTGGCCGTGGTCGCGCATATCTGCGACACGACCGCGGTCATCTATCGGGGGCGCATCGTCGAGATCGGCCCGACGGAAGAGCTGTTCGGAGCGCCCGCGCACCCCTACACCCGCGAGCTTGTCGATGCGACGCCGCGGTTCGATCGGCCGACGCACCTCGCGCCGGCGGCCGAAGCGCGGAACGGCCTTGAAACGACGGGTTGCCCCTATGCGGCGCGATGCGCCTTCGCCCAACCGCGTTGTCTCAAAGAGGCGCCTGAACTCAAGGGGTTGGAGGGTCGAGACCGGCGCGCGGCGTGTTGGTTTCCGCTGGCTTAGGTCAGCGCCATTGACTGATCTCCCCGCGATTTTTGCTTGCGCTGCCCTTGCGCGGCGCTCGCGGCGTCCCAATCTGATTTCGTGCTCGGGCGACCGCCGCCGAAGGCGTTGCGGCCTCGACGCTATGGAGGTCCGTAATGGGCACGGCGGATAATGCGATGGGCGGTTCGTACGGCGCGCGGGAATTCGGCCCGAGCGAGTGGGCCAACGCCCGCTGGCGGCGGCGCGGCGGCTCGCGTTGGACCGCATTCGAAATCATCGCCATGATTCTCGGGTTCATCGTGTTCTGGCCGATCGGCCTTGCGATTCTCGGCTACAAGTTCTGGCAGAGCCGGAACGGCGGGCCTGATCTGCAGACGCTGGCGACCAACAAGTGGCAGGATGCGCGCACCATGATGTCGTCGAATTCTTCGTGCAGCTCCTCGTGGGGCTGCGGGGCGATGAGGAGCGCGAGCCGCTTCTATGCGGCCCCGACGGGCAATGCGGCTTTCGACGAGTGGCGGACGGCTGAACTCGCCCGCCTTGACGAAGAGCGGCGCAAGCTCGACGATGCGCAGCGCGAGTTCGCCGAATATGTCGACGCGATCCGCCGCGCCAAAGACCGCGAAGAGTTCGAGCGGTTCATGGCGGAGCGCCGCGCGCGCCCCGCCGGCGGCGGCGCAACAGAAGCGCACTGAGCTTTTCCGACTGACGATCAAATCCCTTCTCCCCGCAAGGGGAGGAGGGATTTTTGCATGCTTGACGCTCTCGTCTCCCGCGATGGTATGCTCCGGCGCTTATCCCTCCGCCCCGGAGCCTTCCATGCGCCGCGTATCCCTGTTGTTTTCCGCCAGCCTCGCTTTCGTCCTGTCCGCTGGCTTCGCTCTCGCCAAGGACAGCGTCACCATAGGCATGGTGCTCGAGCCGCCGGGGCTCGATCCGACGACGGCTCCTGCCGCGGCGATCGGCGAAGTGACGCATTACAATATCTTCGAGGGCCTGACCAAGATCGAGGAAGACTTCTCGGTGACGCCTCTGCTCGCCGAGAAATGGACCTTCTCGCCCGACCTCAAGACGCTGACATTCACGCTGAAGCCCAATATCAAGTTCCAGGACGGCGAGCCGTTTTCCTCGAAAGATGTCAAGTTCTCGTTCGAGCGCTTCGCGGCGAAGGATTCGACCAATAAGGACAAGGGCTTCTTCGCCTCCATCCAGTCGATCGACACGCCCGACCCAATGACGGTCGTGCTCAATTTCAAGGACCCGAGCTTCGAGGCGCTCTATCATCTCGGCACCGAAACGTCGGTGATCATAGACGAGAAGAGCGCGGCGACCGAGGCGACCGCCCCGGTCGGCACCGGCCCTTATAAGCTGTCCTCCTGGACGAAGGGCGCCTCGATCACGCTCGACAAGTGGGACGGCTATCGCGAGCCGGCGAAGATCCCGCTCGCGCATGCGACCTTCCGGTTCATCTCCGACCCTTCCGCTGCGGTTGCGGCCATGCTCGCAGGCGACGTCGACGCCTTTCCGCGTTTCGCCAACGTTCAGGCGCTCAGCCAGTTCCGCAACGATCCGCGCTTTCAGGTGCTGGTCGGCGGCACCGAAGGCAAGACGATCCTTGCCATGAACAACAAGAAGCCGCCGCTCGACAATCTCAAGGTGCGGCAGGCGATCGCCTATGCGATCGACCGAAAGGCGATCATCGACGGGGCGATGGACGGGCTTGGCGCGCCGATCGGCAGCCACCTGACGCCGAACGATCCGGGTTATATCGACCTGACAGGCATGTATCCGCATGACCCTGCGAAGGCGAAGGCGCTGCTGAAGGAGGCGGGCGTGACGACGCCGCTCGACCTCAGCCTGACCCTGCCGCCGCCGCCCTATGCGCGTCAGGGTGGCCAGATCATTGCGGCCGAGTTGGCGGACGTCGGCATCAACGCCAAGATCCAGGAGGTCGAGTGGGCGCAGTGGCTCTCGGGCGTCTATAAGGACAAGAACTACGACCTCACGATCATCAGTCATGTCGAGCCGCTTGACATCGGCATCTACGCTAATCCGAACTACTATTTCCAGTACGACAGCCAGGCGTTTCGCGATATCTACGCCAAGGTGACGACGGCGCCCAACCTCGAAGCCTATAAGGCCGCGCTGGGCGAAGCGCAGAAGAAGCTCGCCGAGGACTGCGTGAACGCTTTCCTCTTCCAGCTGCCGAACGTGACGGTGGCGGACGTGAAACTGCAAGGCCTGTGGAAGAACGCGCCGATCTTCGTCAACGATCTCTCGGCGATGTCCTGGAAATGAGAGGATCGCCGGCGCGCGAGGGCGAGGGCTGATGCAGCCCTTCCGCCTGTCCGCGCACGAACTCATCGGCGCCTATCGGTCGCGCAGGCTTTCGCCGGTCGAGGCGATGGCTTCAGTGATCGCGCGGGTCGAGGCGTTCGAGCCGCATATCGCGGCGACCTATCTCTACCGGCCGGAGCGCGCGCTCGCGGACGCCCGCGCCTCCGAGGCGCGCTGGCTCAAGGGCGAACCAATCGGTCCGCTCGACGGGGTGCCGGTGACGGTCAAGGACAATATCGCGACCCGCGGCGATCCGAAGCCGGTTGGCGTCGCAGCGAGCGACATGACGCCAGAAGCCGCCGATGCGCCGCCGGCCGCGCGGCTGCGCGAAGCCGGCGCAATCCTTTTCACCAAGACCACGATGCCCGATTACGGGATGCTGTCGTCCGGCCTCTCGAGCTTCCATAAGCTGGCGCGCAATCCCTGGAAGCTCGACCGCAATCCGGGCGGCTCGTCGGCCGGCGCGGGCGCGGCGGCGGCGGCCCTCTATGGGCCGCTTCATGTCGGCACCGACATCGGCGGGTCGATCCGCCTGCCGGCCGGCTGGTGCGGCGTAGTTGGCCTCAAGCCCAGCGCCGGCCGCGTGCCGATCGACCCGCCCTATATCGGCCGCGTCGCAGGCCCGATCACGCGCGACGCCGCGGACGCGGCGCTTATGATGGCGACGCTCTCGCTGCCCGACGCGCGCGACTATTCGAGCCTCAAATACGAAAAGCTCGACTGGGCTGTGAGGCCGGCGGAGCTCAAGGGCGTCAGGATCGGCCTCATGCTCGAGGCGGGCTGCGGCGCCGCGCCCACGACGCAGGTGCGCGCGGCGGTCGAGCGCGCGGCGCGAGACTTCGAGACGGCCGGCGCGACCGCCGAGCCGCTCGCGCCGTTCCTGACCCAGCAGATGCTCGACGGCCTCGACCATTTCTGGCGCACCCGCCTGCTCGAAGACATCAGCGCGCTTGCGCCGGAGAAGCGCGCAGCGATCCTGCCCTTCATCAGGGAATGGGCGGAATCGGCGGAAGGGTTTTCAGGAGGCCATGTTTTTCGCGGCTTCAGCCAGATCCCGGAGATCCAGAAGGCCGCGATCGCGGCGACGCATCGGTTCGACTATGTGCTCTCGCCGACCGCGCCGATGACGGCCTTCCCGGCGGAATGGGCCTCGCCCAGCCGCGATCCTTTCAACCCGTTCCCGCATATCGGCTTTACCGTCGCCTTCAACATGTCCGAGCAGCCGGCGGCTTCGGTTCCATGCGGTTTTGACGACGAGGGCCTGCCGATCGGCCTCCAGATCGTCGGCCGCCGCTTCGATGACGTCGGCGTGTTGGCAATGGCGCGATCCTACGAGGCGATCCGGTCGGCGAAGATGAGGCCGTGGCCGGAGCCGCCCCGGGCTTAGAAGCCAGCTTGCCCGCTTCTTTTCATGGATTCAGCATCAAAGATCGGTGATGACGATACCGCCCATACTCGCGAACAAAAATCCTGCGGTGGCCTCGGTGTTCGCCCCCGCCGCCCTGTTGCGCGAGGCGCGCCGTCAGAAGGGTCTCCTCGCAGCGGATGTGCCCGCCGTCTGCATTTTGGACCCGGACGGCGACCTGGTTCGGCGATTGCGCAAGACAAGCGCGGCAAAGCCTCACAGGGCTTGGCCTTGTTATCACACGGACTTGGATCAGTTCGAACTGGCCGATCAGACCGTGGGAATTGTCGGCCGAGCGGTGGGCGGCTCCTTTGCTGTGCTGGTTGCGGAGGAACTCTTCGCTTGCGGCTGCAAGCTTCTCGTCAGCCTCACGTCGGCCGGTCAGATCGTCCCAGCTGGGCCGCCGCCTTATTTCGTGGTCATCGACAGGGCTTTGCGCGATGAAGGAACGAGCTACCATTACGCCATGCCGTCGGAATACGCCGAGGCTGACCCCGAGTTGGTGCGAGCGGCGGCGACCGCGCTCGCCGAAGCCGGGCCACGAAGCGTCGTTGGCGCAGCCTGGACGACCGACGCTCCTTTCCGGGAAACAGCGCAGGCGATAGAGGCCGCGCGTGCGCGAGGCATCCTGGCGGTGGAAATGGAGGCTGCGGCACTCTACGCCTACGCCCGGAGTTCAGGGGCGCGGGTGCTCTGCCTTGCCCATGTCACGAACACGATGGCGCAAGCTGGGGACGACTTCGAAAAGGGCGAAGCGGATGGGACTCACGACGCTCTGGCGACGCTGGGAGCGATCATCCCTGCCTTGCAGAACCGCTGAACCAAAAGTGGGCGACCGTTGCGCTATGTCGAAACGGGAAAGCGTCGCTGCCGGCTCGCTTGGCCCACGTGGGGGGCAGCCCCAAGACCTCCGCCTTGCCCAGTCCATGGACTTATGTTGACGCTGGTGTAACTCTTGCCCAGCTGGAACGCATTGGGTTGCGTACGCGGTTCTTCAGGGTCGTCATGCCGCAAGCTGCGATCGGCATCGTCTGCAAGGCTCCGGAGCCGGGGCAAAGCAAGACGCGACTTATTCCCAGACTTGGCGCCGACAAGTCGGCGGCTTTGGCTCGCGCCTTTCTGATCGACATCGCCGAGAGCATTCGCGGATTGCGAAGTGAATTCGACGTGGCCGGCTATGCCGTATGCTCTCCGGCAGGAGCCGCCGAGGAACTGGCGACGTTCCTTCCAGACGACTTCGGCTACGCCGTCCACACGGACGCGGTTCTGGGACAAGTCCTCGCTCGCGCGACCGAGGACCTGCTCGCCCGCGGGCACGACTGCGTCGTGCTTGTCAATGGCGACAGTCCGACGTTGCCGCCGAGCCTTCTCAGGGATTGCGTGCTCGCCTTGCGCCAAGGCGACGAGCGCGCCGTTTTTGGCCCTGCCATCGATGGAGGCTATTATCTCGTCGGTCTCAACCATAGCGAGCCGCGGCTATTTGAAGACATTCCGTGGAGCACGCCAGGGGTCATGGAGGCGTCCCTGGCCAAGGCGCGGGACATCGAAAAACGCGTGACCCGGCTCGGCGTGTGGTACGACGTTGACGACGCGGAAAGTCTCGACCTGCTCCTGGCGGAATTCAACGGTCGGCGCCCTTGCGGAGTGGATCAAAATGTCGCAGCGGGGCGAGCCGCGGCGACACGAGGTCTATTCCAAGAGAGCGACCTCAGCCTGCTGGCGCGCTCCGTTTGAACCTGTCGCCGCGCCAACGAAGAGCGGCCGTTGTCGGCGCGTTGCTGATCATCTTCGCCTTGGCGGCGTGCGGAAGATACGGTCGACACAACAGCGACATTGCGTTTTATGCCTCCGTCTTCGGTCAGGCTCTCGTGGCGGGGGCGATCGCCTTGCTCATCTCGAGAGGCGACGAGGATCCCGCTTTGGTTCTCCTTGCGTTGGCGGCGGCGTTGGCTCTGCGGCTATGGTTTCTTATCGAGCCCCCGCTGCTTTCGGGTGACATTTATCGCTACATTTGGGATGGTCGCGTGATCAATGCGGGGTTCAACCCGTATGTGCTCATCCCGGCCGATCCGTTGCTGACGCCTTTGCGCGACCCGTCGCAATACGGCCTGATCGACAAACGGGATTACGCCGTCACGATCTATCCGCCGGTCGCCGAAGGCATTTTCGCGCTGGTCACTCGGTTCTCGACATCCGTCCTGGGCATGAGACTGGCGATGATCGGGTTTGAAGTCGTTGCCGTTGCCGCGGCGCTTCGTATGATGAGGAGCCTGGGTCGTCCGCCCGGATTGATTGCGCTCTACGTGTTGCACCCGGCCGGAATCTGGGAGATCGCCAACAACGGCCACGCCGAGGCGGCAATGATGGCCTTGGTTTTTGGCGGGTTCGCATGGGGGCTGACGGCGCGCAGTCGACTTGGGGCCGCGGCCCTGGCGACTCTAGGGGCTCTGGTCAAGCCGACCGGCGCGCTTGCCTTGCCCGCAATCTGGCGACCGGTGGACTTGCGGATGCCGGCGCTGTGCGCGGCGATTGCGCTCGCGTGCTATGCGCCGTTCCTCTCGGCTGGCGCCGGAGTGATCGGCTTCCTGCCAAATTACGTTCACGAGCAAGGGCTGGACGAAGGGAAGGGCTTCTTCCTTCTCGCCGTTGCGCGATGGCTAGGCGCGTACGCGCCTTGGATGTCGGGCGCCTATGTCGCCATCGCGTCTCTCATAGTGATGGGATTGGGCCTCAAAGTTGGGTTCAGTCGAGACGTTTCGCTGCAGGGCGCCCTCAGGGGAACCGCAATTCTCATGATCGCTTTCCTCATGCTGTTGTCGCCGACGCTTCCCTGGTATTTTCTTCCCGTCGCGATATTTACGCCCTTGCTCGGCTTATGGAGCCCTGTGGTCATGACAACGACGGGATTCCTTCTCTATTCGTTCCAGTCGGATTCCATCAGCTTCTTCGCGCGATGGTCTCTCAGCATGGCGCTGATCGCGCCAACCCTGGTCCGCGATTTCCGCGTTCTCAGCCAAAAGCCAGCCGCTCCATGAACCTCGTGCGCGACGCCGCCGCGCCGGCATCCTTCGTCGATCCGCGCCGATATTTCGAGGCCGCTGGAAACGAACGCGCGGCTGTGACCCCGCAGCTTCCCGTATGCCTCTATTTGGAAGTGACAAATCGCTGCAATCTTCTTTGCACCACCTGTCCACGCACCTACAAAGACCTCGAGCCCCCCGCCGATCTTTCCTGGGATCTGTTCACCCGCATTGTCGAGCAGTTGCCGGACCTGTCCCGCGCTGTCCTGCACGGCGTCGGCGAACCGATGCTCGTTCCCGAACTCCCGCGGATGGTCCAATATCTGAAAGATCGTGGCGTCTATGTCCTGTTCAACACGAATGGCACTCTCCTGAACGAGCGAAACGGCCGGGCGCTGATCACGGCGGGGCTCGACGAATTGCGGGTGTCGCTCGACGCATCGACTCGCGAAAGTTACAGAGCCATTCGCGGCAAGGACTATTTCAACCGCATTTTGCGGAACGTTCGCCGCTTCCGGGACCTGCAAAAGGCGGAAGGCCACGGGAAGCCGAGGGTGTCCGTCTGGCTCACCGGGCTCAAAGAAACGACCGTCGAATTGCCTGACTTTGTTGCGCTTGCCGCCGAGATAGGAGTCCGTGAGGTCTATCTCCAGCGTCTGGTGTATTTCGACAAAGACGCCATTGGTCTTGCGCGTCCGGAACAATCGCTGTTTGAACAGTTGAACGCCGCGGACGCCGGCTATCTGGCCGCCGCTGAAGAGAAAGCGCGGGAGCTTGGGATCGCCTTTTCCGCGTCCGGCGCCGCGTCCGAACCGGGCGCGAAGTCTTCGCCGCGCCTCTGACAAGAACCCATGGTCTCTCTGCGGCAGGCCGTGGACTGTCATGTACATCACCGCAAACGGAAGGGCGCTTCCGTGCTGCATCGCGCCCTTCTCCCAACACGGCTATGAGAACTACACGCTGGGCGACGCGACGAAAGACGAACTGCGCGAGATCTGGAACGGCGCGGCTTATCAGCACTTCCGCACGGCGCTCAAATCCGACCGTCCCCCGCAAGCGTGCGCGAATTGCGGCTTGCGCTGGAGTTTTTGAGCGGATGCGGATTGGCTCCGCCGAGGCGGTCGTCTCGGTCGTCATCCCGTGCCTGAACGAGGAGATCGCGATTGGCGCTCTCGTTCACGATCTCCTAGTATTGGGAGTCGACGAGGCGCTGGTGGTGGACGGCGGATCCGCCGACGGAACGGTTGAGACCGCGCTCGCCGCAGGCGCAAAGGTCGTCATCGAAAGGAGGCGCGGCTATGGCCGCGCCTGCGCAGCCGGAATCGTGGCGGCGCGAACCGACGCCTCGATCATCGCGTTCATGGACGGAGACGGCTCGGATTCGCCATCTGGCCTCTTCGACGTCATTGGGCCTGTGCTGCGTGGCGAGGCCGACTTTGCCATCGGCTCGCGGTTGCGTGGAGTGCGCGAGCGGGGGAGTTTGAGCGCGCAGCAGGCGATCGCCGGCCGGCTCGCCGGCGCTTTGATCTGGCTGGCCTATGGGGCGCGCTTTACCGATATGGCGCCATGCCGGGCGATCACGCGGCCGGCGCTCAGTTCTATACAGATGCAGGAAAAGACCTACGGCTGGAATCTCGAAATGCAGATGCGCGTCGCAGCGGCTCGAATGCGCCTTATCGAAGTCCCGGTCAGTTGCCGCCATCGCCGCGGCGGCGTCTCGAAAGTCTCCGGCAATCTCGCTGCAGCCGTTCCGGCCACGGTGGTTCTCTTAAAGACCTTCTTAAGGCTCTTTCTGACGTTGCGCCGGGCGCAAGCTTTCAAGTGAAGAGGCGCAGAACCGCGCCAAAACCCCGGCCATCTCTCACGGAGGCGACGTTCCTGCGGAGCCACGCGTCGGCGCCGAGCGCGCGCCCGGCCGCGTCGACAAGGAAATAGCCGAGCACCATGACGAGGAAGATATAGCTCCACGGCCATTCATCGGGATCGCCGGGGCGCTTGTTGTAAATGCCGAGCCAGAGATTGAGCGTGAACGCGATCGCGCCGAGGCTTGCGAGACGGACACAGAGCCCCAGGATCAGCGCCACGGCGAAGCCGAGCTCCGCAAAATACACGATTGGATTGAGGATGGCGAAATGCGGCAGCAACACCTGCTCGACGAACTCGCGGTGGAATTCGAAAGCCGCGCGGCCCGCCATCTGCTGGGTCCAATAGTAGAGCCCGTTCTTCTCGCCGAACGGCAGTTTCCAGAGGGTGCCCTGGAACCACATGCAGCCGATCAGGAAGCGCGTGACGAACAACCACAGGGTTCGCCCGTTGCGTTGACCAGGCTCCTCGCGCCAATTCACGACAGCAAGCGCCAAGCTTGCCGCAATCAACCCGTAGAAGATCAACAGGAGGAGATACTTCCAGAGCCCGAGCGCATTGAAGTCGCCAGTTTGGGCTGTGAGAAAGCTGAACAGATCGCGGATTGGCGTCGTCATGGGCTTTGGTCTTTCCGATCCGGGCCGGTCGAACTTCCGGCAGCCGAAGGATAATCGCGCCAGCCCGGCCAAAAATTACACTATGACGATATGCGTTGAACGCCAATGATATTGAAAGCGGCGCGGCGAGCCACCGCCGCGAGGGCAGGGCGGCAACCCGCTCCCCCGTTCAATGCGCGTCGTACCCCGGCGCGTCGCCGAGGCGACAGTCGCAAGGCGGCCCGAACAGAGGGTTGGGGTGACACTTCGGATTGCGGCGACATGCAATCCGGGGCGCCCGGGCGCCGTCGCCGAGCGACTCGATGCCCTTCTGAAGGAACGCGAGGCGCTCGGAAAGATCATCCGTGCTCTCGGCGGTTTCGCGCAAGATGGCGGCGCAAAGGGCGACGATCCGTTGCAGTTGCGCGGTGGAGATCGTCGAGAGCGCCGCAGCGCCCGGCTCTTCCTCTGTGTTGGTCAGCGAGTTCAGCTGTTGAAAGTGATGCCGCCCCATGTTTTCGCTCCGTTAGCAGTCGAATGGCGCTCAGTAAGCGGGCGTTACGTCAGCTTGGCAATAAACAAATATGTAGAGGCGATTCGCGCGGGGCGCACGATTGTATTGAGATTTCCTTAAGATTTCCGTGAAAGGCCCCGGCCGCGGCCCCGCCTCGCGCCGATTGCAGGAGGCGGGCGTCAGCCCTCCAGTTCACCGATGTGTTTTTGTGAATAAAGCTGCACGCCGAGCTGATCGATCAGGGTGAGCTGCGCCTCGAGAAAATCGATGTGCTTCTCTTCGTCCGTAAGCAACTCCTCGAACAGGTTCTGGGAGACTCGGTCATTGGCAGTCAGACAATATTGCGCCGCCTCGCGATAGAGCGCGTGGGCGCTCATTTCAGCCGCCAGATCGCAGTCGATGATTTCCTTGACGCTCTTGCCAATCCGCAACTGGTCGAGAGACTGCATGTTCGGTTGGCCATCGAGGAAGAGAATGCGAGCGACCAGCTTGTCCGCATGCCGCATCTCCTCGATCGATTCCACGCGCCAGGTCTTGGCGAAGTCCTTGTAGCCCCAGTTGTCGAGAACGCGGTAGTGCAGCCAATACTGATTGACCGCCGCCAGTTCGTGGCGGAGCGCTTTGTTGAGATAGTCGATGACCTGCTGATCGCCGCGCATGAGGATCCTCTGCGATGCCGCGCCGAACGACCGCGCAGCCGCGGCCGGAACGCTACCACGGCGCCGGATGCGCCGCACGCTTGCTAAGGGCCGATTTGTGATGTTTTTGCGTCAGCGGCGAAGGGCCGTGATAGCGGCCATGTCGCTCAAGGCTGCACAGTCCTCCGCCGCGCGCCGGAGGGCGTTCGCATCCTCTTCGGTTACGCCGGGAGCGGCGCAGCGTTGGAGTTGGCCACGCCCGCGGTCGCGACCGTGTGCTCGGCGATCATGCGTTCCTCGTCGGTCGGGATGACGAAGACGATCGTCTTGGAAGACCTCGAGCTGATGATCTGGGCGCTGGCGCGATTGGCCTCGTCGTCGATCTGCGCGCCCAGCCACTCCATGCCCTTGAGCACGGCCTCGCGCACGCGCCAGGAATGCTCGCCGATGCCGGCGGTGAAGACGATGCCTTCGATGCCGTTGACGGTCGCGGCCAACCCGGCCAGTTCGCGCCGGATGCGCTCGACGAAATAGGCGATCGCGTCGTGCGCCGCGGGACTGTCGGAGGCCTCGAGCTCGCGCATGTCCTGGGAAATTCCCGACATCCCCTTGAGGCCGGACTTGTTGTAAAGGAGATCGGAAATCTGATCCGCGTTCATCCCCTTCGCCGCCATCAAATAAAGCAGCACGCCCGGATCGATCTGACCGCAGCGCGTGCCCATCGGCAGCCCGTCGAGCGCAGTGAATCCCATGGTCGAAGCGATCGAGCGGCCATTCGTGACCGCGCACATCGAGGCGCCGTTGCCGAGATGCGCAATGACGACGTCCTCTCGCGCGACCTGCGGGGCTATGCTTCTGAGCTTCCGCACGATGTATTCGTATGAGAGCCCGTGGAAGCCGTAGCGGCGCACGCCCTCGTCGTAATAGGAGCGCGGGAGCGCATACGTCTCGGAGACGAACGGATGGTTGCGATGAAAGGCAGTGTCGAAGCAGGCGACCTGCGGGGTCGACGGAAACGCCTTCATCGCCGCCTCGATGCCGGCGATGTTGTGCGGCTGGTGCAGCGGCGCGAGCGGGATGAGGCGCTTGAGCTTGGCCAGCACCGCCGCGTCGATCACCATCGGCTCGGCGAGGTCCGGTCCGCCGTGCACGACGCGATGGCCGAGCGCGGCGACCGAACTGTCGTCACCGGCCTTCCGCAGCCAGCTGAGAATGGCGCCCATCGCCGCCTGATGGTCGATGCTGTCATGCGATGGATCGAAGACGAGATCGGTCTTTTCGCCCGTGGCGACCGCTGTGACGGCGCCCTTCGGCGTCGCGCCGATCCCCTCGATCTGCCCCGAGGCAAGAAGGTTGATTGCCCCGCCGTCGGCAACGCCGAACGCGGCGAATTTGAGCGAGGACGATCCAGCGTTGAGCGTCAGAACCACTTTGGTCAAGATCGTTACTCCGTAGCCGTGGCGATGGCCGGCCCGGCCCCAAAAGCGACGCCCCCTTGAGTTGGACGCGGGCCGAAAGATCGGAGAACCTTACGCGACCAATCGATACGTTTGAAGCGCAGCAGCGCAGTCGGCGTGGCTCGAGCTGGAATTGCGCCCGAATGACTGTCATGATTTTGTCATGGCTCTTCTGTCTTAGCTGGAGCTCCCAATCGGGGCGCCTCCGGCCGCGTCAAGGATTCTCATGAACTTCTTCCAGCGGTTCACCTTTCTTTTCTCCGCGCCGATGTTCGACGCCGACGATCTCGAGGGCCTCAGGGTCAACCAGATCATTGCGGCGATTGAGCGCATGGGCTTTCAGGTGATCAAGGCGCGCCGGCTCGAGGATGCGGAGATCGCGGTCCAGACCGACGCCGCCATCGGCCTCCTGGTCGTCGACTGGGGCAAGAAGGGGATCGAAGGAAAGGCCGCCTCGCTCATCAACCTGATGCGCAAACGCGGCCTCGAGATGCCGATCGTTATCCTCGTCCGGCGCAAGCGCTTCGAGGACATTCCCGTGGAAGTGCTCGACTTCATCGACGGCTATGTGTTCCTGGCCGAGGAGACGCCCGAATTCATCGCCAAGAACCTCGTGTCGCGCCTCAAGCAATATGCCGAGACGCTGAAGACGCCGTTCTTCGGCGCTCTCGTCGACTATGCCGAGGAGGGCAATCAGCTCTGGACCTGCCCTGGCCACAACGGCGGCATCTTCTATAGCCGCAGCCCTATCGGCCGCATCTTCGTGGAGCATTTGGGCGAAGCGATCTTTCGCGACGACCTCGACAATTCGATCCTGGAGCTCGGCGACCTCCTGACCCACGAAGGGCCGGCGCTACAGGCGCAGAAGGAGGCCGCGGTCATTTTCGGGGCCGAAAAGACCTATTTCGTGCTCAACGGCACGTCGTCCTCCAACAAGATCGTGCTGACCAACCTCGTCGCCGAAGGCGACCTCGTCCTTTTCGACCGCAACAACCACAAGGCGGCGCATCAGGGCGCCCTCCTGATGGGCGGCGGCATTCCCATCTATCTCTCGACCGACCGTAACGCCTATGGCCTCATCGGCCCGATCCGTACCGAGGACCTGGACGAGAAAGCGATCCGCGAGCGAATCCGGAAGAATCCCCATGTCGAAGACAAGGACGCCTGGAAGCGTGAGCGCCCATTCCGCGTCGCGGTGATCGAGCAATGCACCTACGACGGCACGATCTATGACGCGCAGCGCATTGTCGAGCGGATCGGGCATCTCTGCGACTATCTGATGTTCGACGAGGCCTGGGCTGGCTTCATGAAGTTTCATCCGCTCTATGAGCGGCGTTTCGCCATGGGCCTGACCGGCCTCAACGAGAACTCGCCGGGCGTCATCGCGACCCAGTCGGCGCACAAGCAGCTCGCGAGCTTCTCGCAGGCCTCGCAGATCCATATGCGCGACCAGCACATCAAGGCGCAGCGGCGGCGGGTCGAACACCGACGCTTCAATGAAGGCTTCATGCAATACGCGTCGACCTCGCCCTTCTATCCGCTGTTCGCCTCGCTCGACGTCGGCGCGCAGATGATGAAGGGCCGTTCGGGCGAAGTGCTATGGGACGACACGATCCGGCTCGGCATCGAATTGCGCAAGAAATTGCGCGCGGTCAGGCGCGAGTTTGAGGAGAAGGAGCGCGATCCGGCGCGGCGCTGGTTCTTCGATCCCTTCGTCCCCGATCGCGTGTCGATCCGCGACGCCGCGCAGGAGGGCGGAGCCCACGACGTACCGTGGGAGAGCGTGTCGACCGATCTCCTCGCCCGCGACCCGCGCTATTGGGCGCTCGCGCCGGGCCAAGCCTGGCACGGCTTCGCCGCCGTCGCGGACGGCTTCGCCATCACTGATCCGGCCAAGCTCACCCTGCTGACGCCGGGTTTCGACCGAAGGACCGGAGGCTACGAAGCGCATGGGATCCCCGCGCCGGTGGTCGTCCAGTATCTGCGCGAGAACCGGGTCGTCGCCGAGAAGAACGACCTCAATTCGATGCTGTTCCTGTTGACCCCCGGCGTCGAGTTCGAGCAAGGCGGGCACGCTGGTCTCAGCGCTCGTCGCCTTCAAGCGGCTGCACGACGACAATGTCCCGCTCGAGGACGCAATGCCGGAATTCGTCGCCAAACGCCCCAGGCGCTATCGCGGCAGGCGGCTCAAGGACCTTTGCGCCGAGATGCACGCCTTCTTCCGCGATCATGACGTGAGCAGGCTGCAAAAGGCGCAATTCGCCATGAAGCACATCCCCGACATGGCGATGACGCCGCGCGCGGCGTCACGCCATCTCGTGCGCAACACCGTGGATTATGTACCGCTCGACAAGCTCGAGGGACGGATCGCGACGACCCTTTTCGTCGTTTATCCGCCTGGCATCGCGACAATCGTTCCCGGCGAGCGGCTTGACGAGCGCGCGCGGCCGATGATCGACTATCTGAAGATGTTCGAGAAGAGTTCCAATGTTTTCCCCGGCTTTGAAGCGGAAACCCAGGGGCTCTATCGCGAAACCGACGAATCCGGGAACATTCGATTCTATACCTATGTTGTCAGGGAGTGATTCGGTCCCGGGTCGAGAATGGACGCCAAAGTGAATCCAACGGCCGGTGAGGCTCAAGTCGAGCGGCGGCAGACAAGCGCGGTCGTCGTGCGCAATTCGCGTGACGTCGACGTTCCCGCGATGCTCGCGATCTATCTGCATCACATCCGCCGCGGCGTCGACCCGGGCATCGAGGAGAACGAGTTCGAGACGCCGGACGCCGAGGACCTCAAGCGCCGGCGGAAGTCGATGCAGCGGCGGAAAATGCCTCACATCCTCGCCGATGACGGGGGCCTGGTCGTCGGCTACGCCTATGCGGTGCCGTTTCGCAAGCGCCCGGCCTACCGGTACTGCGTCAAGCATTCGATCTACGTGCACAACGATCATCTGCGCCGTGGCATCGGGCGCCTCTTGATGGGCGCGCTGATCGACAGTTGTGCGGCGGCGGGATTCCGGCAGATGATCGGCTATATCGACGCGGCCAACCGCGCCTCGCTCGCGCTTCACGAAGCGTTCGGCTTCCATCAGGTCGGCTATCTGCCCTCGGTCGGCTACAAATTCGGCCACTGGACGGACACCGTCATGGTCCAGCGCTCGCTGGGGCCGGGCGCGACCGAGCCGCCGACGGCCTGACGGCCGGCTCTTACGGCGTCGCCGCAGCCGGCGTGGTCAGAAACGCCGCCAGATCCGCGGCTCTGACTGCGCTTCGCGCCTTGACGGTCGCGTCCCGCCCTCGCGTTTCGACCTCGTGCGACGGCAGATCGTCCGGGTCGAAGCCTGCGTGAGAATAGACTTCCTCGGACATCAGCACCTCGCAGCCGAGCGATTTCGTTAGATCCTGCAGGCGGGCCGCGACATTGACCGGATCGCCGATCACCGTGAACTGCGCATGGCGCTCGTGCCCGATGTCGCCTGCGATGATCAGGCCGGCATGGATGCCGATGCCGAAGCGGATGGGGTCGTGCAGGCCGTGCGCCAGGGCCAGGTTCAGCCCCTCGACATTGGCGGCGATCGCCGCACACGCGTCGACCGCCTGCCGGCATGCGACCCCCGGCGGCTCCTTGAGGCCGAACAACGCCAGGAGCCCGTCGCCCAAAACCTGGTTGGGTTCGCCCCCGGCCGCGATCACGGCTTTGCTCACCGCGTTGAGGAACTGGTTGATGATGAACACGGTGTCGTAGGGCAGGCGCCCTTCGGCGAGCTTGCTCGATCCGCGCATGTCGACGAACATGATGACGACGTAGCGCTCGTCGCCGCTGCGGGACGGGCCGCCCCGGTGGACGTCGCCGATGGCTGCGTGCGCCGGAAGCAGGGGCACGAAAGCGATGTCGAAGGTCGGGCGCAACTGGCAGGCGAGCCGGACGTTCACCCCGGCCCCGACCCGGTCCAAAACCGCCTGCTCAGCCGCGCTGATCGCTGGCAACAGGCTGGGATCGCCGAGGACGCGGATCCGGCAGGTGGAGCAGCGTCCGCGTCCGCCGCAGACATGCGCATGCGGAATGTTGTTGCGCAGGCTCGCTTCGAGCACGCTCAATCCTCGAGGAACGCGGATCGTGCGGTCGGGATAGGTCAATCGGATCGAGCCGACGCGACGCTCGCGCCAACTTCGAAAGCCTCTCGCGAGCAGCGTCAGGGCGAGCGTCGCGGCCAGAACGGCGAGCGTTTCTCCGCGCCAGTGGACCAGAAGGGCGTTCTCGTCCGCGGTTCCGACGTGCGCCGGCGTCAAGTTCTGCGCCTGCCAGGCGGGGTCGGTCGCCGATTCCAGCGTTTGCCTGCCGCCCTGGAAAAAGCCGAGCAACGCAAGCGCCGGCAGAAGCACGGCGACCGCTAGCAGCACATTCCTCACGCGCGGATAGAAGGGCTTCAGAGCCAGCCAAAAGTGGATGCCGATCGAGCCGTGGATCCAGACGATGAGCAGGAGCACGGCCTGCAGCGCCCCGGACGGCGGCGATCCGACCCAGAATTTGAACAATTCTTGGGGGTAGCCCTTGTCCAGCCCGAAGGCGCTGAGCGCTACCCGCGTGCCCAGGATATGGTCGGCCAGGAGGAAGGGGATCAGAAGCCCGAGCGTGAGCTGGGTCGCCTCGAGCCGCGTCCAGCGGAATTGCCGCCGCTCATAGAGAGCCCAGAAGCCGAGTCCCATATGGATCAGGAGCGCGCCGTAGAGAAGGATCGCGCCGGGCGGCGACTGCCATAGCAGCTTCTGGAGCGCGAGCCCCTTTGCCATCGCATCGATGGAAATGTTGCCGAGCGCATGGTTGGCGAAGTGCAGCGTCACATAGGTGAAGAGCACAAGCCCGCTCGCGAGCCGCACCCTGCGAACGCTGATCGAACGCACGCGTCGCGACGGCTTGGGCGTGGGCCGAATCTCTTTGACCTGCGGCGCAGCGTCCCGCCGAATCATGTCGAGCTCAGCCTCTGCTCAATGCGCCACGGCTCGGACGATTCCGGAATGATGCCGGAAACGTCGCCCGCTGCATTCCAATGCGAAGTGGCGTTCTGGCCCGTGGGCGCGGCGGTGGCAAGGCGCCAGCAATGACCTCGGCATTTCATAGGCTTATCGCAAGGTTACGCGTCGAGGGAACGGTCAGCTTGGCCTGAGCCTATCCTTCATGAGGTCTTCGCGACGACGCCGCGTCGTCGTTCAGCCTCCGTTCAGCCGAACTGACGCCTATGTCCGCTCGCGCAGAGGGCCAGGGCTCGCGGGGGCGATCTCACGACGGTGCACGAGGCTCGACGCACGACCGTTGCTCGCGCCCGCGAGCGTCGCGTCAGATTCGTTAACCATAGGCCCTCTTCCCATGCTGACCTCAGCGCTCACCCTGCGCGAGCCAACGCTCGAAGACGACCCCTTGACCCCGCTGCGCCGGGTCGAGCGATCGCGGCCGTCTTCCGTCCTCAGCGAAGGATCGCCGCTTCGATGGCGCTATGGGGAGCGTCTCAGCGACGTGCTCGAAGAGGCCTGCCGCCGCCACGCCGACCGCATCGCGGTATCGGCCGAGAGCGCGGACATCAGCTATCGCGAACTGAACGCGCGGGCCAATCAGATGGCGCGGTTGTTCGTGCGCCACGGAGTGAGGCCGGGCGACCACGTCGCGGTCCTCCTCGATCGCGGCGTCGACGCCTATGTCGCGCTCTACGCGCTCCTGAAGGCGGGCGCGTCCTACGTTCCCCTCGACGCCAACCATCCGGCGGATCGCATCCGGTTCATCCTCTCCGACGCCGGGGCGACGCTCGCGGTGACGCATCTGAGGCTCGCCGACCGGTTCGCCGACGGCGATATACCGACGCTGATCCTCGACGGCCTGCGCGCGGAGGCCGCTGAACTGGGCGACGGTCCGCTCGCCGCGCACGCGCCGGACGCCGATGCGCTCTGTTACATCCTCTACACATCGGGCACGACCGGGCGTCCCAAAGGCGTCGCGATCGCTCACCAGAGCATTTGCAATTTCGTGCGGGTCGCGGCCGAGCGCTACGGTTTCGGTCCGGGCGACCGCGTCTATCAGGGCATGTCGGTCGCCTTCGATTTCTCGATCGAGGAAATCTGGGTTCCGCTGGTCGCCGGCGCGACGCTCGTTCCCAATACGGCCGCAACCAGCCTCTTCGGCGAGGAGCTCGCCGACTATCTCGTATCGCGCGCCGTCACCTGCTTCTGCTGCGTGCCGACGCTGCTTGCCTCGATCGAGCGCGAGCTGCCAAAGCTGCGCGTTCTTTTGATCGGCGGCGAAGCCTGTCCGCCTGCGCTGGTCAGGCGCTGGAGCCGGCCGGGCCGCACGCTGCTCAACAGCTATGGGCCGACCGAAACGACGGTGACCGCCTCGCTCGGGGTGATGACGCCGGATCGGCCGGTGACCATCGGCAGGCCCCTGCCGACCTATTCGATTGTCATCCTCGACGCCAAACAGGACCGTGCGGTCGACCTCGGGGAGACGGGCGAAATCGGCATCGCAGGGGTCGGCGTCGCCGAAGGCTATCTCAATCGGCCCGAGCTCACGCAAGCGAAGTTCATCGGCGACTTCCTTGGGCTGCCGAACAACCCGTCGGGCCGCATCTACCGCACCGGCGATCTCGGGCGGATCAACGAGGATGGCGAGATCGAATATCTCGGCCGCATCGACACGCAGATCAAGCTGCGCGGCTATCGCATCGAACTGACGGAGATCGAGTCGGTCCTGCTCGAGATTCCCGAAATCGCCCAGGCCGTGGCTGCGACCTTCGAGCCTGAACCGGGCGCGCAGGAGCTCGTCGCCTATTATGCTGTCAAGCACGGCTCGCCCGCCCCGGACCGGAGCGCGATCATCGCGCTGATGCGCTCGCGTGTGCCCGGTTATATGACGCCGGCCTATCTCGAGCAGCTCCCGTTCATCCCGACGCTCGTCAGCAACAAGGCCGACCGGGCGCAGTTGCCCGCGCCGAAGTCCGCGCGCCTGAGATTCAGCGAGAACCATGAGGCGCCCGAGACCCCGACCGAGCGCACGCTCTGCCGCGCGCTCGGGGAGACGCTCGGCCTCGACGAGGTCTCGATCGACGGCGATCTCTTCAACGACTACGGCGCCCACTCGCTCCTGATGGCGCGGTTCTGCGCCAGGGTCCGGCAGCTCGAGCCGTCGCTCCAAGTCGCGATGCGCGACGTCTACGCCAATGCGACGGTTCGCCGGCTCGCCCGCGCGCTCGACGCCGCCCGGCCCGCGACGCTCGCGCCGGAGGAAGCGCTTCCAGCCTTTCGCCCGTCGAACCTCGCCTATTACGCCTGCGGCGCGGCGCAGATGATTGTCTATGTCGCGTTCGGCGCGCTCTCGGTCGCCGCCGCATTGGCGGCGCTCGACTGGTTTTACGACGCGGTCGATTCCCCGCTCGAGCTCTATGGGCGTGCGTTCGCGGCCGCAATCGTCTGGTTCTTCGGTCACAACGGGCTCGCTGTCGCCGCGAAATGGCTTCTCATTGGCCGCGCCCGCGCCGAGGCGATCCCGCTCTGGAGCTTCGCCTATTTCCGCTTCTGGACGGCCAAGCTCATCGTCCGCTCCGCGCCCGCCAGCGCCTTCGTCGGCACGCCGCTCTACAACACATACCTGCGTCTGCTAGGCGCCAGGATCGGCCGCAACGCGGTCATCGCAACGAACGCCGTGCCGATCACGGCGGACCTTTTTCGGGTCGGCGACGATGCGGTCTTATCGCGAAGCGCCGTCATGCCCGGCTATTCGGCCTTCGGCAACCGCATCCATACCGGCAAGATCCGCATCGGCCGCAACGCCTATGTCGGCGAGCAGACCGTCCTCGACATTGGCGTCTCGATCGGAGACTTCGGTCAGCTCGGCCACGCTTCGTCCCTGCAAAGCGGCCAGCGCATTCCGGCGGGCAAGCGGTACCATGGGTCCCCAGCCGAGGAGACGACGACCAATTTCCGCCTCATGGACGAAATGTCGATCACGCCGCTGAGGCGCTGGCTTTTCGCTGCGACGCGGCTTGCCTTCGTCCTTGCCATCGCCACGGCCCTGATCGAGGCGGCTGTCGTCTACGCCCTCGCGGCGCTGGCCGCGGGCGAGGACTTCGTCGCAAGCAGCCCGTGGGAAGCCGCCCTTTCCTTGGCGCCCGACGCCGCGGGCGCGGCGCTCGTCCTCTATCTGATTGCGCTCGCCGGCGGGTTGTCGCTCATTTACGCCCTGCCTCGGCTCGCCAACCTCTTTCTGGTCGAGGGCCGGGTCTACCCGCTCTATGGCTTCCATCACGGCATGCATGAGATCGTCGAACTTTTCGGCAATTCGAGCTTCTTCAACCTCCTGTTCGGGGACAGCGTATTCATCGAGCCTTACCTGCGCTTCGTCGGCTGGAGGCTCGGCTTGGGCGATCAGACGGGATCGAATTTCGGCAGCGAGCAGGGGCAGGACAACCCGTTCCTTTGTTCTGTCGGCGCCAATACGGTCGCCTCCGACAGCCTGTGGCTCGGGAACCTCGCCATGTCGAGCCACGCCTTCAGGCTCGGCGCCTGCCGCGTCGGCGAAAACAACTTCCTTGGCACCGCGGTCTATGTCCCGCCCGGCGCGCGGACCGGCGACAACGTTCTCTTCGCCACCAAGGTGATGGCGCCGATCGACGGGCCGGTGCGCGAGAACGTCGGCTTGCTCGGCTCGCCTGCGTTCGAGATTCCCCGCGCCGCCTCGCGCGATCTCGACATGCTGGCGGCAATCGGGCCGGAAGAGCGCGCGCGACGTCTCAGGCGCAAGACCTTGCTCAATGTCGCCTCGATGGCCGGACTCCTCGCCTCGCGCTGGTTCTTCGTCTTCCTCGCGATCTACGTCTTCGGCTGGACGGCGGAAGTCTTCGGGGCGACGAATGTGCTGGCGATGACCGCGGCGGCCGGCGTCGTTGTCACGCTCCTGGCAATGGGGTTCATCCTGATCGAGCGCGCCTCGATCGGCTTCGGCCGGCTCGTGCCCGCGATCGCGACGGTGTACGACCCCATCTTCTGGCGGGTCGAGCGGCACTGGAAGCTCTCCGACAATCCGCTCTCGACCGCCTTCGCCGGAACCCCGATGCGCAACCTGATGTCGCGCCTGCTCGGCGTCAGGGTCGGCCGCAAGGTGTTCGACGACGGCTGCACTCTTTCGGAGCGCACGCTGGTCGAGATTGGCGACGGGGCGAACCTCAACGAGCACAGCATCATCCAGTCGCACTCGCTCGAGGAGGGCGTGTTCAAGTCAGATATGGTGCGCATCGGCGCGGGCGCGTCGGTCGGCGCCGGCGCGCTGGTGCACTATGGCGTGACGATGGGCGAGGGGACCCGGCTCGACCCCGACGCTTTCCTGATGAAGGGCGAGGTCACGCCGGCCGGCTCGCGCTGGCGCGGCAATCCGGCGAGGCTCGTCTCGAGCGCCCCCTCCGCGGCGCGCTAATGTGGGGCGTGGCCGAGAGCGCGGGCCCCGAGGGCTTCGACTGCGCGCCGCTCCGCGCCGCCCTCGGGCCGATCGGCGTCCTTGTCGGCGCCCGCCGCATGCGCCGCGGCGACGAGGCGGCGTTCACCGATCCGGGCTTGGGCCGCCCGACCAACCTTGCGAGACGGCGCGCGAGCGGCGCCGCCCGCATCGTCGCGCGGGACCTCCTCCGAGAGCTCGGCGCCGACGCCACTGCGCCCCTGCCTCGCTCGCTCACCGGCGCGCCGGATTGGCCCGAAGGAGTCATCGGTTCGCTCGCCCATGACGACGGCTTCGCCGTCGCCGCCGTCGCGCGGCGCGGGCTGCTCGTCGGTCTCGGCGTCGACATCGAGCCGGCAGAACCTCTGCCGGCCGATCTCGTCGAGTTCGTGCTGAGCGCCGCCGAACGGCGCGCGACGAAGGGCGACCGCGTCGCGCAGCGGCTCGTCTTTGTCGCCAAGGAAGCCGTCTACAAGGCGATCCATCCGCTCGACGGAACGCCGCTCGAGTACGCCGACATCGAAGCGCGGATCGGGGAGGGCAGGGCGACGCTGCGCGACGGGCGGCGGCTTCAGCTCGTGACCTTGGCCGGCGAAAGGCTGGTTGCGGTCGCGCTTGCGTGGGAGAGGGGCCGGAACGACGGTTAGGGTCAAAACCCAATCAGCTTGACCGGTTTCGACGTATTTCGTTGAAAAACTCTGCTTGATCGCGGCGCCGGTCGCTGATTCTCTGTTCGAAGGAGTGGGAGATTCGGCAGATGATGGGCGAGCGGCGGGTGATGCAGGAGGCGCTGTTCTACGGCTTCAGTCTTGAGCGGCATGTCCCAGACGGTCACCTGCTGCGCAAGATCGATCGGTTCGTTGATCTGACTTAGCTGAGGGCGCACCTCGGGCCCTACTATAGCGACGTCGGACGGCCCTCGATCGACCCCGAGCTGATGATGCGCATGCTGATCGTCGGCTACTGTTTCGGCATTCGTTCGGAGCGCCGGCTGTGCGAGGAGGTCCACCTCAATCTGGCCTATCGCTGGTTCTGTCGTTTGGGGCTCGACGGTGAAGTTCCCGATCATTCGACCTTTTCCAAGAACCGCCACGGCCGTTTCCGCGAGAGCGATCTGTTGCGGAAACTGTTTGAGACTATTTTTCGCCTGACGGAGCGGGCGAAATCATGGGTCCACTGACAATTCCGATGATTACGAGTTATCGTTGGTCCGGTCAGTCCTGAGGCTCAATTTAGGCTGCTTAAGCCTCCCGCGTGACGCCATCTGACGGCACTAGCGCGAGCGACCGTCAGCCTCAGGGTCAAAGCTCAATCGCTTCCGCGGTCGTGACTGCTTCGGGGGATTGCTGCCGTGCGAAGATGACGCAGGGATGACGGCGGGAATGCGCAAAGAGCGGCCATTCCCTGACGCTGATTGCCGCCGTCGAGAATGACTGCGTAGACAGTAGTCCTGAAGGCGGCCCGTGGCTTGAGCTGAAGTTAGGCGACCGCGACTGCCTCCGGTCGAGCATTTCTCCGCAACGCCTCCGCGGGCACGCCGAAGGTCCGCAGGAAGGCACGACGCATGCGTTCGCGGTCCGCAAAACCCGTTTCCTGCGCGACCAATTTTACCGAGTGCCGGCCTCCCTCCATCATGAACCGGGCAGCTTCTAGCCGCAGTCTCTCCACGGCCTTTGCTGGTGTCTGACCAGTCTCGGCCAGAAACGCGCGGCTGAACTGACGGGGGCTGAGGTTGGCGACGGCTGCGAGCTCCTCGATCGAGAGGAGGTTCCGCAGATTTTCGCGGATGTGCGCGACGACCAACTCGATACGATCCGATTTCGGCGTCATGTCCAGAAGCGCGGAATGCTGAGTTTGTCCGCCCATCCGACGTTGATTCATGACCATAAGCTTGGCAACGACTTTTGCAACTTGGGGGCCCAGGTCCCCATCGATCATCGCTAGAGCAAGATCGATTCCTGCGGTCATTCCAGCCGACGTCCAGATCGGACCGTCGTTGATGTAGATCCGGTCCTCCTCCAACCTGACCTTTGGAAACCGAGCCCTGAAACTGGCCGCCTGAATCCAATGCGTCGTCGCACGGCGCCCATCGAGAAGTCCGGCCTCAGCGAGAACAAACGCTCCGTTGCAAAATGAAGCGGCGCGCCTCGACGTCGCGGCAGCCCTTTGCACGAAGGCGATCAAGCTTTCGCTCGATGGAGCCAATTCGAACGCGGTGGTCGCGCCGACAATGATGGTGTCAAACGCCGGGTCGCCGAATGCTTCAGTTTCAACGGTCAAGCCACAGGAAGACGGAACAGGGCCGCCGCGTTCCGACAACAGGTGGAAGTCGTAGTGGGAATGGGCCGGAGGAGGCTTCGCGAGTCCGTAGCCTGTCATTTCGAATGCCGTCAGGGGCGCAAGGCTCAAGAGCTGGAAGCCGTGCGAGACAATGAGACCGACCCGATGCATGGCTGCTCCCGATGTCCGAAAACCTGGATGATAGCCCAGAGCAGTGTCACCCGGGAGGCATGTTCTGACAACGATCCCTACTGCTCACGCGCGAGCCGGATGGCCGGACATCACGTCATGAAAAGTGGCAAGAACGACCTACGCCGGGAGCGGTGAAGACGCTAGGTTCAATCCGACAAACACTGACGCAGATAGGACGGCCCATGTCTGATCCCATCAAGTTCTCCGAACACCAGATTCCGCGCGAGCAGGGAAGAGTTTACGCCCGCGACTACGGGGGCGCGGGTCCTGCCTTCGTGCTCATGCACGGATTTCCCGACAATTTGCACATCTACGACGAGCTGATCCCCTACCTCGTCGCCAGCGGACGGCGGGTCGTGACTTTCGATTTCCTGGGGTTCGGCGCCTCGGATAAACCCGCCGGCGCGACCTACAGTTTCAAGCAACAGCTTGACGACATGGAAGGGGTCGTTCATGCGCTGGGGCTGGATAAGATCGTGCCGGTCGCGCACGACGCTTCAGGGCCCGCGGGAATCAACTTCACGCTCGCGCATCCTGAGCAGGTCGAATCCTTGTGCATTCTAAATTCCGCCTATGACGATGCAATTCCCGTTCATTGGCCCGAGATGATCGAGCTGTTTGCGACCAAGAGCCTCAACGCCCTGAGCGGTGCAATTGCACAAAGCCCCGAGCAACTCAAATGGTTGCTGGCATGGCAGCCAAACAAGTTCCGTGACGCTCAGCCAGTTAGTCAACGGGCGCACTTTGATACCGTGACCGAGCAACTCATCGCCGATAACTTCACTCGGCAACCAAGTTCCGGCCCCGCGTTCGTACAGCTGGCGTCGGATTTCTTTGGCGAACTTGCTCGAAATACGGCGCGCCTGCCCGAGCTGAAGACAATCAATATCCCCGTCAAGGTGATTTGGGGAGAGTTCGATCCCTACATCACGTCTGACGTGGCCAAGGATCGCGCGTCTCACTTCAGCCATGCCTCGCTTCACCTTCTCCCCGGAGGACATTGGGTCCAATCTGATTTGCCCGAGGAAGTCGCCCAGCAGATGCTCTCGTGAGCGTTCGGGACAGCTACCGCATCAAAACGGCTCGCCTCTGCTTCCTGGTCGGATCTTTGATTTTCGCCGAAGTTGGGGACGCTCCAGCCCGGCTGTCCGCCACGCATCCCGTGTGCCTCTCCGCGAGTGAACCGATCGCAACTCCAACCGCTTCACCGCCGGTGAAAGGATTGATCGCCATGTCAGACGACAAGTCGTCCATTACTGCCGAAATGAAGGCTGCGGCCGCGCTGACGACGAAAGTGCTGGCAATTGGCAGCTGGACCGCCAAGGCCACGCCCGAGGCGAGGTTGCCAATTATGCCTTTCGAGGCCCGCGATACGGTGCGCCTGCAGCTAACGGGCAAGATCGACGAGTGGTTCGCCAAGGCCGACGGCTCCGGCGCGGTATTCCTCATGAATGTTACCGATCCCACCGAAGCGCACAGGCTGCTCGAAAAGCTGCCCCTGGGTCAGGCGGGAATGATGACCTTTGAACTTATCCCTGTCGGGCCGCTCTGGCCCCTAGGCCTGCTGCTGCGCGAACCAGCGCAGTAGAAGAAGCGCAGGACCTCAGGGCGCAATCGTCCATGAACGCTGTACGTCGAGACCGGCCGGCGGCATTGCGCGTCGATTTGACCCGTTCGCCAAACCGACGATCAATGACCGGTATTTGCGCGAAGCAGTCACCGGCGTAGGCAGACCGAGGGGTTTTGACCCTAGCTCGCGTTTGGCGCGAGGAATGTGGTCGCGCTCGCGCGTCGCGAGGAACCGAAAGGCTGAAACCTCGTTGTCTTTCGAGGCGCCGGCTTCGCGAGCCGGCGGAGGGCTTACCTTCGCGCCCAGAATTGTGCGGGCGAGCGTCAGCAGGAGGATCGTTACGATGCCGCAGGAAACAAAGCCGCAAAAGGAAACCGTGGGCCGCGTCATGCACGAGTTCAAGCATGGCGAACTCCGTTCGGGGAGAAGCGGGCAGAAGGTCAGGAATCCGAGGCAGGCGATCGCCATCGCGCTGAGCGAAGCGGGCGCATCCAACCAGCAGACCCCGAAGGAGAACGAAGCCCATCTTCGCCGGACGAAGGCTAAGGAGCGTCGCGGCGAGACCGCTGAGGCCGAGGCTGAGGGCAGGGGCGCGAGCGGATCGCGTTCCAGACGCGGGCGCAGCCTGGGCTAGGGCGGGTTGTTGTCAGATGGGATCACTTTGCGCCGGCCGCTAGCGCCCCCTCGCCCCGCTTGCGGGGAGAGGGCCGGGGTGAGGGGCAGGGAGAGTGGCCGCTTTTGCGCCCAGCCCCTCATCCTAACCTTCTCCCCGCGAACGGGGAGAAGGGACGCCTCGGTTCCATCTGTGCGCGCCCTGCTCTAACAGAAAGTTTAGCCTTCGATCTCGTGAAGTTGCGGGACATCCCGATCTGGGGCACGGTGTTCGAAGACGGCGCCTGCGGTCGGCTCCACCTCCCCAGGAGGATTCATGAAAATCGCATTCTTCGGCGCCGGGCTGATGGGCGCGGGGTTCGTCCGCCGCATGCTGGACAAGGGCAACGAGGTCCATGTCTGGAACCGCGACGCCGCAAAAGCGAAGGCGCTCGAGTTCTGACGGCGCATACGCCTTCGTCGATGCGGGCGACGCGATCAAGGGCGTCGATCGCATCCATCTGTCGCTTGCCGACGACGCCTCCGTCGATTCCGTGCTCGAGCCGATCGCGGACGCGATCCCCTTGACGACCTGGATCATCGACCACACGACAACCGCGCCAACGCCGACCATCGAGCGCATCGCGCGTTGGGCCGCCCGCGGTAAGGTCTTCCTCCACGCGCCGGTGTTCATGACCCCCGTCGACACGCGCGAGGGGACGGGCATGATGCTGGCGTCGGGCGACCAGACCCAGATCGCGGCGGTCACGCCCGAGCTCGAGGCGATGACGGGAAGGGTTATCAACCTCGGGCCGAAGCCCGGCGTCGCCGGTTCCTTCAAGCTGTTCGGCAACATGACGTTGATCGGGATGATGGGCGTCGTTGCGGACATCGTGCGGCTCGCCCATGCGGATGGGGTTGCGCCCGCCGACGCGGTCGCGCTGTTCAAGCAGTTCAATCTCGGCGAGCTTCTGGCGAGCAGAGCAGCCAAAGTCGCATCCGGTCCCTACGATCCCCCGTCGTTCACCGTCGAGATGGCGCGCAAGGACGTGCGCCTGATGATCGACGAGGCCAAGCGGCATGACATCGACCTCGAAGCCATGCCAGGCGTGGCGAAGCTCTACGATGCGGCGATCGCCCGCGGCGAGGGCGGTCGCGATCACACGGCCGCTTTCCGCTATCCGGCCGAGGGCTAAGGCGCGCGCCACAGACGGCGCTTTTTTTTGGACCCGTAGCTTTCGTTCGAGCGCAAGACGTGATCAAGAAACTCCTTCTGCCACAAGGGCGGCGCAACGCCGCTGGACTGAAGGATGGCCTTCGCGGTCCATTGTTTGAAACCACCGACGAAGCGTGACAACGAAGCGGCGCGTGGGGTCCCATCGCTCACGCAGAAGAAGTGGAGATGGTCGGGCATGACGACGAACCGGCCGACCGTCCAGCCATATCGAGTCGGGGACGCTTCGAATTCGGCGCGCAGAACGGCGAACGCGTCGTCGTTGGCGAGCAGGGCGCGCCGACCCGCCGTGCAAATGGTGAGAAAATAGACGGCCGGCTCGATCCAGACCGCGTCAAGACGACGCAAGTGTCTATAATGGCGCGCGCGCAATTCATTGTTTCCGCAGTGATCGCAAAACGGAAGATTCGTCTCAGCGGGAATTTAGCACGGACTCAATGGTCCGCCGTAGCGCGGCCGGCGCTATCGGCGATCGCGCCTACAAGCGGTGGCCTCCATGGCCGCGCTCGGCTCAAGCGCGGCGGACGCGGCCAGCGATCGCGTCTCCAATCACCCTTGAAGCACCAGGCTCTGTAGCCGCGCTCGCCGAGCGCGGCCGACGCGGTCAGCGATCGGGTCTCCTGTAGCCGCGCTCGCCGGGCGCGGCCGACGCGGTCAGCGACCGCGTCTCCAAGAGCCGCGGTTTGCGCGGCGTGAGAGTCGATTCAGCGCTCGTTTGAGCGTTGAGGACTTGCCACGCCCGGCCCGCGAGTTCGGCCATAAGCGCCCGCTCCTGTTCGAGGTCGTCAGCAGGGCGCGGCCGAAGTCATTTCGATCGTCGACTGCGTCAGGCAATACAACTGAGCCTTTATGGTCGTCGTTGGCGCCGACGCCATGCGAATTCCGCAAATCGACTAATCGCCCAGGGAGGTCCCGCCAGTCGCGGATAGGCTCCTTGTTCTCCCAAAACGCCGCCTGTTATCTCCCTGTTGCGCCGAATAAAGCTCCCTGTTTCCGCGGAAAACAAGGAGGCTTTGCGTAACCGTTTCAAATGATTGATCTTATTGGCGCGCTTTTCCCCTTTGGGGCCGAAAAAGGCGCGAAACTCCCTGTTTTTCGCCGATAACAGGGAGCGCCGCCTTCCCCGGCGCGCCGGGCTCGGTCGGCGAGCCATGCGACAAAAGCGGGGCCTGCCGGTTCTCCGGTCGCCCCGTCCGCGCTTCACCCCTCTCCGAGCCGTTTCAGCCACGCCTTCGCCTGCCGCCGCACGTTGGCGGGCGCCGTGCCGCCATAGGAGGTCCGGCTCCTGACCGAGCGCTCGACCCCGAGCACGGAGAAGGCGTCGAGGGTGACGCGCGGCTCGACGCTCCTCATCTCGTCGAGCGTGAGCTTCTCGAGCGGAACGCCGCGGGCGGCGGCGAGCGCGACGATGCGCCCTGTTAAGTGATGGGCCTCGCGGAACGGCGTCTTGAGCACACGCACCACCCAGTCGGCGAGGTCGGTCGCGGTGGCGTAGCCCGCGCCCGCCGCCGCCTTCATCCGCTTCGGATCGGGCGTCAGGTCCTCGACCACGCCGGTCATCGCGGCGAGGCAGAGCGAGAGCGTCTCGAGCGCGTCGAAGAGGCCCTCCTTGTCCTCCTGCATGTCCTTCGAATAGGCGAGCGGCAGGCCCTTCATTACGGTCAAGAGCCCGATCAGCGCGCCGATCACGCGGCCGGTCTTGCCGCGCACGAGCTCGGCCGCGTCGGGATTGCGCTTCTGCGGCATGATCGACGATCCGGTCGAGAAGGCGTCGCTGAGCCGCACGAAACCGAACTGGGGCGTCGTCCACAGCACGATCTCTTCGGCGAAGCGGGAGAGATGGGTCGCGGCGATGGCCGCCGCCCCGAGCGCCTCGAGCGCGAAGTCGCGGTCGGCGACGCTGTCGAGGGAATTCGCCGTCGGCCGGTCGAAGCCGAGCGCCTTCGTCGTCATCTTCCGATCAATCGGAAAGGAGGTTCCGGCTAGCGCCGCGGCGCCGAGAGGGCATTCGTTGAGGCGCTTCCGCGCGTCCCTGAACCGGCCCGCATCGCGCGCCAGCATTTCGACATAGGCCAGCAGATGGTGGCCGAAGGTGACGGGCTGCGCCGGCTGCAGATGGGTGAAGCCCGGCATCACCATGCCGGCGCAGTCGAGCGCGCGCTTGGCCAGCGTCCGCTGAAGCGCTGCGATCTGAAGGATCAGCCCGTCGATCGCGTCGCGCACCCAGAGGCGCAGGTCGAGCGCGACCTGATCGTTGCGCGAGCGGGCGGTGTGCAGCCGTCCCGCGGCGGGACCGACGATGTCGGCAAGCCGAGCCTCGATGTTCATGTGGATGTCTTCGAGGGCGCGCGAGAACGAAAACGTCCCCGCCTCGATTTCGCCCTTGACTTGGGCCAAACCGCTCGCGATGTCGGCGGCGTCGGCGGCGTCGACGAGGCCCTGGCGCGCGAGCATGGCGACATGCGCCTGAGACCCCGCGATGTCCTGGGCTGCGAGCTTGCGGTCGAAGTCGATCGAGGCGTTGATCGTCTCCATGATCTCGGCCGGGCCGACGGCGAACCGGCCGCCCCACATCGCGTTGCTCATCAGGTGTCGCCCTGGATGGTTCGAGAATGACTGAAACCAAAAATGCGCCGCGCCGTCGGCTTCTCCTGCCGGTCGCGCTCGGCGCGCTCGCGGCCGTCGTCGTCGGGGCTGTCCTATACGGGACGGCGGAGCCGCCCGGCAAGGCCGCGGAGGCTTGTCCTGCCGCCTCGAAGGCGCTCGCGGCGAAACTTGCGCCTCTCGCCAGGGGCGGAGTCGCCGCGTTAGCGGTCGCGTCCGAGCCGCGCCAGGCCATCCCGCTCGTCTTCGAGCGCGAAGACGGCAGCAAGGCGACCGTCGCCGATTTTCGCGGACGCGCGGTGCTCCTGAACCTTTGGGCGACCTGGTGCGTGCCCTGCCGGGCTGAAATGCCGGCGCTCGACCGCCTTCAGGCGGAGGCCGGCGACAAGGGTTTCGAGGTCGTGGCGGTCAACGTCGACACCGCGAGGCTCGAGCGCCGCGGTCCGTTTCTCGACGGCGTCGGCGTCAAGTCGCTCGCGCGCTACGCCGATCCGAGCGGCGACGCGTTCGAGACCCTGCGCGAGAACGGCAAAGCGCTGGGCCTTCCGGTGACGATGCTGATCGACAAGGAGGGATGCGAATTGGGCGTCGTCTCCGGCGCTGCGAACTGGGATTCGGCTGATGCGCTGTCGCTGATCGGCGCGCTCAAAGGCGGATAGGAGTCAGGCCGCGACCTTCTTGCCGCCTTCGCGGCCGAGCAGAGCCAGGACGCCCGACTGCGGAACCGGCGGGCTGAAGAGGAAGCCCTGGACCTGGGCGATCGTCCCGAGCGTTTCGATGATGCGCATCTGCCTTTCCGTCTCTACGCCTTCGATCAGCACGGTCATGCCGAGCTTGCGGCTCATCGCTGCGACGCTCTCCACGAGAATCGAGGCGCGCTCCTGAACGCCGAGACCGATCGTGAACGAACGGTCGATCTTGATGCGGTCGAGCGGGAAGCTCAGGAGATAGCTGAGACTCGAATAGCCGGTGCCGAAGTCGTCGAGCGAAACGCGCAGGCCGTGGCCGCGCAAGTCTTGGAGCGTGCCGCGCGCGTCGCGGCGATTGTCGAGCAACGTCGACTCCGTGATCTCGATGTCCAGTCGTTCGGGGGAAAGGCCGGCGCTGTGAAGCGCCTCGGCGATCGCTTTCTCGACATTGCCGTTGCGAAACTGCGATGGCGACAAGTTGACCGAAACGCTGATGTCGTCCGGCCAGGAGGCGCAAGCAGCGCAGGCGCGGCGGAGCACGCCCGCGCCCAATTCCTCCATGAGGCCGATCTCCTCGACGATCGGGATGAATTCGACCGGCGAGACCGGGCCGCGAACGGGGTGGCGCCAGCGCGCAAGCGCCTCGAACGCGATTATCCGGCGCGTCTTGACATCGACGATCGGCTGGAAGTGGACGTCGATTGCGTCATTGGCCACGGCTGCCCTGAGCTCCAGTTCGATGAGCCGGCGAACCTGGATCTTGGTGTCCATCGCCTTTTCGAAGGCGCGCCATCCCCGCCGTCCGTCCGCTTTCGCGGCGTAGAGCGCGATATCCGCATTTGACAACAGCGCGTCCGGCGTGACGCCGTCGTCGGGGGCCGAGGCGCTGCCGATGCTCGCGCCGACGACGACCTCGCTGCCGTCGATGACCACGGGCCGGCTGACTTCCTCGATGATGCGCCTGGCGATCGCGGGGGTCTCAGGCCGACCCTCGCCATCATGGTGCAGGATCACGAATTCGTCTCCGCCCCAGCGCGCGACGAGATCACGCGGGCCGATGACGGCGCGCAGCCTGCGCGCGATCTCCGCCAGGAGCTTGTCGCCCATGCGATGGCCGAGGCTGTCGTTGACCTGTTTGAAGTCGTCGAGATCGAGGAACATCACGGTCATGCCGTCGACAGAATAGCGATCAGAACGCAAGGCCCCGGCGAGTTGGTCCTCGAAGCTGCGGCGATTAGGCAGATCGGTCACGGCGTCGAAACGCGCCATTCGACTAATCTCGACCTGCGCGTTGCGCCGCTCGGTGACGTCCTGAATGACCACGACGGACCCCTCGCCTTTCATCCGATGGATGGTGAGTTCGAACGCGCGGCCGTCGCGAGTTTCGAACGGCGCCATGACGTCCGCCCCGCCATCGTCGTCGAGCAGAGCGTGCGCGAGAAGAGCGTGCTGTGAGGCAGCAATGATGTTGCCGAGGACCAGGCCTCTCAGAATCGAGTTCACATGGGCGCCAACGAGAGCGACGTCCGGACCTACCCCGAAGATTCTGAGCGCCTGGTCGTTCATCAGGATAAGGCGACCGCTCGCGTCCAGCATGCAAAGACCGTGCGACATATTGTTGAGGGCGGTGTCCAATCGCGCCGCAAGCGTCGCGGCTCGCTGCTGCGCGGCGATCACCTCGTTGAAATTGGCTCTCAGACGCTGCGACGAGCCTTTCATGTAGAGGACGAGGGGCACAATGCCGACGACAATTCCTGCTGGATACCACCCGCCTGCGACCACCATCGCCACGCTCAGCGGGACAAAGGCTGCGACGAGCTGCATGTTGACGCCGCGGAAGATGGCGTAGCTGCGCGACATCAAACTGAAGGCGTAGGCGATCGTCATCGACACGCCGATAAACTGGGCGAAGCTGTTGTCCGTCACCGAGAACGCCAGCAAGGTCCATAGCGAGAGGCCAAACAAACTGAGGAGCGCGCCGAACGAGAAAATTCGTTCCTGCTTGCGCGCGATTTCAACGGTGGCGCTCGGCACGCTCCTCGCGTGGCGCCTCACAAAGTAGAGCCGGAGCGCCGCGATCAAGAGCTGAGAGGCGGCGCCGTAGAACAGCACGGGCTGCCGGGCCGCGATCCCCGCGGCAATTTCGCCGAATGTGACTGCAATCGCCGAAAACAACACCACCGGGACCACGTCGGACAAAAGACCGTCCACGAAGGCGATATAGATCTCGTCCGGCAATTGGTCGGTCGGCGTTGAAGTGTCGCTCCGTCGGGCGTCCGCCATACAAACTGCCGAGGTGGTACGAGATTATTCCGCCGTTATCGGCTCGAGGACTAAAAAGTCCCTTAATTTGCCGTGACATGGACGAATGCCGGGCAGGGTGGCGCCGCTTCCGACCCAAGGCGGGAATATGGCGAGATTATGTTGGCGCTCTGACGCCGCCTCCGCCGAGGTGGTCGGGCACCCGAATTGCTCGTTGCCGGCGAGACCGAGGCGCAAAAATTATGTGTCGCCCGTTTACTTCGGGTGGCAATTTGTTAACCTGTTATTGGGGGTAGCTGGGGAAAATTCTATGGGAGCGGCAATCAGCAGCGCGCCGACGACCTTTTCCGAGCATGTTCTCAAATTCCTGGAGAGGGTTGAGCATCGGGTTGCAAGCAACCCGGCCGAACGCGAAGCGGCGTTTCGGCTGCGCTACGACGCATACCGCAGGATCGGCTTCCTAATGCCGCGCCCGGACCACAAACTCTACGATCCGCTCTACGACGACGATCCCATGGCGTGGATTAGCATGAGTTTCGTGGATGGCGAACTAGCCGGCACGGTGAGAGTGAATGTGGGGACCGCCGAGAACGCGGTTCTTCCGGGCCTCCAGGTCTTCAGCGACGTCTTGGCGCCTCGATTGCGCGCGCGACAAACGGTCGTGGAATTCACCCGTCTT
Organism: uncultured Alphaproteobacteria bacterium; assembly: GCA_963721905.1. Lineage (GTDB taxonomy): Bacteria > Pseudomonadota > Alphaproteobacteria > Rhizobiales > Beijerinckiaceae > Roseiarcus. Next base: position 277,409 of record CAVRMF010000019.1, read on the forward strand.
GCCGCCGACATTTCACTGTCGAGCGTGCATCCGGAACTGCCGTATGTCATCATGCGTCCCGGCTTCATGGCCGCCCAACATCTCGACGCCGATTTCGCCGTAGCGACGCCGCGAGAAGAACACATAGCCTTCTATAAGCGCGCGTTCCACGCAGCGTTGTGGTGCGCCCCACGCAACTATCCGGGATTGACGGCCAAACTCGCATGTATGGGCGCTGAGTATCGCGCCGTGCGAAGCGACATCGAGGCTCGCTATCCCTTTTACAAATCCACTGCGGCCGAACGGGTCGCGCTGTTTGGGGCCCGAGACCTCGTTCCTGACAGGCGTTCGCCTCCTGCGCGCGCACCGCGATTGACAGGCTTGGGCGCGGAGGCCTCGAGTTCGGCCTGAACAGCACCTATGCGACCGACCGCGGGTTGCAAGCGCGTAAAGTCAAAGGCGTATGCATCGAGCGCCACTTCGCTCGCCCGAATCCTGCGAGCGACGCACCAGCTTAAAAATTCCCCGAGGCTGATCGTAAACAGTTGTGCGTCATCGCCGCCGAGCGACAACCCCATGAACCGACCGTAGCGTTCATCAAGCCAATCGTCGTAGCTGGCGTGGCGAGATAAATCGGTTATCTCCCGACGCGCCTTCTCGAATTCCGAGGATGAAAGGACCGCAATGGATACATGCTTCATAACGGAACCTTCATACAGTCCGAGGTGGGTGTCTTCCTTGCCTCACTATTCCCGCAATACCGAGAACTCGTCAGTAAGGTGTTAACGCATCGATTAGCTTTGGCTACAAGCCAACATTCGCCTTTTGGGCCGTCGATTGTCTCGGCTCGCAAGTCCGCAACGAACGGACAAACGAAACACCATGAACACAATGAATTCCCGATTGTGTCAGCGTCGAGACAACGTGTGTCGGTCGAAAGCCGAACTTTGAGTCGCCTCGCGAGCGCTATCGTTGGCGTCCTTCGCGCGGAAATTTGGACAAAAATCGCGAAACAGGCTATGCTGTCGTTTCCCGTTGCTGGCTCAAGTAGACATTCATCGCTTCGCGGGCCAGCCGGTCTGCGCGTTCGTTGTGTACGTCGCCGGCATGTCCCTTGACCCAAATCCATTCAACATCGTGCCGCGCGGTCGCGGCGTCGAGCCGGCGCCACAGATCCTCGTTCTTCACCGGCTTTCTGCCCGCGGTGCGCCAGCCGTTGCGTTTCCAACTGGCGAGCCAGGCGGTCACGCCCCCGCGCAGATATTGGGAATCTGTGTGAAGGCTCACCACGCAAGCGCGGTTGAGAGATTCGAGAGCCTCGATGGCGGCTGTCAGCTCCATCCGGTTGTTGGTGGTCAGCGCCTCGCCGCCTTTCAGTTCCTTCTCATGCGCTCCGTAGCGCAGCACGGCGCCCCAGCCGCCGGGGCCGGGATTTCCGGAACATGCGCCATCGGTCCAGACGGATACGCGTCCGCTCACCTCATGAGCCCATAATCGGCGGCCGTCTTCACGCGCTGATGGAAGCGCAGCTTGTCGCGATACTCGAGCGGGTTCTTCGGCGCGACCTTGGCCCCGGCCGGGACATTCAGCCAGTCGACGAGGCGCGTCAGCATGAAACGCAGCGCCGCGCCTCGCGCCAGGACCGGCAGCGCCTCGATCTCGGCGTCTTCGAGCCTGCGAACCCGCTCGTAGCCCGAGATCATCGCCCGGCCCTTGGAAACGTTGAAGGCGTTGTCAGGCTCGAAACACCACGCGCTGAGACAGATCGCCAGATCGTAGGCCAGCGCGTCGTTGCAGGCGAAATAGAAGTCGATCAGCCCCGAAAGCCGTTGGCCGAGAAAGAAAACGTTGTCGTTGAAGAGATCGGCGTGGATGACGCCGCTCGGCAGGCCCCTCGGCCAGCGCATCTCGAGAAAGGCGAGCTCCGCCGCGCACTCTTGGCGCAGGTGCGGCGTAACCTCGTCGGCCCTAACCTCCGCTGCGTGAAACAGTGGGGGCCAGCCCTCGAGCGACAGCGAATTGATTCGCCGGAGACGAAAATCGGCGCCGGCAATATGCATGCGCGCGAGCGCCTGGCCGACTTCGCCGCAATGGCCGGCGTTCGGTCGACAAATCCACAGCCCGTCAAGAAAAGTCACGATGGCCGCCGGGCGGCCTGCAAGCTCGCCGAGCGCCTCGCCTGCGCGATTGCGCACGGGCTGCGGGCAGGTGACGCCGCGCTCGGAAAGATGCTCCATCAGTCCGACGAAAAAGGGCAGATCGGTCGCCTTCACCCGCTTTTCGTAGAGGGTGAGGATGAACTGGCTTCTTGCGGTGCGCAGCAGGAAGTTGGAGTTTTCGACCCCCTCGGCGATCCCCTTGAAGGATATGACCTCGCCGATGTCGTAAAGCGCCAGAAAGTCGCTCAACGCTTCGTCCGAGACTTCGGTGTAGACAGCCATGTCGTGTTTGCATATTTCGTGCGAGGGGGGAGGGAGCGCGGCGGCGATCCCGCTTAGCCCGGCCGCTCGATGGGCGTCAATCGGCGGCTTTCGTCTGGGATCACGAAGCCAAGAAATTCGTTGACCTCTACGAACGCGTCCCGTTGCTCGCCGCACCGGGCGGGCGAAAATAGCATTCGTGCAAATCCAACTGCGAGCCGGATCGGCACGACGGGCGCCCCGCGGCCGCCGCCCGAACCGCCAAGGGGAGTTCTGAGATGATGGCGTCAGGCGGCCTGTGGGTTCTGGTCACGCTGATGGCGTCGAGCGCGCAGACGTTGCGCAATGCGATGCAACGCGACCTCGTCGGGGCGCTCGGGGCGGTCGGGGCCGCGCAGGTGCGCTTTCTGTTCGGGATGCCGTTCGCGGTCTTGTTTCTGGCGGTGATGCTGGCCGCGACCGGCCTCGAAGCGCCGCCGCTCGAGCTCGCCAATCTCGTCTGGACGGCGTTCGGGGCGTTCTCACAGGTGATCGCCACCGCGATGATGCTGGCGGCGATGCGGACGCGCAGCTTCGTCGTCGCCGTCGCCTACACCAAGACTGAGCCGGCGCAGGTCGCGCTTTTTGGCCTCGTCGCGTTCAATGAGACGCCGACCCTCCCGCTGATCGCGGCGATCGCGCTGGCGTTGATTGGCGTGGCGTTAATGTCGGTCCGCAGCAGGAAGGAGCTCGTGAGCGACTGGCGCTCGACCGCATACGGGCTCGCCTCCGCGACCTTCTTCGCCTTTGCGGCGATCGGCTTCCGCTCGGCGGTGATCGGCGTCGAGACTCCGTCACGAGCGCTTGCGGCCTCGATGATCCTGGTCGTCGGCCTAGCGATCCAGTCGGCGACGCTGGCGCTCTATCTTAGCGTCTTCGATCGGGCGGGGGCGCGCGCGATCCTCGCCGCCTGGCGATCGTCGTTGTTCGCAGGCTTCATGGGGGCGCTCGCCTCCCAGCTCTGGTTCATCGCCTTCGCGCTGACGGACGCGGCGCGGGTTCGCACGCTCGCGCTGATCGAGGTGCCGATGGCGCAGGTCGTCTCGCTCAGGTTGTTCCGCGAGCCGCCGTCGCTGCGGGACGGCCTCGGCATGGCGCTGATCCTCCTCGCGGCCGGGATCCTGGTCTGGGCCGGGTAGGGGCCTGCGCCGTCCCAGCGCGTATTTGAATTCTCTTAAAATTTTTCCTGATTACGCGCTTGCGTCAGCCTCAGGTTTTGAGTAGAACAAAGCATGAACATGCTGTTTTCGCAGGGGTTCTCCGATGGCGCGCAATCAGGTCCAGTTCCAGAAAGGCCTCAGCGAGGCTCGTTTCGCCGAGATTTACGGAACCGAAGAGCAATGTCATGCGGCGCTCGTCAAATGGCGCTGGCCGAACGGGTTCGAATGTCCTGGGTGCAATGGCGCCGATCACTGCGTCGTCACGCGCGGCGCGCGGCGTCTATTCCAGTGCAACGCGTGTCGCAAGCAGACCTCTGTCAAAGCGGGAACGATCTTCGCTTCGAGTAAGCTGCCGCTGCGCATCTGGTTCAAGACGATCTACCTGGTCACGCAATCGAAGAAGGGCATTTCCAGCATCGAACTCGGTCGACGCCTTGGCGTCACCCAGACAGCTGCCTGGATGATGAAGCACAAGCTCGCTCAAGTCATGCTGGAGCGTAACGCGAGCAAACGCTTGAAGGGCAACGTCCAGATGGACGACGCTTATATCGGCGGCGCCCGGTCCGTCCGCCGCGGGCGCGGCGCAACAGGCAAGACGCCGTTCGTCGCCGCGATCGCGACAACGGACGATGGCAAGCCAGATCAAATCATCCTTCGGCCCATCAAAGCCTTCAGCAGCTTTGCGATCCGAAAGCTCGCGAGCACCGCGCTCAACCCGGGCGCCAATATCGTCTCCGACGGTCTGGCATGCTTCGCCGCTGTCACCCAAGCCGGATGCCTCCACACCTCAATCAAGACCGGAAGCGGCAAGCAAGCGGCTCGCACCCCTGCTTTCAAATGGGTCAATACCGCGTTGGGCAATATCAAAGCCGCCCTCGTGGGGACCTACCGAGCCGTGCAAGAAAAACACGTTCCTCGATATCTCGCGGAGTTCGAATATCAATTCAATCGCCGATACGATCTCGAAACTATGATCCCCCGCCTCGCATTCGTTGCGCTGAGGACCACCCCGATGCCTTACCGCTTGCTAAAGCTGGCTGACGTTGCCGCGTAATCAGGAAATTTTTTGAATTTCCTAAAATCGGCGCCTTGGATCGCCTTGAATTTGCTTGCATTTCCTTGAATTCTCTCCTCGGGATCGAGACTTTTCAATGGGTTAGCGGCGTTTAGGCCTAGAAAAATCTCTCGGCTCGCTTGAGCAATATTACAGATCCACGACGTCATTGAAATGGCGCCATCGCGCACTACAGAAAGAAGAAATCCCACACCCCACTTCCCATGCTCGCGCAAACGGCGCTTGACCGCGGCCCTCGCCAATGACGATCCGGGGAGACCCTATCGCAAATTCAGATTATCCGAAAGTTTTTGTCTGCTTTTTGGTAAAGCGACCTCGTCGGCGGCGCTCCGGACAACGGCGATCCGGCCTCAGGGCGTTCAGCCGCACTCCGTCGCCGCCTCGCGTAAGCCGCGCGGCAGCGGGAAGACCATCGATTCGCTTGCGGTCGTCAGCGTCTCGAGCGCGATCTCGTAGCGCGCGTCAAGCGCCTCGAGGATGCGGTCGACCAGGGCCTCCGGCGCCGAGGCGCCGGCGGTGACCGCGACCGAGCCGGCGCCCTCGAGCGAGGTCCAGTCGATGTCCTCTGCGTCGGGGACGAGCTGCGCCCTGCATCCCTCGCGCGCGGCCGCTTCGCGCAGCCGCTGCGAATTGGAGGAATTGGCGGCGCCGACGACGATCACCGCCTGGACCTGCCGAGCCGCCGTCTTGACCGCCTCCTGGCGGTTGGTCGTCGCATAGCAGATGTCCTCCATCGGCGGCGCATGGATCGCGGGAAAGCGCACTTTCAGCGCGGTCACGATCTCGTGCGTGTCGTCTACCGAGAGCGTCGTCTGCGTCACATAGGCGAGCGCTCGGCCGTCGCCGTCGGGCAGCGCCTCGACGCCGTCGATGGAGCTCACCAGCGCGACCGCGCCGGGCGGCAACTAGCCCGGATTTTTCAAACTGTGAGGTGCATCGAGGCGGCGAATCAGCGAAACTAGTTGTGCGATCAAAAGCTTAGCTGGATAGGCGGAGCGCCCCGATGCAAACAGACTGTATCCCGGATTTGTTTGGATTTGTAGCCGTGGAAGGACGTCCCGTGGTGGCGGCTTTCGACGGCGGAAGCATCACTTCGGATGCCGGCGCGATGCTGCTTGGCGCGACCGACCGGGCGATCGGCCTCATCAATCGCTTCGCGTCCTGCTTCCGCGACTTTCGCTGCCCAGAGCTGGTCGAGCACGAGGTCGAGACGCTGATCGGCCAGCGGGTGTTCGGATTGGCGCTCGGCTATGAAGACCTGATCGACCACGATCAGCTGCGTCATGACCCGGTGATGGCGATCCTCGCCGGCAAGCTGGAAGCGCGGAGAGAGGATTGCGCGCCGGTGGCGGGCAAATCGACGCTGAACCGACTCGAGCTGAGCCGGCTGGAGCCGACCCGCTACTCAGCCACGATGGGGCGATGATCGAGAGGCTGCTGGTCGACCTGTTCCTTGAGGTGCAGTAGTTAAGACTTAATCTGACAGTTGGTGTCATAGCCGAGGCGGAAGCCGAGGCCGGGCGCGGAGTGGTCGGGGTTCGCAGCGCCCGGCCTCGGCGTTTCGAGAGGACACCTACGATGACCAAGGAACAGAAGATTATCCGCGCCAAGGTAGGGCTGCTGGAGTTGGCCAAGCAGCTCGGCAATGTCAGCCAGGCCTGCAAAATGATGGGCTATAGCCGCGACAGCTTTTACCGGTTCAAGGAACTTTACGACGCCGGGGGCGAATTGGCGCTGCAGGAGTTGACGCGGCGAAAGCCGATCCTGAAGAACCGCACGCCGCCTGAGGTCGAGGCGATCATCGTCGAGCTTTCGCTGGACCAGCCGGCTTACGGCCAAATCCGCATCGCCAACGAGCTTCGCAAACTCGGCCAGTCAATTTCTCCGGCCGGCGTTCGCGGCGTCTGGCAGCGTCATGATCTTGAAACCATGAAGAAACGGCTCAAGGCGCTCGAAGCCAAGGTCGCCCAGGAAGGCCTGGTTCTGACCGAAAGCCAGCTGGCCGCGCTGGAGAAGGCCAAGAGCGAAAAGGAGGCGCATGGCGAGTTCGAGAGTGAATGTCCGGGCTATTGCGGCGCCCAGGATACGTTCTACGTCGGCAACATGAAGGGGGTCGGCCGCATCTACCAGCAGACCTTCATCGATACCTACGCCAAGGTCGCCTTCGCCAAGCTCTATGACCGCAAGACGCCGATCACCGCAGCCGATCTCGTCAACGATCGGGTCGTGCCATTCTATGATGCGAGGGAGGTGAGGCTGTGCCGCGTGCTGACTGATCGCGGCACGGAATATTGCGGCAACCCCGAGCGCCACGAATACGAGCTTTATCTGGCGCTCGAGGATATCGACCATTCGCGCACCAAGACCAAGAGCCCGCAAACGAATGGCATCGTCGAGCGCTTCCACAAGACGGTGCTCGACGAGTTCTATCGCGTCGCCTTCCGCAAGAAGATCTACGGATCGATCGCCGAACTCCAGGGCGATCTCGATTCCTGGGTCCAGAGCTACAACCAGGAAAGGCCCCATCAGGGGCGATGGTGCTTCGGCAAGACCCCTATCCAGACCTTCCTTGACGCGACGCCCCTTGCGAAGGAGAAAATGATCGCAGCCTGATCATATCCGACAGGCAGAGCCGACCCATCTCCCGACGCTGACCGTCAGATCAAGTACCAGCTACTACAGTAGATCTTCTTGCGGAAGGCGACGCGATAGAACTCGTCGAGCACCGTCTTGTGGAAGCGCTCGACGATGCCATTCGTTTGCGGGCTCTTGGTCTTGGTGCGCGAATGGTCGATATCCTCGAGCGCCAGATAAAGCTCGTATTCGTGGCGCTCGGGGTTGCCGCAATATTCCGTGCCGCGATCAGTCAGCACGCGGCACAGCCTCACCTCCCTCGCATCATAGAATGGCACGACCCGATCGTTGACGAGATCGGCTGCGGTGATCGGCGTCTTGCGGTCATAGAGCTTGGCGAAGGCGACCTTGGCGTAGGTATCGATGAAGGTCTGCTGGTAGATGCGGCCGACCCCCTTCATGTTGCCGACGTAGAACGTATCCTGGGCGCCGCAATAGCCCGGACATTCACTCTCGAACTCGCCATGCGCCTCCTTTTCGCTCTTGGCCTTCTCCAGCGCGGCCAGCTGGCTTTCGGTCAGAACCAGGCCTTCCTGGGCGACCTTGGCTTCGAGCGCCTTGAGCCGTTTCTTCATGGTTTCAAGATCATGACGCTGCCAGACGCCGCGAACGCCGGCCGGAGAAATTGACTGGCCGAGTTTGCGAAGCTCGTTGGCGATGCGGATTTGGCCGTAAGCCGGCTGGTCCAGCGAAAGCTCGACGATGATCGCCTCGACCTCAGGCGGCGTGCGGTTCTTCAGGATCGGCTTTCGCCGCGTCAACTCCTGCAGCGCCAATTCGCCCCCGGCGTCGTAAAGTTCCTTGAACCGGTAAAAGCTGTCGCGGCTATAGCCCATCATTTTGCAGGCCTGGCTGACATTGCCGAGCTGCTTGGCCAACTCCAGCAGCCCTACCTTGGCGCGGATAATCTTCTGTTCCTTGGTCATCGTAGGTGTCCTCTCGAAACGCCGAGGCCGGGCGCTGCGAACCCCGACCACTCCGCGCCCGGCCTCGGCTTCCGCCTCGGCTATGACACCAACTGTCAGATTAAGTCTTAACTACTGCAGATCTACGGATCGATCGCCGAACTCCAGGGCGATCTCGATTCCTGGGTCCAGAGCTACAACCAGGAAAGGCCCCATCAGGGGCGATGGTGCTTCGGCAAGACCCCTATCCAGACCTTCCTTGACGCGACGCCCCTTGCGAAGGAGAAAATGATCGCAGCCTGATCATATCCGACAGGCAGAGCCGACCCATCTCCCGACGCTGACCGTCAGATCAAGTACCAGCTACTACACTTAAGGCGCATCGCCGCCCGCCCAAGCAGATCATCCTCGATCTCGACGCCACCGACGACCCGCTGCATGGTCATCAAGAGGGCCGCTTCTTCCACGGCTATTACGACGGCTACTGCTACCTGCCGCTTCTCACGTGTTCTGCGGCCGCCACCTGTTGGCGGCCAAGCTTCGCAAAGCCGACATCGACGCTTCCGCCGGCGCGGTGGAAGAGATCGCCCGGATCGTGGCGCAGATCCGCGCCAGCTGGCCCGACGCGCGCATCCTGTTGCGCGCCGATTCGGGCTTCGCCCGCGAGGCCTTGATGGCCTGGTGCGAAGCCAACCGGGTGGATTACCTCTTCGGCTTGGCGCGCAATGCCCGTCTCGCCGCGATGATCGAGAGCCAGCTCGCCGCGGCCAGGAGCGCATCGGAGGCGAGCGGAAAGCCGGCGCGCCGCTTCAAGGAGTTCCCGTGGTCGACGCTCGACAGCTGGTCGCGCGAGCGGCGGGTCGTCGCCAAGGCGGAGTGGACGCAGGGCGAGGCCAACCCGCGCTTCATCGTCCCCCCGGGTCACAAGCCCGGGGGTCGCTCAGCAAAGAGGAGGCGGACGCGCGGCGCCTCTACGAGAAGCTCTATTGCGCCCGCGGCGACATGGAGAACCGCATCAAGGAATGCCAGCTCGATCTGTTCGCCGACCGCACCTCGACGGCGACCATGCGCGCCAATCAGCTGCGTCTGTGGTTCGCCTCCTTCGCCTACGGTCTCCTCTGCGCCTTGCGCCGCATCGCCCTCAAGCACACGCAGTTCGCCAAGGCCAACTGCGCCACCATCCGTTTCAAGCTGCTCAAGATCGGCGCGCTCGTGCGGGTCTCGGTCCGCCGCATCAAGCTCGCCATGGCCTCATCCTTCCCCAATCAGCGCGAATACAGGATCGCCCACGCCCGGCTCGCCGCCGCGGCGCGCTGACGAACCAGACAGCGCACAGTCCTCATCCTCGCAACGCGGCGCCGCCAATCCCAAGCGGCCGCCCGTGCTCGCCCCGAAATACTCTCAAAACGCCGTTCTCCCTTCGAACCCGCGGCAACGCGCCCTCGACCGCCAAAGACCAGCCCTCACTGGTGAAGTGTGAGAAATGCGGGCTAGCCCATCGTGCCGATCACCTCGGGGTGGCCGACATGGCCGATGAGAATGATCCGGCGGCCGCGCTTGTGATGGACCTGGGCCTCGCGGTGCACTTTGGTGACGAGCGGGCAGGTGGCGTCGATGGTGAAGAGATTGCGGGCCCTCGCCTCCTCCGGCACGGCCTTGGCGACGCCGTGGGCGGAGAAGATCACCGGCTGCGCGCCCGGCGGCGCTTCTTTGAGCTCTTTGATGAAGACGACGCCCTTGGCTTTCAGGGAGTCGACGACGAACCTGTTGAGCACGATCTCGTGGCGCACATAGACCGGGGGCCCATAGATCTGCAGCGCCCGCTCGACAATATCGATCGCCCGCACCACGCCCGCACAGAAGCCACGCGGCGCGCAGAGGACGACGCGCAAGAAGGGTTTTGCAGGCGGGGCCGCGGCGGTCTCGGTCATGCCGGCGAGCCTCTTGAGAGAGCGCGCGCAGGGAGTCAAGCGGCCGCGGACCCTGCTGGAGCCCACTCTGTAGGCATGGTCGCAGACCGCGGGACTAGAGACGTGCAAAGAGCGAACGGCGGCAATGCGCAGATTGTGTTGAAAAACTCACTTGCGTCGCCGACTCGGCTCTGATTCAGTTTTCTCAATGAATTTGGGGCTCTCGCGATGATGGGCGAACGGCGGGTTATGCAGGGGGCGCTGTTTTATGGCTTTAGCCTGGAACGGCATGTCCCGGACAGTCACCTGCTTCGCAAGATTGACCGGTTTGTCGACCTTTCGGAGGTCCGGACGCATCTCGAGCCGTACTACAGCGAGACGGGCCGCCCTTCGATCGATCCCGAGCTGATGATGCGCATGCTGATCGTCGGCTACTGCTTCGGCATTCGTTCTGAGCGGCGGTTGTGCGAGGAGGTCCACCTCAATCTGGCCTATCGCTGGTTCTGTCGCTTGGAGCTCGACGGCGAGGTTCCCGACCATTCGACCTTTTCCAAGAACCGCCACGGTCGTTTTCGCGAGAGCGATCTGTTGCGGAAACTGTTTGAGACCGTGGTTGCGCGCTGCATCAAGGAACGGATCGTGGGAGGCGAAGCTTTCGCAGTTGACGCCAGCATAATCGTGGCGGACGCGCATCGACGACGAGGCGTCGCCAAGGTCGAGGATCTCGATCCGACCTCCAGTCGCGCAGTCGCGGAATATCTGTCGGTCCTCGATGACGCGGCCTTCGGCGGGGCGACGCCGGTCGAGCCGAAGGCGATCTCGCCAACCGATCCGGCGGCCCGCTACACCGCTTCGGCCAACTCCGTCGCCGCTTATGCCTACTCCGACAACTATCTCATCGATCTGAAGCATGCGGTGATTATGGATGTCGAGGCGACGACCGCCATTCGCCAAGCCGAAGTCGGCGCGGCTAAAGCAATGCTCGACCGCACGGCTGAACAGTTCGATGTCACCCCGTCGCGCCTGGTCGCGGATGGGGGCTACGGCTCGGCCGAGATGGTTGGGTGGCTGGTGGACGAGCGCGGGATCGAGCCGCATGTGAAACTGATCGACAAGGCCGAGCGCACGGACGGAACCTTCTCCCGCAGCGACTTCGCCTTCGATCCGGAGAGCAACCTTTATGTCTGCCCCAGCGGGAAAGAGCTAAGGAAATACCACCGCGCTTTCGCCCAGCCACGCGACGGGCTGACGAAAGACGGCACGATGATCTACTTCGCGCGCAAGCAGGACTGCGAGGCCTGCGCGCTCAAGCCAAAATGCTGCCCCAACACGCCCGCGCGCAAGATCGCGCGCTCCATTCACGAAGCCGCCCGCGACAAGGCGCGCGCTATCGCCAAGACCGAGGCCTACGCCGTTTCGCGCCGGGAGCGAAAGAAGGTCGAGATGCTCTTTGCTCACCTGAAGCGCATCCTCAGGCTTGATCGATTGCGTCTGCGTGGGCCGAGTGGAGCCAAAGACGAGTTCCTATTAGCCGCCACAGCCCAAAATCTGCGGAAACTGGCGAAGCTCATCCCCTTCCCGGCGCCAGTCTTCGCCGCGTGAGGCGGAGAGGCCCGGCTTGCCTCGCTGACAGCCGCCGCTCACGCATCTCGTGGTCGCCTGAACATAGGGTTTTTCAACGAAATACGCAAAGAGCGGTCGTTCCCCAACGGCGTGGCGAAGGCATCAAATCGGCCCCTCGCGGTCATTCTTGACTGACGCTATGGACACTGAGACCGCGTAAGACCATCATCGACGACGCCGGTCTGAGGAAGCTAGGATGGATGTCGCGGTTTGGCTGCGGGGCCTCGGTCTCGAGCAGTACGAAACGCTATTTCGCGAGAATGACATTGACGCCAAGGTTCTGAGCGACCTGACCGACGGCGACCTCGAAAAGATCGGCGTGTCTTTAGGGCACCGCAAGCGCCTGCTGAAGGCGATCGCAATTCTGGACTTGACGGAAACTGCGGCGAAACCGGCAACCCCCCTGCCCCCTCAAACATCTCCGGATGCGGCCGAACGCCGCCAACTCACCGTCATGTTTTGCGACCTCGTGGGTTCTACCGCGCTTTCGGCGCGGCTCGACCCCGAGGACTTACGGGGGATCATCAGCGCCTATCATCGGTGCTGCGCCAAGTTGATCGAGCGCAACGGCGGTTTCGTCGCCAAATACATGGGCGACGGCGTTCTCGCCTATTTCGGCTATCCCCAGGCCCACGAACATGACGCCGAGCGCGCCGTGCACGCGGGGCTCGCCATCGTCGACGCGGCGCCGGAGCTCGTAACCGCAGCCGGCTCGCCCTTGCACGTGCGGGTTGGGATCGCGACTGGTCTGGTCGTAGTGGGCGACCTAATCGGATCGGGCGAATCTCGGGAACGCGGCGTCGTCGGCGAGACTCCGAACCTCGCCGCGCGGCTGCAAGGCATCGCCGAACCGGACACGGTCGTGATCTCCGATGGCACACGGAGGCTTCTCGGCAATCTGTTTGAGTTGCGGGGCCTCGGGGAGCAGGACCTCAAGGGCATCGACGGGCCGGCGCGGGCCTGGACTGCGCTGCGGGCTAGTTCGGCGGAGGGTCGCTTCGAGGCGCTGCACGCGACCGGCCTGACCGCGCTGGTCGGGCGGGAAGAAGAATTCGATTTGCTGCTGCGGCGGTGGTCCAAGGCGAAGGCCGGCGACGGCCAGGTGGTGCTGCTCTCCGGCGAGGCCGGCATCGGCAAATCGCGGCTCACGGCGGCGCTGCTGGAACGCCTCGCCGGCGAGCCGCACACCAGGCTGCGCTACTTCTGCTCGCCGCAGCACACCGACAGCGCTTTTTATCCGATCATCGTCCAGATGGAACGCGCGGCCGGACTGGCGCACGACGACAGTCCGCGGGCGAAACTCGACAAGCTCCAAGCGGTGCTCGCGCAGACCTCGGCCTCGATCGAGGACGCCGCGCTCTTCGCCGACATGCTGTCGCTGCCGAACGACGGCCGCTATCCCGCGCTCGACCCGGACCCGCCGCGGCGGCGGAAGAAAACGCTGGAAGCGCTCGTTTCGCAGATGGAGTCGATCGCGCGCCAAAGTCCAGTGTTGATGATCTTCGAGGACGCGCATTGGGCGGACCCCACGAGCCTGGAAGCGTTCGGTCGGACGGTCGAGCGAATCGCGGGTCTCCGCGTGCTTCTGATTGTGACGTTCCGACCGGAATTCGAGCCGCCCTGGATCGGACGACCGCATGTGACCGCGCTCACGATCAATCGTATGACGCGGCGGGCAATCGACGCCATGATCGACAGCGTCGCGGGCAACAATCTTTTGTCGGCGAGCCTGCGGCAGGACATCATCGAGCGCACCGACGGTATTCCGCTGTTCGTGGAGGAGATGACCAAGGCAGTTCTGGAGGCTGGGAGCGAAATCGCGGCCGAGCGCGCGGTTGCCGCGGTACCGTCGCCAGCGCTGGCCGTCCCCGCGAGCTTGCACGCCTCGCTGATGGCGCGGCTCGACCGGCTGGGTCCGGCCAAGGAGGCGACGCAGATCAGCGCGGCGATCGGACGAGAGTTTTCGCATCCCCTGCTGGCCGCGGTGGCGGGCAGGCCGGAGGCGGAACTGAGATCGGCGCTCGACCGTCTCATCGCGGCAGGTCTCCTGTTCCGGCAGGGCGCGCCGCCGCACGCGACCTACCTGTTCAAGCATGCCCTGGTGCAGGACGCGGCCTACGGCACGCTGCTGCGCGAGCAACGGCGCGCGCTTCACGCCCGCATTGCGACAGCGCTCGAAAGCCAGTTTGCCGAGATCGCCGAGCGTCAGCCGGAGTTGTTGGCGCGGCACTGCACCGAGGCTGGCCTGATCGAGAAGGCCGCGAGCCTTTGGGGCAAAGCGGGACAGCGGTCGCTCTCGCGCTCAGCGCTGGTCGAAGCCGCTGGGCAGCTTAACCGTGCCCTCGGCCAGATTGCGGCGTTGCCCGCCACGCCGGCGCTGCGTCGCGAGCAGATCAAGCTTCAGGTCGCGCTCACCAACGCTCTGATGCACGTCAAAGGCTATGCGGCGCCTGATACGAAAGCGGCGCTCGATCAGGCAAGATCGATGATCGCGCAAGCGGAAGCGCTCGAAGTTCCTTTGGAGGACCCGCTGCTTCTGTTTTCGGTCCTCTACGGCTTCTGGTCCGCGAACATAATAGCGGCCAACAGCGACGCCACGCGTGAGATTGCGGCGCAGTTCCTGGCGCTCGCCGAGACGCAAGGGGCGGTCGTCCCGCTCATGATCGGGCATCGCCTCATGGGCACTTCCTTGGTGTTTGTTGGTGAACCGGCGGAAGGCCGGGCGCACCTCGATCGGGCGATCGCGCTCTACGTTCCTGCCGAGCATCGCGCGCTGGCGAGCCGATTTGGCCAAGATGCCAGGACCGCAATCTTAACCATTCGGTCGATCGCGCAGTGGTTGCTTGGCTACCCCGAAGCCGCGCTAAGAGACGCGGACGACGCGCTCAAGAATGCGCGAGAAATGGGCCATGCCGCCACGCTGATGTATGCGTTGTTCCTGGCGATAGTTACCCCCATCGTCTGCGGAAATTACGCGGCGGCAAAGTTGCTAGCCGACGAACTCCTCTCCTTAGCGGACGAGAAAGGCGCCGGGCTCTGGCAGGCCGCGGGAAGGATATCGCAGGGTGAGGTATTGGCCCTGACCGGCAAAACGGCGGACGCAGTCCGGGTGATCACCTCCGGGATCACCGCATTTCGGTCGACGGGAGCAACGCTGTACATGCCGAGGTACTTTTCATATCTGGCCATCGCCTATGCGCAGCTTGGCCAATTCGATGAGGCTTGGCGCTGCGTTGACCAGGCGACGACGGCGGTGGAAACAACGAAGGAAAGGTGGTGGGAAGCAGAAGTCAATCGTATCGCCGGCGAAGTCGCGCTTAGGTCGCCGCAACCGGATGCGGCGAAAGCGGAAGTCTATTTCGCGCGCGCGCTTGCAATTGCGCGTAAGCAGCAGGCCAAGTCCTGGGAGCTACGCGCGGCGATGAGCATGGCGCGGCTCTGGCGCGATCAGGGCAAACTGGACGAGGCCCGCGATCTGTTCGCGCCGGTCCATGGCTGGTTCACCGAAGGCTTTGACACGCTCGACCTGAGAGAGGCCAAGACGTTGCTCGACACGCTGGCGGCATGACGGAGCTTGGGGGTCTGAGGGAGCGGACTTGAAAAGCCGCCTCTCGCCGCCGCGATCCAAAACGTCAAACCGAACGGCAGCTTTCCCTCCCAACTGCGACGTCCACCGCCGCGATACGCAACGCCCGCAAAACGTCGATTGTGTTGAAAAACTCGAATTTCCGCATCGATCACAATTCAGGAGACCGCTGGCGGCCTCGATGAAAAATTCCTTAGGGGGTCGGCGGACCGACCGGTCTTGCCGCGTGCGACGCTCCTATATGCCCTGCCGCGAAGAGGGCGGGCTGATACGACCCGACGCGCGCGAAAACGAAATTTTCGCGGTGGCCCAATTTCCGAGTTTTTCAACATCGGGTAATGGGCGGAAGCTCTTCCGCGAAGGCCGGTACGATCGGCCGGGATTTGGAAGAGGAGATCCGACATGGACTATTTTGCTGGCCTCGATATCTCGATGGACGAGACGCATATTTGCGTTCTCGACCGCGAAGGCGTGGTGGTTTACGAGAGCAAGGCGGCGTCGACGGCGCAAGCGATCGCGGACGAA
Source organism: uncultured Alphaproteobacteria bacterium (assembly GCA_963721905.1). Taxonomy (GTDB): domain Bacteria; phylum Pseudomonadota; class Alphaproteobacteria; order Rhizobiales; family Beijerinckiaceae; genus Roseiarcus. The sequence goes on from CAVRMF010000019.1 coordinate 293,265, forward strand.
TTGGCGAAAGCGCCAAGCTGTCGGCGGATCGTATTCGAGACCGGACGCATGGCGCCGATCTGTTTCACGGGTTGAGCCAACTCGGCCTTCCCGTGGTCTGCGTCGAAAGCCGGCAGGCCTACCAGGCGCTCAAGTCGCTGGCGACCCACAAGACCGATCGCAACGACGCGCGAGGTCTGGCGCATTTGGCCCGCACCGGGTTCTTCAAGCCCGTGCATGTCAAGTCTCTATCCGCTCACGCTCTCCGCTCACTCATAACCGCGCGCAAGAAGCTGGTGGGCCAGCGAGTGACCTTGGAAAATCAGATCCGAGGTTTGACGGTCGTGTTCGGGATCAGGCTGCCTCGCGCGCTCACCGCAGCCTTTATCGATCAGGCTCTCAAGGCAAGCGAAGGGATCGCTGGCCTCTCCGCCGCCATGCGGGGTCTGATTGCGGCGCGAACCGCCGTGATGACGGCGATCGCTGCGATCGACGCGGACATGAGACGTATGGCGAGGACCTCGGCGGCCTGCAGCCGGCTGATGACCATCCCAGGGGTCGGCCAACTGACCGCGCTCGCCTTTGTGGCCGCAATCGACGATCCTTCGCGCATCCGCCGATCGCGAGATGTCGGCGCCTATCTCGGCTTGGTCCCCAGGCGGTATCAGTCCGGCGAGGTGGACTATGTCGGCAGCATCTCGAAATGCGGGGACCGGCGGGTGCGGACGCTTCTGTACGAGGCCGCCAACGTCATGCTGACGCGCTATAAGGGCCAGCTCAAGCTCAAGGACTGGGCCTTCGCCATCGCCAAGCGATCAACGATGCGCAAGGCGAAGGTCGCTCTGGCGCGTCGTCTCGCGATCATCATGCACGCGATGCTCCGCGACGGGACGGAGTTCGTCTTCGACTAAGCGCAATCACGAGACAGGAGGCCGAATCTAGCTCCCAAGAGGAGCGACGCCCAGGGAGGGAGCAGATGACGGCGCGGATTCTGTTGCAGGGGCCAACCGTTGGCCGACTGCGTCCGTCGGTGGGTGTCGCGGCTTGGCTATCGAGCGTTCAAGGCGGCGATCGGCTATGCGCGCCTTGCGAGATGGCGGTGAAGATCGGCGTCACCATTTGAGCTTCGCAGACCGCGCCTTGAGCGCTCGGCGCGAGCGATAGCCGCGGGGGCGCCGGAACCAGGGGAATCGCTTCAGGTTAACGGCGGGGTTTGGCGGATGAGGAACTCAAGGTAATCGGGGTTCAGGTTGGCGAGTTTTCGGCGAGTTTTGAGGCTGTGTCTGTCCTTTGGGTCGCGGATCAGGTTGACGTTCATGTGTTTGATGACAGCCATGTTTTGAGGGCCGTTAGCGGTTCGCAGGCGGGCGAGGTCATCGTGGAAGACGACGTCGAGCACCCAATGGAGCCGGTTCTCGACGCTCCAGTGGGCTCGCACGGCGGCGGCGAAGGTCTTGGCGTCGAGCTTGGCTGAGGAGAGATAATATCGGCGTTCGCGCGCGAGGAGGCCGTTTCGTTCGACGCGGCTTTCGACCAAGCCGATCATCGCCAGATGCGGGAAACGCGGTTCGTCGGCGTAGCGGCGGTCGGAGAACAGCCAGTCGACCTTGTGGCAGACAACATGGCGGCGCTCTTCGATGCGGCCATGGTCGCCGTCAGTGGTGTTGTGGCCGGGCTCCGTCATCTCCGCGGGCGGATTGGCGAAAAAGTCGACGACATCCTGGTGCAGGACCGGTCGGTTGGCCTTCAACGCGAGCAGATAGTCGCCGCCGCCGGCGACGATTCGTTCCGCGATGTCGGTCTGGGTCCCCATGGCGTCGATGGTGACGAGCGCGCCGGTCAACTGCAATCGTTCGAGCAACAGCGGAATAGCGACGATTTCATTGGACTTCTCATCGACCGCCTCCTGCGCCAGAACCAGACGCTGACGGGCGGCCCAGGCGCTGACCATGTGCAGCGGTTGGCGGCCCTTGCGCGCGCGTGGGTTCGTCGCGAGGTCTTGCCGTCGATGGCGACGATGTCGGGCGCGCGCTCGCGCAGCGTCTCGACCCAGGCGGAAAAGCACGTCTGGAATAGAAACGGGTCGAGCGCGTTGATCACGTCGTTGAGCGTGTCATGGGCCGGCAGGCCACGCTCGTAGGCCAGAAAACGCCGCAGGAAATCGAGCCGCTGCTCGCCCCACATCCTGATTTCGACGAAGTCCTCCATCCCGCACAACGTCGCGCACAACACGAGCAGCAGGATTTCGGGTAGCGGATAGACAACCCGCCACCTTTGGCGCGGGTCCGAGAGCCCCGAGAAATGGTCGAGAAGGCTGGCCGAAGGCGGCGCTTTGAACATGGTTGGCTCCGAATCAATCGAAGCCACCCAGGAATCATATTTTCCAACCCCGCGCTGAACTCGTTAACCTGAAGCGATTGCCCTGGCGCCGGAACGCCGGCCGCTTGCCAAAGTCCGATTGTGGCGACACTCTCGCTTGAGACGCCATGATCCGGCGGGCTTCCGGTCAGGAGCGAGATGCGTGGCCCATAATTTCCTCAGCGCGCTAGTGGGCTCCTTTGCCACGCCGGCGGCGGAGAACCCCACCGTTGCGATGATCGAGGCGGCCTTCCAGCATCATGGGACGGACGCGCGCTACATCAATTGCGAGGTCGAGCCCGCCGCTCTCGGGGACGCCGCGCGTGGCGCCCGCGCCATGGGCTGGCGAGGCTTCAATTGTTCGATCCCGCATAAAGTGGCGATCATCGAGCATCTCGACGGTCTCGGCCAATCGGCGGCGACGATCGGCGCGGTCAACTGCGCGGTCCGGCGCGGCGACAAGCTGATCGGCGAGAACACCGACGGCGTCGGGTTCATGGAGTCGCTCAGGACAGTCGTCGATCCCGCGGGCAAGTCGCTTGTGGTATTCGGCGCGGGCGGAGCGGCGCGGGCGATCGCGGTCGAAGCAGCGCTGGCGGGCGCGGCGATAATCACGATCGTCAACCGGGGCGAAGCGCGGGGCCGCGAACTGACCCGGCTCATCAACGAAAAGACGAAGGCTAAGGCCAGCTTCGTCCTCTGGGACCAGACCTATGCGATCGACCCCACGGCGGACATTCTCGTCAACGCCACCTCGATCGGGCTCTTCCCGGATATCGAGGGCCGGCTCGACATCGACCTGTCGACCCTGCGGCGAGGGACGATCGTCGCCGACGTCATCCCCAATCCGCCGCGCACGCTCCTGATCCGCGAGGCCGAGGCGCTCGGCGCGCGCACGCTCGACGGGCTCGGTATGCTCGTCAACCAGGGCGTGGTTTCGATTCGGCACTGGTTCGGCGTCGACGTCGAACCGGCCGTGATGCGGCGCAAGGTCGAGGATCTGTTCGGCGTCTGAGGCCGGTCGCGGACTTGGGCAGGGCGGCCGAGCCGCCCCTAGCTTCGCCCGCCTGCAGCCTCTAAGAGTGCGTTCCCGCCGCGACCGGACCCGTCCCTTGAACGCCCCTCACGCCGCCCGCGACAAAGCCCGGCCCGTGTTCACTGAGGGGTCGCTGATGCGCCATGTCGCGGTGATGACCGCAACCGGCGCGATCGGCCTCATGGCGGTTTTCGCCATCGATCTTCTCTCGCTCTTCTGGGTCTCGCGGCTCGGCGACCAGGCGTTCCAGGCGGCGGTGAGCTATGTGGGCCTCGCGACCTTTTTCGCAATCTCGGTCAACATCGGCCTCACGATTGCGGCGTCGGCGACGGTGTCGCGTGCGCTCGGCGCAGGCGACCGGCCGCGGGGGCGTAGACTTGCCGCCTCGGCGCTCACGATCACGACGATCATCTCCGCGGCCGTGGCGGCGCTCATGTTCGCCTTTCGCGACTGGGCGCTGGCGACGCTCCTGCACGCGCACGGCGAACCATTGCAGGTCGCCTCGAACTTTCTCGCGATCACCATTCCCGCCAACGTGCTGATGGCGGTCGGCATGACAATGTCTGGGGTGCTGCGCGCGGTCGGCGACCCGCGCCGCGCGATGTATGTGACGCTGTCCGGCGCGATCGTCACCGCCATTCTCGATCCCGTGCTGATCTTCGGGCTGGGGCTCGGGGTCTATGGCGCGGCTTGGGCGACCGTCGCCTCGCGGCTCTGCTGGCTCATCGTCGGCTGGCATGGCTCAGTAAACGTGCACAACATGGTCGCCCGCCCGAGTCTGAGGGCCGCGCGCGGCGACTTCGGCCCGATCATGGCGATCGGCTTTCCCGCGATCATGGCCAATCTCGCGACGCCGGTCGGCTCGGCCTATTCGGTGCGCGTGTTCTCCGATATTGGCCAGGCGGCGATCGCCGCGGGCGCGGTCATCGACCGCGTGACGCCGGTCGCGTTCGGCGTCATTTTCGCGCTGACCGGCTCGATCGGCCCGATCATCGGCCAGAACTTCGGCGCCAATCTGATGGGCCGGGTCAGAAGGGCGCTGACCAATTCCTTCATTCTCGCGATTGGCTATGTTCTCGTCGCATGGGGCGCGCTGGCGCTCGCCGCGCCGTGGCTCGTCGCGGCCTTCGACGCGAAGGGCGAGAGCGCCGAATACGTCGCGTTCTACTGCCAGTACGGCGTCGTCGCGTGGCTCTTCCTCGCCTGCCTCTTTGTCGCCAACACCGCGTTTAACAATCTCGGCTTTCCGATGTTGTCGATGCTGTTCAACTGGGGCCGTGCGACGCTCGGCACGATTCCTTTCGTGACCGTTGGCGCGCATTATGGCGGCGTGCCGGGCGGCCTCATGGGCATCGCGCTCGGCTCCGCCGTATTCGGCATGATAGGCGTCGCGACGGCCTATGCGGCGACGGCGCGTCTCGCAAAAGCCATGGAGGCGAAGGCGGGGCGCGGCTGACAGGGGCGGTCAGGGGCGCGAGGCCCCGGCGGCGACCCACGCGGTGATCGGCGTGGCCGCGACCCGCTGGCCGTCGTCGTGTGGTTTTCGCGCGGCTCTGTCAGGAAGGGGCGTCGGGAGACGTTCGAGGATATCGAATGTTCAGAGCCTCCGAAGGCTGCGGGCCCATTTGCAATGGGGCGACGGCCTGACTATCTAGCCGCAGTCGCCGGCGCGCCGGCCGCAGGGGTAAAGGCCTTTATGGCTCGCGACGTCGTCGATGGGGAGGTTGTCGAATCGCGTGACGCGCTCGCGGCATGGTTCGAGGCCGGGTGCAAGCCGGACGGCTTGGTTCGCGTCGGAACGGAACACGAAAAGATTCCCTTTTTTCGCCCCGATCTCAACCCTGTGCCCTATCAGGGTGAGAGGGGGATCCGCGCGCTGCTTGAGGGCATGAACGCGCGGCTCGGCTGGGAGCGCATCGAGGACGGCGGCCATCTGATCGGCCTCTATGACGCGAATGGCGGCGGGGCGATCTCGCTCGAGCCGGGCGGCCAATTCGAATTGTCAGGGGCGCCACTGGATACGGCGCACGATACGGCGGAAGAACTCGACCGTCATCTCGGCCACTGTCGCGCGGTCGCGGCGCCGCTCGGGATCGGATTCCTCTCGCTCGGCATGAGCCCGAAATGGACGCTGGCCGAGACGCCGGTGATGCCGAAGAGCCGCTACGACATCATGAAGCGCTACATGCCGCGGGTCGGAACGCGCGGCCTCGACATGATGTTTCGCACCGCGACCGTTCAGACCAATCTCGATTTCCGCAACGAAGCGGACATGGTCGCCAAGATGCGCGTCGGGCTCGCGCTGCAGCCGGCGATCACCGGGCTCTTCGCCAATTCGCCCTTCACCGACGGCAAGCCGAACGGCTTTCTGTCGGCGCGTTCGGAGATCTGGCGACATACGGATCCGGCGCGCACCGGCATGCTGCCATTCGTCTTCGAACCGGGCATGGGCTTCGAGCGCTACGTCGATTTCGCGCTCGACGTGCCGATGTATTTCCTCAAGCGCGGCTCGACCTATCTGGACGTAGCAGGGGCGAGCTTTCGCGATCTTCTGGCGGGCCGCCTCGCCGCAGCGCCGGGCGAGCAGGCGACCATGGCGGACTGGGCGAACCATCTGTCGACGATCTTTCCCGAGGTGAGGCTCAAGCGCTATCTGGAGATGCGCGGGGCCGACGTCGGGGCGCCGGATCGGATCGCGGCGATGTCGGCGCTGATGATCGGCCTCTATTACGACGAAGACGCGCTTCAGTCGGCCCAAGATCTGATCAAGGACTGGAGCGCCAAGGATCGCCAAAAGCTGCGCGACGAGGTTCCACGCCTGGGGCTCGCCGCCAAGGTCCGCGGCCGCGACCTCAGGAGCGTGGCGCTGGACATGCTCGCCATCGCGCGGAAGGGTCTTCGGGCGCGGGCGCGGCTCAACGCGAAGGGCGAGGACGAGACGGTGTGGCTCGGCCCGCTCGAAGCGATCGCCAAGAGCGGGCGGTCGCCGGCGGAAGGATGGCTGGCGCGCTACGCGGGCCCGTGGGGGCGCTCCGTCCATCCGGCCTTCGAGGAGGCTACGTTCTAGACGCGGACGCCGCTACATCTGCGACTTGATCTTCTGAAGCGCCTTCCCGCAGCCGATGCTGATTTCCATCTTGTGCGACTTGAGGCACTTGGCGACGCGGCCGCCGCCGGGCTCGACCCCCGGGCAAAGACGCTCAGCGTCCGGCTTGCAATATTTCATGACCTCGGCCATCTGCGCCAGCGCGACATTTGACAGCGACAAAAGCGCAATCGCTGACATCGCGGCGACGGCAAGTTTCCGAGCAGGCATGGCGTTCCCCTCCCTTTTGGACCAATCTCTGCATGGTAGGTCGAAGCGGCAGTCGCGGTCAATTTCGCGCTTGAAACGGCGCCCGCGTCAGCGCGCGCCGTTATCGTGGCTCACCTGCAGGAAAAACGAGCCTACCGTGCGCAGCGCGCCAAGGGGTATGCCCGTCAGGATGGGTGCGAATGGCGGCTCGAACGGGGCTGGCTTGCCGCCAATTTTCTCCCCGGCCACGAATTCCGAACCGGCTGCGATATAGCCGCTGATCCGCGCGCAACCGGCCGCATCCTGGGCCACCGCCGAAGCTCGGGCCGCTTCGTCACATTGCGCCGGGCGCAAGCCGGCGCCTGGAGGAGGCGGAAGGCCGTCGGCGCTCGCCGCCAAGGTGAAGGAGGCTGTCAACACGATCGTCAACGACGCGAGCGCGCCCGTCATCGATCGATCGATCTTTCGCTGCATCTCGGACTCGCTTTGCCTCAGGGCCTCGAAATGGATCGACATCGTGGCGACAACATGGCGGGCGGGAGCGACAGATTGGCTACTGTGAACCCCGCCGGGATCTTTGCCAGTCTCCGAGGGTCGCCTGGATCAGCGCCAGCGCGGCGACCGCCGCAGTATCCGCGCGCAACACTCTCGGCCCGAGACTAAGTCGTACGACGCCAGGAACAGCGAGGATCGCGGCGCGCTCACCCTCGTCGAACCCGCCCTCGGGCCCGATCATGAGGCCCACGCCGCCCCTCGTCGTCGCACTTGAAAGCGTATCGATGGGGCTCGCCTGAGGCGCCTCTTCGTCGCAGAAGACGAGCAGCCTTTCGGCCGGCCATTCGGCGAGCGTCCGCTCGAGCGGTTCCGGGGCTTCGACCTCCGGCGTCCAGATCACGCCGCATTGTTCGCAGGCCTCGATGGCGTTGGCCAGGAGACGCTCACGATTGAGCCGCGAGACCTGCGTTCGTCGGGTGACGATCGGCCTCAAGCGGCGCGCGCCCATCTCGACCGCCTTCTGAGCGACATAGTCGAGGCGGGCGTGTTTGAGCGGCGCGAACAGAAAGTCGACGTCGGGCGGCCTTTCCTGCGGGCGCGTTTGCGCGCCGACGACGAGCGAGGCGCCCTTGCGCGACAGGCCGGCGAGGGACGCGGCGAATTCGCCGTCCCGCCCGTTGAACGCGAGCACGCGGGCGCCTTCGCCCAGTCTCAGCACGTTGACGAGATAATTCGTCTGCTCAGAGGTCAGCGTCACGGTTCGGCCCTCGGCGAGCGACGCAGTGACGCAAAGACGGGGGGTGCGGAAGTCGGTCCGGGCCATAAGCGCTCGCCAACGAGGGAAGGGCCCACGTTCTAGCATCGCCACGAACCGGCGCGCGACCGTAACAAGAGCCGTTGGCCAAACGAACATCGCCCCGGAGGGCGCGCGGGCGCCCGGTCGGAGACGAGGACGATGACGATCTGGCAGAAGCTGAGCGTGGGCCTTGGCGCGCTGATGATCCTGGCGGCGCTTCCGAACATGGGTTTCGCCGCCGACGCGGCGCATCCGACCGTCGTCGAACTCTTCCAGAGCCAGGGCTGCTCGTCCTGCCCGCCGGCCGAGGCCAATGTCGCCGCGGTCAGCGATCGCGCCGACGTGCTCGCGCTCGCCTTCGAGGTCGACTACTGGGACCGGCTCGGCTGGAAGGACACGTTTTCCAAAGCCGCCTGGACGGCCCGTCAGTACGCTTACGCTCACGCCATGGCGCGCGACGGCGTCTATACGCCGCAGGTCGTCGTGAACGGCCGCGTCGAGGGCGACGGCCTTGAGCCCGGCGGGCTTGCCGACCTGATCCGGCGCGGCGAGCGCGGCGCGAGCGGCCCAACCGTCGGCTTTGCCGGCGACGCGGTCGCCGTGGGCGCGGCGGCTGCGCCCGCGGGCGGCGCCGAAGTGTGGCTCGCGCGCTACATTCCGCGCACGGTCGAAGTCGCGATTCCGCGCGGCGAAAACGCCGGCCACACACTGCCGTACAAGGACGTGGTGCGCGAGATGGTTCTCATCGGCCGTTGGCATGGCGATGCAGCGATGTTCCCGCTGCCGGGCGCCAGCGCGGCGGGCCTCGCAGAGGCGGCGATCGTGCAGGCTGTCGGCGCTGGGCCGATCTTGGCGGCGGCGCGGCGGTAGACGCCTCGACAATTTTTGAAAATGGGTATCTCCTTCACACCCGTTAATCACACCCGTTAAGTTGATTTCTTCGTCCGGGTGTGACCGACAATCGAATTGTAAGGCGCGGGCTCGACCGCAATCGCCTGCTGGGCGAGCCTGTGGAACAGCAACCCGCGAGCATTCGAGCGTCGCCGGTTGAACCGGAAAGTGAATTCGTCGAGGTAGTAATCGAGGTGTTGTTGCTGGATGCCGCCCTGGTGAGTGCCGAGAAGCCACCGCTTGAGAAGCGAGGCGACAGTGTGAACCCGCGGCATGACTTCGTGGGCTGGATCCAAACCGTCGCTGATGACGGTGATCTGGTGCTGGTAGCCAGCGTTCGCCAGCCCGGAATACCCGCGCCATCCGTCGGTGTGGACTGCCGACCCCGGCGCCACGACGCTCTGCACGAAGGGGAGAAGGCTATCCGCCGACACATCCTTGATGCGCCGAAGGCGGATCCGGCCGATGGCCCGACCGCTCTTTTCGGCGGCCACGGCGACAATGGTCTTGGCTTCGGCGCCCCGACCACGCTTGCCCTCTTCCGGGCCTCCGACGTAGGTTTCGTCGACTTCTACCATCCCCGTGAGACAATCCCGACCAGGCCGGACCATCGCCCGCCGCAGCTTGTGCAGCCAAGTCCAGGCCGTCTCGTAGCTGCCAAGCCCCAGTGCCCGCTGCAGCCCGAGCGCGCTGACCCCGTTCTTCTGACTGGTGACGAACCACATCGCAAGAAACCACATTCGCAGCGGCTTGCGCGTATCCTGGAACACCGTGCCAGCCGTCAGCGACGTCTCCCACTCGCAGGCGCGACATCGCAACCGTCCGCGCGACATCCCCCACGGGTCCGCGGCCACGCCGCATTCCGGGCACAGGAACCCGTCCGGCCAACGCAGGCGGCGGATGTAGTCCCGGCAAGCAGCGTCGCTACGAAACCACTCATCCATCTCTTGGAACGTCCGTGGATAATCAATTCCAGAAGTGGCGTTGCACGCAGTCTCCATCGCATATTCATACTACCGCCGAAGCTGGCGGGCGTGAAGGGGATACCCGATTTTTTGAATTTTTGTCGAAAGCGTGAATTTTTCCTTGCGCGGCCGCAAATGTTCTGCATATGTTCCGCAGACGATCAGCCCGCAGGGGGGCAAGATGGTTTCGCGCGTTTCGACGGTGGCGTTCGAGGGGGTCGAGGCCCGTCCCGTCGACGTGCAGGTGCAAATCGCCTCGGGAACAGTCGTCTTCATGATCGTCGGGCTCGGCGACAAGGCGGTCAAGGAATCGCAGGAGCGGGTGCGCTCCGCCCTGATCGCCTCGGGCCTGGCGCTGCCGGCCAAGCGCATCACCGTCAATCTCGCGCCCGCCGATATGCCCAAGGAGGGCAGCCACTACGACCTGCCGATCGCGCTCGGCGTCATGGCGGCGATCGGCGCCATCCCACACGACGCGCTCGAGGGCTATGCGGTCATCGGCGAGCTGGCTCTTGACGGAATGATCAGCCCGGTCGCGGGCGTCCTCCCGGCGGCGATCGCCGCCAACGCCGCGGGGAAGGGCCTCATCTGTCCGGCCGCCTGCGGACCCGAGGCGGCCTGGGCCTCGGCCGATCTCGACATTCTGGCGCCGCGCTCGCTGATCCAGCTCGCCAACCATTTCAAGGGAACGCAGGTGCTCTCGCGCCCCGAACCCGCGTTACGGGCGACGGCTGGCCCTCAGCCGGACCTACGCGACATCAAGGGCCAGGAGAGCGCCAAGCGGGCGCTCGAAGTGGCCGCGGCCGGCGGCCACCATCTCCTCATGAGCGGCGCGCCGGGGGCGGGCAAGTCGATGCTCGCCCAGCGGCTGCCCTCGATCCTTCCGCCGCTGACCCCGCGCGAGCTGCTCGAAGTCTCGATGATCCACTCGGTCGCAGGGATTCTCGCGGGCGGCGTATTGACCGACCGGCGTCCGTTCCGCGCGCCCCATCACTCGGCCTCCATGCCAGCCCTCGTCGGGGGCGGCGTCCACGCAAGGCCCGGCGAGATTTCGCTCGCCCACAACGGCGTCCTCTTTCTCGACGAACTGCCGGAGTTCCAGGCCCAGGTTCTCGACAGCCTCCGCCAGCCGATCGAGACCGGCGAGGTTGCGATCGCACGCGCCAACCACCGCGTGGTCTATCCCGCGCGCTTCCAGCTTGTGGCGGCGATGAATCCCTGCCGCTGCGGCTCAGCCAACGAGCCCGGCTTTGCCTGCCGCCGCGCGCCCAACGAGCGCTGTGTCGCGCAATATCTCGGCCGTCTCTCGGGGCCGCTCCTGGACCGCTTCGACGTCCTGATCGAGGTCCCTGCGGTCTCTGCGGCCGATCTGATGACGCCGCCGCCGCGCGAAGGATCGGCCGAGGTCGCCGCGCGGGTCGCCGCCGCGCGCCGCATTCAGCTCACGCGCTATGCCGATCTTGGCCTTGACAGCGTCTCCTGCAACGCAGCCGCCCCGGCCAATCTGGTCGAGGAGATCGCCGAAGCAGACGACGCGGGCCTTCGGCTGTTGCGCGACGCGGCCGAACGTCTGCGCCTTTCGGCGCGGGGCTATCACCGGGTGCTCAAGCTCGCCCGCACGCTCGCCGATCTCGACGGCGGAGGCCCAGTCAGGCGCGCGCATCTGGCCGAAGCCCTGTCCTATCGCGGCGCCCCGGACCGCGCCGCCGCGGCGGCCTGAACGTCGCCGCCTCAGACTGACCCTGCGGGAGCCGAATGCCCCCGTGCGGTTCGAAAGGGATTCTCAATCGTCGCCTGACACTGTTGGCCCCTCGAAGCAGCTGGCAGGCGGGACCTTTGTTGGACGCAGGCGCAATTTTCGCGGCTCACGCGCTCGCCATCGAAGCCGGCGCGATGACCGCTCTTTCCATCGCTTTCGCCGCGGCGCTCGCCGGGGCTAGAGCGCGGGTCGCGGAACGGTGGAGGAGAGCCGCGGCCGAGAACGAAGCGTTGCGCGACGAGGTCTGGCGGCTCAAGGAGGCCGCTGCCGCGCGCGACCGCGCCGAGGCGGCGAGCGAAGCCAAATCCCGCTTTCTCGCGACTGTCAGCCACGAGATCCGCACGCCGCTCAGCGGCATTATCGGCATGGCGGACCTCATGCTCCTGACCAAGACCTCGCTCGCCCCGGAGACCGCAAGCTACGTCGAGGCCATTCGCAGCTCCGGGCACGCGCTGATCGCGCTGATCGACGAGATTCTGGATCTCTCCAAGATCGAGGCCGGCCATTTCGAGCTCGCGGTCGAGCCGGTCGATCTCAGACGGCTCGTCGAAGGCCTGGTCGAGTTGCTCGCCCCGAAGGCGCAAAGCAAGGGGCTCGAGATCGCGGCGTCGATCGGCGCGGATGCGCCGCGTTTCGTTGAGGCCGACGCCATGCGATTGCGGCAGGTTCTGACCAACCTCGCCGGCAACGCCGTCAAGTTCACCGGCTCTGGCGGCGTCTGCGTCTCAATCGGCCGCGTCGAAGGCGACGCGTTGCGGTTCGCCGTGACCGACACCGGCCCGGGGGTGCCGGCGGATCGGCGCAAGGCCATCTTCGAGGATTTCGAGCAGGGCGACGGCTCCAACGCCCGACGGTTCGAGGGCGCCGGGCTCGGCCTCGCCATCTCCAGCCGGCTCGTCTGTCTGATGGGCGGCTCGCTGACTTATGAGGACAATCCGGGCGGCGGATCAATCTTCGCCTTCACCGTTCGCCTCCCGGAAACCGAAGCAGGCGCGACGGCCGGCGCCGCCGACCCCGCGCCCATCGCGCTCGAGGGACGGCGCGTGCTGATCATCGCCAATTCGCCCTTTGAGGCGCCCTCCATCGCGGCTCGCCTGGCTGAAGCCGGGGCGAGCGTGACGCGAGCCGAAGGCCTCGAATTGGGCCTGGCCGCCCTTGAAGAGGCGAGCCGGCCGGACCTCGTCATCGTCGATTGCGCGCTCGGACCCGAGGCGACCAATCGGCTGGCCCGTGCGGCGCGCGCGGCAGGCGCGCCGCGCAGCCTCGTGCTGTTCTCGCCGTTCGAGCGGCGCGCTTTCGGCGAGACGTCACTGCAGGGCTTCGACGGCTGGCTCGTGAAGCCGGTTCGCGTGCGTTCGCTGTTCGAACGGCTATCGGCGGAGTTCCCCGAGCGGCTGCGGTTGTCGGCGCCGTCGTCGCCGCCGCCGAAGGCTGAGCCGCGCCGCGCGCTTCTCGCCGAGGACAACGACATCAATGCCCTGATCGCGCAGAAGGCCTTGCGCCGTCTCGGTTTCGAGGTGACCCGCGCGAGAGACGGCGACGAGGCGTTGCGGCTCGCCGCGCCCACGGCGCCCGGCGCATCGTCGCCGTTCGATCTGATCCTGATGGACCTCAAGATGCCGGGGGTCGACGGCGCCGAGGCGACACGGCGGCTCCGCTGGCATGAGGCGGTCCATCGGTCATCGCGGGCGCCGGTCGTCGCGCTGACCGCCAATGCGCTCGATAACGACCGGCGCGCCTGCATGGAGGCCGGCTTCGACGCCTATCTGGCGAAGCCCTTCGAATTCCGCGATCTGGCGGAGACGATCGAGCGCGTCTGCGCGCCGGACGCCGAGCTGGGCGCGCTTACGCGAGCGTCATAAAACCGTCCAGCGGCCATGCTTGTGCTCCTTGAGGCACAAGCAGGCATTCGCAGGGACTTTTCATTGGCGCTGACATTCGCATCGATGCCGGAAGGGGAGGGAGCACGCCCATTCCCGCAGCGATTCGCTCGCAAGCGCGACCTCGCCGGATTGAGCCCAGTTCTGGCCCGCGCCGGCTCCCTCGAAGCGCGCCTGGCTGAGACCGGCAAGGAGGTGCGGCGCGTCCAGAGCCTGCGCTATCGCGTCTTCTTCGAGGAGGGAGGGGCGATCCCCGACCGTGCCGCTCGACTGACCCGGCGCGACCTCTGCCGGTTCGACGGCGTCTGCGATCATCTCGTCGTCGTCGACCGGACGGCGCCGACGCGGGACGGATCGCCGAGCGTCGTCGGCGTCTATCGCCTCCTGCGGCAGGACGTGGCGGAGCGTCATTTCGGCTTCTACAGCGCACGTGAATTCGAAGTCGAGTTCGATCATCGCGCGCCGGCCGCGGATACGCCTCCTCGAGGTCGGACGGGCCTGCGTCGCCGAGACCCATCGCGGCAGGCGGGTGCTCGAACTGTTGTGGCGCGGCCTTTGGGCCTATGCGCGCCATCACGCCATGGACGCGATGATCGGCTGTGCCAGCCTGCCCGGCGTCGATCCCGCCGCCCATGCGGCCGCCATTCGCTGGCTCGCGGCGAGCGGCGGCGATCCCTCCTGGCGCGTTCAACCGCGAGCGGACCGCAGAGCCGCTCTCAAGGGCGACGGGCTGCCGACCGCTCTCGACGCGCGCGCAATCGTGCGCGGGCTGCCGCCGCTCGTCAAAGGCTACTGGCGGCTTGGCGCAACTTTCAGCCCGGTCCCCGCCGTTGATCCGGCCTTCGGGGCCACCGACCTCTTTGTCGCGATGCCGCTCCGCGAGGTCGAGGCGCGCTACCTCCAGCATTTCGGCGTCGAGTTGTTTCTCCCGCCGCTCGCGGCCTGAACACGGACGCCGGGCAATTCCCTTTGGCGCCGAATTCGGTTATGGAGGTGGGACGGCCCGACGGCCGTGAAAGATGCGCCCGTAGCTCAGCTGGATAGAGCGTTGCCCTCCGAAGGCAGAGGTCACAGGTTCGAATCCTGTCGGGCGCGCCAATTAAATCAATGGCTTAGTCAAAACCGTCGCTCATTCTGTCCAATAAGTGTCCAATAGACACGGGCGCATTTCCATGGACGAAAGCGAACGAACTTGTCACCCGCGAGTCCGCCCATCGCCCTTGGTCACCGAATGAACCTCGTGCCTGTCGACGTTGAGCACGCGCATGGTGACGACGCGGGGCGGCCAGTCAATGTCGCGGACAAGCACAATCGCACCGGCGGCGTTTCGTGCGTCCGCGTCGGGCGGGGGGCTTTTTGTTTCGTCGAGCACCTGGCTCGCGAGCACGGATCGTCAGAATGGGTTGGTGAGCAACGCTAAAAGCATCCGCTCTGCCTTGTCGGGGTGACGACAGGGCTTCGCACGATTGGCTAAATCGCCGTCTTCAGCGCGGAAGGAACTGCGGTTCGAAAAGCTCTTCCCGCTGGAAGTCGACGTCGTCTGGCGACGCGTACACTGGAGAGAGAAGCTTGTGGTCGACACGACGCGCGTATTTCGGTCCTCCGCCGTCGAGGCGCCCCGGGCAGTGTTGAGACGTGAGTTTTCGCGGCGCGGCGTCGTCGCGTCCCGGTCTGCGTCATTTCGTCTAAGTTCAACATCGGATCTTTCTCCGCCTTGACTCAGTTTCCCGGATAGTGGCAGTGGCGCTTCGCGGCAACCGTCGGAAACTACTCACGCGAAGGCTGCGGCTATCACTTGATGACCCAGGACTGGAGGCGTACACGTCCGACGCTTCGGCGCTGCGGCGGACGTTGCCTGACGATGCTCTGCGGATCGTCGCGGTCGGCGAGAGGAAAGATTGTGCAGCGGAGGCTATCCCACGCGCAGGAAAACCCGGTCACGGCAATCGACATCGCGCTAGAACCGGATGCGACGATGGTTCAACAGGCCGAGGCCGACAACGCCCGCCTGCTCAAAGCCTATCCGGAGGGCTTTGCTCTGGACGCAACACACCATGCGCACATCACCATGCTCCAGCAGTTCGTTCGCACCGCCGACCTCGAAAAGGTCTACTCCGCCGCCAACGCGGTTCTCGCCAAGGAAGGAGTGCCACGCCGGAGGCTCAAGGCGATCAGGTACTACTACATCCCCTCTCCCCCACTCGGCATCGCCGGCATCGTCGTCGAGCCGACTGAAGACTTGCTCCGGCTGCAATACGAACTGCTGGACGCTGTTGCGCCTTTCACGGAGAAGACCGGGACCGCTGCGGCGTTCGTCAGCACCGACGGTGGGTGCGACATCCAACAGGGACTTATCGACTACGTCGCCAATTTCACCATGGTAGCAGCCGGCGAAAGGTTCAATCCGCACGTCACAATTGGTGTCGCTCCAGAGACCTATCTCAACGAGATGCTCGCGGAACCGTTCACGGCGTTCACGTTTTCACCGGTGGGTGCGGCTGTCTACCAACTGGGCACTTTTGGCGCCGCCCGCAAGGAGCTCCAAGCATTGTCGCTGCCGCCCTGAGCGCGCTGCCGCGTACACCGTCCCAAAACCCGCGCCGGTAAATGGCGAGCGTCAGCTCTTCGGCTTTCTGGACGACAGAGGCCAACGCTGTCGTTGTGCTGATTCACGCCAAGGTCATGCCCGTCATTCTGACGACCCAGGGAGAGGTTGGACGACCGCGGCGCACCCAAAGGCCCCGGCGTTGCAGCATCCGCTGGCGGATCGCGCGCTCAGGATCATGGCGCGGGGCGAAAGAGGACGGCCTGCAAGTTAGTGGTCCAGGTGTCACCTGTCCCTTTCGCAAGACTTCCCGGCGAACCTCGGTTGCTGGCTTGTCGGCGCAAAGTCCCTAGCAAAGTCAACAAGCCTTCACAAGTAAAGCGCTCGGACCCTACGCTGAAAAGGCAACAGACTGGGGGCTTCTCAATTCGTATTCGATTTGATCCCTTTGCAGGGTCGCCGATGAGTGACTTGTTTGCGCTTATATGACCAGGTCGACGTGACGCATACGTTGAACGATTATTTTGGCAGCAGCCGGATCGCTTCCGAGAACTCCCGCTTCAGCACATAGTCGGGGTCCGGCTCGGTGATCGCGCCGGCGTCGTCACCTTCGATGGCGGAGCCCGCGCCGCGCACGTTGCAATCTCTGCGCTGATCGGGCAATTCGCAGGTTTCGACGGCTCTCGCACGCGGTTCGCGTCCTTCGTTCAGCCGCGGCTCTTGTACTGGAACGGCGTCGGGACGGCCTTCCGGCGGCCGCCGGGAGCGCTGGCATGATGCGGGGTTCGGTGGGGGTCGACAAACAGGAGGATTCATGCGGCTAATGGCGCTGGCGATCTTGGCGTTGCTGTTCGCCCCGACCGCGGCCAGCGCCTCCGACCCTTGCGCCGATGTCGCGCATGCGATCGCCTCCCTCAAGGAAGACGACGTTTTCCAGGCATCGATTCGGCTCTTCGCCGCGGCCCGCCTCGGCTGCGAGCCCGAGGCGGGCGCGCTTCTCGACCGCGGCGCGGCGATCGACAGCAGGGACAGCGAGGGCGCGACACCACTCGCCAGAGCGGCGAAGGCCGGCAAGATCAAGCTCGTGACTCTGCTTCTCGACCGAGGCGCCAACGTCAATGCGCGATCGATCAACGGCTCGACCCCGCTGTTCTATGCCGCCGAAGCTGACCGCGCCGCCGTAGTGCGCGCGCTGATCGACCGTGGTGCCGACCCGAATGTTCCAGGCCGGAGCGGGGTGAGGCCGCTGGCCGCCGCGGCCTACGACGGGGCCGAACAGACTGTTCAGCTCTTGCTGAAGCACGGCTCGGACGCCAACGCGCTCGACGACGACGGCAAGAGCGCGATGATCTATGCGGCGGCCCGCGCCTACGCGCCGATCGTTGCGCTCCTGATCGAGGCGGGCGTCGATGTCAATCGCCGCTACGGCCACGGCCTGACCGCCCTGATGTGGGCCGCCGGCCACGACGCGAGCGCCGGCGTCGAGGACGTGGACGCGACGCTTAAGGTCCTTCTCGACCACGGCGCCGCGCCTGACCTCAGAGACGACCGCGGCAAGACCGCCGCCGACATCGCCGGCGCGCTCGGCCGCGAGCGTGAAGTGAAGATGCTCGAGGCCAAATGAGGCCGGCCTCAGAGACCGGCGAGATAGGCGGCGATCGCAGTGAGCTGATCGGGCGTGACGGTGTGTATGAGGTCGGACATGCCGGGATTGTTGGCGCGGGCGCCAGTCCGGAAATCCGTCATCGTCTTGGTGAGATAATCGCGTTCCTGGCCTGCGAGCCGCGGAACGGACGAATCGCCTTGAAACTGCTCGAGATGGCAGCTCGTGCAGACGACTGAATTGATGGCGACCATCGCGGCGTCCTTGTCCGCCTTTGCGGCGCTCGGCGCGCCGGTCTTGGGCCAGGGTTTGGATGCAAAATATTCGGCGAGCGGCAGCGCGTCCTGTTTGACGACGTATTGGGCGATCGGCGTCATGCGATAGTCCTTTCGAGCGCCCTTCTGGAAATCGCGGAACTGCAGATAGAGATAGCCTGCGTTTTGGCCCCAGATGATGGGCGTCGTAGGGTCCGCCGGTAGGCCTTTTTCGCCGTGGCACGCGCCGCAGAGCGCCGCCTTGTCCTCGATTGTATCCGCCCAAGCGGCGGTCGCGCCGGCAAGGAGCGCGGCCACAGCAACGCTACGCAACATGAGAGGGATTCCTTCGCTGCGCCAACATCGCGCCCGTTCGCGCGCGGTGATCGCTTAAGGTCAAACGAAAAGGCCGCCGCCCCCCGGACTTGGATCCGGGGGGAAACGGCCAGCGAGAGCGTGAGCGTGAGCCTTTACTCGAGGGTGAATGCGATAATGGCGTCGCCGCGCGGGAAGTCGATCTGGACGTTTCCCCCCGCGCCGACGACGACATATTGCTTGCCGTCGACCGAGTACGACGACGGCGGGGCGTTGACGCCGGCGCCCGCCTGGAACGCCCACAACTGCTTGCCGTCGGCCGAATCATAGGCCTTGAACCAGCCGTTGCCTTCGCCGGTGAACACGAGCCCACCTGAGGTGGCGAGAATGCCGCCGATCATCGGCTGGGGCGTCTTGACCTGCCAGGCAATCTTGCCGGTGTTGAAGTTGACCGCGGTGACGTTGCCGGCCTGGACGCCGCCTGGGACATTGGTGAACGCGCCGCCAAGCCAGAGCTTGCCATCCGGATAGGGATCGTTGGAGACCGTATAGGTCATCTCCTGCTCGAGATTGATCGCATAGGCCATCCCTTGACCCGGATCGGTCGCGATCGGCGACCACTCGACGCCGCCATTCGCGCCTGGGAACATCCGAGCCGAGTTCGGATCGAGCGGTTGGGTCGGCGTCGGCAGCGTCCACCTGTCCTTCTGCGACACCATCGGGTCCGAGAAGCGGATGAGGCTGCAGTCCTTGCGATCATTCACGTACACGTAGCCGGTTTTCCCGGCGTGGATGACCGCGGGGATCATCTTGCCCGACTGGTCGGCCGCGTTGACGAGCACGGTCGGACTGACCGCGTCGAGGTCCCAGACGTCATGCGGGACATATTGGAAATGGCAGACATATTTGCCTGTGTCCAGATCGAGCGAGACGAGCGAGTCAGTGTAGAGGTTGTCTCCGGGCCGGATGGCGCCATAGAGATCGGGCGAGGGGTTGCCCACGACAAAATAGATGCGCTTCGCCGCCAGATCGACCGAAGGATTCTGCCAGACGCCGCCACCGAGCGTCTTGTATGGGTCGCCGTTTTTCGCCAGCGTCGCCTTTTCAGCCTCGATATCGCGATGCTCGTCCTTGCCGGTCGCGTCCTTAGTCGCCCACACGCCGACGGAGTTTTCCGGGATCGTGTCGAAGTTCCAGATGAGGTTGCCGGTATTTGCGTCATAGGCCTTCACGAATCCTCGGATGCCGTATTCACCGCCGTTGGTGCCGATCAGAATCTTGCCGTCGACAGCGGTGGGGGCCATCGTCTCGCTATAGCCCTTCTCCGGATCGGCGAGCTGCTGCTCCCAGACGGCGGCGCCGGTCTTGGCGTCAAGCGCGATAAGCCTCGCGTCGAGCGTGCCGACATAGACCTTGTCGCCGTAGACGGCGACCCCGCGATTGTTTGGGCCGCAGCAGAAGGTGGTCACCGGTCCGAGCTTTGGCTTGTAGTGCCAGATCTCGGCGCCCGTCTTGGCGTCGAGCGCATAGACGTGGCTGTAGGACGTGGTGACATACATCACGCCGTTGACGACGATCGGCGACGTCTCGAGCGACTCCTTCACCTCAGTCTGGAAGATCCACGCTGGATGAAGATGCGCGACATTGGTCCGGTTGATCTGGTCGTTCGGATAGTAGCGGGTCTGATTGTAGTTGCCATTGGTATGAAGGAAGTTCGACCCGTCTTTGGCCGCGTCGTTGAGCTGGCTCTGCGAGACGGGGGTCACGACCGCGGTCTGCGATGTTGAGCCGGACGCCGATTTGACTTCCTGCGCGCGGGCCGTTCCGGCCAAAGCGAACGCGGCGGCACAAATCGATCCAAGCAACAATGATGAGTTGATGAATTTGGTCATCAGCGTTTCCTCCTTGACATCGTCACAATGACAACAAAATTTCGCTTTGTCACCCCGCTTCAGAGCGCCAGCGCGAATGAGCTTTCCCAACTGCGGCGCAGCGGCGGGGCGAAATCTCGCGCCGGAGTCCGGAGGTTTGACCTCGCAGGCCTCGGCGCCGCACGTCAGCGCCAACTGCTCAAAATCTACGATCGGCTAACCCCACACGCCGGTCTCGACGCGCTGAGGCTCATGTATGGCATCCGGCGGTTCGAAAAGGCGGCGGACGACCCTTACATTCGAGGCTTGAGTTACGGCGCCACGCGGACAGGAAGTGACGGCGGTTCGCGCCAGCCCACCGACCCGATTGGCGTTCTCTCGACCCATCGGGGGCTACGCGCACTGCGTTGCCAAGGGCACGGAGCTAACGCCGATGGCTCCCGGGGAGCGGCAATCTCGGCGCAGACCAGATCCCGTCGGCGGGCTTCCTTACGATCGCCGTGGGTGCGGTCCTCAGCGCCAAGAGCGGGCTACGCACAACATTGGCGCGCATCGTTGATCGTCGTCGCGTAGTCGCCATCGAAAACCCCCAATACTCGACGCACGCGCAAGCGGCCGCAGGACCTTGTCAGGGAACTGGATTGGCTGCGGGGAATCCTCAAGTTGGGGTTCGGTCTCAGGCAGGCGGAAGCCGCTCGCCTCGTCCCGAAAACTTCCGTTCCGAGCGGGGCTCCCGGGCCTACGCTGCCAAGGATTACGTTGATCCGAGACTGAGTACAGGCGCGGGGCAAACCGGGTGGCCGGAAATGCGCGGCAATCAAAGCCTTCCGAGGACACCGTCGCGGATGGACTCAACGGGAGGAAGAGATGCGCAATATCTCAACGAGCCCATCCACGACCTGCTCAGTCTAACAACTTTGACGCCGGTCGCTCAGTGCAATCATTCCAAAAACTCCAGCCGACAAATCCCTATCGGGGCGGGAAATGTTCCCGCGGGGTTCACTCGCGGAATCCGAATCTTGCTTCGACGATCGCGCCCCCGTCAGGTGAAGCGCGAAATTCGAATTCGCCGCCCAGCACTTTCACGCGCTCGCGCATGCCCGACAGTCCCATCCCTGCTCTTGCTTCGGGCCCTATGCCGCGGCCGTCGTCGACAACACGGATTCGAAGCCCAACGAGCGCGGGGTCGCTGAGCGCTACGTTGGAGGTCGGCGGCTCGTAGGCCAGGTTCGCCTCGATGCGACGCGCGGCGGAATGGCGAAACGCGTTCGTTAGCGCCTCCTGAACGAAGCGGTAGACCGTCAGGCTCGCGCGCGGGCCGAGTTCGGCGATCTCCGACGAGGCCGTGAGCACGAGCGCCACGTCCGGCTCGGCCCGTCGCCAATGCTCCACCAACGCCTGCAGGGCGGCGGCCAACCCGAGCTCTTCGAGGGCGGTGGGCCGCAGATCGGCGAGGATGCGGCGGTTTTGGCGTTGCAGGGCCTCCACCTGATCGCGGATCGCGACCGCCGCCTCAGCCGCGCTCTCGTCCGCGCCAGCGCCAAGGCAACTCGCCAGGATCGCGGCGTTCGCCCGCAAAGCAAAGAGATGCGGCCCGAATTCGTCGTGCAAATCACGCGCGATCGCCCGTCGTTCCTCGTCGTGAGCGTCGAGCACGCGTTCGATCAATTGGCGATTGGCGGCGCTCAGGTTGAAGAGCGCTTCGGCGAGGCGATTGATCCTCGCACAAATATCGACGAATTCCGGCGATCCCGACGTTTGCGCGCGCTCGCCGTAGTCTCCCGCTTCGAGACGCGCGAGAGCGCCGCCGGCGACGCCGAGCGGGCGGAGGGAGCCTCGCACGAACACGCCCGTCGCGACGATAACGGCGAGCGCCAGTGCGCCGCCCGCGACGACCTGGGTGCGCGCCTGCAGCCAGACTTCATAGACGACGTCGGAGGGGTCTGCGACGATTATGATGGAGTCGAGACGGCGTCCCTTGATCACGACCGGAATCGTTGTGACGCTGCTTGGCGAGTGGACCAGCGCGCGAAACCACTCGGGGGCGCCGACGCGCTGGTCGGAGGGCGCGACCATCGCTGAGGCAAGCGCGTTTTCGCCGAGGCCGACGCGCACATGGCGCAAAAATTGTAGGCTTGAGACCAGCGCGATGACAGCCTGTTCGGGGTTTGGCGCGTCCTGAATGCGAGCGAGCGAGATTTCGATGAACTCTTGCGTCAGTCGCGAAACACTGCGTGCTTCGGCCTGCACGCGCGGGCCGGCGTTCGCAAGAATGAGACCGATGTCGGCCGCGAGCCAAAGCAGCAGCAGCGTCGCGAACATGAGATTGAGACGATGCCGCAACGAGATATTTCGCCACATGAGACCGCTCCCGGACAAGGCAACGTTGATTTTGCTCGCGTCCCTGTCAATGTCGGGCGTGAGGCAGGGTTCACTTGACACGGCCGCCGTCGGCGGCTCGCCAAGCGGTCTTGGGCCGAGAGGGAGATTGGGAGGGCGGGTGCGGGTTCTCATCATCGATGATCATCCGATCGTGGTCTCCGGTTGCAGGGCGTTGCTCGCGTCTGATCCGACGATCAGAGTGTTTGACGCCGTCGATGCGAACACTGGTTACGCTGCTTATTTCGCGCACCAGCCCGACGTCGCCATGATCGATCTAAATTTGCCTGGCCTGTCCGGTCTCGAACTCTGCCGCCGCATCCTCCAGAGGCAGCCCGACGCGCGAATCATCATCTTCACCATGAACGACGATCCAGTCTTCGCGGCGCGCGCGATCGAGGCCGGCGCGAAAGGCTACATTGCGAAGAACGACGACCCTTTATTGCTGGCCGAAGCAGTGCGCCGGGTCGCCGAAGGCGGCAGCTACCTTCACCCAGACATGGCCCGCGAGATTGCGTTCCTGCGCGTCGGATCGAACGCGAGCCGCATCTCCGACCTAAGCGCGCGCGAATTGGAGATCCTGCGCCTTCTCGCCAAGGGCAAGACCATGGCCGAAATTGCTGACGTTCTGCGCATTTCCTATAAGACCGTCGCCAACAACTGCACCCATCTCAGACAGAAGCTTGGCGCTCGCAGCGCGATGGATCTGATGCGGATCGCCATCGATTCGCATCTGGGTTGAAAGGAGCGTGGAAGCGGTCGGCGATCTTGGGGAAGCGGCGCCTCGCAGATTAACCGTCTTGGTTGCTCAGCCGGACTCGCAGACGGGCACGAACGCGGGCTCTCCGGCGACCCAGCACGGCGTCGGGGTGACCGGGCCCATCGAACCCGGCAGCTTCCGCATCGTCCTCAGGCTTCGACCTTGTCCTTGTACGACCGCCAGCGGATCGCGCTGGCGTCGGCTTCGGCCTCGGCGGCGGCTATGGCGGCGATGCGGGCGTGATGGGGCGATTTGTAACAGGCGGGGTCGGTCGCGGCGGCGTCGCCGACGAGCACCAGCGCCTGGCAGCGGCACCCGCCCCAGTCGATTTCGCGCCGCTCGCACGAGCGGCAGGGCTCCTGCATCCATTCTGTGCCGCGGAAGGCTTGGAAGGCCGGATTGTCACGCCAAATCTCGGCGAGCGAGCGCTCGCGCACGTTCCAGAACTCAAGGCCCGGAATCGATTCCGCCGCATGGCAGGGCAGCGCCTTGCCCGAGGGCGAAACATTGATCGCGATCCTCCCCCAACCGCCGGCGCAAGGCTTGGGATAGCGCGCGTAATAGTCGGGGACCACCATGTCGATGACCAGCTGGCCCTTGAGGCGCGCGCGAGCCCCTTCCACCAGGGCGATCGACTCTTCGACTTCCTTCCTTGGTGGCATCAGCGCGGCGCGATTGGCGAGCGCCCAGCCGTAGTACTGGGTGTGAGCGACTTCGAGCCGGCGCGCGCCGAGTTCGACCGCGAGATCAATGAAGGCGCCGACCTGATGCAGATTGGCGCGATGGATGACCGCGTTGAGCGTGAGCGGCAGGCCGGCCTTCGTCACCATCGCGGCGAAGGCGCGCTTGCGCTCCCATGAGCCGCGATAGTGGCCGAGGCGGTCGTTAGTCGCCTGGTCGGCGCCCTGGAAGGAGAGCTGCGCATGGTCGAGGCCCCCCTCGACGAGGGCGCTCCAGAGCTTCTCGCTCACCCCCACGCCCGAGGTGATGAGGTTGGTGTAGAGCCCGGCATGCGCGGCTCCCCGGACGATTTCGGCGATGTCCCGCCGCGCCGTCGGCTCGCCGCCGGAGAGATGCACGTGCAGCGCGCCAAGCGCCGCGGCCTCGCTGAAGACGCGCGTCCAAGTCTGCGTTTCGAGTTCGGCAGCGGGACGCTCGAGCGAAACGGGATTCGAGCAGTACGGGCAGCCGAGCGGACAGCGATGGGTCAGCTCGACGAGCACGCCAATCGGCGGGGCGGGGGGAGGCGGGGCGTGAGCGGTCATGTTTCCAGCACCCTTTTGGCCTTGAGGTCCCCGAGCATGGCGACGACGTCCTTCTCAATCACGGTCGGCGGCGCATTATAGCGCTCGGCGAGTTCGGCCACGATTGCGGCGAGATCGCGCTCGCCATCGCAGAGCTGCAGCACCGCCGCCGCGGTCGCGTCGACCTCGAAAATGCGCTCGGGCGCGAGCAGCGTCCAGCGCCCGCGCACGTCGTCGTGACGGAGTTTCACGCCGCGCGGCAGGCGCGGCCGCGATCGCGAATCCATGTCGGTCATCGGTTCAGCCCGGCCGGAACGCGCCGGGCGGAATGGCGCCGCACACATAGGCGTGGTGCAGCGCGTCGAGCTGCGCCCACAAGACATCTGTCTTGAACTTGAGCGCCGCGATCGCGCCGCGCTGCTGCTCGACCGTCCGCGCGTGGCGCTTGACGTAGTCGAGCGCAAACTGCGCGTCCTTCGGCGCCTGATCGAGCCGGCGGCGGAAATAGGCCACCACCCTTTCGTCGATGAAGCTGTAGTTGGCGAGCATGCCGGCGATGCGCCGCTTGTGGATCGATGGGGCGAAGAGTTCGGTCAGGCTCGACGCCACCGCCTCGACAAGCGGCTTCTCGCGCACGAAATGCACATAGGCCTCTACCGCAAACTTGGTCGCCGGCAGAGCGCCTTCCTGCGAGGTCACGTAGTCGCGGTCGAGTCCCAATCCATCGGTCAGAATCAGCCAGCGCTCGATGCCGCCTCTGTCTTCGCCATGGCCGTCATGGTCGGCGACGCGATGCAGCCATTCGCGGCGCAATTCGCGATCATCGCAGCGGCCGATAAGGGAAGCGTCCTTGCGCGGGATCGCCGCCTGATAAACGTAGCGGTTGAGCGCCCACGCCTGGACCTGGCCCTTATTGAGTTTGCCGTCGTGAAGCATGTCGTGGAACGGATGCAGGTCGTGATAGCGTTCGGCGCCGATAGCGCGCAGAGCGGCTTCCAGCCCCTCGGGGCCAAGGGGTTCCGACGGCGTATGTATGTTCATGGGCAAACCTCCATTCCATCGAACGCGATGTCCCAGCCCGCCGCCCTCACCTTTGCTTCTTCGGGGGACCCTTCAATGAGGATCGGGTTGGAATTGTTGATGTGGATCAGGATGCGGCGCACATGGGCGTGAGCTGAGAGTTCATCCAACGTGCCGCCCGGCCCGGAAATCGGCATGTGGCCCATGCGGCGCCCGGTCTTGTCGCCGAGGCCGTTCGCGATCATCTCGTCGTCGGAAAACAGCGTGCTGTCGAAGAAGAGCGCGTGGGCTTCGGCGATGCGCGTCTTCAGATCGTCGGTCATGCGGGCGCAGCCGGGCGCATAGACGAGCTTGCGGCCCGCCGCCTCGACGGCGACTCCCACTGTGCCTTCCCCGATCTGGTCGGTCTTGACTTCGCCCTCCTCGAGCCACAGCGGCGCCTTGCCGGGAACCGGAAACAATTCGAGCCTCAGACCCCGCAGCGGCTCGAACGGCTCGCCAAGCTTCACCGCGCAGCGCGGGACGATGTCGCGTCCGACGACATCGAAGATGCGGTTCGCGCCGATCATGTCGAGCGTCGCCTGCGTGCCCCAGATCGTGAACGGCTGGCGCTCGCGTAGAGCCAAGAGACCCGCCGCGTGATCGACGTCGGTGTTGGTCAGCAACACGGCTGCGATCGGCGAATGGCGCCCGTCGCCCTTCGGCTGCAGCGCCGGTGTCGCCAAAATCTGCTGGCGCACGTCGACCGAGGCGTTGAGCAGCAGCCAATTCGCTCCGTCCACGCTCACCGCAAGGCTCGATTGGGTGCGCGGCTTCACTCGGCTGTCTCCGCTCCAGGCGAGGCGGCACACCCGGCAGCCACAGTTCCACTGTGGCACGCCGCCCCCGGCGCCTGAGCCCAGCACGAGCGCCCTCAGTCGCGGGTCGGAAGCGCTAGCGGGGGACATAGTTGAAGCTCGTCGCGACATGGACCGAGCCGCCCGGCGGCGGCGGAAAATGGGCCGATTGGACCAGCGTGCGCGCCGCCGCATCGAGATCCCCGTCGCCGGACGAACGGGTGATCGCGAAGGACGTGAGCGCGCCCGACGCGCCGATCGTGAAGGCGACGCTGACGACGCCCTTGGCGCCGCGGGCGCGGGCAGCGGGCGGATAGAAGAGGCGGCTGCGGATCGCCGCGCTCATCGCCGAAATATAGCCCGACTGCGATGCGGCGCTGGCGGCAGGAGCAGGCGGGCTCGTCGACGCCCCCGGCCGCGCCGGCTCGAGGGAAGCGGTCTTTTGCGCCGGCGCGTGTGGAGGCTTGCGCTGCGCAGTCTCCGGTTTGGGCTGAACGGGCCTCAGCGCCGGCTTTGGCTGCGGCTCGACCCGTCGTGGGGGCGGAGGCTTTGGCGGCGCGAGTTCGACCGGCGCCGGCGGAGGCGGCGGCGTTTCGGGCGGCGGAAGGGGCTGCGGCTCTGGCGGCGGGGCAGGGGCTAGGGAAACAGGTGGGGACGCCTCGACGACCGGCGGCGCGGGCTCAGGCGGCGGCGTGATCGCGTCGGGTTCCTTGGCCGTTTGCTGCGCCGGCGGAGGAACTGCTTCAGGCTCGTTCAGCGCCTCTTGCGGGGGAGCTTCGGGCTCGATGTCGACGATCACTTCCCTCGGCGGCTCGGGCGGCTTCGGCGCCAGATAGACGATCGAGAGCGCGGCGGCGTGGAGAGCGATCACGATCGCGACGACAGCCGGGCGGAGCCAAGCGGGCTTAAGGGACGGCGGCTCGAAAATGCGCCCATCCAGCGTCGCGGCGATCATGGCTTCGGCCCAAGATCGGCGGGTGTGGCGGAGCGGCGCCCGCTGGAAACGATGGCGATGCGGGTCACCCCGTTCGCCGCCAGTTCGTCCATCACCGAGACGACGTCGCCGTAGGACGCCTCGCGGTCGCCTCGCAACTGGACAACACCGTTGGAGTCGCCAAGCCTGGCCTTGACCTTCGCCGCCAGCTCATCGCGCGACACCGGGTCCTTTCCGACCGACAGGGCGCCGTCCTTGGCGACGACGACCACGACTGGCTCCTTGGCCTCAAGCGGCTCAGCGGTCTTCGCAGCTGGCAAGTTGACTTTGATGCCACTCGCCAGCATCGGCGCGGTCACCATGAAGATGATGAGCAGCACCAGCATCACGTCGACAAGCGGCGTGACGTTGATCTCGGCCAGCGGCTGATAAAGGCCCTCGCCGATTTTGCCGGGCTTCATCGCCATCACGGCGTCTCCGCTCGGCGGCGCGGCGCGTCGTCGCGCGCGACTTCGGCCGGACGGGCGAGCAGCGCCAGCGCGCGCTCTTCGACGAACGAGGCCATCTCCTGCCCCAGCCGAGCATAGGCCGCGCCGATACGGTTGTAGCCGATCGAGGCGGGAATTGCCGCTGCCAGACCATAGGCGGTTGCGGCCAGCGACTCGGCGATGCCGGGCGCCACAGTAGCGAGGCTCGTGTCCTGCGCCTGGGAGATGGCGGCGAAGCTCGACATGATGCCCCAGACGGTGCCAAACAAGCCGACGAACGGAGCAACCGAGGAGATGACGGCGAGATTGGGCAGCCCGCCTTCGGATCGCGTCAAGAGCTCGCGCGCCGCGCGCGCCATCGCGTCCGAGATGCGCGACCTCAGTTCGCCGACAGTCTCGCCCGGAATGCGGCGGCGCGCTTCTTCGTCGCCCGCGTTTGCGACGCCGGAGAGTGATTTCGCGAGCGCCCCGCCCGCGCGCGCCTGACGCACGCCGCGGCGAATGCGCACGACCGAAATCACGCCCTCGATGATCAGCACCCAGCACCAGAGCGATGCGGCGAAAAGCACGGCCATGACGGCTTTCCCTACGAGGCTCGCCTCGAGAAAGAGCCCGACTGGAGATAGATCCATTCCCTGCATGCACTCGCCTCGTTTCTCACCCTCTCGCGCGTCTTTTTGGCCGGCGCATCGTAAGGGTCAGCGCTCGCGCAACAGACGCATGAGCAGGCGGCCCGCATGCGTGCGCGCTTCCTTCGCGTCCACCGTTCCATCGCCATCCTTGTCAGCGCGTTTGAAGGCGAACTCGACGTAGTTGAGGTATTCGTCTTTGGTCAGCGTCTTGTCGTTGTCAGGATCGGCGATCGCCCAATCCTGCTCGGGAACGCGGCCTCTAAGCTCGGGGCGATCGAGCGTGCCATCGTGATTGGCGTCCAGCTTGTCGAAAACCAAGCTGGCCGCCGCCTTCGCTTCATTCAGGTCGATCGTGCCGTCGCTGTCCGTATCGATCCCGCTGAACACTGACGCCGCGAGCGCGGGCGAGAGCGCAAACGTCAACGCCGACGCCAGCAGCAGGGTTCTCCGTTCGATAAGCTTCATGACAACCTCCTCGTTTCGCTCCCGTCGCTTGTCTTTTTGCGCGTCACATCGTGAGCCGCAACCCCCCGTAGATGGCGAAAGGCTTCCCCGGCCCGAGGCTCCGTGGATCGGTCAGGAACGGCGCCGAGTTGGGAAACGAAGTGATGTCGTACAGGGCGCCAGCGGTATAATAGCGCTGATCGAAAATGTTCTGGATAAGGCCATAGATCTGCAATTGCTTGCCGATCTGGTAGGACGTGTGCACGCCAAAGACGGCATAGCCGGGGACTTGAGGAAGCGCGCCGTTTTCGTTGCCGAAGATGACCTGGCCTGAAGCGGCGACCATGTCCGCGCCGACCTTCCATTTGTCGGTCACGCTGTAGTCGACGCCCACTTTCAGCGTATTTTTTGGAATGCCGGCGATCGGCGTGCCGTTGGTGATCGGGATGAGACCGTTCACGTCGGCGGAGGGATTGAACGGCGACGGCTCCATGAACGTCGAGAGATAGACCGCGTCGATATAGGTGTAGTTGGCGTAGGCGGTCCACCGGTCGCCGGTCCACTGGGCGCTGAGCTCAGCACCCTGGCGCAACGTCGTCCCAACATTGGCGTAATAGCCGAAGCCGTTGGACGGGCTTTGCAGCGGCAGGATGTCGTTCGCAAGCGTGGTGCGGAAGAGACCCGCGGACCATTGCAGCTTGCCGTACTGACCGAAGTCGTTCTGCCCGCGGAAGCCCGTCTCGAAAGTCTGGCCGATGACCTGCTGGAGTTTCGGGTCGGAGGACAGGAAGTTGTCGATGATGCAGGGATGATTGGGGTCGGCGCAACCGAGCTCGAGGGGCGTCGGCGCACGATTGGACATCGCATATCCCGCATAGAAGTTGATATCAGGCGTGATCTTGTAGGTCAGGCCGACAGTCGGATTGAGGTGGAAGAAGGTCGAGTAGCCGTTGAGGAGTGCGCCGTTCGTCCCCTCGAGATTGACCCCCGCGAAATTGAAACGCGCCCCGCCGGTCAGCGTCAGGCGGTCGGTCGCATCGAACGTGTCGAGCGCGTAGAGGCCCGTGTACAGGTTGGTCGCATCGACCGAGACCGGGTTCAGAAAGCTGTCAGGCTCGTCGATGAGGTAGGGGTAGCCGATTACCGGCAGCGAGTTGTTCGCGAACGCGGGGACGGCGCCGAGTTGGCTGTTGCCGGTGAAATGCGTCCAGCCGTAGTCGAGCGACGCGCCGACGGTCAGCGTATTGTCGTGGCCGTAAATCTTGTCCGTGTCGACGGCTTGCGCGCTGCCGCCGAGCGAGCGCGACTGCGTCCAGAAGCGGTCGATCTCCCCGAGGTCGATCGTTCCACTCTGCGAGATGTCAGGTATGATCCCGCCCAAAGTGTCATGCACCGGGCTGCCGTTGAGGCACGAAAGCGGGGGACAAGAGGTCACGTCGGTCGAGTTGCCGTCGACGTGTTGCTGGTTGAATGAGCGAAAATAGAGCCCGCCCTGGAAACTTAGGGTGTTTGAATACGCGTAGGCGCCGGTCCACGCGAACATCGCCATCTGGTTTTGGGTCGTCTGGGGAACGGTGTAGACGCTGTCCCAATTGTTTTGCAGCTCCTGGAGCGGCGTGTAAGCGGCCGCGCCGAATTGGGTGTTCCCCGCGGTGAGTTGCAAGTGCGACTCAAACCCGTTCGCCTTGTAGCCGACGTCCCCGTAGAAGCGGCTGAGCTGCGAGGCGCTATCGACACGCCAACCGCCGTCGTTGATCTGTTCCGCCGCCATATAGACAGACCAGTCGCCGATCTGCCTGCCGTACTGAAGCTCCTCTTGCACGCGGTAGAATGAGCCGCCGCGGAGATCGGCTTCAAAGCCTTGCCAGGTGAAGCCGTTCTTCATCGTCACGTTGAGGGCGCCGCCGAGCGCATTGAGACCGAAGATCGGGTTGCCGGCGATGATCGTCATCTTGTCGATCGCATTTTCGGGAATGAGATCCCAATTGACCGTATCCCCAAACGCCTCGTTGATGCGCACGCCGTTCTGATAGACGGCGAGTCCGATCGGCGTTCCGGTGACCGGCGTCGCGTCGAAGCCGCGGTAGCTGACGTCGGGCTGGAAGTCGTTGCCGGAGACATTGCCCACCGTGACGCCCGGCGCCTGACGCGCCAGCGTATCAGTGATGGTCGTATCGTTGAAGGTCTGGATGTCCTGGGCGCCGGTCTGCCACACTGCGCCTGGAACTTTCGACGCGTCGATCTCCCCGCCGCCGAGAGGCGTTGTCGCAACGACATCGAAAGTGGGGAGTTGGATCGTGTCGGCGCGCGCAGTCGACGCGGCAGCCGCCACGAGCGCAACTCCGATCGGGCAGCAACGCCAAGCCGTCAAACGCGTCACACGCTCCCACCTCCCCAACGCGATATTCGTTATTGAAAAGGCCGCGAGCCGGCTCGCCGGGAGGACTGAAACGCGCAAAATCTCGAACGCCGGTCCGCGGCAGAAGAGGATAAGCCCTCCGTCCGCCGTGGCTACATCTCATTTATTCGAAAAGTTCAGGGCGTCAATTCCCGAATCCTCCGGGAGCCTTTCCCGGTCCGCGCGCAATCCGAATTCAAACCTGGAGCCGAGCCCTGCATGCGCGCGGATGGCGCTCGCGGTGATGAGCTCTTTTCACCATTCCAAGGCCAAGGCTTTCAGGCGAGACGCCGGATTCGACGAGGCCGCCGCGGCGATGTCGATACTATCGCCAGCCGTGTAGATGTCATATTTCAGAGGCGACGATACGGGTCCTCGCTTGAAGACAGGTGGGCGATGATTGAGCTGATACTCACAGTGTGCGCGCTCAGCGCGCCAGACCAATGCCAAGAACAACGACTACGGTTTGTTTCGCAGGGGTCGCTGATGCAGTGCTTGATGCAGGCGCCGCCGTATGTCGCCGCTTGGTCCGGGGAACATCCGGAGAGCCGAGTCACGCGCTGGCGTTGCGCCTATCCCGGCGCAGGGGGCCAGAAGATCTGATCGACGACGCCGCTCGTCGTGCGACTTGTCGATGCAACGTTCGCAGATCCGCGGCCCGCTTTCCACAATGTCGCAATCGCCGATTGTTCGCGCCCGCGGATGAGGCTATCGTCGCTGCGTGCAAAGACAGTGCGCAATGCGATTCATGGGAGGCGCGCTGACGGTCGCCCTGGCGTTAGCGCCGCTTGGCGTGGTCCATGCGCAGGACGCGATGCGTGGGCTCGACCTGTCGTCGCCCGACATGACGATGCCGGAGATGACGCGCGCTGAGGTGGAGGCTGCGATTGCGGCAGCGCCGCATGGGCATGGCGCTGATTTTTCTGGCAAACGTCTTTCCAGCCTCGATCTCTCCGGTCTCGATTTCTCCGGCGCAAACTTGCGCGCGGCTCGCCTCAACCACACCAATCTCGCGCACGCGAATCTCGACGGCGCGACGCTCGACCAGGCCTGGGCGCTCGATGTCGACTTGACCGGAGCGACTCTCGCCAAGGCGAGTCTCTTCGCAACGCAGATGGCGGGCGCGCGTCTCGATGGCGCTGATCTCTCGGGCGCGCGCGTCACCGCTGACTTGACCGGCGCGCGCCTCGTCGGCGCTCGCTTCGAACACGCGGATTGCAGCGCAGACGAAAAGAACCAGTCGATGGGACTCATGCGCGCGACGTTCAAGTCCGCGGACCTCAGGCGCGCAGATTTTTCGCGGGCCAATCTCGCGCGCGCGGACTTGCGGTTCGCCAAGCTGTCCGGCGCAAATCTAACTGGCGCGACGCTTCGCGAGGCTGACGCAAGCGGCGCGGATCTGCGCGCCGCCCAACTCGAAGGGGCCGACACGTCAGGCCTCGATGTCGATTCCGCGCGCATCGATAGCGCGAGCGCGTCTTTTCTCACCAAAGCCATCAACCTCAATCGCGCATACCGCGACTGACCGTGCTCCGGCAGTGTTGATTCGGCCGTCAGAAAGAGCACGGTTGGGCACATGCCGACTTATTGCGCATCTTTAGCCGGCATGCGCGGTGACGCCTATAGCGAGAGGTGAATGTTTTGCCTCTGGCCGCGCGCAAACGCAGGGTCGAGCGGTCACTCCGGAAGACGGATCGCCGCCGCCGGTCGCGGTGATCGCCGAGGGCGCGATCTCGCGCGCGGTCGCCTCCGACACCCCGCCCTCGCAGTTGCCAAGGTCGGCTGTGCGACCGCGCTACCGCTTACCGTCGGCGCTCGCCGACCTCGGCCTTTTCCACGAGCCTGTTCGCCGATCCCAATTTGTCTGGATAATCCTCCCGGCTTGCGAAACCAGATCTCTTTCGGAGCGACGAGCTACGGCCTTCGATTCAGGCCTTTAGGGCGCCCGATCGCTTTGCAGTCCAGGTCGCGATATAGTCCATCAGCGCTGGCGACAAGCAATCGTAGGGCTCGAGCTTCAACTCGCGGAAGCGCGCACGGATCCCCTCCATGCGGCTCGGATCGACGCCCAATTCGATCGCCGAAGACACGAAAGCCGCAAAGCCCGGCGCCGCCCAGCCGGACTCCTGAAAGCGCTCGGGGTGAACGAAGTCCAGCCCTTTGAACGGGTGGTCGCGCTCGACCGGTCCGTACATGTGAACGCCGCATTCGACGCAGGCATGGCGCTGTATGAGCGCGCTTGGATCGACGACCTTCAGCTTGTCGCCGTTCTCGACGACCGTCACCTTGTCGTGCGGCGCAACCGCGACCACCGAGAACACGGCGCCCGCCGGCTTCCAGCATTTCGTGCATCCGCAAGCGTGATTGTGAGCGACCTGGCCCTCGATTCGAACTTTGACCGGCCTCGTCGCGCAGAGGCAGACCAATGTTCCGCCGGCGAAGTTCAGGTCCGTCGGCTTCACGCCTGCATCAATGGCGGGATGAAGTTTTTCCGCTTCCGGCATCGTTTCCTCCTCATGTTTTGATCAATATACGACGACGCTTCTGATCGACTTTCCTTCGTGCATCAGCTCGAACCCCTTGTTGATCTCCTCGAGCTTCAGCGTGTGCGTGATCATCGGGTCGATCTCGATCTTGCCCGCCATGTACCAGTCGACGATCTTCGGCACGTCGGTGCGGCCGCGCGCGCCGCCGAAGGCGGTGCCCTTCCAGACACGACCGGTGACGAGTTGGAACGGACGGGTCGAGATTTCCTGGCCTGCGCCGGCGACGCCGATGATGATCGACTGGCCCCAGCCGCGATGGCAGGCCTCCAGCGCCTGGCGCATGACCGCGACGTTGCCGGTGCAGTCGAACGTGTAGTCGGCGCCGCCGATCTGGTCGGCGCCGCGCTTGGTCATGTTGACGAGATGGGGCACGAGGTCCTTGCCGGCTTCCCTCGGATTGACGAAATGCGTCATGCCGAAGCGCTCGCCCCAGGCCTTCTTGTCGTCGTTGACGTCGACGCCGATGATCATGTCGGCGCCGGCGAGCCTCAGGCCCTGGATGACATTGAGTTCGATGCCCCCGAGGCCGAACACGATCGCCGTTGCGCCCGCCTCGACCTTCGCCGTATTGAGGACGGCGCCGACGCCCGTCGTGACGCCACAGCCGATGTAGCAGATCTTGTCGAACGGCGCGGCGGGATCGACTTTCGCGACCGCGATCTCGGGCAGGACGGTGAAGTTCGAGAAGGTCGAACAGCCCATATAGTGGAAGATCTTGTCGCCTCCGCGGGAGAACCGCGAGGTCCCGTCCGGCATTACGCCCTGCCCTTGGGTGGCGCGGATCGCGGTGCAGAGATTGGTCTTGCGCGAGAGGCAGGACGGGCACTGGCGGCATTCGGGCGTGTAAAGCGGAATGACGTGATCGCCCTTCTTGACGCTAGTCACGCCGGCGCCGACGTCGATCACCACGCCCGCGCCCTCATGACCGAGAATGGCGGGAAAGAGACCCTCGGGATCGGCGCCCGATAGCGTGAACTCGTCAGTATGACAGATGCCGGTCGCCTTGATCTCGACGAGGACTTCGCCGTTGCGAGGCCCGTCCAGATCGACTTCACTGATCTCGAGCGGCCGTCCGGCGGCAATGGCGACCGCGGCCTTCGTCTTCATCCCTCGGCCCTCCCCAGAACAAAGAGCGCCGCCCTTGCGCCGAGGGTGGCGCCTTTCGGGCGCTTACCTCACCCGACATTCGCAAGATGACTGCTCTGTCGCAACTGAGATTGCGCCCATCGCAAGACTTTGACAAGCCGAAATGTCGCTGAGACCTCGCTGTGGGCTGCAGATAAAGTTTGCACGCGTTCCGGCTCGCGGTCGCGCGGAGCAGGCTGCCAAACCTTTCTGCGACATAGCGGCCGCAGGGGTGTGATCAGTCTTTGATCGGCTCGAGCCTGGCGAGCGTGCGCAGGAAAAACAAACCGACGAGCGGATAAGTCGCATGCCATTTGACTTGGCGACGACCTGTCGGGATTTTGTCCAGCTAACACTTGATAGGCGGCATCATTTTGACATGGAGCTTCTGGACCGTGTTGAACGTGCAAACGCAAAGCGAGACGACTTGATTGGACGCAAAGGGAATCCTAGGATCGAGGTCAAGAGGAAACGTATATGCATGCTGCGCTCCGCGCCCTCCTCGCGATTGCGATCATGGCCGCGTTGGCGTCGCGCGCAATCGCACAATCCAGCGCGAAGGCCGATCCGGATTGGCCTTGTCATCAGATCAAGGCGCCGACTTTTTCGCTCGCGGCCATCTGGTCAGGACCTGAACTCGATCTGAACTCGCAGAGCTGGCGAGACGAAAGCGATATCGCGGATCTGGCGGCCAAAATGACGCAGCGGCGGATTGCGATCGCCGACGTGGAGTTGGCGATCGCGGACCTGAAGGCGAAGGCGGGAGCTGACGCGGACGCGAAGCTGCTGCGAGCTTTCGCCGCGGCGTTTGAGGATTTGTCGCAGCAACGGTCCCAAATTCTCGATGGCCTCGAGCGGTTTGGCCGCAAACAGCGCGCCATGGCCGATCGTATCCGCGCGGAGAACGAGGCTGTTCAAAAGTCAGCGGAGCAGAACCAAGGCGGTCGGACGCCGCCCGGTGACAGCCAGGAGCGGTTGCGATGGGACATACGCGTCTTCGACGATCGCCGCCAGACAATCGCTTACGTCTGCGAGACCCCGACGCTCATTGAACAGCGCATTGGAGCAATCGCGCGCGCCGTACAAGCGGCTCTTTAGCGACTTGTGCGCCGCGGCGCATGCGCCCAATCCTTTTCGCCGCGCATCCCGCGTTGAGACGCGGCAGTTTCGTTGAGTTTTGGCCGGGCTTCGTTGCCGAGCGCAGTGACGG
The DNA here is from genome assembly GCA_963721905.1 of uncultured Alphaproteobacteria bacterium. Lineage (GTDB taxonomy): Bacteria > Pseudomonadota > Alphaproteobacteria > Rhizobiales > Beijerinckiaceae > Roseiarcus. The sequence continues at coordinate 329,323 of CAVRMF010000019.1, forward strand.
GCGCGAAAGCTGCACAAATCAAGGGGATCACCGTTTGCGCGCTCGCGATGCATCAGGGTGTGATCGGCTTATCGCTCTCGTCGAGCAACGGCACGCCGTAGGATCGCAAGATCGCTTGAATTTCGCTTTGATTTTCGGAAATCAACTTGTTAAGCGCGCGCTTCCAATTCTGATCGGAATGGCGCACGCCCATGACAATCCGATAGACCAACTGAGGGCCGTCCTGTTCCTTCAGGAGCGGGGTGACCGTGGTTGGCGTCTTTGACTTCATGGCGTAGTAGCCTGCGATCGGACCCCAGAGCAACGCGACGTCGATCTCGCCGCGGTCCAAATCGTTCATCATCTCGTGGGTCGGCGAATCGAAGCGCGTGTCGACTTCCAGCGCGTAGGATTTGATGCGGGAGAGCAACCCATTGTCGGCCAGAAAAGTCGCTGGGGGGGTTCCCGCGATGATGCCGATCCTCGCCGTCTTCAGACGCGGATCGCTGAGCGAATCCAGCCCCTCCAACGGGCCGCCCTTGCGGTACGCGGCGACATAGCTGGTTCGATAGTAGGGGTTGGTCGGCTGAACGATGTCGTCCCCTTGGGCAATTCCCAAGACGACGTCGCAACGATGCGCGTTCAGCGTGTTGCGGATGAAGCCGGTCGCGCCAGGGTAGAACGCATAGGCGACCGACTTGCCGAGCTTCTGCGCGAATAGGTCGGCGATCTTGTTTTCGAAGCCTTCGCCGGCCTCGTTGGAGAAAGGAAGATTGCGCGGATCCGCGCAGGCTCGAAAGACATGCGGATCGACGAGTTCGATTGACCCTTCCGAGTCAGCGCCGTCCTGAGCCCGGCCGCCGCTCGGCCAGACAAGCCAAGCGAGGCACGCAAACCCAAGCGCGAAAAGGTCGCCTATTGCCAAACGCCGTCGAGTGGAGGGCCTTGAATTGTTTTTCATCAACTCGCGTTCATGCATTTGTCTTGGTTCGCATCGAAGGCGGCCGGCTTGTCGGCATGCTTGGCCGGACGTCCGCGCGGGACCGCATCGACGGAGCGCGCGCGAAGATAGACGTAGATGTCATTTAGGTAGCACATAACATTCTTGTTTTCCGCAAAAGCCGGCATCACGTTGTCCTTCCCGTTCAGGAAGTCCTTTCGTCCGCTGACGACGATGCCGTAGAACTCCGCGTAGGGGATCGTCTTCAACGAGTCCGCCAGCGCCGGCGCATAACTCGAGCCTTCGCCGTCGGGGCCGTGACAGACGTGACATTCGGAGTGATACCGGCGAAAGCCGGAATACGTATACCAGTCGACCGTTCCATCCGCGGCGACCTTGAAGGTTGGGTCTCCCGCCTTGTCGCGCCAAATTCCGTCTTGGTCCTGCTTGACGGCGTTCGGATCGCCCGGGGCATCGGCGCTCGCCGTAAAGGGCGAGGCCAGGCTCAAGACCGCTGCGACACCGATGATTGAATGAAAAAAACGCACTTGCTCAATCCCTGGACGCTGGTTTTCTGTCCGCGATAAAGAAACAAATGGCCCGGCGCGTGCTGATCGCGCATGCGCCGGGCCCGCTCGTGGTCTTCAGTCGGCCTCAGATCAATCTTGCGGCAGAGCGAAAACGGTGAGTGTGCCGCCGAGCGCCGTGTAGTTCGACAGCGCCGCATAGCCGCCGACCGCGCCCAGACCGTCCGTTGCCTTGGTCAGACCGGCCGCGAGGCCTATGCCCGCCCAACCGCCGACGCCCGACAGGACCGCCACATACTGGCGACCGCCGTGCTCGTAGGTCATGACATTGCCGATAATGCCCGACGGAGTTTTGAACTTGTAAAGCTCCTTGCCGGTCTTGGCGTCGACCGCCTTCAGATAGCCTTCCAGCGTGCCGTAGAAGACGACGCCGCCGGCGGTCGCCAGAGCGCCCGACCAGACCGAGAACAGCTCGGGATCCGACCAGACGATCTTGCCGGTCTTGCCGTCCCAGGCGATGAAGTTGCCCATATTGCTGTCGCCCGGAGGCGGATACATGGACAGCGTCGCGCCGACGTACGGCTGACCCGCGGTGTAGGCGACCTTGAACGGCTCGTAATCCATGCAGACGTGGTTGGTCGGTACGTAGAACAGCTCTGTCTGCGGTGAATAGGCCGCCGGCTGCTCGTCCTTGGAGCCCAACGCCGCCGGGCAGATGCCCTTGGAGTTGACGTCTTCGCCATTGGCTTCCGTCGACATCGCCTTGACCCGGATCGGCTTTCCATAATTCGGCGAAGCTTTGTCCATGTCGATGCCGGTGGCCCAGTTCACCTTCGGATCATACTTGTTGGCGACCAGAAGTTCGCCGGTGGCGCGATCGAGCGTATAGCCGAAGCCGTTGCGATCGAAATGTGTCAGCAGCTTGCGATCTTTGCCGTCGATCTTCTGGTCGGTGAGGATCATCTCGTTGACGCCGTCGTAGTCCCACTCGTCATGTGGAGTCATCTGATAGACCCACTTGGCCATACCGGTGTCGGGGTCGCGCGCCCAAATCGTCATCGACCACTTGTTGTCGCCGGGCCGCTGTTTCGGATTCCAGGTCGAGGGATTGCCGGAACCGTAGTAGATCAGATTGAGTTCAGGGTCGTAGGAGTACCAACCCCACGTGTCGCCGCCGCCGATCTTCCATTGATCGCCCTGCCAGGTGCTTGTACTAGAGTCCTTGCCGACCGGCTTGCCGAGGCTAGTCGTCTTCTCCGGATCGATCAGCGTGTCGGAATCGGGACCTTCCGAGTAGCCGCGCCAAGCCAGCTTGCCGGTCTTCAGATCGTAGGCGCTGATCCAACCGCGAACGCCGAACTCGCCGCCCGAGACGCCGACGAACACCTTGTCCTTGAACACCATCGGAGCGTCAGTGCCGGTCTCGCCCTTCGACGGATCGCCGTCTTTCACCGACCAGACGACCGCGCCGGTCTTTGCGTCGAGCGCAATGAGCGTCGTGTCCGCCTGATGCAGGAAGATCTTGCCGTCGGCGTAGGAGAGGCCGCGGTTGACCGTGTCGCAACACATCACTGGGATGACGTCGGGATCCTGCTTGGGCTCGTATTTCCAGAGAATCTTGCCGTCGTTGTTGAGGTCCAGCGCAAAGACAGTGTTCGGGAAGGGCGCGTGAACATACATTACGTCGCCAATAACCAGCGGCGCGCCCTCATGTCCCCGTAGAACGCCGGTGGAGAAAGTCCAGACCGGCGCGAGCTTGTGAACATTCTCCGCGCTGATCTGCTTCAGCTCGGAATACCGAGTATTCGCGTAATTGCCTGTCGGTAGCACCCATTGCTTGGCGTCCGACGACAGTTTGATCAGTTCTTCGTTGGCGTTGGCGTAGCCGCCCGTGAACAAGGCCGAGACGCCAAAGCAGCTTGCAAGCAGAAGTTTGCGCATCCGTTCCTCCCAGTTATACTTCTATTCCCGAACAAAACCCGCCTCAGCGCATTACGCTTTATTCCGCGCTTTGCGGGAGCAATTTTGTTTCAGCGGCGTCGACAGCGTTACAACGGAGGGAAGCGACATAGTCCCTTGGGAGGGAATCCCGCCTTGCCTCCGAATATTGTACGGAGGAACCGTTCCCCCGACACTCGTCCGCCGAAACCGAAGAAAACATATGACGATCGAACTATGAGCGCAAGCGGAAATTCAGTTGTGCAACGCTATTACGCCATAGCCACTGCCTATGCAATTGCAGGGTAGCACGACATTTACAGTGTTAATCTAATGATCGACTTTTATGGTCTGTAAGGTAACTTCTGCCTCTTGGCGTCTGGAAGATAGCCACTGCCTTTCGCAAGATAGCCACCGCCTCTTACACTCTCTAAAGTCGCCACTGCCTCTTGCAGTCTTTAAGATAGCCTTTGCCTGTTGCAGTCTGTAACACAGCCGTTGCTTTCTACGGTCCTGCAAGGGATACCCGTTACCCTCGCTGCGGCTGTGCACTTTCTCGCAAACACACCTTATCGTCATGAGTTTGGCGTTTGCGGGAGCGGACGTCGACATCGCCAATATCGGCTTCGTCATCGGCGGGACGGGCGTGGCCGTCCCAACGTTGCGAATGAATTCCCCGTCGAGGGCGAGGACACCTCGGGCACGCGTCGATTGGATGAATGGGTCTATCCGGAGAGGACGGATCCGACGGGTTCGACAAGCTCTAGAAACAGCGCACTTCGGCCTCCGCCTGAGCACGCCTGAGTTGCGCGAGGGCGGCGCGCGCGACCGCGGCGCCTCGGAACATGGCTCCGATCCGTCCGAGCGCCTGGTTCATCGACGCCACCGTCTCGCCGGCCACGTAAGCGTCATAGGGAAGGAGCGACGCGATGACGTCGATCGAACACGAGCACTGCTCGAGCGCCTCTGGCGTATCGCCGTTGGTTTTCATGCAGGCGAAGACATATTCGGCGCGCGCGGATGTCGGATACTCGCTAGTCGGCCCGCTCCCAGCGAAGGCTTGGGCCACGCTCGCAGCATTGACGCCCGCGGCCACCAGAAATGACACCACACTCGTCAAGCGCATGATTGGCCCTCCTTACCGCCGTGCCGGGTCATGATCATGACCGTTGGACGCGTCGGCCGCGGCCGCGCCCTGGTCTCGAGCGGCTGGCCGCAATTGATCGACAGCGGGAGGGCGCAAATCCGTGCCGCGGCGGCAGACGCGCCGCCACCGATCTCTCCGCCCTGAAAGGCGCCGCGGTGGCGCCGCCGGCGCTAACATGGCTACCGCCCTGCGCGAACTGCGGACCGCCAGCGGCGGATCTGGAAGCGATCTGAGTCCCCTCGCCTTGGGGTGATTAAAGCTTCTTACCGTCGGGGCCGAACTGCTTGAGATAGGCGATGACATTGGCGACGTCGTCGTCAGATGACAGGCCGGGAAAAACCATCTTGGTCCCCGGCAACTTTGCTTTCGGGTTCTTCAGATAGACCTTGAGGGTCGCTTCGTCCCAAGTAATGCCGGAGGTCTTGTTGGCTTCGGAATAGTTGTAACCTGGATAGGAGCCGGCCGGCCGACCCACCACGCCATTCAGAACAGGCCCGACGAAGTTTTTGGCGGTCTCGCCGACCTGATGGCAGACCTTGCACTTCGCGAAGACTTTTTCGCCGGCCGCCACGTCCTGCGCAGTGGCGGCCCGCGTCGAAGCAGCGAGCGCCGCAACCGCGATCATCAACAAACCCACAAATCTCAAATTCTCCTCCCTGATTTTCGTATCCCACTGAGGCGACTTCCCCGGGACGGCTCAGGCGATTATGACCGTTGCTCGAAGCCGTGCCCTAGCAATATGAACGACCGAAGAATAGAGTCCAGACGGCTGACTCTGTGCGTCTGCGCGTCGAAGGGCGGCGGACGCGGGGCGCCGCGAGCGACCATTATCGTCGCTGGCGGCGTCAGGAAATCCTCTCAGACTTATCCTCGGAAACATTGATGGCGTCGGCGTCGCGGCCGTAGACGCCGCCGGCTTCGGTCACCCCGCCCGAGGAATCTGATCGAACTCACGCTCAAGACAGGGAACGGCCTAGCGGCCGTCAACGACCGTTTAAAGCAGGTGACGCGCTGCGGGAAGGGTGCTACCCTGACTACGTGACCAGGAATGGCCACCGAGGAGATAAACTTGAGGAGGTTGATCATGAGCTGGAACACCCCCGTCGTCACCGAAGTTTGCGCGGGCATGGAAGTCACCGCTTATCTATCGGCGCTGATGTGAGATGATACGGGTCTGTCCGCCCCAAAGGCGGACTGAAATGGAGGCAGCGACTGGTTGCAGATCGTTTTGGCGTCTGGTTCCTTTAGGAGCAGAGACCGCGAGTTCATCCGGCCGCGGACGGGCGGCTTCATGGAGTGATCCGAAAAACGGCCAAGCAGTGAGTTCTCCGAAAAGTCGAGTCTAGATGTCTTCGGCGGAGTTTGCGCCGATGGCGAACGCCTCGATAGGCCCGGCGAGGATGGTATATGGCCACCTCCGTGACGTGCGCAATGCGTCGCGGGGCCTCGCTTTGGAGCTGGCGCCTCGGACAGGATCCGAATCCCATTGAATTTGGAATGAGAACGAGCTGCAGGGCCGCAGAGTCTGCTTTGCAGGGCATGTGGTTTGCGCATTGCGCAGCTAGAGGTTGGCTTCGAAGCGACGGCGACGACGCAGCGGCCTCTCAGCCGTTCGAGCAGTCCTTGAGGTCCTTGTCCTCGATGCTAAAAGCTTTGCCCTGAAGGATGTGCACATTCCGAGCAAAACATGTGCGCCCGTCCTTCAATGTCAGACGAAGATCGTATACCCCGCTCTCGATGCCGGTAATCTTCAGGCGTTCGTCGTGCTCGACCGCGCCGTCGGGGTCATTGACTGTCTGGTTGGACTGGAACGCATTCGCGCCTGCTCTCGATATCTCAAGCTTGGTCACCGTCGAAGTGGTCAGATTCCAGAACTGCGGCGGCTTGTCCGCCGCGAACGCGTCTGCGGCCATGACGCAGGCGGGTAAGAGCAAAATCGCCGTGCTCCACTTCATATGTTCCTCGCAAGGGCGTCGCCAAGTTTTTCGGTCGACGCCGATGTCGCATGCTTTCGCATGCGAGCGATCGGAAATACAAGCGACTGTGGCGAGCCGCCCGCGCGTCTCGCCTCAGTGCGCTGATGTTGGACTCCGGTTGCGCGTTTCCTCTTTCGCTTACGGGCTGAAAGGGTTTCGCGCGCTTTTTGCGGTGACGCTCGCTTTGTTCGCAGCGACGATCCATCAGGCGAACGCGGATCCACTGGCCGTCAAAGTCGGCGTCATCCACGAATCGCACTCTCGCGAAACGATCTCCATCCTCGATATCCCTCCCGCGGACGACTTTGTCGCCGGCGCGCGCATGGCGATGGATGACAACAACACGACCGGCCGCTTTCTCGATCAATCCTTCTCTGTCGTCGACGCCAAGCTCGCGCCCGGCGAAGATCCGGTCGCGCCGCTCAATGGGATGCTCGCCGACGGCGTGCGCTATTTCATCGTCGATCTTCCCCCTGGCGAGGTTCTTGCGGTCGCCGACGCATCGCGCGCCTCCGGCGCGCTGGTGTTCAACGCGGGCGCGCCCGACGATCGGCTGCGCGAGGAGGATTGTCGCGCCAATGTGATCCACGTTGCGCCGACCCGTTCGATGCTGGCCGACGGGCTTGCGCAATATCTGGTTTGGAAGCAGTGGAGACGCTGGCTCCTGGTGGTCGGGTCGCATTCGGAAGACAAGCTGCTCGCGGACGCCTACCGGCGGTCGGCAAAGAAATTCGGCGCGAAAATTATCGAGGAGCGCGTATACGAGGACACCGGCGGAGGCCGGCGCTCGGATTCGGGCAGCGTGCAAGTCCAGCGGCAGATGCCTGTCTTTACCCAAAGCGCGCCCGATTACGACGTTCTGGTCGCAGCCGACGAAAACGAAGTCTTCGCCGGCTATCTGCCTTATCGCACCTGGGATCCCCGGCCGGTTGTCGGCTCAGCGGGCCTGCAGCCAACCAGTTGGGACCCCTCACATGAACTCTGGGGCGCCGCGCAGTTACAAAACCGCTTCGAGCGCCTGTTCAAGCGGGGCATGAATGTGCGCGACAACCAGGCTTGGGTCGCCATGCGCATGATCGGCGACGCGATCGCGCATACGCGCTCGGCCGATCCCAGGACGATTCACGATGATCTCCTCTCGCCCGACTTCGCGGTCGCGGCCTTCAAGGGGCAGAAGCTGACGTTGCGCGCCTGGAACCAACAACTGCGTCAGCCCATCCTGCTGACCGACGGCCGCGGCACGGTCTCGGTTTCCCCTCAGGAAGGCTTCCTGCATGAGACGTCCGAACTGGACACACTTGGCTTCGATAAACCGGAGACCAAATGCAAACTTCAATGAAACGCCTCGCGCGCCAGGCCGGCGCGCTCGCGCTTCTGACAGGCCTTAGCGCCTTTTCAGGTCCCGCGCCGGCGACGACTGCCTATATCACCAACGAGAAGGGCAATTCGATCTCGGTCATCGACCTCGGCAAGCTCGAGGTCACGCGCACCGTCAAGGTCGGCCAAAGGCCGCGCGGCATTGCGCTGACCAAGGACGAGGCGCTCATGTTCGTTTGCCTGGGCGACGACGATACGATCGCCATTCTCGACACGAAGACCTTGAAGGAAGTCGGCGAACTGCCATCCGGCCCCGATCCCGAGCAATTGCGCGTCAGCCCGGACGGGAAACTTGTCTTCGTCGCGAATGAAAATGACGCGCTGCTAACCGCGATCGACATCGCGACGCACAAGGTGGTCAGCGAATTTCCGGTCGGCGTCGAACCTGAGGGAGTGGCGGTCAGTCCCGACGGATCGACCGTCGTCAATACTTCGGAAACGACCAGCATGGCCCATCTCATAGATTGGCGGAACAAAAAGGTCGTGGCCAACATTCTCGTCGACTCGCGTCCGCGCTACGCCGAGTACAACAAGGACGGCTCGGAACTGTGGGTGACGTCGGAGGTGGGGGGAACGGTCAGCATTATCGACCCGGTAAAGTACGTCGTTGCGCAAAAGATCTCGTTCGACGTACCAGGACTCGCAAAGGAGCTGATCCAGCCGGTCGGCATTCGCTTCAGCGCCGACGGCAAGCTGGCGTTCATCGCGATGGGGCCGGCCAATCGCGTGGCGGTCATCGACGCAGCGACCAAGCAGGTGCTGAAATATCTGCTCGTCGGCCAGCGCGTCTGGCAACTGGAGCTGACGCCGGACGGCAAGTATCTTTTGACGACCAACGGCGTTTCGAACGACGTATCGGTCGTGGACGTGGCCGCGCTGAAGGTGATCAAATCGATTGCGGTCGGTTCGTTTCCTTGGGGCGTCGCAATTTCGAAACAATGACCGTGGTCGCCTCCGCGCCACCGAAGACGAGCATCAGCGCGCTCTCGGTCGAGAACGTTTCGCACGCCTACGGAGCGCGGGTCGCGCTTGATGAGGTTAGCTTCGACGTTGCGCCGTCCAGTTTCACCGTGCTCTTGGGCTTGAACGGCGCGGGCAAGAGCACCCTGTTCTCTGTGGTCACGCATCTTTATGCGAGCCGATCGGGAGTGACGCGAATCTTCGGCCACGATGTCGCGCGCGAAAGCGGCGCCGCGCTTGCGCTGCTCGGCGTCGTGTTCCAGCAGCGCACGCTCGATCTCGATCTCACCGTCGCGCAAAACCTGGCCTACCATGGCGCCCTGCACGGAATTGGGCGCCGCGAGACGCGCTTGCGACAGGCCGCGCAGCTCGCCCGCGTCGGTCTCGCCGATCGGGCCGCCGACAAGGTGCGCTATCTCTCCGGCGGGCAAATGCGACGGGTGGAGATCGCGCGTGCGCTTCTGCACCGGCCGCGCATGCTGCTCCTCGACGAGCCGACGGCGGGGCTCGACATCAAGGCGCGCGCCGATATTCTCGAGATCGTGCGCGGCCTCGTCGCAGACGAAGGCATAGGCGTCCTCTGGGCGACCCATCTAGTCGATGAGATTCGCGACGACGATCATGTGGTCGTGCTGCATAAAGGGCGCGTGCTCGCCAACGGTCCGTGCCGTTCCATCGTCAGTGCGGCGGGCGCGGCTTCGATCGGCGGGGCCTTCACGTCATTGGCCGGCGGGGGCCGGGAAGGAGGCGAATCGTGAGCGAGGCCCTCCTTGAGACTGAACGGCCATTCGGCTGGGCGCAGCGCCTGATTTGCCTCTACGGTATCGTGTGGCGCGAGAGTCTACGCTTTCTTCACCAGCGCGAGCGCTTCATCTCCGCACTCGTGCGTCCGCTGGTCTGGCTCTTCATTTTCGCCGCCGGATTTCGACAGACGCTCGGCGTGTCGATCATGCCGCCCTACGACACCTATGTTCTCTACGAGGTCTACATCACACCCGGGCTCATGGCGATGATCCAGCTTTTCAACGGCATGCAATCCTCGCTGTCGATGGTTTACGACCGCGAGATGGGCAGTATGCGCATGCTGCTGGTCAGTCCCGCCCCGCGTTGGTTTCTGCTGACCTCGAAGCTCATCGCGGGCGTCGCCGTTTCAATTCTGCAGGTCTACGCCTTTCTCGTCGTCGCTTATTTCTGGGAGATCGAGCCGCCAACGTGGTGGGGCTATCTGACCGTGCTGCCGGCGCTTGCGCTGTCCGGCCTGATGCTTGGCGCGCTCGGCATGCTGCTCTCGTCGGTAATCAAGCAGCTCGAGAATTTCGCCGGGGTGATGAACTTCGTTATTTTCCCGATGTTTTTCGCTTCCTCCGCCCTTTATCCGCTGTGGCGCGTGCAACAGGGAAGCCCGTGGCTTGCGACCGTTTGCCAACTCAATCCGTTCACCCACGCGGTCGAATTGATCCGCTTCGCCTTCTACGGACAGATCAATTGGCTGGCGCTCGGCGTCGTCGCCAGTTGCACGGCGGCGTTCCTCAGCGCCGCGGTGATCGCCTACGACCCGGCGCGCGGAATGCTGATGCGCCGGGGCGGGTGATGCGCGGCGGGCGGGAGGAAAGGCGCATGATGGAATGCAATTTCGTTGCGGCCCTCGCATTGTATACGAGCGCTTGTCTCGCAAGCAGCGCTGAGGCCGCGGACCAACTGCGCATCTCGACCCAGAAGACCGGAACGGTCTCCTGGGGAATCCGAAGAGGTCGCGCGGCGCATCGATCATTTCGCGCTTGTGGCCAACGACCGGCCCTTGCAGACTAATAATCGCCGCAGGATCAACGAGAAGATCAAAACATACGTGGGCAAGCCGAACCACACGACGGAAGGACGCCGTCCGCGAAAATCGGGTGGAAATGTGAAATCGTTCGCTCAGAGATGGGCTGTCAGCGCCGCGGGCGTTGCGTTGACCGTCGTTGCCGCCACAGAGATCGTATCGAGTGCGGCGCGGAGCGACCCTGAGCCCCCGGTGCCGCTGCAGCGGGGCGACGTCGGAGCGCCGGCAGCGCTAGCGGAATGCGGCGACTGCCACATGGTTTTCCCGGCCCGGATGCTGCCGGGCCGTTCGTGGACAGCAATCCTTTCCCGGATGGACGATCACTTCGGCGAAAACGCCACGATTCCGGAGAAAGACCTGGAGGAAATTCGCGTTTTCTTGACTTCGAACGCCGCCGATTCTCCGAATGCTTCGCCCCGGGACCGGCACTTCATGAGCGCGATACTGCCGGGCGCCACGCCTTTGAGGATTACACGCACGCCCTGGTGGAACCAGATGCATGCGGACTTCAACTTCGACGGCGTGAAGCGCAGCTCGGTCAAATCGGCCGCCAACTGCCTCGGCTGCCACAAAGAGAGTGGTCGATGAGCCGTCGATGAAGGGCAATGCGCACGAATTTCATCCTTCGGCGCACGACGTTCCAGTCTCGGGCGCCCCCGGCTTGACGAGAGTCTGGGACCTTGGCGTTCGCCTATTCCACTGGTTGCTGGTCGCCGCGGTCGGGGTCGCGATGGTCACCGGCCTTTACTCGTCACGCAGCCGCATTAGTGTTCACGTGGGCGCAGGCGTGGCGATTGGAGGTCTGATCGCTTTTCGCATCCTTTGGGGTTTCATGGGATCGACCTATGCGCGATTCTCCGGCTTTCCAGTCGCGCCATCCGCGATCGCCGCTGATCTGGCGGGCTTTACGGCGGGTCGGCGACCCCAATACCTTGGGCACAACCCGCTCGGCAGCCTGATGGTGTTCGCCATCCTCGCAGTCCTGACGCTCAATTTCGTCACGGGCGTTGTTACTCTGGGCGGCGTCGATAAGCAGGGCCCGGCGGCTTTCGCGATGGGCTACGCTGCTGGATTAAAGACGCAAAGAGTCCATCAGGCCCTTGCCTATGGCCTCCTCTTGATGATCCTTGGCCATCTCATCGGCGTCGCATACAACTCCGTTCGCGGCCATCCGAATCTCGTTCTCGCCATGGTCACCGGCGAGAAGGAGGCCAATGCGACGAACGATATCGCTAGGTCCGCGAGAGCAAGACCGATTGGGGCCGCGCTCACGCTTCTCCTTGTGCTGGCGGGCGCCTCTCGCCTTATCACCGTGCTCTCGTCGCGTCCCGCGTACGGAGTGCCCGTCGATCCACTCGATCGGACCTACGTGAAGGAATGCGGCAGCTGCCATTTCTCCTACCCCCCGAGCCTGGCGCCGAGGTTGCGATGGATCGCTCTCATGGACGGACTCGCGGATCACTTTGGCGAAGACGCCAGTCTCGAGCCCGATGTCGCGGCCACTATACGCGCCTATCTCGCGAACAATTCAGCGGAGAAATGGGACACGCGCGCATCGCGCGAGCTCGTGCTTCCGAATCCCAGCGATCCGCTTCGCATCACGGCGACGCCGTATTGGAGCTGGACGCATCGCCGGATCCCGGACGCCGTCTTCAAGTCCCGGGCGGTTGGCGCGAAGGGGGCCTGCGACGCGTGTCACCGCGATGCCGCGACCGGTCGCTTCGATCCGCAGAACATCGATATCCCGGAGCGAGCTTTTCAATGAAGGCGCCACATCGTCTCGGCGTTTGGGTCATCGCGGCGTCCTGCGCGCTTGCGTTCGGCGCCTCAGGCAAGTCGCAGCGGCCACTCCTCGACTTCTATGCGAGCGAGGCGCAAGCCTCCGATCCTGCCTTCAGCGGGTTTTCCGCGCAGCGAGGCGAGCAACTCTTCAGGACCCATTTCACGATCGGGAAACCCGACACTCCCTCCTGCACTACTTGTCATACAACAGACCCGAAGAAGGTCGGGCAGACCCGCGCCGGGAAGGAAATCGACCCCATGGCGGCCTCCGTCAGTCCGAAACGCTACACCGATCGGGAAAAGGCTGAAAAATGGTTCGGACGAAACTGTAAAAACGTCCTGGGGCGCGAATGCACCCCGACGGAGAAAGGCGACTTCATTACTTTCATGCTTACCCAGTGAGCGCACCGTCAAAAGAACGGTGCCGTCGCTGGCCGTGACCGGAAAGCGCGGCGCGCGCCGCATAACCCTTTCGTAATCCTGTGTTGCCGACATTCGCGAATTGCGCGTTTGACAGACGAAACGGCGATGCTACACTTTCTTCGTCGCTTCCCCTTCCGGGAAACGGCGATCGTGGCATCGTGCATAGGCCCACTTCAAGGATATCGCCCATGACATGGACAACTCCAGAAGTTCGCGAGGTCTGCGCGGGTATGGAAGTGACCGCCTACCTGTCCGCGGAAATGTGAGATCACGCCGCCTGTTTCCAAGTCGGACGACGTGAGAGCGGGCGGCGAGATTGCGCCGGCGGTTAGCAGCAATTTCGACCGACCGGGCGGAGCCCCGCGGACTTGAGCGACGGAGGTCTTTCTTCCGCGATCAGGCGTGGGAAGCGGCGCGGGCCCTCATTGGGGAATGACGCCGGGGAAGACGTGTTACTGCAGCGACCAGGGCGCTGGCAAGAGCGCCAGGGTGACGGTATGCCGGGGTCCGCGGAACCCAATCAGTCGCCCGGAATCTTTCCGACGGCAATCTGTATCGCAGCGTAGTATGCGGCAAGGTCGTCGATGTCGGTCGGCGACAGGTCCTTGATCACGATCGACATCATTTCGTTCTGCCGGACGCCAGTCTGGAAGTTGCCCAGCTGCTCGATGAGGTAGCGCTCGTTTTGGCCGGCGAGGTTCGGCGCCTCCACCACCTTCGCCAGCCCGTCGACCCCATGGCAGACAGCGCATTTGGCCTCCGCCTTCTGCCGGCCGGCCTTCACGCTGCCCTGTGCGTGCGCCGCTCCGGAAACGGACACGAGCGCCAACGCAGTCAAGAGCGCTGCCAGGACCCCGGCGCAAGGGCGGCCGGCGTGCGTCGGGCCCTCGCGATACGGGAAGTGGATCCTGGCATGCGCAGGCCGATTACTTGCCGTCATACCAGATCCGATAGACGGCTCCGACAAGATCGTCGGACACAAGCAGGGACCCGTCCCAGTACTGGGCGACGTCGACCGGGCGGCCGAGATAGTGGCCGTCTTCGTTCCAACCCTCGGCGAAGGGAATTGATGGGCCGGCGACGTGACCGTCGTCCTTCAGGAACGTGACCATGACCCGGGCGCCGACCGGCACGGTGCGGTTCCATGAGCCGTGCTGGGTCGAGAAGATTGCGCCCCTGTACTTCGCCGGGAACATGTCGCCGGTGTAGAACGTCAGGCCGAGATCGGCCGCATGGGCGATCTGCTCGACTTCGGGGAAGACGACGTCGGCAGGAGGAGTCTCGTTCTTGTATTCGTTGGTGCGCGTATGCCCGCCGCCATACCACGGGAAGCCGAAGTTCTCGCCAATCTTGTCGATGCGGTTCATTTCTCCCGGCGGGATGTCGTCGCCCATGCCGTCGACCTGGTTATCGTTGGACCAGAGGGTTTTGTCCTTGGGATTGAAGTCCATACCGACAGGATTGCGCAGGCCTGTCGCATAGACCTCGCGGTTCTTGCCGTCCTGGTCCATGCGGATGATGCCGCCCATGCCAACCTTCTTGTAGAGCTCGAGCTTCTCCTTCGGCGGCACGTTGTAGGGCTGGCCGAGCTGGATATAGAGCTTGCCGTCCGGGCCAACGCGGCACTCGCGCGCGGTGTGATTGAAGCTTTCCTCCGACTTCGGAATCAGCTGTCCCTCGGGAACGACCTCGCTGACCGCGACATCCGGGCTCTCATAGAAAAATTCCGCTGCAGGATACTGAAGGACCCGGTTCTGCTCGACCACGTAAAGGAATCCATCCTTGGAGAAGCAGGGGCCGTTCGGAAGCTTCTTCGGCAACGTCGGCGCGAACTCCTTGACTTCCACCCCCTCGGCGAGGCCCGCGCGGGAGCGATCGGTCACCGCCCAGATCTTGTTCTTGCGCGTGCCGACGAAAGTGACGACGCCTTGCGGGCCAACCGCCATATGACGTGCGTCCGGCACCAACGCGTAAAGATCAATGTGGAATCCCGGCGGCAGCTTGATCTTCTCGAGGATCTGTTTGACGGCGTCGGCTTTCGGGCCCGTCTGCGGAACAGTCGGCCACTCGATCGGCGCCGTCATGTGCATGCCTTCGAGCGTTTTCAGGGCATCTTCCTGTGCCCATCCGCCGCCGGTTCCGATCATGAGCGCCGCGAGCGCGGCCGCGGAAATGTAGCGTAGCTTCATGTCACTCTCCTTGGTTCCTCATGAGACAAATTGCCGTTGTCGATTGAAGCTGCGGGCGACGTTGGCCCGCCGCGCCATTCTCAACGTCGCGTGAGCGTCGTGTCGCCGACCTGCGCGGCCTGCGCGCTCTGGAGTCCAGAGTTCATCTTCCTCCCGTTCAAAATTCCTTTTCCTTTTGAGAATATCCAAACGGCATTCGGCTCCAAGGCCTTCCGCCAGATTTTCCGCATTGTGGAAAAAGGCGACCGCAACCGGATCAGCACGAGGACGAAAGACTCAGTTCAGAGCCCACCGGCTTTGAACGCGCTGACGAAGGCGTCCCGGTTCGGCATCCTCACCCGCGGCAGGGACCTTGCGTCGAGTGTCGCGTCGGCAGGGAGAATCCCATTGAGGAAGAGGACATATGCGCAGACGGCGTATGTTTCGGACGGCGACAGGGACTGCGGCGCGTCGAACGGCATCGCTCGCCGGACGAAATCGAACAGCGTCGTCGCATAGGGCCAGTAGCTGCCGACCGTCTTCACTGGCTTCTTCGTCGCGATCGTGCCGGCGCCGCCGACAAGTCGATCCATCGGATGTCCCTGGCCTCGATCGCCATGACAGGAGGCGCAGCGGTTCGCAAAAACCATCTCTCCCTGCCGAACGCTGCCCTCTCCGCTAGGCAGGCCGGCGCCGTCCGGACCGACGTCGATGTCCCATTGCGCAATTTCCGCCGGCGTCGCCGGCCGGCCGAGGCCGTAGTCCTCTCCGGCGGACGCGGCGGCCCCGGCGAAGAGCGGGGCGGCAAGGGCCGCTGCAAATGCCGCGCGCCTAGCCGCCATTGCTGACCACGCCGTCCTCGGCCACCCGCCAGCGCTGCATCCCATTGTAATGGTAGTACGAACGCGCGTCGCGCGCTTGCAGGAGCTGGTCGCGGCTGGGTTGAACGTATCCAGTCTCGTCGGTCGCCCAACTCGTCAAGACCGCGGTTTCGCCGGTCCAGCGCCAGGGCGCGCGAAATCGCGTCAGACATTTCGGCAGGATCGGCTCCTGCAGCGCCGCCGTCGTCCATGACGCGCCGTCATTGGAGCTGATCTCGACCTCATTGATCTTCCCGTGTCCAGACCACGCGAGGCCCGAAATCTCGTAAAACCCGTGCTCTCGAAGCCTCTGCCCGCCCGATGGCGAGGTGATGACGGACTTCGCCTCCATGACGAAGTTGAATTGCCGCACCGAGCCGTCGGGCATCAGCCAGCTGTATTTCGACGTCTCTTCGCGCGTCTGCCAGGGCTCGCGGCCAAACTTCAGCCGCCGCAACCACTTCACATTTGTATTGCCCTCGAAGCCAGGCAGCAGCAGGCGGAGCGGATAGCCCTGCTCGGGCCGCAGCTTCTCGCCGTTTTGGGCATAGGCGAGCAGGGCGTCGTCGAAGGCCTTCTCGACCGGAATGCTGCGCGTCATCGTAGCGGCGTCGGCTCCCTCGGCCAGCATCCAGCGGGCGTCCGGCCTCACCCCCACCTCTCCAAGCACCGCCTTCAAAGGCGCGCCGGTCCATTCGCAGCAGCTCAGCAAACCGTGCGTGTCCTGGACCGTGTATTCGGCGACCGGCTCGCCCCAGTTCTGCGTGTTGCCGGAACATTCGAGGAAACAGATTCTCGAAACTGCCGGAAATCGCAGGATGTCGGCGAGGCTGAAGATCATCGGCTTCTCGACCTCGCCGTGGATTATCAGCCGGTGGTCGTTTGGATCGATCGTCGGAACCCCGGAATGATGTCGTTCGTAGTGCAGGCCGTTCGGCGTGATGATGCCGTGGAGATCTTGAAGTGGCGTCAGGCTGACCGCCGCCTTGCGGGTCGGGTAGGGGGCGCCTCCGGTGCGCTCGCGGCGGACGACGTCGGCTTCGTAGATCGACGGCCGTCCATAGGGCGGGCTCATCACATCGGCGCCAGGCGCGGTTTGCCTCGGTAGGGTCTCGCCAAGGGTCTCCACATTATCGGCTGCCTGCGCGGTTCGCGGGGCGAGCGCGACGCCTGCTGCAAGGCTCGCCGCAAGTCGCATCGCGCGCCGGCGGTCGATCGGCTGCGCCCCATTGTCGGCGGGCGATAATCTCTCAGTCATCGCCGTCGCCAATTGCGCCGCAGCGTCGCATGGTCAGCTCTGTCCAGGAGCGGCGGGACGGACGCCGCCGAGCTTGGCGGTGATCCCGGCGGCCTTCTGACGCAACAGCTCTCCAAGGCGCGGAATGTTCGAATGCGAGATCCGCGTCGCCGGGCCTGATATGGAGATCGCCGCCATCGGCTCGCGGAGTTCGTTGAACACCAGGGCCGCGACGCAGCGCAGACCGACCGCATGCTCCTCATCGTCGACGGCAAATCCGCGTTCCCGGATCAGCGCGATGTCCCCGCGCAGCGCCGACCGGCTGACGATCGTGTTGGCCGTGAGCCGGCGAGCCCCCTCCTCGGGCAGCAGCCTCTCCAACTCGCGGTCGGTCATGGCTGCAAGCAAGGCCTTGCCAACTCCGGAGCAATAGAGCGGGACGCGCGCGCCCGGCTTCGCCCCGGGGCGCGAGATGGCCGGATGCCCGACTTGATGGACGTATCTCGCTTCGCGGTCATCCTGGATTGCGAGGTTCACTGTCTCCCTGCATTCCTCCATCAGCGCGCGCATATACGGACGCGCGACGCTGACGAGGTCGCGCCTTCTGAGAAATGCGCAACCGGCCACGAATGTCTGGACGCCGACCGACCACAGCCGCCGTTCCTGGTCGAACCGCACATACCGCTCCTGTTCGAGGGTTGTGAGGAGCCTGTGGACGGTCGACGGGGCGAGATCGACGCTTTCGGCGATCCTCGTCAGCGTCATGCCATCCTCGGCCTCGGAGAGCCGGTTGATTACGCCGAGCGCCCGGACGAGGGACTGCACAAACTCCGACCGCGTTCCGCCCGGGGCGGCCGGCCGTTCCTGTTTCGGCGGGCTCCGCCCGAGTTCAATCCGTCGAGAATCGTCGGGTGCTTTCACCGCAAGGTTCGCATCTGGGCGACTCCGGAACTCTGAGTCTGCTGGCGAAGGATCGGGGCTATCCGTGGACAAGCGAGACGCTATCCGATCCGGCGCGGACGTCAATAAGATATGGGTGTCGCGCTCGATGTTTACGCGTCTACTTTCTCCCTGTACGACCGCCAGCGGATCGCGTTGTCGCCGGCTTGCGTCTCGGCCTCGGCCAGCGCGGCGAAGCGATCGTGGCGAGGAGATTCGTGGCAGGCCGGCGCAGCCGGATCGGCGATCGGCTATGCGATGGGGCGCAACGCGCTTTTTGATCGGATGGCCGACCCTTGGGTCGTTATGCTGTTGGCCTTGCCCGCGCTCGTGATCATCGTCCTCGCCTACGTCTGGAGGGGCCTCAACGAAACGGCGGCAATTGGCGCGGTGGGGCTCAACAAGTTGCCCAACGCGATCGTCATTATACGTGAGGGCGTGATACGTGAGGGCGTGCGCGCGACCTGGGGCAGCCAGTCGAAAGCCGGCGGATCGCCACCGTGCTCGTCACGCACGATGTCGAGGAGGCGATCGCGCTCGCCGACCGGATATTCGTCCTCTCCGCGGGCCCGGCTCGTGTGATCGGCGAAGTCCGCATCGCCAAACCGCGCTCGGAGAAAAGCGGGGAGGAGGGGCGCGCGATCGCGGCGCGGATCGAGGCCCTGCGCGGAGCGGACTGAAGCTCGCCCCGCTCATTCAGACCGCAACTTGGGCACGGGCTTGTGGCCCATCGCCCGCGCCGCGTTTCGCACACGCACATCCGCGATCAACATGCCGGCGGACAAATTGTGATCACGCGCATTAGGCAAGGCGAATGATCGGCCCGTGACCAGGCTCATGGGTGGCCCCGCCCTTGCGCAAACCGACCCCTGACTACCGCGTTCCTGACGCCCGCCCGCCGTAACGGACCAAGCGATACAAGCAAAATCTCGCCACCGTCCGAGGGCTCGGACGGACTACTTTGCGGTCCAGCGGCGAAATTGGCGATTGTTCTCAGGCCATCAAAGTCGCAGATTTGCTGTGGAAAAGTCGGCTATCTGGCGAATTTGGACAAGCGTGTTTGGTCAACATGTGCCAACTTCGCCGAAAAAACACTGCAGTTCCAATGCGGACGCGCCGGCTGGCATGGGATTTGCGTTAGTTGTCTGTGTCTCTGAGGAATCGCCGGCGGGTCGATCGCATCGCTAAGCGGCGAGGTGCGGTCGGCATGGGGCCAACCCGCTGCACGCGAGAGAGACAATGAGCCCTTTTGTCGTTTACATCCTCTTGTGCGCGGCCTCGACGCCGCCCGGCGACTGCGACACGCTTAGCGCGATCGATGTCGTGCTCGGGCCCGAAGTGCGCAACGAAATCATGTGCGGCTTGGAAGCTCAGGAAATGTTCGCGAAGACCGCGATCACGCCTCGGGATGGAGAATACCTGAAAATTTCGTGCACACGGCGTCGACCGCTGGCCAGGAATTGAGGGCGCACGAGCGGTTCAAAGCAAGGCAACAAAATGGGTGCGAAAATTGAGATCAAAACGGGTTGAAGCAATGTCGAGAAACACGGCCCTTTGGGACGCGAAGGTGCGAGGGTTCCACGCCAGACGGCAATTTTCCGATACCGTGAAAGCGGGGCTCTAGACGGCCTCTGCAAGTTTTTAAACCATTACTTGAGTCACATGTATGGAATAGGGGCCGCTGGATTCTACAAGCCATAGCACGTCGGTTGATATTGATAAGCCTGCTATTATTTCCTGATTTTTATTACGATGTCTCCTCCAACCTCCTCTGCTACCAAACCAAAATACACGATTATGCTACTTATCAACGACTTTAGCTCCTCAATATCGTGATCTTCTTCTAGGTCTGCTATGGCAGCATCATATCTTTCTTTTTGAGTGTCAAGATAACCCACCAGGGCATCTCTTAGTTTCTGTGTGTTTGGTTCTATTGCCACATCCACCTCCTAAGTATCACGAATGCTCCACAGGGCCTGGTTGCGCCTCAGTCATCATACGAGCATGAGCCGTGGACCGGTACGAGATCCAAAGTCGAAAGGCGCTGGATGAGAGTCACCGCCTAGGGGCCAACTTTCTTCGGCTGGAGGTCTTTGGGCTGAGAGGCACGAGGAAGGGCGACGCCGTTGCTGTGATTGTCATCGGCTTCCGACTGGATGCGCAATAGCTTCTCAATCTGGACGGGCTTCTGTGCGATGCTCCACGGGACCTGGAAGTCAAGGGAGGATCAAAGCGCAATATCACTCTAGGATTGGTTCTTGCAATGGCGGTTGGACTGGCGCCGACAGTTGGCGATGCTAAACAAAGTAAAAGTAGCGTGTCATATGTCAAAGTAACACTACAGAACGTACCAGCTGAGCCCAGTGGCAAAACAATTCATAAGAAATGGGCAAGAAATAAGATAAATCCAAAAAATACAAAATAGTGGGCGGCGGTGGAGTCGAACTGAGGGTAAGCGTTGAGGAGTGGCGACTATCGAACGGAGAATACAGAATGGCCACGCCTATGAAGGACTTGAGGGCACTGGTCGGAAAACAGGTTAAGATTGAAAGGGATCGCGTAACTTGTAGGGGTGTTTTGATGGGGGAGGGGTATCGCTTAGTCCGAGGTAGTTTTCCGCTTCGATGGCCTCGCCGTCGACCATTTGCGGATCTGGCCCGACAAAAGCTGCGGATTGCTGCGCGGCGGCCACAGTGAACGCCTTCGTGCGGTGGTTTTCGGACTTGTGGCGCAATCTGTGCCGGCTTCTGCCCCGAGACAGGCAGATCGACGATGACTTTTCGTCGCTTACCCGTCAGTCGTCAGCTCGCGTTTTCACGCCGCCGAGACGCCGCCGTTGACACTGATCGCCTGGCCAGTCAGCCGAGCGGCGGCTGGGCTCGCCAAAAAGACCATCAAGGCGGCGATATCATCAGGTTGGGCGACGCCGAGATTAGCGAGTTTCGCCGCGTTGGCGAATAACTTCGCGCTGAACGGATCGTTCATCACGCGCGCGTAGACGTCGGTGTTGCCGATCAGCGATGGCGTCAGCACATTGGCGCGGATGCCGTCCCGCTTGGCTTCGATCGCCAACGTGCGGGTGAATGTCACGATCGCGGCCATCGCCGCGCCGATGACGCTCTCGCCCGGGGTCGGCACTTTGGCGGCGTCGGAAGCGACGTTGATGATCACGCCGCTCTTCTGGTCGCGCATGCCCGGCAGCACAAGCCGGCTCATCACCATTGGCGCCAGCGCCTGGGCAAGCAGAATCGGCGCGATGTCCTCGACTTCGGTGAGAAAAAGCAGCTTGGGCACATAGGACGCTGCGGTCGTGTTGATGAGGACGTCGATGCCGCCGAGCGCGGAATGAACGGCAGCGCAGGCGCGACGCGCCTGGTCGACATCGTTCGCATCCGCTCTGAAGAAGATCACTTGCGCCTCGGGCGCATGGTCAGCCACGGCTTGGCGCGCGGCTCGGCCGCGTTCGGGATTGCGGCCGATCAGCGCCAGGCGTCGCACGCCTGCGCCCACGAATTGATGAGCCGCAGCGAGTCCGACGCCGGCTGTGCCCCCGGAAATGACGACGGCGGAGTCCGCCAGCGCCTTCGGCGCGCCGATGCTGCTCTCCGACATGCCGCACCGTCTTTCGCTAAAGCGCGGCCAGTTTCGCGCCGCAGGCCGGCTTGCAAGAGCGCAGCGCTTCTTCGGCGCCTTCGAGATCGCGTTCGACCGCCATATCCGCTTGCCGCCCGCTCGCGCCTTCCTTCCGGAAATCGTCGAGGGCAAACAGCGCCGCGCCCAGTGCGCCGGCGATCTGCGGACGCTCCGGTAGAATGAGCTTGCACCCGAGCGCGTCTTCGATGTGCCGCACTGCGGCGGGATTGCGCGCGACGCCTCCGGTCATCACCATGGGCTCGCACTTGCCTACGCGACTGACCAGCCCAAGCGTGCGCTTCGCCATCGCGGCATGAACCCCTCCAAGCACCTCGACTTTGGAAACGCCCTCGGCGAGCAACGAGATCACCTCCGTCTCTGCGAAGGTCGCGCACATGCTGGTCACATTGACGTTCTGCGTCGCCTCGAGCGCGAGCGGCCCCATGTCATCCAGTTCGACATTGACCGCGCGCGCCAGCGTTTCGAGAAACTTGCCGGTTCCGGCGGCGCAGCGATCGTTCATCGCGAACCGCGCGACCAGGCCATTGGGGTCGATCGCAATCACCTTGCTGTCCTGCCCGCCGATATCGATCACCAAACGCACATCAGGAACCATATGAACGGCCCCGCGCGCGTGACAGGTGATTTCTGTGATCGTGCGGTCGGCGATGTCCAGCATGCGCCGGCCGTAGCCTGTGCTGACAGTGCGCGCGATCTGCGAGAGATCGATTCCGGCCGCCGCCAAAGCAGCCGCCAGCGCGGCGCGGACGCCCTCGTCGCTGACCGCGCCCTTCTGCGAAACCTCGGCTGCAAGGACGGCGCCATCGGAATCGAGGATGACCGCTTTCCCGGTCGTCGAGCCGAAATCAATTCCAAGAACAAAAGCTGACATTGCCGGCGTTCTCCTAGCCTCAGACCCAACGGCTGCGCTTGGCGT
Source organism: uncultured Alphaproteobacteria bacterium (assembly GCA_963721905.1). Classification (GTDB taxonomy): domain Bacteria; phylum Pseudomonadota; class Alphaproteobacteria; order Rhizobiales; family Beijerinckiaceae; genus Roseiarcus. The sequence goes on from CAVRMF010000019.1 coordinate 351,968, forward strand.
CGATCGCCTCCAGCATCGCCTCGACGCGGCTGTTGACGATTTCGTCCTTGTAGAAACTCTCGTCGACCATATCGCCCTCGAACATCGCCACGGGCATGCCGAGCTTCTGGCCAACCGCCTCCGCGATCATGAACTGCGGGTAGGAGAACGCTCGGCAGGTGCGCGCGCCGTGCAGGATCAGTCCATCGATTTCGTATTTCTGGCAATGCTCGACGATCTTTTCGATCACTTGAGGCGCGGAGATGCTAATCGGGCACGTCAGATAGTTCTGCGCCATGCCGTCAAGCGGATCATCGAGATCGATAACCTGCGGCTCGTGCCAAAAGCCGAGATGGGTGTAGCGGCCAGACACCACGCAGGCGTCGTAATTGGCGAATTTGTCGGCCAGCCAGCCGATCTTGTTCCAATTCATGATCCCGTCCCAGAAGAGACGGTATTTCTCTGTCGGAACCGATCCGACGCCCTCATCAACGCGGGCCTGGATTTCCGCCTTCTTGGTCTCGAAGTAGTCGACGATGCGTTGATCGCCGGGAAGGAAGTTCACCGGGGCGATGGAGTTGGTCCATTCGAAGAAATTCGCCGGCGAGGGCTTCGCTTTGCAGAGCCGCATCGCCTCGAGCCGCGTTTCGCCGGCGCGCTTCACGTAGCCCATGATCTCGCGCAGACGATCGTGGTCGAACGGCTTGCCGGTGATCCCCTCGATGAAGATAATGCATTCGCGCAATTGCTTGACCAGGAAGTCGACGGATTCGCGATATTCCGGGCCGCTCATATATTTCGCGGAGCGCTTGTTGCCCCAGATCCAGGGCATGGAAATGTTGAAGATCGGAACCTTCTTGCCGAAGGTGCGGTAAAGAATGTCGTCCCATTGCTGGCCAGTGCTGCAAAAGGGATAGGCTGAAATGATCATGTCGGGGACCGGCACGCGCGCGGCCAATCGCTTGCGTTCGGCCGAGTCCGCGGGCAGATCGGCGATGCTCTCGGGCGTTGATTTCTGCGTCATCACCGAGCAGCCGATGTGCGTCCGCGCATAGGAGCAGAGCTCGCGATCGTAGCCCGCTTCCTCAGCGGCCGCCTGCGCGGGACCTTCCTCCTTGCGCGCCGCCAACAGCGCCGCCATCGCCTCGCCATGACACCAGGCGATATCGGCGGCCTGGAGAATCGGGTTGATGGCCACCCCCTCGTACCAGCAGACCAGCTTGCCTTCCTCAGGAGCGCGGAAGAGACCCTCCCAATAGTCGGTCACCATCTTGTTGTTGAGCTTGGTCGTCTGGAGGCGGTTGGATCGCTTGGGGATCGAAGTAGCGACGTTCATCAGACATCTCCACAAGAATGAGTTAGGCCGCGATGCCGGCTTCTGCCCGGCGCTTGATCATTTCGACGAAGGATTCGATGCGCACGCGCATACTGCCGCCCGCCGTCGTCTCATGCTCGGTCTCCAGCAGGAGATGGGGAAAGCCGGACGTCTCGAAGGTCGTCTTAATGCGGGGGTAAAAGAAATAGTGCGGCTCGCAATATTTCGCGAGCAGCACAATGAGGCCTTGGGCCTGCGCGGCGCGCGCGGACTTTAGCAACCAGGTATCCCAATCTGTCTTGGGATCAAGGCGGGTCGGGCATGGCACGATCGTGTTGCGGCCGAGATACCAGCGAGTCAGCGACTTGACCGGATCGCCCGTTTCCTCGGCGTCGAGGGAAACGTAGCGGAAACCGTGATAAAGATCGTCGTCGACGACAACTGCGCCGCACTCCTCGATCATCGCAAGCACGTCCAGCTTGGGCGCTTGACAGAGGTGGCCGGAGAGATAGACGGGCACACCGCTCACGCGGGAGCCCGCTCCTTCGGTTTTCACGGCGGCGACGAGTTCGCTCAGCAACGCATTGTGCGCGCCCTTGTCCATAACCATGCTCGACTTCACCACATGCTGCATTTCGAGCGAGGAAAGCCGGATCGCGCCCGCGCGACGCAGGTCATAGAGTTCACGGATCAAGCGCCTGTTCTCATTGAAGAGACGGATGCTCGCGCGCAGCCTGTCTTCGTCGATGACGACATCAAGCTCCTCCTCGATGCCTTCGATGAGCCGGCGCAATGACCGCTCGGCATTCTCGAACGACCAATTGTCTTTCAGCGCGGGAATGAACTGATAGAAGCCGACCTGAATGTCCGGCATGCGAAAGCGGATGACGTCGGCGGCGCTCAACATCTGAACGCAATGATCGCCGAACATGATCGCGTCGAGATAGGAAAAATCGCCCTTGGCGGCCTGATCGACGACGCTTCGGGTATAGCCGCAAAAGAACGGATACATGGCGCCGTGGCCGACAGTGATTGGGTCGTTCGACTCCTGCAAAATGATCGGCAGCGCGCCGGCGGCGTGAATGACCTCGGCGGGGAAGTGCATTGGGAACGAGCCGATGATCCTGCCGCCCGTGGCGGCCTTCCAGGCTTTGGCGGTCTCGTTGGGATTCGCCGCGATCTGCGCCAATTGATTGAGAATCGCGTCCATGGTTGGCCTTTCACGGTGAGGACTCTGGCTTACAGCCTACTGAGTTGGACTCAACAATGCAATAGCCAGCGGCTCAAAAATCGCGAAGAAATAGATTGATCCGGGTACTAAGTGAGTGTAACTCACCGAGGCCGGCTCGAAAGGCGGCGGAAGCGAAGTCCGCGTGATATCGGTGGTTCATGAGAAGCCCAGAAGTCGCTGAAGCTGCGCAGGCGCCGGAACGCCGGACGACACGCCGGCCGCCGGAAGACCGTATGGTCGAAATCTTAGCCGCTGCGCGGGCGGTGCTGGCCAAGAACGGCTACGAGAATTTCCTTACCGTTGACGTCGCCTCGCTCTGCGGCGTCTCGGAGGCGACAATCTATCGCTACTTCCCGACCAAGCGTGAACTCCTGGTGAAGGTCGCCGAGGAGTGGTTCGGCGAGATCTTGGCGGTCGAACCGCAGATCCTCAAGGAAGGCGATATCTTTCAGCAATTCCGGCGCGTCATCCGTCACAGCCTGATGGTGATCCGACAGGAGCCGGCGCTCTCGCGCTTTGTCTTGACGGAACTGCGCGCCGATCCCGCCTATCGATCAACTCACATCTACGCGTTGAACCGCCGCTTCACTTCAGCGGTCGTCAATCTCGTCAAACGCGCCGTCGAACGCGGCGTCTTCCGCGATGACGCCTCGCCTTCCCTTGTGCGGGACCTGATATTCGGCGGCATCGAGCACCGAACCTGGTCGTTCCTGCGCGGTCAGGGCGACTTCGACGTTGACGAGGTGGCGGACAGCATCGCCAATATTCTGTTCCGCGGCCTCTTGCGAAGCGACCCTATCGATCCTGAAAAATTCGAACTGGCGGTCTCGCGCCTCGAAGCGGACGCTGCCCGTTTGAACGCCGGCCTCGAAGAATTGAAACGAGCGCGTCTCCGAAGCGCCGCCCCAAAGGGCAAGCCGGCGTGAGGGCGGGCAACCTTTTCGACAGGCGAAACCGATCCTCGTGACAAATTGGCGGGTTTCGGAACCGCTTGGCAACCCGGCGTGAGAAGCAATGGACTTTTCGTTTTCCGACGAGCAGAGGCTGGTGCGGGAGTCGGTCCGCGCTTTTGCTGAGCGCGACCTCCTTCCCAAATACGCCTATTGGGACCGGAACGGAGAGTTCCCACGCGAACAATGGCTCAAGATGGGCGCGCTCGGGCTTCTCGGCCTGCGGGTGTCGGGCGAGTACGGCGGCCAGGAGGGCGAATGCGTGACCGCGGGTCTTGCCATCGAGGAGGTCGCGCGCGGCGACTTCAGTTGCTGCTACGGCATGCTCACTTGCTGTCTGATTGGCGACGTACTGGGCAAGTTCGCGTCCGAGACAATCAAAGCAAACTGGCTGCCAGGGCTGGCGGCAGGCCAGAAGGTGCTCTGCATCTGCTTGACGGAGCCGCATTGCGGGTCGGACGCCGCGGCGATTCGCACGCGCGCAGTGCGCAAGGGGGACACCTATGTCCTGAACGGGGAGAAATCGGCGATCACGCTGTTGATGGTCGGCGACGGAGCGATTGTGTTCGCCAAGACCGATCCGGCAGCCGGCGCCAAGGGCGTTTCCGCGTTCTTCGTGCCGCTCGATTCGCCCGGCGTCACGCGAGCGCCCTATTCGGACCTCGGCGCGCGTGGGATCGTGCGTGGATCCTTGTTCCTCGACAACGTCGAAATTCCCGCCGACAATCTGATTGGCCCTGAGGGCGGCGGCTTTTCCCGCGTCATGCAGGCCTTCGACTATACGCGCGCGCTGATCGGTCTGATGTGCCTCGGCGCCGCGCGCGTCACGCTCGATGAGACGGTTGACTACGTCAGACAGCGGCAGTCTTTCGGCCAGCCGCTTTCCAAGAACCAGGGCGTTTCATTCCCGCTCGCGCAATGGGCCGCGAAGATCGAAATGGCGCGCTGGTTCTGCTATCGGACGCTATGGCTACGCGACCAGGGTCAGCCGCATACAGTAGAAGCGGCGATGTGCAAGATGGAGGCGCCGCTGGTCGCCTCGGGAGCGGTCCACGAATGCCTGATCCTGCATGGCCACTATGGTTACACCAAGGACTTTCGGGTCGAACAGCGACTTCGGGACGTCATCGGCCAGGAGATCGCCGATGGCGCACCGCAGATCATGAAGATCATCGTCGCGCGCGATCTCATCGGCCGCGAGTACGTCTGAGCGATCAGCCACCGGAGAAACTGATCCGAGCCGTGAACTCGTAGGTCCGGAAGGCGTTTTTCAGCATGGCTTCCGTTGTTGCGTCGGCTCCTCCGGCGATGATGACGTCTGCGACTGGGCGCGCGCCGCTTTCGTCGACGCTCACCTCAAAGGATCGTTCTTCGCCCAACGCCCCTGCAACTACAGCTGTCGCGACCTCCTTGATGATCGAGCGCCTGAGCACCGGCTTGGAAATCTTGCCGACCGCCGTCATCGGCATGTGTTCGAGGATCGAGATTGAGACCGGCACCGCGGCGCGCTCCTGCACCTCCTTGCGGCAGAGGTTCAACAGCTCTTCGACAGTCGTTTTCGCGCCGGCCTTGAGCTGAACGAAGGCGATCGGCAATTCCCCCTTGGCTGGGTCGGGGCGGCCAATCGCGGCGGCGAGCTGAACCGCGGGATGGCGGATCAAGACCTCCTCGATCAGGTTGGCGTCGATGTTGTGCCCGCCGCGAATGATCACATCTTTGGCGCGCCCGAATATCCAGATGTATCCCTCCTTGTCGACCATCCCCAGATCGCCCGTATTGCCCCAGGCCTTGCCGTCCGGCGTGTTACGGACATGGAAGCCTGCGTTCAGCGCCGGATCGACGTAGCCCTTGGTGACGCCGGGGCCGCTGATGACGAGCACGCCCCGCTCGCCGGGTTCGCATTCGCGCACGAAGTTGTTCTTGTCGTCGACGATGAACGCGCGAACCGGCTGGTGCGGCATCTGCACGCCGACCGAACCGATAACAGGGGCAATGCCATTCGGATGTCCGCTCACGACGCCGTGCACTTCGGTCATGCCCCACAATTCTCGCAGCCATACGCCGAAGCGCGCATGGAACGCGTTTGCAAGCGCCACTGGAATCGTGCTGGCGCCGCAATGGAACGTCCGGATCGGATGGCCTTCAAAGTTGGAGTTCGGCACGGCAAGGATCGCTGCCGCCGTCGCGGGCGTCGCCAGGACCGCAGTCATGCCGTGCCGGCGCGCGATGTCCCAGAAATTCGCGATGACCTTCGGATTGCGGAAGCCGTCCGTCGTCAGAGTAAGCAGCGTCTGGCCGAAAATCAGCGTCCGCAGGCCGAGCACGACATAGCCGCCGACATGGAAGTTTGGCATCGCGTGGCCGACGACGCCGTTCGAGGCAGAACCGCCGATCGCGCCGTTGATCCAGGCGTTGATCAACTGTCCCTTGTGCGTCATCCGAACCAGCTTCGGCGCCGCGGTCGTGCCGCCGGTCGGCAAATAGGTCGCTTCCGCTTGCGGATCAGTGACCGGCGTGAAGGGCGATCCTTTGGCGGCCTGCAAGTCGATCGCACCTCCAAAGTCGGACTCCGGATCGTTGCCGCCAACGATGAAAGTGCGCTTGAGGGTCGGAACTGCCGCCGAGACCTCGCCGATCTTATCCCACGCGCCGGGTCCGTAAGCGTTTGTGGTCGTCACCAGCACGGTCGCGCGCGCCGCATTCATGATTGAGACGATGTGCTTCATCTCGAGGAATGGGTTGATCTGGCAGGCCACTCCCACCGACGAGGCGCCCCAGCCGGCGATATGCGCCTCCGGCAGCATCGGCAGAATGATCGCCACGGCGGGCCTCTCGCCTTGCAACTCCTGCTCGAACAGGCTCGCCGCAGCGCGAATCTTCAAAACGAGATCGCGATAGGAAATCGTCCGGGGCGCGACGTCGAGGTCGGCAGAGACGAGATGTTTGATCGCCGGCTTGTCGGGATCGATGGCCGCCGCAGCCTCGATGCATTCGAGGATGGTCCCAGCGGGAAGCAAGGCGTCGAAATCAAACGCCTCGATCGCCGCGATATCCGCGCGAAACTGAATATCGGCGCGCGCGATTCGACCAGGGGCCGGCTCACCGCGCGGAATCCATGGCCTTTTCGTCCCGACCGCAGCCAGGCCCCTACGAAGCGCCGCCATGCAGATGTCCTCCCGCCAATGTTTTCGATCCCACCGCAGGCGGCCGACGACCTGGCAGCCCGCGCGCCACGCGGCCCACTTTTCAAAACTTGTACACTAGATTACCATCATCGTCAAAGCTGAAAAATGCTGCTGGGCCAGTTTCCGCGAGAGAAGGGCGTCGAATCACTAGCGCTTCCCTCGCCCGTGCGGACTCGACCCTTCCTTCGCCCATTCCGAGGCTCAACGCATACAACGCGGAGTCACGCGCGTCGTAGCGCTGGAGGATGGGCTTGAAGCGAAGCTGGCGGACGAAGTCCAGGTTCATGTTCTGCGTTCCTACGGCACGACGGGGGCGAGAAGGCACTCTTGCGCGGCGCTGGCGACCAGAATGCCTGCGCGGTCGTAGATGCGGCCGATCGAAAGGCCGCGCCCCATCGCGCCGCTCGGGCTCACACAGTCGAACAGCAACCAGTCGTCAGCGCGCAGACCGCGGTGATACCAGATCGTATGGTTGAGGCTTGCGACGTAAAGCCTCGTGTCCACGTCCGCCATTGTCTTCACGTGCGCTATGCACGCGGCGAAATTGATCCAGTAGTCCGACAGGTAGGCGAAGGCGGCCGCGTGCAGGGCGGAATTGTCCGCAAGAGGCGATCTCATCTTGATCCAGAACCGCATTCGCGGCTGGTCGACGTTCGGGCGCAGCAAGTCCTCGACGTAGGGCGTGCGGAAATCGATTGCGACATGCGGACGATAGGAATAGCCGAGCGTGCGCTCGACCTCGCGCGTCTCAGGCGCGTCGATGTCCGCGAGTCCCGGCAAGCGCTCGGGGTCGCTGTCGAGGCCGCAATCCGCCGGCGGAGGCGCCTGATGCGCCGGCGCCTCGATCGGTTTGGCGAAACTCACGCTGGCGTCGCATACGATCCGGCCGCCGGGTTGCGAGCCGCGAATGTTCAGCGAGGCGAAGCGTTTGCCGTCCTGCAGCGGCGTAACTTCATAGTCGATCGCGAGCTCAGGAAGGCCTCCGGCGACGAAGAGGAATTGCAAATACGACGCCGGACGATCATCAGGGGCCGTGCGAGCGGCCGCAGCTATGGTCTGACCTAGCAACTGTCCTCCGTAGACCCGGCCGTGTTCGTTCTTTTCGGCGTAGCGGCTGCGGAACTGGTTCGGACCGAGCCTCGCCAGATCGAGTAGGTCGGCGATGTCGCGACCATCCCAGCTCGGCAAGGAGTCTTCTGTCATCAAGATTTCGCGCTTTCGCATCATTCGTCAGCAGGGACCCTGTGATGGCCGGTTTCGTTGACGCTGGACACGCCGTAGCCGCCGTCATCCCGACGCCGGAGGCGCGTCACCGAGCCGTAAGCGACCAGGAAGTGCGTAATGCTCGTGAGACCCAACGCATGCGAAAGCACCACGTTGATTGGAAGCCCGTGCGTGAAAACGACGACCCGCGAAGCTCCGTTCTCGGGCAAGGCGGTTTCGTGTAGCGCTGCGAGCACGCCGGCGCGGAACGCGTCCGGCTCCGCGCCGAGATAGCGAATTGGATCCTTAAGAAAGCGCGCCCAAGCCTCGCCGCCCTCCGCGCGCAACGTCTCGGTAGAACGGTAGCGGCTCGCCCGCCTGTCGGCTTCCGCCCAGCCCTCGACCGTGTCGATGGGCAGGCCGAGCCGCTCGGTCAGCGGCGTCGCCGTCTGCTGCGCGCGCCGCAATGGGCTGGCGACGATGCGCGTAACGGATTCGCTCGCCAGCAAGTTCGCCGCGGCCCGCGCCTGCCGCCAGCCGTCGGCGTTGAGCGGCGGGTCGTTGGGCGAGAACGGATCGCCTTCGTCAGCTCGCCCGTGGCGAACGAGGATCAGGCGCATTGGGTCAAGTCTGGACCATCGCGCCGCCGGCATCGAGCGCGGCGATCTCCTCGGCAGCCAACCCCCAATCTGCAAGTGCCTCGCGGCTGTTCTGGCCGGGGCTCGGCGTGGCGCGGTCTAGCGAGGCAGGCGTTCTGTCGAATCGCGGCGCGGGGCTCGGATGCCGCAGCCCGTCGAACGCTGAATAAACCTTTCGCGCTCGCATCTGCGGATGTTCCGGCGCCTCGTCGATCGAGAGCACCGGTGAAAGGCACGCGTCGCGGCCCGCGGCCAAATCGGTCCATTCGTCACGTGTGCGTGTCCGGAAAACTGAGGCGAAGCGATCGCGCATCGAGGGCCAGGCGCGCCGATCGTTTTGATCCGGCAGGTTCGACGGCTCCAACCCCATGACGGAGAGCAAATTGGCGTAGAATTGCGGTTCGATCGCGCCGACCGCGACATATTTGCCGTCCTGGGTCGCATAGTTGCCGTAGAAGGGGGCGCCGCCGTCAAGGATATTGTCAGCGCGTTTCCCCGTCCATGTCCCCTGTTGGCGGAAGGCCTGGAATGCGGACATCAGATGCGTGACGCCGTCGATCATAGCCACGTCGATCGTTTGGCCTTGTCCCGACTTTCGCGCCTCCAGCGCCGCCGCAAGCACGCCGACCGCCAAATAAAGCGCCCCGCCGCCGAGATCGGCCACCAAATTCAGCGGCGGCGAAGGCGGACGGTCTGCATCCCCGATTGCATGGAGGGCGCCGGTGAGCGCGAGATAGTTGATGTCGTGGCCCGCTTCCTGAGCGATCGGCCCGGTTTGACCCCAGCCGGTCATCCTCGCGTAGACAAGCTTGGGATTGGCCTTGCGACAAACCTCCGGCCCAAGGCCGAGCCGCTCCATTACGCCGGGACGAAACCCTTCGATCAGGACGTCTGCCTTCGTAACCAGTCGCAGCACCGTCGTCACGGCCCCCGGTTTTTTCAGGTCTAGGGCAACGGAGCGTTTGTTGCGGTTGTAGAAGTCGAAGCGCCGCCGCATGTCGGGCTCGGCTCCCGCTCCGGCGACACGGTCGATGCGGACGACATCCGCCCCAAGATCTCCCAGGAGGCCGCCCGCGAAAGGGGTCGGGCCGATGCCGCCCATCTCGACGACCCGAAACCCATGCAACGGTCCTGTCACGCGGCGCTCCCCTGTCGACGATAAGCCTTCAACCCATCTCCCCGAAACGCGCAATCGCGCAGCCAAGGCGAAGGCGAGAAACGGACGCCATGCGCGCGCGCAAAACTTTCGCAGGCGGCAACGAATGGCTCTAGGCCGAAGTCCTCCACCCAACGCAGGGCGCCGCCAACTCGCTTGGGGAAGCCGAGTCCGAGAACGGACGCCGCGTCTGCGTCGTCGGCGCTGGCGATCCCGCCTTCTTCGAGGGAGCGGAGCGCTTCCCGCGCTTCCGCGACGAGCAGGCGCAATTTGACGGTCTCGAGATCGGGTTGCCGCGTAGCGAGAGGGAAAGCTGCGGCGAGCTCGGTCCACGGAGTTCTGACGCCATCCGCAGGCCAGTCGAAGAAGCCGCCTCCCGCACGCCGCCCGCCGCGGCCAGAGTTAAAAAGGTACGCAAGAACAGGCTCAGAGAGGGGTCGGCAAAAGCGCGACTCGAGCCCGTCCGCGCGTGCCTGCCGCGCTTGCTGCAAATTGAGGTTGATGCCGGTCTCATCGAGCATTGCAAGCGGCCCCAGCGTGCGGCCGTTCGCCAGCGCTGCTTCTTCGATCAATGTCGGCGCTACCCCCTCGACGAGCATGGCGACGCCCTCGTCGAGATAAGCGGCGAAGACGCGGGTGGCGAAGAATCCGGGCCCGTCGCGAACCAGCACGGGTCTCTTGCCGACGGCTTCGAGAAAGGCGAGCGCGGCGCCGATCGTCGTCTCGGCGGTCGCCGGGCCTTTCACGACTTCGACAAGCGGCATCCGCTCGGCGGGCGAGAAGAAGTGCAGACCGAGAAAGCGCTCGGGCGCGCGCAACGTCGCGGCGAGACCCGCGATGGTCAGTCCGGACGTGTTGGTGGCGACAATCGCGTTCGGCGCGACGGCCTCGATCTGGGACAGAACCTCGATTTTGAGCGCCCGATCCTCGGGAACGCTCTCGATCACCAGCGCGCAACCGGCGACGCCGTCCCGCGTCAGAACCGAGGCCCTCACGCGGGACAGGATTGCAGCTTCGCTTTCGCCGTCAAGCCGAGCGCGCGAAACCTGCCGGCTGAGCGAGATCGACAGTCTCTCGCGTCCTGCTTGCGCCGCGGCAGCTGTCCGGCCACAGAGCGAAACTTCGAATCCCGCCGCGCCGAGCGCCTGCGCGATCCCGAGGCCCATGAGCCCGGGCCCTACTACGCCTACGCGGCCCGGCTTGGACTCAACGGTGAAATGTGACGGCATCGTCGACATGCGCGCGCCCGACGTGCGCAGCGTTCGCTTTCACACTCGGGTCTTCATAGCCGAAGGAAATTCCCGAAAAGTAGTTTGTAGTTCTGGGCCACGCCCAGATGTTGACGCACGATGTAGGGAAAAAGACCAAGCGCCCCTTGAGCGCACGACGCGATGCCCCTAGCCGTCATCGCCAGCATCAACGTCTGCGCATACATGCCAATGTCGGTCGCTTCGCGCGTGTCAAAGGGTTCGGGCATGAAGATGAAGACGGCGTGCGGCGCGTCGAAAAAAGCGTGATTGCGGATATAGGCCATCTTCCGGCCGACGAGGTCGCGCCGCTCGACGCCCATCGCGCCATAAAGCTTCTGCGCGGCATCGACCTGCCGCTCGCGATGGACGCCGGCGAATTTGCCCTCCGCCGGCCAGTCCGGCTTGACAGGCTCGTCACGCATGCCGGCCGCCACCAGCGCCTCCCGAAGCGTCGTCAGTTTGGCGCCCGATACGACATGCGGCGTCCACGGCTGCACATTGCAGTTCGAAGGCGCAAACTGCGCGAGCTCGAACACTTCGCGCAGCGTCGCCTTAGGCACTTCGTCGGGCAGGAAGCCCCGCACGGAGCGGCGGCGACGGATCGATTCGTGGACGCTCATCACGGATCGCTTGTGCAGGCTCACGCCGCCTCCTCGATCAGCCCGGCGCCGCGCTTGGCGTAGGCGCGTGCGAGATGGCGCCCGACGCGCGCCGCGTCGGGCAGTTCGGAATTGCCGAGATCCCCGCGCATCGCAACGCCCGCGCTGCCGACCGCGCCACGGAACATAGCAAAGACCTGATGAAAGCGGGTCAGCCGCTCTTTGGCGCCCGACAGCTCGTAATAAAGTTCGAGATAATCGTGCTCCGAAGGAATACCCATCTCTTCAAGAGGCAGGCCAAGAAGGCCTCCATTCTCGTCAGGCGCCATACGCCATGCCTGACTGTTGAAGGCGAGGTCGACGAGGGGATGTCCGAGTGTCGAAAGCTCCCAATCCAGCACGCCGATCACGCGGGGCTCGCTCTTATGGAAAATCGCGTTGGCGATGCGGAAGTCGCCATGGCAGAGCGACAGCGTCTCACTCTCGGGCACGCGCTCGGAAAGCCAGCGCACAATCCGGTCGAGGTCCGGATTGTCATCGTCGCCACGCCGGAATTGCGCCCATTGGCTGGACCAGCGGCTGAGCTGCCGCGCGAAATAGTTACCCGGCTTACCGAAATCGCCTAAGCCCAGCGCTTGGTAGTCGAGCTTGTGGATGGCGGCGAGCGCCGCGCACATCGAGCGGAAAAGCTCGCGCCGCTCATCCGGCCATAAGCCCGGCGTAGAGAACTCATGGAAGACGCGACCGGCGAGCCATTCCATCAGATAGAAAGGCGTCCCGATGACGTCGCGGTCGGCGCAATAGCGAAAGGGCTTCGGCGTCGGGACCGCGCTGCCCTCCAAGGCCGTTACAACTCGGTATTCACGGTCGATCGCGTGAGCCGAGGGCATCAATACGTTGTTCGGCTGTTTGCGCAGGACCCCGCGCCAGTCGCCGCGCGTGACGAAATATGTCGGGTTCGACATGCCGCCATGCGTACGCTGCACGCGAACACGTTCGGAGCCGCCCAACCAGCCCTTCAGGTATTCGTCGAGGCGGTCGACTTGGAAGTCGACGCCGCGATCAAGGGTGGCCGTCTGCGTCATGCCTCGTTCGCTCACTTGCCGCTGAAGCCGAACAGATATTGCCCAACGCGCCGCATCTGCACCTCCTCCGTACCCTCCGTGATGCGATAGCGGCGGTGGTGACGATAGATATGCTCGAAGGGCAGCGCGCGGCTGTAGCCGATTCCGCCGTGCACCTGCATCGCGCGGTCCGCCGCCTCGCAGCAGAGGCGGTTCGCGCGAAAATTGCAGATCGACACCATGTCGCTGATCTCGAGCGGGTTCTGCCGGTCCATCTGCCAGGCTGTGCGGAAGATGTAGTTGCGCACCAACTCGTACTCGGCCCAGAGCTCGACCAGCGGGAACTGGATCGCCTGCTTTTTGGCGAGCGGCTCCCCGAAAGCGACACGCGTCTTGGCGTACTTCACCGCCTCCCGGATGCAATAGCGGGCGGCGCCGGCGCTCGCCGCAGCTTGCCGAATGCGGTTCTCGTGCACGAAGCGCTGCGCGACGACCAGGCCCTCGCCCTCCTTGTGCAGAATCGCGCTGTTCGGCACGCGGACATCTTTGAGCTCCGTCTCCGCGTGGTCGCTCGGCATGTTGAACGTCCAATGGTTGTAGAGGACGTTGTGTCCGAGCGTGTCCGTTGGCACGATGAAAGCGGTGATGCCCTTCGCTTCGCCGGGCTCCCCCGACGTGCGAGCGAAGATGAGATTGGCGTGTGCGCGCGCGACCTGGCTGTTCCAGCGTTTGCGCCCGTTGAGGATCCAGTGGTCGCCGTCGCGAACGCCCGTCGTTTCCAGCCACGTCGCGTCGCTGCCGTGGCCGGGCTCCGTCAAACCGAAAGACAAATGCTTCTTCCCGGTGATGATGCCTTCGATATAGGTCTTCTGCTCTTCGGTTCCGTAGTCGGCGAGCGCCGGAATGATCGGAAAATTGCCAACGATCGAGGACTCGTCCTGCAGGTCATTGTGCAGGCCGAGCCCTTTGGCGGCGAGATGCTCGCGGATCGCCGCGATCGAGAGATTGGAGGCGCCCGCACCCCCGCAGGATTTCGGCAGTCCGTAGCGCAAATGGCCGGCCTTGTCGGCGCGGCGCTCCATCTCTGAAATCAGCGCGCGCCATTCTGCCCGCGGACGGCCGTCGTGATCCCAATCCGTCCGGGCGTGCTCGCGCCGGTGGTCGAAGAACTGCATGTTCTCGCGTTCGAGCGGCTTGATCTCGCTCTCGATGAACGCGTCGAGCTCCGCAAGCTTGTCGGTGATCTCCCTGGGCAGGTCGAAGTCCACAGGCGCGTCTCCCTCTGCGTCGCCTCTTATTTCAGGCAAACAGTAAGCCTGTTTATAATAAGCTTGTTTACAAAATGCGTCAAGCGGATGCGGCAGCTCAAGACGGCAGCGCGATCCGCCCGTAAGGATGGGTGCTGCTGACGCCGCCGTCGACCGACAGCAATTGCCCGTCCACGTAGGAGGAATCGTCGCTGGCGAGGAACGCCACCGCTGCTGCGATTTCCTCGGCGCGGCCGGGACGCTTGAGTGGAGTCACGTGGCCGAGCTTTCCCTCGACGCCGCGGGCGCGAGCATCCTCGAACACCTTGCGCGTCAATTGGGTTTCGACAAGCCCGGGCAGGACCGCGTTCACGCGCACGCCGGTTCCAGCGAAGGCGTTGGCCGCGGTTTGCGTGAGGCTGTTCACAGCGGCCTTGCTCGCGCTGTAGGATATCGCTCCGGCGTTTGCCCGTAACGAAGCGGCCGAAGAGGTGAGTATGATCGAGCCGGAGCCTTTCGCGGTCATGTAGCGGCCGGCGTATTTGATGGCGAGGAAGCAGCTGATCGTGTTGACGCGATAGACTTCCGCCCATTCGTCGACCGTCTGTTCCAGCAGCGGCGTGTTCGTGCCGGCGACGCCGATATTGGCGAGGAACACTTCGAGCCCGCCGAACTCGTTGACGCAGCGCTCGACGATCGCAGCGACGTTCTCTTCCTTGGATGCGTCGGTGATCATGCCCGACGCGGCGCCACCGTCGGCGCGGATCGCCTCGACCGTCTCGTTCGTGTTGGCGGCCCGTCCGACCACGAGCACGGCTGCGCCTTCTCTTGCGAAGCGGATCGCGCTCGCGCGGCCAATGCCGCTGCCGCCGCCCGTGACGACCGCGCGCTTGCCTTCGAGCCGCCTCATGCCTTGCTCCTATCTGGCGGGAACCGTCCAGCCGCCATCCGCCACGATGACAGCGCCCTGCACGTAGCTCGCGTCGTCGCTCGCCAGGAACGTGGCGAGTGACGCGATCTCGTCTGGCTCTCCGAACCGACCCAGAGGCATTTCCGCCTGTCGGGTCTCGATGGTCGCCTCGTCGAACTGGGCGATCGAGGCTGGCGTGCCGATCATGCCCGGGCAGATCACGTTGACCCGGACCTTCTTCGGGCTGAGCTCGACAGCCGCGGCCCGAGACAGCCCGACGACGCCGGCCTTCACCGCGGAATAGGCGACCGAGTGCTTGGCCGGGTGATAAGCCGAGACGGAGCTCAGATTGACGATCGAACCGCCGCCTCGCCGCTCCATCTGCGGGGCCGCCGCCTGCATCGTCCAGAAGAGTCCCTGCACGCCGACTGCAAACATGCGTTCGGCTGTCTCGACATCGAGTTCAGCGAGCGGTTGAAAGCGGGCCCAGACCGCATTGTTGACGAGCGCGGCGACGGGCGCGGCGAATTCCGCTTCAATCTGCGCAAACATCGCTTGGACGTCCTCGCGCCGACCAACGTCGACTGCATAACCGCGCGCTTCAAGACCCTTCGCCTTCAGCCCTTCGACGGCCGGCTCAAGCCTCCGCGCGCTGACATCCACGGCGGCGAGACGCCCGCCCTCGCGTCCGAAGCGCTCCGCAATGGCGAGACCAATTCCGCGCCCCGCGCCCGTCACGACGCAAACGCGATCCTTCAGCCGCGCATTCAAGCACGCGCCCTTTGCGGCGCGTCGCCGAAAGCCTTCGCCATTTCGCGCAATTGGTACTTCTGCACCTTTCCGGCAGGGGTCTTCGGCAGATCCGCGACGATTTCCACGCGCTCGGGCCAATACTGTTTAGCGACCTTGTGCTCGGCCATATAGGCTTGCAGCGTCCTCAGATCGAAGGTGTGATCCGGCCTCAGCACGAGGAAAGCGCAAACCCTTTCTCCAAGACGCGAGTCGGGATATCCGACCAGCGCGGCCGCCAGAACCGCCGGGTGTTTGAACAACAGGTTCTCGATCTCGACGACCGGCACGTTCTCGCCGCCGCGAATGACGACATCCTTGATGCGGCCATTGATGCGGATGTAGCCCTCATCGTCCACGTAGGCGAGGTCGCCGGTATCGAACCAGCCTTCCGCGTCGAACGGCTCCATATCGGGACGCTTGTAGTAGCCCAGAAACATCTGCGCGCCGCGCACCATCAGGAGACCGGTTTCGCCCGCAGGCGCTGCGGAGCCGTCCGCCCGCACAACCTTGACGGCGACGCCGTCCAGCGGACGTCCGTCAGTCTTGGACGACTTCTCGAGAGCGCGTTCCGGCTCCGTCAGGGTGCTCGAAAGCAATTCCGTCATGCCCCACAGCGAGCAGACCTTCAGATCGAGATCACGGTAGACGCGATCGATCAGCGCAGGCGGGATCGGCGCCCCTGCGCAAAGGAACTTGCGCAGCTTGGTCGGCCTCGGCGCGCCCGCGGCGACGGCCTCGCACATGTCGGCAAGGAAGGTGGCGGCGCCGGCGGAGTAGGTGACCCCCTCGGCGGCCATGATCGTCACCCCGCGGTTCGGCTCCCAGACGTCTTGGAAAATGACGGTCGCGCCAATCTTGAGGCCAAGAAGCATGCCTGCAGCGAAGCCTGTCATATGACCAAGCGGCGAGCAGACGAGCATTGTGTCGCCAGAGTCGAGGCCAAAACGCCCGGCCAGCGCAATGTTGCAAGCCATCAGCGTGTTGAGACAATGCATGACGCCCTTGGGCGAGCCCGTCGTTCCCGACGTGAACATCAGCACAGCCATTTCATCGGCGGGCAGAACCCCGATCTCGCCAACGGGAGGGGGCGGCAGCCGCTCTTCGCCAGAAAGCAGCGCCGCTTCGAATCCTCCGGCCCCTTCGCCGTCGACGACGACGATATGCTGGAGTTTCGACAGGAACGGCTGAATCGATTTCGCCATCGCCTCGTGGTCGAAGCCGCGAAACAGTTTCGGAACGACAAGCACCTTGGTCTCGGCGAAGTCGAGCATGTAACTCAATTCGCGTTCGCGGAAGATCGGCATCAGCGGGTTGACGATGGCGCCGACGCGGAACGCGGCGAGCGCTATAACCGCAAACTCCCACCAGTTCGGCAATTGCACGGAAACGACGTCGCCGCGACCGACGCCTAGACGCTTCAAAGACGCGGATGCGCGAGCAATCGCATCCCCGAGTTCGGCGTAAGTGAACCGGCGCTTCTCCGGGCGATCGGACCTGTCCGCAACAAGTGCGAGCTTGTCAGGCGTGCAGGCGATCGTCTCCTGAAGGAACTCGTCGTAGTTCTTGTCGATCCAATAACCGCCCTCCCGCATCGCCTTGGCGTGGGCGACAGGATCGAAGCGTGTTCCACCCATGGTTTCCTCCCAAGGTGCGCGAGGCCGCTCAAGACATCTTGTTAACTAGCTTACTATCTGCATCAGAGGGGCAGCTAAGTCAAGCCAGCAGTCACGCTCTGGTCCCACAATGTGGTTCGGCCTCACTGAGAGGTCACCTCCACTTCGCGGACCTGAAGGCGAAAGGCCCCCCGAGGTAGGCGGGATAGCCGGCCTGCTTCACGGCGGCGTAATCCGCGACACGTAAGTCTTCGTCGGTGCGCCCCGCGGCGAGCGGCGCGACGGCGTCGTAAATCCGCCTCAACACTGACAACGCAAGCGCAGCGCGCGCGTCGTCGCTTTCGATCCAATAACCCGGCCGAGCGCGTTCGCGCACGGCGTCGGCGCTATTGGGAATTGCAAAGCCGGCGGCGGCGAGCGCGTCCGCCTCTCCCTTCGCATCGCCCAGAACGGCGCGGACTGCTGCGACCGCCTTTTCCGCCAGATCGGGCAATTGCTGCTTGCGCTCGAGCCTCTCGTAGTCCACTCGGCCAAGGAACATCGTCTGAATCATGGCTCGCGGCTCTGGATGCAGCACGAGATGCGAAAAGCTCGTCATCTCGCTCCGGATGCCGCCCTCGAAACTCTGCGGGAGTCCGTACTCGACGCAGTCGAGAATGGCGAACAGAGCAGGATAGTGGCCAAGCGAGGTCCTGAGCATCGCCCGCTTCACCGGCGCCAGCGCGGCGCTCACATCGGCGGGCGCTGGAGGAACCCAATCGTCGCGGTCCCATGGCTGGACCGGCGAAGGCCCCGAGAGCAGCCAATCTTCCGCTGCCGCAATCTCCTCGCCGGGTTTGACCACGAGGTGGGCAAGACCCGCTTTGATCGCGGCTTCGCCGGCAAGCCGGCGGCCGTTCAGAAGGATCGGCATTGCTGGTTCGACGCCTACCAGCCGCGGCAGGCGCTGAGTTCCGCCGGCGCCGGGGAGCAAGCCGACCAAGGACTCGGGAAGACCGATCGCGGCGTGCTTGTCGTCAGTCAGCACGCGGTAATGCGAGGCCAGCGCGAGCTCGCCGCCGCCGCCCAGCGCCAAGCCTGCGATCGCCGCGGCGACCGGCTTGCCGCATGTCTCCAGGGCGCGCAGCGCCAGACTGAGACGGAAAAAGTGATCGTACGCGGTCCTAAAGCGGCGCGGCTCGGTCGTCGCCATGATCATGTCGTAGGCGGCCCAGATCTCCGGCAGATTGGCGCCCGCGCAGAACCCGCTCGTTTTGCCGGAGCGGATCACCGCGCCGCGCACGTCGGCCTCTTCGAGCCAGCGGGCAATCAGGCCGATCTCGACGATCGCCGCTTCGGAGAACACGTTCATCGTCCGCCCGGGCGCGTCGAACACGACATGAACGAGGCCGTCGTCCTTTCGCTCGAGTCGAAATTCGGAAAGCTGAGGGGGCGGAGGGGCCATGTGGATCCTCGTGAACCTTAAAGGGAGACCGCTGTGGAACTATTGCTCATCACGCTGGACGTTGGCGATCGGGTGGGGGGGAGACGAGCGAAAGCAATGGCTCAGAACCCAACGCGATCACCGCCCTTCAGCTCCAGGATCTCGCGGGCCTCTTCCGGCGTTGCGATATCGAGTCCGAGGCCTTCGATGATCTTGCGCACCTGAACCACCTGGCTGGCGTTGGTCGGCGCGAGCTGCCCTGCGCCGAGCCAAAGGCTGTCTTCGAGACCGACGCGCACGTTTCCGCCCATCGCCGCCGCCATCGCGGCCACCGGCATCTGGTTGCGGCCGGCGCCGAGCACGGACCAGCGGTAATTGTCCCCAAACAGGCGGTCGGCCGTTCGCTTCATGTGCATCACGTCGTCCGGATGCGCGCCGATGCCGCCCAAGAGACCGAAGCAGGTCTGGATGAACAGCGGCGGCTTCACGAGACCCTCGGTGAAGAAGTGATGCAAATTATAGAGGTGGCTCGTGTCGTAGCACTCGAACTCGTAGCGCGCGCCGCTGGCGTTCAGGGTGTCCAGCGCGTAACGAATGTCCTTGAAGCTATTGCGAAACACGAGATCGTGGGAGCCCTCGAGCATCTTGGGCTCCCAATCGTGCTTGAACGCCTTGTAGCGCTTGAGCATGGGAAAGAGGCCGAAGTTCATCGAGCCCATGTTCAGCGACGCGATCTCCGGCTTCCACCTTTCCGCCGGACGCACGCGCTCCTCGATTGTCATGAACGGCGCGCCGCCGGTTGTCAGATTGACGACCACGTTCGAAGATTGCTTGATCACTTTGAGGAACGGTTCGAACGCCTCGGGGCTCTGATCGGGCCGTCCGTCCGTCGGATTGCGCGCATGCAGATGCACGATTGCCGCGCCGGCATCCGCCGCGCCCAATGCGGATGTCGCGATCTCCTCCGCCGTCACCGGCAGATGCGGCGACATCGAAGGCGTATGAATTGAGCCCGTAATGGCGCAACTGATGATGACTTTCCGCGTGGCCATGGTGTTTTCTCCGATAGTCAAAATTTTTTCGCGACTGCGGCCCAGCTTTCGCTGAGCCTTTGGCGGTGGGCCGGTGCGGCGATGGAGATCAACGCCTGCGCGCGTTCGTGGTGATCCAGACCTCGCAGGTCTGCCGCGCCGTATTCGGTTACGACGACGTCCGTGTCCATCCGCCCGAGCGAGACGGGGCCGGAGCTCGCGGCCGGCGCGACGACGCGGCTGATTGCGCCCCTGGCGGCGGAGGCCGCGAGGCCGAGGATGCGCAAGCCCCCTCCGGCCCAGACGCCTCGCGCAAAATCGGACGCGCCGCCCGGCCCCGACATCAGTCCATCGGGCCCGAGTTCGGCGTAGGCCTGCCCGTAGAGATCGACTTCGAGCGCCGAATTGAGCGACAAGGCCTTCTTGAGGCCTGCGACGACGCCTGGCGCATGCGTGTAGGAAACGGGATGAAAGCGATAGGTGGCAGAACCCACGCGATCGTAGAGACGCGCCGACCCGATCGCGACGCCGCCGGTGATGCTGACGCCGGGCGCCAGAGCCCCGGAGTCTTCCAGGTCTATGACGGCCTCGGGGATGAGGCCGGAATGAATCTTCAGGTTTCGTCGTCCACGCAGCGCCCGCAACACTGCTGTCGGAATTTTGCCGAGGCCCATCTGGATCGTCGCGCCATCCTCGACGAACCGAGCGACATTGTCGCCGATCGCCTGCGACAGCAAATCGTCCGCGCCGGTTGCGAAGCCGAGCAATTCTTGCTCGGCTTCGACATAGGCCGTCAAGGCGCTGAACGGAATCCGGCACGGGCTCTCGACGCGGGGCAGGCGGGGATTGATATGCGCGATGCGGATCGGGATGCGCGGCCAAAGCTCGGCAAGAAAATCGACGATAGGGCCGAAACCGCATTTGCCGTCGGAACCGGGAGTCGTCGCCATGAATAACGCGGCGTCAATTGGAACGGATCTGAGCCGCGCGAGAATGTCGGCGTAGCAGAGTGGGATGAACTTCACCGCAGATCCTGCCGCTTTCAGTTCCGGCGTCAGGAAGAAGGTCTCGACCCGGCATTCAGGGTTGGCCAAATAGGTGCGCGTGTTGAGGCCGGGCACGAAGATGCCCGTGAAGGTCATCGCGCCCAGCGCGCCGCCGGCGCGCATCACTGCCTCGGCGAAAAGAAGCGATTCCCCCGAGCAGCCAGCGACCAGCGTGCGCCCGCCCGGCAGCAGAGCCGATGCGACCTCATGCGGGCCGAGGCGCCGGGGAGACATCAGCGGCGATCCGTTCCGCTACTTCACATGCTTGTGGAAATCGGGCTTTCGCTTCTCCTTAAACGCGCGCACGCCCTCCTTCGATTCCTCAGTCTCGTAGAAGAGTTTTACCGAGCTCAACATCGCAAGGCTGATGCCGCGGATGCTTTCGCTGTCGGCGTTGAAGGAGCGTTTGGCGAGCGCAAGGGCTGTCGGCGACCGCTCGGCGAGAATGTCCGTCCAAGCCTTCACGGCGGCGTCGAGCTCTGCGAATGGCACGACCTTATTGACGAGGCCCATCTCGAAGGCTTGCTGCGCAGTGTATTGTTCGTTGAGGAACCACATCTCCCGCGCGCGCTTGTCGCCGATATGACGCGCCAGCAAGGCGGTTCCCCATCCCGCGTCGACCGAACCAACCTTAGGCCCTACCTGACCAAAATTCGCGGTGTCGGCGGCGATCGTGAGGTCGCACAGCGTCGCGAACACGTTGCCGCCGCCGATCGCAAAGCCGTTGACCCGCGCGATCACCGGCTTCGGCACGTCGCGGATGACCGATTGAAATTCGTCGATCGGAAGACCGACGATGCCCCGCCCGTCATACTGGCCCTCGTGCGCGCTCTGGTCGCCGCCAGTGCAGAACGCCTTGTCGCCAGCGCCTGTCAGCACGATCGAGGATATGCCTTTGTCATAGCCGGCGATCTGGAAGGCCTTGATCAACTCCTCCATCGTCTGAGCGCGGAAGGCGTTGTAGAGCTTCGGTCGGTTGATAATGATCCAGGCGGCGCGATTGTCGCGCTTCTCGTACAGGATGTCTTCGAATGCGACGGCGACAGTCATTGACGGGTCATCCTTTAGGGGGAGTTCAGATCATGTTCATGCCGCCGGCGACGGAAATCGTCTGCCCGGTGATGAAGCTCGCGTCTTCCGACGCGAGGAAGGCGACAATGCCGGCATAGTCGTCCGGCTCGCCCATACGCTTCAGCGGTATGCCGCGCACCATCGCGTCCTTCCACTTCACTGCCTGCTCGCCTTCGCCGAGCACGGCCGCCATCATCGGCGTGTTGGTAGGACCCGGGCAGACAGCGTTGAGCAGCACTCCTTTTGTCGCGAGCTCGCGCGCGACCGACTTCGTGAAGCTGATAAGGCCACCCTTGCAGGCCGAATAGACCGCCTCGTTGCTGGTGCCCACACGCGCTGCGTCGGAAGCAATGTTGATGATCCGACCGCCTTTGCGCGCGACCATGAGCGGCGCAATGACATGATGCGTGTTCAGCGGTCCGTATAGGTTGATCCGAATGATCTTGTCCCACAGCGCCTGGTCGGTCGAGAGAAACGGCGCGGGGCGGTCCCAGCCGGCGTTGTTGACCAGGGCCCAAATCGGCCCGAGCTCGCTCTCGACCTTCGCGACGGCGGCGCCCACCGCCGAATAGTCGCCGACATCAAGCTCGTAGCCGGTCACGCGGCCCGTAGGCGCCAGCTTTTCCGTCTCCCTCGCCGCTTCGAGCTTGAGGTCGAAGATGGCGACCTTGCACCCTTCCTCGGCGAGACGCAGGGTCAGCGCGCGCCCGATTCCCTGTCCTCCGCCGGTGACGACCGAGACTCTGTCTTTCAATCCACGCAAGGATCCACTCCTTCTCAAGCTACGATGTTGGTGTCGGCGCTTTCGCTCTCTTCCGCCTCGCCGCCGGCCATTTCGAGCAGCGTGTCCTTCAATGTGCGTAGCGTCTCGGCCGCCTGCTCGAGCGCCTCCTCGGGGATGCGGCTCAGGATCTCCAGCTCGACCGCTTCGACGCTTTCGCGGATGGCGTTGACAGTCTTCGAGCCAGCTCGCGTGAGGTAGACGCGTCGCGCGCGTCCGTCATTATGATCGGCGCGCCTTTCCACGAAGCCGGCCGCCTCCATGCGATCGAGAAGGCCGCCGACCGCCACCTTCGTGAGGTCGAGGTCGGAGGCGAGCGCGGTCTGGGTCATTCCATCCCGCCGCGAAAGAAACGCCAGCACCCACCACTGCGAACGGGTGATTCCGAGGGGCTTCAGCGCCCGGTCCACCACGACGCGGCGCAACCGCGAGACGTCGTGGATCAGGAAGCCGAAGCGGAGACTGGTGTTGAGATCTCTGGCCAAGTCGTTCTCCTCCCTCACAGCACCTCAAGCACGCGTTTTGGCTTCGCCGTCAGACGCCCTTTGAACATTTCCCGCGCGATGATCGTCTTCATCACCTCGATCGAGCCGCCTGCAATCTTGACGACGCGCGCGTCCGCATAAGCGCGGCAAATCGGATACTCCCACATGTAGCCCCAACCGCCGAAGAGTTGCAGGCACTTGTCGACCGCCTCGCAGTGCAGCTCGGATGTGACCATCTTCGCCATCGCGGCGTCCACGGCGTCGAGTTTTCCCTGACGGAAGAGATCGATGCACTTGTCAGTGAAGACGCGCGCCATGGTCGCCCTTGCCTTGAGGTCCGCAAGGACGAATTGCGTGTTCTGGAAATCGGCAATGGTCTGGCCGAACGCCTTGCGCTCCGCCGTGTAGTCGACGGTCCAATCGATGACCGTTTCGGTCACCGTCGCGGAGCGGATCGCCTGGGCCAGACGCTCTTGCGGCAACTTGGTCATCATCAACGCAAAGCCACGTCCCTCCTGCCCCAGCATGTTCGAGGCGGGCACGCGCACGTTTTCGAAGAACAGCTCGGAGGTGTCCTGGGCCTTCATGCCGAGCTTTTCGAGATTGCGCCCGCGCGTGAAGCCCGGCCGGTCCGATTCGACCAGAAACAGGGTCACCCCGCTCGCGCCTACGTTCGCGTCCGTTTTCGTCGCAAGCACGATGACGTCGCAGAGCTGCCCATTCGAAATGAAGACCTTTTGGCCGTTGATGACGAACGCGTCGCCGTCCCGTTTGGCTTGCGTGCGCACGGCCTTGAGATCGCTGCCGGCGTGCGGTTCTGTCATGCCGAGCGAGCCGATCGCCTCGCCCCGGACCATTTTCGGCAGCCAATGGCGCTTCTGCTCCTCCGTGCCGAAGGAGAGGATGTAGGTCGCCACGAGATCGGTGTGGATGAGGAAGCCTGGCCCGCTGGCGCCGACCCGCCACAATTCCTCGAACACGACGACATCGAACAGGTAGTCGAGACCCAGCCCGCCGTACTCCTCTGGCACCGTGCAACAGAGCAGGCCCTTCTCGCCCGCCTTGAGCCAGAGCTCGCGCGGCACGATCCCGTCGCGCTCCCACTGGGCGTGATATGGCTCGATCTCTTCCTCGACGAAGCGGCGAACGGTTGAGCGCCAAATCTCGTGCTCTTCGTCAAACAGGGAGCGTTCGATCATGATGTCGTCTTTCTTCGCGTCGTTCAGGCGACGGTGGCGCGCTGCGCCTTGTCTCGCCGGGTCGAGCGCTGGATCGCCTCGCGCGCGACGCGCCACTGTTCGTCGGTCAGCGCGGTCAGGTCCGCGAAGGTGGATGGTCCGGCAAGATGCTGGCCGCCATCGATCGCGATTGTCTGGCCGGTCAGGTAGTCGCAACCGTCGGATAGGAGGAACACGACGAGATTCTGCAGTTCCTGAATCTGCCCGTAGCGCCGAAGCGGCACTGTGTCCGGGCTTGTCGCAGACGACTTGGCGTCGGGGATCGGATTGAGCTTCTCCCAAGCGCTCTCGGTCGGGAAAGGCCCGGGGGCGGTCGCATTGAGCCGGATGCCGTAGCGGCCCCATTCCACTGCGAGCGACATCGTCATGGCGTGCAGCGCTGTTTTCGCCATGGCTGAAGGCACCACGAAGGCGGAACCGGTCCAGACCCAGGTGACGAGATTGCTGACGACCGAGCCTTTGAGTCCGCCCGCGATCCAGCGTTTGCCGGCCGAAAGCGTAACATGAAAGCTGCCGTCCATCACCGTCGAGGTCACGGCGCGAAAGCCTCGCGGGCTGAGCTCCTTGGTCGGAGCGATAAAGTTGGCTGCGGCGTTGTTGACGAGGCCGGTCAATGGACCTTCTGCCCATATCCGGTCCATCATCGCTTCGACCTGGTCGGCGTCCCTGATGTCGCAGACGTGCGGGGACGCCGCCAGAGAGGCCTGCGCAGAAATCTCAGCCGCGGCGTCCTCGAGAACCTGCGGGCGTCGCCCGCAGATGTGGACTTTCGCGCCCTTCGCCGCGAGCGCCATGCCGATCTCCTTGCCAAGTCCGCTGCCGCCTCCGGTGACGAGAATGGATTTGCCCCTGAGCGCGTCATCGCGAAAGATATCCATGCTCATAATGGCGCGCCCCTTGGACGGAATGGGTTCAACGCGGCTTTGACGATCGCGTTGGTAAACATATTTACAAACTGTCTGAAACCTGTCAAGGTCCGTCGCGAGACAACCGAGGGCGGAAAACTTGAGTCCAGGCGAGGTCGCGTCGTTTCGCAACAGAGGCATCGCCGCTGTGGGCGCATACGCGCCGCTGTTGCGGCTTAATCGCGCCTCCGCCGCTCGAGCGTTGAAATTCTCAGGGCTTGGCGGCCGCGGCGCAGGCTTTCGCGCCGTCGCAGGCTGGGATGAGGACGCATTGACGTTGGCGCTTGAAGCGGCGCGCCTCGTCAATCGCAAGCCCGACGCGGTTCGCTTCGCCTCGACCTCCGCGCCCTTTCTGGAGCGGTCTCATTCGACGCTCCTGATCGACGCCCTCGCATTATCAGAGGAAACCCGCGGTCACGACGCAGCTGGCTCACGCCGCTGCGCCGTCTCAGCTTTGTTGGAAGCTTTGCTAGGGCAAGGCGAAACGCTGATCGCCTCAGGCGAGCGCCGGCCGGGCAGGCCGGGAAACGCCTTGCATCTGGCAGAAGGAGACGGGGGCGCGGCCGCGTTGGTCGCTGACGGCGGCGCGGCCCGGCTGATCGGCTGGTCAACTTTGTCGCGCGATCTCGTCGACGTCTACGCGTCGCGCGAGCATCCCGAGCCATACCCGTATGAAGAACGCTTTGTGCGAGAGACAAGCGTCTCGAAGGTTATCGCGCCCGCCATTCGCACGGCCTTGTCGCGGGCGGGTCTGGAGCCGACGGCGATCTCCGTCGCGGCCGTTCACGAGCCGCTGCCGGGCGCATGGAAGGAGATCGCGCGCGCCACCGGAATCGACGCGCCCAACGTTGCGAGCGAGGTTGCGCAAAGCCTTGGCGACCTCGGCGCCGCGCACGCACTTCTTGCTTTCGCCCTAGCCTGCTCCAAGGCGGGAGCCAGCGACTGCGTGCTGCTCGCCGGCTTCGGGAGCGGTTGTGACGCTCTGGTCTTCGAGATGACCGGGCCGATGCCGGGCGCAGATCAGGCGACGGAGGTTGTCAGCCGCGGTCTCGTCTTCGACGACTACGTGCGCTTCCTCAGCCTCAACGGCGCGCTTGAACTCGATTGGGGCGTGCGTTCGGAATTTGAACAGAAGGCGCAAGCGACAGTGCTCGAGCGCTATGGGCGAGACATGATCGGCTTCATCGGCGGGCGCGACACGAAAGGCAACGTACAGTTCCCGAAGAGCCGCATCCCCGTGCGACCCGACGCCGACGGGCCCGAACCTTTGCAGGATGTACGCCTCGCCGACGAACTCGCGACGATTGTCTCCGTCACCGCCGACCGGCTCAATTACACACCGGATCCGCCGTTCTGGTTCGGCCTCGCGCAGTTCGACAACGGTGCACGGGTCATGATGGAGTTCACCGACGCTGACACGCATGGGTTTTCCGTGGGAGATCGCGTTCGAATGCGGCTTCGGTTGAAGTCGCGCGACCAGCGGCGCGGTTTTCGCACCTATTTTTGGAAGGCCGCGCCGGCAGAGCGCCCCGCGCTGGGAGTTTGAGCCATGGCGAGCGGCGTCAAGGATAAGGTTGCGATCGTCGGCATGGGTTGCACGACGTTCGGCGAGCATTGGGACAAGGGCCCCGAAGATCTTATGGTCGACGCCTTCGAAGAGGCGTTGGCGGACGCAAAGATCGATCGGTCGCAGATCGAAGCTGCCTGGATGGGCAATGCGCTCGATGACATCAACGTGGGGAACAGCGCTCTTCCTCTTGCACATGCCTTGCGCCTCAAGACTATCCCGGTATCTCGCGTCGAGAACATGTGCGCGACCGGCTCCGAGGCGTTGCGCGCAGCGGTTTACGCGGTCGCCGCCGGCGCGGTCGACTTTGCGCTCGCGCTCGGCGTCGAGAAGCTGAAAGACACCGGCTACGGCGGTCTCCCTTTACGGACGAAAGGTCTCGCAAACGACCTCTGGCTGCCCTACGGCTCGGCGCCAGGCTCTTTTGCGCAACTCGCCGGCGCCTACGCGACGAAGCACCGTCTGAGCGCTGGCGATTTGAAGCGCGCCATGGCGCACGTGAGCTGGAAAAGCCATCAGAATGCGGCGTTGAACCCGCGCGCGCACCTGCGCAAGCCGGTGGACGTTGAGACGATCCTGAAAGCGCCGATGATCGCCGATCCGCTCGGCCTCTACGACTGCTGCGGCGTCTCTGACGGGGGCGCGTGCGCGATCGTCACAACGCCGGATATCGCTCGGGGGCTCGGCGTCGCCAACCCTGTCACGGTGAAGGCGGTGCAGCTCTCCGCGAGCCACGGTTGGGAGATGCAATATGGCGAGTGGGACGGAAGTTATGTCCTCAACACCCGTGAGGCGGCTAAGCGCGCCTATGCGGAAGCCGGCGTGAAGGACCCCACCGCTGATCTTTCTGTGACCGAAGTGCACGATTGTTTCTCGATCACCGAGCTCGTGACCATGGAGGATCTTGGCCTCTCTGCGGAAGGGCGTGCGCCGCACGACATTCTGGAGGGCCGCTTCGATCGGGGAGGCGCGCAGCCCTGCCAGGTCGACGGCGGCCTCAAATGCTTTGGTCACCCGGTCGGCGCCTCGGGCCTCCGCATGGCATACGAGGTTTATTCTCAGTTGCTCGGCCGCGCCGGCTCGCGGCAGCTCGCCAAAGTCGATCTCGGCCTGACGCACAATCTTGGCGGCGCGCCTTTCAACAGCGTCGCCGCCATCTCGATCTTCGGCCGGCTGAATTGAGGGAGGCGGCGCTTGGCGGGAAAATATTTCGAGGAATTCGTGGCCGGCCAGACCTTCGTCCATGAGATCCGTCGCACGGTGACGGACATGGACAACATTCTGTTCTCGGCGCTGACATATAATCCGGCGGCGATCCACATCGATCATGAATACGCCAAGACGACCGAGTTCGGCCGTCCGCTCATCAATTCGATCTTCACCCTCGGGTTGGTGGTCGGATTGTCGGTGCAGGACACGACGCTTGGCACCACAGTCGGTAATCTCGGATGGGAGGAGGTCGCTTTTCCGAAGCCGGTCTTCGCGGGAGACACGATCCGCGCGGAGACGAAGGTCGTGGCGTTGCGCGACAGCAAATCCCGTCCGAACCAAGGCGTCGTGACCTTCGAACATCGCGGCTTCAACCAGCGCGACGAGGTCATCGCGACCTGCCGGCGCGCCGCGCTCATGATGAGGAAGCCTGCGTGACGCTACGCTCGCCGCTCTTCGACGGCCGGACGGTCGACATCCCGCACCTGAAGGCGGCGCAAATGACTTCAGCTTCGACCTGACAGGCGCAAAGAGACAGAAAAGCATGAGCGAAGGACGACCGCTGCCGACCGAGGACGAGCGCAACGCGATCCGCGAAGCCGTTCGCGCCGTCGTCACCAAGTTTGACGACGATTACTGGCTGGAGCGTGACGAGGACGGCCGGTTTCCTCGCGAATTTCATAAGGCAATGGCGGAAGGCGGCTGGCTCGGGATCACCATGCCGGAGGAATGCGGGGGCGCGGGCCTCGGCGTCACGGAAGCGGCGATCATGATGCATGAGGTCGCTAGCCATGGCGGCGGCATGGCGGCCGCCTCGACCGTGCATATCAATCTCTTCGGCCCGCATCCGATCGTCGTGAAGGGAACGCTGGAACAGAAGGCGCGCTGGGTGCCGCGCCTCATCTCCGGCGAGGACCAGTGCGCCTTCGGCTTCACTGAGCCCGACGCGGGACTCAACACAACCAGGATCAAGACCTTCGCCGAAAAGGTTCCGGGCGGATATCTGGTGCGCGGCCAAAAGGTGTGGACCTCGACCGCCCAGGTCGCCAACAAGATCATGTTGCTGACGCGCACGACCCGCTACGAGGACTGCAAGCGCCCGACCGACGGCATCACCATCTTCTACACAGACCTCGACCGGTCCAAGATCGACGTCCACCGCATTCCGAAGATGGGCCGAAAGGCCGTGGACTCCAATTCGATCTTCATCGACGGGCTGTTCGTGCCCGAGGAGGACCGGATCGGCGAGGAGGGTAAGGGTTTCTCCTACATCCTGCACAGCCTCAATCCCGAACGAATCCTGATCGCTGTCGAAGCGATCGGCATCGGCCAGGACGCCCTGCGGCGCGCTACGCGCTACGCCAAAGAGCGCGTGGTCTTTGACCGCCCGATAGGCCAGAATCAGGGCATCCAACACCCGCTCGCCGAAAAGTGGATGTATCTCGAGGCCGGCTGGCTGATGGCGATGAAGGCGGCGGAACTCTACGATACCGGCAAGCCGTGCGGCGCGGAGGCCAATAGCGCGAAGTTTCTCGGGGCCCGCGCCGGACACGACGCCGCATGGCAGGCGGTGATGACCCATGGCGGTTTCGGCTACGCCAAGGAATATCACGTTGAACGGCTCTATCGCGAGGCTTCGCTGACGCGGCTCGCGCCGATCACCGAGCAGCTCATCATGTGCTTCATCGCGGAAAAGGTGCTCGACCTTCCCAAGAGCTATTGAGGACGAACATGGGCGTTATGGACGGAAAGGTCGTGCTGGTCACCGGCGCGGGTCGGGGCGTCGGGCGCGGCGTCGCCCTCGATCTCGCGAGGGCTGGCGCCGCCGTGATCGTCAACGATCTCGGCGTGAGTCTCAGCGGAGAAGGGAGCGGCGCGTCGGTCGCGCAGGAGGTCGCCGACGAGATTGTCGCCGCGGGCGGCCGCGCGATCGCGAACGCCGACAGCGTCGCAAGCTGGGAGGGCGCGCACGCCATGGTCCAGGCCGCGATCGACGCCTTCGGCCGGATCGATGCGGTGGTCAACAATGCCGGCAATCTGCGCGACAGCCTCTTCCACAAGATGACGGAAGAGGAGTTCGATTCGGTCATCGGCGTCCATCTCAAGGGGGCGTTCAACGTGAGCCGCGCCGCCGCGCCGCATTTCAAGGCGCAGGCTTCGGGGGCCTATATCCATATGACCTCGACTTCCGGGCTGGTCGGAAACTTCGGGCAGGCGAACTACGCCACGGCGAAGCTTGGCGTCATCGGTCTTTCGAAATCGATCGCGCTCGACATGCAGCGCTTCAATGTCCGCTCGAATGCGGTCGCGCCTTTCGCGTGGACGCGCATGATCGACTCGATTCCGACCAGCACGCCCGAGCAGCAGAAACGCGTCGAAGGCCTGAAGAAACTCGTGCCGGAGAAGATCGCGCCCTTTGTGACCGCGCTCGCGAGCGACGCCGGCGCGTGTGTGACGGGGCAGGTGTTCGGCGTCCGCAACAACGAGATCTACCTTTTCTCCCAGCCGCGGCCGATCCGCACCGCACATACCGCCGACGGCTGGACCGCAGAGACGATCGCGGAGCGCGTGTTCCCGATGTTCAGCAACGATTTCTATCCGCTGCACCGCTCGAGCGACGTCTTCACCTGGGATCCGGTCTAAAGGCCCATGCCCATCCAGCCGGACCGTCTTGTCGGTTACTGCCTGCCGGAGATCGCGCAAACGTATGCGCCGCGCGACGCCATCCTTTATGCGCTCGGGGTCGGGCTCGGGCGTGACCCCTGCGCCCGAGAAGACCTCAAGTTTCTTATCGAAGACGGGCTCGACGTCCTGCCGACTTTCGCCGTGACCTTGTCGTCTCCCGGCATGTGGATCGGGGCGCCGGAATTCGGCGTCGATTTCCTCAAGCTCGTGCATTCAGAGCAGGCAGCGTGGTTCCATGCGCCGTTGCCTCCGGAGGCGCAGGTCGTTGGCAGCGCCGAAGTTTTGTCGCTGACCGACCGCGGGCCCGAACGGGGGGCGGTGCTGGTGCTCGAGCGCAAGATTCGTGACGCTCGAAGCGACCTCGCCTATTGCACATTGCATCAGGCCCTGCTGCTCCGTGGCGACGGAGGCTTCGGCGGCCCGGCGGCGCCCCGTCCGCGCCGTCGATTATTCCCGAGCGGCCGCCGGACCTGAGCGGACGCGCCATCGTCGATCCGCGGGCGGCGCTGATCTATCGACTGTCGGGCGATCGCAACCCTCTGCACGCCGATCCCGACTTCGCCAAGCGCGCCGGGTTCGAACGGCCCATCCTGCACGGCCTCGCGAGCTACGCCCTTGCCGGCATTACCGTCGCGCGCCTCTGCGGCTTCTCGCCATCGAGTATCAAGGCGCTGCAGTGCCGATTTTCCGGCGTGGTCTTTCCCGGCGACGTCCTCGATTTCAGGGCCTGGCGCGACAAGGACGAGGCGACGTTCCAGGCTTTCGTCGGGGAACGCAAGGTTCTGGATCAGGGGCGGGTCGGGTTTGGGGGCAATCAATGAGGGGCGACCCGACGTTGGCAAAGCTCCTGAAGAGGAAGCTTCGCATCCCGGTCATGGCCGGCCCGATGTTCATCGCCTCGACGCCTGCTCTGGTCGTCGCGCAATGCCGGAGCGGCATCATCGGCGCCATGCCGGCGCTCAACGCGCGGACGACCGGGCTGCTCGACGAACAGATCGCCTCGATCGGGAGCGGCCTCGAAGGCTGCGACATTCCGTTTGCGATCAATCTCGTCGCCCACAAGAGCAATGCGAGGCTCGAGGCAGATCTCGAGATCGTCGTCGCGCGCAAGGTTCCCATCGTCGTGCTTGCGCTCGCCACGAGCCCGACAATCGTCCAGGCGATTCACGATTACGGAGGCCTCGTTTTCAACGATGTCGCCAGCGACCGGCACGCGCGAAAATGCGCTGAGCTCGGGGTCGATGGCGTCATTGCCGTTTCTGCCGGCGCGGGGGGCCATACCGGCTCGGTCTCGCCGTTCGCGCTCGTGGCTGAGGTTCGCGAATGGTGGGAGGGGCCATTGATGCTCGCGGGCTCGATCGCGACCGGCCGAGCCATTCTCGCCGCGGAGGCGCTCGGCGCGGACCTCGCCTATATCGGCTCGCCATTCCTTGCTTGCGCGGAAGCCAACACCCCGAGCGGCTTCAAACAAATGGTGGTCGATTCCGCTTCCCGGGACATCGTCGTCATCAACGGCTTCACCGGCGCCAACGCCTCGTTCTTGTTGCCCTCGCTTCTGGCCAATGGCCTCGATCCGGCGGCGCTGGCGAAGCCCAAAGGTTCGGGTGTCGACGTCTCTGGCGGCGGACACCCCAAGGCCTGGCGTGACGTCTGGAGCGCAGGCCAGGGGATCGGCGCGGTTAAGGCGTCCTTGCCAGCGGCTGATTACGTCGCCAACCTTGCGGCCGACTACGAACGGGCGCGCGCAGCGATGGGCATGGGGTGGTTATGATCAATCGTCAGGCAATTCTTGTTTCCCGGCCCGCGGGCGTCGCGCAGGCGGAGAATTTCGCCATTTGCGAGGCCCCGGTCGCCGCGCCCGCGGAGAGTCAGATTCTCGTCCGAAACGAGTTCCTCTCGGTCGAGCCGGCGATGCGCGGCTGGATCGCCGACCGCGGCAATTATTCCGCGCCGGTCGCAATCGGTTCGACCATGCGCGCGCTGGCGGTCGGCGAAATCCTCGAGTCGCGTCACCCGGACTATCGTCCTGGCGAAATTGTCTCGGGCTGGTTCGGCTGGCAGGAGTTGGCGACCGTCGACGCCGGCGCGGTCGTGCGGCGGGTCGTCGAATCCGATCTCCCGCATTCGCTGGCGCTTGGCGTGCTCGGCATCAACGGCGTGACGGCGATCATCGGCCTCACCGTCGTTGGCGACCCGAAGCTGGGCGAGACAGTGCTCGTCTCCACTGCGGCCGGCGCGGTCGGGTCGGCGGTCGGGCAGATCGCGAAGATCCTCGGTTGTCGGGCGGTCGGGATCGCCGGCGGGCCGGACAAGGTCGGCCAGTGTCTCGACGTCTTCGGTTATGACGCGGCGATCGATTACAAGGCGCCCGGCCTCGGCGAGGCGATCGACAAGGCCTGTCCCGACGGAGTCAACGTCTATTTCGACAACACCTCCGGCGTCATCAGCGATACTGTCTATTTACGCCTCGCAGTCGGCGCCCGCGTGGTCGTCTGCGGCACAGCCTCGATCTCGTCCTGGGACCCCTGGCCAAGTGGACCGCGCATCGAGCGCCACCTCCTGGTCAAGCGGGCCCGCGCGCAAGGTTTCGTGATCTTGGACTACATGCCCCGCTGGGAGGCCTCTGTCGCGACCCTTGCGGACTGGGTGCGGGCCGGCAAACTGCGCTACGAGGAGGACGTCCTTCACGGCCTCGACGCCTGCCCCGATGCGCTCGCAGGACTCTACCGCGGCGAGAACAGGGGCAAGCGCTTGATCCGGCTGTAACAGCCTGCTCGTGATCAGGCTGTTTCGGGCTGCGGGCCCTGTCAATCTCCATCGCCGCATTGAGCCTTTTCAGTCGCTTGCAGCGACTTTTCCATCGCGCCATCGCGCCTCGCTTCTGGCGGCGGCGCAAGCGCGTGCGGCTCCTGAGCCGGCATGGCGAGCCGGCGCCGATTGACCAGCGCTCCCGCCCGCCTCGGAAAGAAGCCGTGATAGCGGTCCATCTCGCGGACGATCCTCACCACCCGATCGACCGCCTTGAGGTTGCCGCCGGCCATCGAGCCGTAGGCGACGATCATCGCCTCGTTCAGACGGTTGACCTGCAGCGCCAGATATTCGGCGGGCGGCGAAGGCGCTCGCCTGGCAACGATCTCACGCACAAGGATCTGCATCCTTCTCAGCGTCACCCCCTGGCGCGCCGCGAGTTCCGTGACCGACATGGCGCGGTTGAGCTTGTCGATGATCCATTTCTCGCGCGCATCTCTTTTCAGCTGCGCCTTCTGGCGAGCCTCGGCGGCTTTTTCGCGCCGCGCCGGCGGCGGCCGCGGGACGGCGTGTTGCCTCTTCGACATATGGGCGTTTCCTCAATTGAGCACAAAATGCAGACTACCACGCATTCAGACAATCAGAAAGAAAATGTCGCAGAATTCTGAATTAACCATGCCACCACGCCTCGCCCAAGTTGCGCGAGACCGGCGCCTTACCTGTCTCCGAATCTCGGCTCGCGCTTCTCGCGAAAGGCGGCCACGGCCTCGCGATGATCGGCAGTCTCGAGCAGGATGACCTGTTGGCGGTCTTCGAGCGTGAGCGCCGCGTCGAGGCTGGGCGCGTCGATTTCGGCGTTGAGCGTTTCCTTCGTCATGCGTAAGCCCATCGGTGCGTTCTTGAGCATGTCCGCAGCCAATGCCAATCCCGTCTCGAGAAGCTTGTCCTCGGGGACGATTTCGCTGACGAGACCCATGCGCAATGCGCGATCGGCCCCAATAAAGCGGCCCGTCAGCAAAAACTCCGCGGCGTTGGAGAGGCCGATGAGACGCGGCAGCAGATAGCCTGCGCCCATGTCGCATCCGCCGAGGCCGACGCGGATATAGGCGGCGTTCATCCGGACGCTTGGCGTTGCGTAGCGCACGTCGGAGGCGAGCGCGAGCGAGAAGCCGCCGCCGCACGCCTCGCCATG
Source organism: uncultured Alphaproteobacteria bacterium (assembly GCA_963721905.1). GTDB lineage: Bacteria > Pseudomonadota > Alphaproteobacteria > Rhizobiales > Beijerinckiaceae > Roseiarcus. The sequence goes on from CAVRMF010000019.1 coordinate 386,481, forward strand.
AAGGAGGGCGATGATCGGCTGCGGACAGGCGCGCATCGATCTGACCAGGCCGGAGTAGAGCTTCTGCATCGCCATCTGCCGTTGCGCCCGACCTTCACCCGCCTCAGTGAAGGCGATGGAGCCGAGATCGGCGCCCGCCGAGAACATTCGCCCCTCGCCCCGCAAGATGACGACGCGGACGTCGAGGCGCGACTGCAATCCCTCGAAATAGGCGCGCATCTCAGCAACCATCTCGGGCGAGATGGCGTTGAGCGCCTGCGGGCGGTTCAGCGACAGGATTTCGACAGCGCCCTGCTGTTCGAGCATCAGCGTGGAAAACTTCATCGTTTCTGCCTAGCCTCGTTCAGATCGGCGGGTGGTCCTGCACTTCGGCATATTTGGCGTAGCCTTTGCCGACGCCGTACTCGACGATGCCGTAGCCGACCTCCTCGCCGTCGGTCACTTCGATCACATGATCGCTGAGCGTGCGGGCGAGCTTGCGCGTCGCAGGGTCCTCGAGCGTCCAGACGTCGTGCTCGGAATAGAACTTGCCCTTGTCGTCGCCATGCGACCATCCCTTGAGGCCTCCGTAAAGCCCGCCTTTGAGGAAATAGCGTGCGGGAAGAGCGCGGATCTTCAAGCGCCGCTTCGAGCCGCCGTAAAAGACGGCGTCGAACTCGGCGCTGGCCAGAGTTTGCCCGAGCGAATCCTTGGCCCAGACGACCTCGTGCGCGACGCGTTCGAGATGCACGCTCTCCCCAGCGCGGGTTCCGATGGCGCCCACTTCTTCGCCCGAAATATAGATGGCCTCCCCGGGAGCGCGCTCCTTGAAGAAGACGTGTAGCCCACGGCTTTTGAACTGCGCGGTCGTCCAGCAGTAGAAGAACGGGGGGTAGTAGGTGAGCGGCGGGTTGGCCTCGTCCGTCCGCATCTCTGCGCGAATGCCCCAGGAGTGATCGCGCTGGCCAAGCCAGCTGGCCTGGGAGACCTCGCGGCGTCGCCCGGCCGCCTCAATCCAGCCGCGATAGGCGCCGAGTTGCTGCGCGCGGGCCATATGCTCCGTCACCCGGCCGTTTCTGCGCCGGAAGTGTTCGCCTTCCTCGTGCGGGTTCATGGTGGCGACGAATTCGAGATCGAAGGCGAGGCCCAACTCGTTTGGCTTCAGGGCGAGCCGGTGGCGCCTGAGACCTTCGAGCACTTCGATTTCCAGCGGCCCGATCGCCGTCTCCAGCGGATTGGGACGCAGCCGTCTCGAGACGCGGAAGTTATATTGCTCACCGTTGAAGGCGACGCCGGCGAACCCATCCATGACGTTCCGATTGGGATGCCAGCCGAGGCCGATGTCGAAGATGAAGTCTCCGGCAGGGATGGGGTGGCCCGTATACCAGAGCCGCTCCATCCAGGCGGGGTCGGAGCTCATCACGTGATCGAACGTGGTCGGCAGCTGATGGCCGATGAGGTCGTCCTGTCTGTTCAGCATGGGTTCCTCGTTATCAGCCCTTTTCCGCCCCGCTCGACATTTCCGCGAACATCGGCTTGGCGCTGGTCGACTGTTCGAACCTGGATTGCCAATCGAGATATCGGTCAATCGCGGCCTCAACTCGGGCGAGCGTGCGCGGCGCGAGCTTCGCCCTGTTCGCAGCGAGCCAGTCGATCAGCTTGCACATGCGCTGATCGCCCGCATTGCGCTCCGCCTCTAGTTCGGCCGCGTCGGGCAGCTTCACGCGCTCGCGCGCCTCAGGAAGAGGCGCGCCGGGAAGCTCCGCGGCCAGAGACCTGAGTTCGAGGCTCGCCGCTTCGAGCGCGCGAAGCTGCTCGGAAAGGAAGGCGTTCGACCAGGCGGCGCGCAGTTTGATGCTGCCGAGCATGTAGATCACGCCGTAGGCCTGGCCCCTGGCGAAATCGCCGTTGATATGCGGGATGACTTCCTTGCGGAGCGTCGCGACCATGCCGTCGATCAGGCGGGGCAGAGAATTGTTCACCAAGCTCCCTCCAGCGTCTTGGCGATCTGACGAAACACCGGCGCAATCTGGGTCGCCATCGCCGGCATGCGCATGTCGTTGAAGAGACCGTCCTCGAAACAGCGCGCCGCCGCCATATGGGTGAAAGCGAGCTTCATGAGAGAGAACACGATGTAGAACTTGAGCGAGGCAGGGTCCACCTTGAGCCCCGACCGCGCCTCGTAACGGGAGATGAAGTCCGCTTCGCTGGCGAGGCCGCAGACGAGCGACGTCCTTCCTCGATATTGGGGCAGGAACGCCCAGCCGAGATCCTCGATCGGATCGCCAAGATGGACCAGCTCCCAGTCGAGAATGGCGGAGATGCGGCCATCGCGCTCGAGAAAATTACCGAGCCGGTAGTCGCCGTGAACGAGTGAGACCTGTTGCGCTCGAGGAGCGTGCGCGCGCAGCCAGGCAAGCGTCCGGTGCGCCATCGGGTGCGGGCGCAACGCCCATCGTTCGAAGCGCTCCCGCCAATCGTCGATCTGAAGCTCGGCTGCGTTCTCGTTCGTGACGCCCTCGCCCCATTTGACGAGCGCGGTCGTGCTCCAATCGAAACGATGCAGGGCCGCCAGCGCGTCGACGAAATCCGCCGCCAGCGCTTCTCGCCGCGCGCCTTCCAAGGCCTGTCCCTGCGAACCCCACGGGAGCGGCGTGTCCCCTTCGACTCTCTCGCAGATGAAGAACGGCGCGCCGAGAATTGCGGGGTCGTCGCTGGCGAAGAACACGCGCGGCGCCGGAACGGCGCTCGCTGCCAAAGCGGTCAGGGAATCAAATTCCGGCATCGCGCTGTAAGGCGCGAAGAGACCGTAAGGCGGGCCGATCCGCAGGATGATCTCGCGCGCTTTCGCGAAGCCCTTTACGCCCACCGAGTAGGTGATCCAGGAGAATCCGGCCGGGAATTTTGTGAGCCGCTCGACCGCGACGTCTGCGCCGCCGTTAGCGGACAGGAACGCGGCAAGTCGCCGCCGAAGCAGATGCGCGTCCTCAAAGGCGGGCGCTTCTGCCGATGCCGCTCTTTGCGTTTCCCCCACTCCGACG
>CAVRMF010000020.1:0-278851 GCA_963721905.1 uncultured Alphaproteobacteria bacterium
TTTCGAGTTATGAATCGAGATCATCAGTGACGCGGGGTCATTTTTCCACAAACATCAATCAGTAATAATAAAGAGAGAAGGATTTCGTTACCGTTTTAAGCTTTACGATATCCGCGATCTCCAAATCTACGTGCGCAGTATCAAGCGCAGGCGGCGGTCTCGCCACGTGTCCTCTCCCCGAATTCGCTGGTGGCAGCGTCAAAGCGACTGAGAATGACAGGTCGGCGGCAAGGACCAGCGAGGCCGCTCGGCGCCCGGCGACAATCGTCGCCATCTCGCCTATATGAGCCGCCATGAGCCCGTACAGCGCCCGCTTTTCCGTCGCGCCGATGATGGACTGGACCGACCGGCGCTGCCGCGCGTTCCACCGACTGCTCACCCGCCGCGCGCGCCTCTATACCGAAATGGTGACGGCGGACGCGGTCGTGTTCGGCCGGCGCGAGCGGCTGATCGGCTTTGACGGGGCTGAGCGTCCGGTCGCGCTCCAGCTCGGCGGCTCGGAGCCCAGGCGGCTCGCCGAAGCCGCCCGCATCGGCGAAAACTTCGGCTACGACGAGATCAACCTCAACTGCGGCTGCCCGTCCGACCGGGTGCAGAGCGGCCGCTTCGGCGCGTGCCTCATGCGCGAGCCCGCGCTGGTCGGCGAATGCGTGGCCGCGATGACCGCCGCGGTCGGCGTCCCGGTCACCGTCAAATGCCGCGTCGGCGTCGACGAGCAGGAGCCGGCCGAGGCCTTGTTCGCTCTGGCCTCTGCGGTCAAGGCGGCAGGCGCGGCGGCGCTCGTCGTCCACGCTCGCAAGGCCTGGCTCGACGGCTTGAGCCCAAAGGACAACCGCAGTGTGCCGCCGCTCGACTATCCCTTGGTCTACGCGCTGAAATCCGGCCATCCCGACTGGCCGATCGTCCTCAACGGCGGCGTCGCCGACCTCGCGGAGGCGTGGGCGCATCTCGCCCATGTCGATGGGGTCATGGTCGGCCGCGCCGCCTATCAGAACCCCGAACTGCTGCTTGGCATAGATCCGGGGATCTTCGGCGAAGCTGCACCGTACGACGACGCGTTCGACGCGCTCGAGGGGTTCATGCCCGCAATCGCGCGCGGCCTCGAGCGCGGCGAGCGCCTGCATGATTATACGCGCCATCTCATCGGCCTCTTCGCGGGCCGGCCCGGCGCGCGGACATACCGCCGCGTGCTGGCCAGCGAGGGGGTCCGCGCCGACGCCGGCCTCGATGTGCTGCGGCGCGCGGTCGCGCGTATAGCGCGGAGCCTCGAACCGGCCGCGGCGGCCGAGTAGCGGGAGCGGGCGGCGTGCAAATCCCCATCGCTATTTTGTGCGATTTCAAAGGGTTGCGCGGACTTTTCATTCCCATGATGTCCCTCCCCGAAGCCCCCGTGAATGGAGCTCTTCGCGTAGCGCCGGACGCTTTGCAGCCCCGAGGCACAATACCACGGATTCCGCTTATCAGAAAGGACTTGTCGCAAGTTTACCTATGGCGCGATGTAGTTCAGGCGCCTACTTCCGGAGGCCCCCGAGCGGCAGACTTCTGGCTATTCCCCGCCCCGTTTCAAAGCACGTGGGTCACCTGCTCGCGAGGTCGATCCGTGCGTCGGCGCCTCGGATTGTCGCCCTCATGATGTCTCGAGACTTCAGGTACTCGAACCTCGGTTCTGCGAAGAGAGGAGAGGAACAGAGCCCAAAAGCAACGTTCGGGCAGCAGGTCGAGCAGGCGGCGGACCGGCGGGGGCGGAACTCTCAGGGCGCAGCCGCTCGGCGTTCCGGTCACAAGCACATCGGCGCGATGTCGGCGAAGGTCGACAATTCCGAGATCGTCTCCGCCGGCTTGAACACGCGGTTGGCTGTCGTATCGTCCTGCCGCAGGGCGTCGTTCACGGAGAGACGCTGATCGAGCCGATCGAGACGCGCGACTTCATCCGGTTCGATGATCGTCAGTCGCGGCCGAACAACGCCAGTCCGTTGACGCGCTATGCCCTTCGTCCCTGGATCGCTTCGCTTCGCTCGCGATGACGATCTCATCGCAATCGCGCGCTCTGCCTTGCGCCGAACGCGTTCGTCTCACAATTGACGCAACACTTTATCCAAACTAGCGTCTCGCCGCCCCACGAGAGGGCGGGAGAAGTAGCATCTCCGAACTGGATTTGCGGAGCGGGCTTTAGCGCCCGCCCATGTGGAGGAAATAATGCGCACAACGATGGCTGCACTCGCCGGAATTGCGGCATGCGCGCTTGCGACGTCCGCCGCGCTTGCCGAACCCAAGACCAATATGCTGCACCAGTGGTCGGAAGGCTCCGACGCGGCCGCGATCGCCAAGCTCGGCGAGATGTTCACCGCAGCCGGCGGAAAGTGGGAGCAGACCTCGATCGCCGGCCACACCGCCAATACGCTGGCAAAACTCCGCGCCGACGTGGTCGCCGGCGACGCGCCTCCCGCCGTCCAGCTCAAGGGGCCGGAGATCGCGGAATGGAACGCAACGGGCATGACCGCCAATCTCGACGACCTCGCCAACAAGGAAGGGTGGGACAAGGTCGTTGCGCCGGAACTCTTGCCGGTGATGAAGCCGACCGGCGACTGGGTCGCGGCGCCGATGAACATTCATCGCATCAACTGGATCTGGGGTTCCACCAAGGCGATGGAGAAGGCGGGTATCACATCGCTGCCGAAGACCTGGGCCGAATTCAACGCCGACTGCGACAAGGCGGTCGCCGCGAAGCTCATCTGTCTCGCCCATTTCAGCGCGGACTGGACCGACGCGACGACATTCGAGGTCGTTCTCTATGGAATGGACCTCGACCTCTTTAAGAAGGCCTTCGTCGAAGGCGACACGAAGGCGATGCGCTCCCCTGAGATGGTCAAGGCGCTCGAGCAGTTCCGTCTCATGGTGTCGAAATACATGGATCCGGCGATCGCCGGCCGCGACTACGACACGACGACCAGCATGATCGCCAAGAACGAGGCCGCCTTCATGATCATGGGGGACTGGCAGATCGGCATTTTCACCGCGGCCGGACTGAAGCAAGGCGCGGACTATGTGTGTGCCCAGGCGCCGACGGACTGGGGCAAGCCAGGCTTCATCCTCAACTCCGACTCGGTCGTCTTCTTCAAACAGAAGGATCCCGACTACGTCGAAGGCCAGAAGCTGCTCGCGCATCTCATCATGTCGCCGAAATTCCAGACCGTGTTCAATCAGGCCAAGGGTTCGATTCCGGCGCGCATGGATGTCGATCTGTCGCAGGGGTTCAACCCTTGCCAGCAGCTGTCGCAGAAGGACTTGCAGGCCTCGATCGCGGGAGGCACGCTGGTGCGCTCGATGGCGCATAATATGACGATCCTGCAGAAGTATCGCGGCGCGATCATGGAGGTCATCACCACCTTCGTGAACACGCCTGACATGTCGGCGAAAGACGCCGCCAACGCCATGGCTGACGCGGTCGAAGCCCAGAAGTAGCCCCTCGAGCGCTCGCCGCGCGGCGAACTTCGCGCGGCGGCCGACCTTCATCGGAACGCAAGCGCGATGGCAAATGCTCTCAGCGGGATTGTGGCGGTTCAGAAGTCGGCCCCGTTGCGCGACCGGCTGAGCGCCTGGACCCCGCGTCTTGTCATTCTCCCCTCGGCCCTCGCGAGCTTCGTCTATGTCTTCGTCTTCACTATGTGGACGTTGTACGTTTCGATGTCCGACAGCACCCTCCTCCCAACCTATCATTTCGTCGGCCTCAAGCCTTATTTCGAACTGTGGTCGAATCAGCGCTGGTCGATCGCATACGGCAATCTCTTCTACTTCAGCGCATTCTATGTCGTGCTCGCGATAGTGATCGGTCTTGCGCTCGCGATCGCCATCGATCAGCGTGTCAAGGGAGAAGCGATCTGGCGAACGATCTTTCTTTATCCTCTCGCCGTATCGTTCATCGTGACCGGTTCGGTATGGAATTGGCTCTATAGCCCCAATGAAGGGATCGAGCATTTCGTGCGCAGCCTCGGCTGGGCCGATTTCACCTTCCGCATCACCTCGAACCGCGAGACCGCGATCTACGCCATTATCGCCACCGGGATCTGGCAGTCCTCGGGCTTTGCGATGGCTCTCTTTCTCGCCGGCTTACGCTCGGTCGATCCCGATCTCATCAAGGCGGCGCAAATCGACGGCGCCGGGCCGGCCCGCATCTATCGCAAGGTGATCCTGCCCTCGATCGCGCCGATCTTCATCGCCGTTGCGGTCGTGCTCCTGCAATTCGCCATCAAGACCTTCGACCTGGTCGTCGCCTTGACCCAGGGGGGACCTGGAATCGCGACCACCTTTCCGGCGAACTACGTCTACGATCTCATGTTCCAGCGCGGACAGATCGCGATCGGCGCGGCGGCCTCGATCATGATGCTGCTTGCGCTTGCGACCGTACTTGTGCCCTACGCGCTGTGGACGACATGGCGGTCGCGCCGGGGAGCCGCCCGTGGTTGACGCGACCTATGACCTCGCCTTCGATCCACATGCCCGCTCCGCGAACCTGCGTTTCGTGGCCGGCCGGGTCGCTGTCTACGGCTTCCTGGGCTTTTTCGCGCTGATCTATCTGGTTCCGCTGTTTGTCATCGTCGCCAATTCCTTCCGCGAATTGCCGGAGATCACGCGCAACGGTCTGATCGCAATCCCGCAAAGCTTTTCGCTGAGCGCGTGGCCGAAAGCTTGGCTCCATCACTGCGTCGCCGGCACCTGCGAGGGGATTCATCGCAATTTCTACAATTCATTGTTCATGACCATTCCGGCGACAATAATCTCGACCCTGCTCGGCGCCATCAATGGCTACGTGCTGTCGAAGTGGCGTTTTCCGGGTTCCGGGACGCTCTTCGCCTGCATGACGCTTGGCGTTTTCATGCCCGGCCAGGTTTCTCTGTTGCCTTGGGCGTTCATTCTTGGGACCTTGGGTTTGTCCAATACGATCTATGGGCTGATCCTCGTCCACGTCATTCAGGGCGCGTCATTCACGACGCTGTTCTGCCGCAACTACTATGTCAGCATCCCGGACGACCTCATCAAGGCGGCGCGCATCGACGGCGCCGGGTTCTGGCGCATCTTCTACAAGATCGTTCTTCCGCTCTCGCCGCCGATCCTCATCGTCACTGTCATCTGGCAGTTCACCGGAATCTGGAACGAATATCTGTTCGGCGTCGTTTTCACTGGGGGACGCCAACAGCCGGTGACTGCCGCGCTGGTCGGGTTGGCGACCAATTCGATGAACGCCCGCTCCTATGACGTCGCGAGCTGCGCCGTGCTGATCGCCGCTATCCCGCCGCTGTTGATCTATTTCTTCGGCGGCAAGTATTTCGTTCGCGGCCTGACCCAGGGCGCGATCAAATGACGGGACCAACATGGCGACGCTGAGCGTCTCCCGGCTTTACAAGCGCTTCGGCTCGGTCGAGGTCCTCAAGGGCATCGACCTCGAAGCGGGCACGGGAGAGTTCGTCGCCCTCGTCGGGCCGTCCGGCTGCGGCAAGTCGACGCTGCTCGCCATGATCGCCGGGCTCGAGACCGTCAGCGAAGGCGAGATTCGCATCGATGGAACGCTCGTCAACTCGGTCGCGCCCAAGGACCGGGACATCGCCATGGTGTTTCAGTCCTACGCGCTTTACCCGACGATGACCGCCCGCCAGAATATGACCTTCGGCATGGAGAGCCGGCGTGTGCCGAAGGCCGAGCAGGACGCCGCAATCAAGCGCGTCGCCTCGCTGTTGCAGATCGAGCCCCTTCTCAATCGCAAGCCCGGCCAATTATCAGGCGGCCAGCGACAGCGGGTGGCGATGGGCCGCGCGCTCGTGCGCGATCCCAAGCTCTTCCTGTTCGACGAGCCGCTCTCGAATCTCGACGCCAAGCTTCGGGTCGACATGCGTACCGAGATCAAGAAGCTGCATCTGCGGGTTGGCAAGACGACGGTCTACGTCACCCACGATCAGATCGAGGCGATGACGCTCGCTTCGCGCATTGCGGTCATGCATCAGGGCTCGATCCAGCAGTTCGACGAGCCTCAGGTCGTCTACGACCGTCCGGCCAACATGTTCGTCGCCGGATTCATGGGCTCGCCCTCGATGAATTTCATTCCGGGCGAACTGACGAAGATCGACGGCGCGCCGGCGGTGGCGATTGCGCTGGAAGGCGGTGACACCGCGACGCTCGCGCTCGCCCAGATGCCCGCGTTCAGGCCCGCGGAGGGCAAGGTCGTGCTCGGCGTCCGTCCCGAACACCTCTTTCGCCACACCGAAAGCCTGAAGGCGCAAAAACCGGCGCTCGCGAAGCTGACCGCGCGGGTCGAGGTCGTCGAGCCCACCGGCGCCGAGACCCATGCGGTGCTGAAAATCGGTGAACGCGAGATCCTCGGACGCTTCGATCCGGATCACGCGCCGCGGCTCGGCGAGCTGATGCCGCTCGGGATCGACATGTCTCATGCGTGCCTGTTCGATCCGGATACCCAGTCCTTTATCCCGCAGGCGGGCGCGTGAACTTCGCGACCTATCCAAGCCTTGCGGGCCGGACCGTGTTCGTTAGCGGCGGCGCGACCGGCATCGGCGCCAACATCGTCCGCGCTTTCGCGCTGAATCACGCGAAGGTCGCTTTCGTCGACCTTGAGGCCGAGGCCGGCAAGGCGATTGCCGCCGAAATTGCCGGGATGGGCGAAACCGCGCTCTTTATTCGCTGCGACGTCACCGACATCAAGGCGCTTCAGGCGGCAATCGCCGAGGCCGGCGCGAGGCTTGGCCCGGTCGCGGTTCTCGTCAACAACGCCGCCAACGACGAACGCCACCGCGTGAGCGAAGTCAGCCCCGACTATTGGGACCACGCACAAAATGTGAACCTGCGCCATCATTTCTTCGCCGCCCAGGCTGTCCACCCGCAGATGCGCGCGCTCGGCTTCGGCTCGATCGTCAATTTGTCGTCGACCGCCTGGCGCGTGGGCGCGGCGGAAATGCCGGCCTATTCGGCGGCCAAGGCCGGCATTGTCGGGCTGACGCGCGCGCTCGCCCGCGCTTTCGGCGACGACAATATCCGGGTCAACGCCATCGAACCGGGCGCGGTCATGACGGAGCGGCAGAGGCGGCTCTGGTATAAGACGCCGGAAGCGGCCGAGGCCATCGTCAAGCGCCAGCTGATCAAGACGACACTTCTTGGCGAGGACGTGGCGAGGATGGCGCTCTTCCTCGGCGCGGACGACAGCCGCATGATCACCAAACAGTCGATCGCCGTCGACGCGGGGCTTCGATGACGCAGGAAGCAAGGACAGAAGAGACGCGCGCGCTGGGCGACGCGTTCACCCTTGGCCTCAACCCCTATGGCCTCGCCTATCATCTCGGACTTCAAGGCGCGGGAGGTTCTCGCGCGAATCCGAAAGGCGCCGGTCTCGAAGGCTTTATCGCCATCGCGACTGAGCTCGGCGCAAAGACGCTCGAGATTTTCGACCCGTGGCTGCGGGCGGTCGGCGACGACGACCTCAAGGCGCTCCGCGATCGGCTGCGAGAGCTCGGCATGACGCCCGTCGTCAGTTCGGGCCTGATGATGGGCCCATTCGAAAGCGCGCTCCGATCGGCCCGCTTTCTCGACGCCAAGGTCATACGCTACGGCCTGACGACGGTACTCTGCGGCGAGCGCAACGCGCTCGGCGAACAATGGAAGAGGCTGGTCGCCGATGTGAGGGCGGCTCTCGCCGACCGTGGACCGCGCGCGGCAGACGAGGGCCGGACGCTGGCGATCGAGAACCACCAGGACTTTGGCAGCGATGAGCTTGTGGCCTTTTGTGAGGAAGCGCGCGGCGTCCGCGTCTGCTTCGACACCGGCAACACGTTTCCCGTCGCGGAAGCGCCGCTCGCCTTCACCCGCCGGATCGCGCCCTATGTGGCCCACGTGCATCTCAAGGACTATCGCGTCCAGTTCACCGACGAGGGCTATCGTCTCGTCCGCTGCGCGATCGGCGACGGCGCCGTGCCTATGCGGGAGGTTCTGGACGAACTCGCCGGGCATCATCGCAGGCTGACCGCCGTTCTCGAGCCTGGAGCGCTCGAGGCGCGGCATGTGCGGCTCTTGCGGCCGGAGTGGTGGAAGGGCTACCCGGCGAAGTCGGCCGAGGTGCTTGCCGCGTGCTTTGCGGCGGCGCGGGTGAACAGGCTGGCTGACGAAGCCGACTTCCGCACGCCCTGGGAACGCGGCGAGGACGGCGCGATCGCTGACTTTGAACTGGCGATGATCCGGCGCAGCGCCGGCAACATGCGCGCGATCGGTCTTGGCCCGAACTGAGGAAAGAGACGCATGCCCAAGGAACTGAGCGGCAGAATCGCCTTCGTGACGGGGTCGGGGCGCGGCCTCGGCCGGGTGATGGCGGAGCGGCTGGCCGAGCTTGGCGCGGACGTCGCGATCCACGACCTCGCCTGGACAGCGCCGGCCAAGTATGGCGAGGCGCCCGACCTCGGCGCGGTCGCCAAGGAGCTAGCGCGGCATGGCGGCAGGCTGGCGGCCGTCACGGGCAATATCGGCGACAAGTCGGCGGTCGCGGCGATGAAGACGGAGATCGAATCGAAGCTCGGGACGGTCGACATCCTGGTCAATTGCGCCGGCGGGGACATCGGCGCCTCCGGTGGCAAACCCGAACCCAACGACGCGCTCGGCATCCCGCTCGAGGACATCAAGGCGCTGACGGAGAACAATCTCTACGGCACGATCCTCGTCTGCCAGGCGTTCGTGCCGCCCATGGTCAAGGCGGGGAGCGGCTCGGTCATCAACATCGCCTCTGCCGCGGCGCATTTCGGCGTGGCCAACGGGGTCATTTACGCCGCGCTGAAGGCCGCGGTGGTCCACTATACGCGCTGCCTTGCGAAGGAGCTGCAGACCCAGGGCGTACGCATCAACGCGGTCAGCCCCGGCGCGACCAAGACGGCGCGTTTCCAGGCGACCCGGGTGGTCGATCTGAAGATGATGGATTCCTCGACCAAGTCGCTCGCGCGCTACGCCGAACCGGCCGAGATCGCCGACGCAGTCGCGTTCCTGGCGGGCCCAAGAGCCAAGTTCATCAATGGTCAGGTTCTCAGGGTCGACGGCGGCGAGACGCTGTTTCCCGGATGATCGAACGCCGATCTCGAGGCCGCCCATGACAACGACTGTTCTCTCTGTCGAAGGCGGCGCGCTGGCCGCGCCCCCGCCCGATGCGAGCGGCGTTCGCGCCTACAAGGGCATTCCTTACGCCGCGCCGCCGCTCGGTCCTTTGCGCTGGCGCCCGCCTCAACCCGTCGCACCGTGGAACGGCGTGCGGTCGGCGGAAGCCTTCGGACCCAACTCGCTTCAGGGCGTCGTCTTCGACGACATCGACCCGACCGTCTGCGGCGTCTCTGAGGACTGTCTTTATCTGAATGTCTGGACGCCAGCTTCGCCGGGAAGCCGCGACAGGCTCCCCGTCATGGTCTGGATTCATGGCGGCGGATTTGTCGTCGGCTCGGGCTCGGAGCCGCGCTATGACGGAACCCGGCTCGCCGCACGCGGCATCGTGGTGGTGACCCTGAACCATCGTCTCAACGCGCTCGGCTTTCTCGCGCATCCGGAGCTGAGCCGCGAATTGGGGCGCGGCGCGTCCGGCAACTATGGCATGCTGGATCTGGTCGCGGCGCTCCAATGGGTGAGACGCAACATCGCGGCCTTCGGCGGCGATCCGGACATGGTGACGATTGCGGGGGAATCCGCCGGCTCGGAAGCCGTCAGCGCGCTCATGGCCTCGCCGCTCGCCAAGGGCCTCTTTGCGCGCACGATCGGCGAGAGCGGCGCGATGTTCGCGACCCCGAGCCGCTCCCCGGCGCCGCTCGCAAAAGCAGAGGCCGCCGGGATCGCCTTCATGTGCAAAGTCGGCGCGGCGAATCTGAAAGAACTGCGCGAGGCGCCTGCCGAGGCGATCCTTGCGGCCGCGCCGGGCCTCGGCTTCCGGCCGATCGTCGACGGGCGCTTTCTTCCAAAATCGCCGGCCGCGATCTTCGCCGCGCGGGAACAGTCGGATGTCCCGCTGATGGCCGGCTGGAACAAGGACGAGGGCTTCAACTTCACGCTGCTGCAGGGCGAGGCCGCGAGACGGCCGTACGCCGATCTCGTGTCCGAGATCTTCGGCGAGCGGACGCAAGACGCGCTCCGCTTCTATCCTGGAGGATCGCCCGAAGCCGAAGAGGCGTCCGCGCGGGCTCTCGGCGGCGACCTCACGATCATCCATTCGACCTGGGCCTGGATCGAAGCCCAGAAGACGATGGGCGAGGCGGAGCTCTTCCGCTTCCGCTTCGACAAGGCGCCGCTCACGCCGCAGGGCTGGTTCGGCAAGCCCGACAGCCGGTCGGCCGGCGCCTTTCATGCCGGCGAGATCCTGTACGTTTTCGACAATCTGCACGCGTTTCCGTGGCTGATCTCGGACGCGGACCGGGAGCTCGCCGAGCTCGCCTCGAGTTATTGGGTCAACTTCGTGAAGACCGGCGATCCTAACGGCGCGACTCTGCCACCATGGCCATCCTTCCGCACGGGACGCGTCATGAAGCTCGATGCGCCCGCCTCTAGCGCTCCCGAGGACGGACGGGACCGGCAGATCTTTCTGAGAGACGTCGCGGCGCAGAAATCCGGCTCGACTCCGGGCCGGCCTTAAGGAGTCGGCGCGTCCGGCGCGTCCTCGAGCCGCACCTCATAGCCCCAAAGACGCCGGACGTGCCGCAGCGTCGCTTCTCGTCCGGCTTCCGCGAGCCCGACGCCCTTGCGAGTCGTGTGGCGCAGCACAAGCTCGCGGTCGCCGAGGAGGTCGACGTCGGCGACCTGAATGTCCGGCTCGCCCTCGCCAACGTCATAGCTGTCGGCAAGGGCCGAGCGCACGCGGCGGTAGCCCTCGGCGTTGTGGATCGCCTCCACGCGATAGCTCGATTCGGAGGCCTTGTCGGAGAGCGCAAACAGCCTGAACTTGCGCATGAGATGCGGCGAGAGGAACTGCCGCACGAAAGATTCGTCGCGATAGTTCGCCCATACGTCGCGCAGGACCGCAGGCCAATCCTGCCTGCCGGCGATATCCGGGAACCAATCGCGGTCTTCCGCGGTCGGCGAGAGGCAGATGCGCTTGATATCCTGCATCATCGCGAAACCGAGGGCGTAGGGGTTGATCCCGCCATAGTATGGATCGTCGAAGTCGAATTGGACGACGACATTGGCGTGGCTATGCAGAATTTCCAGGAGCGCGCCTTCCGAGATCAGGCCCTTCTCGTAGAGGCGGTTGACGATCGTGTAGTGGACGAAGGTCGCGCAGCCTTCGTTCATCAGCTTGGTCTGGCGCTGTGGATAGAAATATTGCGCGAGATTGCGCACGATGCGCAGGAGCTCGCGCTGCCAGTTGCGCAGGGTGGGGCTATTCTTCTCGAGAAAATAGAGCAGATTCTCTTCGGGCAGGCGCAGACGGCGCTTCCGCTCGCGCGCCTCTTCTTCGCTGATCGAACCTTCGGGCGCAGGCGCTCCGCCGGGCACGGTGCGCCAGAGGTCGCAATAGTCTTGCGCCTCGCGCTCCTGCCGTTCGCGCAGGCGCCGCTCGTAGTCGCCGAGTTTGAGCTTGGCGGCGCGGCGGTATCGGAAGACGCCCTGACCCATCAGCGCATGCGCCGCGTCGAGCGTCGCTTCGACCGCCTCGAGGCCGTGGCGTTCCTCGCAGGAGGCGACGTAGCGCTTGGCGAAGTCCAGATAATCGAGGATGCCGGCGGGGTCCGTCCACTGCTGGAAGAGGTAGTTGTTCCTGAAGAAGTGGTTGTGACCGAAGGCGGCATGGGCGATGACCAGCGTCTGCATCGCCATCGTGTTCTCCTCCATGCAATAGCTAATGCACGGGTTGGAGTTGATCACGATCTCATAGGCGAGCGCCTGGTAGCCCCTGCGGTAGAGCGCTTCGTCGCGCACGAAACGCTTGCCGTAGGACCAGTGCGCGTACATCAGCGGCATGCCGACCGAGCAATAGGCGTCGAGCATCTGCTCGGCCGAAATGATCTCGATCTGGTTGGGAAAGACGTCGAGGCCGAGTTCGTCGCAACCGATCCGCTCGATCGCCTCGTAGACGCGCCTGACCGTTGCGAAATCCCATTCGGCGCCGTCGAACAGGAGGCCGCGCGTCGGCGCCGCGTTCGGCGCAAGATCTGCCCGGGTCATTGCGCGGCCCCCTTCCTGGCCTGCCTGGCGAAGAGTTCGCGTAACACCGGATAGATATCGTCGCGGCCGACGACGCGCGCGAGGGCGAAATTGGGCGCGGCCGGCTTGAGTTGGGCGTAGCCGCGCCACAGATCCTTGTCGCCGCCCCCGCCGTAGCGCTGGCCGCCGTCTTCGTCCGCAATCTCGATATAAGCGTAATATTGGGTGTGCGGCAGGATCGCCTCGCGGAGCAGCCCCACTGAATCCTGCGTGTCGCTGGCGGAATTGTCGCCGTCGGAGGCCTGGGCGCAATAGACGTTCCAATCGGCAGGGGAATAGCGCTTGTCGCGCACCGCGATCATCGTCTTCAGCGCCGAGCTGACGGCGGTGCCCCCGGTCCCGCGGCCGTAGAAGAATTCCTGCTCGTCGACTTCGGCCGCCTCGTGGGTATGGCGAATGAAGACAATGTCCACCCGCGCGTATTTGCGCTTGAGGAAGAGGTGCAGCAGGATGAAGAAGCGCTTGGCGAGGTCCTTCTCACGCTCGCCCATCGAGGCCGAAACATCCATCAGGCAGAACATGACCGCCTTGGCGCGCGGCACGATCGTCGGCGCAAACCGGTTGTAGCGCACGTCGATCGGGTCGATGAACGGAATGGCGCGTTGCAGGCGTTTAAGGCGCTCGATCTCGGCATAGAGTTCGGCGATGCGCAACCGGTCGGCGACGCCGGGCTCGGTCTCCGCCCGCAGTGCGGCAAGCTCCGCCTCCAGCCGTTCGACGCCGGCCGCCGTCGGGCGGCGTAGCGCCAGGCGCCGGCTCATGCTGGCGCGCATCGTGCGCAGTACGGCGAGGTTGGGCGTCGCGCCGTCGTTGGTGTAGCCCGCTCTGCGGAATTCGCGTTTATTCGCGTCCTTGAGCGACGCCTTGACGAGATCGGGCAGCTCCAGGTCCTCAAACAGAATGTCGAGGAACTCGGACTCACTGAGCGCGAAGGAGAAGGGATCCTCGCCGCCCCCCGAATCGGAGGCCTGCCGGCCCGAACCTCCGCCGCCGCCCTTCGGCTTCTCGATGCGGTCGCCAGCGACGAAGTCTTTGTTGCCGGGCAGGACGCGCTCGCGCTCGCCGCTGTCGCGCGAGAGATGGAATTGCGGCTCCCCGATGCCGTCGGTCGGGATCGACACCGCGCCGCCGTTGGCGGCGTCTGCGATCGTGCGCTCGGCGACGGCCTTGTCGACCGCCCGTCTGACCTCGGCGCGCGTGCGGCGAAGAAACCGCTGGCGGTTGCCCAGGCTCTTGTCGCGCGGATTGAGACGCCGATCGATGAACTGGGCCATACCCCCCGCGCCCCGCTTGGCCGTCACCCGGCCTTGTTGACCCGCATGTACCACTCGACGAGGCGGCGAACCTGACGCTCGGTGTAGCCGCGCGACTTCATCCGCTCGAGGAAGTCGGCGTGCTGTTTCTCGGTCTTGGAGTCCTGCTTGGCGCCGAAGCTGATGATCGGCAGCAGGTCCTCGACCTGGCTGAACATGCGCTTCTCGATCACTTCGCGGATCTTCTCATAAGCCGTCCAGGACGGGTTCTTCCCCTGGTTCGCCGCGCGGGAGCGCAGGGCGAACTTGACGATCTCGTTGCGGAAGTCTTTGGGGTTGGCGATGCCGGCAGGCTTCTCCGTCTTGGAGAGCTCCGCGTCGAGGACCTGGCGGTCGAACACCTGGCCGGTGTCGGGGTCCTTGAAGTCCTGCTCCTCGATCCAGGCGTCCGCGTAGGCGATGTAGCGGTCGAACAGGTTCTGGCCGTATTCGCTGTAGGATTCGATATAGGCCTTCTGGATTTCGCGGCCGATGAACTCGGCGTAGCGCGGCGCGAGGATCGACTTGATGAAGTCGAGATAGCGCTCCTCGACGTCCCGGGGATATTGCTCGCGCTTGATCGCCTGTTCGAGCACGTACATGAGATGCACCGGATCGGCGGCGATCTCCTCGCTGTCGTAGTTGAAAGTCTCGGACAAGACCTTGAACGCGAAACGGGTGGAGACGCCCGTCATCCCCTCGGCGACGCCGGCCGCCTCGCGATATTCCTGCACCGATTTCGCTTTCGGGTCGGTGTCTTTCAAGCTTTCGCCGTTGTAGACGCGAAGCTTCGAAAATAGCGGCGAATTCTGGTGCTCCTTGAGTCGCGAGAGGATGCAAAAGCGCGCCAGGATTTCCAGGACCTCGGGCGCGCAGCGCGCCTCGCAGAGTTCGCTGCCTTCGAGGAGCTTGGCGTAGATCAGCGCCTCCTCGGTCACGCGCAGGCTGTAGGGAACCTTGACGACGCAGATCCGGTCGAGGAACGCTTCGTTGTTCTTGTTGTTCTTGAACTGCTCCCACTCCGATTCGTTGGAATGGGCGAGCACGATCCCCTGGAAGGGAAGGGCGCCGAGATTCTCGGTGCCAGCATAGTTGCCTTCCTGCGTGGCGGTCAGAAGCGGATGCAACACTTTGATCGGCGCCTTGAACATCTCGACGAATTCAAGCAGGCCCTGCGTCGTGCGGTTCAGGCCGCCGGAATAGCTGTAGGCGTCGGGGTCGTGCTGCGAGAAATGCTCGAGCTTGCGGATGTCGACCTTGCCGACGAGAGTCGAGATGTCCTGGTTGTTCTCGTCGCCCGGCTCGGTCTTGGCGACGCCGATCTGGCGCAATCTGGAAGGATAGAGCTTGACAACGGAGAAGCGGGAGATGTCGCCGTCGAAGGCGTCGAGGCGCTTGGCCGCCCAGGGCGAGCAGATGCCGGTCAGGCGCCGGAGGGAGATGCCGTAGCGGCTCTCGAGGATGGCGCCCATGGTTTCCGGGCGGAAGAGGCCGAGCGGCAATTCGAACACCGGGCTCAATTCGTCGCCGGCGGCGAGCACATAGATCGGCTGGGTCTCGATCAGCGCCTTGAGGCGCTCGGCAAGCGAGGACTTGCCGCCGCCGACGGGACCGAGAAGATAGAGGATCTGCTTGCGCTCCTCGAGCCCCTGCGCGGCATGCTGGAAATAGCTCACGACGCGCTGAATCGTCTCCTCCATGCCGAAGAAGCCGCTGAGCGAGGGGTAGAGCTTGATCGTGCGATTGAGGAAAATGCGGCCGAAGCGCGGGTCCTTGGCAGTGTCGACGACGACCGGCTCGCCGATGGCGGCGATCATCCGCTCGGCGGCGCTCGCGGTCATGCCCGGATTGTCGCGGCAACCTTCGAGGAAGTCGGTCAGGCCCATGGGCTCGCGTCGTTCCCGCGCATAGGCCGACGAAAAGAGGGTGAAGATCTCCGCGCCCTTGCCCGCCGCTGGGCGCGGCGCCTCCATCGAAACCGATGGCGCGAATGCATACGCGGGCTTGGCGTTCATGACGGAATCTCCAGCGCGAAATCGGCTCATTCCGAATGTTTAAGAAATGTGAAGAGCAAAAGTTAACAGAATGTTAACTTTTTCGGACCGCAAGCGGCTTGCGCGGTCTAAGGCAGCGCTCGCTATTGAGGGAGTACAGCGCCGCGCGATTGCGAGCCTGGGCGGGGAAGACCTTGATCTTGCTGAGCAATGTTGCAGTCGACAACTAGTCGCTCAGTGCGCTCCCGATTGGGCCGCTTGGCCCTGCTCCCAGCGACAAAAACATTGATAACTAATGCTTGGGCGGTAATGATCTCCGTCGGCGCGCCTCTCATTGCTATGGCTGTGGAGGGCTAAGGCGGCTATTCTCAGGGGCCGCCATTTCCGATTGCCGTCGGCGCCGTTCGAACTCGTCAACAAATGACGTCGGGAGAGGCGCCCTATGAGCGCCCCGTTTCGCGCTCCGCGCGGGAGATCGACATGCTCGACAAGCCGACCAAGGACATGGACCCTCCGCCCGGCTGGCGCTTGCCGCGGATACTCCGCTTCGGCGACAATGGCGACGAGACGGCGCAGTCGAAGGCCAAGAAGCCGCCCAAGGAGCCCGAAGAGCGCAAGCACCATTTCGCCGTCTGGTACGCCTTTGCGGCCTTCCTTGGCGTCATGCTCATCCAATACGTGTGGCTGGTCTTCACCCAGGTCGAGACCGTTCCGTATAGCCAGTTCGAACAACTGCTCAATGAGAACAAGATCTCGGAAGTCCTGGTCGGTCCCGACACCATTCAGGGCACGCTGAAGGAGCCGCTTCCCGACGGCCGGAAGCTATTTTATACGGTGCGGGTCGATCCTGCCCTCGCCGACAAGCTGAAAGCACACGGCGTCACCATCACGGGCGCGCCGTCGAGCAATTTTCTCTCAACGATCTTGTCCTGGGCGCTGCCGATCTTCTTGTTCTACCTGATCTGGACTTATGGCATCCGCCGCATGGCCGAGCGCCAGGGGCTCGGCGGTCTGATGACGATCGGAAAATCGCGCGCCAAGATCTATGTCGAAACCGACACCAAGGTGACGTTCAAAGACGTCGCCGGCGTCGACGAGGCGAAATCCGAGCTGCAGGAGATCGTCGCCTTTCTGCGCGATCCGAAATCGTTTGGCAGGCTGGGGGCCCGCATCCCCAAGGGCGTGCTCTTGATCGGACCGCCAGGCACCGGAAAGACGCTGCTGGCGCGCGCGGTCGCCGGCGAGGCGGGCGTGCCGTTTTTCTCGATCTCGGGCTCCGAGTTCGTCGAGATGTTCGTCGGCGTCGGCGCTGCTCGCGTCCGCGACCTGTTTGAGCAGGCGCGGAAGGCGGCGCCCTGCATCATCTTCATCGACGAGCTCGATGCGCTGGGGCGAAGCCGCATGTCCGGCGCTTATGGCGGCTACGACGAGAAGGAGCAGACGCTCAATCAGTTGCTCGCCGAGCTCGACGGCTTCGATCCGACCAGCGGCGTGATTTTGATCGGCGCCACCAATCGCCCGGAGGTGCTCGATCCGGCCCTGCTGCGGCCCGGGCGATTTGACCGTCAGGTGCTGGTCGACCGGCCGGACCGCGCGGGGCGGCTGCAAATCCTCAAGGTCCATGTCGCAAAGGTGCGCCTCGCGGACGGCGTCGATCTCGACCAGATCGCCGGGTTGACAACGGGCTTCACCGGCGCCGATCTCGCCAACCTGGTCAACGAGGCCGCCATCGTGGCGACGCGGCGAAAGGCCGACGCGGTGACGCTCGATGATTTTACCGCGGCGTTCGAACGCATCGTGGCGGGCCTCGAAAAGAGGAGCCGCGTCCTCGGCCCGGCGGAACGCAGCCGCGTCGCCCATCACGAGATGGGCCATGCGCTGGTCGCCGCGACCCTGCCGGGCGTCGACCCGGTCCATAAGGTGTCGATCATTCCGCGCGGCGTCGGCGCGCTCGGCTATACGATGCAGCGGCCGACCGAGGATCGCTTCCTGCTCGGGCGCCAGGAGCTGGAGAACCGCATCGCCGTGCTGATGGGCGGACGCGCCGCGGAAGCGCTGGTCTACGACGGGGAGGTGTCGACCGGGGCTTCCGACGACCTGCAGCGCGCGACCCAGATTGCAGTGGAAATGGTCACCCGCTACGGCATGGACGAGACGGTCGGACAGCGCACTTACGCGCCGACGCCGCCACAGCCGTTGCTGGCCGGGACCGTCGCCGACCGCATCGACGCCTCGGACGCGACGGAGCGCGAGGTCGACGTCGCGGTGCGCGACCTGGTGGCGAAGGCTTTTGGCCGGGCGAGCGACATCCTGCGCTCGCGCCGCGCCGATCTCGACGAAGGCGCCCGCCTCTTGCTCGCGCAGGAGACCTTGACCGCCGATCAATTCCCCGCGATCCGCTCGATCGCGCAGCCATCCTCTTCGGCAGGCGAATGATCACCTCAAGGAGCAGATCATGCGCGCGATACGGTTCGAAGCCTTCGGCGATCCTTCGGTTCTTAAATTGGTGGACATGCCTGCGCCGGCTCTGGACGAGAGGACGGCTCTGGTGCGGGTCATGGCGGCTTCGATCAACCCGAGCGACGTCAAGAATGTCGCCGGCGCGATGAAGCAGACGACGTTGCCTCGCATCCCTGGGCGCGATTTCGCTGGAGTGGTCGAGGCGGGTCCGGCCGAATGGATCGGAGCCGAGGTTTGGGGCACCGGCGGCGACGTTGGCTTCACCCGCGATGGAACCCATGCCGAGATGATCGCCGTGCCGGCAGCGAGCCTGCGCCGCAAGCCCAGGCCCCTCAGCTTCGACGAGGCGGCGTCAGTCGGCGTCAATTACATGGCGGCATGGCTCGGCGTCGAAGCGACAGGCCTGAAGGCCGGCGAGACCGTTCTTTTGATCGGCGCGGGGGGCGGCGTCGGCAACGCCGCAGCCGAGATCGCTCGACGGCTTAGCGCCCGCGTAATCGGCTCCGACGTCCGCGCGCCGAGCCCGGACGCGCCGATTTCCGCCATCGCGGAGAAGCTGATCATCGGCGCCGAGGACCTGCCGGCTGAGGTCCGTGCGGCGACCGGCGGACGGGGCGCGGACGTCGTCCTCGACCTCGTCGGCGGAATCATGTTCCGCACCGCCCTCGCCTGTCTCGCGTTGCGCGGCAGGCAGGTCGAAATCGCCTCAACCGGCGAGCGCGAAGTGAGTTTCGACCTCGTCGATTTCTATCACAACGAAAGCCGGCTCTTCGGCGTGGACACGCTCAAGCGCGACCTCACGGCCTCCGCCGAGGCGCTGGATGCGCTGACGCCAGGGTTTGTCGCGGGCGACTACCAGTCCGCGCCGATCGCCGAAACCTGCGGGCTCGGCGAGGCGCAAGAGGCTTACCGCAAGGTGGCGGCCGGCGCGGCGGGGCGCATCGTGCTGCGGCCGCAGGAATAGCGAGGCTGCCATGACCGGATATATCGTCTCCCTCCTCATGGGCCTCATGGTCGGCGTGGTATACGGGCTTGTCCAGGTTCGCTCTCCGGCCCCGCCGCTGATCGCACTGGCCGGCCTGTTGGGCATGGTGCTTGGGGAGCAGGCAGTCGACATGGCGAAGCGCCATTTCCAGCCGCCGCCGCAGGCCTCGACGGGGCAGCCCCCCGGTGAGCCTCGCTAGCCCGGCTGCCGGTCTGAGGCTCTTCGACCCGCTGAGCCGGACACGAGCCTCATCTCGCCGTCAGGATCAGCCGTCCGTGTTCGACCGTGTAACTTTTCAGCCGCTCGAGGAAGCTCATGCCGAGCAGGCTCTCCTCCAGCGCGCCGGGACGGGCGACGAGGGCGCTGACGTTTTGCATGACAATCGGCCCGACGGCGATCGAATCGAGCCGGACCTCGGCCGCCATCGCCGCGCCGTTGGCGGTGGTGACGGGAACGTCGAACGAAAGGTCGGTCGTGTCGATGCCGGCCCGCCGCGCGTCGGCGCCCGTCAGCACGACGACCGAGGCGCCGGTGTCGAATAGAAAGGTCACCCGCGCGCCGTTGACTTTGCCGGTGACGGCAAACTCGCCGTTGAGCCGGCGCGCGACGATGACCTCTCCGCCTTGACCGACCTGAGGCTCGGACGGCATGAGCTCCGAGGCGACGCGGCCGAAGAAATCGGCGGCTTCGAATCGATAGGCATAGGCGCCGACGAGCGCAACCAGCAGCATCGCCCAGATCGCGACCGAGCCGATGACGCGCGCGAGATCGGCGGAACGGGCCCTGCCCAGAAGCCAGATCAGGAGCGCGACTAGCGCCGCCGCGCCGACGAAGGCCTCATGATCGAGGCCGAGAATCGGCGCCCCGGCCGGCGTGACGAGCAGCGCGGCGATCGCGCCGCCCAGAATGAGAAGAGGCGCGAGGAGACGCATCAGCCGTCACGCCTTCGCGTCCCGAGCCGCCCCGCGCGCACGGCGCGCGACCGCGCGCTCCGCAACCGTTCGCCGAGCGCGGCCATGATCGCGGCGCGCTCGGGCTCGCTCATGTCGAGCCAGGCGGCGATTTCCTCTGTCGAACGGCCGCAGCCGATGCACAGCGCCGTCAGCGGATCGACCACGCAAATCCTGACGCAGGGGCTCGATATTTCTAAGAAGGACATGCGCGTTATTTAGGTTTCGGACCGCCCGATGAGAAGGCCGCACCAAGCGGCGATCTCAGCCCATTGCTGGGCGGCGCCGGCGACGTCGCCCGTCTGCCCGCCGATCTGACGCCGGGCCAGCGCCGTCATCGCAGCCGCGCCGATCGCGCTCGCGGCCACTGCTGCAAGCGCACGCCAGAAGCCGGTCGCCAGAATCCCGAAAATGAGCGCGATGACGAGGGCGGCGGCGCAAGATGTGGCGAAGGCGGCCGGGTCGAGCCGCCCCGCCGCCGCCCCGGCGCCGTCGGCGCGCGCCGGGTCGAGAGCCGCGAGCGGCATGAGCGCGCCGCCGCGCGACAGTGCGGCGACGAGGATCAGCGATCCCGCCGCATTCCAGAAGCCTCCCTTCAGCGCCGCGGCCAGCGCGGCGACCCGGATCAAGATCGAAAGCGCGAGCGCGACCGCGCCGAA
Organism: uncultured Alphaproteobacteria bacterium; assembly: GCA_963721905.1. GTDB lineage: Bacteria > Pseudomonadota > Alphaproteobacteria > Rhizobiales > Beijerinckiaceae > Roseiarcus. Next base: position 20,557 of record CAVRMF010000020.1, read on the forward strand.
GGCCCCGATGCGGCTGTCGCGCATGATCTCGAGCTTGCGCTCCCGGGTCGAGGCGCCGCCGAACCCGTCCGCCGTGTCGGCGAGGCCGTCCTCATGCAGCGCGCCGGTCACCGCGACGAGCGCCGCAATCGCGAGCCCGGCGCTGACCAGCCTTGGCAGGCCTAAAACCTGCGTCGCCGCGAGCACGCCCGCGCCGACGAGGCCGACGATGGCGCCGGCGACCGGCGCCGCCCAGGCGATGCGGTTCATGTCGAGGGGCGCCTTGTCGCCGCGTGGAAGCGGCAAGCGGGTGAAGAAGGCGAGCGCGTCGCCGATGTCGCGCGCCGCGGGAGCGAGGCGTCCGTCGGCGCTCAAAGCGCCCACAGAAACATGGCGACGGCCGCGACCCCGATTGCGGCGAAGCCGGATTCGATCAAGCCCCACTGGCGGACGAGGGCTCGCGCCGCTGAGACGTCTCCGCCTTTCAGCGACAGGATCTGGTTGTTGAGCGGCGCCATGACGAAGAACGCATAGGGCCAGGTCGAAATGACGATCAGCGCGCCGAACACCCAGCGGACATCATCCGTTTCGAAATAGGCAATGAATCCCGCCACCGCCGACGCGAGCGCGAAGGCCAGGAGCAGCGCGACGCCGCGGCTATCGCTGGGGCCCCATTCGCTGAGCAGCGCCTTGTCGTCGAGGGACATCCGGGCCGGTTGCTCGACCCAATTGACATAGACCGCGGCGCCGGCGAAGGCGGCGGCGAAAGCAAGCGCGATCAATCCCGGAATCATGGCGGCTCCTAGATCGCGGGCTTCTAGCATGGAGCCGGAAGGAATGCGCGAAGGGCGCTCCGCCCGATAAAAGCCGGACCGCGCTTGCCGAAATAGCCCATCCGGGCCGCGCGCCGCAGCGTCGCGCTTCGGCCCTTTTGCGGGATCGATCGCAATTTATGCGCTTCTCTTTGATGTTTTTCTTGCGTAGGGTCGGAGCCGGCAAGAATTCGGCCTGGCGGCAATGACGACTTTTCACGTCGAAATCATCAAACCTTCCCATTACGACAAGGACGGCTACGTCATCCAGTGGTGGAAGGCCTGGATTCCATCGAATTCAATGGCTTGCATCTACGCCATCGCCGAGGACTGCGCGCGCCGCAAGGCGCTCGGCGAAAGCGTCGCGATCGAAGTCGACGCCTACGACGAGATGAACACCAGGATTCCGATCGATCGCATCGTGAGGCGCATCAATCAGCCGGGGCACACGGGCCTCGTCTGTCTGGCCGGGGTCCAGTCGAACCAGTTTCCGCGCGCGATGGCGATCGCGCGCCAGTTTCGCGCGCGAGGCGTCGCAGTCGCCATCGGCGGCTTCCATGTCAGCGGCTGCATGGCGATGTTGAAAGAGCTGACGCCGGAACTCAAAGAGGCGGTCGACCTCGGGATCATCCTCTTCGCGGGCGAGGCGGAGGAGCATTTCGAGGCCTTCCTTCAGGATGTTCACGCCGGCGCGGCGAAGCCGATCTACAATCATATGGACGACCTGCCGGATATGCAGGAGCAGACCATCCCCTATCTGCCGCGCCGTCTCGTCCAGCGCTATGACGGCGTGCTGTCATCGTTCGACGCCGGCCGCGGCTGCCCGTTCCAGTGCTCGTTCTGCACCATCATCAACGTGCAGGGCCGCAAGTCGCGGTATCGCGGCGCCGACGACATCGAGAAGATCGTGCGCCAGAACGCGGCGCAGAACATTTCCCGCTTTTTCATCACTGACGACAATTTCGCCCGCAACAGAAACTGGGAGGCGATCTTCGACCGGCTCATTGAACTGCGCGCGCAGGGCTTGAGGATCGGCTTTCTGATCCAGGTCGACACGCTCGCGCACAAGATTCCGAACTTCATCGAAAAGGCGGCGCGCGCCGGCTGCCGTTACGCCTTCATCGGGCTCGAGAGCATCAATCCCGACAATCTCATCCAGATGAAGAAGAATCAGAACCGCATCACCGAATATCGCAAGATGTTCCAGGCCTGGAAAAACGCCGGCATGATCACCTACGCCGGCTTCATCCTCGGCCTGCCCGGCGACACGCCGGCGAGCGTCAAGCGCGACATTGAGATCATCCAGAAGGAGCTGCCGGTCGATCTGCTCGAGTTCACCATGCTGACCCCGCTGCCCGGCTCGGAAGATCACCAGAAGCTGCACGACAAGGGCGTCTGGATGGACCCGGATCTCAACAAATACGATCTCGAGACCGCGACCGTCGAGCATCCGCTCATGAGCCGGGACGAATGGCAGCAGACGTACTGGGACGCGTGGAACTGGTACTACAGCGACCAGCACGTCGAACGGATGATGCGCCGCAACCTCGCTTACGGGATCAACCCCGTCAGGCTCCTGCGCGGGGTCCTCCAGATCTACGGCGCGATGAACTTCGAGGGCGTGCACCCGCAGCAGTGCGGCTATCTCCGCCGCAAGGCGAGAACAGAGCGCCGGCCTGAGCTGCCTCGCGTTCCCGCGCTCGTCTTCTATCCGACCCATGCGTGGCGGACGCTGACGAAATACGCCGGGTTCGGACTTTACGCGCTGAACGGTGTCAGGATGCGCTATCGCGTCCAGAGGGACCCGCTGGCAAAGGCCTATTCCGATCTTGCGATCACGCCCGTCGTCGACGCCGAGCACGAGGCGCTCGAAATGTTCACGCTCAACGATTCCGCGCGCGCGGCGGTCGGCAAAGCCCGCTCCCAGGCCCAGCGCCGCAAGCAGAGCGAGAAGGCTGCACTCGGCGCGTGAAAGCCGGGCGGCTCATCGGCGCGTTGGTCTTTCGGCGGCTTCCAGCGGGCGATCGCCGCAGTTCGATTCATCAGATTTACATGGTGGTAACCCTACCAAAAAGAGAACAAAAAAAGAACTTGCGCGCCAGAACAAACCATGCACATATCCCCCGCCGAGGGGGGCGCGTGAAGCCGCTGTTGCGGACCGGACCCCGCCCGTGGGAGAAGGACAATGACGATGAACCAGCCGATTCTTCGCGTGGTGGAAGGGACAAGCGTGGACAAGACCAAGGCGCTCGACGCCGCTTTGTTGCAGATCGAGCGCGCCTTCGGCAAGGGCTCGATCATGCGGCTCGGCAAGAACCAGCAGGCGGTCGAGATCGAGACGGTGTCCACGGGATCGCTGGGGCTCGACATCGCGCTCGGGGTCGGCGGCCTGCCGCGCGGAAGGGTGATCGAAATCTACGGGCCGGAATCCTCCGGCAAAACCACGCTGACGCTGCATGTGATCGCGGAAGCGCAGAAGAAGGGCGGCGTCTGCGCCTTTGTCGACGCCGAACATGCGCTTGATCCGGTCTACGCCAAGAAGCTTGGCGTCAATCTCAACGATCTGCTCATTTCCCAGCCAGACACCGGCGAACAGGCGCTCGAAATCACCGATACGCTGGTGCGCTCGGGCGCGATCGACGTTCTCGTGATCGATTCGGTCGCGGCGCTGACGCCGCGGGCCGAAATCGAGGGCGAGATGGGCGAGTCCCAGCCCGGCCTGCAGGCGCGGCTCATGAGCCAGGCGCTACGCAAGCTCACCGCCTCGATCTCGCGCTCGAACACCATGGTCATCTTCATCAACCAGATCCGGATGAAGATCGGCGTCATGTACGGCTCGCCCGAGACGACGTCGGGCGGCAATGCGCTCAAATTCTACGCCTCCGTCCGCCTCGACATCCGCCGCATCGGCGCGATCAAGGATCACGATCAGGTGATCGGCAACCAGACGCGGGTCAAGGTCGTCAAGAACAAGGTCGCCCCGCCGTTCAAGCAGGTCGAGTTCGACATCATGTACGGCGAGGGCGTGTCGAAGGCCGGCGAGCTGGTCGACCTCGGCGTCAAGGCCGGCGTCGTCGAGAAATCGGGCGACCTGGTTCTCCTTCGACAGCATTCGACTCGGGCAGGGGCGCGAGAACGCCAAGGCCTATCTGAAGACCAATCCCGAAATGGCCGACAGGATCGAACGCGCGATCCGGGAGAACGCCGGCCTCATCGCCGAGCGCATTCTCGAGAACGCCGCGCCGTCCGATGGGGATGACGTCGAGGGCTGATCCGCTTCTTTGGGTCAGGGCCTCGCGTCCCCCCGAACGGGCCCGCCCATCCGCCAGGAAGTCGATTTAGCCTTCGCGCGTCCAGGGCGCGCGAGGGCGGCCAGCCGACCTGCGCCGCCCTCGCGCCCCGCTTTTTCATTCTTGCTCGACCCGCATGAACCGGACATCGCGCCGCGTTCCCGCGTTGAAGAGCGCAACGTTCCTCCTCACATCCGATTGATTGCTTCGGGACGGCGCCGGGCTTGTGCGCCCTTGATTCCCGTTGGCGCTTTCTTCGGCCTTGCTCTAGAAAGCGCGCTTGGAAAAACCGTGCCGAGGCAACGTGTTCATGAGCGGCGTCAACGAGATTCGAGCGAACTTCCTGCAGTTCTTCGCGAAGAACGGGCACGAAGTCGTGCCGTCGAGCTCGCTCGTGCCGCGCAACGATCCGACGCTGATGTTCACCAATGCCGGGATGGTTCAGTTCAAGAACGTTTTCACCGGCGTCGAGAAGCGCCCTTACGTTCGCGCCGTCACCGCGCAGAAATGCGTGCGCGCGGGCGGCAAGCACAACGATCTCGACAATGTCGGCTATACTGCGCGCCATCATACCTTCTTTGAAATGCTCGGCAATTTCTCCTTCGGCGACTATTTCAAGGAGAATGCGATCGAGTACGCCTGGGACCTCCTCATCCGCGAGTTCGGCCTGCCGAAAGAGCGCCTCACCGTCACCGTCTATTACAACGACGACGAGGCCTTCGACCTCTGGAAGAAGATTTCCGGCCTGCCGGACGAGCGCGTCATCCGCATCGCCACGAGCGACAATTTCTGGGCGATGGGCGACACCGGACCCTGCGGCCCGTGCTCCGAGATCTTCTACGATCATGGCGACCACATCCCGGGCGGACCGCCCGGCTCGCCCGACGCCGATGGCGACCGATTCATCGAGATCTGGAATCTCGTATTCATGCAGTACGAGACGCTGCCGGGCGGCGAACGAATCAATCTGCCGCGCCCGTCGATCGACACCGGCATGGGCCTCGAGCGCATCGCCGCCGTCCTCCAGGGCGTGCATGACAATTACGACATCGATCTCTTCCGCGCGCTGATCAAGGCGAGCGTCGATCTCACCGGCGTCGATCCCGACGGGCCGCAGCGCGCCTCGCACCGCGTCATCGCCGACCACCTGAGGGCGTCCGCCTTCCTGGTCGCCGATGGCGTCCTGCCGTCGAACGAGGGCCGCGGCTATGTGCTGCGCCGGATCATGCGCCGCGCGATGCGCCACGCGCAGATTCTCGGCGCCCGCGATCCCCTGATGTGGCGCCTCGTTCCTGCGCTGACCCGCGAGATGGGCCAGGCCTATCCCGAGCTCCTCAGGGCCGAGGCGCTGATCTCGGAGACGCTGAAGCTCGAGGAGACGCGCTTCCGCACCACGCTCGCGCGCGGCCTCGCGATTCTCGAGGACGAGACGCTGGGTCTTGCGGCCGGGGACGTCCTCTCCGGCGAGACTGCTTTCAAACTCTACGACACCTATGGCTTTCCGCTCGATCTGACGCAGGATGCGCTCCGCGCCCGCGGGCTTTCGGTCGACCTCGAGGCGTTCAACGCGGCGATGCAGCGCCAGCGCGCCGAGGCGCGCCGCGCCTGGGCGGGGTCGGGCGAGGCTGCGACCGAGACGGTCTGGTACGCTTTACGCGAGCGGGTCGGCGCAACTGATTTTCTCGGCTACGAAACCGAGACCGCCGAAGGCGTGATCGCCGCGATCGTCAAGGACGGCGTGGAGGTCGAGAAACTGGCGGCGGGCGAGAAAGGCTCGCTCATCCTCAACCAGACGCCCTTCTACGGCGAGGCCGGCGGCCAGGTCGGCGACGTCGGCGAAATCTCGGGGCCCGGCTTCCGCGCCGCCGTCGTCGACACGCGCAAGAAGCTCGGCGACCTCATCGTGCACGACGTCTCGGTCGTCGAGGGAATCGCGCGCGTCGGCGCGGCGGTCGAGCTCGCTGTCGATCACGCGGCGCGCTCGGCGACGCGCGCCAACCATTCCGCGACCCATATCCTGCACGAGGCGCTGCGGCTCGTCCTCGGCGATCATGTGGCGCAGAAAGGCTCGCTCGTCTCGCCCGAGCGGCTGCGCTTCGACTTTGCTCATCCGAAGCCGATCACCGCGGCGGAGCTCTCGGCCGTCGAAGACATCGCCAACCGCATCGTGCTCGAGAACGCCGAGGTGACGACCCGTCTCATGAGCCTCGACGACGCGCGGGCGTCAGGGGCGCGGGCGCTGTTTGGCGAGAAATACGGCGACGAGGTCCGCGTCGTCAGCATGGGGACGATCGAGGACGATCCGTCGCACGAGCGCGTCTATTCGGTCGAACTCTGCGGCGGCACGCATGTCGGCCGCACCGGCGACATCGGCCTCATCTCGATCGTCGGCGAAAGCGCAAACGCCGCCGGGGTGCGGCGAATCGAGGCCAAGACCCGCGATGAGGCGCGCCGGCGCCTGACCGCCGATTCGCGCGGCCTTGCGGAACTGGCGGCGCTGTTGCGCGCGCCCCCGGAAGCGGCGGCCCATCGCCTCGAGGCCCTCATCGACGACAAGCGCAAGCTCGAACGCGAACTGGCCGAGGCCAGGCGCAAGCTCGCGATCGGCGGACAGGGAGCCATCACGGCGCAGGCGGTTGGCTCAAGCAACGGAACGTCGGAAGCGCCAGGCGAGTCCAGCGTCAAGGTGTCCGGTATTCCATTCACTCGTCGAACGACGCATGGCCTCGATGCGAAGGATCTCAGGCCTCTCGCGGACGATTTGAAAGCAAGCCGCTCGGGCGTCGTAGCAATCGCAAACTCCAGTCCCGATGGCAAAGCAAGTTTGGTGGTCGCCGTTACTCCCGACTATTCTGACCGGATAAGCGCCGTTGACCTCGTCAGAGCCGGCGCGCAGGCGCTCGGCGGGAAAGGCGGCGGGGGTCGGCCTGATATGGCGCAAGCAGGCGGGCCAGACAGTTCGAAGTTGGAAGAGTCGCTTAAAGCGGTCGAAACAAGGCTGGCGGAGCTCGCCGATGGGCGAGGTTCCGCCGGCTAAGTTTCGAGGTCTTTGGGTGGCTTCGACCACCGCGCGCAGTCGTGGCAGTTCGTCGCGGACATCGAGTTGACAGCGCCGGGATCATCCCCTAGAGACCCCGCGCAAGCGCGCTCTCCGTCAGAGGGCGCGCTTGTCGTTTGACGCACCCGCGGCGTCCGCCTTGCTCGGCGGAAGCCTGTCGGCGCCCGCAAAGGCGCAGAGGAGGGCGCGTTCCTCGTGAATCGATCGCAGCCAAAGAGGAACCGCGATGACGAAGCGCGCAGAAGCGAAGTATAAAATCGATCGCCGCATGGGCGAGAACATCTGGGGCCGCCCGCGCAGCCCCTTCAATAAGCGTGAATATGGCCCCGGCCAGCACGGCCAGCGCCGCAAGGGCAAGGCGACCGACTTCGGCACTCAGCTCAAGGCCAAGCAGAAGGTCAAGGGCTATTACGGCAACATTTCCGAGCGCCAGTTCCACAAATACTACGTCGAGGCCCTGCGCCTGAGGGGCGATTCGAGCGCCCATCTCATCGGCCTTCTGGAGCGCCGCCTCGACACGGTGATCTACCGCGCCAAATTCGTGCCGACCGTGTTCGCGGCGCGCCAGTTCGTCAACCACGGCCACATCAAGGTCAATGGCCGCCGCGTCAACATCGCCTCCTATCAGGTGAAAGTCGGCGATCTGGTCGAGATCAAGGAATCCTCGCGGCAGCTCCCCCTGGTGATGGAAGCCGCCGCCCTCGCCGAGCGCGACGTGCCCGACTATGTCGAGGTCGATCACGCCAAGGGCGCGGCCAAGCTCACCCGCATCCCCGGCCTCTCCGAAGTGCCCTATCCGACCCGGATGGAGCCGAACCTCGTCATCGAATTCTATTCGCGCTGACGGTCGGGCCAGGCGAAAGCGGGCATCCAGAGCTTCGACCCGACGCTAAGGCGTCGAGGTCGGCGGGGCGCTTCTCTAAGCCCCCGTTCGCGAGGATGACAAAGGCGGACGCAGAACCGCCGAACCTTCAGGATCCCATGCCGATCCCTCGCTCCGGAACCGCGGGCCTCGGCGTCGTCCTCTATCTCGTCGGCGTCAGCTTATTCTCGATCAACGACGCGCTCGGCAAATGGCTGGTCGCCGACTACGGCGTCGGCCAATTGATGATGCTGCGCTCGATCGGCGCCGGCGTCGTGCTAGCGCCGATGATCCTGTCGCTGCGCGTCAATCTCATCGATCCGCGCCAGGCGCCGCTGCAGGTCCTGCGCATCCTGTGCGCGGCGGTCGACACATTCGCGTTCTATTACGCGACGCGATTCATGCCGCTCGCCGACGTGATGACGTTCTACATGGCGACGCCACTCATCGTCACAGCGCTGTCGGCGCCGTTGCTCGGCGAAAAGGTCGAACGCTTCCGCTGGATCGCCGTACTGATCGGATTTGTTGGCGTCATCATTGCGCTCAGGCCCTCGCCGCAGATGTTCTCCTGGGCTGCGCCTCTCGCTCTGTTCGGAGCGACGACGTTTGCGCTGAGCCAGACGATCACCCGCGAGCTGCGCGGCGTCCACTGGCTGCCGCTTGTGCTGTGGCAATTCGTCGGCAGCGGCCTGATTGGCGCGGCGACCGTTCCCTGGGCATGGACGACGCCGACTCTTTTCGATCTCGGCCTCATGTTCCTGGTCGGCGTCGTCTCAATGACCTGCTTCATTTTCATCGTCCGGGCTTTGGCTCTCGCCCGCGCCGCAGTGCTCGCGCCGCTGCAATATTCGGCGATCGTCTGGGCGGCGATCTTGGGCTGGCTGGTCTGGCGCGACGCCCCGACCCTGCCGATCATCGTCGGCAACGCCATCATCATCGGCAGCGGGCTGTTTCTTCTGACGCAGCGGAGACCGGAGGGGAAAGCGGCGGAGTGAAGCCGTCGAGAGTCCGGCCGCGATGTGCAGTCGTAGCTCAGTCCGGCGTGCGCCGAGGTCGACGACCCGACTCTCTTCTTTCCCAATCAGGAGAACTTTGGCGAGTTCCTCATGCCCCTAGGCGCGTGCGACTCAGCGTTTTCATTGAAAGACCGACTTCGGGAGCCGGCGAGAGGCATTTTCAGGGCGCCTTGAGGTTGCGGATGGTGGAAATGGCCCTAAGCAGTCGCGTCGTTGCCGGCGCGGCGAGCGAGCGGATGGTTGCCGGCGCCTTCAAGACCAGCGCCGGATTGATGATGAAGCGGGCCGCGTGGATGGCGGCCTCTGCGCGAACCGAAGCCTGCGACAGTCCAGACGCGGCAAAGAGGAACGCGCTGGAGGAAAAGACGCCCCTCACGCCGGCGGCGGCGCGGGTCCGCGCCGCCAGGAAAGCCACAAGCGCCGGCGACGTGCGCGCCTTGGCGCCCGCAGCCGAGCTCGCCGAGAGACGGGCGGCAAGCGATTGTGCGGCCTTTGTCTGGGCGCGGGCGGACGAGCGGCCCGAGAGGGCGGCCGCGAGCGAGGCCGCCGCCCGCGCGCCGATCATCGCCTTCATCGCGCCGGTCGCGGAAAAAAACGCGCCGGTCCCGGTTGCGCCGCGTGCGGCGTAGATTGCCCGCGATCGCGCAACAAAAGCGGCTGCGAGCGTCGCTGCAGAGCGCGACGGCGCGCACGCGGAACTCGTCGCCGAGAATGACGCCGCGAGCGCCGCGGCGGACCGCGCCTCGCTGGTCGAGGCCGAACGCGCGGCGAATACCGCTGCCTGCGACGAGGCGCCATGCACCCGCGCCCGAGAGGCACTGAAAGCGGACACCGTCTGGGCGCCGGAGAGGCCGGAAGCCGCCCGGAACCTCGATAGGCTCAGGCCAGCGAGCGCGAGCGCCCCTGATGACCGCCCGACAAGTCGGATGACAGGATCATCGTCGGGATACCAGAAGGGCCACGGATCGGCGGCCCATGCCCTAAGTTGCGCCGGCGACAGGGCTGCGAAACCCGCCATCATCGCGTGAATGTCGCAACCAGCGTACTGTGAGGAGTTGGTCCCCCCGTTGCCGAGATACCAAGTCGCCGTAGAGCCCTGGCTGGCGGCCTGAGGCGATCGACCCCGTGAGGGTCTGTCCAGTGAGGAGGTTCACCTGGACGAAAGAGGTCGTCGCTCCGTTGCAGCTTAGCGCCACGAAGTACGGAACGCCAATCATCATGGCGGCAATACCGGACGTATAAAGCGTGCTGTTGCGGTAGCCCAAGACGAGGGACCGGATGGTCATCTGAAGGCCCAGGCCGCTGCCCGAGGCCGTCTGGAAAAGCACCCCGCCTGAACTCGCTGACGACCGGCGTGATGATTGCGGCGATGGTGATCGCGCTAGGGGTTGTCGAGAATGAGTTGGCGAAGGAGTTGTAGTTCGCGCTTGTTTGAGACTGAACGTAAGGGCCAGCTATTCCGATGCCATAGGTCTGTGTGCCGGTCTTTGCCGTCACGCCCCCGGTCAGAGCGTTGATATAGACGCCGCCGGATGCTGGAAGGAACGACGCGCCCGCGCCATTGAAGTTCGAAGCCGGATGCGTCGGGTCGAACCCCGGCGCTCGCCAGGACGGGAATTCGAGGTTTGATGGCGGCGAAAGCAGCATCGCCGCCTCTCAGTAGTTGATCGTCGGGGAGGATAGGACGAGGGTGTTGCCGGACGAGTAGAGCGCGGCGCCCGCATTGTTCTGGACGTAGACCTTGAAGTAGCCGGCCGGGACGATGACCTTGTGCGTTCCGGCCGACCATGCCTGCTGATTGGCGGCATAGGCGGCCGGCGACCAAGGGGATGATGAAGTCGGGCGCACGCGGCGAGACCGCGCCCGAATACTCGTAGGTCGATCCGCCGTCTCTCGATTTGATGAACCATCCGGCGATGTTCGCGCCGGCCGTCGGCGTGAACGCGCCGCCCGCGAGGAAGCTGACGTCGCCAAGGATCGCCTGCCCGGTCAGCGTGTTATTGAAGACGCCGTTGGTCGATAGGCCGCCTGCGCTCGACACAACGCCGCTGCTGGAGGCAAGGCTGTTCAGTTCGGTCGTCATCAGCGTGAGCGCGCTGGTGATCAATCCGTTGTTGCTCGAGCCCGCGCCCCAGAGAAACGGCGATGTCATGTGACCTCAGTCCTGTGTCGGCTAGAATGGTTCGGGGTAGCGATTGGCCTGTCAGCAAGGTTGCGTCCGTTGATCGAAGTGATCGCGGCATCCATTCGTGACAATCTCCCGAACGAACAAGCGCCGGGTCGCGTGAACCGCCCGTCGTGTTCACGCCAAGGTTTAAGGTCGATCCCGACACGCCGGCCACCGTCGGCCGGAGGTCGTCGGCAGCGAGCCGCCGACCTTGCCGGTGACGGCGACCATTTATAGCCGCCGAGATAATCCCAAGACGGCCGGGCGCGAAAGGTGACGGTGGTCGAGGATCCGACAGGTTGGCGGACAAGTCCGTTGCCAGCGCCGTTGCGACGTCAGCAACCAGCCGTTGGTCGGGGTTCGGCCTTGGCGAATAGGGGGAACAAGTCGAGAGAGACATTGAGGCTCCGAGCGCCCGGCGCCCGGATGGCATGGGCGCGAAGATGAATATTAAATAAGGGGAACGACGGAAGCGGCCCTTTCGCCGCTGGCGCAATTCTCCTGCTGTATCAAAACGCTATCACGGTCGGCGAAAGCAGGCAAGAAAATGTTCTCTTTTTGTTCTTTGAGCCCAGAAAGACGAAGCGTCTCGCGTCCGCCTTTCCGAATTTGTTTTCCTGGCAGACGCCAGAACAATTGACCTCTGGGAATCCAAATTCCCGGTGTTGCGCGAGTTGCGCCCTTGCCTGCGAAGGGTTACACTGTTGCCTGGATTTTGTCGCCTTTGTCCGCGGTTGACGGAGCGTCTCTGTTGCGCCGCTGCGTCAATGAAAGGAAAGTCGAAGGTTCGGCTAAAGCAAATAATAAGAGTTCTGTTGCTGAATGGAGTCCATGGGCATGAGAATGTCTCACGCCGGCACGGTTCAGGTTCCCCTCCGCAAGAGCAATTTCTGTGGAGAAAGAAAGCCGGACGATCATGGGGCGCAGGGCGCGCTGAGTCGCCGACCCCGTCGCGACCGGGCGGCTTGGCGCGGGGGGAGGGATCGGAACTATGCTCAACCTGCTGAAAACCTTGGGCCAATTTGGGTCCTTTCACCCACCTTCGTCGCCGCGATTGGCGCCGCAAGGTCTCCCGTCAGCTTACGGCTCGGGTCCTTTCTGTCGCCGAGCTCGGTTGACACGCCAGAATTGTTTGCTTACCCGGAAGCACGGCCCAGTTGCATCCCAAGCCCGGAGCCCGTTGAGCCTCGAGAGCGGGTCGGTCGGCGAAGCAAGTACGACAATATTCTGTTGAGAATACAGTCTTCCGTCGTGAATTTGGGAGGGACTGCTGTCGTCTAGGGCCTATTGCATCGCGGCCGCCGTCGCCTTCCTGATCGCGGGTTCGGGAACGGCGTCCGCGGAAGGCGAAGACATCGGGCAGCCGCCGGCGGCGTTCCCGGATGGCGGTGTCGCGCTGGGCCCTGGCCTGTTTCGCGACGGGGATGGGTTCGGGACGTCGAGGAGCGATTTTACGTTGCTCAGCGTTGGCGGGACAGTCGTTTCCTCGCTTGGATCCGACAACGGACCCGAGGGCCAAGACGGCGGCGGACCTTTGCCCACATTCGACGAATTGACTGCCGATTATTCTTCAAGCACGGACGGCGGTCTTTTTCCTCCGACGGTGAACGGCTCCGAGTCTCTGAACTCATGGATCATGAATAATGATCCGACGCTTTTCGGCGACAGCGATCATGTCGGCGGCTTCTCCGTCAAGGCATCCGGATTATGGTTGCTCCTTCCCTCGAATCCTTCAGAGGATCGGCCCGGGAAAGGAGGCTCGAATTGCTCGAGCGACGATTCAATAGCCGGCGTCGGCCGGTGTGAGATGGAAGGAGATCTGAGCTTCCTCATCACGACAAGTTTAGGCGCGGGGTCAGACGGCGCCGATCAGTCCGGACCTCAGAGTTTGAACCTTGCGGGACTGAACGCGCCCTTTGGCGGAAGTTTTTTGAGCGGAAATTATCTGAACGCGCAGCAAATCTTTGAAATGATAGCCGCGCAGAACAGCTTCGCCATGACCTGGCAATGGGGCACGACGCAGGGGACCTTTCCGCCCCCGTGCGTCGCTTGCGACGCAACCTCGCCTGTGGTCGACGGCGCTTTTGCCGCGGCCTCCGACTTTGGAAACGCTGGCGGGAGTCCAAGTTCCGACACGCCTCCGGATCCGCCCGGTGGCGGCTCGCTCGCGAATATCGGTAACGCGCAACCCGCGATAGCGGTCCCGGAAATTCCGCCGCCCGCGATGCTGCTGATCGGCTTCGCCGGATTGGCGCTCATCGGCAGGCGTCGTCTTTGGGGGTCGACGCGTCTCGGATAGGGTTGCACCCGGCTCGAACAAGCTTGAACATGAGGCCCCTTGCATTCTTCGTGCTTTCGAGAGTGCAGGACCATCGCCGAGGTCTCGGGTTCGCCGACCCCGTCCGGCGATTCGCGGCTTGGGGTGACGCAGGTTTCGATGGCTCGCGCCTCGTTCAGCGAAGGATTTGGCAGCTATCGAAGTTAGTCGGCCCGAGACGGCCGTCGTTTAGCGGGATCTGCGCCCAATGCCCGCTGCGCCAGGCGATCAACCGCCGATTGGCGCGAACAGAGCAAGAGGCAGTCGAAGGCGACCGCATTTTTTTGCCATTGGCCGATGCACTCGGCGGGAGACGGTTATCCGCGGCGAAGTCGCATTTACCGAGGGCGAAGCCCTGACCGTCCTGTTCGTCAGCAAGGGCACAGCAGGTAAGCCTTCGTCGGACGGTCCCACTTGTGCGCGGCGCCGCGAAGAGGCTAAGTGACGACGAATTCGGGACCGCTCATTTCAAGGCTCGGGGCGCGAAGATGCGGTATCTCTGCTTGACCGGCTTGGCTCCGAACCTGCCGGGTGTGCGCTTGAGCGGACAGTCGCCTGCGCCTATTATGCCGACACTCCGCCGGGCGACACCTTTCCGCGACAGTCGGAGTTTGTGCGGGAGCGCGGGGGGAGTGCGCAAGATATGGGCTTGCCGCGGTCCCCGACTGGGCCAACATGACGACGTTCCTCCGAATCCGAAGTGCAACCTGGGATCGCGCGAACCGGGAGCCTGACCATGAGTAAATTTTCAATGGAAGGGAGGTTTCTATAAAGGAGTACTGCGGCATTCTCCGCCCCGCGATACCGAAAGGTGCGAGTGACGATGCGGGAGACGGCCGCTTGATGGCGAGGGTCCCGGCGACATACCGCCGGCGGGAGTGTCGAGACGTGGACGCGCACTGGAGCGATGAGGTGTAATGTTTCGGAGCGGCGCCTTGACGCTCGGAGCGGTTCTGATGCTTGGCGGCGCTAGCGGCGTCCAGGGTCAGGACCTCTCTGCGTTTGGCGCCGTGGCCGCCCCGTCCTTTGTCGGCGTCCTGCCAAATCTTCCGCAGAACTGGAGCGATTTACCGCTGCAGCTCAAAGTATCGGAAGCGGTAGGTTATAATAGCAACCTTCTGAACACTCCGAGTGAAGCTAGCGCTCTGGTTGGCGCCCAGGCAATAGGCCTCCGCCCAGTCGCGGCGTTCGAGTCAATATCGGACTATGGGGCATCGACGAAATGGTATATCGCAGGAGATCAGTTTTTCGCCGATGGATCGCTTGGATGGAACCGCTATCTCAACCACACGGACTTTAATACGCAGCACGATTCCGCGGACATCGGAGTGAACTGGATATACGGATCGAAGTGCACCGGTCAGCTGGTTGCGTCAGAACAGACTGCTGAGTCCTTACCGGGTCAACAGGTTAGCGTTAACGCTATCAACAGCCTAACTACTGTTGCGTTCAAAGAGACGGCGAATTGCGCCGTGACCGGCAATTACGCCGCGATTTTCAACTCCGGGACGACGAATTCGACCAATTCGGCTCCGTTAGATCAACTGAATAATTTCCAGAGCAAGTTTGTTGCGGCTGGTATAAATTACACAGTTTCTGACACGAATAGTCTGCAGCTTTTGGCGACAATTACGGGATTCGACTACGCGAATCGGACGGTTTCA
Organism: uncultured Alphaproteobacteria bacterium; assembly: GCA_963721905.1. GTDB lineage: Bacteria > Pseudomonadota > Alphaproteobacteria > Rhizobiales > Beijerinckiaceae > Roseiarcus. Next base: position 35,722 of record CAVRMF010000020.1, read on the forward strand.
ACGCAGAATGTCGGCGGCCTGCTTAGCAAATTTACCGAAGACCAGGTCAACTTGTCATATAATAAACAATTCGATCCAAACCTGTCGGTGGTCGCCTCAATTGGTGTAGTTGGAATCAAAGATACCGGGTTCACTTTGGCCGTTCCCAACGGCTTCGTGCCTGACTATTCGCTCTCCGTGACCTGGTCGGCGACGCCGAAGCTCAGCCTGGTCGCCTCACTAGGGCACACCGTCGCGCCTCCGACAAACATAGTCGCCAACCTACAGGTTTCCGACGATGCCAGGCTAGGAGTGACGTACCAATTCACGCCCAAAGTAACCCTCGGCGCGGGCGTCAACGTCGGGTATAGCACCACCAGTTTCACGAGTACAACAGTCAATCCATTAGCGCAATCTCAGAATGAGAGGCTCTATGGCGCGCAGGCTACGGTGACGTACGCCATGACGCCTTTCCTCGAAGCGAGCCTCAGCTATCAATTCAGTAAAACAGTTCAGGCCGGCCTGATGACGCCGACTGGCGTGTCCTTGTTGACCGTTAAATACGCCCCATATTGAGGTGGGCTCCGATGGGTGGCTGAAATAGACCAGTCCGCGGACGGAGCCAGCTTGAGCAATGCAGCCGCGGATAATCTGCGAGTGATGCGCGCGCCACTTGCTCGGCTATGAAAGTCTGCGCAACGTCACATTGCGGTGCTCGCCTCACCGTTGCCGGTACCAGGATCACGCCCGGTGCTGTCGGCCACTCGCAGCCCCGCGACTTCCGGGGCCCTGAGTCCGGCGCATAGGCCGTGGTTAGCGCCGCCCGGTCCTTCAGGCTGGATACCGATTCCAAAAACCGCCCGAACTCCATCCGAATCTCGATGTGCGCCGCCCGAATATTCAGCGACAATGTCTGTCGACGACAATGTCTTCCGTAAATCGGAAAGCCGTGGTAAGGTGAACCCATAACCCGGTCGTACGGCGTCGCCTTGAACACTCCCTGGCCGCAAAACGGTAGGTTAACGGCCCCGCGCGATATTTTTCGGTCGAATCCAGCATAAGCCTCTGAAAAGTCCCGGTTCGATCGAGAAAAACAAAGTTAAAATCGCGTCCCGGACATGTTCGCGACGTGGCTCGGACGCGTCTCCAATAGCGCGGGTTAACCGCTTGCTAAGGTCTGCGGCGTTCGAAAGAGCAAAGTTCGGAGAGCCGCCAACGCAAAGTCAACGCTTGCCGCGCGCCTGACGATGGTCCTCCAGCACGGAGTGCAAATATTGCCCGTAGACGCTCTTCCCGAACCGGCGGATGATCGTCTCGAGCCGGCCCTCGTCGATAAAACCAAGATCGAGAGCGATTTCCTCGGGACAGCAGATCTTGAACCCCTGTCGCACTTCGAGCGTGCGCACGAAGCTCGCCGCGTCGACAAGCGAATCGGGCGCGCCCGTATCGAGCCAGGCGAAGCCCCGGCCCATGCGCTCGACAGTGAGCTTGCCGGCGTCAAGATAGATGCGATTGACGTCGGTGATTTCGTACTCGCCGCGCGCGGATGGTTTGAGCGCCTTGGCGATTTCGACGACCTTCGAGTCGTAGAAATAGAGTCCCGTCACCGCCCAGTTCGACTTCGGCCTTTCGGGCTTTTCTTCGATCGAGATCGCGCGTCCGGCCCGATCAAATTCGATGACTCCATAGCGTTCCGGGTCGGGCACATGATAGGCGAAGACAGTGGCGCCATGAATGCGTTTGGCCGCGCGCCGCAGTTGCTCGCCAAGGCCCGCTCCATAAAAAATGTTGTCCCCAAGAACTAGCATCGCCTGGCCGCCGCCGACGAACGATTCGCCGATCACAAACGCCTCGGCGAGCCCGTTCGGCGTAGGCTGCTCGGCGTAATCGATCCGCATGCCCCAGTCTGCGCCGTCGCCGAGCAGCCTACGGAACAGCGGCAGGTCGTGCGGCGTCGAGATGATCAGCACATCGCGGATCCCCGCGAGCATCACCACCGACAGTGGATAATAGATCATCGGCTTGTCGTAGACAGGAAGAAGCTGCTTGGAGACCGCGAGGGTAATTGGGTGCAGGCGTGTGCCTGCCCCGCCGGCCAGGATGATGCCCTTCATCGTTTAGCCCCCGATTGACGCCGGCGCCGACGCGCCGGCCTTCTTGTCTGACTCGTCCTGGGTTCCCGGGGAGAGCATGCCCAGCCGCTCGCCGGCGTAAACCTTCTCGCGCAGCGGACGCCACCACCATTCGTTGTCGAGATACCAGCGAACCGTCTTCTCAATTCCGCTGTCGAAATCCTCGAGCGCGCGCCATCCGAGCTCCCGCTCGAGCTTGGTCGAATCGATGGCATAGCGCAAATCGTGCCCCGGCCGGTCGGCGATGAACCTGATAAGTTCCTCGTATGGACGGCCGATGGGGCGCAGGCGATCCAGAAGGGCGCAGACGCGTCGCACCACGTCGATGTTGCTGCGTTCGTTTCGACCGCCCACGTTGTACTTTTCTCCGATGCGGCCGCGTTGAACGATGAGATCGAGCGCGCGCGCATGGTCCTCGACGTAGAGCCAGTCGCGCACGTTCGCTCCGGCCCCATAAACCGGCAACGGCTTCTGGTGGATCGCGTTGAGAATGATAAGCGGGATCAGCTTCTCGGGAAAATGATAGGGTCCGTAATTGTTTGAGCAGTTGGAGATGACCGCCGGGAAGCCATAGGTGCGGGCCCAGGCCGAAACCAGATGATCGGATGCGGCCTTCGACGCCGAATAGGGGGAACTCGGGTCGTAGGGCGTCGTCTCAACGAACAGGCTTTCGCCGCCGAGCGACCCGTAGACCTCGTCGGTCGAAACGTGCAGGAAGCGGAATCCGTCGCGCTTTGCCGCCGGCATTCCGGGCCAATAGGCCCGCGCTGCCTCGAGCATCGAGAAGGTGCCGATGATGTTTGTTTGAATGAACGCGTCGCTCCCTGTTATCGAGCGATCGACATGGCTCTCGGCCGCCAGATGGATGACATGGTCCGGCGAAAAGCTTGCGAACGCCTCGGCGATCGCGCGCCGGTCGCAGACATCGACTTTGGCGAACTGATAGTTGGGCGCGTTATCGATCCTCGACAGGGACCGGAGATTGCCGGCATAGGTGAGAGCGTCGACGTTGAGCACGTTGACGCCGGCGCCGACGAGATGTCGGCACACCGCAGAGCCAATGAATCCCGCTCCGCCGGTTACAAGCACGTTGCGTGTCATTGGGTCCCCGGAGTCAAGAGATCAGCCGCGCGCAACAGGCTGCGAGCGACACGCGCCAGTCCGGCAAAGCTAGGCCATAGACGCGCCGAAGCTTTGCGTTGTCGAGGCGAGAATTCGCCGGGCGGCGCGCCGGCGCCGGATAGTCGGCGGTCGTGATCCGCTTGACGCGGGTGAGACGCCGCCCGCGCGCGCCCGCCTCCCGGAAGACCGCCTCGGCCACATCGGCCCAGGTCGCGTCGCCTAAGCCGGTCATATGGAAGGCCCCGCGCAGCGTCGGAGAAGCGTCTTCCCGAATTCGCTTCGCAATTGCGAGAAGAGCGTCCGCCAGATCAAGCGCGGAGGTCGGATTGCGGCGCTGATAAGCGACGACGCTGACCTCTTCGCGCGTTTCGTTGAGCCGCCGCATCGTGCGTACGAAATTGGCGCCAAACGGACTATAGACCCAAGCCGTGCGCAAAATGGCGTTCTTGGGGCAGCGTTCGCTGACAAGCCGTTCGCCGATCAGCTTCGAGCGCCCGTAGACGCCGGTCGGCGCGGTCGGGTCGTCCTCGCGATAGGGACGATCGAGGGCGCCGTCGAACACGTAATCCGTGGAGAGATGCAGCAGCGGAGCGCCGATTTTGGCGGCCGCTTCGGCGACATGACCGGCGCCCTCGCCGTTCACCCGGACGGCCAAATCCTCCTCGGCCTCGGCCTGGTCCACCGCCGTATAGGCGGCCGCGTTGACGACAACGTCAGGCCGTGCAGCCTCGATTGCGGCAAGCACCGCCTGCCTCACTTCGAGCGCAAAAGTGGGTCGGCTCAATGGCACGATCTCGATGTCAGGCTTCACCCGTTCGATCAGCGACATCGCGACCTGCCCTCTGGGTCCCGTGACTGCGATGCGCATCAGTCGAACAGATCCTGCACGTCCTTGAGCCGCGGCCAGAGCCGGTCCTTGTCCGACAGAAGCGGTCCGCCCGACGGCAGCGGCCATATCACGCCGATGTCAGGATCGTCCCATGCCACGCCGCGATCGTGAGCCGGCGAATAGTTCGCCGTCGTCTTGTAGAGAACCTCGGTGTCAGGCTCCAGTGTCACAAAACCGTGGGCGAAGCCAATCGGCACTAGCAATTGGCGCCAGTTTTCTGCGGACAATTCGACAGCAACATAGCGCCCGAACGTCGCCGCCGACCGTCGAATGTCGACGGCGACGTCGAGGACGCGTCCGCGCCCGACCCGCAGGAGCTTGTCCTGAGCGAAGGGCGGCGTCTGGAAGTGCAGTCCGCGTAACGTTCCCACGGCCGCCGAAAAGGAATGGTTGTCCTGAACAAACTCAAGGTGGAGACCAACCCTCTCCAGGTCCGCTTTGTTGTAAACTTCAGAGAAGAAACCTCGGGCGTCCCCATGTTTCTTTGGGGTTACAACTTTGACCGCCGGTATCTCAGTCTCTTCTATCCGCATCGCGCGCGCCGATGGCGCAAAAGGGCCCGAAGCCCATTCACGCCGGTCTTCCTTGCCAGAAGCCTGAGCTCTCCGCCACCCCAAAATTCCGGAATCTGTGACGCGCCGCGCCGCATCGATTCGCCGAAAATGAGAGCCGGGGCATGGCGCGCTTCAATGGAATTAGCGAGCGGAAAAGGAGCGCGAACGCCGCCAGCCGCTGGCGCATCGCCTCGAGAAAACGGCGGGCGTCGCCCTCGCGCTCGAAACCGGCGACGACAGTGTCGGGCGTTGCGCACGATGACCATGTCGCCGCTGCATTCGCCGCCGCCGCTTGCCGCAGGACGTCATCCGATTCATACCACATGTGCATTGCAGGGGAGGCTTTGCCACCCGTCCGTCGGCGACTGAAACGGGCGCCTTGCTCGGCCGCGCTCAGGGCGCCGGGTCTCCGGCCGGCTGAGTTTCTCCCTTGTCGCCCATGACGCGGATCGTCGGCGCCGACCACGGTCCCTCGACGTCGAAGCTGAGGTGCGCGGCCTCGGGCGATTCCTGGCCGGCCGCGCCGACCTGCATGGCGTTGACGCGCAGATCCCAGGCCTTAGCGGGAAGATCGATTTGGCCTTCCAGATTCGCGGCGACGCCCTGGGCCCCGAGCTCCCCGTTGATGACATGGATAATCCCGCGGCCGAGCGCGACATCGAGCGCGAGCGTGTCGAACGCGGTCCCGCCAATTCGCATGTCGCGGGCGACGTCGATCGGCCGCCGTTGGCTCCTGCGGAGGGCCTCCTCCAGATTGATCCCCAGAACCGCGCCCTGCTCCAGCCCCAACGAGACAGTACCGCCCAACTCTGCGACCGCCGCGACCGGAGAGCGCCCCGTCGTCTCCAGAGTGAATTCGAGCGTTCCCCGCCCAGTCATCGCGGGCCAGCCGAAATCGGAGAAAGCCGCGCCGAAATCAGCGGCGGCAAGCTTTGCACGCGCGCGGACGTTGAGGACTTCGCCCTCGCACGCGACCCGAGTCTCCCCGCGAAGCCGTCCCCCGTAGGCCGCCGCGTCGACGAGGCTCGCAGTCAGAACGCCGTCCTTGAGGATCACCGACCCGGCTGCGTTGTCGAGCTCACGGCCATAGACGTCGAGATGTCCCGCGGAGAGCCGCAAGTCGAGATCGAAACCGCGCGGCGGCGCGATCGCGAACAGCCGCGCGCTCCAGCCCCCGTCATGATCGATCAGGGGCGGCGCCGGTCCGATTAACGGCGCGATCGCCAGCCGGTCGGCGTCGAACGAACCGGAGACGACGTGCCGGCCGTCGACCTCCGCGGCATGCAGCGCGCCTTGGAGCGTCTGCCGAGCGCTCGTTACGCTCGCCTCAGCAAACGTTGCTTCAATGGGGGTCGCGTTGAGCTTGGCGGCGATCATGACATCGTCGGCGGCGAGAAAGGTCGGCGGCTCGCGGCCGACAAGGCGGGCCAAGGCCTTGATAGAGGGAACCGCGGCGGAGACTTCGCCTTCGAGATTCGGCGCTCCGCCCCCGGCAATGGCCCCGTTGAAAGACAGATTGGCGATCGGGGATATGAGCGATACTGCGAGCGCGCTGGGCTCGCCGCGTTCCGCGCGCTCGAGATTGTCCAGCGAGCCTGAGATCGCGATCGGCGCTTCGCGCCAGATCGCCGACAGATTGACGCGCATCCGGTCGCCCCGGCCGAACCCGTCGACCCGGCCCTGGACATTCTCAATCACAGTGTCGAGGCCGCGGCTCTTTCTGACAATGCGCAGCACCCCGTTTGTCAGGCTAATGCCCGCGAACTGCGCCAGAGCGCCCGAGGCGTCCTCATCGGCAGCCCGGGCGGCGTCCCGGAGGGCCAATGGCGGCCGGTCGAGATCGAGCGTTATGATCGGCGTGACCAGGACGGCCCGGATCGGCGTCAGCCGTCCCTCGATGAGTTCGCCGACCGACAGATCGAGACGCGCCTCCGGCGCCGAAATCAGGTTCGCGCCGAGCCCGTCGTCGAGCCGTGCGTCGACAATCCGCAGGCTCGGCCAGGGAAGCGCGCGGAATGTCGCCGAGTCCGGCGCGCCCCAGCGCACGCCCGCAGACGCGCCGAACGCCGCGTTGAGGCTTTCGGCGGCCTGCTTTGCCGTCAAGGGCCAAGGGGCGAATCCCAATGCGGCCACGGCAGCTGTCACAACGACGATGACGCCCGCCCATGCAGCCGCCCGACGCATTCTCATTCGTCTCCGCCCGCGCTGCCGAAGCCGGCCCTGCGCCTCCCGCTGCGCTTATACCTCCGAACGGAACATAACTGGAAATCGCGCCTCACCTCAGCTGAGGCAGAAGCCCGCGCTGGCCAGAACCGGAACAGCCACGCTTGCCGCCGCGAGCGCCATGATGGCGAGGCCGACCCAAACGTGTGCGGTCCCGGCCCGGGCGAAACGACGGAAGCCGGAAACCCCGAGCGCGACCGCCGTCACCGAGGGCAGCGTGCCGAGCCCGAAGCCGGCCATCACTGCCCCGCCCCTGACCGCGCTTCCCGACAGCATGGCGTAGAACAACGCGCCGTAGACCATGCCGCAGGGCAAGAAGCCCCACAGCAGACCGGAGGCGAAAGCGCCCGTACCGCCCGCAAACGCGGGCGCGGGCGCAAACTTCAGGCTATCGGCAATTGGCGCTACGAACCGATCGACAACGGCCAGCGAGGGCGCGAAGCCGGCCACCGAAAGTCCAATCCAACCAAGCGCGACCGCTGCCGCCCAGCGCATGACGAGATACGCCATCGCGTGATCGAAGACTCCATAGAACGCCGATCCGACCCCGCCAAGAACCATGCCGCCTGCGACATACATCAGCACGCGTCCCGCGTGCGCGGCGAAAAGCGTGCGCGCCCGCTCCGCCGGCGCCTCGCCCGGGGAGAAAGCGAACATCAGGCTTGAGGCGATGGCGCCGCACATGCCCGCACAGTGCAGGCTGCTAGCCAGCCCCATCAGCAGCCCGCCTAGAAACGTCAGGCTATCGTGCGCCATACGCGGCGGACCTCCGTCGGCGGCAACATCGACCACCCCTAATCCCGATCGGTCCGGCGCGCAATCGGCCCGCGCGCCCCGGGACATAGGGCCGCATTGCTGCTGGAACCGTCGCCAACATCGACGACAACGGCGCCATGCGCGCGGCTTGACGGCGCGCTGTGGTAGCTGGCTAGCCGCCCATGACCCCGGCGAGCAGCTTCGGCAAGTCACCGATGTGCTCGACGACGAAATCGGCGTGGGGCTCGAGCGCCCCTCGCTCCGCGGGTCCCGACAGAACGGCGACAGCGATCGCGCCGGCGGCCCTCGCGCAGTCGAGATCGTGCCGCGAGTCGCCGACCATGACGATTTGGGACGGCTCCGCTTTGAGAAAGCGCGCAAACGCCAGCACCATCCCCGGATCCGGCTTCCCACCATGCCCGGAGTCATAACCTGCGACGAATTCGACATAGCCGCCGATGCCGAGCGCCTCGATCTGCCGGCGCGCGCTTTGTTCGGAGTCATTTGTCGCGACGCCGAGCCTCAAGCCCATCGCGCGCAGCGCGGTGAAGACCTCCGCAGGTTCGCCGATCGGCGTGAGGGCCTTCAACGACTCGATGGCCGAAAGCAAATCGATCTCCCGTTTGAGCGTCTCGAGGTCGCTGCGTCCGAGCGCTTCTGCCCAACGTCTCCCGTAATCAGCGGTCGAGCCGGCAACCAGCGGCGACGTCATGAGGAAGCGCTTGTCCTCGACGGAGAAATGGAGCGCGTCGGCCTGTGCCTGGACCCGCGTGGCATCGCCTCCCGCCAGGGCGTGGATCATCGCGTGAACAGCCGGACCCCATGTCAGGTCAAAATCGATCAGGGTGCCGTCCTTGTCGAACAGGACGCCGATAAGAGCGGTCGAAGGATCTCGGCTCACGAAGGTCTCCGTACGCGTTCCTGGCTGATCTTCGGCCGTGCGCGGGACCCGCGAGGGGGGGCCCGCTGTTGGTCATTAATTCGCTGTTAACGGATTTCACCCAGATTACGCGACAGGCGCAAGAAAGGCGTCAGACCTTCGAGAGAGGGCGAACGGCAATGCGCGATGATTTCGACGCGATCCCCGAGGCGGAAGCCCACCGAGACGGCGCCGGATGCATGCTCGTTCGCATCTATCATGACATCGGTCTCGCGGCGGTCGCGGACGCCCTCGATCTGCTGACGGCTGAATTCGATGCGGACATGAGCCTCTCCCTCGAGCGGGGAGAGTTCTATCTGCTTCCGGCCGCGGCGTCGCTTGCGCGAGCGGAGATGGCCGCCTAAGCTCCTGGCATCACGCGCCCTGACCGGCTGGCGGCTAACGCGATCTGGGATTCATTGTCCGCCTGACGCGACGCCGCTTCCTCGCGGGCGCAGATTTCGCGACGGCGTTGTTCGGGGCGTGCTGATCGTCGCCGGAGGGCTTGGAGCCTCGTTCGCTCCCGGTGAGTCTGGGCGGCAACTCCACAATCGTCTGAGAGACGGCGCCACCTCACTCCAAGAAGATCGGCGCAATCGACGCGACGAGAAGCGCCGCCATCAAGAGGTTGAACGCCCGCGTCACGCGCGGATTGGCCAGAAAACGGCGCAGCGAGGATCCGAACAGAGCCCAGGCGCCGCTGCAGGGAACCGTGATCGTCGCGCACAGCGCGGTAATCAAAAGCACGCTGCGGACATAGTCGTCCGCAAGGCCGGCGTATGTCGAGAGCGCGCTCAAGGCCATCACCCAGGCTTTGGGATTGACCCACTGGAAGGCGGCGGCGGAGATGAATCTGATCGGTTGGCCCGCGCTCTCGATGGCGCCTGCGGGCTTCGCGAGTGCGATCTTGAGCGCAAGCCAGATCATGTAGAGCGAACCGACGACGCGCATAGCCGGCAGGACGGCCGGAAAGCGTCGGAAAACGACACTGAGCCCAAGGCCGAGGAGCGCAACCATCAGCGCGAAGCCGAGAATGACTCCGACGAGATGCGGCAGGGTTCGAGCGAAGCCGAACTTCACGCCCGAGGTCATCAACATCAGATTGTTGGGACCTGGCGTGATCGATGCAACGAAGGCGAAGACCGCCAGGGCCGATAGGATTTCCAGATGGATTGTCAGCGCGCGGCTCCGCCTGTCGGCGCATGAACGCGCTTCCCACGCGCTCGCAAACCGGCGGGCTTCCGTCAACGATCAAATTTCGATCCGTGGAACAGGATATCGGGATCAGAATCGACCATCGCCGGGAGCGCGGCGCTTCCCACCTTGCGCCGCGTCAGAAAGCGCGGCCTGCGCAACTTTACCGACCGACCCCGTCGGCGAAGGGCCGGACGGCGACGCGCGATGTCGACGCCGTCGACATTCACCTCGACGTCTACGGCTTCAGTTCGGCCGACGAGAGCCGGCAGGCGAAGGAAACGAACCCATTCTCGCCACCAGCATTCGACTTCGGCCCGATCCTCGCCCGCGGCGAGCGACACTGAAAGATCGGGATCGCGATGCAGGAGCCTCGCTTCATAGTGGAAGCTTCCGTCCTCAAGTCCCGTGACGCGCAATGTCACGCCCCGATAGGCGCTCGACGCAATCCGGATCGACATGGAAACGCCGGCAACGGCGCGGCGAATGGTGACGAATTCGCGGGCGACGTCGACCACCCGCCGGCGATTGTCCGACCTCGGATCGAGGGCCTCGAAGCGAGTGCTTTGCGCAGTATTGGATGACGCCGTCACGACCGGTTCCGCGCATTGACTGATCATGCGGGAACGATGGACCGGGCTGGCTGCCCGAGACCCTAAGGAGATCGCTAAAATCCCACGGAACCGACGGTCCCGCCGGAACTTCGCCCGCGCGTGGCGAGCGAAGACTCAAGGGAAACGTTCAACTTTGAATCGTCGGCAACGATGCGTTTGCCTTTCGCCGCCGATCACTCGGCGACGAACGTCCGTCCGTCACACGAGCGGCGCGTCGCCGGCGTCCTTGCCGGCATCAGACTCGTCGTCCTTGCGCGTGCGGCGGCGTTCGCGCGTACGGCGACGCGCGTCGAGGGCGGCGCGCGCGATCGCCCTGAAAGGGGACGTCAGTTCGTTCAGGCGATCTACGCCGGCGACCGCGCGCTCGCCGCGGGTCAGTTCGCGATCGAGTTCGGCCATCGTCTTCGAGAGCCCCGGATCGTCGTCCTCCAGCCATACGCCAACAATCCGCGCCCAGGCGAACCCCAGGCCCTGAAGCTTGATTGCTCCCGCAGCGCCGCCGTCGACCTCTATCCCCGCCGCCTCGAGCATGAAGCGCATCGAGTTCATGACGACCTGATTGATCGCGAACGCGGACGACGGATTCCGCCTCAGCCACGCGCTCGCCTCGCGCAGGCCCTCGCGATATGGGGCCATCGCCTCCAGACGGCGCATCAGAACGTCGAAGAGGCGCTCGCGTGGACTTTCGTCGGCCAACTCCTCGCTGTCCTGCGCCAGGACGACGCGATCGATGCGACGGGAGAAGCCGGCGAGGATCGCGCCCTTGGATGGGAACGCGTCGCGAAAATCCGCGAGCGAAACGCCCGCCGTCTTGCAGATGTCGCGGATCGAAATGTCCTCGAAGCGATGCTCGCTCGCGAGCTCCATCAGCGCATCGACGATCTTGCCGCGCGGATCGGCCGGTTTCGCCTCGCTCTTCACTCTGCTCGCCATGGGCGCTCCTCCGTGCATCGATGGTCAATGGTATCCGCTGACTATACGCTCGCCAAGCTTCGAGGAAACCGGGCCTCGGATCGTCCTCTTCAGGACCGAGCGCTGCCCGGTCGGTTCCGCCCGCTGGCGATCTTCAGCTTCGTATCGTCTCCCGTTGAGACGAGGCACGGTAGCGCCCCGCGCTCGACCGGCGCGGTCTACCCCGCCATTTCCGCAGCCCGCGCGCAAGCCGCCGCCGCCGCACGCTCCATTAAACCGTCGAGGCCGCCCTCCCCCTGGAGGACGGCAAGCGCCGCGGCGGTGGTGCCGCCGGGCGAAGTGACGTTCCGGCGCAGGGTCGCGGGCGACGTTGCGCTTTCGCGCCGCATCAATTCGCCGGAGCCTTCGACTGTTCCGCGCGCCAAGCTCATCGCGAGCTCCGCCGGGAGGCCGAGCTTTTCGGCCGCCGCCGCCAACGCCTCCGTCAGGGCAAACACGTAGGCCGGCCCGCTTCCCGAGATCGCGGTCACCGCGTCGATCGCGGCCTCGTCGTCGAGCCAATGGAACGCGCCGACCACGCCGAAGAGACCCTCGCTCCATCGCCGCTGCTGAGCGTTCACGTCCGGACTGGCGTAAGCCGCGGTCACGCCCCGACCGATCGCAGCAGGTGTGTTGGGCATCGCGCGGACAACCGGCCCGACCTCCGGCAGGCGCGCCTTCAGATTGGCTATGGTCTTGCCGGCGAGGATCGACAGGACGAGCATTCGCCCGTCGGCAAAGGGCGCTATCTTGGAGGCCGCCGCGTCGAGGCTCTGCGGCTTCACGGCGAGCACGAGCGCGTCGGGAGGCGTGGAATTGGGCGGATTCAGGGCGACGCCACGCGACGCCGCGAGCAAGGCGATCTGCTCAGAGGGATTGGGCTCGAGGATTGTCAGCGACGAGGGCGCGAGCCCGCCCTCGAGCCAGCCCAGCGCCAGGGCGCCGCCCATCTTGCCCGCCCCGACCAGAATGAGCCGCGCCGGCCATTGCGTCATTCGCGTCACCCTTCGGCTCGGGCCCATTGGAACATTTTGTCGCGCCATCGCATTTTTACGTGACCCCAGAGTCGCTGGCGCCTTGCATAGATTTTAACATGGACCGTCTAGGGGAATGGTGCGGACGGGGCGCCCCATTGGACTTATCGGGTTCCTTCAGGCTAAAAAAGGACAAAGTGTGGCGGATTGGGGCTGGTCAATCCGCGCGAGTTTAGCTAAGGCCGCTTGTGCGCTCCAGCACGGTAACCTTCGTTAAACCGTTAAGATTTACGGTAACCGAGTTCTTACCGGCTGACACGAGTGGGGTGGGCATGAAGACGAACTGGTTGTTTCTGGCGATTGCCTTGATCGTGAGCGCGCTGGCGAGCGGTTGCCAGCCTGTCATCCAATCGGGCCTGCCCGATCCGAAGCTGACCGAGCGCGACAAGCAGATGATGGCGCTCGCCGAGCCGGACGAGTGGCGCATCCCGACCGTCCGCAGCATCGTCGACTATCACACCAGCGAAAAGCCCGGGACGATCATCGTCGATACGGGCCCCCGCAATCTCTACTACGTCCTGCCAAACAACCAGGCGATCAAGTACCGCGTCGCGACCGGCGTGGAGGCCTACGCCTGGACCGGCCGCGCCACGGTCGGGCAGATGAAAGAATGGCCGACGTGGATGCCGACCGCCTCGATCATGGAGAGGTGGCCGGAGTTCAGAGCGTATATCGCGCACGGACCCTTGGAAGGCCGGTGGGACAATCCGCTCGGCGCGCGCGCGCTCTATCTCTTCCAGGGCAACACGGACACGCTCTACCGCATCCATGGCACCAACGAGCCATCGGAGATCGGCCAGGCCGTCTCGTCCGGCTGTATCCGCATGCGCGACATGGACGTGATTGACCTCTACAGCCGCGTCCACATCGGCACGCCGGTGGTCGTCCAGTAGAGGCGGGCCGCTCGCCAAGCCCCCCTCAGCGGAACGGCGGTTCGTCGAAGCTGCGCAGCTTCCGAGAATGCAGCGACGCGTCGATGCTCTGCAGGAGGCCGATCGCGGCGAGCCCGATCTGCAGATGTTCCGCGATCGCTCGCTCGTAGAACGCGTTGGCGGCGCCGGGCAGCTTGATCTCGCCGTGCAAGGGCTTGTCGGAGACGCAGAGCAGCGTGCCGTAGGGCACGCGCATGCGAAAGCCCTGGGTCGCGATCGTCGCCGACTCCATGTCGACCGCGATGGCGCGCGAGATGTTGATGAGCCGGCGCTCCTTCGACCAGCGCAGTTCCCAGTTGCGATCGTCGTTGGTGACAACGGTGCCGGTGCGCAGCCGCCGCTTCAGCGCGTCGCCTCGGTCGCCAGTCACCTTGGCGACCGCCTCCTGCAGCGCGACCTGCACTTCGGCGATGGCCGGGATCGGCATCATCAGCGGCACTGCGTCGTCGAGAATATTGTCGCGGCGCAGATAGGCGTGGGCGAGCACGTAGTCTCCGATGACCTGCGACTGACGCAGGCCGGCGCAATGGCCGACCATCAGCCAGCAATGGGGCCTGAGCACCGCGATGTGATCGGTGATATTCTTTGCGTTCGGCGGCCCGACGCCGATGTTGACCAGGCTGACCCCGCGCCCGTCGGAGCGTACGAGATGATAGGCCGGCATCTGGAAGCGGTGCCACGCCACTGCCGTTGCGCGCGCCTCCGCCTCTTGCGGCGACAGGGACCGGTCGATCACGACATTGCCCGGCAGAATGACCTTTTCCACGCATTCGTCGGAATGAAGCTGCTTCAATCCCCACTGAAAAAACTGGTCGACGTAGCGGTGATAGTTGGTCAGGAGCACCCAGGGCTGCATCGCCCGCCAGTCGGAGCCGGTATAGTGCACGAGCCGGCGCAACGAGTAGTCGACCCGCGGCGCGTCGAAGAGGGCCAGCGGGCGCTCGTCGCCATGGACGAACTCGCCGTCCGCAGTCTCGTCGCCGATTGTGGCGAGCGAGGGGGAAGGAAAATAGCGCGCGAGCCCCGCCGCGTCCGCGCCGCCGCGCGTCAGCTCGTCGCCGCTTTCAATAACGTAGGGATAGGGAATTTCCTGTCCGCCGACGCCGACCTCGATCAGTGCGCCATATTCCGAGACGAGCGGCTCGAGCTGCTCGAGCAGATAGGCGCGGAACTCGTGCGGCTGCGTGATCGTCGTCGTGTAGACGCCGGCCTCGCTGAACTTCGCGTAAGCCCGCGCATTGGGCGGCGCCGCGCCATTCGGTTTGTATGTCAGGCGGAGCTCCGGATAGCGGAACAGGGAGCGGGTCGCAGCCGATGGCGGCTCGTCCTCCTTCAGGAAACGCTCCACGGCTCCGCGCAACGCTTGTGTTGCCTCGTCGTAGAGCTGCGTGAGACGATCGACGGCCTCCTTCGGGGTCTGAACCCGCTCGAACGGCCCTCTCACGATTTCGCTTGATGGGCTCGACGCCACGACACTTCTTTCCCTTTGAATTGAGCCTGTCCGGCGACGGGGCTTCTCAGGCCTTTGCGGCGATGCAGGCGATTTCGACTGCGTAAGCCGGCGTGGCGAGCCTGGCCTCGACGGTTGCGCGCGCGGGAGCATGGCCGGCAGGGATCCATGCCTCCCACACGGCGTTCATCTCGGCGAAAGTCCCAATTTCCGCAAGATAGATGGTGGCGGACAGGATCCTCGCCCGGTCCGACCCGGCTTCAGCCAGCAACCGATCGATCGCCGACAGAATCTCTTTGGTCTGCTCGCCGACGCTCTTGGCTTTCGCCTGATCGGCGACCTGGCCGGCGAGATAGACGGTCTGACCGTGAACGACCGCCTGCGACATGCGCGGGCCGGCATGCAGTCTGGTGATGCTCATCGGCGGGTCCCGGTCAGGCTGGAGACACGCCCGGCACCGCGCCGAGGAAATCGCGCTTGCCGATCTCGACTCCGGCGGAGCGAAGAATGTCGTAGGCCGTCGTCAGGTGGAAATAGAAGTTGGGCAGGGCGAAGTGCATGAGATAGTTCGCGCCCGGCGATTTCAGCCTGGTGTTGGGGCCGACCGGAATAACGACCTCGCGGTCTGCGCCGGCGTCGACCGCCTTGGCGTCGATTGTCTTCAGATGGCCGAGCGTCGCTTCGACGCGCGCGCGCAGCTCGGCGAACGTCGTCTCGTTGTCTTCGATGCGCGGCGGCTGGACGCCCGCAAGCCGGAACGAGCTGTTCTTAGCGTGGTCGCAGAACGTCTGGATCTGCCGGGTCAGCGGAAACATGTCGGGGGCGAGCCGGATCGAGAGATAGTTTGTCGGGTCGAATTTGCGCGCCTGAGCATGCGCTTCCGCCTTGTCGAGGATGCTGAGAAACGCCACAAGCGACCGCTCGAAGACCGGCACGCTGGATTGATAGAGCGAAAGGGACATCGGCCTCAGTTTCCTCCCAAAATCATCGCGCCTCGGCGCGGGGCGCCATGCATGCACGACATTTGTGACGATATCAACTTGGGCTCGCCGCTCATCCGGACTCGCGGCCGCGCGCCTTCGCCGGCTCGAGAAAAGGCGCGACGACAGCATGCGTCTCCTTGCTCGTCACGACGGGCACAATTTCGAATGTCATCCCTAAGCCTTGCCATTCGAGCGCCCACTGCTGGATGAGCCGCAGGTCGTCGCAGCGCATCAATTGAAAGCAGCGAGAAAAATTCGCCTCGACCCAACTGTCGACATAGTCGAGCCCCGCGGGCAACGAACGTCCGTCGCGGCGCATACGCTGATAGACCGGCAGCATGTCGCCGTCACGAAACCGCTCGATGACCATGAACAGCATCGCGTCGCCCTCCCCGAACTGTCGCGCCTCACGAGCCGCCCTTATGCGTTCGGCGCGGGTGGCCCCTCGGCCTGCGGCAGGCTCGGATCGAAGCAGGCCCATGTCGGCGCCGACTTCGTCCAGATGACGGCGGCGGGTTTGGCGAGGTTCGGATCATCGAGCGCCCCTACGCGCACGATGATCTGATGCGGGCGCGGCTCGGCCTCGCTGAAGAGAGGCGTCCCGCACTCCGCGCAGAAGCGCCGGCGCATGGTCGACCCGCTGTCGGCGCTGCACACATAATCGGTCAAGGGTCCGGCGACGCTCAGCGCGCCCTTGGAGAAGATCGCATTGACCGTTCCGCTTCCCGCCCCGAGATACTGGCAGACGCGGCACCAGCACTGGCGCACGCCGAGCGGCGCGTCGGCCTCTATTGTGAACCGCACCGCGCCGCAAAGACACCCGCCCGTGATCGCCATCGCCGCCATCCGAATTTCAAGCTCCATGAGGATAGCCGGAATTGACCAGTCCCGCCAACGGACGCCTGTTGCCTGCGGGACCGAGCAGTATTAGAAAGGCCGTTACGCGAGGCACATTTTCTCGCGAGGCTGTGGGCGGCCGCCGCACAGGGCGGCTTGGATGCAGATAGAAGCGTATGACGCAGGGTCCGGTTACAGATAATGTCATCCGCCGCAGGCTCGAGGCGGCCGGGGTGCGGCCGACGCGTCAGCGGGTCGATCTCGGCCGAACGATCTTCGGCGCGGGCGACCGGCATTTCACCGCCGAAATGATCTACGAGGAGACGCGGTCGATCCGCTTCGCCCCGACGCGCGGCACGATCTACAACACGCTCAACGAATTCGCGCGCTGCGGCCTCTTGCGGGAGATCGCGCTCTACGACGCCAAGCTCTGGTACGACACCAAGACTGGACCCCACTTCCATTTCTATAGCGAGGATACGGAAGAACTTTCCGACATCCTCGAAGAGTGGTTGCCGCAGATCGACATCCCCGCCCCCGAGGGCACGCGCATCACGGCCATCGACATCATCGTCCGGCTGAAGAAGGCCTGAACCCCTCGCCCCGCGCGTCCGAGCCGCCCGCGCAGTTTTGGCTGCGGCCTAGGCTTTTCAGAGGGTTCGGCGCCTTTTTCTGTCCCTTTGTAATTTTTCAACTCCGAGCGGTTCAATCGTTGTCATGCCAGCGACAAGCGGGCATCCAGAAGCGCCGCCTGCGGCGTAGACCGGCGCTGAAACCGCTGTTTCTTCAAGACCTTGCGGCGACTGGACCCCCGGGTTCGATCCGTAGCGGCGCCATTTTCCATCGCCGTTTTGAGCGATTTCAAAGGCTTGCGGCGCCTTTTCGTTCCACCGACATGCCTCGCCTGCCAAGGCCCCACACCGGCGTCCGCAGCCGCTACCTTCTGGAAAAGTAAAACACGGATCTGAGCGTTTGGCAAGAAAATGTCGACTTTCCGGAAATTCCAGCGCGGACGGATGTCGCCCTTCCCCGCCGTGGCGGGTCCAACCATCGGCGGCGCTTCAGAGCACAGAAGACATCGCGATGCGCTCGAACCGTGATGTAGCCACGCGTGAGCGCTATCGTGAGCCAGTACCCGCGTCAGCAGCACGCGGAGACCAACGCCGTCACTAGTTGCAGTGACGGTAGCCCCAGCGGCCGATCCAGCAATGGTGGACGTAGGGATATCCGTAAAAGGGAACGGGCGCGAAGGGGACCGGCGCGAAGGCGCCGTAGCCATAGCCCATAGGGTGACAATGTCCGTAGGGTCCGCGGGTCCATCCGGGGCCGCAGCCCAATGCGACCTGCGTTGCGCTCGTCGGCGCGCCGGAGAGCGGCGCGATCGGCATCGCCCGGGCGGGAACGGCGGCCAGTCCCAACAGCATGATCGCCGACGTCAGCAGCGCGTTTCGCATGGCTTTTCCTTGCAAATCCAGAGGCCGCACAAATTTGGTTTACACCCGACGCGGCCGTCGCGATAGCTCAGCTGAAAGCCTGTCTCTGCATTCGTTCATTAAGGTTAGCGCCGCGGCCGCTCTCAGACGGCCTCTCTCTCGAAGGAACCCCAATCAGGCGGCGAAAGCCGCTCTCCTCTCTTCGCCTTGCGATACGCTCGGGCGGGACCACACCCCCGCCCCCCGGACCTGATCAGGGGCGGAATCCCTCAGGCCTTCGCTTTCTTCGAAGGTTTCGACTTGCCGGAACTGTTGAGGGCGACCGCCTGGCGTACGAGTGCCTTCAAGGCGGACTCGTCAACGTCCTCTCCTTCGCGGATATCGATCGCGCGGCGTGCGTTTCCGTCGAGACTTCGCGTTGAAGAGCCGGGCCGGATCCCTCAGAGACGCGCCCTTGGCGAAGGTCAGCTTCACGACATTCTTATAGGATTCGCCGGTGCAGATGATGCCTTCGTGCGACCAAACAGGAGTGCCCATCCACTTCCACTCCTCGACGATGTTGGGGTCTGCTTCCCAGATGAGCTTGCGCATTCTCATGAGGGTCTCCCCGCGCCAGTCCCCGAGTTCGGCGATTTTTTTCGAGATGAGCTCCGATGCCGACTGGCCTTGGCTCGCGCCCGACTTTTTCATGTTCATCCCACAAGCTCCAGATGGTTCCCCTCACCCCAGGTTCAGCTCCTTGAAAAAATCGTTGCCCTTGTCGTCGACGACAATGAACGCCGGAAAATTATCGACCTCGATCCGCCACACGGCCTCCATGCCGAGCTCGGGATATTCGTGCACCTCGACCTTTTTGATGCAGTCCTGCGCGAGGCGCGCGGCGGGGCCGCCGATCGAGCCGAGATAGAAGCCGCCATGCCTGGCGCAGGCTTTCCGCACTTCCGCCGAGCGGTTGCCTTTAGCGAGCATCACCATCGAGCCGCCCGCGGCCTGGAACTGGTCGACGTAGGAATCCATCCGACCTGCCGTCGTCGGGCCGAAGGAGCCCGACGGCATGCCGGCCGGCGTCTTGGCGGGCCCGGCGTAGTAGACCGGATGGTCGCGCAGGTATTGCGGCATCGCCTCGCCTCGGTCGAGCCGCTCGCGGATCTTGGCATGAGCCGCGTCGCGGGCGACGATCATCGGCCCGCTCAGCGCGAGCCGCGTGCGGATCGGATGCTTGGTCAGTTCAGCCAGGATCTCCCTCATCGGCCGGTTGAGGTCGATTTTGACCGGCCCCCCGAGCGCGGCCTCGTCGACCACCGGCAGGAAGCGCGCCGGATCATGCTCCAGCTCCTCGAGGAACACGCCGTCGCGGGTGATCTTGCCCAAGGCCTGGCGGTCGGCCGAACAGGAGACGCCGAGCCCGATCGGCAGCGAGGCGCCGTGCCGCGGCAGGCGGATCACCCTCACGTCGTGGCAGAAATATTTGCCGCCGAACTGCGCGCCGACCCCGAGCTGTTGGGTCAATTTATGGATCTCAGCTTCGAGCTCGTGATCGCGGAACGCGCGGCCATACGTTGAGCCGCTCGTCGGCAGCTGGTCGAGATAGCGGGCCGAGGCGAGCTTGACCGTCTTCAGGTTCAGTTCCGCGCTCAAGCCGCCGATGACGATAGCGAGATGATAGGGCGGGCACGCCGCGGTGCCGAGGGTCAGGATCTTTTCCTTCAGGAAAGCGATCATCCGCTCATGGGTGAGGATGGACGGGGTCGCCTGATAGAGGAAGGTCTTGTTGGCCGAGCCGCCGCCCTTGGCGATGAACAGGAACTTGTAAGCGTCCTCGCCTTCGGCGGCGATGTCGATCTGGGCCGGAAGGTTGTCGCCGGTGTTGGTCTCGTCAAACGTGGAGAGCGGCGCGACCTGGCTATAGCGCAGGTTCTTCTTCCGGTAGGCCTCGTGGATGCCTCTTTCGATCGCCTCTTCGTCGGCGCCGTCCGTCCACACCCGCCGGCCCTTTTTGGCGACGACGATGGCGGTGCCGGTGTCCTGACACATCGGCAGGACGCCGCCGGCCGCGATGTTGGCGTTCTTCAAGAGGTCGTAGGCGACGAACTTGTCGTTGGGCGTAGCCTCCGGGTCGTCGAGGATTTTGGCGAGCTGCGCGAGATGGCCGGGACGCAGCAAATGATTGATGTCGACCATCGCCTCTTCGGCGATGAGCGCGAGCGCGTCCGGGTCGACGACGAGCATCTCCCGCCCGAGCGCTTTTTCGACCCGCACGCCCTCGCTCGTCAGCTTGCGATAAGGCGTGGCGTCCGGTCCGAGCTGGAAGAGGGAATGATGGTCCATGCTCATCAAGAGGCTCCGTTTGGCCCGTGCTACAGATTGCATAGCGTCGCGGCCGGGGCGTCGTCGAGGCGCCTTATGCGGCGATGCCCCCACCACCACGCTGCGCGTGGTCCCCCTCCCCCACTTCGTGAGGGAGGAAAGGCGCCGCGGCCTATCCTCCCCCGCGCGGCGGGGGAGGGGGACCGCGCGAAGCGCGGTGGAGGGGGCGCGGCGCTCCGGGCCCGTTGACCTGGAGCGGATTGCCTTACGCGGCGACCCGGCTTAGCGCCTCGATCCCCTCGGCGATGGCGAGGGTGCGGCGCGCCATGTCGGCGTGCAGGAGCTCGACCATCTTGCCGTTGAGCTGGATGACGCCCTTGCCGGCGTTTTCCGGCAGTGCAAAGGCGTCGATGATCGCCCGGGCGCCGTCGACCTCGGCGGCGGAGGGCGCGTAGGCCTCGTTGCAGATGTCGATCTGGCCCGGATGGATGAGGGTCTTGCCGTCGAGCCCCATCTCGCGGCCCTGCTGGCACTCGGCGCGGAAGCCGTCGAGATCTTGGATGTCGTTGTAGACGCCGTCGAGGATGTCGATGCCATGAGCGCGGGCGGCGACGACGCAGTTCGAGAGCCAGGCGAGCATCGTCGGCCGGCCGGGCGTGAGCTTCGCGCGGGTCTCCTTGGCGAGGTCGTTGAGGCCCATGACGAGCACCGCGAGGCGCGAAGCCGGGTCGGCGGAGACGGCGGCGATCTGGCCCGCGTTGAGGATTGCATTCGGCGTCTCCATCATCGCCCAGATGCGGGTCCCGTCCGGCGCGCCGTTCTCGCGCATCACTCTTGCGGCCAGCATGATCGCGCCAGGTCCATCGACCTTGGGCAGGAGAATGGCGTCAGCGCCGGCCGCGGCGGCGGCGATGAGGTCGTCCGTGCCCCATGGGGTATGGGGCCCATTGACCCTGATGACGACTTCCTTCCCGCCGAAATCGCCCTTGACGGCCTCCACGACCTGCGCGCGCGCGATCTCCTTGGCGTCGGGCGAGACCGAATCTTCGAGATCGAGGATCAGCGCGTCGGCGGGCAGCGTCGCCGCCTTGGCCAAAGCCTTGGCGTTGGAGCCGGGCATATAGAGGACGCTGCGGCGCGGACGAGCAAGCATGACGGTCTCCTGACCACTGGGTGACCATTTAAAGGCTAGTTCGCTGCGGCGCCAGAGGCCGTCCCGCACTGCAATATTGAACTTAGGGAGAAGGGGAAAGGTCGACAGTCGTTTATTGCTGCCTCAATTTACAAAGTCTCAGAGAGCCTGTCGCTCGCGTCGTGTTCGACTGCCGGCTGCGGACTGCCGACTGCCGCCTTCGCCAGCAAAGGCAGCGTCAGACTAATGAGGAAAAACCGCGCCAGGTGATGGGCGCCGACAAAGAGAGGATCGAGCCCGAGGGCGAAGGCCATCATTGTCATCGCCTCGAGGCCGCCTGGCGCGAAGGCGACGAGCGCCTGGACGAACGAAATCTTGACGAGCGCCGCCGTCGCCGCGGCGAATGCGACCGCCGAGACGAGCGAGGCGGCGAAGGCGCCCGAGGCGGCGAGGATGAGCCTGCGCAGCAGATGCCAGTCGAAGCCGATGAAGCGCGTGCCGACCCAGGCGCCGACCAGCGCCTGGGCCGCGATCTGGACCGCGGGCTCCGGCCGCCCGGGCGCTAGTCCAGACCCATGGGCCAGAACCGAGACGCCGATCGCCGCATAGAGCAGCGCGCCGTTGAGCTTGAACCGGGTTAATCCATATGCCACGGCGAACGAAACGGCGACGAGCGCGAGCGTCATCAGCGCCGGGTCGTGCGGGACGATGAACGGGGCGGCCGGGCTCAATCGCCCGGCCATAAGCGGCACGATCGCCATCAGGACGAAGATGCGGAAGACCTGCGCAACCGCGACCCGCGGCATGTCGGCGCCCGTCCCCTGCGCGGCGACGAAGACATAGGAGAGCGCTCCCGGGATCGCGGCGAACAGCGCCGTCTGGCGCGAGAAGCCGGGGCTGCGGACGAGAACCGCGTAGGAGCTTCCGGTCATCGCGGCGAGGGCAAGCGTCATCATGGCGAGCGAGATTGGATAATGCGTGAGCGCGCTCAGGGCGTGCGGGCTCGCGCCCGAGCCCATCGAGACGCCCGCGAGCACAATGACGAAATCGCGCAACCGGGCGACGAACGGCTTCGCCAGGCCCGTCGCCGCGACGGCGGTGACGGCGATCATCGCGCCCGACATCCAGCCGGCCGGCGCGCCGCTCGCCGCGGCGGCCCATCCGCCGGCGAAAGCGATTGCGAGCACGGCGGCCTGAGAGAGAAGAAGGCGGAGCAAGGAAAGGGCTTGCGCGCCGGGAAATGCCGTCACGCCTTCAGCCAGCGCGCCATGCGCCGCGTCGCCTCGGCGATCTCAACCGGATCGCGGGCGAAGCAGAGGCGTAAGTGTCCTTCGCCGCCCGGGCCGAACGCGGCGCCGGGCGCGGCGCCGACGCCGGCTTCGTCGACGATGCGGAACGCCAGCGCGCGCGAATCGTCGAAGCCGTCGACGGCGCAGAAGAGATAGAACGCCGCCTCAGGCTCGAAGAAACGTACGCGCCCCGTGGCCGCGAGCCCCTCGCACAGAATATCGCGCGAGCGGCGGCAGCGCTCGATCTGGCTCTTGAGAAACGCTTCGCCGTCGGTCAGCGCCGCGATCGCCGCGCGCTGGGTGAACACCGGCACGCCCGAAGTGGTGAACTGCACCAGGTTCTCGATCGCGGGCCCCAGCGCCGGCGGCGCCTCGAGCCAGCCGACGCGAAAGCCGGTCATCGCCCAGTTCTTCGACAGCGTCTGGACGAACATGATCCTGTCGTTGCGCGCCATCACGTCGTGGAACGAGGGCGCGCGAGTCCCGTCGTAGGTAATGCGCCCGTAGATCTCGTCGGCGATGATCCAGAGGCTATTCCGCCGCGCGAGCTCGAGAGTGGCCGAGATTTCCTCACGGGTTGCGATGAACCCGGTCGGATTGGCGGGGGAATTGAAGAAAATCGCCCGCGTCGCCGGCGTGACCGCCGCGGCCAGTTTTTCCGGATCGAGGCTCCAGCGTCCGGTCCGGTCGAGCGGCACCGGAACCGGCCGCGCGCCCGCAGTCTCCAGCGCACCGACGAAATTCGGCCAGGCGGGCGAGGGGATCAGCGCCTCGTCGCCGGGACCAGCGATGAGCCTCGTCGCGATCTCGATCGCATGCATGCCCCCGATGGTGACGAAGAAGCTTTCGGGCGAGAACGCGCCGCCCCCGGGCGCGTCGCCGTAGACGCGGCTCATATAGGCCGCGATCGCCTCGCGCAGGTCCGGAATGCCGCGCTGCGCGGTGTAGAAGGTCTCGCCGCGGTCGAGCGAGGCCTTGGCGGCTTCGCTGATGAAGGCGGGAGTCGGCAAGTCGCCTTCGCCGACCCAGAGGGGGATCAGCCCCTGCCGCCCGCGGCCATAGTTGAACGCTTCGACAATGCCGCTCGTCGCCGCGTCGCGGATAGCGGGTTGGATCTCGTCGGTCCAGTTGGGTTCGGGGGGCGAGGCGACGTTCATGAGCCCGCGTCATGAAGCAGCGCGCCGCCACAGGCAAGGGGCATGAGGGGCGAATCGGAACGACGTCGCGCCGAGGGAACCTTGGTCTCAGGCAAACCGCGCTTGCCTCATGGCGTCGGCCAGTTTGCGATTGAGACGCGCGAGCGCTTGACGATCTTCAGGGCTCCAATCGGCGAGAAGCTTCCCAAACAGTCGCCGACGCGCCGCCGTGATCGCCCTGACAACGCGCCGTCCTTCGGCCGTGAGGATCGCCCTGCGCATACGCTGATCATCCTCGCCATGCTGGCGAGCGATCAATCCAAGGCTCTCCAGCTTGGTCGTCTGCCGACTGATCGTTGAATGGTCGCGCCCCACCTGTTCGGCGAGTTCGACGACGCCGAGCGAACCCGCCGCGCCGATCCGCACCAACAGCGGAAAGAGGGCGCGGTCCATCGATATACCGGCTTCCCGCAACAGAATGTCGTCCTGTCGCGGACTGTTCAGAAGGCCAACCAGATCGAGCAGCGCGCCAGCCAGCGCATCGAAATTATGTGTATTATGCATGCTTTACAAAGCCTCGCAGGCTCTTTACATATGCGTGCATGATACACGCTTCTGCCTCAAATTCAAACGCCCAACCGACCGTCCTCGTGATCATGGGCAGCGTCCGGGCCAATCGGCTCTGCCCGAAAATAGCGTCGTGGGTGGTCGCTATCGCTCAGGCCTCGACCAGTCTGAACTATGAGCTCGTGGACCTGGCTGACTGGCCGCTGCCGATGACCGACGAACCCGGCGTCCCGGAGGGCGGCGTCTACGTTCAGGAGCATACGCGCGCCTGGAGCCGCAAGGTCGACAGCGCAGACGCCTTCGTGCTCGTTACGCCGCAGTACAACTGGGGCTATCCCGCGCCGCTCAAGAACGCGCTCGATCATCTCTACAAGGAATGGGGCGGAAAGCCCGTCGTGATCGTCACCTACGGGGGCCACGGCGGCAGCAAATGCGCCGCTCAGCTCAGGCAGGTGGCTGAAGGACTGGACATGCATCCCGTGGCGACGATGCCGGGCATCACGCTCAGCCGCGCGATGATCGTGGGCGGCGCCGTCGATCCGGAAAAGGACTTCCGAGCCCATTCCGGAGCGATTCGCCAATCGCTCGCAGAGCTTGCCCGTCAGCTTAAATCGACAGCCGCGTAACACTCGTTGCGGACTCTGTCAGCGTCGGCCCGCCACTTCGAGCGGCGCTTCGGCCCGAGGGACGCGGTCCTCGCCCAGCGCCAGGTCGTCGAGGATCGGGCAATCCGGCCTCTCGTCGCCGTGGCACCTATGCACGAGTTCGCGCAGCGTCTTCGCCATCGCCTGCATCTCGGCGATGCGCGCTTCGAGGTCGCCCACATGCGCCTCGGCGATCCGCCGCACCTCGCGGCTCGGGCGCGCCCGATCGCGCCAGAGCATGAGCAGCGCGCCGATCTCGTCCATGGAGAAGCCGAGCCGGCGCGCCCGCTTGATGAACCTCAATTCGTGAATGTCCCGCTCGCCGTAATCGCGATAATCGTTCGGCCGCCGCGGGGCCGGCCGCAAGAGCCCGATCGCCTCGTAATGTCGGATCATTTTGGCGGCGACCCCGCTCGCTGCCGCGGCCGCGCCGATGTTCATCGCCGGATCCCGCTTGACCTTACCATGATGGGAAGGTTTAAGCCTCCCGCCCGTCAAATGCAAGGAACGTTGGCGATGAGCCTGATCGAAGCCAAAAAGACGCAGGTCAAGGACCCGGTCTGCGGGATGTCGGTCGATGCTCAAACAGCCAAGCACCGCGCCAAAGCGGGAGGCGCGACGTATGTCTTCTGCTCCTCGACGTGCCGCGAGAAATTCGTCGCCGATCCGGCGCGCTATCTCAAGCCGGAGGCGAGCGCGCCGCCACCGAAGCCTGCGCCGGCGGGGACGATCTACACCTGCCCGATGCATCCTGAAATCCGCCAGCTAGGGCCGGGCGCCTGCCCGATCTGCGGCATGACCCTGGAACCGGTAACCGCGACGGCGGACGAACACCCCAGCGCCGAACTGACCGACATGACATGGCGCTTCTGGATCGGGTTGGTTCTCGCGGTCCCGGTGATCGCGCTCGAAATGGGCGGCCATCTCACGAACTTGCATCTGTGGCTTCCGGCCGAAATCTCGAACTGGATTCAGCTCGTGCTCGCGACGCCGGTCGTGCTGTGGGCCGGCTGGCCGTTTTTCGAGCGGGCATGGGCCTCCCTCGTCAACCGCAGTCTCAATATGTTTACGCTGATCGCCATGGGCACGGGCGTCGCCTGGTCTTACAGCGCGATCGCGACCGTCGCGCCGGACCTCTTCCCGGCTGCGTTCCGCGGCATCGACGGCGCGGTCGCGATCTACTTCGAGGCGGCGACAGCGATTACCGTCCTCGTGCTCCTCGGCCAGGTCCTCGAACTTCGCGCGCGGGAACAAACCGGCGGCGCGATCCGGGCTCTGCTCGATCTCGCGCCGAAAACCGCCCGCCGCGTCCGCGCCGATAACACGGATGAGGACATTGGCCTTGAGGCGGTCACGGTCGGCGATCGGCTGCGTGTCCGTCCCGGCGAGAAGGTCCCGGTCGACGGCGAGGTGATCGAAGGCCGCAGTTCGGTTGACGAGTCCATGGTCACCGGCGAGTCGATGCCAATCCTGAAAGCCGCCGGCGCGAAAGTCATCGGCGGCACGATGAACGGAACCGGAAGCTTCGTCATGCGCGCCGAGAAGGTTGGCCGCGACACGATGCTGGCGCAAATCGTGCGAATGGTCGCCGAGGCGCAAAGGAGCCGCGCGCCGATCCAGCGTCTGGCCGATCAGGTGTCCGGCTGGTTCGTGCCTCTCGTCATCGCGATTGCGCTCCTGGCTTTCGCGGCGTGGGCCATCTGGGGGCCGGAGCCACGCTTCACTTACGGCCTTGTGGCGGCCGTGTCGGTGTTGATTATCGCCTGTCCCTGCGCGCTCGGACTAGCGACCCCGATGTCAATCATGGTGGGCGTCGGTCGCGGCGCTCAGTCCGGCGTTTTGATCAAGAACGCCGGCGCATTGGAGCGGTTCGAAAAGGTCGACACGCTGGTGATCGACAAGACGGGGACGCTCACGGAAGGCAAGCCCAAAGTCGTGGCGGTTCGGGCCTTCGGCGGCGTCGCCGAGGACAATCTGTTGCGGCTTGCCGCAACCCTCGAACATGGCAGCGAACACGCGCTCGCCGCCGCGATTGTCGAGGCCGCGACCGAACGCAAGCTCACGCTCGCGCCGGTTCAGGACTTCGATTCTCCGTCCGGCAAAGGCGTAACCGGGGTCATCGAGGGGCGGCGGATCGACATCGGCAACCTGCTGATGATGCAGGCTCGCGCGATCGATGTCGCGGCGCTTGAAAAGACGGCGGAGGATTTGCGCGGCGAGGGCGCGACCGCGATTTTCGTTGCGATCGACGGGAAGCCGTCAGGCGTGCTGGCGATCGCCGATCCGCTCAAGGCGACGACTGCAGAGGCTATCCGGGCTCTGCGCGATGCCGGAATCCGGGTCGTCATGCTGACCGGCGACAACCGGACAACCGCCGAAGCGGTCGCGCGCAAGCTCGGCATCGCGGACGTCGAGGCGGAAGTCCTCCCTGAGGACAAAGGCAAGATCGTCGCGCGGCTGCGCACACAGGGACGGATCGTCGCCATGGCGGGCGACGGCGTGAATGACGCGCCGGCCCTTGCCGCCGCCGATGTCGGGATCGCGATGGGAACTGGAACCGATGTCGCGATTCAGAGCGCCGGCGTCACGCTCTTGAAGGGCGATCTTCAGGGGATCGTGACGGCGCGCCGTCTGTCGCATGCAACCATGAGCAACATCCGGCAGAATCTCTTTTTTGCTTTTGTCTATAACGCCGCCGGCGTGCCGATCGCCGCCGGCGTCCTCTATCCGGCGTTCGGGATCCTGCTCTCGCCGATCGTCGCCGCAGCGGCGATGTCATTGTCCTCGGTCAGCGTCATCGCCAACGCGCTGCGGCTCCGGCGGCTCGAATTGTAGGTTCAACGCCGGGCGGCCAGTTCGTCGCGGATCTGCGTGAGCAGGACGACCTCGGGGGCTAGCGGCGGAGGCTCGGCCGGGGCGGCAGCTTTCGGCTTCCGGTTCAACATGTTGATCCCCTTGATCGCGGCGAAGAGCGCGACCGCGACGATGAGGAAATTGATCAGGATGGTGATGAAATCGCCATAGGCGAAGACGCCGCCCTGCTTCTTCGCGTCCTCCAGATTGGTCGCTGTCACCGCGCTAGAGAGAGGAATGAAGTAGTTGGAGAAGTCCGCTTTGCCCGCGATGCCGAGGATCGGCATGATGATGTCGTCTACCAGCCCGCTGATGATCTTGCCGAACGCCGCGCCGATGATCACGCCGACCGCGAGATCGAGGGCGTTGCCCTTCATCGCGAATTCTTTGAATTCCTGCCACATGCTTTTCTTCCCGTCGTTTGGATGCCGCTTTGTCGCCGTTTCCGGCCCGAGTTCGGGCGTTTTGCGCGCGGGAAGGCTAGCCGAGCGCGCACGCGAAATAAAGGAGCCCCGCGCCCCGTCGGAGCGGCAGACCCGCGCCGGCCCCGCATTCAGGGCGCCTCGCTCGCTTGATCAATCCGTGTCGGTGATCGGCTTCTTTTTCTTCTTGGTCTCCGCGGCGCTCTTGCCCGGCTTTGAGGCCGCCTCAGGCTGAAGCGCCGCGAGCCGGGCCTGAAGCAGCGCCGCCCGCGCCTCGGTGAGGCTCGCGGCGCAATAGCCGAGCGCGCTCTCCTTGACGTAGCTCCGGCAGGCGTCGTCCCGCTCGCCGGCAAAGCCGTTCTGATCCGCAAGAAGATTCGCTGCGTCCCGATTGTCCTTGGTGCGCTCCTCGATCGCATGCACCGCCTTGCCCATTGCCTTTTCCGCGTCCGAACGGCGCTTTTCAATCGCCGCCGGGTCCTTTTCCAGTTCGGTCGCGTCAGGGCCCCAAAGGCCGCCGGGACTGGTCTGGCAATCGGCGGCCTTGAAGACGCACGCGGTGATTTGCGCCGGAACGAGCGCCGCCCCGTCGAGTACGTCGAACGTGAAGGGGCAGGCCGGAACGTCGGCCTCGAATCGCTCAAGTCCGTCCGGGCGGCCGACGCTTGTCGCCATGATCGGCTTCTCGCCGACGATATCGACGATGCAACGTTGCGAGGGATCGGAGACGCCTTCGCCGGCAAGGCGCAGCTTGTCGATCTGAAGGGTCTTGCCGCTGCCGGAAACCTGCAACAGGCCGTCCTGGCCGTTGAGGAGCAGCGGACGTCCCTCGAGGTTTGCGGGGTCGGGCGCGGAGATTTTGGCCGCCTTGCCCGCCGCCCCGGATTTCGGGGCCACGCCGGTCTTCTTCGGCCTCATAGGCTTCGCCGGCGCGCCGCCGGGCGCCTCTGGGGCGGCTCCGGGCAGAGCCAACTGAGCGCGCCCGGCGCTTGCGCCAAGACCGAAGCAGCAAACGAGAATCAAAACGCGCCAATTCATCGCGGGAGTGTAGAAGCCCGGACCACAAAGGAAAAGGCGTTTGTTGCGGTCGCGGCCTCTCGTCCCCGGCCGAAAAATCCGCGGTTTCCGCGCCTTGCGCGCCGAAAGGCCTGAACCTATATACGCCCGGACCGGCGGGCTTCGGCGCCGAAAATGCACCGAATCGTCCGCAATCGACGTTGAACAGAGGGGATCAGAAGAGAACCTGAGGCCGGGGTGGCCGATGGAAGTCATTCTCGTGGTCTGGCCGCTCCGGGGCCGGGCGATCTCGCAGAGGAGCTAGGGGTAAACAATGGCGAAAGTTATAGGCATCGACCTCGGCACGACCAATTCGTGCGTCGCTGTCATGGAGGGCTCGACCCCCAAGGTCATCGAGAATTCGGAGGGCTCCCGCACCACGCCCTCGATCGTCGCCTTCACCGATGACGGCGAGCGGCTGGTCGGCCAGCCGGCCAAGCGCCAGGCGGTGACCAATCCGGAACGGACCTTCTTCGCGATCAAGCGCCTCATTGGCCGTTCCTTCGAAGACCCCATGACCAAGAAAGACATGGGCCTCGTTCCCTACAAGATCATTCGCGGGCCCAACGGCGACGCCTGGGTCACCGCCGACGGCAAGCAGTACTCCCCCTCCCAGATCTCCGCCTTCGTTCTTCAGAAGATGAAGGAGACGGCCGAGGCCTATCTCGGCGGCCCCGTCACGCAGGCCGTCATCACGGTCCCCGCCTATTTCAACGACGCCCAGCGCCAGGCGACCAAGGACGCCGGCAGAATCGCGGGCCTCGAGGTGCTGCGCATCATCAACGAGCCGACCGCGGCGGCGCTCGCTTACGGCCTCGACAAGAAGAAGTCCGGCACGATCGCGGTCTACGACCTCGGCGGCGGCACCTTCGACATCTCGATCCTCGAAATTGGCGACGGCGTTTTCGAAGTGAAGTCGACCAACGGCGACACGTTCCTCGGCGGCGAGGACTTCGACATGCGGCTCGTCGAATATCTGTCGGCCGAGTTCAAGAAGGAGCAGGGGATCGACCTGACGAAGGACAAGCTCGCCCTGCAGCGCCTGAAGGAGGCCGCCGAAAAGGCGAAGATCGAGCTCTCCTCGGCGACGCAGACCGACATCAACCTGCCCTATATCACCGCCGACGCGACCGGACCCAAGCATCTGGCGCTGAAGCTGACGCGCGCCAAATACGAGGCGCTGGTCGACGACCTGATCCAGCGCACCGTCGAGCCGTGCCGCAAGGCGTTGAAGGACGCCGGGCTGTCGGCCGGCCAGATCGACGAGGTGGTCCTCGTCGGCGGCATGACGCGCATGCCGAAAGTGCAGGAAGTCGTCAAACAGTTCTTCGGCAAGGAGCCCCATAAGGGCGTCAACCCGGACGAGGTGGTCGCCATCGGCGCCGCGATCCAGGCCGGCGTGCTGCAGGGCGACGTCAAGGACGTGCTGCTGCTCGACGTAACCCCGCTCTCGCTCGGCATCGAGACGCTGGGCGGCGTATTCACGCGCCTCATCGAACGCAACACCACGATCCCGACCAAGAAGAGCCAGGTGTTCTCCACGGCCGAGGACAATCAGACAGCGGTCACGATCCGGGTGTTCCAGGGCGAGCGCGAGATGGCGGCCGACAATAAGGCGCTCGGCCAGTTCGATCTCGTCGGCATCCCGCCGGCGCCGCGCGGCGTGCCGCAGATCGAGGTGACCTTCGACATCGACGCCAACGGCATCGTCAACGTCACCGCGAAGGACAAGGCGACGAACAAGGAGCAGCAGATCCGAATCCAGGCGTCGGGCGGATTGAGCGAAGCCGACATCAACAAGATGGTGAAGGACGCGGAGGCCCACGCCGCCGAGGACAAGAAGCGTCGCGAAACGGTGGACGCGAAGAACCATGGCGAGTCGCTGGTTCACGACGCGGAGAAGGCGCTGAAGGAATACGGCGACAAGGTCGCCCAGTCCGACAAGAGCGCGATCGAGGCGGCGATCGCTTCGCTCAGGACCGCACTCCAGGGCGAGGACGTCGAGGCGATCAAGGCCCGCAGCAACGACCTCATGCAGGCGCAGATGAAACTTGGCGAGGCCATGTACAAGGCGCAGCAGGCGGCCGGCTCGGGAGGCGATGCGGGCGCCGGCGGCGCGCAGGCCAAAGACGACGTCATCGACGCAGAATTCCGCGAAGTCGACGACGACAAGAAGAAGCCCTGAGGGCAAGAACTCGGGGAGCGCGGGCCGGCCGCAGGGATCGAGTGGCTGGCGGTGACTGACGGGAGCCGCGATGGCGGGAGGACGGGTTCGATGGCGAGCCGGCGCTGATCACGCCGGCTTTCGCACGGAAACGAGGTTCCGGTCCAAAGGGAGCGACGGCCAGCCTCGGGCTGAGGCGCGGTGCGGACGATGCGGGTAGAAGACATGAACGTTGGCCGGTGGGCGCGGTGACAATGGCCAGGCGCGATTTTTACGAGACTCTGGGCGTTTCGAAGACGGCGTCTGACGCCGAGTTGAAGTCAGCCTTCCGCAAAGCGGCGATGCAATGCCATCCCGACCGGCATCCCGGCGACAAGCACGCCGAGGCCCGCTTCAAGGAACTAAACGAGGCCTACCAGCATCTGTCGGACGCGCAGAAGCGCGCGGCTTACGATCGCTACGGCCATGCCGCGTTCGAGCAGGGCGGCATGAACGACGGCTTCGCGGCTTCAATGTCCGACATCTTCGATGACCTGTTCGGGGACATGATGGGCGGCCGGCGCGGCCGCCAGCCGTCGGGGCGCGAGCGCGGCGCCGACCTGCGGTACAATCTGGAAATCACCCTCGAAGACGCGTACCGCGGCAAGACGGCGGCAATCAAACTGCCGACCTCGGTCGCGTGCGAAGCCTGCTCTGGATCGGGCGCGCGCCCCGGCTCGAAGCCGACGACCTGCAAGACCTGCTCCGGCCACGGGCGTGTTCGCCAGCAGCAGGGCTTCTTCGCCATCGAGCGCACCTGCCCGACCTGTCACGGACGGGGTCAGACGATTGACAACCCTTGCGACAAATGCGGCGGCGCGGGCCGGGTGACGCGCGAACGCACGCTGTCGGTCAACGTTCCGGCCGGCGTCGAGGATGGCACGCGCATCCGCCTCAGCGGCGAGGGCGAGGCCGGCATGCGC
Source organism: uncultured Alphaproteobacteria bacterium (assembly GCA_963721905.1). Taxonomy (GTDB): domain Bacteria; phylum Pseudomonadota; class Alphaproteobacteria; order Rhizobiales; family Beijerinckiaceae; genus Roseiarcus. The sequence continues at coordinate 68,256 of CAVRMF010000020.1, forward strand.
GGCGGGCCGGCGGGCGATCTCTATATCTTCCTGTCGCTCAAGCCGCACCCGGTCTTCCAGCGCGATGGGGCCGATCTCTATTGCCGCGTGCCGATCTCGATGGTCCAGGCCGCGCTCGGCGGAGAATTCACAGTCAGGACCCTCGACGGCGCAGAATCGAAAGTCAGCATTCCCGAAGGGGCCCAGTCGGGCCGACAGCTCAGGCTGCGCGGCAAGGGGATGCCGATCCTCCGGTCGCGCGATTCGGGCGATCTCTTCGTGCAGCTCAATGTCGAGACCCCGCAGAGCCTGACGCGCCGCCAGCGCGAGCTCCTGATGGAGTTCGCCTCCGAATCGTCGCATAAGACCCACCCTGAAAGCGCCGGCTTCTTTTCGAAGATGAAGGAGTTCTTCGAGGGCCTTGGCTGACGGCGCCCACATCGCCGCGGAGCGGGAATGCAGGGTCCAACGCAAACCGCCAAACGGCGGCCGAAGCTCGGCGACGGCGCGCATTTTCTCAGATCGCTCGTGGCCACGCCACGCCTCACGGGGGCCGTGGCCCCCTCCGGGCGCGCGCTTGCGCGCGCCATGGCGGCGGCTGTCGACCCAACGAGCGCGGGCCTCGTCGTCGAACTCGGGCCCGGCACCGGGCCGGTCACGCGAGCCTTGATCGAGCGCGGCCTTGACCGCCGACGCCTTGTGCTTGTCGAATACGACCTGCGCTTCTGCCGGGTCCTGGAAAGCCGCTTCGAGGGCGTCCGGATCATTCAGGGCGACGCCTATGATCTGCCGCATACGCTCGCCGAACTTGGGGACGCGTCGATCGCGGCCGTGGTCTCCAGCCTCCCGCTCCTCAACCAGCCGCCGCATCGGCGCGAAAAGCTGATCGCCGACGCCTTCGCGCTGATGCCGCCGGACGGCGTTTTCGTCCAGTTCACCTACGGCCCCCTCTCGCCGATCCCGCGCGAGGTCTGCGCCGGCCGCTATTCGGCGCATCGCGGTCCGGCGATCTGGCGCAATCTGCCCCCCGCCCGCGTCTGGACCTATCGGCTCGACGGTTATGCCCCGGCGAGGACCGGCCGATGAACGCACGGGCGCCGCGTGACCGGCTGATCGTCGCTCTCGACCTGCCCGACGTCGGCGAGGCCGAGCGCCTCGTCGAGCGCCTCGGCGACGCCGCGACCTTCTATAAGGTCGGCATGGAGCTCGCCTATGGCGGCGAAGGCCTCGCCTTCGCCAGCCGGCTCGCTGCGGCTGGCAAGCGGGTCTTTCTCGATCTCAAGCTGCACGACATTCCCAACACCGTCGAACGCGCAACCGCGCAGGCGGCCGGACTCGGCGCGACGTTCCTCTCCATTCACGCCTACCCGCAGACGATGCGCGCCGCGGCAGCAGGCGCGAAGGGAACAAGGCTCCGCCTGCTCGGGGTCACCGTTCTGACGTCCTGCGACGATGCGGACCTCATCGAGGCGGGGTACCGTTTCGGCGTCGTCGAGATGGTGCGCAGGCGCGCCGAACAGGCTCAGGCGCTCGGCGTCGACGGCCTGGTGGCGAGCGCGGAGGAGGCGCCGGACATACGCGCGGCCATCGGCAAGGCCATGATTCTGGTCACGCCCGGGATCCGCCCGGCCGGCGCGCAAGCCGGCGACCAGAAGCGCGTCGCGACGCCCGCGAGCGCAATCCGCGCCGGCGCGGACTATCTCGTGGTCGGGCGCCCGGTCACCGCCGCAGCCGATCCGCAGCAGGCCGCTGCGGCGATTGTCGCCGAGATCGCCTCGGCCACGGCTTGATCGGACGCCGAACGGCGCTATTTTCGTTTTGCTTCAGATCCGGGGAAACGCTCAATGCCCAAAGGCTATGTCGTGTCGCGCGTCGACGTCACCGATCCGGACGCCTATGCCCGCTATGCGGCGGCGTCGACAAAAGCGATCGCCGCGCATGGAGGCCGCGCGCTCGCGCGCGGCGGACGCCATGAGGCCCTGGAGGGAAACGCGCGTGCCCGAAACGTCGTGCTCGAGTTCGAAAGCTATGAGGCGGCGCGGGCCTATTTTGACTCCACCGAGTATCAGGCGGCGCGCGCGCTGCGCCAGGGCGCGGCCGAGATCGAAATGGTGCTGGTCGAAGGCGTCTAAAGCCGCAAGGAGCCGAGCCATGGCGGAACTGCGCATCATCGTGGCCGGCGCGGCGGGGCGAATGGGCCGCATGGTCGTCCGGGCGATCCACGAAACGTCCGAGCTTGCGCTCGCCGGCGCGCTCGAGCGCGAGGATTCGCCCTGGATCGGCCATGATCCGGGTCCGCTCGCCGGCTGCCCGGCGACCGGCCTCGCCATCGTCGCCGATCCGCTCCCCCTCATGCTCAACGCCGACGCGATCGTCGACTTCTCCTCTCCCGCCGCCACCATCGAGCTCGCGACGCTCGCGGCGCAGGCGCGCATCGCCGACGTGATCGGAACGACCGGGCTCGCCGACGACGATCTCGACAAGATCGACGCGGCCGCCCGTCATGCGCCGATCGTGCGCTCGGGCAACATGAGCCTCGGCGTCAACCTGCTCGCTGCCCTGACGCGGCGCGCCGCAGCCGCGCTCGGCGACGAGTTCGACATCGAAATCGTCGAGATGCATCACCGCATGAAGGTCGACGCCCCATCGGGCACGGCCCTCATGCTCGGCGAAGCCGCCGCCGCCGGGCGCGGCGTTTCGCTCAAGAACCACGCGGCGCGGGGGCGCGACGGGCTGACCGGGGCGCGGCGCACGGGCGACATTGGTTTCGCGTCCCTGCGCGGCGGGACGGTCGTCGGCGATCACAGCGTCGTCTTCGCCGGCGAAGGCGAGCGGCTTGCCCTGACGCATCATGCCGAGGACCGCGCCCTCTTCGCCTATGGCGCGCTGAAGGCGGCGCGGTGGGCTCAGAACCGCAAGCCCGGACTCTATTCGATGGTCGACGTGCTCGGTCTCAAAGGCTGAGGTCCGCCGCGCGCCCCGGCGTTTCGAGACTCAGTTCGACGCGTGCACCTCGGCGCACGAGAAATCGAGCTTCACCGACTTTTCCGTCTTGCCCGCGTGGACGCTGATGGCGAGCGGCGCGCAGGTCGCGTTCTCGAGGAAGACCGCCTTGTGCTCGAGGCCGTCGGCGTCGAAGATGAAATGGGTGAAGGCTTTGTGGGTGACGACCTGCTGGCCGCCATGGCCGGTCTGGGTGAGGTCGACGGTTGCGGTTGCGTATTTGGGGGAGGCGTCCTTGTCGCCCTCGAAGGTGAAATCGAGGAACAGGCCCGTCGCAGTGTCGCCGCCCGGCGCGCCGCCGCTCGGCGCATCGACGAGCGCGTCGCCGCCGACGAGATCGTCCGACAGTTTGCCCGCATGTTCGAGAAAGACGTAGGCCTTGACGTCGACGATCTTCAGTTCCGCTGCGTGACCGGCGGCGAAACACGCGAATGACGCCGCCGCAACGCCGGCCCGAAGCCCGATCATGTTCCCCTCCCAAAGAGCCCCAAAATGCAAGGCTCAATAACAAAAAGCCCAGGGCCGCGCAATGCGATCCGGGGCTTTCTACTTCGTCCAGTTAACGGCGATGTGTCAGTTGTTGCGTTGGGAGCCGGTCAGCATCAGGATCGCCTGGAACATATTTATGAAGTCGAGATAGAGCCTGAGCGCGCCGTGAATCGACTTCTTGTGCGTCATCTCGTAGCTGTCGCCGCCGTAATACATCTCCTTGATCGACTGGGTGTCCCAGGCGGTCAGGCCGGCGAAGATCACGACGCAGAGAATCGACAGTCCCCACTGCAGGCCGGAGCTTTGCAGGAAGATGTTGAGGAGGCTCGCGATGATGAGACCAATGAGGCCCATCATCATGAACGACCCCATCGCCGAGAGACTGCGCTGGGTCGTGTAGCCGTAGAGGCTGAGGCTCGCGAAGGCCGCCGCGGTGCCGAAGAACGCGCGCCCGATCGAAGCGCCCGTATAGACCACGAGCAGCGCCGACATGGAGAGGCCGATCAGCGCCGCGAAGACGAGGAACGCGTTGCGAGCGCTCGCCACTGACATCGAATTGATACGGGCGGAGATGTAGAACACCACCGCCAGCGGCGAGAGCACGATCAGCCAGCGGAGCGGGGAGGCGTAGATCGCATGGCCGAAGTCGGTGAGCGCGAGACGTCCGCTCTCCGTCTGGACAGTGCCGAGGTGGAACGCGCCGTAGGCGACGAGCCCGGTCACGCCGAGGCCGAGTGTCATGTAGTTGTAGACGCCGATCATATAGGCGCGCAGCCCCTGATCGACGGCCACGCCCGGCCGTGCGACCCCCGCGCCTACGCGCGAGCTGGCGTAGCGATCATAGTCGGACATGAGAGAACCTCTTGATAAGGGTGCGGCGCCGGACCGGGTTCCGCCCGGGTCAGCGCCAGTCACCCATAATATGGCCGCAGGGCGTCCCGCCGCAAGGGCTATTCCCTTAACAATTCGTAAACGAGGGCCCTCAGTGGCCGCCTCCGCCCCCGACCGCGACTGGGCGGCGCATGAAGGCGGCGAAACCGACGCAGCCGAGGAAGATCACCGTCAGCGCCAGGAACACGTCGGCGAGCGCCATCACCTCCGCCTGCCGGCGCACGATGAGAGCGAGCTGCCGGGTGGCGGCAAGCTCGGCGTCCGAGCCGCGGGCGGCGAGCGCCTCGGTCATGTTGAAAAGCGTGTCCACCGCGACCTGCCGTCCCCAGGTGACGGATTCGCGCAGCCGCTCGAGGTGCAGGTCCATGCGCTTGTCGAGGAGCGTGTTGATCAGCGCGAGCCCGACCGCGCCGCCGAGGTTGCGCATCAGATTGAAGAGGCCCGAGGCGTTCTTGATCTTGTGCGGCGGCATGGTGCCGAGCGCCAGATTGTTGATCGGCACCATCGACAGCATCAGCCCGACGCCGCGGAAGATCTGCGGCCACAGGAGTTCCCAGAAGTCCCAGTCGACGGTGACGAACGACGCCTGATAGGTGCCGATGGAAAAGAAGACGAAGCCGGTCGCGATCATCAGGCGCGGGTCGACCCGGGTCATCAGCCGGCCCGCCAGCGGAGCGGTCAGGAACATGCAAAGGCCGGTGACGAACATCGTCTTGCCGATCATCAGCGAAGAATAACCGCGCACGACCGCGAGATAGACCGGATAGATGTAGGTGAGGCCGTAGAGCCCGATGCCGAGCACGAAAGCGAAGGTCGAGCCGGTCCAGAAATTGCGGTCGCGAAAGGCGGTGAGATCGACGATCGGCTGCTTGGCGGTAAAGGCGCGCCAGAAGAAGAGGACGCCGCTGACGATCGAGACGATGATGGCGATCGTCACTGGTCCGCTCTCGAACCAGTCCTTCGACGGTCCCTCCTCGAGCGCATATTCCGCCGCGCCGAGAAAACCGGCCATCGTGAGAAGGCCGAAATAGTCGAAATGGGTGAGGAGCGAATAGTCGGGCTCGTCGAAGTCGATCAGGAGCCAAGCCGCCGCCGTGACGATGATTCCCGGACCGAGGTTGACCAGGAACAGCCAGTGCCAGGAGAACCAGTCGGTCAGATAGCCGCCGACGGTCGGGCCGATGGTCGGGGCGAGCGTCGCGACGAGCCCGATGATCGGGGCGATGAACGGCTGCTTCGAGCGCGGGAAGATGGTGTAGGCGGAGGCGAACACGGTCGGAATCATGCCGCCGCCGATGAAGCCCTGCAGGGCGCGCCAGATGATCATCTCCTGGATCGAACCGGCCTGAGCGCACATGAAGCTCATCGCCGTGAAGCCGCCGGCCGAGATGGTGAAGATGACGCGCGTCGACACCACCCGGGAGAGGAATCCGGAGAGCGGGATCATGACCACTTCGGCGATCAGATAGCTCGTCTGGACCCAGGTGATTTCGTCGGAGGAGGCGGAAAGCCCGGCCTGAATCTGCGACAGCGAGGCCGAGACGATTTGGATGTCCAGGATGGCCATGAACATCCCGAACACCATGAACATGAAAGCAACGACGCGCTTGACCGAGAATTGCGGGACCGCATAGCCCGGCTGCCCCGCGGCCGGCGCGTGCGTGCCGGCGGGCGCCCGGATCGCGAGCGCGTCGCTCACGGCTTCTCGGCCTTGGCCTCAAACCCGAGCGCCCCGAGGAGGGTCGGCTTCGGCGCGTCGGGATCGCGGGTGTGGACGGTCGCCACCACCGAGAGTCCCGGCCGCAGCGGCGTATTCCTCAAGACCTCGTCGGAAAAAATCACGCGGACCGGCACGCGCTGGACGACCTTGGTGAAATTGCCGGTCGCGTTGTCGGGCGGCAGGAGGGAGAACTGCGAGCCCGAGGCCGGCGCGATCGACGACACTGTGCCCTCGACGACCTTGCCGCCGAGCGCGTCGATGGCGACGTCGACCTTCTGTCCGGGCTTGATGTCCGTGAGCTGTGTCTCTTTGAAATTCGCGTCGACATAAGAGGCGTTGACCGGCACGAGAGCCATCAGGCGCGTCCCAGGCTGCACGAAGTTTCCAACCTCGGCCGCCTTGTTGCCAACGACGCCGTCGAACGGCGCCAGCACCCGGGTGAACGAAAGGTCGCGTTCCGCCTTGGCGAGCGTGGTGTCGAGCTCGCCGCGCTGCCGGGTCGCTTCGTCGCGCTGCGCCTTGAGGACGTCGAGATTGGCCCTGGCGCCGTCGAGCGCCGCGGCGTTCGAAGCGGCGGTCGCCTTGGCGCCAGAGACGGCGGCGGCGGTCCGGTCGCGATCGGCGGTCGCCTGCTCGAGCCGCTGCTGCGAGCCGAAATTGGTCTGGGCGAGTTTCAGCGAACGGTCGTATTCGAGCGAGGCGCGCTCGACGTCGGCCTGGGCGCCTTTGAGCTGCGCCTGCGAGGCTTCGATCTGGGCCTCGGCCTGCGCGATGATCGCGCCCTGCGCTTCGATCTGCCGGCCGAAGCGGGCGATCGTCGCATCCTGGGTGGCGATGCGGGCCTTCGCGGCGTCGACGGCGTTCTGATAGTCGCCGTCGTCGATCGAGGCGAGCAGGTCGCCCTGACGGACGACCTGGTTGTCGACCACCGGCACGGCGGTCAGATGGCCCATCGCCTTGGCGGCGATGATCGAAGTCGAGGCGCCGACATAGGCGTCGTCGGTCGAAACCAGGAACCGCCCCTCGACAAAATAGTCGTAAGCCGTCTTCCCGCCATAGCCGAGCGCGGCGAGGATGAGGATGGGGACAAGGACGCGGCGGAGGCGGCCCGAGCGCTTCGGCGCCGGGGCCTTGGCCGCGGGAGGACCTCCGTGCGCCGGATGCGCGGCCGGAACGCCCGGCGTCCCGACGTGCGCAGGCAGGCCGGAGCCTGGCGGCGGCGCGGTCATCGCGCGCGATTCCGTCGCTGTCGCTGAAACGGCGGCGTGCTCGTCGGCCATAAAACTCTACCCTTTGCACAATTGCCCAGAACCGAACGGTTCGGTCATTTTTCTTGACATAGCCCAGCGCGCGGTCTAAATCAACAAAAATCGAACCGAACCGTTCGGTCAGAGATAGGCCGATTTCGGCAGGGCTCAAGGGTTATGGACGCGGAAATTCTGGAACAGGAAGCCGGTCGCGGGTATGACGGCGGCGCCAAGCGGCGCCAGATCATGGACGGCGCGCGCACGGTATTCTTGAGCGCCGGCTTCGACGGTGCGAGCATGAACGACATCGCCCGCGCGGCGGGCGTCTCCAAGGGCACGCTCTACGCCTATTTCACCTCAAAGGAGGAACTGTTCGCGGCGATCATACGCGCGGAAAAGGCCCAAGCGGCCGAGCGGCTTTGCCAGTTCAAGCGCGAGGGCGACGTCCGGGAAATGCTGACCGACTTCGGCGTCCGCCTGATCGGCCGTATTTGTGAGCCCGGGACGCTGGCGCTGTCTCGCGTCGTCATCGCGGCCGCGGAAAAGTTCCCCAACGTTGGCCGCGCGTTCTTTGAAGCGGGCCCTCTCTATGGCGCGACTAGACTCGCAGACGAACTCGTCGCGCTCGAAAAGTCGGGCGTGCTCAAAGTTCCGGACCCGGAGCGCGCCGCCTGGCATTTCCTCGACTTGTGCCAAAGCTACGTCTTCAAACGCCTGCTGTTCGGCGTGGTTGAGAGTGTGAGCGCCGAGGAGATCGAAGCCGCGGTCAAGGCCGGGGTCGAGGTATTCTTGAAGGCGTATGGGGCGTCGGGAGATTCCAGTAGTTGATCCAGCGCGAGGATTGATTCGGGGGATCGAATGACCAAACCGCCGCTTTTCGCCGACGATATCCAATTCTGGTTCGAGACGACCGCTCCGCAGCTCGTACCGCCGGAAACCGAAGACGAGGGAGGCGCGCGTATCGGCGCCTCCAGGGTTCAGTGGGCCGGACTATTTCGCCTTCCTGTTCAGCGTATCGATCAGAAGTCTGGCGGCAGGGCCGGACGACGCCGGATTCTGGCCGGTGATCAACTGGCCATCGGCGACCGTATGAACGCCCCAGTCCTTGACCTTGGAAAAGGTAGCGCCGAGCCTCATCACTTCGTCCTCGACAAGGAAGGGCACGACCTTCGTCAATCCCACCTCGTCTTCCTCGCCGTTGGTGAAGCCGGTCACGGCCTTGCCCTCGACAAGCGGCTTGCCATCCGGGGTCTTGACGTGGCGCAGCGCGCCGGTTGAGTGGCAGACCACCGCGAACGTCTTGCCGGCGGCCAGGAAGGATTCCAGCAGCTTGATCGAGTTCTTGTCTTCGGCGAGATCCCACATCGGCCCATGGCCACCGGGGTAGAAGACGGTATCGTAGTCTTCGTGCTTGACGCTATCGAGGCGCGCCGTCCTGTCCAGCTGAGCGTTGGCGTCGGCGTCCTTTTCGAACCGCCGGGTGATGTCGGTCTGGAAGTTCGGCTCGTTGCTCTTGGGATCGAGCGGCGGGCGACCGCCCTTGGGCGATGAGAGGGTGATCTGGGCTCCTGCATCCTTAAAGACATAGTAAGGCGCCGCGAGTTCCTCCAGCCAGAAGCCGGTCTTGCGACCCGTGTTGCCGAGCTGGTCGTGAGACGTAAGAACCATCAGGACTTTCATAACGCGCTCCTTTCTCTGGTCGTTGGTGGAGTGGTCCGCACGGCTGTGCTGGCCGCCCGGTGGTTCGTGGTCGGAAGGCTCAGACGCTCGAGTTGATTTCGAGCCGGCGTTTTCGGCCTGGCCCGCGTTGTTGTCGTCACAGCGATGCGCGTCTTATCGGGCTTGGCTCCGAGGCTCGGGATCCTATCTTAAATGGCTGCCGACGAGGAGGGACCTTCGCTCAACGCTTCATTTCTTAATGCCCCCGTTCGTGAAAAAGTTGCCGGGCAACTTGGCCCCAGGGCAATCTGGCCCCCCGCGGTCCATGGTGCGGAATCCGACCCCACTGAAATCTCGCCCTTGCAAGTCTCTCGCTGCGCCAAAATTTTTCTGGTCGCAGATCGGGCTGATTGGATGGAGGCGGCTGTGACGGGCAGATTTAAATCATCCACTGGTTCACAGCCGCAACGACAAGAAAACAGGGAACGACGGTAGCGTTATGATAAACAACATCAACGATGAGGTCATTCTCGCGGCGCGTCTTTTCTCGCAACACTGTTTCTGGTCTTCGGCTGGAGAAAGCTGAGGGACTATTCTAGCACGGAGGCTTCTTGCTGTTATACAGCACTGGTGCGTGTAAATATTCGATCGATGTCTTGTGCGGCATCGCGGCGCCATGACCTGTGTGCTATTGAGGTGCGGCCCGTTGAGTGCCCGCAGTCTTTCTCCTTGGAAGGCGGGTTTGGTGTTTTTAGCGGTAACTCACAGTTCATTGCTGAAGCACACCGCCCGACCTTTTCTGGCGAATGGAGAAATACCCTATCCGAATTGGAGTCGTCTATGACCCAAGTCCAAGCCGAGCAGAAAAGCTATCAGATGCCGCCGCAGGATGGGTTTGTCGTCGCACACTTTCTCACCGTCGGCGACATCGAACGATCGGTGCGATTTTACGAAACTGTCTTCGGAGGTCGCATTCTGAGCAGGGACGACAGCAGCGGCGCGCCCGGGTACATCCAGATCGCGAACACGTGGCTCATTGTCAACGTCGGGGGCGGTCCGACACCCGACAAACCCTCGGTGACGCTCAGCGTCCCCGCCGACCCCAATTCAGTCAGCAGCTTTATGAATATCCGCGTTGCAGATATTCAAGCGTGCTATGACCTATGGCGAAGTCGAGGGGCCGAGTTTATCACAGAGCCAAAGGACAAGTACGGCGACAAGTGCTGCTACATCCGTGATCCGGATGGCTATATTATAGAAGTTGGGCAAAGCAAGCCGGACTTCACTTACGGCTAAAAACTCCGGCGAAGCGAGGTTCCGGAGGACGGATTCTCAATGGCCGCCGTCCAAACTCTCGGTGAACAGATTTAAGGGCAGCGGCGACATCCCCGTCCTTGTCGGGCTCTTGGCGCCGCTCGCCGCGCTCGGCCTGCTTGTCATCTCCCCGTCGCCATCGCCACGTCCGGGCGGCAGCGAATCAAACTCCGTAAGCCGATCGATGAAGCCGATCGCATCGACGATTGGCTCTATTTACCTGAGACGCTTTATGCCTTTATGTTGATCTTAGTCGTCTCGGCCGGCGCCGGGCCGTACAGCCTCGACACTCTGATCCTGGGTCTGATGAAAAAGCACGTCGCGTGACACCGCGTCCAAACGCTGTGCGTTGGCGCGCGCCGCGCTGACTCCGCAGGGCCGAACGCAATCTCTGGGAGGGAGAAACATGGCGCGTATTTCAACTCGACAGATCGCCATCGTCACGGGGGTGCTCGCCGTGTTGGGCGGCGCGGCGGTTTCCGCGCAGGACAAGTACACCTTGCAAGTGCCGAACGGGCTCGCGTTCTCCGATTTCAGGGGATACGAAGACTGGCAAGTTGTCTCCGTCAGCCAGACCGAAGATCTGCTCAAGGTGATGGTGGCCAATCCCGTGATGATCGACGCCTACAAGGCTGGCGTTCCCGGCAACGGCCAACCGTTCCCTGATGGCTCCAAGATTGCGAAGATCGAGTGGAAGCCGAAAAAGATGACGGAGGCCCCCTTCGCGGTGCGGGTTCCGGAGACCTTGCAGGACGTTTTCCTCATTGAGAAGGATAACAAGCGATTCCCGGACACGAAGGGATGGGCATACGCCGTGTTTGACTACAATCCCACGTCCGACACGTTCACGCCCGACGCGACCGGAACCGTCAGTTGCGGGTTCGCGTGCCACACGATAGTGGCGTCAAGAGACTACATTTTCCACTCCTACCAGAAGCGGTGATCGGCCACGGGATCGTCATTGCCGTCAACTCGACGACCGGCGCCCGCGGGGGCGCTGCGCCGCCATTATGTCTTGAACAAACGGGGAAGCATCACGCGTATTTGATTGCATTTGGGGCCGGGCGTCCAAAGGAGTAGCCTACGCGATGTTACGGTGGGTCGTCGTCCCATCCGTTCGATGAGAGGAATCCGGCCATGAGCGAGCAAAGGCGGGAGACAATCGAGCGCAACGAACCGACTTCGGCGCCAACCCGACAGAGCCCTCCCAGCGCAACAGTCTCGCCAGAGAAGCAGAAGGGCGGCGGGCGGCGGAGAATGTTGCTTGGAGCAGCTGGCGTTCTGATTCTGGCCGGCGCCCTGTGGTTCGGCATTCCCTCGGTCCAGACGACCCTCAACACGGTTTCGACGGATGACGCATACGTCAACGGTCACGTCACGTTCGTGGCCGCCCGTGTCAGAGGCCAGGTTTCGCGGGTTCTGGTGGACGACAACAACCGCGTGCGCAAGGGAGACCTTCTCGTCCAACTGGACAAGGAGCCCTTTCAGATCGCAGTCGCGATCAAAAAGGCGGCCGTCGATACGGCAACCGCAGACCTGGAGGCGGCGAAGGCCAAAGTGCGCGGCATCGAAGCGGAGGCCAGGAGCCGGCGCTGGACGTTGCAGCACGCCGTGGAGGGCGTCGACAACCAGGTCGCCCTGCTGCGCGCCCGGGTCGCCGGTGTCGACAAGAGCAAGGCCGAGCTCGCGCTGGCTCAGGTTGACTTCGACCGGGCCGCCAAGTTGGTGGTGACGAACGATGTCCCCCGAGAGGTGTACGACCGGCGGCAGGCCGCCTTGTTGGCGGCGCGCGCGGACGTCACCGCGTCGCTGGCCGATGTCCGTCAAACCCGCGCCTCTTTGGGATTGCCGCAGCAATCCGACGAGGCAGATCTCGGCCAGGTTCCGCCCGATCTCGATCAAACCTTTTCTTCGGTGCTCCAGGCGCAGGCCGACCTGATCCAGAGTGCGGCTCAGCTCGGCGTCATCCATTCGTTCGAGGAGACGCCGAAGCAGATGCTTGAGGCGTTCGAAAAAGAAGGCGACATCAATAGCACCTTCGCCCGCCTGGCGGCGAACGCGCCGGACGTCAAGACGGCCGAGGCCAAGCTTGAAGTCGCCAAGCGCGACCTCGACCAGGCCGGGCTCGATCTCCGCTACTGCGACGTCATCGCCGAGATCGATGGCGTCATCACGCGCCGAAACGTCAATCCGGGCGACAATGTGCAGGTCGGCCAGGGTCTCATGGCGATCCGCTCGCTCGATCAAATCTGGATTGACGCCAATTTCAAGGAGACGCAGCTCGGCGACCTGCGTATCGGCCAGCCAGTCGATCTCTATGTCGACATGTATGGCGGCCGCCAGGTGTTCAAGGGGCGCATTTCCGGCTTTACCGAGGGGACCGGATCGACGCTGGCGCTGCTGCCGGCGGAGAACGCAACCGGCAACTTTATCAAGGTGGTTCAGCGACTGCCGGTTCGCATCGACCTCGAGAACTACGATCCGGACAAGAGTCCGTTGTTTGTCGGCACGTCGGTCGTCCCCTACGTGCTCTTCAAAGAGCCGCCCACCGGACCCGACGCGGGAAAGTTCCTGCAGACCTCTGCGCCTGAGTCGACTGCAAACCCGCCGGGCGCGAAGAAGTGACAGCCACGGCGCTTTCGCCCGCCAGACCCCAGGTTGCGCGGAGCCCGTGGCTGGTCGCCGCGATTGTCGTTGTGCCGGCGTTCATGGAGGTCCTCGACACCACCATTGTGCTGGTCGCGCTGCGCTACATTGCGGGCGGCCTGTCGGCTGCCGCCGATGACGCCGAGTGGGTTATCACCAGCTACCTTGCCGCCAACGCGTTCATCCTGCCGATTACCGGCTGGTTGAGCGCTCATCTGGGTCGCCGCAACTACTTCCTGGCGTCGATTGCAATCTTCACTCTCAGTTCCTTGCTGTGTGGACTGGCTGGCAGTCTGGGTCAGCTGATCCTGTTCCGCGTCATCCAGGGTCTCGCGGGCGGCGGCTTGCAACCCGGCAGTCAGGGGATATTGCTCGACGCCTTCCCGCGGGAAAGACAAGGCGTAGCCATGACGCTGTTCGGCCTTGCTGTGCTGATTGCGCCGGTGGTCGGCCCGACCTTGGGCGGTTGGATAACGGACACTTACAATTGGCGCTGGTGCTTCTTGATCAACGTGCCCATCGGCATCGTAGCGCTCAGCGCATGTTACGCCGTGCTTCGCGATCCGGATTATCTCGTCACCCAGCGTGCGGAGTTGAGCAAGCAGCCGTTCCATTTTGACGCGATCGGCTTGTCGCTTTTGGCCATCGTCATAGTCTCGTGGGAAGTGATGCTCAGCAAGGGCCAGGAGTGGGACTGGCTGGGGGATCCATTCTGGCGCGTCCAGACGCTCGTCATTTTATTGGGGGTGGGTTTGGTTGCGTTGATCTTCTGGGAGTTGCGTCACCGCAACCCCGTGGTCAATTTCCGCGTGTTGGGCGAACGCAACTTCGCCGCGTGCTGCATCATCATATTCTGCGCTTATCTCGCGCTCTTTGCCGCAACGAAGTCATTGCTTGGTCTGCTGCAAGCGCTGTTTGGTTATGACGCCCTGAAGACCGGGTTGGTGATGTCGCCTTCTGGAATTTTTGCCGTCCTGGCAATGCCGATTGTCGGCCGCCTGATTGGCCTCAAGGTGGATGCGCGATGGCTGATCGCCGCAGGACTGCTCATCATGACCGCGGGAAACTATTGGATGTCCCAACTCAACCTTGACATCAGCCCAGGCCAAGCGGTTTGGCCTCGGGTGCTCGTGGTCATGGGGCTCTCGGTATGTTTTGCTCCCGCGAACGTAGCCGCGTACCTCTATACGCCACTCGCGTTGCGTGGGGCGGCCATTGGCTTGTTGAGTCTCCTACGCAACGAGGGGGGCAGCGTCGGGGTGTCGCTGTCCCAGACCGTCCAAGAGCGGCGCGATCAGTTTCACGTCCTGCGGCTTGGCGAGTACCTCGATCCGTTCAACGCAGCCGCCAGCAGCTTTCTCGCGCGGGCTCAGGGGTTCTTCCTTCAACAGACCGGCGATCCAGCGGCCTCCCAGCAACTGGCTTGGCAGCAACTCGAAAACCTCCGGCAGCAGCAGGCGTCTTCGCTTGCCTTCTTCGACACCTTTTGGATGGCGGCGGTGTTGACGTTTGTGGTCACGTTCGCGGTATTGTTGATGAAACGATCGGTGGCTGAGAAGGGCAGTCAAGCGGGTCCAGAATAATTGTTTTAGTATTTGGACCTATGACTGCCACGCATCCTCCGTCCGCTTCGGGTCGATTTGACCCGTTCGCCGGGCCGTCACGGAATGGCCGCTTTTTTGCGTAGAGCCGACGTCTATTGCGTGGGCCTCGCGCGGCTGAAATCCCCGCGCGTGGCCGAAATTCAAAGTTCTTGCCCCGCTCAGCCTGCTCCCCTATAAGCCTGCGCTCCGCGCCGACATCCGACACCCCTGGAGGCGAAGGCGCGGGGCAACTCTTAAAAGGACATCATCATGGCAGCGATCAAGCAACTCGCGGCCGTGACGCGCAGCGGGACAGGCAAGGGGGCCGCCCGCTCCGTTCGTCGCGAAGGCCGCGTTCCCGCCGTCATCTATGGCGGCGGCATGAAGCCGGAACCGATCTCGGTCGACTTCAGGGACATCAACAAGCTCATCTACGCCGGCCACTTTCTCACCTCGATCTTCGAGCTTCAGGTGGAAGGGCGGAAGGAGCGCGTGCTCCCGCGCGACTACCAGCTCGACGTCGTCACCGACCGGCCCATGCATGTCGACTTTTTCCGCCTGACCCCGGGCTCAAGCGTGCGCATCGGCGTGCCGGTGCACGTCGTGAACCGCGAGGCCTCGCCCGGTTTGAAGAAGGGCGGCGCGCTCAACCTCGTGCTGCACACGGTTGAAGTGATGGCGCCGGCCGACGCCATCCCGGAGTCGCTGACGATCGACCTGACCGGTCTCGACTTCCACGGTTCGGTGCATGTCTCGGACCTCAAGCTCCCGGAAGGCTGCAAGCCTGTGAGCTCGAAGGCCGATCAGACGGTCGTGACCATCGTCCCGCCGACGGTCATGGCCGAAGAGACGCCCGCCGCCGCGGCCCCGGCCGCAACGACCGCCGCCGCGCCCGCGGCCGCTGCCGACACCAAGGCGGCCGCTCCGGCCAAGGGAGCGGCAGCTCCCGCCGCCGCAGCCCCGGCGCCAGCCGCAGCTCCAGCCGCCAAGCCCGCCAAAAAGTAAGGCCGATAAAACCTCTCCCGCTCCGCCGGGAGAGGGTTTGGCCGGTTCGCCGCCCGGGACTTGTGGGGAGCGAAACGATCGGGGGCCCCATGCTCGTCATCGCGGGACTCGGCAATCCGGGCCAGCGCCACGCGCGGAACCGCCACAACATCGGCTTCATGGCGCTCGCGGCGATCGCCAGCGCGCATCGCCTCGGGTCATTTCGCGCGCGCTTTTCCGGGCTCGCCGCGGAGGGCGTGATCGCGTCGAAGCGGGTAATCCTGCTCGCGCCGCAAACCTTCATGAACGAGTCCGGCCGCAGCGTCGGCGAGGCGTTGCGCTTCCACAAGCTCGACGCGGGCGATCTCATCGTCATTCACGACGAGCTCGACCTCGCGCCCGCCAAGGTCCGTGTCAAGGTCGGCGGCGGCAACGCCGGCCACAACGGCCTGCGCTCGATTACCGCCCACGTCGGCAACGACTACCGGCGCGTGCGGCTCGGCATCGGCCATCCCGGCGACAAGGCGCTCGTCTACGATTACGTGCTGAGCGACTTCGCCAAGGCGGAAATGGGCTGGGTCGAGGCTGTTTGCTGCGCGGTCGCGGACGCCGCGCCCCTTCTGGTCGAGGGTCAGGACGCGAGCTTTCAGAACAAGACGCACCTGGCGATCGAGGCCGCCGGCTTTGGGGACAAGGCATCGCTCCCGTGAGGGCCGGCGGAAAAATGGCGGCGGCGCCCCCGCCCTCGAACGCATGCGCGGAGCGCATAACGCCGAAACCTTATAGGCTCGCTCCGCCGATCCATTATCTCCCCTGATAAGTGCGATTTTTCTGCCTGATAAGCCCGAATTATCTCCCTGTATTCGTCCTGTTATTTTGCAGTGGCGCGCGAGGGCTTTTTCGGAAACGGTTGATAATAAAGGTCTTTTTCGGCGAAGTTCGGCAAAACCAGGCGCTTCTCCATCTTTTTCTCCCTGTTATTGGGATGAAAGTGACTCTCGCACGCATGCCGGGGCCGCATACCGCCTGCCCCTCACGCGGCCTCGGCGGGATGGGGCCGTTTTCGGCCGAACAGCGGCTTGCGCGGCTGCGCCGTTTCCGGCGGCGGTCCGGAAGGATCCATCACCCGTTCGGGCGGAAAGATGACGACTGCCTCGGTGCCCTCGCGCAGCTTCGAGACAAGGCGGAACTGGCCGCCGTGCAGTTCGACGAGGCCCTTGACGATCGGCAGGCCGAGGCCCGTTCCCTCTTCAGCGTTCTTGTGGGCGAGCGAGCCGCGGCCGAATGAGGAGAGAACGACCGGGATCTCCTCGGGCGGAATGCCGGGACCGGTGTCGCGGATCGAGACATATTGTCCGCCACTCCTGGTCCAGCCGACCTTGACGACGACCGACCCGCCGGGGGGCGTGAACTTGATCGCGTTGGTGAGCAGGTTGAGCGCCGCCTGGCGGACGGCGCGCTCATCCGCCCAGATCAGCGGCAGCTCCGGCTCGAGCGCTTCGGTGACGGCGAGATTGCGGCTCTTCGCCCGCATCGCGAGCAGGCGGCAGCAGTCTTCGACCACCTCCCGCAGCGACACCGGCTCTTCGTTCAGTTCGTAGCGCCCCGCCTCCACCCGCGAGAGGTCGAGGATCTCGTTGATCAGCATCAGGAGATGCTGGCCGCTCACGTGAATGTCGTTCGAGTATTCCTTGTAGGCGGGCACGCCGTGCAGCCCGAAGAGCTCCCCCTTCATCACCTCCGAGAAACCGAGGATGGCGTTGAGGGGCGTCCTGAGCTCGTGGCTCATCGTCGCCAGAAACCGGGACTTCGCCAGATTGGCGCTTTCGGCCCGGCGGCGCGCTTCGTCTGAATTGAGCTTGGCCTGTTCGAGCTCGGCGATGAGCGAATCTTTCTCTTCCTGAAACGAGATGTTGCGCTTCGCCGCCGCATGCAGCCTCTGAACCACGACCAGGAAATAGCCGATGACCCCGGCCGCCAGCGCCGCCGCAGGCAGCGCGTTGGCTTGCAGCCGGACCGCGTAAACGATGACAACTCCAACAATCATCGGCAGCATGCCGGCGACGAAGGCGGCCGGAATAGCCGCCGCCAGAAGCGACATCACCGTGGAGACAAGCAGCATGACCAGCGTGGCGAAGGCCTGCGCGCTCGGGTCGGGCGACTGCAGCAGCGCGAGCACGAGATAGGCCCAGGCGGCGCCGCAAAAGGCGGTCGCCAGCACGAATTTGCGCCGCCATGCGCCCGCGGCCTTCTCGCTCTCGACGCCATCGAGAAAGGCGATCGGAAGCACGTAGATGAGCGCGATCGCGCAGACGATGAAGGCCGACCAGGTCGCGACCGCGCGCGCGCCGATCCAGGCGAGCGTGATCGCGCAGAGCCCGAGCGCGACCAGTCCCAGCATCGGCGCGGCGCTTCGGTTGATTTCGGCGAAGAGCCGCACCATCGCGGCCGAATGGCTCGGGATCGCCTCGGGGCCGTTCACGGCGCGCCGCGCGCGCCCAAAGAGGGCGATCAGCTTCCGGCGGCCCGTCTTGGGTCCCAGTACGCGCCGGCCCCTGCCGGCGCTCTGCGCACTCAACTCGCTCATCACCGCCCGACACGCACCGCCACACGCACTTTTCCGATTATTCTGTTCAAATCATTAACGAGCCGCTGACGAGATCGCACCTGACGAGAGGAATTTTACCGAGAGTTCGGCTAAGGTCGGTTCTTGGGACGCCGGGCGCGAGGGACGCTTGAAGCTCTACAATTCCAACTTTGCGCCGAACCCCCGGCGGGTGCGCATCTTCCTCGCGGAAAAAGGCCTATCGATCCCGCGGGTCGAGGTCGATCTCGCCAAGCTCGAGCACAAGACCGCGGAATTCTCCGCGCTCAATCCCTTTCAGACGATCCCAGTGCTTGAACTCGACGACGGGACCATCATCAGCGAATCGATCGCGATCTGCCGCTACGTCGAGGAGCTCCATCCGGAGCCGAACCTGTTCGGAGCAACGCCGCTCGAGCGGGCGACGGTCGAGATGTGGCAGCGCCTCCTCGAATGGCGCCTGCTGTTGCCGATCGCCCAGGTTATGCGCCACTCTCACCCGCATATGGCGAAGATGGAGGAGCCTCAGGTCGCCGACTGGGCGGCGGCCAACCGCCCGCGGGCGCTGCTCAACATGCAGATCTTTGATGGCGTCCTGCGGAGCCGGCCGTTCATTGCCGGCGATCGTTTCACCGTCGCCGACATCACCGGCCTCGTCGCGCTCGACTTCACTCGGCCGGCGCGCATCGCGATGCCGCCGGAACTCGTCCATTTGAACCGTTGGCGGAATGAGTTAACGGCCCGACCGAGCGCAACCGCGTGACCGCCGGCAAGTCGGGTCGGAAGCCGCCGCGCGACGGCGGCGGCTTCGGCTGTTAGATCCAGGTTTCAGCCGCAGACGCGCACGCCAGCGCGCCACCAGCAGCGGCGGGCGTAAGGGTGATAGCCGTAGCCGTACATTGGATGGGCGAAGCCGTAGACCGGAGGAGCGACATAAGCGCCTCCCATCGGATGGCAGTGGCCGTAGGGTCCGCGCGTCCATCCGGGGCCGCAACCGTAAGCGACGAACGTCACACCCGATGGCGCACCGCCAAGCGGCGGGAACGGCATCGCATTGGCGGGGGCCGCAGCGAGACCCAATAGCGCGACTGCTGACGCCATAAACATATTTCGCATGTGAGCACCTCTCAATTCGAAGCGCCTCCAACCTATGCCCTCAGCTTGAACGTCCGCTGAACGCTTCCGCGAGGCGATGGTCGAGCCCGCTCTGCCCCGCGGCGTCCGCGGGGTCCAGCCTCACCGCTTTTTGCGAGGCGCCCGGTTCGGCCATTCGACAATCCGGTCCGGCCAGAGCTCCTGGTCGAGATCGTCCTCGCTTGCGATGACACGGCCGCGCACCGAAACGCCCGCCTCATGAACGCTGTCGCGCGAGCCCGAAACGAGCGGATGCCAGTCGGGCAGGTCCTTGCCTTCCGCGACCAGCCGGTAGGCGCAGGTGACTGGCAGCCAGCTCAGCGTGCGAACCGCCTCAGGCGTCAGCTTGACGCAATCCGGAACCCTCTGCTGGCGGCGCCGGTAGTCGCGACAGCGGCAGGTCTTGGCGTCGAGGAGCGTGCAGCCGATGTCGGTGAAATGGACGTCCGCGGTGTCTTCGTCCTCGAGCTTGACGAGACAGCAGCGGGCGCACCCGTCGCACAAGCTCTCCCATTCGCTCGCGCTCATGTCCTCGAGCGTTTTCGTCCGCCAGAACGGCCGGGTCTCGGCGTCTTCGGCGCTCATTCGCCGCGGCTCCGGCGCTGTGCGAGGGATCCGGGCTGGCTGTACGACGCTGAAGCCTGCGTGATCACGGGACCGATCTCGGCCGTTTCGCGCCGGAAGGGAAATCGCGCCGCGGCGCCGGCGTTTAGGGTAAGGACATTCTTATGTTAAGTCCTCTCTGCCCGATGGGCTAGCCTCTTTGGGCATGGCGACAATCGAGGACGTTCGTGCCGAGCACGCGGACCACGAGACTTCTGAACGCGGCGTCGCGAGGTCTGCTCGCTTTCGATGCCTTCGTCGACTCGTCGATGTTCAACGCCCGGCGAGCGCTGGCGAGCGCGTGGCTGCGCATCGACGCCGCCTCCGACCGCCTGCATCTTTCGGGCGGTCTACGCATCCTCGTCGAACTCGCCTGCGAGGGGCTGACTTTGGGCCTCGCGGGTCTCCTCGTCGTGCTGACGCTAGCTATCCCCGTGTTCGAGGAAACAGCCGACGACGATTGGCTGAAACACGGCGATCTCGCCGTGACCTTTCAGGACCGCTATGGCGTCGAAGTCGGCAAAAGGGGCATCAAGCACGACGATGCGATCCCCTTCGAGGACCTGCCCGATTATTTCGTCAAGGCCGTGATTGCGACGGAGGATCGGCGCTTCTATAGCCACTTCGGCATCGACATCATCGGCACGATCCGAGCGCTGACCGTTAATGCAAAGGCGGAGGGTGTGGTCCAGGGCGGCTCCTCCATCACCCAGCAGCTGGCGAAGAACCTTTTCCTCACCAACGAACGATCAATCGAGCGCAAGATCAAGGAAGCCTATCTGGCGTTGTGGCTCGAATGGCATCTGTCCAAGAAGGAGATTCTCAAACTCTATATGGACCGGGCCTACATGGGCGCTGGCGCCTTCGGCGTGCAGGCGGCTGCGCAGACCTACTTCGGCAAATCGGCCCGTGACATCAATCTGGCCGAGGCGGCGATGCTCGCGGGTCTCTTCAAGGCGCCGACCAAGTACTCGCCCTTCGTCAATCTGCCCGCCGCGCGGGCGCGTGCGAACGATGTCCTGAGCAACCTCGTGGACGCCGGATTCATGACCGAGGGACAGATCTACGCCGCCCGCCGCAACCCCGCGACTCCCGTCGATCAGACCGACAACGACAGCCCCGACTGGTACCTCGATTTCGCCTATTCCGAGGTGAGGGAACTGGCGGCGGCCGGCAAGCTCGGCGACGAGCGGATCGTGACCGTCCGAACGGGACTCGACCGCGCTTTGCAAACCAAGGCCGAGACAGTCATCGAGACCATGTTGCGCGACAAGGCGCCCGCCTATCACGCGCATCAGGCGGCGACTGTGATCGCCACCACCGACGGGCTCGTGCGCGCGATGGTCGGCGGACGCGACTATGGCGCAAGCCAATTCAACCGGGCGACCGACGCCGCGCGCCAGCCCGGTTCTTCGTTCAAGATTTTTGTCTATATGACCGCGCTCCTGACCGGCAAGTACCACGGCAACACGCCGATCGACGCGTCGAACATCTGCATCGGCGATTATTGCGTGCACAATTATCACGGGGAAAGCGGCGGCATCATGCCGCTGCAGACGGCGCTCGCGGAATCTTACAACACCGCCGCGATCCGCATGTCGATCAAGATCGGCGAGTTCTATTGGCCGCCGAAAGAGAGCTATCACCTCGGCAAGATCGCCGCGCTCGGTCGCTCGAAGATCGTCGCGACCGCGCGTGCGATGGGGGTGACGACGCCGCTTGTCGACACGGTGTCGCTGCCGGTCGGCGCGGACGAGGTCAAGATGATCGACATGGTCGGCGCCAACGCGACGCTCGCGAGCGGAGGCATCCGCGTGACGCCTCATGCAGCCGTCGAAGTGCGCAACTCGAGCGGCAAGCTGATCTACGCCCATGCGGGCGACAGCGGGCCGCCGACGCGCGTCCTTCCGGCGGACAAAGTCGCCGAGATGAACAACATCATGACCCATGTGGTGACCGAGGGCACCGGGCGGGCAGCCCAGATTCCCGGTCTCGTGATCTCCGGAAAGACGGGCACCACAAACAATTCGACCAACGCCTGGTTCAACGCCTTCACCGGCAACCTCGTCGGAAGCGTCTGGTTCGGCAACGACGAAAACACCTCGATGGAGAACATGACCGGCGGCACGCTGCCGGCGATGACCTGGCGGGAGATCATGGTCTTCGCCCATCAGGGACTCGACGCCAAGCCGCCGTTCGGCGTTGTCCCCCCGCCGGCAGCGCCGAGCGCGCCGGCCCAGGGCCCCGTCGCAAAAGCCGCCCCCGGCGCCGCCGAGCCTTCGCCCCAGCCGATCGCTCTGTCGCCGCGCGCGACCAAGGCGCTCCTCGATATCGGCGATCTGGCGCGCGAGGCGCTGAGGAACAACCAGAGTGCGGCGGCGCCCGAGGCCGAAAGCGCTGGCGCTCCAAGCGGCGTCGCTGCGATGCGCGAACGCATCGCTTCGCCCTGAGCCGCGACAAGCGCCGTCGGCTTGACTTCGAGCGCTCGCGCCGCGCTTATCGGCTGTTCTTTGAGGGAGCGGCGCGCGTGGCGGATTTTCTCAAGGTCCTGCTTGTCTGCGGGATCGGCCTCGGTCTCGGCCTCATGGCGAGCGCCTACGCCCTGAGCCGGTCCAGTCCGTTCGACCGCGTGCGGCTCGGCCCCTGGGAACTCGTCGCCCATGCCGGCTCGACCGAGGCCGACCCGTACACGAGGGCCAATCTGGAGAGAAGCGGCGAAATTCCACTGGCCGTCGGGGAGGGGCTCCGGCTGATCGCCCGGGTCGACGACGACGGCCGCCCGCTCGACGCTCGTTGCGTATACACGGTCGGTCCGCGAGTCCCAGCTGCGCGGTACTGGACGCTGAGCCTAATCGATCCGGACGGCTGGCCGATCGACAACCTGGCCGAGCGTTACGGTTTTCGCTCCTCGGAAATCCTGCGCGCGGCCAACGGCGACTTCGTCATTGCCGTGGCCGCGGAGGCGCATCCTGGCGACTGGCTGCCGATCGGTCGGCCGGGACCCTTCGCGCTCGCCCTTCGGCTCTATGATTCGCCTCTTGGCGCAACCGCCGGCGCGATCGACAGGACTGCCGTTCCGCGCGTGACGAGGGTCGGCTGCGGATGATGGGACGGTTCGCGGCCGGCGAAGCGGCTGCTTACGTCGCAGCGACGGCGATCCTCGCCGCGCTCGTTCACCTGATCGTCGTGCTCATCGTGCCGCTGGTCGCCACGCACGACGCCTTCGCGCGGCTCGAACCGCTTGGGGCGCTGGACGAGACGATCCTGCTGCCGCGGCCCGGCCCGTCGGCAACGCTCATGCCCTACGCCGATCCTGCGGTGGCGATGAGCTTTTGCCGATACGATCTCACACGGGGGCCGATCCGCGTCACCGCCCCTTCAGGCCGCGCCTTCTCGTCGATTTCGTTCCACACCTGGCGCGGCCTCGTCTTTTATGCGCTGACCGACAAGGCTGCGACGCATGGCGTGATCGACGCGGTGCTGGCGACGCCCGAGGACGTCCGGGCCCTCGCCGCGCACGACGACGAGGAGGACCCGTCCCGGGACCTGCGGATTCCGGCGCCCGCCCCTCAGGGCTATGTCGCGATGCGCGTCTTCAGCGAACTTCCGAGCCTCTATCCGGAGGCCGAGGCCGAGGCCAAACGGCTGACGTGCAGGCCGGAACCGGTCCCACAATAGGCGCCGCCGGTGGACATTCCGGGCGGTTGGCGCGAGAGTGCCCGCGGGATGGGAACGCATTTCGCCAGGCAGGACATCACGGTGACAACACTGCTCATCAGCCACCCCGCATGCCTGGCGCATGACATGGGCGAAGGGCATCCCGAGCGGCCGGACCGGCTGCGCGCGATCGAACGCGCTTTCGAAAGCGAGAACTTCCAGATGCTCGCGCGCGACTCCGCGCCGCGGGCCGAGCTTGCGGCGATCGCGCGCGTCCATCCGCTCGACTATATCGAGGCGATCCGCGCGGCGACGCCGAAGCAGGGGCTCACCGCCATCGATCAGGACACCTCGATGTCGCCGGGAACGTTCGAGGCCTCCCTGCGCTCGGCCGGGGGCGCCATTTTCGCGGTCGACGAGGTGATGACCCGCAAGGTGAGAAACGCTTTCGTCGCCACGCGCCCGCCCGGCCATCATGCCGAACTCGCGACGCCCATGGGCTTCTGCTTCTTCAACAACGCCGCGGTGGCGGCACGCCATGCGCAGGCGGTCTACGGCGCAGAGCGTGTCGCGATCGTGGATTTCGACGTTCATCACGGCAACGGCACCCAGCACATTTTCTGGAACGACGCGAACGTCATGTACGCGTCGACCCACGAGATGCCGCACTATCCCGGCACGGGCTCGCGCGCCGAGCGGGGCGAATTCGACCAGATCATCAATGCGCCCTTGCGCGCGGGCGACGCGGGCGACACCTTCCGCGAGGCGATGGAGACGGCGATCCTGCCGCGCGTCGATGATTTCGCGCCCGATCTCATCATCATTTCGGCGGGCTTCGATGCTCACCGGCGCGACCCGCTTGGCAATATCAACCTGGTCGAGGCCGACTTTGCCTGGGCGACGCGGAAGCTCATGGAGATCGCCCAGAAACGCTGCGCCGGGCGCATCGTTTCAGTGCTGGAGGGCGGCTACCATCTCGAGAGCCTCGCCCGCTCGGCCGCCGCGCACGTGGCGACGCTGATGGAAGGGTGAGCCGCGGCTCGCGCCGTCATCCGTCGATCGGCTCCACCGCCGAGATTTCGATGCCGAAGCCCGAAAGGCCGACGTAAACGCGCGGATTGTCGGTGCGCAACCGGATCGAGGTGACGCCCAGATCGCGGAGGATCTGCGCGCCGAGCCCGATCTCGCGCCATAGCGTCGCCCGCGCGCCGTCGGAACTCAGCCGCTCGGGGCCGGAAAGGTTGGCCGGCACGCCCGCCGATCCCTCGCGCAAATAGATGAGCGCGCCGCGGCCCTCGGTCTTGAAACGGTGCAGCACTTTTGGAATGGCGCCGGCGCCAAAAAGGTCGCTGACAATGTCGCTGCGATGGAGGCGCGCCGGCATATCCCGTCCGTCGCCGATGGCCCCATGCACAAAGGCGAAGTGCAACACCGAATCGAACGGCGTGCGATAGCCGTAGCCTTGAAGTTCCCCGATCGGCGTCCTGACCGGGAAGGTCGAGACGCGCTCCACCAGCTTCTCGCGAGCCTGCCGGTAGGCGATGAGATCGGCAACGGAAATGCGCTTCAGCTTGTGTTTTTCGGCGAAGGCGGCGATTTGCGACCCGACCATCACAGTGCCGTCGTCGTTGGCGAGTTCGCAGATCACCGCGACCGGCGGCAGTCCGGCAAGCTTGCAGAGATCGACGCCTGCTTCGGTATGGCCGGAGCGCATCAAGACGCCGCCGTCCCGGGCGATGAGCGGGAACACGTGGCCCGGCCGGACGAAATCACTCGCGCCCATGTTGCCATTGGCGAGCGCGCGGACCGTGTTGCAGCGCTGCTCGGCCGATATGCCGGTGGTCATGCCGTGCTTCACGTCGACCGAAACGGTGAAGGCGGTGCCGAGCGGCGCCTCGTTCGCACCCACCATCGGGGCGAGATGCAGCCGGCGCGCGTCGTCGGCAGTCAGCGGCGCGCACACGATGCCGCAGGTGTTGCGGATGATGAAGGCCATCTTCTCAGTCGTGCAAAGCGAGGCCGCGACGATGAGGTCGCCCTCGTTCTCACGATCGTCGTCGTCGGTGACGACGACGATCTCGCCGCGAGCGAAGGCTTCGATGGCCGCGCTAACCGGATGATGCATGTCGGGTCCTTTGCGCCCCTTGGGCGCCTCATGGAGGAAATCGTTGGGCGTGACGGCGCCGTCCGTCTCGGCGACGATCCGCTCCGCGGTCTCGCGCGAGAGCCACGCGCGGCCCTCGCGGCAGATCAGCGTCACCGCGCCGGGCGAGACGCCGATGCGGCGCGCAAAGTCGGCGCGGGTGACGCCGTTGCTCCTGAGGCAGTCGCCGAGTTTCATCAGCGCTAGGTAAGCGCGCCAGACGTTCTGTGCAACTCAACGCCCCCGGATCGCTTGAGTCCTGCTCAATCGATCCGGATCAGCATCTTGCCGAAGTTCTCGCCATGCAGCAGGTCGACCAGCGCCTGCGGAGCGCTCTCGAGACCGTCGCGGATGGTCTCGCGCCAGGTCAGGCGCTTGGCGGCGGCGAGGGCGGCCAGTTCGCCGATCGCCTGGGGCCACAGGTTCGGATGATCCCCGACGATGAAACCCTCCATCTTGAACCGCTTGACGAGAAAGATGCGCATGTCGGGCAACGTTGTCAGCGCGCCCTCGTAGGACGCAATGAGGCCACAGATGGCGACGCGGGCAAACGTGTTGAGCCGTCGCATCGCTTGCGCGAATGGCTCGCCGCCAACATTTTCGAACAGCCCGTCGACGCCGTTCGGCAGCGCCGCCTTCATCTCCTCGGCGAAATGGGGCGATTTGTGATCGACGCAGACGGCGTAGCCCAGCTCCTGAACAGCATAAGCGCATTTTTCGGGACCTCCCGCGATCCCGACCGCCTGCGCGCCTGCGTGTTTGGCGAGCTGCCCCACAACCGAACCGACGGCGCCGGTGGCGGCCGAAACCACCACCGTCTCCCCGGCCTTCGGCGCGATGATCTTGTTGAAGCCGTACCAGGCCGTCACGCCCGGCATGCCAAGAGGGCCGAGATAGGCCTGGATGGGGATCGCCTTGGCGTCGATCACTCTGAGCCCGCGCCCGTCGCTCAACCCGTAGCGCTGCCAGCCGCCCATGCCGACGACCGCGTCGCCCACTTTGTAGTGCGGATTATTGGAGGCCTCGACGATGCCGACTGTGCCGCCGCCCATCACCGCGCCGACCTCTTGGGGCTTTGCGTAGGACTTCGCGTCGTCAAGCCTTCCGCGCATATAGGGGTCGAGCGACAGAAACTGATGGCGCACCAGGACCTGCCCCAGCCCGACGGCCGGAACCGGCGTCTCGACAACGCGGAAATTGTCGGGCGAGACTTTCCCAGTCGGGCGGTGGTCGAGCAGGACCTGGAGGTTGGCGGCCAAGGAGAGTCTCCGCGGATGCGCGCTTACTGTGAGCAGCGTAAGCACTGGGGCGAGACTTTAGAGTATCCGCCGACCAGACGGCAACGTCAAATTCACCAGAGACCATCGCTCTTTAGGTATAAACACCCGCTCGACACTTTTCTCCGTCTCGCCGATAATAACGCCGCAGAGGGAACCGGGATGACAGTCGGCGAGTGGCTCCACAGTGTTGGCCTCGGCCAATACGAGGCCATGTTTCGCGCGCGCGAAATCGACTGGGACGTCCTGCCCGAGCTGACGGAGACCGATCTCAAGCAGCTTGGCGTTACGCTTGGGTCGCGGAAGCGCCTGATGCAGGAGATCGCTGATCTCGAGACGCCGTCTCGAGCGGCGCCGTGCGCCGGCGCTCATCCAGCCCCTGCCGCCGTCGAGCGCCGTCCGATCACGTTTCTCTTCTGCGATTTCGAGACGTCGAAGCTGGCGGCGCAATTCGAGATGGAAGATTGGCGCAATTTTTTTGGAGCTTATCTCGACGGGGCCTCGGCCGCTGTTCGGAAGTTTGGTGGGCGCGTCCGGCCGGGGCTCGGCGACAGCCTGATGGCGGTGTTCGGCTACCCGCAGGCGCGGGAGGACGACGCGGAGCGTGCGGTGCGCGCCGCCCTCGCCATCCAACAGGCGATCGGGGCCCTGAACGCCAAGTCCGTCAAGCGCCACGCGACCAAGCTTTCCTCCCGAATCGGCCTAGATTCGGGGAAGGTGGTGGTCGATTCGATGGGCGGGGTTTTCGGCAGAGCGCCCAGCATCGCCGCACGCGTTGAGGCGACGGCGGAGCCCGGCTCCGTGCTCGTCACCGCCAACGTCCAGCGCCAGGTTGCGGGGCTGTTCGTCGTCGAGGATCGAGGCGCCTGGGACCTCAAGGACGTGCCGCAACCCGTCAATCTCTATCGCATCCTCCGCGTCGCCACCGGCCGGCGAAAGACTGGCGCGCCGCCGCTGACCCCGCTTGCCGGCCGCGAAGACGAGCTGGCGCTGCTGATCGGCCGCTGGGAGAGGGCCCGGACCGGCGAAGGCCAGCTTGCGCTGATCGTCGGCGAACCCGGCATCGGCAAGTCGAGGCTCTTGAAGGAATTCCAGGCCCGGCTGTCGGTCACGCCTCACACCTGGATCGATTGGAACTGTTCGCAACTCTTGCAGAATACTCCACTGCATCCAGTCACGGAGTGGGGCCGCCAACGCTTCGACGCCGCGGAGGCGCCGGCGGAGCGGCTGGCTGAACTGGAAAAGGCGCTGACGGCGTTGGGGCTCGAGGCCATCGCTCCGGTGGTCGCGCCGTTGCTCGACATTCCCTTGCTGCCTTCCCGCGTGGAGACGCCCGCGCCCGATGAACTGCGCCGGCGTCAATTGGCCGCGATCGAGTCCTGGATCCTAACAGGGTCGCGAGCGCAGCCGCTCATTCTCGCCGTCGAAGATTTGGAGTGGTCGGATCCGACTTCTCTCGACCTCCTCTCAGCGCTCGCCGAATCGGGAGCCGGGGCGCCGCTTTTCATCGTCGCCACTGCGCGCCCGGAGTTTCATGCGCCCTGGATCGCGCGCCCCCACCACACGTTGATCGCGCTTGAGCCTCTCAATTCAACAGAAGTGCGCATGATGGTCGACGCACTCGCTTCCGGCGGCGCGCTCACGAGGGATGTCGTCGATTACGTCAGCCAGCGAACAGGGGGCGTGCCACTCTTCGTCGAAGAAGTCACGCGGCTCATTCTGGAACGCGGCGAACAATCCGGTTTGGATGCAATCCCGCCGACCCTTCAACAATCGCTCGCGGCGCGGCTCGACCGGTTGGACGCGGCGCGCGAAGTCGCAGAAATTGGCGCAGTCCTCGGACGAGAGTTCTCCTATACGCTGCTGCGCGAGGTTTCCGGCCTTCCGGACGCCTCGTTGCAGGCTTCGCTCGCCCGCCTGACCGAGGCAGACGTTCTGGTCATCACGGGCGCGGCGCCGGAAGCCTCCTATCGCTTCAAGCATGCGCTGATCCAGGACGCCGCCTATGAGAACTCTGATCATGAGAGACCGGCAGGCGCTGCACCTGCGCGCCGCCGAAGGGCTGCGCGATTCGGCCGATGCTCGGGCGCCGGTCGAGCCCGAGGCGGTCGCATATCACTTCACGCGAGGCGGCCGGGCGGATCTCGCGATCGAATGGTTGGCCAAGGCCGGCGATGAGGCGTTGCGCCATTCGGCTTTCCGGGAAGCAATCGCGCACCTCGCCAAGGCGATCGAATTGGCGGACGAATGGGAATCAACTCATGCGCCGGCCGCGTTCCCGGCATCAAGCCGGCGGCTCAAGCTGCAGTCCGACTATGCACAGGCGCTGCTGTGGTCCAAGGGGTTCGCCGCCGAGGAAACGAAGGCCGCCTTCGCTCGCGTTGCTGAACTTGCGGCTCAGAGCGGAAACGCCGGGGAGCGGTTCAGCGAGTACAACGGCCGATGGGTCCGAAGCTACGCCCGCGGCGAATTGCGCTCCGCTCGGAAGACAGCCGAGGCTTTCTTGTCTGAAGCAGAGGCAGAAAACCGGGCCATGGAGGCCGGCGCGGCCCGACGAGTACTCGGCCTGACCTGCCTCTCCCAGGGGGAGTTTGCGACCGCGCGAAGCCATCTCGAAAAAACGCTCGGAGACTACGATCCGGATCGGGATCGCGAGTCGCGTTTCCGGTTCCGGGTCGACACCGCAAGCACCGCGGCCTTTCTCTCCCTCGCCTTATGGCATCTGGGCGATGTCGAGCGCGCAGGCGCGCTGATGAGCCGCGCGGTCGGGCGAGCCCTCGAAACCGGGCATATTCCGATGGTGGTCAACGTGCATGCCTGCAAGGCCAGACTGGACGTCCGGCGCGACGATCCCGCAGCGGCGATGCGCGCCGTCGACATCCAGGTCAGCCTCGCCAGGCAGCACGCCATGGCGCTCTACCTGGCCTTCGGCGACGTGATCGCGTCCTGGGCGCGTGGCCGCACCACCGGCGGCGCCGCGGGCGCCGCCGACTTCCGGCGCGCTTTGGCGATCTACATGAAGCAGGGCGCCAAGGTGGACGCGCCTTACTTCCACGGTCTTCTCGGCAAGTTCGTCGCAGAGTCTGGGGATCGCGCCGGGGCGCTCGCGCTGGTCGACCAAGGTCTTCGATACGCCCATGAGACGGGCGAGCATTGGTCCGACCCGGAGCTCTACCGCATCCGCGGCGAAATCCTCTCGGCCGCGGATCCCGCCAGGCTCGCGGCGGCCGAGGACGCCTTCAAGACCGCGATCGCGGTCGCGCGCGGGCAAGGATCCCGCGTTTTCGCTCTCAGGGCGGCGCTGGCGCTGGCGAAGCTAAGACGTTCGAGCCATCGTTCCGCCGAGGCGGCCGCTGCTCTCGCCGCGGCGCTGCAGGGCTTCTTGCCGACGCCGGCGATGCCCGAGATCGGCGAGGCCCTGACGCTGCTCGAGGCGCTCAAAGCGCCCCAGCTCATGAGTTGAACCGGCCACGGGTTGGCGAGGGAATTTGCGCGCCAATCTGACGCAGCGCCGAGCGCGATCGCGGCTAGCCGCTTGCCGCCGCGCCGTGCTACGCGACCCACCAAGGTAGCGAGGGGACGGGCGGCATGCCGAGCGCGGAAGTCCATTTTATCCGTCGCGCCCAGTGGCTGCGCGCCGCGGTCTTGGGGGCGAACGACGGCATCATCTCGACGGCGAGCCTCATTGTCGGAGTCGCCGCGGCCGCAGGCTCGCGCGGTGTAATCCTGACCGCCGCCTTTGCCGGCCTGACCGCGGGCGCGATGTCGATGGCGGCGGGGGAATATGTCTCCGTCAGCTCCCAGGCCGACTCCGAATCAGCGGACCTCGAGCGCGAAAGGCGCGGTCTTCGGGAGCACCCCCGCGCGGAACTGCGCGAGCTGACCAAGATCTATGTCGATCGAGGCCTCACGCCCGCTCTGGCGTTGCAGGTTGCGGAACAGCTGATGGCCAAGGACGCGCTCAGCGCCCACGCGCGCGACGAGCTCGGCTTCAACGAAGAAAGGGCCGCCAATCCGATTCTCGCCGCGAGCGCCTCCGCCGTCGCCTTCGCTGCCGGCGCCGCGCTGCCGACACTGGCGGCCGTCGTGGCGCCGCGCGAGATGACCGTGGTTACGGTCTCGGTAGCGGCCCTGATCCTTCTCGCCGTGCTCGGGGCGCTCGGCGCCTGGCTCGGTGGCGCTCCACTCTGGAGGCCCACCCTCCGGGTCGCTTTTTGGGGCGCCCTGGCGATGGCGGTGACCGCAGGGATCGGGGCGCTGGTGGGCAGAGCGGTTTAGCCCAGGGCATAACGCGCTTGGACGGCCAGGTCAGCCGCTCAGCGGCGGCCTGTTCGGCGCTCGCCGGATAATATTCGAAAAAGCGGAACATTTGGGCAGGTCCGTGCTATCGTTTTTCCGAAACATCGATCAACTAGTCGAGGATGGACAAAGCGCTCCAACCCCGCCCGTCTGGTGGTATGGAAAGTCGTCGCAAGCCTTTGAAATCGCTCAAAACGGCGATGGCGATTGCACAGATTGGGAGACGACGCTTAAGCCTGAGAAAGATCCAGCACGTCGTTGCGCGCGACGCGATTGCTCGTGAATGGGACCGGATTTAGCCGCGCGCGGCAGGCTTAGGGACGTCCAGCCCAGCGGGCCGCTCGTGTTCCCGTCAACGCGCCGATGGACGAGACGCCGCGTTCTGCGACAGTCTGCGTCAGCCCGGCGAGAATCTCCTCGACGACGCCGACGCCCCTGAGCGCGAGGCTGGTATAGAGCTGCACCAGCGTGGCGCCCGCCTCGATCTTGGCGAGCGCGGTCGCAGCGTCCTCGACGCCGCCGCAGCCGATCAGCGGCATCGCTCCGCCGACGGCGAGATAGGCGCGCGCGAGAAGGCGCGTCGACGGCTCGAACAGCGGACGCCCCGACAGGCCTCCGGCTTCGTCGCGATGGCGCGAGCGCAGCGAAGCGGGCCGGGCGACCGTCGTATTGGAGACGATGAGGCCGTCGGCCCTTCTGCCCAGCGCCACGCCGACGATGTCGTCAAGGCCGCCTTCGTCGAGATCGGGCGCAATCTTGACGAGCAACGGCCGTCGCGGCTCCGTCTCGTCGCGCGCGGCGACGAGCTTCGCGACAAGCTCGTCGAGCGCCTCGCGCCTCTGCAGGTCGCGCAGGCCCGGGGTATTGGGCGAGGAAATGTTGATGGTGAAATAGTCGGCCGCCGGCGCGAGAGTTTTGACGCCGAGCACGTAATCAGCGACCCGATCGGCCGCGTCCTTGTTGGCCCCGACATTGACGCCGATGACGCCGGCTGGACGCCGCGCTAGGCGCTGTCGCGCGGCCTGGTAACCTTCGTTATTGAAACCGAGGCGGTTGATCACCGCGACGTCCTCGCGCAGGCGGAAGAGCCGCGGACGCGGGTTTCCCGCCTGCGGACGCGGAGTCAGCGTGCCCACCTCGACAAAGCCGAAGCCGAGTTTGAGCATCGCGCCGGGAACTTCGGCGTTCTTGTCGAATCCCGCCGCAAGGCCCAGCGGATTCGGGAACCTGAGCCCGAGGGCGTCGACGGCAAGACAGGAATCACAGGGCTTGGCTGCTCGCGGCGGGGCGATCTTCAATCCTTCGATCGCCGCGCGGTGCGCCATCTCCGGCGACAGAAGCTCGATGAAAGGCTGCGCGACCTCGGCCAACCTCACCCCTCGAGGCCCCCGAAGTCGTGACGGCCGTCCGGCCCGAGCGGCAAAGGGCGCGACCATCGGACGGCGCTCATCCGCAACGGCGCATAGAGATGGGGAAAGAGCGCGCCGCCCCGCGACGGCTCCCATCTGAGATCGGCCACAACCGCCTCCGCATCGACCGCGACCAGGGTAAGGTCGCCCCGGCCGGCGAACCATTTCGCCGCAGTCTCCGGGGCCTGGGCGGCAGTCGAAAAGTGGATGTAGCCGTCGGCGCGATCGACCTCGGCGCCGGCGAACGCCCCGGCCGTTTCCGCCGCGCTCCACTCGTCGCACGCGACGATCTTGAAGATAAGGGTCATGGTCGTGTGACGAACGGGTGGTGAGGGAACTTTGCCTGTCGCGCCGGCCTCGGGCCCTCCGGCGCACAGAAACAGCTCACTCCTGCAGCATCCGTTTCAGGAGGTCGAGTTCGTCGCGCAACGTTCCGTCGTTTGCGCATAAGGCCTCGATCTTCCGCACAGCGTGCAGCACCGTGGTGTGGTCGCGTCCGCCAAAACGCCGCCCAATCTCCGGCAACGAACGCATGGTCAACGTCTTGGCGAGAAACATCGCTACCTGCCGCGGCTTCACGACAACCGCAGTGCGTCGCGAGGACAGAATGTCGGCGCGCGAAACGTTGTAATGATTCGCCACGAGCTTCTGGATGTCCTCAATCTTCACTCGCTTCGGCTCGTGCGCACGGATGAGATCGCGGATCGCGATCTCCGCTGCTTCGACCGTGAGCGGCGCCCCGCTCAGCGTCGTGTGCGCAAGCAGCCGGTTGACGGCGCCTTCGAGATCCCGGCCGTTCGAACGGATCGAGTGCGCGACAAAAGCGAGCACGGCCGGCGAAAGCTCGAAATTCGGCTGGAGAGCGCGAGCCGCCGCGACCCGAGCCTCCAAGATCTTGAGACGCAACGGTTCGTCAAGCGGACCGATCTCGACGCAAAGGCCCACGCCCAGGCGCGAGCGCACGCGCTCGTCAAGCGATTCGAGGTCGTTCGGCGGTCGGTCGGCGGCGACGATGACGTCGCGTCCGGCGTCGAGCAGCGCGTTCAAAGCATGACCGAATTCGGCCTGGATCGACTTGCCCTGAAGGAACTGCGCGTCATCGAAGATGAGAAGATCGATCGCCCGGAGCCGCTCCTTGAATGCGATCGACGTCTGCGACTGCAGCGCAGCGACAAACCCGTACATGAATTTTTCCGCAGTCAGATAGATCGCCGAGCGTCCTTGGCTTGCCGCGGTATGCGCGACGGCTTGCAACAGATGAGTTTTGCCGAGACCGACCGCTGAGTGGACATAAAGGGGGCAGAAAGCCGCCGAACCGCCGCCGCTGCGCTCAGCGAGGCTATGCGCGGCGGAAAACGCCAGCCTATTCGACCGGCCGAGTTGAAAGGTCGCAAACGTCAGCCGTCGGTCGAGCGGCGAGCCGACCAGCGGTTCGCCGGACGAAGGCGAGGCGGGCGCTCGCGTCGGCGCCCGACGACCGGCGGGAGCGGAGCGATCCTCTCCCCTTATGGCCTCCGCCTTGAATGGACCGGCGGCGCAGGGGGTAGGATTCGTCGTCGCGTCCTGTCGAGCCGACGAGCGGACAGACACCAGGATTCGCGCGATAGGGCCGAGACCAGCCGCGGTCAGGGCCGTCGTGACGTGCCCGACGTAATGGGTGTCAATCCAGCTCTTCAAGAAGCGGGTCGGCACCGAAAGGCGCGCCTGTCCCCCGGCGAGCGATTCCAGCTCCAGGCGGCCGAACCAGGAATTGAAAACGTCCTCGCCCAATTCCGCGCGCAATCTTTCGCAGCAGCGCCGCCAGCCCGCGGCGATTAAGGGAACGCTCGGACCGCCGGAGCCGGAGGCATTGGAATTGGGTTCGTGATACATGTCCATGGACGGGGCCGGGGCGCGAACAGGGTGAGCGGATGACGTGGCGGCGACGGGCAAACGGGACACGTTCATGGCGTCTACGCCTGCGTCCAAGGCAGATTCCCCGCCTTCCACCCCCCAATGACGCTCCTGTGCCGCGACGGATCCAACGGACCTTCAAAACCGTCCGAGACATTGAAACAGGGCGCCCAGCCCACGTTCGTCATTGCGATGGCTGCCTGGCGCGACCGCGCGCCCGATCGGCAAAGGAAGATGAGCGGGGCGCCGCGCGCAACCTCGGCGGTCTCCAACATCGCCGACAAGCGTGCGGCGAAATGTGCGTCGACCTGCATCGATGGAAAGCCCTGCCATTCCAAGAAGAGCGGCGTCTTGCCCAAGGCCTGGAGATCCGGCGCGCCCACATACGTCCATTCCGCCTGCGTCCGCACGTCGATCAGCGCAGACGCCGCATCGTTGGCGAGAAGGCCGTAAGCGTCGGTCGCAAGCAAATCTCCCGCATACCCGACAGCGCGCTGAAAAGACATGGTTTCTCCCCCCGTAGCCGATACCACGGACGTTCGATCGGTGCCAAACTTCTGAAACCGGGCCGCCTACGTCGAAATCGGTCCCGAAAACCCCGCCTGCCCCATAAGCCCGATTTTATTGCCCTTAGGAGTCAATCTATTCTAGTCTATTATTTCTACCCTGCAGGACATTGCAAAGGCCTCACAGATTTATTCTCGCCCGTTTCTTGAAGCGAACAAGACTATGGCATGTCGGGGACATGGACGCAACCGCGTTCCTTGTCCTCCGAGGCGGTCGAAGTCGAGCAAGATTACGGAGGTTCATACAGATTAACGACGATGTAAGACAAAGGCTTGATTCGAGACCCAAGATCAAGCCCGCATCGTCTTCGCACACGCGCACCTCACCCATTCGGAGGCTTAACGGTCACGGTTGATTTTAGGCCCCGCCGCGTCTTGTGCAGCGCACCCAACCGAGCTTGGTTAATAAATTATTGTTAACTATGGAAATTTTGTGTTCGGCTACCGACCGCCCGCTGTCGTCATTTCGTTGCACAACCGTAATGTTGCGTCCGGGCGACAGAGCTGTGACCACGGAATCAAGCCGGCTCCGAGACTTTATCCACAGCTATCACACCAAAAAACGCGGGCAGCGCCAGAAGATAGGCGACAGCGGCGATTTCGATGACCGCTCCAAGACCGAAATTGGTTGCAATGACGGGCGCGGCGGCAGCGCCGATCACCGAAAAGCAACCGTTGACCCCCCATGCCCAGATGAACATGTGGGCTTTGCCCAATCGTCCCAGCGTCGTCATCGCGGTCGGCATCGGGAACCCCATCAAGAAGGCCGGGGGCGCAATGAGCAGGAAGCAGAGGACGAGACGCGCCCCGTAAGGCAGCGCGCCGATTCCGTCCAGCGCGTTGTTGATAAACAGCGCGTAGGAGATCAGCAGCGCCCCGACCGCGAGAAACACCAGCGGCATGAAGAGTTGCATCCGCGGCAAGACGCGCTCCGAAGTCAGCGCCCCGAGGCCGGAAAAGACCAACATGCCTGTGATCAACACCGAGGCGGAGACGGTCGGATTGCCGAGCGCCATGACGAAATGGGCGATGAGCCCGACCTCAACCATGATATAGCCGGCGCCGAGACAGGCAAAATAAAGGACGGTGAGCGCCTTGCCGCGCGAATGGGAAAAGATCGTTCTCCAGCCCCAGAGGACCGGAATCGCGAGCAGAACCGTCGCTGTCAAACAGGCGACGCCGAGGGTCGCCCAGATCAGGAGGTAGCCCCACTCGTCCTGAAGCAGCTCGAGCCGATCGAGAACCCGCGGCAAGTCCGGAGTTTTGACGTAGGCGGCGAAATAGGGCGTGTCGTTAGTGAGCTCGCGGGTGTCGAACACGTAGCGCGAGGCGATGTCCGCCCATTGGCTGGACACGAGCGCGTGCCAAGCGAGTCGTCCCATCACAGTCGCCGGCAGGACGCCATCGTCGGATTTGCCGGACGGAGGCGCGGCGTCGGCCCCCTGATCGGCGGGAGCGCTTGCGTCGACGGCATCGCTCGATCCTGCAGCAGGGGGGCCGCCGGCCGCACCCGCGAAGATCTGCTGCACATAGCCGTCGAGCGTCGCGTCGGTCTGCGAAGGATCGTAAGCGAATCCCGGCGAGTAGATTTCGTCGAATGACATGTTGTGCGTGTGCGTGCGCAGCTTCTCGACTTCGTCGGGGCTGAACCCTCCACTCTTGTAGAGCACCGTCGCGGTGGAGAGATATGTGGATGCGACAAAGAACGAATTGGCGAGATGCGCAGAATCCACCTCGCGCGCGGCGGCCGCCATCGTCGCATACAGCTTCAACACCGATTTGGGCGGCTCTTCCTTGTTCCACAAGGTGACCGACAGCACGCCGCCCGGCGCCAGCGCGCGCATATAGGTCTCCATCGCCTCCCTGGTGTAGGAGAACTTCTCAACGATGGCGAAACCGCCCGGATTGGACAGACCGACTGAATCCGCCAAGCTAAGGTCGATGACGTCAAAGCGCTCATCGGTGTGGGCAAGGAAATGACGCCCCTCGTAGTCGATGACGCGC
Organism: uncultured Alphaproteobacteria bacterium; assembly: GCA_963721905.1. Lineage (GTDB taxonomy): Bacteria > Pseudomonadota > Alphaproteobacteria > Rhizobiales > Beijerinckiaceae > Roseiarcus. Next base: position 105,340 of record CAVRMF010000020.1, read on the forward strand.
ACCTTCGACAGAATGTCGCCGGTGAACTTGCGGATGACGTCGCTTCGGAACGCGTCGAGAACCGCCCGATTGCCCTCTGCGATCGTGACGTCGCGAGCGCCCGAATGCAGCGCAACTTCGGTCGAGATGCCGCCGCCGAACTGGGTGATGAAGGTCTTGGGCGATGACTTGATGATGTAGGGATACACCATCGGCAGGAAGCGGAAATAGGCCGTCTCCTTGTCGGTCAGGTCGCGCATGATGCCAATCGGGCCGTCGCTGTCGATATAGAGGCCGAGATAGGCGTTGACCGGCATGGTGGGCAGGTTGAAGCCCGCGTTGTCCGAGAGGCCGGGCGCGAAGTGCAGATAGGAGCTCGAATAGGCCTCGAGATAGCCGAAGGGCGACGCGCTTTCGTAGACCCGCTTCGCGTCCGGGAATTTCCGCGCATAGGAAACGCCCTTATAGTCATTGACGGCGAGCGTCTTCAGGCCGAAAGCGGGCGCGAGCGCAAAATGGCCTCCAAAAGCCAACGCGCCGGCGAGCGCATAAGGAATGAGCGCAACGCCGCCTCCGGGCCCCAGGGCCCAGGCGAGACAAGCCGCAAGCCAGAGTCCCAAGGGCGCCGCGATCAAGTTGGCCGGGACGAACACATACATCGCCAAAAGAAAGATGAGACCGCACAATCCCGCCCCCGCCAGGTCGGCGAAATAGACGCGGCCAAACGTACGGTTGCTCTTTAGGAAGACGCAGCCGAGGAAAACGGCCCCGGCCAGAAACGGAGCCAACTCGGCCAAGAACATTTGCAGAAGCTTCCACTTCTGCGCCGGGTCGGAAACGATGAAGATAGCGTTGAAGCCGAGTTGCTGGACATAGAGATTGGCGCCGACGGCAAACGGGCCGAAGAGCCCTAGGGCGACTGTCGCCGCGCCACGCCAATGTCTCGTAAACCAGTCTTTGGCGATGGTCATCACCGCGCTGGTCAGCCCGAAGCCGAGCATGGCGAGGCTCACGACCAGAGAACCGAAATGCGCCCAGCTGCCCACCGCGAAGACGCGCATGATATCGATCTGGAGCGCGATGACGGATCCGGCGGCGAGCCCGACTGCGAAATAGAGGCCCATGCGCTCACGCGCGCTGAGCACCGCGTCGCCGTTCGTATCCTCGACCGCTTCCTTGACGGCCGCGTCAACGGTTGGAATGGGGCGGGCTTCGTTCATGCGCTCTTTCTAGACCGCTGGCCCTGCCAGACGTGCGGGGCCATTTCGAGGCGGAGCGCCGCTCGCGTGGGAGGAAGCGAGCCGACTCTCAATTGTTGTGCGTGCCGACGATCTGATCGCCTTCGAGCTTGGTGAAGGGCACAAAGGGGACGATGCGCCCGCCGTAGATATCGGAGCGCGCGACCGTCATCTGACCATCCGAACCTTGGGTTTTGACGACCTTGAGCACCCGCTGGGCGCCTGGGGGGCCGACCGGAATGACCATGATCCCGCCCGACTTCAATTGTTGCAGCAGGGGCGGGGGAACGTGGTCGATGCCGCAGGTGACGATGATTTTGTCGAAAGGGGCGAACTCCTCCCAGCCGTAATAGCCATCCGCAGCCTTGGAGGTGATTGCGGAAAATTCGCCGTACCCATCCTTGATGAGCTGGTCGTAGATTCCGCGGGTGCGCTCGGCGAGCGGCTTGATGATCTCGATGGTGTAGACCTTGTCGGTCAGATGCGAAAGATAGGCGGACTGGTAGCCGGACCCGGTGCCGATCTCGAGCACCTTCTCGCCCTCCTTGGGATCGATGTTAGAAGTCATGCGGCCGACGATGTGTGGCCCCGAAATGGTGACGCCGAAGCCGATGTCGAGAAAGGCGTGATCATAGGCGCGGCCCAGATTCTGCTGCAGCACGAACTTCTCTCGCGGCGTCAGCAGGAACGCGCGCTTGTGACGGTCGTTGAGGAGGTCCTCGTTGCGCACCATCGCGCCGAAGCGATCGAAGCGCTCGCCAAGAAACTTCGGATCCTCGCCGCGCTGGGCTACGCCCCAGGCGACGAACTTCTCGCGATTGTCCATCGGCGGATTCATGTCGAAGGTGAAAGGCGTCGGCACGTTCGCCAGCGCAAAGCGCGGCGCGAGCGCGCCTCCGATCAGTCCGGCAGCGCCGGCCAGGAATTGACGTCTCTGCACCAAAGGCCTCCTCAAACGACATGCGTCGGTCGGCCTGATATCCCAAACGGAGCCAAAACGCGACACCCAAACGCATTCATCGCCTTGCGAAATCTTGCGCGAACCCTGCGACGGTCAATCCGGCCGCTTTAGCGCGCGAGCGGATTGCGCGCCCACTGGTTGAGCGTCTTTACGTGATGGGTCGGCGCGTAGCCGAGCGCAACTTCGGTCCGATGGCCGCTGTGCGCGACATGGGTTTCTATCGATCCGACAATGCGGATCTGCGCGCCTTGCGATTGCACCATGGCGAAGAGCGTCGCGGCGTTCGCGGGCGACAGTCGGATGCATCCGTGCGAGGCCGGACTACCAAGATTGCCGACCGCTGTCGTGCCGTGGATGGCGTATTGGCCGTAGAAGAAGATCGAATGCGGCATCGGCGCGTTGCCGTATTTGGCCGAATGAACCATGGTGTAGAGCGCCTGAGGGCGGAACACTCCCCGCGGCGTCAGATGCCCGCTTCGGCCGGACGATATCGGCCAGTTATAGGCTGCGCCCGAGTCGGAGCGCACATGCATCGTCTGCGAACCGAGATCGACGTCGATGTGGACGAACGCAAACGCATGGCTGTGGGCAGCCACGATGAAGCCAAGCGCTGCCAGGAATTTCAAAATGGAACGCATGCCCCGCCTCTCCCCTTCGAGGGCCCGGTAAGACGCGCCGGAATGGCTCACCCCAAGCGTCGGCAGACCCGGTCAAGCAATGGCCGTGCCACCGCCAACCGGTGACTTGGACGACTCGCGGCTTGGGATCGCGCCCCCTTTTGGTCCGCGCGAGCGGATCCGGGCGAAATCATGGCGCAAGATGGGCAATTGCGCAATCGTGGTCCTGGATGTCCTCCGCGTGCCCGCCCCCCTCGAGCGAAAAACTGTCCGCAAGCAGAATGAAGGCGGGCATGCCGTCGAAGGTCGCGCCGACGGCGGCGAGGCTGTAGGCGCCCATATTGGCTTTCGCGCCTTCGAGCCCGTCGGCGAGCACGCGGAGCGGGGCGGCGTCGCCGAGATCGCCGGAGTCCAGCCGGCGGGCGAAATAGACGCGCCCGGCGAGCGGAACCGTCATCGCGCGCCAATGATCGTCGAGCGACGCCCGATAGTCGGCGAGCGCCGCAGCGACAGGCTTCGACACGCAGTCCACGTGGACGTGCAGCTGGTCCTGACTGCGCGCCCATTTCGAGTTGATCGCCAGCGCGACCGCCTCGCGCGGCAGCGGACGGTTGAGGCGCGCCTCGACGAGCGCCTTGGCCTTCCAAGCGTCGGCAAAGACCGGGGGCGCGTCCGGCGCGAGCATCTGCGGGTCTTCGATGCCGCTTATGCGGCGGGTCGGGATCGCGAGCATCTGCGCGACGCCGTTGAGGTCCTTGAGGATCGCGACGCCTTCCGCCTCGCCCTCGCCGAGGTCCACGCTCTCGCAGGGTTCGGGGCCCTGGCCCGCCTCGGCGTGGGGTACGCACGCATCATGCACGATACGCCACAGCGCCGAGGGATCGGCCCAGGCGGGAAGCGGAGACAGGATCAGGAGAGCGGCCGCGCACTTTTGAAGGCGGCGAAGGTATTTCAGAGGGTTAGGCGCCTTTTTCTGCAACTTTGTCCCATTGTCCCTTTTTGGCTAACGCCCGCGGTCCCACAACTCCTCCGCTGAAATACTACATCTGTACTTTGAATTATTGAGACCAGCCCGCCGAGGATCGCGCGGATAGCGCACTTTACGCTTATCAAATGTGGATCGCGCGCTTCTCGACCGCCATCGCGGCCTCCTTGACGGCCTCTGACATCGTCGGATGCGCGTGACAGGTGCGGGCGAGGTCCTCCGACGAGCCGCCGAACTCCATCAGTACCGCCGCCTCGTGGATCATCTCGCCGGCGCCGAAGCCGACGATGTGCGCGCCGAGAACCCGGTCGGTCGCGGCGTCGGCGAGGATTTTGACGAAACCGTCGGTATGACGCATCGCCCGCGCCCGGGCGTTGGCGCTGAAGGGGAACTTGCCGACCTTATAGGCGACGCCTTCGGCCTTGAGCTCGTCCTCGGTCTTGCCGACGGCGGCGATTTCGGGAGTGGTGTAGACGACGCTGGGGATGACGTCATAGTTCACGTGGCCGGCCTGTCCCGCCAGAATCTCCGCGACAGCGACGCCCTCGTCTTCCGCCTTGTGGGCGAGCATAGGCCCGCGGATCACGTCGCCGATCGCATAGACGCCGCGCACGTTGGTGGCGAAATGCGCATCGACCACCACCTGTCCGCGATCCGTAGCGACCCCAAGCGCCTGGAGCCCGAGATTCTCGGTCAAGGGACGCCGGCCGATCGCCACCAGCACGACGTCGGCGTCGATCGTCTTGGCTTCGCCGCCCGCGACGGGCTCGATGGTCGCTGTGAGGAAGCCGCCGCCTTTATCGACCTTGGTCACCTTGTGGCCGAGGTGGAAGGCGAAGCCCTGCTTCTCCAGCATGCGGTGGAATTGCCTGGCGACTTCGCTGTCCATGCCGGGCAGAATACGGTCGAGGAACTCGACCACCGTCACCTCCGCCCCAAGACGCCGCCAAACCGACCCGAGCTCGAGCCCAATGACGCCGGCCCCCACCACGATCAGCCTCTTCGGAGCCTTGGGAAGAATGAGCGCCCCGGTCGAGGAGACGATCGTCTGCTCGTCGATCTCGACGCCCGGCAGGCGGGCGACGTCGGAGCCGGTCGCGATCACGATCGCCTTCGTCTCCAGCGTCTTTTCATTGCCGTCCTCGCCCTTGACGACGACCTTGCCGGGCGCAGCAATGCGGCCCTCGCCAACGACCCAGTCGATCTTGTTCTTCTTGAACAGGAAGGCCACGCCGTTGACGTTGGCCGCGACGGTGTCGTCCTTGTGCTTCATCATCGCTGCGAGATCGAGCTTCGGCGGCGCTACGACGACGCCAAGGGCCCCGAGCCCATGCGCCGCCTCGTCGAACATCTCGGAGGCGTAGAGCAGCGCCTTCGAGGGAATGCAGCCGATGTTGAGGCACGTGCCCCCGAGCGTCTTGCGCATTTCGACGACGGCGACCTTCATGCCGAGTTGGGCGGCGCGGATCGCGCAGACGTAACCGCCGGGACCGGAGCCGATGACAGTCAGGTCATAACTCATCTCATTTTGCCTTGAGCCGCTTCTGTTTTACTGGAATCTTGAGGAAGTCTCGGATCGAGCTCCACTTTCGCCGATAGGGCTCGAAGCGCTGCTCCAGCCACCGAATTTTGGCCCAACCCGTTTCATGGTCAACAATGAGAGTTTTGGCCTCGTCCGTTGCCAAGACGTAAAACTCTGGATCTTGAGGCGGTAGCGTCATTTTCTCTGCCGCTGCAAAACGATAACCACGGTTAAGTCGAACAAGAACAACGAAGTCGCAATCGATCTCCTCGATAAGAAACTGCTTGGCGTTTGTAGCCCACCTGCTCTTGACCTGAATTCTTGCGGATCTGTTGGTCTCAGGCCAGGTTGCGACAAGATCATAGCCGCGCAAGTTCGTATATGTCTTATATGCCGGGATTCCTTCAATCAGAAGCTGGCCGAGAACTAAGAATTCCGCACCTTCTGACTCAAGCTGAGTGTCTTGGCGCGGCATCGGATCACCCCCAGCTCCTGCTCGACTCAGCCAACCATCAGACGGTGCATCTTCGCTTGGCGCTCCGCATCGCGGCGGATCGAATCGGCGCTGAGATCAATCGCGTAGCCTTGGTCGTCGAGCCACGACACGGAATGTCCGTATTCGTCGACTCTGACGGCGGTGAAGTGCGATGGCTCGCTCAGCCAGGAGAAGACTTTCCCCATCGCAATCAGTGGCCTCAGGTCTATGACGCCCACGTAGCCGTCGTCGAATGCGACTTTCAGCACGCCGTGGATAACTGGTTGCGCATCGACGATGCGGGGCAGCTTCTTCATGTGATCGGTTCCACCTTCTCGTGCGCGATCGCGGCAGCGAAACGCTCTAGCAATACGTCCTTACGCGACGCGGCCCAGGAACGAACCTTGCCACGCTTTGACGCCGGCAATGATCCCGCGGTGATCGTCAGAGTGGCAATATCGAACACAGCGCGATGCTCGGCAATTATGGCATGAAAGTGCGCCGGAGGATGCTCGTTCGCGTAGAACGCGATCTTGACTCCGTCCACGACCGCGACCACCGGCATGTTGTCACCCGAAGCGGCCACAACCCCTCATAGGTCCAGCACCAGCCGCGCAGGGTCTTCGAGCTCCTCCTTGACCCGCACAAGGAAGGTGACGGCTTCCTTGCCATCGACGACGCGGTGGTCGTAGCTCAGCGCCAGATACATCATCGGCCGGATTTCGATCTTGCCCCCGACCGCGACCGGTCGCTCCTGGATCTTGTGCATGCCGAGAATGCCGGACTGCGGCGCATTCAGGATCGGCGTCGACATCAGCGAGCCATAGATGCCGCCGTTGGTGATGGTGAACGTGCCGCCCTGCAACTCGTCGAGCTTGAGCTGCCCGTCACGCGCGCGTTTCCCAAGGTCCGCGATCGACTTCTCGATCTCCGCGATCGAAAGCTTGTCGCAGTCTCGCACCACAGGCACGATGAGCCCCTTGTCGGTGCCGACCGCGATGCCGATGTGGTAGTAGTTCTTGTAGACGAGATCCGCGCCGTCGATCTCGGCGTTCACCGCCGGGATCTCCTTCAGGGCCTGCACGCAGGCCTTCACGAAGAAGCCCATGAAGCCGAGCTTGGCCCCATGCTTCTTCTCGAAGGCGTCCTTGTAGCGGGTGCGCAACGCCATCACCTCGGTCATGTCGACCTCGTTGAAGGTCGTCAGCATCGCGGCGGTGTTCTGCGCGTCCTTGAGGCGGCGCGCGATGGTTTGGCGCAACTTGGTCATCCGTACGCGCTCCTCGCGCCCGCTGTCGTCGGGCGTTGAGACGCGCGGCGGGGGTACGGAAACGGGGGCGGGCGCGGGCGTGGGGCCCGGAGCCGGAGCGCGCGCCACGACAGGCGCCGGAGCGGAGGCCGCCGCCGCGACGGCCGCGAGCGCGTCGCCTTTCAGGACCTGGCCGCGCTTGCCGCTGCCGGCGACGGAGTCGAGATCGATCTTGTTCTCCGCGGCGATCTTGGCCGCCGACGGCGCGGGCGGCACCGCGGTCGCCGGCGCGGGCGAAGGAGCGGGCGCGGGAGCAGCTTTGGGCGGCGCGGCCGCTTGAGCCGCGGCTGGGCCGCCCGAGACCTGGCCGAGCAGGGCGCCGATGGCGACGGTCTCTCCGGTCTCGGCCGTGATTTCGCTGAGGACCCCAGCGCCCGGAGCGTTGACCTCGAGCGTCACCTTGTCGGTTTCGAGTTCGACCAGCGGCTCGTCGGCGCGCACGGGCTCGCCGGCCTTCTTGAACCACTTGCCGACAGTCGCTTCGCTGATCGATTCGCCGAGAGTCGGGACACGAATTTCAATCGCCATTGCACTCGCGCCGGGGGCGCCCTTCTCGTCTTAAGGAGTTACGGAATGAATCGGCGCAAGAGGCATGCTGGGCCGCGTCGCGATTGTCGACATGAGCATATTTTCGTAGGCGAAACCGCGCCCGGACGCTATCGCCGGATCCGACGCCTGCATCGCTTCGAGGGCCGCAAGCGAAGGCGCCTCGACGATCGCGACCCCGTAGCCGCCCGAAGGATCGGCGACGGGTCCCATCGCAATCACCACGCCGATCTCGACCCGCGGCGTCCAGTACTCGCGATGGCCGCGCATCACCAGCGTTTCCTCGTCCGTCATGTCCGTTAAGAACGTCGGCCTCGGCGGTTTCAGCTTGCACAGGAAGTGCGGCATCTCGGCCTCGCCTCAGGCGAAACATTCGTTTAGGAAGGCCTTGAGCTGGGCGAGGTGCTTAGACATGAGGCCGGTGGCGGTCGCCGCGGCCGCCGGTCGTCCTGCATAGCGGGCGCGCTTCGACTTCCCGTTGACTTGTCCGAGCACCCATTCGAGGTAGGGCTCGACGAAGAACCAGGCGCCCATGTTCTTGGGCTCCTCCTGGCACCAGACGATCTCCGCCTTCTTGAAGCGGGACAACTCCTTAACCAGCGCCTTCAGCGGGAATGGATAGAGCTGCTCGACCCGCAACAGATAGACGTCGTCGATCCCCCGCTTCTCACGCTCCTCGTAGAGATCGTAATAGACCTTGCCGGAGCACAGCACGACGCGGCGGACTTTGTCGTCCTTGGCGAGCTTGGTCTTCTCGCCCTTGTGCGTCTCTGCGTGATCCCAGAGCAGCCGATGAAAGCTTGTTCCCGGCCCGAAGGCCTCGAGCGACGACTGGGCGCGCTTGTTGCGCAACATCGATTTCGGCGTCATTGCGATCAGCGGCTTGCGAAATTCGCGCTTGAGCTGACGGCGCAGCGCGTGGAAGAAGTTGGCCGGCGTCGTGCAATAGACGACCTGCATGTTATCTTCTGCGCAGAGCTGCAGGTAACGCTCGAGGCGGGCCGACGAGTGCTCGGGACCCTGTCCTTCGTAGCCGTGCGGCAGCATGCAGACGAGTCCCGACATGCGCAGCCACTTGCGCTCGCCCGAAGAGATGAACTGGTCGAACACGACCTGCGCCCCGTTCGCGAAGTCGCCGAACTGGGCCTCCCAGACGGTGAGCGCGTTCGGTTCGGCGAGCGAATAGCCGTATTCGAAGCCCAGGACCGCCTCTTCCGACAGCATCGAGTTGATCACCTCGTAGCGCGCCTGACCGTCGCGGATATGGTTCAGCGGGATATAGCGCGCCTCGTTCTGCTGATCGATCAACACCGAATGGCGCTGTGAGAACGTTCCGCGCTCGCTGTCCTGACCGGAAAGGCGAACAGGAAAGCCATCGTCGAGCAGCGTGCCGAAAGCGAGCGCCTCGGCCGTCGACCAGTCGATGCCCTCACCGCTATTGATCGCCGCGCGCCGGTTTTCGAGGAAGCGCAGGATCGTCTTGTGGACGGCGAAGCCTTCCGGTGGCGTGGTGATGCGCTCCCCGATCAGCTTCAGCCGTTCGAGCTTGACGCCGGTCTCGCCGCGGCGATCGTCGTCGGCGACCTCCTGCGCCGACTTGAAGCCCGTCCACCGGCCATCGAGCCAGTCGGCCTTGTTGGCCGAATACGCCTGGCCCGCCTCGAACTCCGCCTCGAGCCGATGGCGCCAGTCGGCGCGCATCTTGTCGACCTCGCCGCCGGTCACGATGCCCTCCGCGGTCAGCTTGTCGGCGTAGATCTGCAGCGTCGTCGGGTGCGAGCGGATCAGCCGATACATGATCGGCTGGGTGAACGAAGGCTCGTCGCCCTCATTGTGGCCGAAGCGGCGATAGCAGAACATGTCAATGACGACGGGCTTATGAAACTTCTGCCGATATTCGATCGCGACCTTGGCGCAGAACACGACCGCTTCCGGATCGTCGCCGTTGACGTGAAAGATCGGCGCCTCGACGAGCTTGGCGACGTCGGATGGATAGGGCGAAGAGCGCGAATAGCGCGGATAGGTGGTGAACCCGATCTGGTTGTTGACGATGAAATGCAGCGAGCCGCCGGTGCGGTGGCCGCGCAGGCCCGAAAGGCCGAAACATTCCGCGACCACCCCCTGACCGGCAAAGGCGGCGTCGCCGTGGATGAGGAGCGGCAGCACCTTCGAGCGCTCGAAGATGTCGTTGAGCTGGTCCTGCTTGGCGCGCGCCTTGCCGAGCACGACCGGATCGACGATTTCGAGATGGGAGGGATTCGCCGTCAGCGAGAGATGGACGCTGTTGCCATCGAACTCGCGGTCCGACGACGCCCCGAGGTGGTATTTCACGTCGCCCGAGCCCTCGACCTCGTCGGGCGAGGCGGAGCCGCCCTTGAATTCGTGGAAGATGACGCGGTGCGGCTTGCCCATCACCTGGCTCAGCACATTGAGCCGCCCGCGATGCGCCATGCCGAGGCAGATATCGCGCAAGCCCAGCTGTCCGCCGCGCTTGATGATCTGCTCCAGCGCCGGGATCATCGCCTCGCCGCCGTCGAGGCCAAAGCGCTTGGAGCCCGGATACTTGACGTCGAAGAAGCCTTCGAACCCTTCCGCCTCGACGAGCTTGCTGAGGATGGCGCGCTTGCCCTCCTTGGTGAACTGGATCTCCTTGTCGGGGCCTTCGATACGCTCCTGGATCCAGGCCTTCTCGGCCGGATCGGAGATATGGACGAATTCGAAGCCGATCGTGCCGCAATAGGTGCGGCGCAGGATCGCCAGCATCTCACGGACGCTGGCGTATTCGAGCCCCAGCGCGTGATCGATGAAAATCTTGCGGTCGTAGTCTGCCTCGTGGAAGCCGTAAGTCGCGGGATGCAGCTCCTCATGATCCTTCTGCGGCTCGAGGCCCAATGGATCGAGATCCGCGTAAAAATGTCCGCGCATGCGGTAGGCGCGGATCATCATCAGCGCGCGCACAGAATCGCGGGTCGCGCGGCGGATCTCGTCTTCGCTCGGCGGCGCCTGCGGCGCGGCCTCGACCGCTTTGGCGCGCAGCTTCTCGGCGACCGCCTTCTCGGTCGCCGGCCAGTCGCCGTCGAGCGCGTTGATGAGGTCGCCCTTCGGCGTCTGAGGCCATTGCGGCTTCTTCCATGAAGCGCCCTTCGCGGTCTTGGCGACGCTCGCCGGGTCGTCACCGAGCCTTTCGAAAAAGTCGCGCCAGGCCGGTTCGACCGAGAGCGGATCCTTTTCGTATTCCGCTTGCAGCGCTTCGATATAGGCGCCGTTGGCGCCATAGAGGAACGAGGTTTGCAGCAGCGCCTGATTGACGTCCTGGCGGGTCATTGGAGCGGGCTCCCTTGCGTTCTCAACTGCGGTTCAAAAGATCGACGAGCGTCTTGCCGAGTCGGGCGGGCGAGGGCGACACGCGGACGCCCGCCTCCTCCATCGCCGCGATCTTATCCTCGGCGCCGCCCTTCCCGCCGGCGATGATCGCGCCTGCGTGGCCCATGCGGCGTCCCGGAGGCGCGGTGCGGCCGGCGATGAAACCGACGACCGGCTTCGAGCGGCCCTGCTTGGCTTCGTCCTTGAGGAATTGCGCTGCGTCCTCCTCTGCCTGGCCGCCGATCTCGCCGATCATCACGATCGATTTGGTGGCCGGGTCGGCGAGGAACATTTCCAGCGCGTCGACGAACTCCATACCTTTGATCGGGTCGCCGCCGATGCCGACCGCGGTCGTCTGGCCGAGGCCTTCGCGGGTGGTCTGAAAGACCGCCTCGTAGGTCAACGTGCCCGAGCGCGACACGACGCCGACGCTGCCGCGGGCGAAGATGTTGCCTGGCATGATGCCGATCTTGCACTCTCCCGCCGTCATAACTCCCGGGCAGTTGGGGCCGACGAGGATCGACTTCGAGCCATCGAGCGCGCGCTTCACCCGCATCATGTCGAGCACTGGAATGCCTTCGGTAATGCAGACGATGAGCGGCGTCTCCGCGTCGATCGCCTCGCAGATAGCGTCCGCCGCGCCGGGCGGCGGCACGTAGATGACGCTCGCCTCGGCGCCGGTCTGCTCGCGCGCTTCGGCGACCGTGTCGAACACCGGCAGGCCGAGATGAATCGAGCCGCCCTTGCCCGGTGAGGTGCCGCCGACGAGCCTGGTGCCGTAGGCCATCGCCTGCTCGGAATGGAACGTGCCATTCTTGCCGGTGAAGCCCTGGGTGATGACCTTGGTCGCTGCGTTGACGAGAATGGACATGTCGGACTTTCGCGCGTGATGTCGTCGGTTCGAAGTTTCGATGGCGCTAGGGAGCGCCGCTTTAGGCCGCGCGCCCCTTCTTGACCGCCGTGACGATTTTCTGCGCCGCATCGTCGAGATCGTCGGCGGGAATGACGTTGAGGCCCGAGTCGCGGATGATCGTCTTGCCGAGATCGACATTCGTCCCCTCGAGGCGCACGACCAACGGTACTTTGAGGCCGACCTCCCTGACCGCGGCGATCACGCCCTCGGCGATCACGTCGCAGCGCATGATGCCGCCGAAGATGTTGACGAGAATGCCTTTTACGTTCGGGTCGGCGGTGATGATCTTGAACGCCGCAGTGACCTTCTCCTTGGAGGCGCCGCCGCCGACATCGAGGAAGTTCGCCGGGCTTTCGCCATAGAGCTTGATGATGTCCATGGTCGCCATCGCGAGGCCGGCGCCGTTGACCATGCAGCCGATCGTGCCATCAAGCGCGATATAGTTGAGGTCGTATTTGGACGCCTCGATTTCCTTGGCGTCCTCTTCGGTCTCGTCGCGCAGCGCCGCGATATCGGGATGGCGGTAGAGCGCATTGTCGTCGAACGACACCTTGGCGTCCAGCACGCGCAATTGCCCGTTCGTCATGACGATCAGCGGATTGATCTCGAGCATCGACATGTCTTTGGCGACGAAGGCCGCATAGAGCTTCGTCACCAGGCTCTCGATCTGTTTCGCCTGGTCGCCGACAAGTCCCAGCGCGCGCGCCGCGGCTCGGCCGTGGTGAGGCATGATTCCGGTCGCCGGATCGACGGAGAAGCTGTGGATCTTCTCGGGAGTCTTGTGCGCCACGTCCTCGATGTTGACGCCGCCTTCGGTCGAGAGCACGAAAGCCACCCGGCTCGTCTCGCGATCGACAAGCGCCGAGAGATAGAACTCCTTGTCGATGTTCGCGCCGTCCTCGATGTAGAGGCGGTTGACCTGCTTGCCGTGCGGACCGGTCTGCACGGTCACCAGCGTCGCGCCCAGCATCTCCCTCGCGAAGGTCTTGACCTCGTCGATCGAGCGGGCGAGCCGCACGCCGCCCTTCTCGCCGGCGGAGGCTTCCTTGAACCGGCCCTTGCCGCGACCGCCCGCATGAATCTGGCTCTTGACCACCCAGAGCGGGCCGCCGAGCTTCCTGGCCGAGTCTTCCGCCTCCTCCGGTGTGAAGGCCGGATGTCCGTTGGCGAGGGGAACTGCGAAGGCGCGCAGCACCGCCTTGGCCTGATATTCATGGATGTTCATGAGACGAAGACCTCAAAAGAACGCGAACGCCTGCGAGACGGGCGTCCCGAAACGCGTCAGGCGGCGAGCGCGGGGTTGATCGCCTTGCAGGCTTCCATCAGCGTGTGGACGGCGCCTACCGACTTTTCGAACATCGCCTTCTCCGCCTCATTGAACGAAATCTCAATGATGCGCTCGACTCCGCCCGCGCCGATCACCACCGGGACGCCGACATAGGTGTCCTTCACGCCGTACTGGCCCGTGAGCTGCGCCGCGCAGGGCAGCACCCGGCGCTGGTCCTTGAGGAAGGATTCGGCCATCGCGATGGCGGAGGCGGCCGGTGCGTAGAAGGCCGAGCCTGTCTTCAGGAGGCCGACGATCTCGCCGCCGCCCTTTCGCGTGCGCTCGACGATCGCGTCGAGCTTCGCCTGGGTCGTCCAGCCCATCTTGACGAGATCGGGCAAGGGGATCCCCGCGACTGTCGAGTAGCGAACCGAAGGGACCATGTCATCGCCATGGCCGCCGAGCACGAACGCGGTCACGTCTTCAACAGAGACGTTGAATTCCTCCGAGAGGAAATAGCGGAAGCGCGCCGAGTCGAGGACGCCGGCCATGCCGACGACCTTGGCGCCCGGTAGGCCGCACGTCCTCTGCAGCGCCCACACCATCGCATCGAGCGGGTTGGTGATGCAGATGACGAAGGCGTTCGGGGCATGCGCCTTGATGCCGGCGCCGACCGCGTCCATCACCTTGAGATTGATGCCGAGGAGGTCGTCGCGGCTCATGCCGGGTTTCCTGGGGACACCGGCGGTGACGATGACGACGTCGGCCCCGGCGATGGCCGCGTAGTCGCTCGCACCCGCGAGCTTGGCGTTGAACCCCTCGACTGGGCCTGACTCGGCGAGATCGAGGGCCTTGCCCTGCGGGACGCCGTCGATGATGTCGAAGAGCACGATGTCGCCGAGTTCCTTGATCGCGGCCAGATGCGCCAGCGTGCCGCCGATCTGGCCGGCTCCGATCAAAGCAATTTTCCTGCGCGCCATGGGAATTCTTCCGCTCGTTGACACAGCCGCGCCGCGCGGCCCGGGAGGTTCGCGGGGTGCTATCTGCCGATCGACCAAAGTGATCAAGCCGAACTTTTGGCTCAGTCGAAGCAAAATCGTGCGAAGGCGTCAATGGTGCGCCGGATAGCGCCGTGATCACAAGGAGTTAAATATGTTGCGCGCGGGCGTTGACAATAACCGCGCACAGGATTTTTGATCTTTTCGATGACAAAAAATGAAATTGGGTATCCCCTTCACGCCCGCCAGCTTCGGCGGTAGTATGAATATGCGATGGAGACTGCGTGCAACGCCACTTCTGGAATCGATTATCCACGGACGTTCCAAGAGATGGATGAGTGGTTTCGTAGCGACGCTGCTTGCCGGGACTACATCCGCCGCCTGCGTTGGCCGGACGGGTTCCTGTGCCCGGAATCCGGCGTGGCCGCGGACCCGTGGGGGATGTCGCGCGGACGGTTGCGATGTCGCGCCTGCGAGTGGGAGACGTCGCTGACGGCTGGCACGGTGTTCCAGGATACGCGCAAGCCGCTGCGAATGTGGTTTCTTGCGATGTGGTTCGTCACCAGTCAGAAGAACGGGGTCAGCGCGCTCGGGCTGCAGCGGGCACTGGGGCTTGGCAGCTACGAGACGGCCTGGACTTGGCTGCACAAGCTGCGGCGGGCGATGGTCCGGCCTGGTTGGGATTGTCTCACGGGGATGGTAGAAGTCGACGAAACCTACGTCGGAGGCCCGGAAGAGGGCAAGCGTGGTCGGGGCGCCGAAGCCAAGACCATTGTCGCCGTGGCCGCCGAAAAGAGCGGTCGGGCCATCGGCCGGATCCGCCTTCGGCGCATCAAGGATGTGTCGGCGGATAGCCTTCTCCCCTTCGTGCAGAGCGTCGTGGCGCCGGGGTCGGCAGTCCACACCGACGGATGGCGCGGGTATTCCGGGCTGGCGAACGCTGGCTACCAGCACCAGATCACCGTCATCAGCGACGGCTTGGATCCAGCCCACGAAGTCATGCCGCGGGTTCACACTGTCGCCTCGCTTCTCAAGCGGTGGCTTCTCGGCACTCACCAGGGCGGCATCCAGCAACAACACCTCGATTACTACCTCGACGAATTCACTTTCCGGTTCAACCGGCGACGCTCGAATGCTCGCGGGTTGCTGTTCCACAGGCTCGCCCAGCAGGCGATTGCGGTCGAGCCCGCGCCTTACAATTCGATTGTCGGTCACACCCGGACGAAGAAATCAACTTAACGGGTGTGATTAACGGGTGTGAAGGAGATACCCATTAAAATGAATTTTGTCACAGCCTGTGCCAGGCTAATACACCTGCCGCCCGAACAGGCTCGCCGTCAGATCGACGAGGAGCAAGGCGCTTTTCCCCCGCTCGTCCAGAAACGGGTTGAGCTCCGCGAGATCGAGCGAGGGCGACAGTCCGGATTCGTACAGGAGCTCCATCACCAGATGCGCCTCGCGATAGGTGGCCCCGCCCGGAACCGCCGTCCCGACCCCGGGTGCAATGGTCGGATCGAGGAAATCGACGTCGAGGCTTACGTGCAGGAGGCCGTCGGCCGCCTTGACGCGGTCGATGATGCGGCGGATCGACACGGCGAAGCCGTGCTCATCGAGCGTGCGCATGTCGACGACGGCGATCCCCCGGGCGTGCAGGAGCCTCCGCTCGTCGGCGTCGATCGACCGGATGCCGAAGAGATTGAGGCGGGCCGGATCGATCGAGCTGTGCTTTTCTCCGCCGAAGAGGAAATCGAAACCTGGCTCGCCGCTCAGCATGGCGGCGGGCATTCCGTGCATGTTGCCGCTCGGCGAGGTCAAGGGCGTGTTGTAGTCCGAATGCGCGTCGAGCCAGAGCACGAAGAGATTTCGGCCGGCCTCCGCGGCGTAGCGCGCGACGCCGCTGATCGAGCCCATCGCCAAGGAGTGATCGCCTCCGATCACGACCGGCAACCGCCCGGCGCGGAGGACAGCGTAGGTCTCGCGCGCGAGCGCCCGCGTCCAGGCCGAGACGACCGCGGGATGACTCGCTTTGCCTTCCAGCGACGCGGCTTCGCCAAGATCGTCCGGGGCGACATCGCCGCGGTCGACGACGTCGTGGCCGAGGTCCGTCAGCGTCCTGACGATGCCCGCTGTGCGCAGCATCGCCGGCCCCATGGCGCATCCTGCTACGCCGGCCCCTGCCTCGACCGGCGCGCCTAGGATCGTGATGGCCTGAGGGCTAGGCGGCTTCCGGGCCGCGCCTGCGCTTGCCCCGGTCCTGACGGATTGGCTCACCTTCGCCCCCTTTTTTCGACCCGCGCCCGCTTCAGAATAGCCGATCTTCGCGCCAAAGCCTTGACAACCGCCGCCGCCTGACCGATGGAACGCGCATGACGCGTACCCTCCGCATCGCCCGGATTTGCATCATTAGCCGCTAGCTTCAAGCTGGCTGGTTCGCGTCTCTGTTACTAAAGCACCTTCGAGAAGCGATCACCCGGCCAGTCCCGGACGGCGTTTTGTCGCGCCGTCAAGCCCGACGCCGACGAGACGAATTGATGACGCTGCGCTTCTACAACACGCTGACCCGCCGCAAGGAGGATTTCGCGCCGATCGACCCGAACGCGGTGCGTCTCTACGTCTGCGGCCCGACGGTCTATGACTACGCCCATATCGGCAATGCGCGGCCGGTCATCGTGTTCGACGTGCTGTTCCGCCTGCTCCGCCATGTCTACGGGCCGGAGCACGTCATCTACGTCCGCAACGTCACCGACGTCGACGACAAGATCAACGCCCGCGCCGAGCGCGACTGGCCAGAACTCACCCTCAACGACGCGATCGCCCGGGTGACGGAAGCGACGGAGCGCCAGTTCCATGAGGACGTCGCGGCGCTCGGCGCCCTTGCCCCCACCTTCGAGCCTCGGGCGACCGAGCATATCGAGAGGATGCGCGCGATGATCGAGCGGCTCCTCGCGCGCGGCGTCGCCTATGTCGCCGAGGACCATGTCCTCTTCTCGCCTTCAGCCATGGACGCGCTCCCCGGCGCGCCGCGTTATGGCGCGCTCGCGCACCGCTTGCTCGACGAGATGCTGGCGGGCGCGCGGGTCGAAGTCGCCCCTTACAAGCGCGATCCGATGGATTTCGTCCTGTGGAAGCCGTCGAAGCCGAACGAGCCGGGCTGGCCAAGCCCCGCAGGCATCGCTGCGCCCGGCCGCCCCGGCTGGCATATCGAATGCTCCGCGATGTCGATGGCCAAACTCCTAGAGCCCTTCGGCGGCGGTCTCGCCTGCGACGACCCGGCGGTGAACGTATTCGACATTCATGGCGGCGGCATCGATCTGGTCTTTCCCCATCACGAGAACGAGATCGCGCAGTCCTGCTGCGCCTTCGGTTCGCCTCGCATGGCCAATGTCTGGATGCACAACGGCTTTCTGCAGGTCGAAAGCGAGAAGATGTCGAAGAGCCTCGGCAACTTCGTCACCATCCGCGAGCTGCTGGACGACCCCGGGAAATTTGGCGACAGAACATGGCCGGGGGACACGTTGCGCTTAGCGATGCTTCGTACGCACTATCGTGATCCGATCGACTGGACCGTGAGGGAGCTGGGACGAGCTCAACAAGAACTCGTTGAATGGTACCGACTGGTTCAAGGCGAAACCTCATCGGCTGAGACAATCGACCAGGGCGTGGTTGACGCCTTGTGCGACGATCTCAATACGCACACCGCAATCGTTCGGCTCCAGGAGCTGGCAAGCACGAGTGACCGGGCAGCACTACGCGCTTCTCTCGTCTTCCTGGGGTTTAGCTGTGAACCGGCGAAACTCATTCAGCACTTGAACCTGACCATTCCATCAGCCAGCCTGAACACTCAGTCATCCACGCCAGTCGCTGGCACGGCACCCGTTTCAATCATGGCCTCAATCGGCGAGGCAAGTGGTTCCTCTACAGTACAAGGCGTTGGTCGCTGGTTCAAATTGGAGGCCGACGGCAGCTACTCCGCAGACCCTGACACCCAGAAGCGCATCGACCAGCTCATTCCACTTCGCGAGGAGGCCCGCGCCGCGAGAAACTGGGCGGAGTCGGACAGGCTGCGCGACGAACTCGCGACGCTCAGTGTCGCGGTGAAGGACAACAAGAACGGGAAAACCACTTGGGAGCCGAAGCGATGACCACCGTCTCGCTGCGCCCCTATGTTCCCGCCGACGCGAAACGCTGCGCGGAGATTTTTCGGGCGAGCATCGAAGAGCTGGCGGCGGAGGACTACGACGCCAACCAGCGCGAGGCCTGGGCCTCGCGTGCGGACGATGAGGACGCATTTGCGGCTCGGCTCGCGAGCGCCCTGACATTGGTTGCTGTCATCGAGGGCGCGATTGCGGGTTTTGCAAGCCTCAAGGGCGCTGACGAAATCGACATGCTCTTCGTCGATCCGGAATTTGCCCGCCAAGGCGCGGGCGCCGCCCTGGTTGACGCGTTGACGAGGCTTGCTCGCTCGCGCGGCGCCAAGCGCCTCACAGTTGAGGCGAGCGACGTCGCCCGGCCGCTGTTCGACCGCCAAGGCTTCATTGCCCAAAAGCGCAACCTCGTGCGCAAAGGCGAGGAATGGCTCGCCAACACCACCATGACGAAAACGCTCGACGCCGAACCGGCGCCGCCGCCCCGACATTGAGAACCCCATGGCCAAAGAACGCCTCTATCTTTTCGACACCACCCTACGCGACGGCGCGCTGACGACGGGCGTCGACTTCTCGCTCGACGACAAGCGCCACGTCGCCGCCATGCTCGATCGGCTCGGCGTCGACTACGTTGAGGGCGGCTATCCGGGCGCGAACCCGCTTGACACCGAATTCTTCAAGACGAAGCCGACGAAGCGCGCGCGCTTCTGCGCCTTCGGCATGACCAAACGCCCGGGACGGTCGGTGGCCAACGATCCGGGCCTCGCGGGTCTGCTTGCTTCCGATTCCGACGCGATCGTCTTCGTCGCCAAGTCCTGGGACTATCATGTTCATGTCGCGCTCGGCTGCACGCTCGACGAGAACCTCGAAGCGATAGCCGACAGCGTCAAGGCGGCCGTCGCGTCTGGCCGCGAGGCGATGGTCGACTGCGAGCATTTCTTCGACGGCTTCAGGGCCGACCCGAAATACGCGCTCGCCTGCGCTCAAGCCGCGATCGACGCCGGAGCGCGCTGGGCCGTGCTCTGCGACACCAACGGCGGCACGCTGCCCGACGAGGTCGAGCGGGTCGTCAGCGAGGTCGCGCAAGTCATTCCGCGCGAGCGGCTCGGGATCCACGCCCACAACGACACTGGCAACGCGGTCGCCAATTCGCTCGTTGCCATCCGCGCCGGGGCGCGGCAGGTGCAGGGCACGCTGAACGGCCTAGGCGAGCGTTGCGGCAACGCCAATCTCGTGACGCTGATTCCGACGCTGGCGCTCAAGCCCGAGCTCGCTGAGCGCTTCGAGACCGGCGTCACCCCGGAGGCGCTGCGGCAGATCACCCATATCTCGCGCGCCTTTGACGAACTCCTCAACCGCGCGCCCAACCGCTACTCGCCCTATGTCGGGGCCTCCGCCTTCGCCACCAAGGCCGGCATTCACGCCTCGGCGCTGGCGAAGGATCCGCGCACCTACGAGCACGTGGCGCCCGACACCGTCGGCAATGCGCGCGCGGTTCTCGTGTCCGATCAGGCGGGACGCTCGAATCTCGTCTCCGAGCTTGCCCGGCTCGGCGTCGAGGCCGAGTCCAACGATCCGCGCCTGCAGCGCCTCCTCGACACCGTCAAGGAGCGCGAGGCGCAAGGCTATGCCTATGAGGCCGCCGACGCCTCGTTCGAGCTGCTCGCGCGCGGCATGCTCGGCGGCGTACCGGAATTCTTCGCCGTCGAGAGCTTCCATGTCGGCGTCGAACGCAAGGTGGTCGCGCCCGGCGTGACCTATTCGGCCTCGCAAGCCGTGGTCAAAATCCGGATCGGCGAGGAGCGGCTGATCTCGGCGGCCGAAGGCAACGGCCCGGTCAACGCGCTTGATCTCGCGCTGCGCAAGGATCTCGGCGTCTATCAGAAGCATATCGAGGCTCTGGAGCTGCGCGACTATCGGGTGCGCGTGTTCCAGGGCGGCACGGATGCGGTGACGCGCGTCCTGATCGAATTTGGCGACGGGAACGGCGACACCTGGTCGACGGTCGGGGTGTCGGGCAACATCATCGACGCGTCGTTCCAGGCGTTGGTCGACGCGATCACCTACCGGCTGGTCAAGCTCGGCGTGCCGGCGCAGTAGGCTCTGCCCGCCGCCATTGTCATTCCCGACGGTCGCAATGCGACCGATCGGGAAATCCAGAATGACGGCCACGGCGGCGACTTTGGATTCCCGGCCTTCGGTCCGCCGGGCATGACAAAACATTTTCGTCTCCGTCGGGAATAAACCGTCCCTCGCCCGAGTCTCTCCCTTGAACGGCGCTTATCGCCGATCGAGGAGAGACCCATGATTGACGACCTGGCTGGCGGTCGCGACCGCCGCGACATTCTCAAATGCATGCTCTGGGCCGGGACCGGCGTGGTCTGGACGGTCGCGGGCGGCGTGCCGGCCTCGCGCCTGATCGGCTCGGCGAAGGCGGCGGACGCCAGCTTCTCTTTCGTCCAGATATCCGACAGCCACATCGGCTTTTCCAAGCCCGCCAATCCGGACGCCCGATTAACCCTCGACGCGGCGATCGACAAAGTTCTGGCGATGCCAGGCAAGCCTGCGTTCATGATCCATACCGGCGACGTCACCCACACCGCTGAGCCGCAACAGTTCGACGACGCGTTGCAGATGATCGGCCGGGCGAAGCTCGACGTCCACTACGCACCCGGCGAGCATGACATTCTCGACCCCGTCTCGCGGACCGCTTATCTCGAGCGCTTCGGCAAGGGCGCGACGGGCGGTGGCTGGTATTCGTTCGACCACGGCGGCGTTCATTTCGTGTCGCTCGTCAACGTCGTTGACCTGAAGAAAAACGGCCTCGGCTCGCTGGGGGCGGAGCAGATCGCCTGGCTCGACGATGATCTGAGAGGCAAGTCCGCATCCACGCCGATCGTCCTCTTCGCCCATATTCCGCTCTGGATGATCGCGCCGGAATGGGGTTGGGGCACGGAGGATTCCGGCCAGGCGCTAGGGCTGCTCGAGCGCTTCGGGTCGGTCACCGTCCTTAACGGTCACATCCATCAGCTGATGCAGAAGGTCGAGGGCGCGGTCACCTTCCACACCGCCCGTTCGACGGCGTTCCCGCAACCTGCGCCGGGAACTGCGCCTGCGCCGGGCCCGAAGGTCGTCCCGGCGGGCGAACTGCGCAAATGGCTCGGCGTGCGGGAAGTCGCCTACGCCGTGACGCCGACCGAACTCGCCGTCACCGACACGGACCTCGCGTGAGACGCACAGATGATCAGGTTCTCCCTTGTCGTGCTGACGGCGAGCCTTGCCGCCGGCGCGGCTTCGGCCGGCGACCCGGAGCGCGGCGAACAACTCTATCAGGCCTGCACGGACTGCCATTCGCTCGACAAGAACGATGTCGGCCCACGCCATCGCGGCGTCTACGGCCGCAAGGCCGGTTCGCTGCCCGACTATCCCTATTCGGACGCGCTCAAATCCTCCAATATCGTCTGGAACGAGGAGACGCTCGACAAGTGGCTGACCGATCCGCAGACCTTCGTTCCGGGCGTCAAGATGTTCTTCCATCTCGAGAGCGCTCAGGACCGGGCCGACGTCATCGCGTATTTAAGGGAGCGCGCGAAATAGGACTCTGCCCAGTTGTCATTCCCGACGGTCGCAAAGCGACCGATCGGGAATCCAGGCCGACGCCGCCCGCCGGCTCGCGAGATCTATGGATTCCCGATCGGACCTTTGGTCCGACGGGAATGACAGCGGGACATGCGAAAGTCGTATGACCGATCCCTTCGTCAGCTCCATCGCGCAGCGGCGCTTTCACGACATCGTGCCGCCGCTGCTCGCCGACGCCTATACTCTCGCCAAATGGATCTGCCGCAATGGCGCCGACGCGGAGGACATCGTGCAGGAGGCGGCGATCAGGGCGCTGAAGGCTCTGGAGACGACTGCAATCGAACGCCCAAAACCCTGGTTCCTCACGATCGTGCGCAACGCCGCAATCTCATGGATGGCGAAAAACCGCCCGAAGGATCTGTCCTACGCCGGCGACGCGGCCGATCTCGACGCCATCGACCTGCGCCTCAGCGAAGCCGCGCCTGATCCGGAAGCAGCGCTGATCGCGTTCGAGGATGGCGAGCGCCTGCGCCGCGCGATCGCCGATCTGCCCTCGCCGCTCCTGGAGACGCTCATCATGCGCGACGTCAACGGCCTCTCCTATCGCGACATCGCCGAGGCTACGAGCGCGCCGATGGGCACCGTCATGTCGCGGCTTGCCCGTGCCCGCGCCTCGCTCGTGAAGACCCTGAAGGCCGAGCCATGAACGATCCCAGAAGCGACGACCGCATCCTGCGGCTCAACGCCGCCCTCGATGGCGAACTCGACGCCGCCAGTTCGCTCGAACTCGAACGCGAAATGCAGGCCAACCCCGCGCTCGCGGCAGAGTATCGCCGCCTCGAGGCGCTTCGCGGGTCGATGGCGCGCCTCGTTCCGCGCGAGCCGGCGCCCAAGACGCTCGCCGATCGGATCGCGGCGCTGGGCGCGCGCCCCGCTCGGGCCGCGCCGTCGCCGGTCCGGCTCCCCGTCTGGAGCGGCGCGCGCGTGCTCGCCCTTGCGGCCTCCGTGGCGGCGATCGGCTTCGCTGCCGGAGCCGGACTCACCGCGCTGCGGCAGAGCGCAACGCCCGGCGTCGCCGAAGGCCTCGTGTCCGACTTCGCTCGCGCGGAAGTCGCGGGCCAGCCTTACGACGTCGCCTCCTCCGACCGCCACACCGTCAAGCCCTGGCTCGCCGGCCGCACCACCGTCAGCGCGGCAATCGTCGACCTTGCGCCCCAGGGCTTCCCGCTCGCCGGCGGTCGCGTCGCCATCGTCGACCGGATACCCGCCCCGACGCTCGTCTACCGCCATAACGAGCATCTCGTCGCCGTCACCGAACTCCCGCCCGCAGCAATCGGCGCCCGCGCCAATGGAGCTGTCCAGACGATCGACGGCTATCACGTCGCGCAATGGTCCGACGCCAACCTCGCTTATGTTGCCGTGTCCGACATGGACGAACAGACGCTCGCCGATTTTGTCGCGGCGTTCCGGCAGGCGCAGAACCCGGCCTCGGAAGCGCCGGCGAAGTGACGCGGTACACTCTCGTAGCAACGGGGTAAGGATTCTCGGCGCAATCGTTTCTGACCTCGCCATTTCGCGGGCCTAATGTTGCGGGACAAAAATAGTGTTACCGTTGATCGCGTCCCCCCTCCTATAACCGATCGGAATAAGGAATTCGTCCACAACGTCTTGAGGAACGTTTTCCAGAATAATAATCGGCCGATCTTTTCGTATTCTATTGATGCCGCCCAGCAAAGCGTATTTTTCGTAGCCTTCCGTATCTAGTTGAATGATTCCAACATCAGCGACCGGTGGCAAAATTTCATCGATCGTGACAACGTCTACCGAGATTATGTCGCTCTGTATGCTCTTGTAATCTCCATTCCCTCTAAGGAGGTGTGAGGCGCCGCCGATGGCTCTCCCGTTCTCGAGCGTGCGCATGAGCGCGCTTTTCTTTGCTTCGCCGAGCCCGGCGCTATGCATATCTACATTCGTCAATCCGTTGAGCAGAGCGGTCCACTGTGCGCAGGCGAAACTTTCGGGATTCGGTTCAAAGGCGAATGCCTTTCTTCCCGGCGCGAGGGCTGGCGCGAGACCGGGAAGGAAATCTCCAAAGAACATGCCCGCGTGAACGACGTCCCGATCCAGCGCATGGCGGCGCATGAATTCGATCGTCTCGCGCTCCCAAACGCGCCCCCGCAAGATTTCCTGCGACGCAGGACGATGCTGACTGGATTTCGGCACGCAATAACGCCCGAAGGCGTTTTCGCACAATGTGCACTCAACGGACGTCAGCTTCATTCAGGCGGTCTCGCGCGACCTGGCGCAAGTTCGCAAAGGCTTGATTGTCGATACATTGACCAAGTGTATAACCCCGCGTCCCGCGGGCCTCTTCCCACACGGCCCCGCGCCCCTTATATCTACCTCGCCGCCCCACAAGGACGGCTATAGCGATAAATCGGCATCGAAATAAGTCTTTCGGACCCGGGGGCGGTACCCGGCGCCTCCACCCAAACCCGCTCAAGAAGTGCGGGTTTCGGCGGGGGCGAAATAGGTTCGACGGGGGACCCAAAGGGTGATCTTTCGCTCGGCATGATACCGCCGTTATCGGGTCAAACCTATAGTTGCGAATGACAACTATGCTCCGGTGGCCCTCGCTGCGTAATGCAGCGCTGGTACTGGGATTCAAGTCCTAAGGGTTTGCACCTTTAGGCGGGGTCAGGAGGCGCCTGGCAACAGAAGCCTCCACTTCACTCTTGACTCGCGCATTGCGCCGCTGGTGGGCGGCTTAGCGATGATTGCAACGCTCCGGAGGCTCGGTTAGTTTTGATTCCCCGGCGGCGAGCACATTCCGATGGCGACCGATCTGATCCGCTACGATCTCCTCGTCCAGGACGCGTTGCGCTCAGTGGTGCGCAAGGTCCTGTCCGATACGGCCCGCGTCGGCCTGATCGGCGAGCACCATTTCAACATCGCCTTCAAGACCCAGGCGCGGGGCGTTATCGTGCCGGCGGCGGTCAAGAGCCGCTTTCCCGACGAGATGTCGATCATCCTGCAGCACGAGTTTTGGGATCTTGTCGTGACGCAGGACGCCTTCGAGGTGAATCTCAATTTCTCCCGCAAGCCGGAGCGGCTGACTGTGCCGTTCGACGCCATTACCGGTTTCACTGATCCCTCCGTGCCGTTCGGCTTCAAGCTCGAGCCGCGCCAGACCGAAGAGGCCGGGCATCCGGCGCCGGGCCGCGCGCCTTCGGCGGCGCGTCGCCCCGAGTCCGCACCCCCTCCTGCGCCGGCCAAGCCGTCGCCCGCCAAAGCCGCCGCGGAGCGCGCCGAGACGAAAGCCGCAGCGCCGGCAGAAAAGTCGCTCGAACCTGCGGCTCCCCCTAAGGTCGTCTCCATCGACGCCTTTCGCAAGAAATGATGGGCCGGTCCCTTGGGCGACATCGTCAACCTGCGCCGCGCGCGCAAACGTCAGGACCAGCGGCGCGGCGACGCCAAGGCCGCAGAGAACCGAATCGTTTACGGCATGACGAAAGCCGAGCGGCGTTCGATCGAGGCCGAGCGGGAGAAGGCCGATCGCGACCTCGACACCCGCCGCATTGTCGGTCCCGATGACCGATAGAGCGAGCCCGCGCGTCGTCAAGCGCTCGCTCGTGATCGCCGGCCACCGCACCAGCGTTTCGCTCGAGGACGCCTTCTGGCGCCGCCTGTGTCGGATCGCGGCGGAGCGCGGACTTTCCGTCAACGCGCTGGCCGCGATTGTCGATGCTTCGCGAGGCACAGCCAATCTGTCCTCGGCTCTCAAAGTCTATGTGCTCGAGGCCTCGAGCACATAGCGCGTGAACCCTATGGCCGCGGGGGCTTAATAGAGGCCGCTTGCGGTCGGATCGGCCGGCGCCGCGTGCTCGGGCGCCGAATGCGGTTTGGGTCTCGACGGAGGGACCGGGGCGTCGACGGGTGGCGCATTGACGCCTAACTGGTCGGCGCGAACGGACGAGTTGTTGGAGACGGCCGGCGGCTTTGCCACAGTGTTTGGAGCCAGATCCGGCGGGAGCTCAGGCTCAGAGGCGGCCTTTTCTGCCGCTGCCTTGTCTGCCGCCGCCTTCTCCGCCGCTGCCTTTTCCGCCGCTGCCTTTTCCGCCGCCGCCTCTCTCTCGGCCGCCAGATGTTCAGCGAGCCCTTTCAGTCGCGCCTGCTCGGCGCGCCAGTCCTCGATTTCCGCCGCTCGTCGATCCATGAACCGCTCGCCCTTCAGGCGCCGGTTGAAGAAAGCGCGTTCGCGGATGTCGGCCTCGAGTGCGGCGATGCGCTCGCTTTCGCGCGCAATCGCCTGCGTCGCAAGACCGGCGGAGAGCGCGCTGACGTCAAGCCGCCGCTTCTGCGTATCCTGCCCGTCGTCGATCGTGATTGTCGCGCCGGGCGGCGGTCCAGACCAGAATTTGAGATCGGCCGACGTCGAGGCGAGCGCGAGCCTGGTCTCGAGCGCCAGTCGACGCAAATCGAGGCTGGCGTCGAGGATCGCTCCCCCGCGTGGCAGCGCGATGGCGAGTGGACCGAATTTTAGCGTCCCCGATGTCAGCGCGACTGGCGTCGTCCCGCCCGGAATCGGCAATGGCGCTTTGTTGAGTTCGATTCCAAAAGCATAGGCGATGCTGGTCTCGTCCAGTGGGGCGTCCGGCGCCTGCGCCTGGGCGACGACCCGGTCGAGCGCCGCGGGGTCACTTCGTGCAAGCGCCGCCCCTGCGAATTGGGCGGTCCCGCTTCCCGCAAGGCCGTCAACCAGAGTTTCGGCGCTTCGTCCGGTCGACGCGAACTCCAGCGTCCCGCCGAGCCTGCCCGAAAATCCCGGCCGGGCGATCGCGAGCCCGTCGGCGCTGAGCGCCCCTGTCAGCGTCGCAGTCTCCTTGTCGCGCCGGAGCGTCAGGCGGCCAGACGCTGCGCCTTGGGCGACCTTCATCGCGATGTCGTCGAGATCGAGCCTGCCCTTGTCGAGCCGCAACGTCGTGGAGAAGCCCTGCGACGGCAGCCCGTCGGCCAGGTCGAGCGTTCCCACGTGAAGGCGCACAGCGAGCGCGGGAGGATTCACTGGCGCAGTGGCGAACTTTGCGTCCGACCAGCGCGCTCCAGCCTTCACCGCTTGAGGCGCCCCAAGAACCAGGGCGAAAAGGTCCGCGAGCCGTAGCCGATCGAGCGCGAGATCGCCCGTAACCTCGGCTGGCGAAGGCGCCGGCGCGATCGCGGCTGCGGCGCCGAGCGCCTCCTCGCCCCGGGCGACCGCAGGATTGGCGATCCCCGAAGCTTCCGGACCGGCGACGGGCCGATAGACGAGGCTGCCGCTCGCCTTGACGCCTGCGACCGTGGCGACGAGCCGAGAGGCGGTCCATTGATCGCCGCGCAAGGTCAGGTCCGCGCCTGCGTCGACCGGTCCGATCATGCCTCCAGCCGGCGCGATGCCGAGCGTGGCGATGAACGGCGCGACATTCGTCCCGTTCAGTTTGATCGAACCGAACAGCCGCGCGTCACCGCGCTCGGCGGCCGGCAGAATGCGGCCGCGCCCCGCAAGATTGACGCCCGCGAGCGTAGCCGTCCCATCCACGTCATAGCCGGCGTTCCACGTGCCGGAGGCCTGGAGCGCAACGTGTCCCCGCCCACTCGGTACGCTTGCGCCGCTGAGCCCGAGCTGGCGCAGAAGGGCGACCGAATTGGGCGAGTCGAGACTGACCGTCACAACCTGGCGATCGCCTGTGCCGCTCGGTTCGACGCTAACCGTTGCCTGTGTCTGGCCGACCGACCCGCTCGCCTTGAATGAACTGAGGGAGGCGGCGCCGACGGCGCCGGAACCGCCACGCGCCTCGAAGGCAAGCGCGGTTGGGGAGAGAAGGGCGGCGCGCTCGGTCAGCGCCCGACTCCATTCTCCCGGGGCGATCCGGGCGACGAGGACGGCGAAGTCGCGCAGGCGATCTGCGTGCAAGTGTCCCGTCGCCGCGACCCCATCCTGTCCGATCGCGCCTTGAGCGTCGAGGTTTGCGCCGCCGAGGTCCGCGATGCTCAGGCGATCGAGCGTGATATTCGGTCCGTTCTTGGTCACCTTCAGCGCGAGCGAGCCGCTATTGATCTCCGTGTCGTTGACGCGGGACACGTGCAATGTCTTGGCCCGCAAGGAGAGTGACAGATCGAGATCGCCGATCAACGCCCCACTGGCGTCGATGTTCGGGAGCGCATCCGCATCAAGCTGGTCGCTCGAGAGATCCATAGTGAGGCGGCCCAGATCCGCGCCGGTCGGGCTCGTGAAAGCGAGCGAACCTTCGAGCGTTGATCGATCGAGCATGACCTTGACGTCGCGTCCCGAAAAGCCGGCGGCCGACGCCTCGACATGCCCCGAGAGCGCGGCGCTGCGGTCAGCCAACGCTTCCCCCCCAAGCGCGGCGAGATTTGCAGCGAACCCGGAGACCCCGGGGCTTGCCCACTGGCGAAGAAGGGCGAAGTCCTCCGTGGCAAAGTCAATCGTTCCGTCGAACTTCGCCGCCGCGCCCGTCTCGAGATCGCCTTCTCCGCTTAGCCTGGTGTGGCCCGGAAAGCCGAGATCGAAGCGGGCGTGCAGCAGCGCGCCTGGCGCAGACCGTATGCTCGCGGACACATCGGACACCGTGTCCGCGCCCAGAATGATGGTGTCCGCGACGAGCTTGGCCTCGACCGTCACTGGACTCTTCTCGGTAAGAACCGGCGCGAGCGCGTCAGTTAGGATCGCAATGGCGCGCGCTGGTGCGACGCCGTCCTCCCCCTTGCGGCGCAGGAGCGCATCGAGATTGGCCTGTTTCGCCTTCGCCTCGATCATTAGTCGAACGGGCGAAGCGTAGGTCAGCGTTGCGCCGCCGTCGGCGCTCACCGCTCGCTCCTCGGGCCCAAAGCGGAACTGGGCCTCCTCAAGCGCCGCGCGATCGAGACCGATGGTCATTCGCCCGGCCGCTCGCCAGCCTATCGGTCCGTCGGCGCCGGGCGCCGCGCCGACCAGCGTCCCGGACCCGGAAAGGCTCGGACCCTTGGCGGCAGGACCTGGATCGGTCAGCGCGCCGTCGAATTCGAGCGCCGGCCAGCTCGGGCCCGCGTCCACCGAGGCCCGGACCGGCGTTCCCGCCGGACCGGTCTTTTCCGTCGCAAGGCGAAAGACGACCGGCGCCCCGGCCGGACCCGAGAACCGGCCCGAAACGTGAAAGGGCCCGGCGAGCGACGGCGCGTCCGCGTCGAGCTCGAGGCCGTCGATCGTCCGCGCTGCGACTCCGGCGCCCGCCGCGATCCGGATCGTTCCATCGCGCGCGATGAGGCGGTCGAAGCCGACCGCGTCGGCCCCCTTCAACGGGGCCGAGGGCAAAATCAGCGACCCGTCGGTGCGGCGGGCCAGGATCAGAACCGGCTTCTCGAACCGGATTTCGGTGAAGCGGATCGCCCCGCTCGCGAGCTTGACCAGCGCAAGCTCAAGCCGCGCCTTCTCGAACGACAGCCGCGGCGCCGCCGGCCCCGGTCCGGCCGCGGACCCTGCGCCCAGGTCCAGATAGGGGATTGGCAGCAGCCTCAGTGTGATCGGCCCGCTGAGGGACACCCGGGCGCCGACCATCGCCCCGAGCCGCGCCTCGATCTCGGCCCGATGGGCCGACCAGTCGACGAACAGCGGCGCGATCAGCGCCGTCGAGAGGATCGCGACCAGCGCGACAGCGACGATAGTTAGAACAATGCGCACGGAGGAACGATTTTCACTTCGCCTCGACTGGAAGCCACGGCCGGAACTGCGCAACCATCGCACGCCAAAATGACGCGAAAGTGTGGCGGTGACAACAAAGGCCGCCGCCGAGGTCCCTCAGCGCGCCCGCTCCCAGCCGTCGTCGCCTTCGCGCCAATAGCTGAGCGTCCGCCCTTCGTCTCTCAGAGCCTTCCACCGAGCGCGCGCCTCGGAGACCGCCTCCTCATCGCGCCCGTCGAACAGAAAGACTACCTCTTCGAACGCGTCGTCCTCGGGGCTCGCCTCGGCGCCGGAGAGCAGTACAAGCATCTTCGCCTTGTTGGGATTTTCCGTCCGCGTCGTCAGGAAGATCGGGTGCGACGCCGGTTCGCCCTCGCCCGCCGCGCCATGGGGCAGAAAGCTCGCGTCGTCGTAGGTCCACAGGCGATCGTTGAGCGCGGCGACCATTTCTTCGGAGGGGGCGCGCACGATGATGCGTCGCCCGGCCTCGTAAGCTCGCTCCAGCAAGTGCGGCAGCGCCTGGTCGACCCGAAAGCGTTCGAGATGATGGAAGCGAAATTCGGTCACGGCGCAACTTTCCAGAGACCAAGAGGCGGGCCGCCTCTTGAGACACTGACCAGAGATTTTTCAACCCCGAAAGGCGTGGACCGGCTTCGTTTGAAGCGAAGCCGCCGCGGATCGTCTTACTCTCCGGCCGGACCGACGATGACGAAAGTGCGGTCGGATTCGGTCGCCATCAGTCCCAGGCTTACGCGTCCGGGAAAGTGCTGTTCGGTCTTGCCGGCGAGATAGACATCGCCGCGCTGGCGCGAGGCGTTAAAAAATTCGCGCGCGTCGGCGCTCATGTCGTGAAGCACGCCGCGGCTCTTGGCCTCGTCCCACCCCAAGGCCGCACGCAGGGCGGCTGCTTCGAAGCGCTCGAAATTCGTCGTCGTCCGCGCATTGGCCGGCTCGCTGATCCGCGCCTCGAACCGCAGCAGTTCGTCGCCGCGGCAACTGAGCGTCGCATCGACGTCAACCTTGGTCGTAACGTCGAACATATTGGCGTCCGAGCGGGTGCGGGAGACCACGATCGCATGCGAGAACTCGACCCCCAAGTCGCTGGCGCCGGCGCGAAGAGCGGCCGAAAAGGCGTCGCAGCTGGCAATCGCCCACGCCGGCTCCGCGCTTGCTCCTGCCAGCGCAAGCGCCAAGACCGTGGATCGTAGCCGCATCCTGCTCTCCCAGCCCCGTCGCTCAATCGATCTTTAGTCTTCGTAGGAGTTGGCAATGAGACGGTTCAGGAGCCGCACGCCCCATCCCGACCCCCAGGATGGATTGATGTCCGACGATGGCGATCCCATGGCCGTTCCGGCGACGTCCAGGTGCGCCCAGGGCGTATCCTTAATAAAGCGTTGCAGGAACTGCGCGGCGGTGATCGAACCGCCGTGGCGCCCCCCGGTGTTCTTCATGTCGGCAAACTTGGAATCGATGAGCTTGTCGTACGCTTGTCCCAGCGGCATGCGCCAGACTTTCTCCCCTGTCGCATCGCCTGCGGCGATCAGCCGCTGCGCCAGTTCGTCGTTGTTGGAGAAGAGGCCGGCGAGTTCCTGGCCGAGCGCCACCATGATCGCGCCGGTCAGGGTCGCGAGATCGATGATGGCCCGGGGGGAAAACGTCTCCTGCGCGTACCATAGCGCGTCGGCGAGCACGAGACGCCCTTCTGCGTCGGTATTGACGATTTCGATCGTCTGTCCGGACATCGACGTCAAAATATCACCCGGCCGCATGGCGTCGCCGTCGGGCATGTTCTCGACGAGACCGATCACGCCGACGACGTTCGCCTTCGCTTTTCGCGTCGCCAGCGTGTCCAGAAGGCCCACCACGCATGCCGCCCCGCCCATATCGCCTTTCATGTCCTCCATGCCCGAGGAGGGTTTGATGGAGATGCCGCCTGAATCGAAACAGACGCCTTTGCCGACGATGACGATCGGCTTCGCCCGCTTGGAGCGGGCTCCATTCCAGCGCAGGGTGACAAGGCGGCTGTCACGCGAGGAGCCCCGGCCAACCCCGAGCAGAGCGTTCATGCCGAGCTTTCCCATCGCCTTTTCGTCGAGAACGCTCACCTCGACCCCGAGTTTGTCCAGCGCCTTGGCGCGATCGGCGAATTCCGCAGGAAAGAGGACGTTCGGCGGCTCATTGACGAGATTGCGCGCAAGTTCGACGCCCTCGGCGACCGCAAATCGATCGTGCGAGGCCGCGCGCGCCGCAGCCGCGTGACCCAAGCCGATGACGAACTCGGGCGCCTGGCTGTTCTCGTCCTCGGCCTCTTTCTTGCGGGTCTTGTACTTGTCGAACCGATAGCCGCGAAGGCGCAGACCCAGCGCGAAATCCGCCGCCGCGGCGCCGTCCCAAGTCCCGGCGGGCGCCTCGAACGCGATTTCAACCCCTTGCGCGCCGGTCACTTTGCCGAAAACGAATCCCCCGAGCATGACGAAATCGAGCGCCGCGTTGTCCTTGCCAGGCGCGACCCCGACAACGACAAGCCTGGAGGCGTCGAGACCCGCCGGAGCAAGAATGTCCAGCGCGGTTCGCTGGGCGCCGCGGAAATTCGAGGCCTTGGCGGCGGTGCGGATCAGAGGCTCAAGATCCCCAAATTGCGCGGTCACCGCCGCAGCAGGCTTCATGTCAGCGCCAACGAATACAACGAGCGCGCTCCCCTTGGGCGCGGACAAAGAACCAAACGTGATCTTGACGGCTCCGCTCATGTCCGGCTGGTTCCCATGTCTGGATGGACGCTCAATCGCCCGACGCCTTCCGGTGGAGCGACAAAGGTCGTCATATCGGGGGGTTTGCAGCGCCCGTCAATAAGTCGCCGCGTTTGCGCGGCACAAATCTCTGATAGAGAGGCGTCATTCGGCCGGGAGAGCACTTGCCTTGCGAACTGGAACTGGCCTTAAAAGGCGCTGGCCCCATGCGCATCTTCGCGGCGAACGAAGTCCGCGCCGTGCGCGGCGGCCCCGATGAGTTGAATTGAGCGTTACGTGCTTCGGACGGCGACGACGGCTTTTCTATCCGGCCTTGTCATCTTGACTGGAGTCATCTGGATCACGCAAGCCCTGCGTCAGATCGACCTCCTGACCAGCAAGGGGCAGACGATCCTCATCTTCTTCATGATGACGGGGCTCGCCTTGCCGTCACTGGTCGGGATCATCGCGCCCGTCGCGCTGTTTGCAGGCGTCCTTTACACGCTGAACAAGCTCAACGGCGATAGCGAACTCGTCGTCATGTCTGCTGCCGGAGTATCGCCGGGGCGGCTGTTGCGTCCGCTCGCGCTGCTTTCGACGGCCGTGTTCGCGATCGTGGCGTTAATCTATATTCAGGTTTTGCCCTGGACCTTTGGGGCGATCGAGAACCTGACGACTTTCATTCGCGCCGATTTTATCTCGAATTTCGCCCGGCCCGGCGCCTTTTCCGATCTCGAACTGGGCTTCGTCTTCCATTATCGGGAACGCACACCTGACGGCGCCCTGCGCGGCGTATTCATGCAGGACCGCCGCGACCCGGCGCACGTTTCGACTTATATTGCGGAAGCCGGCAAAACTCTCGAAAAGAACGGCGAAAGCTATCTTCAGCTGTCCAAAGGCGTCCTGCTGCGGCCGCAATCGGCTGGCGATTCGGCGATGGTGTCGTTCGACGATTACACCATCGACCTGTCCCAGTTCATGCAAGCCGTGAGTTCGATCAAGCGGCCGCGGGAGCGGACAACGGGTCAGCTGTGGGCGCCGAATGACAAGGATCGCGCCGACCCGGTCCTCGCGGGGCATATCCGCAGCGAGTTGCTCGATCGGTTGGCCAGTCCCCTTTACGCTCTTGTCGCCGGGCTTATCGCCTTCGCGGCGCTGGGCGAGGCGCGCACGACGCGCCAGGGACGCGGACTGGCGATTGGCGGAGCTATTCTGGCCTTCATTGGCGTTCGCATGCTTGGCATCGCCGCGACTACATTGACGGTCGGCGTTCCCGCGGCCGCGTATTTCGTTTGGGGCGTCCCCGTCGCCGCTGGCCTCGGCGCGCTGACGGTAATCTTCCGGCGAGAGCTTTTTTCGATTCCGGTCCCGCGCCTTCAGGCAAGGCCGGCATGATGGGGCGAACGCTTTCGCTTTATCTGGCTGGTCGCTTCGCGCGTACTGTGATCGCAGTGTTTGCCGGGGTTTTTGCCCTCATCTATGTTGTCGATCTTGTCGAGATGTTGCGCCGCTCCGGGGACGCGCCGAAGGCAACCGCGCTCCTCATGGCCGCGCTCTCGTTCCTTCGAACGCCGACCGTCGCCGAGCAGGCCCTTCCGTTCGCGGTTTTGTTCGGCTCGATGATCGCCTTTCTCAACCTCTCGCGTAAACTGGAGCTGGTCGTTGCGCGCGCGGCAGGCGTATCCGTCTGGCAAATTCTGGCCCCGCCGCTCATTGTCATCGCTGCGCTGGGCATTCTGTCGGTCGTCGCCTATAACCCGGCGTCAGCATGGATGAAGCAGCGGGCCGACGGCGTCGAAAACGACGTATTCGGAGGAAGGTCCAACCCATGGGGCGACTTGTGGATTCGGCAAAAGAGCATTGACGGCCAAGCCATCATCCATGCGGGCGGCAAAGATGCGGAGGGCACACGGCTTAGCCACGTCGAAATCTTCAATTTCGACGACAAGGGCAACTTCGTGGAACGGGTCGATGCCGAGTCCGGCGAATTGCATGATGGTTTTTGGGAATTCCACGACGCCAAGATTGTAACGCCCGGCGTCGAGACGCTGCCAGCGTCCACCTACCTGCTCGCGACGGCCCTTGATCGTCGCGAGGTCGCGCAGGCGTTTGTGGCGCCGGAAACCGTATCGTTTTGGAGTTTGCCAAGCTTGGTCGAGCAGACGGCGAGAGCGGGCCTCGATCCGACCGCGTACCGTCTCAAATATCAGGAGCTTCTCGCCCGACCCTTAACGCTGACGGCCATGGTGTTTGTTGCTGCATGCTTTTCATTAAGATTCTTCCGAATGGGCGGGGTCGAGTATATGGTTTCCGGTGGCGTCGCCGCCGGCTTCATGCTTTATGTGGCGACGAAAGTGATCAATGATCTCGGCGAGGCTGGCTTCATCAGCGCAACCGTTGCTGGATGGTCTCCTGGACTTGTCGGGTGTCTGTTTGGCGTTTACGTCCTGCTGCAGCAGGAAGATGGTTGATGGGATCCACCGTCAGCTCTTCCCTTGAACCCTCTCCGCGTCTGGCGCGACGACGGTTGAGCACGCCCTTGGTCCTGGCGGCGCTTGCGCTTCTGTCGTGCCTTTTCTCGCTGGGCCAGCTCGCGCCGGTGAGGGCGCAGCAATCCTCGCAGGGCGATAAGTCTGAGGTCGCCAAACCCCCCGACAAACTGGTTATCGACGCCGACCAGCTCATTTACGACAGGGACAAGAACATCGTCTCGGCTGTCGGCTCAGTCCAGCTCTTCTATCAGGGCCGCATCCTTCAGGCCGATCGCGTCGTCTACTACCGGGCGACGAAGCGGGTCTACGCCGAAGGCCATGCGAAAATGACGGACGAACACGGCGACATCATCTACGGCAGCCGGTTCGAGCTCAGCGACAATTTTCGCGACGGCTTCATCGACAGCGTCCAGGTGCTGACCTCCGACAAGACCCGGTTCACATCGCCCCGGGTCGAGCGGACCAACGGCGATGTGACCGTCTTGCAAAAGGGCGGATACACCGCCTGCGAGCCCTGCAAGGATCATCCCGACTGGCCGCCGTTCTGGCAGGTCCGTGCGGCGCGCATCATCGAGAACCAGGAGACGCACACGGTCTATTACGAGGACGCACAGATGCTCGTCTGGGGCGTCCCGGTCTTCTATATGCCCTATTTCTCGTCGCCCAACTCGACGGTCAACAAACAAACCGGCGTTCTGGCTCCGCAATTCATTTCCGGCTCGAACCTGGGCTACGGCATCAGCGTCCCCTACTTCATCAACCTCGCGCCCAGTTACGATTTGACCCTTATCCCATCCTACCTTTCGAAGCAGGGATTGCTGGGCGAGGTCGACTGGCGGCAGCGCCTCACGAATGGGATCTACAGCATCAAGATGATCGGGATCGACGAGCAACAGCCCAATCTGTTCCCGTCTTATCCGTATGGCGCCGGGGACCAGCGCCTGCGCGGTTCGGTCGAGACCAAAGGCAACTTCTTTCTCAACCAGGACTGGCAGTTCGGCTGGAACGCCACCTGGCTGTCGGACAAATTCTTCGCCAATGACTACAAGCTTCAGGGCATCGATTTCAGCAATTACTATTTCCAGGATGTGGTCTCATCGGTCTACCTGCGCGGTCAGGCCGACCATAGCTTCTTCGACCTCAGCGCCTACCATTTCGAGGGCACCTCGTCGAATGACGAGAACCGTACGCTGCCGATCGCTGCGCCGGTCCTCGACTACAATCGCGTCTTCGACGTTCCGGCCGACCGGACCGACGGGATCGGCGGGCAGGCGACGATCGACGTCAATGTCGCCAACATCGATCGCACCAACGCGGCGTTCCAGTCGACCGGTCTCCAAACCTTCGACAACGCCTATCACCTGTACAACGTGTGCGAGACCGCGGTCGGCGAAAAATACGTCAATACCTATTATCCCGGCGCCTGCATGCTGCGCGGCATCGCGGGCGACTACACGCGCGCGTCGGGGCAGCTGTCGTGGCAGCGCAGCTATATCGATGCGATCGGCGAGGTCTGGAAGCCGTTCGCCTTCGCCCGTCTCGACGGCGAAGCGACTGAGCTCAACAACACGGGCTCGATCACCTACGCGAGTGCACTCGGAACGAGCACCGTCGCCAATTCGAGCCAGGCCGCCTTCTTTTCAGGCTCGGACCAGGGGGCCTTCGCGCGCGGCATGGCGGGCGCAGGACTCGAATATGAGTTTCCTTTCACCTCCTCGTCGTCGTGGGGCACGCAGACGATCGCGCCGATCGGGCAGTTTATCGTTCGGCCCAGCGAGGTCATACCGAGCATCCAGCCGAACGA
Organism: uncultured Alphaproteobacteria bacterium; assembly: GCA_963721905.1. Taxonomy (GTDB): domain Bacteria; phylum Pseudomonadota; class Alphaproteobacteria; order Rhizobiales; family Beijerinckiaceae; genus Roseiarcus. The sequence goes on from CAVRMF010000020.1 coordinate 141,973, forward strand.
AGACGCCCAAAGCCTTGTTTTCGACGAGACGAACCTGTTCGCGTGGAACAAGTTCTCCGGGTATGACCGGATCGAGGGCGGGACCCGGTTCAACTACGGATTCCAGTACACGGCGAATTTCGCCAATGGCGGGCACGCCAACGTGGTCGCCGGGCAGTCGATCCAGGTCGCCGGACAAAACTCCTATACTCTCTATGACGTCGCCAACGTCGGCCAGGATTCCGGCCTCAACAAAACGTTCTCCAATTACGTCGCGGGCGAGACGCTTCAGCCAACCTCGAATCCGATCTGGTTCATCAGCAAGCAACAGTTCGACAGTTCGACCTTCCAGCTCGACCGCTTTGACGCCATCGGCAAAGCGTCGATCGCCGGCGTGACCGCGAGCGTCGACTATGCGCTCTACGCCGCGCAGCCGGCGCTCGGCTGGGAATATCCGCGCGAGGGATTGACGGGGAACGCCTCCTACAAGTTCCTCGATCGCTGGTCGGTCGACGGATCTCTCGTCCTCGACATGTCGCGGCACTATTACGACACCGCCGGGCAGGAGACCCCGATTTTCTACCCGGTCGGCTATTCCTTCGGGGTGGGTTACACCGACCCATGCACGACTTCTGACTGTCCGGTATTCGTCCAGCACCAGCGCTCCGGCGGCGTTTGCTGCATTTCCGGGCGGACCGGTGGCCACCATCCCGACCACCCGCAATCAGACGTTGATGTTCCAGCTGGTCCTGCGCACGCTGGGCGACGTCCGGGCGAATGTCGGGCTTTGACGGCCTGACCAGTCGGAAAGCGTTGTCCATGCCGCACGACAAGCCGCCCTTGGCGATGACGATGGGCGACCCGGCCGGAATCGGACCCGAGCTCGCGCTCCTGGCCTGGCGCGAACGCCGGCGCGGCGACGCGCCGTTCTATCTCCTTGCGGCGCCGGCGCATCTTTACGACGTCGCAAGGCGAACGGGCATTGAGGCCCCGATCATCGAAACCGAGCCCGGCGGGGCGGCGAGCGCGATCGACCGGGGCCTGCCGGTCGTCCCGCTCGAGCAGCCGGTGGACGCCGAGCCCGGCCGTCCCGACGCCCGCAATGCCGGAGCGACGATCGAATCGATCGCCCGCGCAGTCTCTGCGGTGCGCTCGGGCGAGGCGCGCGCGGTCGTCACCAACCCAATCGCCAAGGCGGTGCTTTACGGGGCCGGCTTCCGCTTCCCCGGGCATACCGAATATTTGGGGGACCTGGCGAAGGCGTGGGACGAGTCCGCCTTTCCGGTCATGATGATCTGGTCGAAGACGCTCGCGGTCGTGCCGGTCACGATCCACATGCCGCTCTCCGAGGCGCCGAAGGCGCTGAGCGTCGACCTCATCGTCAAAACGGGGCGGGTCGTCGATCGGGACCTTCGCGCCCGCTTCGGCGTCGCGCGGCCGCGGCTCGCTTTCGCCGGCCTCAACCCGCACGCCGGCGAAGGCGGCGCGATGGGACGCGAGGAGATCACGATCATCGGACCCGCGATCGAGGCGCTGCGCGCCGAAGGCGTCGACGCCGTCGGCCCGCTGCCGGCCGACACGATGTTCCATGCGAAGGCCCGGGCGCGCTACGACGTCGCGCTGACGATGTATCACGACCAGGGACTGATTCCCGCCAAGACGCTCGCCTTCGACGACGGCGTGAACGTCACCCTCGGGCTGCCCTTCGTCCGCACCTCGCCCGATCACGGCACAGCCTTCGACATCGCCGGCAAAGGCGTCGCCAATCCGGCGAGCCTCATCGCCGCGCTGAGGCTCGCCGATCGCCTCGCGCGATGATGCTCGCCGCCGATGGACTGCCGCCGCTGCGCGAGGTCGTCGCGGCTCACGGCCTCGACGCCCGCAGGGCGCTCGGCCAGAACTTCCTGTTCGATCTCAACCTGACGGCCAAGATCGCCCGCGCCGCGGGCCCGCTCGAAGGCGTCGCCGTCGTCGAGGTCGGCCCCGGCCCCGGCGGCCTCACGCGCGCGCTGCTGGCGGAAGGCGCGCAAAAGGTGATCGCGATCGAACGCGACGAGCGCGCCCTTCCCGCGCTGGCCGAGATTGGGGCGCATTGGCCGGGCCGGGTCGAGGTCATCGCGGGCGACGCGCTCGCCGTGAGACCCGAGGCGCTGATCGCGAAGGCCGAGGGCGCGAGGCTCCGGATCTGCGCCAACTTGCCCTATAACATCGCGACCCGGCTCCTGGCCGGCTGGCTCGAGGCCGAACCCTGGCCGCCGTTCTACGACCGCCTCGTCCTCATGTTCCAGCGCGAGGTCGCGCTCCGCATCGTCGCGACGCCAGCGCACCGCGCGGACTATGGCCGCCTCGGCGTGCTCGCGGGATGGCGCGCGCAGGCGCGGATCCTGTTCGACGTGCCGCCTGCCGCATTCACTCCCCCGCCGAAGGTCACCTCAAGCGTGGTCGAACTGATCCCGCGCCCGGCGCCCGACCCATGCGACGCGCGCGTGCTCTCCGCCCTCACCCAGGCGGCCTTCGGCCAGAGGCGCAAGATGCTGCGCCAGTCGCTCAAGGACTTCGCCACCTCGCGCGGCCTCGACCTCAAAGACCTCCTCGCCGAGTCGGGGCTCGAGCCGACAACGCGGGCGGAGGAGGTCCCGATCGCCGGCTTCGCTGCGCTTGCGCGGGCCGCGGAGCTGCGCCGACCCGGCTGAGCGGGAAAAGCGGGCGAGCCGTTCTCATCGCGGTTTCGTGGGATTCCAGAGGCTTACGGCGCCATTTTGGGTCGCGCCCGCGAGAGCAGACCGAGCCCAGCCTTGCCGGGAATTTCAAATTCCTGCATTGTCTTGAATTCTCTTCGCTTTCTGTTGTTTTCCTTGCATTTGTGTCTGGAAGGTCCTTGAATTTCCTTGCAATCCTTCGCCCTAATCGAGACTTTTCAATGCGTTATACTTAAACTCGGCGAGAGGGACTCGTCAAGTTGTGTCACATAATCCATGCGTTATCTCGCCATCCACGTCGCCCGGGGGAAGACCGTCGAAAGCGATCTGGCGGGGTTTTGCGGAAGCAACCGTGCGAAGCTCTCCCATTATTGCAGTTGAACCGCGTGGATGGCCGGGACAAGCCAGGACAAGCCTGGACAAGCCCGGCCATGACGGTAAACGAAAAACGGCATGTGCCGAAGTCCTCATAATCGGCATTGTAACCGCCATTCCGATTTCCAGCAAACAATTGTCGTCGGTCGTTGTGGAACCCGTTTTCGGGCGGGGCGGGTCCCGCTTCTCCTCGCTTCGTGCTAGGCTTTGCGGGGTCGCCTTCTCTCTCCAGGCGGCAATCGCTAAGACGATCGCGTCGCTCGGAGGCGCCCGGTGATGACCGTTCCCGACCGCTCTTTAGAGGTGGGTCAGCTGTTCGAAAACACGCCTCTGGCGAGACGCCAATGGACCGGCCTCGACGACGAGCATCTGGCCAGCATCGGATTCGTCAACTTCGCCTGGAATGCGCTCGAACGAAAATTCGCTTCCCTGGTTTGGGTCACCGCGGGGTGGACGCAGGACGTCGGCGATTTGGTGATCGCCAGCATGGGAAATGTGTCGCTGGTTACGCTCTTCATCAATCTTCTGAAGCAGGAGCTCAAGGCGAGAGACGATCGCCGGATTTGGGATCAGGGCGCACAGACGGGCGTGCTTTTCGACGCCATTCGCGACGCGCGCAATGACCTGATTCACAGTTTCTTCCTTGCCGATCCGACCAGCGGGATTGAAGGACATTTCAAACCCTCGGCGCGGAAGAGCACGACCGGACAGGCGGAACTCAGGACTGTCGCTATGGCGCAAAGCGACATTGACGACATGTGTTTCGCCATCTCGGATTGTTTCGAGTCCATCGACGATCTCATTTTGAAATTCTGGTTCCGGCGCCGGTTTCTCGACGCGCCGGAGCTGGCTTATGAGCAGGCGGTCCACGGCTGGCAGGATCCTCCCTTCGACATCGGACGGCTGCAAATCTATCCGGCGAAACGGGCTCAAGGCCTCAGCCCGCGGCATGGGCATCAACACTCGCCGGGGTCGCCGCTCGGGCGGCGTGGACGCGTTACGAGCAATCGGCGGCAGAACTCAGGCGAAGAAGATTGAAGCGAGCGTCCTCTCCGCTCGCTGCCTCCAGACGGACTTCAGGTTCAAAACCCAATCAGCTTGACCGGTTTCGACGTAAAACACCGATTGCCAATTGCAATGGTTTACGCCGCCATCGGGTAAAAAAGACGCCGTTCGCGATGAGGCGTGAACTCGGCCTTTCTTACTGATGTCCTGACAGCTCCGCTCGTGCTGATGCGAGATCACCCCGCTGCTTCAGCGCAGACCGCGGAGATGACCCGTCACATGAGCCTCGGCGGCGAGAACGCCGCCGCTTCCTCATCTCGGACACGAATGCCCTTCCATGGCGCCGCGACAGCGGCGATCGCGGCGCCTCCGTCAGCCGCCGGTAACTTTGAGTATCATCTCCTTGATCTTGGCCTTGGCGACATTTCCAATCACTTCCAGGTTGATATGCGGGACGTTGGGCAATTCATCGGCCGGAACGACGCAGTCGATAATGGCCGGCCCTTCGGCCTTCAGCGCCTGGTCGATGGCCTCGCGCAACTCGCCGGGCTTTTCGGCCTTGAACCCTACCCCGCCGCAGGCGCGCGCCAGCGCAACATAATCCGGATTGGGGAAGTCCATGGCCTTCCAGGCCGGCAGCCCCATCGACTCGGCCTCCAGCCTGATCAGTCCGAGGGACGAATTGTTATAGACCACGGCTTTCACCGGCAGCTTATGGTGCACCGCGGTGAGGAATTCGCACAGCATCATGTTGAAACCGCCGTCGCCGCAAAGCGCGATAACCTGGCGCGAACGATCGAGCGCCTGAATGCCATTGGCCTGGCCAAGGGCGGTGCCGACAGCGCCATTGTTGAAGGAGCCGATGATCCTCTGCTCACCGCTTTGGCGGATCCAGTTTGCCGACCAGAGCGTGTTGAGCCCGGTGTCGATGACGAACACCGCGTCGCGCTTGGCGAGGTCGCTCACCATACGCGCCACAGCCTGCGGATGAATGCGGTCCTTGCTGCGTGCGGGATCGGCCTGCCTGTCCTGCATCTCGTCCCAGGATTTGCGCCCAGCGGCCACGCCATCGAAGAACCGGCTGTCGCTCTTCGGCTTCACCCGGTCGAGCAACGATTTGAGCGTCGGCCGAACCGACCCGATAACGCCCTGCTCGGTCGGCGTGCGGCGGCCGATCACCCGCGCCCGCTCATCCACCTGGATGACGACGGATTCGCGGGGCAGGAATTCCGAATAGGGATAGTCGGCGCCGAGCATCAGAAACAGATCGCAGTGCATGACGGCGTGATAGTCCGCCTTCGTTCCGATCATGCCGATGCCGCCCATCCAGCGCGGGTCGTCGTAAGGCATGATGTCCTTGCCTTTGACGGAATGAATTAATGGCGCTTTGAGCCGATCGGAAAGCGCACGCAGTTCTTCGGGGTGACGTAGATTCTGTGTCAGAGGCGTGAAGGGGTACTCTGGGTGACAAGAAGCAAAGGAGCACATGCACAGCGCGCTGGACGCTTGAGAGTTTACGGTTGTTCGAGGTGGTGAAGGCATGCAAGCGGATGGGCTGGATTGGGGGGAGGGCTATCGTCGGCTTGGCGGCAAGCCTTGGCCGAGATATCGAGACGAGATGGCGGCGGCGGTCGATCGCCATCTGGAGGGCCTCGAGGCCGAGGACGCCGCCGATCGCGTAACGGCTATTACGACGGCGGCTGATGACCGAGCTCGGCGACATCGAGCTTTGCGTCGCGCACGCGCTACTGCGACGAAGTGGTGCGCGCCTACGCGCGCTCGCGAGATCGACGGACGATCCTGGCGGGTTTCGTGCTCGGTTTTCCACGCAAGCTCGGCGAGGTCTTGCTGTGTCTGGTGGCGGCGGTAGCCGACCACGGTGAGCCGAGTGGCGCAGAGTCTCGATAAGGCGGTCGCAGCCTTCCACGCCCGCCCCTCGACGGGCGCTACAAGGCGCTGATGCTCGACGGCGTCGTGCTCGCCGCAAGACCGGGGCCGGGGCGCTGCGCCGCCGGTGCTGGTGGCTTTGGGCCTGCGCCACGACGGCAAGAAGGAGGTCATCGACTATCGTCTGGCGCGCGGCGAAAGCGCCGCCGAATGGGAGCGCTTTCTCGCCGACCTTTACCGGCGCGGCCTCACCGGCGAAGGCCTCGACATGATCTGCCTCGACGGCGGCTCAGGGCTCATCGCCGCCCTGCCCATGGTCTACGACAAGATCCCCGTCCAGCGCTGCTGGGCGCATAAGATCCGCAACGTCCTCAACAAGGTCAGAAAAGCCGACGAGAAGGCGGTCAAGGCCGATCTGCACGCGGTCATGAACGCCGACGCGGCGATGAAGGCGCGCTCGGCCGCCCGCCGCTTCGCCGAGCGCTGGGGCCAAGCCTACCCCGCCGCCGTCGCCTGTCTGCGCGACGATCTCGACGAACTTCTGACCTGCTTTCGCTACAAAAACTCTCGGCCAACGCAAGGCCGTGCGGACCACCAACGCCATCGAACGCCGCTTCCGCGAGGTCCGCCGCCGAACACGACCCATGGGCGTCTTCCAGGATCGAACCTCTATGGACCGCATCCTCTTCGCCGTCTTCACCCACGAAAACAAAATGCAGGGAATCCCAACCCTTCTCGGCCTGACACAAAACCTTTGACGTCACGTTCTTCGGCTGCGCCGTGACATCCGGCGCCGCACATGATCACGATGCTTCCGGCTTCGTCGATGCGGCGGGCCATCTCGGCGACGTCTTCTTCACGGGCGAGGATTTCCGGACTCGGCCTGAGCGTGGCGACACTCGCAACGCTGCCGTCGGCCTTTGCGGTGAGGACGTCCACCGGCACCGTCAAATGCGCGACGCCACGGCCGGCGTAGGCGGCGGCGATGGCCTGATGGATGACGGCTGGCGCCTGTGCCGGCGACGAAATGGTCTCGGTGTAGAGCGAGACATCACGGAATAGCATGTTGGGATTTGTCGCTTGAAAATAGTCGATACCCTCCAGTTGGCGCGGCATATCCCCGGAGATCGCAAGAACCGGCGCATGGTCGCGGCTGGCCTCATAAAGGCCGGCGAGGAGGTGAGTGCTGCCGGGTCCGGTTGATCCGCAACACACGCCGAGCCGACCGGTAAGCTTTGCCTGGCCGGCAGCCGCGAGCGCTCCCCCTTCCTCGTGGCGGACGCCGATCCATTCAATGTTGCTCTGGCGCACGACGTCGCCGATCGGATTCAGCGAATCGCTGATGAGACCGAATATGTGCTTGACGCCAATCTTTTCGAGCGCCTCAACCAAGGCGCCAGCGACTGTCTGTGACATCTACGCCTCCTGCAGCTAACCGGCATCCACCGGATAGAGGCCGGCTCAAGCCAAATCTGCGACCGTTTCGGATTCCTGGCAAGCCTGAGCTGGGCAGCCGGACTGCCGCCGGCGGCGGACGCAGTTCTTCGATCAACCGCAGGATGTCGCGAAGAGGTCGCGACTTCCGCCATCTGGAACGCGACATAGCGGCCGTGGCGGACGACCTGCTTTCCAAATGCGCTGACCGGCGTAAGCATGCCGATGGGGTTTGACCCTAAAGCGTCATCTGGGTCTGCGACGTCAGCGCGATCAGCTTTCCCTCTTCGGTCTCGACTCGCGTCTGCCAGACCTGGGTCCGGCGGCCGCGATGGACGAGGGCGCAGCGGCCGATCAGCGTCGAGCCGGCCGGCGCGCCTGCGATGAAATTGGTCTTGCTCTCGAGCGTCGTCGTGCCCTTGGCGTCGGCGGGCAGGTTGACGAAGGCCGCCGCGCCGCCGAGCGTGTCGGAAAAGCTCATGATCGCCCCGCCATGGGCGAATTGGCCGAGCGTGCAGAGATCCGGCCGCACGACCATGCGGGCCTCGACCGCATCGGGCGCCGCACTGACGAACTCGATCCCGACGAGTTCCGCGAACGGCAGCGGATTGGCCTTGATGCGTTCCAACAGCGACATGAGGCCTCCTCCCGGACAAGACTTCTCGCAACGCGCGCGCAAAAATCAAGCACACCCGTGCGAAAAGTCGGCCTGAGCGGATTCCTTCGGGGCGTCGCCCACGTTAGAATCACGAGATGACTTGTCCGTCACACAATAGGGAGCGCAATGAGACTGAAGGGAAGCTGCCACTGCGGGGCGATCCGGATCGAGCTCGAGACCGAAAGGCATCCGCGTGAGCAAGTTATCGGCGCATGCCAATGTTCATTTTGCCGGAAGCACAACGCGCGAGCCTTCTCTGGCCCGAAGGCATTCGTGACATTGACTGCTGAAGAGCCCGAACATTTGCAACGATACGAGTTCGGGCTGAAAACCTCGGAGCAGGTCTTATGCCGCCGATGCGGGGTTTATGTCGCGATGGTTCTCATCGAATCCGAGAGCGTCTGGAGTGTAATCAACGTTGATGCTCTCGATGACCGCGCCTTGTTCACTCGCGAAGCCGAATTGCATGACTTCGATGCAGAGGATCGCGCCAGCAGGATCGAAAGACGAAAAGCACGCTGGATCCCGACAACTCTGGTCGGTTGGCCCAAGCGTGTTTCGTAGTGCAGGGCGCGCATAGACAGAACCGAGACGTCCCTTCTCCTCGCTCGCCGGTAGAAGGTTAGAATGAGGGGGCTGCCCCTCACCCCAACCCTGTCCCCGCAAGCGGGGCGAGGGGGCGCTAGCCCGCATATCTCAAATTAGGGGCGCATCGGGCCGCCGAATCAGGCAAAAGTTGTTTTGTGAGAACGACTTGAGCCGGTTCGGAGGAGTGGCCCGATGCAGACGGAGTGTAGCGCAGAACCGAGCGCGTTTGGACGGGTCGAAGGGCGGCCTGTGATGGCAGCGTTCGACGGCGGCGCGCTGACCTCCGACGCCGGCGGTCTACTGCTGGGCGCAGCCGACCGAAGGCTCAATCTGGTTCGACGGCTTGCGGGATGTTTCCGCGACGCCAGAGACCCGAGGTTCATTGAGCATTCCGTCGCCACGCTCATCGGGCAGCGCGTGTACGGCATCGCGCTCGGCTATGAGGACCTGAACGACCATGACGAGCTTCGCCACGATCCTTTGATGGCGGTGCTGGCGGGCAAGCTTGAGGCCAGGCGCGAGGATTGCGCGCCGGTGGCCGGCAAGTCGACGCTGAACCGGCTGGAACTGTCGCGCGAGATCGCCACCCGCTACAAGAAGATCAGCCACGACCCGGCGGCGATCGAGGCCCTGTTCGTCGACCTGTTCCTCGAGGCGCACGATCGGGCGCCCAGAGAGATCATCCTCGACCTCGACGCGACCGACGACCCGCTGTACGGCCATCAGGAGGGCCGGTTCTTCCACGGCTATTACGACGGCTACTGCTATCTGCCGCTGTATGTGTTCTGCGGCCGCCATCTCCTGGCGGCCAAGCTCAGGCCCTCGAACATCGACGCCAGCGCCGGATCGGTCGAGGAGGCGGCGCGGATCGTCAGGCAAATTCGGGCGCGCTGGCCGAAGACGCGCATCCTGTTGCGCGCCGACTCGGGCTTCGCCCGCGAGGCGCTGATGGCCTGGTGCGAACAGAACCGGGTCGACTTCGTGTTCGGCCTGGCGCGCAACCCCCGGCTCGTCGAGGAGATCGCCGCCGAACTCGCGCAGGCCGAGGCGGAAGCCGCCGCGACCGGCAAACCCGCCCGCCGCTTCAAGGACTTCCGCTATGCGACGCTCGACAGCTGGTCGCGCCGGCGCCGGGTGATCGGCAAGGCGGAATGGACAAAGGGCGAGGTCAATCCGCGCTTCATCGTCACCTCGCTCAAGCAGGGCGAGATCAACGGCCGCTTCCTCTACGAGACGGTCTACTGCGCCCGCGGCGACATGGAGAACCGGATCAAGGAGTGCCAGGGCGACCTGTTCGCCGACCGCACCTCGACCGCCACCATGCGCGCCAACCAGCTCAGGCTCTGGCTGGCCTCGTTCGCCTATGTTCTGATCTGCGCGCTCAGGCGCGTCGGCCTCGCACACACCCAGTTCGCCGAGGCAACCTGCGGCACGATCAGGCTCAAGCTCCTCAAGCTCGCAGGCCTCGTCCGCATCAGCGCGCGCCGCATCAAATTCGCGCTCGCCTCGGCTTGTCCTTACGCCGACGAATGGCGCCTCGCCGCCGTCCGCCTCGCCTGAGGCGTCGCCGCGACGCCGACAAATCGCGGCAATCCACCCCTCGGCCCACAGGAGAACCAAAACACCCCGATCCAACTGCGCAAACGGCGCAAAGCGCACGCTCGTCGGTCACACAGACGCTGCGCACATCCCTGTCAGCCAGTCTGCAATGCGCCCGCAGTCTGAGAAATGCGGGCTAGCGGCTGGCGACGATCTATTCCTGGTTGGGCAAGCGCTCCCGGCACAGTGAGATGAGAGTCAGCGACGCGTCAACTCCCGTCACATGAAGTCCGCACTCCACCATGTGTTGGGCGACCGGCGACCCTTACCCGCCGCCCCTCCGACAGGAGGAGAAGGACTGGCGCCAATCGCTTCCTCGCCGAAGACGCCAGTGCGAAGTCCCGCCGGGATCGAGAGCGCCAAAAGCGCAAGACATGCAAGGTATGGCTGCGCCCGGCTCCGCCAAATCGCGCCAATTCCTGCGGTCATGTTCGCGCCCCGCGTTCGATCTCGCGGGACGCTAAGGGCCGATTGTGACCTCACGAGGGGGTTCGCGCTCGATCCTCGCGCGAGCCGGCGCTGGCGCCTTGCTGCGGCCCGGAATAACATCAAGGGCTCCAGGAGAGCGCCGCGCCTGCACGCTGACGTTCACGAGGTCCTGACGCGCTCCAATTGTTCATCTCAGCCGACGCCGCTACGGTGGGATGGAGAGCCGTACGGCCGCATGGCCGACGGTCGCGATCACTGAGGCAAAGGAGACGGGCCATGCTTCGCAATCGAATTCTCCTGAGCGCGGCCGTCGCGGGCCTCGCCGTCTCGCTCGCGGGCTGCCAGCCGGTTGGCTACGGTGGGGTCGGCTACGTCGCGCCGGTCTACGCGGGCGGCTATTACGGCGGCTACGCCGTGCCGGTCTACGCCGGGGGCTATTATGGCGGCGGTTATTACGGCGGGTACGGCTGGCCAAACGGCTACTACGGCGGCGCCTATCGCCACGGCATCTATTACCGCGGCTACGGCCATGGCTATTATCATGGCGGTTATCGCCACGCCTATCGCGGTCACTGGCGCCGTTAGGCGGATCGAGCGGCGCGGCGCCGCAAGGGCCTCGCCGGCGAGTGCGACGTTCGGAAAAACGAGCGAGGCGGCGCTCCTTTCGGCCGCGTCGATAGGAACGCCGCGAGCGCGCAAACCAACCGCCCGCGCCGTTGAAAGGAAAGCCCAATGGATCTCGAACTGAAGGGCAAGACGGCGCTGATCAGCGGCAGCACCGCCGGCATCGGCCGAGCCATCGCGACCACATTGGCGCGTGAAGGCGCGCGCGCCATTGTCAATGGCCGGTCGCAATCCGCCGTGGACGCTGCTGTCGGGGAAATCAGATCGACGACCGGCGGCGATGTTCTGGGCTTTGCCGGCGACCTCAGCCAGGCCTCGACCGCCGAGGCGCTCGCGCGACGGCATCCTGGCGTCGAGATCCTGGTGAACAATCTCGGCATCTTCGAGCCGAAGCCGTTCGAAGACATACCGGACGAGGATTGGCGGCGGTTCTTCGACGTCAATGTCCTCAGCGGCGTTCGGCTCGCGCGACTCTACCTGCCGGCGATGAAGCGCGTCGAACTGGGGGCGCATCATCTTCATTTCGAGCGAAAGCGCAGTGCAGATTCCGGCCGAAATGATCCACTACGGCATGACCAAGACCGCCGAGCTCGCAGTCTCCCGCGGCCTCGCCGAAGCCCTCGCGGGCACCGGGATCACCGTCAATTGCGTTCTGCCCGGCCCGACCAAATCGCGCGGCGTCGAAGACTTCGTCGATGCGCTCGCCAAGTCGGAGGGCAAGTCTTTCGCCGAGTTCGAGAAGGAGTTCTTCGCAGAAAGTGCGCCCGACCTCGCTGATCAAGCGCTTCGCCTCGCCTGAGGAGGTCGCCTCGCTGGTCGCCTATGTCGCCAGTCCGCTGGCGTCGGCGACGACGGGGGCCGCGCTCAGGGCTGACGGGGGCGTCATCAAGAGCGCGTTTTAGAATGACAAGGAGAAGAACGGCAAAACCGGAGCGGAACCGGCGGATCGAGCTCACCGAAAAGGCATGACATGTCCCGCGTATCCCCGTAACATGTTACGAGATAGAGAGATCCCATGTCCCGTCAAACGAGCCGATCCGTTCCCCCGCCTGCACGCATGGCAAACTATCGCCAGCGGATGCGAGCGGCTGGCCTGCGTTCGGCGCAGATTTAGGTTCCGGACAGCCGGGCGCCCGATTTTGCCGAGAAGTGCCGCCGTCAGGCGCGCGCCGTCGCCAAGAGCGATCCTGCGGGCGATGACATCATGGGATTTCATCGCCCATGTCTACCAATGGCCGGAGCCGTAATGCGGCGCGGCCAATTCGTGGTCGTCGCGACAACCGGAGATTATGGCAAGCCGCGTCCCGCGCTCATCGTGCAGAGCGATCTCTTCGCCGAATTGCCTTTGGTCGTGATCTGCCCACTGACCTCGATGCTGCGCGACGACGCCGATCAGTTCCGGCTCGAAGTTCGCCCCTCGACGCAGAACGGACTACGGGAGGTCTCCCAGATCGCAATCGACAAGATCACCGCGATTCCTGCCGGCAAGATTGGCCGTGCGATCGGCGAAGCCGACGACGCCTTGCTCTTGCGCGTCAACCGGGCGCTTGCGCTTTTTCTCAGTATCGTCAGCGCCGGCTGGACTAGCCAGAGACCGCTTCTTCTGCTGCGTTCCTAAAGGTCACATGGTCGGCTTGAGGAAGCGCCGATCGGCTCGAAATCCGCCAAACGGTTCCGTCGAAGCCAAATCCGCAGCGAGAGTACAGATCACGGCAAATGATGTTCTGCTGAGTCTCGGCAAGATTCGCAGTCAACTCGTCGTAATCCGCCAGCGTAGCCCGAGCAAGACTTCCAATTGCCGCCAGCTCAACGTCCAGTCCGATCACCCGGCAACTCATCACAAACTGCTCGAGTTGATTGGCCATGAGGATCGCAACCGCGACCAGGCCGTAATCCGTGAACCGGTCTTCGACATGGAACGCTTCAAAGCTCCCGCCGGCGTCAAAATGGCGCTCGACCTGCTCCTGGGACCAGCGCAATCCCGTCGTGTTGAACTGGTTTGATTTATTGATAAGCTCGAACGCGCGGGCAAATCTCGGATGACGAATATTCCTGATGCTGAACTGCTCTACCCGGACGTTCAGCGACTCAAGAAACTCTTCCCTCGACATCGTTGTTCTTGTCTTCTCGCGCTCGATCTGACCTTGGATCATCTCGGTCCGCCGCGCCAACTCGTCGGTGATCTCAGCGGCCTGAAGCTCCGGCGCCCACATCAGGATCCGCCGGATCGAGTATAAATCCGCGCCCAAGGTCCGGATCTCCGGAAAGGCCTCCTGGATGAGACTCCGCTCGGCTGGGTTATCATCGATAAACAATGTGTTCCGGGGAAGAAGATTCACCTCGCGCAGGATCGCATCGACGTTTTCTACTTTCGAATTCCAGTTTATTTTTATGCTTGCAAAGGATGATAGAGGCAGCCGGTTTGAGATGACGCAAGGCCAGAGATCGCGGATCCGTTCCTCCGAATTCTTCGAAGCGATGGCGAGCAGGACGCCGCGTCGCTGCAGAAAAGACAGCGCTTCGATCACGCCAAGCGGCCAACCTGCGATGATCTCCTGCCTTATCTCAGCCTCCTCCGCCAGAACGCCTCGCCAGAGCGTGTCGTCCAGATCGCAAATGACAATTTTTACGCCGTCCTGCTGGCGAAGGCTGCGGAGCATCGCGCGCACGTCGACCCAAAGGCCATCGATGAATTCGTCGACGCGAAGATCCAAATCAACCTTCAGCGGTTTCGGGGGGTGCAGGCGGTCCTGATCGAACCGCACGTCCCAGTCGTCGATATAGGCGCCATGGCTGTTGATCATGACGATATCGTCCTGCACATGGCGGCGCCCGATGTGACTTGCCAGTTCGTCGGCGTTGAGCAGGTAGGTATTCGGGCGAGCTGCGCAGAACTCGGCGACGATGTCGTTGAGGCGGCGGACAAACCACGCGGGGTTACGCGGGTCGTTGTAGCGAAGAAGTCGCCCCATGGAATTGCTTTGGGGGCACAAGAAACTGGAAATGAAGGTCGTGAGGTTGTGCTTGGCGTTCAAGCTGTGAGAAGCTTCAAGCATATGCCGGAGTGTCTGTTCCGACCAAAGCAGACGCTCGGCGAACGCCTGTTGATCGTTCCAGTGCAGGCCAGCAAATATGCCCTGCGGCATGACTGTGCGCAGCGGGAGCACGGTCACCTGAAAGTCATAGTCAGCAACCGGCCGCGACGGCGCCGGAACCTCGCCGACGTTGTTAAACAGCAGAAAGTCGGCTTCCGCGCCTGGAAAAATCTTGCCGATCGACCAGCTGAACCCCTCCGCGAAGCACGAGCCGACGACCAACGCACGCCTCACGATGGTCTGCGTGACCGCCAGATCCAAAGGCGCCCGAAACTCTGGGGAAAGATTTCGATATGTTGGCTGCGTTACATCTTGCATAGCGCCGTCGCTTGCTCCGTGTCGAACCGACTTATCCGATTTCTGCAAAAATCCCGCAAGGTGCGCTGCAACATCTGTGCGGTCTTTGGGCAGGGGTCGAACCAGTCCGCAGAGGCGGTTGCGCCGCGACGTACCCGGCGTGCCCAAAGGCCAGCTTGCCGCTAAGCTTCTCGACCGGCTCCTCGGCAAGCGCGAGGCCGCGGTCGCCATGGGCCGGCTACGGGTGGCGCGATGGCGGCCGCTAGTCATCCCGCCAACCCTGAGATAGGCTGTGACACGATGAGGGTGATCCACCACGAGGGACATGAAGCAAAACGCTAAACGCTAAACGCTAAGGCATGGAGGAGGCGGACATGTTGAGGTTCAATCAAACTTGGGCGCGGCCCTGCGCTCTTCTCGGTCTCGGCGCGGCCTTGGTGCTGGCGCCGCTTGATGGCGCCAAGGCGGACCCGACCGCATACGAAGTCACCTATGGCGACGGCGCTTCCAACCTGTTCGGCACGGTCGACCTCTCGACCGGGGCCTTCACCCAAACCAGCACGCTGAGCTTCATACCCACTGGCCTCAGCGAAATCGGCTCGAACCTTTACACCAGCACTTTTTCCGGCACCGCTTTTGGCGAGGTCAATCCGGCGACCGGCGCGGTGACGCCGATCAGCAATGTCGGCCTAGACGGGGGCGAATATCTCGCCCTCGGCTCGACGCTGAATACCATTTATGCTCTCGACGGTTCGTTCAATCTTTACAGCGTCAATCCTGCGACCGGGGCAGCCACGCTGATCGGTCCGACTGGTCTCTCCCCAAGTCCTGCCTATCAGCTTTCGACCGGCTCATCGGTCCTCTATTTTGGGAACTCAAATGAGCTTTACTCTTTGAACACGCTCACCGGCGCTGCAACCGACATCGGTGCGACAGGATTGTCAGGCTACGGCATTGACGGGCTGGTTTCAGAGGGCGGCGTTCTCTACGGCGGCTATGAGCAAAGCAGCATTATCCCTACTTCATTCTATACGATCGATGAGGTGAGCGGCGCGGCGACGTTTCTCGCGACACAGGACCCAGCGCTGGGCATCGTCTACGGTTTGGCGCCAATCGTTCCGGAGCCGAGCACCTGGACCATGATCGGGTTGGCCCTCTTGACATTCGCCGCCTTCCGCCCCCGGCTCATGCAAAGGTTAACGAGGTCCTAACTCCTCAGTGTTCCGCCGCAGCGCGCCGCATGTTGTTTTGTCGGCAGAACGGCTCGGTCAGATCATTTTTCTGGAAAGCACTGCCAAGGCGAAACAAGCCGGCGGATTTCGTATAACGCGCGCATGCGCCCGTCCCTTCTCGATCCGCTGTTCGCCCCGGCCGGCTCGCTGCCGGGAATCGGACCGAAGAACGCCAAGCTCTTTGACCGGCTCCTCGGCAAGCCCGAGGGCGCGCGGGTCGTCGACGTGCTCTTCCACCTGCCCTACGCCACGATCGACCGGCGCGCGCGGCCAAAAATCCGCGACGCTGTCCCCGACACGATCGTCACCATCGAGGCAAAGGTCACCGAGCATCACGAGCCGCCGAATGCGCGCTCGCGCGCCCCGTTCAAGGTGTTGGTCGAGGACGAGACCGGCGACGTCGAGCTCGTGTTCTTCCTCGCCAATCATGCCTGGGTGCGCTCGCGCTTACCCGTCGGCGCGACGCGCTGGATTTCGGGCAAGCTCGAGCTGTGGGACGGGCACCGGCAGATCGTTCATCCCGACCGGGTGCTGAACGCCGAGGAGCTCGCAAGCCTGCCGGCGGTCGAGCCGGTCTACGGCCTGACCGAGGGTCTCTTTCAACGTACGGTCGCGCGCGCGGCCGAGGGCGCGCTGAAGCGCTCTCCGCGCCTCCCCGAGTGGATCGGCGCCGAGACGCTGCGCCTGATGAAACTGCCGGGGTTCGCGGAGGCGCTCGCCGCCATGCACCGCCCCTCGGCGCCGGCGGACATCGACCCGGCCGGGCCCGCCGCGACCCGGTTGGCTTATGACGAATTGCTGGCGAACCAGCTCGCGCTGCTTCTGGTGCGCGCCCGGATGCGCGGAATCGCCAGGCGCGCACATGTCGCCGAGGGCGCGTTTGGCAGACGGCTCGAGGCGGCGCTGCCGTTCTCGCTGACCGGGGCGCAGCGCAGGGCGATCGACGAGATCCGCGCCGATCTTGCGGCGGAAAAGCGCATGATCCGGCTCCTGCAGGGCGACGTCGGATCGGGCAAGACGGTGGTCGCGCTGATCGCGATGGCCGAGGTCGTCGAGGCAGGGCGGCAGGCGGCGATGATGGCGCCGACCGAAGTGCTCGCCCGCCAGCATTACGAGCGCATGGCGCCGCTCGCCGAAGAAGCGGGCTTGCGCATGGCGCTGATGACCGGTCGCGACAAGGCCTCCGAGCGGCGCGCAACGCTCGCAGCGCTGGCTGCGCGCGAGATCGACATTGCGGTGGGCACCCACGCCCTCTTTCAGGAGAGCGTCGCCTTCGCCGATCTCGGCCTAGCGGTCGTCGACGAGCAGCATCGCTTCGGCGTCAGGCAGCGGCTCGCGCTCGCCTCCAAGGGCGAGGCGGTCGATCTTTTGGTGATGACGGCGACGCCTATTCCGCGCTCGCTGGTGCTGGCCTATTTCGGCGACATGGACGTTTCGGCTTTGCGCGAGAAACCGCCTGGGCGACAGCCGGTCGACACCCGCGTCCTGCCGATCGAGCGGCTCCGCGAGGTCGCCGCCAGCCTCTCGCGGGCGCTGGCCAAAGGCGCGCGCGCCTACTGGATTTGCCCGCTGGTCGAGGAGAGCGAGACGCTCGACGTCGCGGCGGCCGAGGACCGCGCGGCGCAGTTACGCGCGCTCTTCGGCCGTGCGGTTGGGCTCGTTCATGGGCGGATGAGCGGCCCCGATAAGGACGCCGCGATGGCGCGGTTCCAGAAGGGCGAAACGAAAATCCTGGTCGCGACCACGGTCGTCGAGGTCGGCGTCGACGTTCCCGAGGCGACGATCATGATTGTCGAGCACGCCGAGCGTTTCGGCCTCGCCCAGCTCCACCAGCTGCGCGGGCGCGTCGGCCGCGGCATGGGTCGCTCGAGCTGCGTCCTGCTCTATAAAGGTCCGCTCGGCGAGACGGCGCGGGCGCGGCTCGAAATGTTGCGCGAAACCGAGGACGGCTTCCGCATCGCCGAGGAGGATTTGCGGCTGCGCGGCGAAGGCGACGTGCTTGGGGCGCGTCAGGCCGGCGCGCCCGGCTTCCGCTTCGCCCGTCTCGAGGTCCACGGCGGGCTGCTGGCCCGGGCGCGGGAGGAAGCGGCGGCGGCGCTGAGGCGCAGCGAGCGGCTGACCGGCGAGGAAAACCGCGGCCTGAGGCTCCTCCTCTATCTCTTCGAGCGCGACGAGGCGGCGAGGTTGATCGAAGCCGGGTGAGCCTAAGAGCGTGTATCAAAAGCAGTTACTCATCCTGAGGCGCCGTTTGCGGGACGCAAAAGGCCTCGAAGGACGAGGACACAGGCTTTTGGGTCAGGCGCTAAGTTTGCGGGCGCCAATCATCCACACGGGAAGTTGAATCATCCCACGGGAAGTTGATTTGCGGCAACGCCGTCTCCATGGGCGCGAACGCCGTTCAGGCTGCGCTCCGAGAGGGACCGGAAGCGGCTCTCTTCACAATTACGACATCACAAACTTTTGAGGAACGCAGGGGCGGCGCCGTTGTTGAAACGGAGTACGCCATGACCAGCACAACTCGTGTCAGCGGAATCGACTTTTGGCGCGGCGCCGTGTTGATCGCAATCCTGGTCGATCACATTCCCGGCAACGTGCTCGAATCGCTGACGCCAAGAAACTTCGGGCTTTCCGACAGCTCGGAGGCGTTCGTCTTCCTGTCGGGTCTTTCGGTCGGCATGGTCTATCTGCCGAGAGCGCGGAAACATGGCCTCCTGGCCGTGGCGCGCGGATGTTTCCAGCGCGCGCTCAAGCTTTACGGCGTCCATGTCGCCCTGACACTTGCCGCCCTTGTCGTTTTCGCCTGCGCCTGGCGGTTGAGCGGCGTCGACGACCTGATCGTGGCGCACGGACGCTCGCTCGTCCTCGACTCGCCTGCGCAGGGCCTCGCCGGCATAGCGCTCATGAGCCACCAGCTCGGCTATTTCAACATCCTGCCGCTCTATATCGTCTTGATGCTGTGGGCTCCGCTGACGCTTGCGATCGCGATGCACTCTCCCAGCCTCGCGCTCGCGACCTCCGCCGGCGTCTATGCTCTGTCGCGGACGCTCGGCCTCGACCTGCCGAACTGGCCGCAAGCTGGCGGCTGGTTCTTCAATCCGCTCGCCTGGCAGCTCGTGTTCACCATTGGGCTCGTCTCAGCGATCGTCTGGCGCAACGGCGCGCCGCGGGCGGCGCCCGGGCTGGTCGTGCTCGGCGCGGCCGTCATCGCGAGCGCAGCGCTGGTGACGACGAGCGCGGCCGGCGTTGCGCCGGGCTTCCGCGACGCCGCGTCCGCGCATCTCGACCTCGCCAAGCAGGACCTCGGGCTGGCCCGCCTCGTCCACTTCGCCGCGCTCGCCTATCTCATCGCGGTCACGCCGGGATTCCAGCGGCTGGCCGGCGGGGCCGCCGGCCGCGCGGTCCAGAGTTCTCGGACGCAACGGCCTGGCGGTCTTCACGGCGGGCTCGCTCTTGAGCGCGGTCGGGCAGGCAGCGCTTGGGGCGGCGGCGCCTTATGCGTCCGTCGGGGTTGAGCATCTTGCCGGACTCGGGTACACGCTGGCGGGCATCGCCGCCCTTTTCGCCCTAGCCCGCTGGATCGAGTGCCGAAACGCCCCAACCCCGCCCGCCCGCAGCTTCGGCGCCGCCGCTCCTCATGCGCTTTGACGGCGCTCGCCGCCGGTCTCTTTCTCGCCGCGTCGGCGTCGGCCCACGCTGACGAGGACGTCTGTCCGGGTCCGGCCTTCGGATTCGACGCAAACGGCGCGACATTTGCGATCCCGAAGGGCGGCGCCGCCCAGCCGTTGCACATTCTCGCCATCGGCTCGTCCTCCACGGAAGGGATCGGCGCCAGCACACCCGCCCACACCTATCCGGCGCAGCTCGAGCATGAGCTGACGGATCAGGACGGCATCGCCGCCGATGTGACGAACGCAGGAATTGGCGGAGAACTGGCGGCCAAGACCCTGCCGCGCCTTCTCGGCGCCTTGAAATCCGGCTGGGCGCGGCTCGTGATCTGGCAAGTCGGAACCAACGACGCGATCACGGGCGTCGACGAGACCGCGTTCCGCGCGACCGTCGAGCGGGGCGTCGCCGCCACTCGGACGGCGGGCGTCCCGCTCCTGCTGGTGGGCCCGCAATTCACGCCGACTTGTCCCGATCAGGCGCGCTACGAACAATTCGTGTCGATTGTCGACGAAATCGGCACGAAAGATCATGTTCCCGTGCTGTCGCGGTTTGCGATGATGACGCGGCGCGGCGCCAAGAGCGCGCTCGGTCTCCTCTCGGGCGACCGCCTGCATATGAACGACCGCGGCTACCACTGCCTCGCCCATACGATCGCCGGCGCGATCGAGGACGCAACCGGCGCGAAGTTGTAGCCGCGACCGTTGATCGCGGCCAGCGCGGTCAGCGACCGCGCCTACAACGGGAAGCCTTGACGTCGGCCTGCCGACGCCATCAAAGCGCGGTCGAAAATCCACACATTTCAACGGGGACGTGCGATGCGGCGGCGGCGCTTTGGGCAGAACGGGACGGTTTCGGCGGTCGGCTTCGGCTGCATGAGCTTTGGCGGCTTCTATGGGCCCACGACCGAGAGCTGCTCGATGCGGGCGATGGCGCGCGCGCTCGAGCTCGGCGTTGATTTTTGGGACACCGCCAACGTATACGGCGAGGGCCTCTGCGAGACGCTGATCGGCAGGTTCCTGGCCGAAGACCGCGCGCGGCGGGGGAGGATCACGCTCGCCACCAAATTCGCCATCCGCCGCCTCGCCGACGGGACGCGCGCGCTCGACAACAGCCCGGACCACATCACGGAGAGCCTGAAAGGCTCGATGAAGCGCCTCGGCGTCGAGCACATTGACCTCTATTACGTGCACCGCGTCGATAAGAGGATTCCGATCGAGGACACGGTCGGAGAACTCGCCCGGCATGTGAAGGCAGGCCTGATCGGCGCGATCGGCCTCAGCGAGGTCGCGCCGGACACGCTTCGCCGCGCCCATGCCGTGCACCCGATCGCCGCCGTGCAGTCGGAATATTCGCTCTGGACCCGCAATCCGGAGCTCGGGCTCATTCGGGCCTGCAAGGAGACCGGCGCGGTCCTCGTGGGGTTCTCGCCGCTGGGGCGGGGATATTTCAGCGGCCTCTTGCAGGAGGTCGAGAGCTTCAGCGAAAAGGATTTCCGCGCCGCCAATCCGCGCTTCTTAGGTTTGAACTGGCGACGCAACCGCGATCGCCTCGAGCCCTATCTCACGCTCGCCAAAAGCTGGGGCGTGAGGCCTTCCACCCTCGCCGTGGCCTGGACGCTCGCAAGGGCGCCCAACATCGTGCCCATTCCCGGCACGAGAACGGCCGACCATCTCGAAGAATGCGCCGAGGCCGCCGACATCGACCTGACTGAAGCTCAGCTCGCCGAGCTTGAGCGCGTTCTGCCCGTCGGCTTCGCCGCCGGCGAGCGTTATTCCGATCAGCAATGGGTCGGAATCCAGAAGTACTGACGGCGCCGGTCGTCCGGGAGGCGTTTCCGTGGCGGGACTGGACGAAATCGGCCCCGCGACCCATATCCGCGTCAGTTTATCGGAGTCTCCCTTGTCCCTCGGCGTATTGTTCACGATCCTCAACGTGCTCCTCATCGTTCATGCGGCGAGGACCGGCCGATTCATGCCTTGGGGCTTCGTGATCCTGTTCCTGCCGGGGATCGGCGCGCTCGTCTACGTCGCGTTCGAACTGGCGCCGCAATGGTTCGGCTCCTACGGCGCCCAGAGAGCGCGTCGCACGGTCGCGTCCGCGCTCGATCCCACCGGCCGTTATCGGGCGCTGAAGGACGAACTTGACGTGGTCGACACGATCGCGAACCGGAGCGCGCTCGCAGACGAGTGCGTGGCGATCGGCAGGCCGCTGGAGGCGCTGGAGCATTACGAGGCGATTCTCGCCCAGCCGCTTGGCGACGAACCGGCGTATCGCATCGGCAAGGCGCGCGCACTTCTTGATCTTGGCCGAGCCAGCGATGCGATTGCGGCGCTGGAAGAGGTCAAGCGGACCTCGCGGGACCTCCATTCGCCGGAAGGGCGCCTTCTCTACGCCCGCGCCCTGGAGATGGCGGGCCGAAGCGAGGAGGCGCTCGACCAGTACGCCGGCCTCGCGCCGACCTATCCTGGACCCGAGCCCAGCGTGCGCCGGGCGCAGCTTCTGGAGAGGCTCGGCCGGCGGGAGCAGGCGCGCTCGATCGCCGACGAGGTGGTGCGCTCGCTGAGGCGGGCTCCGGCCCATGTGCGCGCCAACGAGCGCGAGTGGTTTGCGCTTGCGAACCGCCTCGCCCGCTGACGCGTAGCGCCGCGTCTTCCCCACCTGGACCCTTTCAATGCCCAGCGAACGCGTCGTCTTCGTCACTCCCGACCCGGCTCAGCCCGCGACCTTCGACGTCGTCGTTCGCGGGGCGCGGAGCGAAACCCGCCATCGGGTGACGGTCCCCGCCGCCGATGTCGCGCGCTGGGCGAAGCTCGGCGTCGATCCGGGGCAAGGGGTCGAGGCGGCTATGCGTTTCCTCCTCGATCGCGAGCCGAAGGAATCGATCCTCGCCGCGTTCGACATCGACGTCATTCGGCGATACTTTGCCGAGTTCGACGAAGCGCTTCCCGTCTATCTGTCGCTGCTGAGCGGCGAGGCGGGGGACCGCGGATAGAGGGTCGTAAGTCCATGAGGGAAAGCATATGACCGTCGCGCTCGCCCGGTCGGAGGCGACCCTCGAAGACCGCTGGTCGGCGAAGGAGGGCTGGTTCTACATGACCGGCATGCAGGCGCTGGTGCGCCTGCCGATCCAGCAGCGCCTGCGCGACGAGGCGGCCGGCCTCAACACCGGCGGCTATATTTCCGGCTATCGGGGCTCGCCCTTGGGCCGGTTCGACATCGAACTGTGGCGCGCCGACGCCATCCTCAAGCAGCACAACATTGTCTTCCGTCCCGGCCTCAACGAGGACCTGGCGGCGACCGCGATCTGGGGCGCACAGCATCTGACGAGCTTTCCGGGCGCGACCGTCGAGGGCGTGTTCGGCATCTGGTACGGCAAGGGGCCGGGCGTCGACCGGTCGGGCGACGTGCTTCGCCACGCCAATTTCACCGGCGTGTCGCCCAAGGGCGGCGCGATCGCGCTCGCCGGCGACGATCACGGCGCGAAATCCTCGACCGCCGTCAATTTCTCCGACACATCCTTCGTCGCGGTCGGCATGCCGGTGCTCTATCCGTCGAACACGCAGGAGCTGATCGATTTCGGCCTGCACGGCATCGCGATGTCGCGCTTTTCCGGCTGCTGGGTTGGCATGAAGATCGTCACCGATGTGGCCGAGGGCGGGGGGACGGTCTATGTCGGCCCGGAGTCGCCAACGATCGTGATCCCGGAGCGGCCGAGCAATCCTCCGGGCGGATTCGGCGCGCGTGCGATCGACATGCCGCTCATGCAGGAGGAGCGGCTCTATAGCCACAAGCTGCCGGCGGCGCTCGTCTACGCGCGCGCCAATGCGCTCAACCGCATCGTCGGCGACAGCGCGGACGCGCGCGTCGGCGTCGTCGCCGCGGGCAAGGCCTGGCAGGACCTGCTGCAGGCGCTCGGCAATCTGGGTCTCGCCGACAACGGCGCCTCCGCCGGACTGCGGCTCCTCAAGATCGGCCTGGTCTGGCCGCTCGATCCGGTCGTCGTGCGCGACTTCGCGCGCGGGCTCGACCTCGTCGTCGTCATCGAGGAGAAGCGACCGCTGCTGGAGGATCAGATCCGCTCGATCCTCTACGGGAGCGCGAACCCGCCGCGCATCGTCGGCAAATTCTTCGACGGGCTCGCGTTTGATCCGGCGCATGGGGCGGCCGCCGTCCCCAATCACGGCGAGACGACGCCCGAACTCGTCGCCGGGGTTCTGGTCAAGACGTTGCGTCAGCACGATCCGGCCTGCGCGCTCAGCGCGCCGGAGCCGCCCGGCAGGGCGCTCAGCAACCGGCCTCCGCCCATGCGAAACCCCGGCTTCTGCGCCGGCTGCCCGCACAATCGCTCGACGAAAGTGCCAGAAGGCAGCCGCGCGCTCGCCGGCATCGGGTGTCACTGGATGGCGCAGCTCGTGAACCCGCTGCAAACCTCGACCGCCTCGCACATGGGCGGGGAGGGAACGATGTGGCTCGGGCAACAGCCCTTCACGACCGAGGGCCATGTGTTCGCCAACATCGGCGACGGCACCTACGCCCATTCCGGATCGCTGGCGATCCGCCAGGCGATCGCTGCCGATGTGCCGATCACCTACAAGATTCTCTACAACGGCTTTGTCTCGATGACCGGCGGCCAGCCGATCGAGGGCGGCATGACGCCGGTCCAGATCCTCGCCGAGCTCGCCGCCGAGGGCGTCAAGAAATTGGCCCTCGTAGCCGACGATCCGGGACGCTATGCCGGCGTGCCGCTGCCTCCCGGCGTCAGCCTCCGCCACCGCGACGAAATGGACGAGACGCAGCGCGAGTTTCGCGACTTCAAGGGCGTCTCGGTCATCCTTTACGACCAGCCCTGCGCGACCGAGCGAAGACGCCTGCGCAAGCGCGGCAAATGGGCGGATCCCGCTATCCGCACGTTCATTCATCCGGAAGTTTGCGAAGGCTGCGGGGACTGCGGAAAAGTTTCGAATTGCATGGCGATCGAGCCGCTGGAGACGGAGTTCGGCCGCAAGCGGCGCATCAACCAGTCGAGCTGCAACAAGGATTTTTCCTGCGTCGAGGGTTTCTGCCCGAGCTTCGTCACCGTCCACGGCGGCCGGCTGAGGAAGGTGGACGTCGCGACGCCGTTGAGCCCCTACCTGCCGCCAGTTCCCGAACCGGCGCTGCCGGAAATCGGCGAGCCCTACAATGTGCTGGTGGCGGGCATCGGCGGCTCGGGCGTCGTCACCGTGAGCCAGACCCTCGCCGTCGCCGCCTATCTCGACGGCCTCTTCAGCTCGAATCTCGACCTCACGGGCCTCAGCCAGAAATACGGGGCGGTCACCGCGCATGTGCGCATCGCGCGGACGCCGGACGCCTTGCATGCGACGCGGATCGCCTCGGGCGAAGCGGACGCGCTGATCGGCTGCGACCTCATCGTCGCCGCCGGCGACGAATGTCTGTCAAAGCTCAACGCCGGCTCGCACGCGGTAATCTCGGCCGATCTAACGCCGACCGCCGACTTCGCGCGCAATCCGAACTGGAGCGTGGACGCGGACGCGCTCATCGAGCGGCTGAAGACGGCGCTCGGCGACAAGGCTTTGGTGCTCGACGCGCAGCGCCTGGCGCAGGACCTTCTCGGCGACCCCATCGCCTCGAACATGTTCATGCTCGGCGCGGCCTGGCAGAAGGGAATGGTTCCGCTCCGGCGCGCGGCGATCGATCGCGCGATCGAGCTCAACGGTGTTGCAATCGCGGCCAACAAGCAGGCGTTCGAATGGGGCCGGCGCGCCGCGCATGACCTCGCCAGCGTCGAGGGGCTGGTCGCGGGCCGCCAGCCCGAGGGCGAACCGCCGCCGTCGCTCGACGCGCTGATCGAACGGCGCGCCGCGTATATTCTGGCCTCGCGGGGCGAGGCGGACGCGAAGCGCTATCGGACGCTCGTCGAACGCGTGCGCGCCGCCGAGCGCCAAGCCGGTCTCGGCGAGGCGATGACGACCGCCGTCGCGCGCGCCTATCACAAGCTGATCGCCGTCAAGGACGAATGGGAAGTCGCGCGCCTGTTCGCCTCGCACGACTTCCAGCGCGCGCTGAGCGCCGAGTTCGAAGGCCCTTACAAGCTTCATTTCCATATCGGCGCCTGGCCCTTCGCCCGGCCCGACCCGCAGACGGGCGTGGTCGGCAAGGGCGAGGCCGGGCCCTGGGCGATGACGGCGTTCCGTGTGATGGCGCGGCTCAGATTCCTGCGCGGCACGTGGCTCGACCCGTTCCGCTCGAGCGGCGAGCGCAAGCTCGAGCAACGGCTCGTCGCCGAATATGAGGCCGACATCAAGGAGCTCATCGCCCGCCTCGCGCCGGCGAACCATGCGATCGCGGTTCGGATCGCCGGCCTGCCGGAGACCATCCGGGGATACGGGCGGGTCAAGGAGGCTGCCGCCGCCGAGGCGGCGAAGGCGAGGGCCAACGCATTGGAGCAGTTGAAGGCGGCAAAGACGCCCATGGAGTTGGCGGCATGAGTTTGCAGGGCAAGACGGTCGTCGTGACCGGCGGAATGGGCGCCCTTGGCCGGGTCGTGGTCGAGACAGCCGCGGCGCGCGGCGCGTCCGTCGCTGTTCTCGATCACGCAACCCAAGTCCCCGAAGGCCTCGCGGAACGGCTCGGCGCCAATGCGCTCTTTCTCGGCGGGATCGATCTCTCCGCGCCGGCGGAGGCGGAGACGGCGATGGCCTCCGTCAAGGCGAAATTCGGCCGGATTGATGCGCTCCTCAACATCGCCGGGGGCTTTCAATGGGCGACGGTCGAGGACGGCGCGGCCGAAAGCTGGGATCGCATGTACGCGCTCAACCTGAAGACTGCGCTCAACGCGTCGAAGGCCGCGTTGCCCTATCTTCTTCAGGGCGGCGCGGGCCGAATCGTCAATGTCGGCGCGCAATCCGCCCTACATGCGGCGTCCGGATTTGGCCCCTACGCGGCCAGCAAATCGGCGGTGCACCGGCTGACCGAAAGCCTCGCTGACGAACTGAAGCTGAAAGGCGTGACCGTCAACGCTGTGTTGCCGTCGATCATCGACACGCCGGCCAACCGTCGCGACATGCCGAAGGCCGATTTCGACCGCTGGGTCGCGCCAGCCGACCTCGCCGCCGTCATGTTGTTCCTGGCGTCTGACGAAGCGAAAGCCGTCACCGGCGCGCTCATTCCCGTGACGGGCCGCGTGTAGCATACGGAGGAGCTTCCACATGGAGCTTGATCCAAGCAGGCGGGACTTGATTTTGGCGTCGCTCCTGACGGCGCTCCCGCTGGGCCTTTCGACCGCCTCGGCGAGCCCGCTTGATCCGTCGCAAACGATCATCACGCTGCGCGACGATCTGATTTGGAAATCGAACCCCGACCCGCCGCGGAGCGTCGACATGTGCCCCTTGTTCGGCGACATCAATGCGGATGGGCTCTACTACACGCTTGTTCGATGGCATCCAGGCTACATGAGCGCTCCGCATTCCTATTCGACCGACCGGCTTTGCGTCGTCGTTTCCGGGACTTGGTGGGTCAACAGCGGCGCGGACTTCGATCCTCCCTCGTGCGTCCCCGTGCCTGCCGGAAGCTTCGTGCGCCGCGTGGCGGGAACCCCGCACTATGACGGGGTGGTTCGCAGCGGGAGCGAACCGGTCGTCATCGCGATTTGCGGGATGGGGCCCGTCAACCAGAAGCTGGTCGATCCGTCAAAGCCTCTGGTTCGGGAGGTGTGACAAGACGCTGTTGGACTGCGCCTGCGTTTCGCCCTCGCTTCCGTTCATGATATAGGCCGCCCCGAGGCGCTGTCCGCGCCCCTGACGAGGCAATCCGCGCATGGGTGATCTTCTGAAGGGTCAGTGGCGCACGGACGGGGATTTCCCGCACGACCGGACGGGCCATTTCGTGCGGCCCGACGCGCCGTTCCGCAACTGGGTGACGGCGACCGGCGAGCCGGGCCCGTCAGGGGTCGGCGGCTTCAAGGCCGAGCCCAGCCGCTACCATCTCATCATCTCGCTCGCCTGCCCGTGGGCGCACCGGACGTTGATTTTTCGCCGCCTGAAGGGCCTCGAGGGCATGATCTCGCTCTCGGTCGTCAATTGGCTCCTGCGCGAGCGCGGCTGGACCTTCGATCCCGCTCCGGGCGTGATCCCCGATCCGATCTTCGGCGCGGAACGGCTGAGCGAGTTCTATCTCAAGGCGCGCCCGGATTACAGCGGGCGCGTCACCGTGCCGGTCCTCTGGGATAAGCAGATGAGCACGATCGTCAACAACGAATCGTCCGAAATCATCCGCATGTTTAACAGCGCTTTCGACAACGTCGGCGCCGCGAAGGGGGACTTCTATCCGGAAGACCTGAGGCCCGAGATCGACGCGCTCAACGCGCGCATCTACGCCACGGTGAACAACGGCGTCTATCGCGCCGGATTCGCCACCACCCAGGCTGCCTACGAGGAAGCATTCCGGGCGCTGTTCGAGACGCTCGACATGCTCGAGGCGAGACTTGCTCGCCAGCGCTTTCTATGCGGCGACCGGCTGACCGAGGCGGACTGGCGCCTGTTCACGACCCTCATCCGCTTCGACCCGGTCTATTTCGGCCACTTCAAGTGCAACCTCAGGGAAATCAGAGACTACCCGCGGTTGCAGCGCTATCTGAAAGACCTCTACCACTGGCCGGGAGTGGCCGAGACGGTCGACTTCTTCCACATCAAGCACCACTATTACGCGAGCCACTTAAGGATCAATCCGACTGGCATCGTGCCGCTCGGCCCCGAACTGGCGCTGTAAGCAGCCGGCCGCGGCGCCGGTGACCAAGGGAAGAAGCGTCCATGGCCACGCCGTCCGGCTCCGCCGCGAGCCGAAGTTCGACCACCGCCGCCGTGGCGCTCGGAACGGCGGTGGCGGCGCTCGCGGTCGCCCTCTATGCGGCGTTTGTCTCGCGGCCCGCGCCGGCTGCGCCGACGCCCGTCCCAAATGCGCCGCCGGCCGAGTCGTCTCTCGCCATGGCGACCTGCACGGGCGCGGCGGCGGCGGGGCCAAGAGCTTCGAGGTCACGCTCGATCCGCGCGCGGTGATCGTCAGCAGCGACGCCGTCCACTGCTCGAACACGCCCTCGGAAGTGAGCGTGACCTTTGTCGGTCCGCCAAAAAACTAGCCTCGCCTTGCCGCGGCCATGCGCTCATGGCAATCGGACGCGCATGACCGATGCCTTAACCTTTGACCAGCGTCCCGGGCCGCGCATTTCATTCGTTTCGCTCGGCTGCCCCAAGGCGCTCGTCGACAGCGAGCGGATTCTGACGCAACTGCGGGCCGAGGGCTACGAGCTCTCGAAGAGCCACGCCGGGGCCGACGCGGTCATCGTCAACACGTGCGGCTTTCTCGACAGCGCCAAGGCGGAATCGTTAGCCGCGATCGGCGCGGCGATGAGCGAAAACGGCAGGGTGATCGTCACCGGCTGCATGGGCGCCGAGCCCGATGCGATCCGCGACGCGTTCCCGAACGTGGCGGCGATCACCGGCCCGCAGGCTTTCGAGAGCGTGATGGCGGCGGTGCATGACGCGGCGCCCGCGCCGCACGACCCGTTCGTCGACCTGATTCCCGAGCAGGGCGTCAAGCTGACGCCGCGTCACTACGCTTATCTCAAGATCGCCGAGGGCTGCCACAACCGCTGCTCGTTCTGCATCATCCCAAAACTGCGCGGCGATCTCGTGTCGCGGCCCGCGGGCGAGGTGCTGCGCGAAGCGGAAAAGCTGGTCAGGGCCGGCGTCAAGGAGCTTCTCGTCATTTCGCAGGACACCAGCGCCTATGGCCGCGATCTGAAGTACGCTACGAGCCGCTGGCGCGATCGCGAGGTCGCCGCGCGCTTTCTCGATCTGACGCGCGAACTTGGCGCGCTCGGCGCCTGGGTGCGGCTGCACTATGTCTACCCCTATCCGCATGTCGATAAGGTCGTGGAGCTGATGAACGGCGGCAATGTGCTACCCTATATCGACGTGCCCTTCCAGCACGCGTCGCCGCGGGTCCTGAAGGCGATGCGCCGCCCGGGCGATCAGCAAAAAACCCTCCAGCGCATCAAGGCGTGGCGCGCGATCTGCCCCGACATCGCGATCCGCTCGACCTTCATCGTCGGCTTTCCCGGCGAGACGGAAGAGGATTTTCGATTGCTGCTCGACTGGCTGGACGAAGCCAGGCTCGATCGCGTCGGCGCCTTCCGGTACGAGCCGGTCAGGGGCGCGGAGGCCAACGATCTCGGCCTCGAGCCCGTGCCGGACGATGTGAAGGCGGCCCGCTACAAACGGCTGATGCTGCGCCAGCAGGCGATCAGCGCCAAGAAACTCGCGGCCAAGGTCGGCCGAAGGTTCGAGGTTATTGTCGACGAGGGCGGCGCCCACTCGGCCAAGGGCCGCACCAAAGGCGACGCGCCGCAGATCGACGGCGCGGTGCATATTTCAACCCGCCGCCCGTTGCGGGCGGGCGACATCGTCACGGTGAAGATCGAACGCGCCGACGCCTATGATTTGTGGGGGACGGCGGTGTGAGGGGGCGTCTTGCACAAACGCCACCGGCCCTCGGAGGAGCCGTCATGGCCGGGCTTGTCCCGGCCATCAACGCGGTTCAGCGAATCTCGCGTTGGTAAGCAAGGTGCAGAAGCCGAAATGCTTGCTGTTTTGAATCCGCTGTCGCATGACGGCGTGGGTGGCCGGGACAAGCCCGGCCATGACGACGGGGATAGCGGTTCAGCGACGCCGCCTAGCTGGGTTCGCGGATCCGCTCATAGTCCACGAAGGCGAAATCCGCTTCGTCGCGCGGACCGCGCTCGCCCTTTTCGCGCCGGACCTCGCGCCACCGGAGCGGATCGATCGGGGGAAAGCGCGCGTCGCCTTCGGATTCGAGCGCGACCTCGGTGATGGCGAGGCGGTCGGCGCGCCCGATGGTCTGAGTGTAGATCTCGCCGCCGCCCGCGATCACGATCGCGTCCGCCCCCATAGCATCCGCGCACTCGGCTGCCAGCTTGAGCGCGGCCTCGAGCGAGTGCGCGACGAGCGCGCCGGCGTGCGCGAAGGCCTTGTCGCGGGTGACGACGATGGTCTCGCGTCCGGGCAGCGGCCGGCTGATCGATTCGAAGGTCTTCCGCCCCATGACCAGCGGTTTGCCCATCGTCAGCGCCTTGAAGCGCTTGAGATCGCTTGAAAGCCGCCAGATGAGGCGGTTGTTCGAGCCGATGACGCCGTTACGCGCGACCGCGGCGACGAGGAGGAGGGCGGGAGGAGGCGCCACGCTCACCCTCATCCGGCGCTTCGCGCCACCTTCTCCCGCAAGCGGGAGAAGGGAAAGCGCCCCCTCTCCCGCTTGCGGGAGAGGGCCGGGGTGAGGGCAAGCCGCCGCCTCACACCGCCACCGGCGCCCTGATCGCCGGCCAGGGATCGTAGCCCTCGAAGGCAATTGCATCGGCCTTGAGATCGAAGATCGAGCCGACATCGCCGAGCTCGAGCTTCGGCAGCGCGCGCGGCTCGCGCGAGAGCTGCTCGCGCGCCTGGGCCTCGTGGTTCAGGTAGAGATGCGCGTCGCCGAATGTGTGCACGAACTCCCCAACCTCAAGCCCGCATTCGCGCGCGACAAGGTGGGTCAGGAGCGCATAGCTTGCGATATTGAACGGCACGCCGAGAAAGATGTCGGCCGAACGCTGATAGAGCTGGCACGACAATTTTCCGCCGCTCACGTGAAATTGGAACAGGCAATGGCAGGGGGGCAGCTTCATCCGCTCGATGTCGGCCACGTTCCACGCCGAGACCACTAGCCGGCGCGAATCCGGGCTGCGGCGGATTTCCTTCAGGAGCCAGGCGATCTGGTCGTAGGTGCGCCCGTCGGGGCCTTCCCATGCGCGCCACTGCTTGCCATAGACCGGGCCGAGATCGCCGTCAGCGTCGGCCCAGTCGTCCCAGATGGAGACGCCGTGCGCCTTGAGATAGGCGATGTTGGTGTCGCCGTTCAGAAACCAGATCAGCTCCTCAATGATCGACTTCAGGTGCAGCCGCTTGGTGGTGACGAGCGGAAAGCCCCGCGACAGATCGAAACGGATCTGCCGACCGAATAGCGAACGGACGCCCGTGCCCGTACGGTCCGGCTTGACCGCGCCGGTCTCGAGCGCCTCGCGCATGAGATTGAGATAGGCCCGCATGCTCAGCGATCCTCAAAGCTCCAGGACCGCTCTCTTTATCTGATTCTCCAAGCGCCGGACATTGCCGGCGCTCTCCACGCCCGTCTCAGTGCAGACTGACGGTCTCCAACTCGTGTTCCCAGGCGTTGGCGATCGCCGCGTCCTTCGAATCGGTCAGCATGATGGGCGAGCCGTCGGCGCCGAGCAGCGCGAACAGCTTGACGCCGGGGCGAAGCGCCGGCGCCTGCGGGAAGAGACGCGATACGTCCTCGGAGTTGATGACCTTCACATAGGCGACCGCGCCGTCGCCCAGATGGGCGAATTCCTGCTGCGTCAGCGCCGAGACTTTGTCGATTTCCGTTCTCATCGTATCCCACCTTTCCGGCGGTCCTTAAAGAACCCGCCTCCGGAGCGCAACCTCAGTCGCGCGCCGATATCCGTATTGTCTTCACGATCCGCTCCGGTTGCGGCCGGACAAGATCAATCGAGAGCAAGCCCTGTGCCAGGTCGGCGCTCAAGACCTGCATGCCCTCGGCGAGAAGGAAGCTGCGCTGGAACTGCCGCGCGGCGATGCCGCGATGCAGGAACTCTCGCGTCTTGTCCTCCTGCTGGCGGCCGCGGATCATCAGCTGATTCTCCTCGACCGTAACCTCGATCTCATCCTTCTGGAAACCGGCCACCGCAAGCGTTATGCGCAGCCTCTCCGGTTCGGCCGACGATGCGGCGATTCGCTCGATGTTGTAGGGGGGATAGCCCTCCGCCGCTTTCGACACCTTGTCGAGCGCCCGCTCGATGCCATCGAAGCCGAGCAGGAACGGAGAACTCAACGCCGTGACGCGCACCATTTCGAAGCCCCCTTTAAGGCGCTCCACGGGGCAGATGGCCTTCATGAGAAGCGCCCTGCCTCGCTGCCGAAGTCTTGGCCAGGCGCTGGCATAACCCATTCCGCCTGATCGGATCGATATGGGTCCGCGGCTCGATTGTTCAAGACCGGGACGGAAGACCGGCCGGATTCGACCGGTTTCCGCCTCGAGGGAGGCCGACTGCGTTTCTTCCATCAACCTTGATAGAATGCTGCGCGTAAATCCTAAATCAATCGTTGATTCGCGGACCGATTGTCCGGAGGCGAGAGCATATTGGCCAAAAAGAGGCCGGCGGCCGGCAGGCTCGGAACCAAGCGCCAATGCCTGGCCTGCGGCGCCAAATACTATGACCTCGGCCGCGCGCCGCCGACCTGTTCGCGCTGCGGCGCCGAAGCCGGATCGAAAGCGCCCGCCGAAGCGGCGCCGCCCGCGGCCGCCGCTCCCGAGGCGGCGCCGGTGCGAGCGCGGCCGATCGGGCGCGAGTGGTCGCGCGAGCAGGTCGCCGCGATCGACGCAGTCGGGCGCTGGCTCAAGGCCGGCGAGCCGCAGGTGTTCCGGCTCTTTGGCTATGCTGGCGTCGGCAAGACGACGCTCGCGCGCCATGTCGCCGAGGGAGCGGCGGGCGGGACGGTTTTCGCCGCCTTCACTGGCAAGGCGGCGCTCGTCATGCGCGGCAAGGGCTGCGCCGGCGCAACGACCATCCATGCGCTGATCTACCGCGCCAGCGAAGGCGCGGAGGGCGCGCCGACCTTCACCCTCAACGAGGACGGCCCAGCGTCGCGCGCCGGCCTCATCGTCATCGACGAATGCTCGATGGTCGATGGCGAACTTGCGCGCGACCTCCTCTCGTTCGGCAAGCCCATCCTCGTGCTTGGCGATCCGTTCCAGCTGCCGCCGGTCAAGGGGGGCGGCTACTTCACCGAGAGCCCGCCCGACGTGATGCTGACCGAAATCCACCGGCAGGCCGCCGACGACCCGATCATTCGCCTGTCCGAGATCGTGCGCACCGGCGGCGAACTCAAGGAGGGCGCCTATGGCGAGACGCGCGTCATCGGGCGCGCCGGGATCGACGCGGCGCAGGTGCTCGCGGCGGACCAGGTGCTGGTCGGCGTCAACCGGACCCGGCGCGCCTATAACCAGCGCATCCGCGACCTCAGCGGCTTCAACGAGCCGCTGCCGGTCGCCGGCGACCGGCTGGTGTGCCTGCGCAACGACCGGACAAAGGGTCTCATCAACGGCGGCTTGTGGCGGGTCGAGGCGCTCGGGGGCGTGCAGAAGGATTTCGTCAAGATGACGCTCAAGCCCGAGGACGAAGGCGCGCGCGCCTCGGTCAAGGTCGCGGTCTTAAAGCAGTTCTTCGAAGGAACGGAAGGCGGCCTCGCCTGGCCGCTCCGGCGCGAATCCGACGAGTTCGACTACGGCTACGCGCTCACCGTCCACAAGGCTCAAGGGTCGCAATGGGACGACGTAATGCTGTTCGACGAAAGCTTCGCCTTTCGCGAGCACCGGGCGAGGTGGCTCTACACCGGGCTCACGCGGGCGGCGCGGCGGCTGACGGTGGTGCGGTAAAGGACCGTCGGATATGAGCGGTGGCGTTATGCGGTCGTCGCATGCGTTCGAGGTGGGCGCCGGCGCCAATTCCATCCCTGTAACAGGGAGAAACAGGGCGCATCCCGCGGTTTCCCGCCCAACTCGATCGCGAGAAGACCCTTATTTACAATTTCTTCTGAAAAGACCCGCACGTGCGGCGAGAGCAAAATAACAGAAAAATATCAGGGAGATAAATCGCGCTTATCAGGGAGACAACAGGCAGGGAAACTGGGAGAACCGGCTGCGATGAAAATGGCGTATGAGGCGCGAGCGGCATGCGGCTTTTGCATGCGTCGGGGCGCTGCTGGCGAGCACCGGTTCGCGGTTGCGTCGCGTATCAACCCGGGCCAAGATACATTCCTGAAATGCATTTGGGAGGGAGCGGACGCATGCTGAACCGGCGGGACGCATTGAGGTCTGTTGTCGCCGCAGGCCTGGGCGCAACCAGCGCCGGCAAATTCGCGTTCGCCGCCGCCGCGGCGGCCGACACGGTCTCTCTCCCGATCGGCAACGGCGAGCGGCCCCTCGTCGCCTATCCCGGCAAGCGTCCGCTCATCCGCCTGACCACCCGCCCGCCGCAACTGGAGACGCCGTTCAGCGTCTTCGACGAAGGGCCGATCACGCCGAACGATGCGTTTTTCGTGCGCTATCACCTGGCCAATATTCCGCTGAAAATCGATCCGGACGCGTTTCGCCTCAGCATTGAAGGCAAGGTCGACAACCCCCTGTCCCTCTCGCTCGCAGATCTGAGGACCGGCTTCGACCCCATTGAACTGACCGCGGTCAATCAATGCGCGGGCAATAGCCGCGGGTTTTTCGAGCCGCGCGTCGCTGGCGGCCAGATCGCGAATGGCGCCATGGGCAATGCGCGCTGGAAAGGGGTCCCGCTCAAGACGCTGCTGGCCAAAGCCGGCGTGCAGGCCGGCGCGGTGCAGATTTCGTTCAGAGGGCTGGACGGGCCGGTCCTCCCGGACACGCCGGCCTTCGTGAAAGCGCTCGATCTCGACCATGCGCTCGACGGCGAAGTGATGGTCGCCTACGCGATGAACGGCGAAGACATTCCCTGGCTTAACGGCTTTCCCGTCCGACTGGTCGTACCGGGCTGGTACGGCACCTACTGGCTGAAGCATCTCGCGAAGATCACGGTGCTCGACGCGCCGCTCGACAATTTCTGGATGAAGTCGGCCTACCGCATCCCCGACAACGCCTGCGCCTGTACGGACCCGGGCAAGGCGCCCACGAGCACGACGCCGATCAACCGCTTCAACGTCCGCTCCTTCCTGACCAACATCGCCGAAGGCGCGACGGTTAAGGCGAATGCGGACCTCGACTTACGCGGCATCGCGTTCGACGGCGGCTATGGAATCTCGGATGTCGTGGTTTCGCCCGATGGGGGCGCGACGTGGATCGCCGCGACGCTCGGCGAGGACCTCGGCAAATATTCGTTCCGCGAGTGGAAGGTCCGCCTTGCGCTGCCGCCGGGCAAGCATCGGCTGATGGTTCGCGCCACCAATCGCGCCGGCCAGTCCCAGCCGCTCGAACCGCTGTGGAACCCGGCGGGCTATATGCGCAATGTCGTCGAAGCTGCCAACGTTACGGCGGCGTGAGAGGACGGACCCCGTGAACCGCATCGCCGTCGTTTCCCTTGTCGCGTTCGCCGCCCTCGCGACGACCGCGATCGCCGGCTCCTTGACCTATGAACTGCCGGATGAGACGGCCCAGTTGAGGGCGGGCCCGGGCGCCGACACCGCAATCGTCTGCCTCGCCTGCCATTCCGCCGACTACATCAGCACCCAACCGTCCAACAGGGGGAAGGCCTTCTGGGAGGCCGAGGTGCAGAAGATGATCAAGGTCTACAAGGCGCCGATCGATCCGGCAGACGCGCCGGCGATCGCGGATTATCTGGCGGCGAACTATTGAAAGGGCGCGGGGAGCGGAGGGGCGCGGACCACTGCGAGGAAGTCCGCGGCGCAACGCCAAAAATGAGCGCTACCCGAGCTACGCCAGACCAACCGGGTCCCGAACGGATTTTATTGATTGTTCTTGTATCGCCGCTATGATCTCGGAGATTGCTCACTCTCAGTTTTCGGAGCGCCGTGGTTGGTCATGCCGGACGGTCCAGCGACGCAAAGACGCTTCGATATTGCCTTCTCGTACCCAAGCGAGCATCGGGACTTCTTTGGGGCGGTCGCCGCGTATCTGGCGACAGTGTTCGGCGAGGAGCGGATCCTTTACGATAAGTATCACGAGGCTGAGTTTTCTCGCCTAAACTTAGCTGTCTATCTTCCAGAACTCTACCGGACAGAGTCCGAGCTGGTCGTCTTGTTCCTTTGTCCGGAATACGCCGATAAGCGCTGGTGCAATCTTGAATGGCGTCACATTCACAATCTTGTGGCGACCGCCGACGAGAAGCGCATCATGTTGCTTCGCCACGGTTATAGCGGCGACTTCTCCAAGATTGGAATTTTGCCGGACGACGGCACCATCAATTTCGATGGACGTTCAGCCGAGGATATCGCGGACAAAATCGTTAGACGATTCAAGATCAATGGCGGGACGCTTCCGCACAAGGAGCCACCGAACAAACAGCCGCCCGTTCGCGAGGCCCCGCCCGCCGACATCTCCCGCATCGACCGCTACGCGCCCAAGGAACTCATCGGGCGCGCGGCGGAGATGACGCTCATCGAGGAGGCCTGGGCCAAGGCGGTCGCGGGCGAGGCGCATCCGCGCGTGCTGACCCTGGTCGCGCTCGGCGGCGAGGGCAAGACGGCGCTGGTCGCCAAATGGGCGGTCGGGATGGTGGAGAAGGGCTGGCCGGATTGCGACGCGGCCTTCGCCTGGTCGTTCTACAGCCAGGGCACCCGCGAGCAACTCGCGGCGGCGTCCGACTTGTTCCTTGCGGAGGCGTTAAAATTCTTCGGCGCGCCGGCGGTCGAGGGCGTCGAGAGTGGCCATGACAAGGGCCGGCGTCTCGCCAAATGGATCGGCGACAAACGGGCGGCGCTGATCCTCGACGGGCTGGAGCCGCTGCAATATGCGCCGACCTCACCGACGGCTGGCGAGTTGAAGGACGAGGGCCTGCACGCCCTCCTCAAGGGCCTCGCCCAGCACAATAACGGCCTATGCCTCGTCACAACGCGCTACGCGATCAAGGACCTAGAGAGCTATCCCGCGGCCGCGCCGCAAAAGGAGCTGGCGTCGTTGTCCGAGAACGCGGGCGCGCGTCTGCTGGCAATTCTCGGCGTGAGGGGAACGCAGAAGGAGCGCGAGCAGCTTTCGAAAGACGTGAAGGGCCACGCGCTGACGCTCAATCTGATCGGCTCCTATCTGCGCGACGCCTATGGCGGCGACATTCGTCGGCGCGACCGGATCCGACTTGAGGATGCCGACATAGAGGAGCAGGGCGGCCACGCGTTTCGCGCGATGGACGCTTATGTCGACTGGTTCGAGAACGACGGCGATAGGGGCCAGCGGGCGCTCGCGATGCTGCGGCTGATGGGCCTGTTCGACCGCCCGGCCGACGCCGGCTGTCTCGAAGCGCTGTGGCAAGCGCCGCCGATTGAGGGGTTGACCGAGCCGCTATTTGCGCTGAGCGAGGCGCAACGCAACATCGTGCTGACGCGCCTCGCCGACGCAAAGCTGGTCAGTGTCAATCGCGACGCCGGTGGCACCCTCGTCTCGCTCGACGCGCATCCGTTGCTGCGCGAATATTTCGCGAAAGCTCTACGCGAGAGACGGGCCGACGCGTGGAAAGCCGCGCATCGGCTGCTCTACGAGCATCTTATCAAGACGCCCGACAAGCCGGCACCAACCCTCGACGATTTGCAGCCACTTTATCAGGCCGTATTGCATGGGTGCTACGCGGGAATGCACGAGGAGGCGTGTATCGAAGTGTATATCCGACGCATTCTGCGCGGCACCGAGTCCAGTTACAGCATATCTCAGCTTGGCTCCTTTGGTGCGGACCTCGGCGCCGTCGCGTGTTTCTTCGACGCGCCTTGGCGGAGTGTCTCGCCCAACTTCCCAGCCGAGGCCGAACCCTTTCTGCTAGCTCAAGCTGCAACGTACCTGCGCTCATTGGGCCGATTGACCGAGGCGCTAGAGCCGATGCGTGGGGCTCTGAACCTCGCAGTCAGGCATGAGCAATGGGTGGGAGCTTCCGTCGGCGCCAGCAATTTGAGCCAATTGGAATTGACATTAGGCGACACAGGAGCCTCAGTTCGCGACGGTGAAGGCTCTGTCGCCTATGCGGCTCGCAGGGGCCACGCACCTCAATCCATCATCAATCACTCGACCCACGCAAACGCCTTGCATCAGGCGGGTCTGAGCGCCGAGGCCGAGGCGCGCTTCGTCAAGGCCGAGGCGATGCAGGCTGAAGAGCAGCCCGAATTTCCGATACTCTATTCCCTGCGAGGCTTTCACTATTGTGATCTGCTGCTTGCCGACGCCGAACGCGGCAGCTGGCGCCAGCTGTTGCTG
Source organism: uncultured Alphaproteobacteria bacterium (assembly GCA_963721905.1). Classification (GTDB taxonomy): domain Bacteria; phylum Pseudomonadota; class Alphaproteobacteria; order Rhizobiales; family Beijerinckiaceae; genus Roseiarcus. The sequence continues at coordinate 180,608 of CAVRMF010000020.1, forward strand.
GGGCCGCATCGGCCATCGGATGCCGAATTGGACAGTGCCAAGGTACCCCCGAGTACTGTCAGGAGGCGGCTCTCCCTTCAAACTTACGGTTCCCGCACTTCCGAGGAATTGAGAAGAGCCGGCCAAAGCGTCGCACAGCGCGCGACGCAAACACTGGACATAGCCGAAGGCGCTGATTTGGGCCTCCTTGCGCTTGGCCTCGGCCACCTCACCCTCGCCCGCGCCGCACTGTACAAGTCGATCCTTGGCGGCGAACGGCCCTCAGGCACGCACATGAGAGAGGCATTCGACTTCTTGCGCCACGCAGCAGCGCAGGAGTTCATTCCCCTTAGCCTTCTGACCAGCGGCCTGTCGCACGTCGCGAATGGCGATTTCAACGGCGCGCGCGATGACCTCGGGGAGGCATTCGAAATCGCCGAGCGCGGGCCGATGCGGCTGTATCTGGCCGACATCTACCTCCATCGCACGCGGCTGTTCGGGCTCATCGCAAACCGGCCCGCGGCCTACCCCTGGGTCTCGACGCGCGACGATCTCGACAAGGCGCGGAAGCTCATCGACGAATGCGGCTATGGCCGGCGGCGCGAGGAGCTCGAAGACGCCGAGGCGGCGTGGGAGCGGGTCTATGGGGCCGCGGCGCCTCGCGCGGCGAATTGAGCGGCGTAGTTCATCGTCCGCCCTGCGCAATGCCGTCATCGCGAGCGCGAGCGAAGCGATCCAGGGGATCGTAGGGCTGCGGCGGTGGCCCCTGGATCGCCGCGTCGCTGCGCTCCTCGCGATGACGGACTGAATATTTATGTTATACAAAATATCTCATAGACTATCGCCGTATAATCTGCTACAAGCTCTCCAACCGCGGCGTCGCGACGCCGCCTGAGAGATCCGAATGCCCGACGTCATCACCGCCAACCGCCTTGCGGATGGCGTTGTCGTATTTCAGACCGCAGACCAAGGCTGGAGCGAGGACTTCAACCGCGCTGCGGTCTGGCGCGTCGCGGCCGCGACTGCGGCGTCGCTGGCGCGGGCGAAAGAGGACGAGCAGCAAAACCTCGTCGTCGAGCCCTATGCGGTCCCGGTCGACGAGCGCAACGGGCATGTCGCGCCGAAGGCGCTGCGCGAGGCGATCCGCGCCGCGGGGCCGACGACCAGGCGCGATCTCGGCAAGCAGGCCGAGGGCCACGCGCCGCTCTCCGGGCCGACGGCCGTGAAGGAGGCCGACCATGTATCATTATGATGATTTCGACGCGGCCTTCGTCGCCGCGCGGGTCGAGCAGTTCCGCGACCAGGTTGCCCGCCGGCTTTCCGGCGAACTGACCGAGGAGCAGTTCCGCCCGCATCGCCTCATGAACGGGCTCTATCTGCAGCTCCATTCCTACATGCTGAGGGTCGCGATCCCCTACGGCACGCTGAGCTCGCTCCAGATGCGCAAGCTCGCCGAGATCGCGCGCAAATACGACCGCGGCTATGGGCATTTCACCACGCGGCAGAACATCCAGTACAACTGGCCGGCGCTGAAGGACACGCCCGACATTCTCGCCGAGCTTTCGAGCGTCGAGATGCACGCGATCCAGACGTCGGGCAATTGCATCCGCAACGTCACCGCGGACCATTACGCCGGCGTCGCCCATGACGAGATCGCCGACCCGCGCCCCTACGCCGAAATCCTGCGCCAATGGTCGTCGCTCCATCCGGAATTCTCGTTCCTGCCGCGCAAGTTCAAGATCGCGGTCAACGGCGCGGCGCACGACCGCGCGGTGATCCAGGCGCACGACATCGGCCTGCAGGTCGTGCGCAACGATGAAGGGGAGATCGGCTTTACCGTCTACGTCGGCGGGGGGATGGGCAGGACGCCGTTCATCGGCCGCAAAGTGCGCGCGTTCCTGCCGGAGCGCGACCTCCTCGCCTATATTGAGGCGATCATGCGCGTCTATAATCTCGAGGGACGGCGCGACAACAAGTTCAAGGCGCGCATCAAGATCCTGATGCACGAGAAGACGCTCGAGACGCTGCGCGGCGAGATCGAAGCTGAATTCGCCGCCCGCGACCCGAAGGCGCTCGACCTGCCGCCGGCGGACGTCGCTCGGATGGCAGCCTTTTTCGCCCCGCCGGAGCTCGAGCCGAAGCGGCCGGTCAGCGACCGCGTCGAGCGCCGCAAGTCGAAGGATGCGCGCTTCGCCAGCTTCTTCGCCTCGAACGTCGTCGCCCATAAGACCTCAGGCTACGTTGTCGTGACGGTCTCGCTAAAAGCCATCGGCGCCGTGCCCGGCGACGCCAGCGCGGACCAGATGGACGCGGTCGCCGATCTCGCCGAGGATTATTCGCAGGACGAGCTCCGCGTCTCGCACGAGCAGAATCTCATCCTGCCGCATGTGGCGCTCGACGATCTCTCGGCCGTCTACGACCGGCTCGCCTCCGTCGGCCTCTCGACCGCGAACGCGGGCGCAGTCACCGACATCATCGCCTGCCCCGGCCTCGACTATTGCGCGCTGGCGACGGCGCGCTCAATTCCCGTCGCCCAGCGGATCGCCCAGCGCTTCGGCGACGGCGCCCGGGCGCGCTCGATCGGTCCGCTCAAGATCAAGATCTCCGGCTGCGTCAACGCCTGCGGCCATCATCATGTCGGCCAGATCGGCATTCTGGGCCTGGAGCGCGCCGGCGAGGAGACCTACCAGATCACGCTCGGCGGCTCGGCCGATGAAAACGCGGCGATCGGCCAGATCACCGGCCCGGGCTTCAGCTCGGAGAACATCGTCGGCGCGATCGACACGATCGTCGAAACCTACATGGGCCTCAGGCGCGGCGAAGAGGAGGCCTTCATCGACGCCTTCCGGCGCGTCGGCCTCGCGCCGTTCAAGGAGGCGCTGTATGAACGAAGCGCCGGATCGGACATCTGATGAGCGCGCATGACGTCAGGATGTTCGGCGACCAGATCGCCGCCTCGAGGCTAGAGAGCCGTTTCGCCCGCGTCAAGGCGACCTCGCTCATCCGGCTCGTGATCGAGGATCTCTATCCCGGCCGCGTCGCGCTGGTGTCGAGCTTCGGCGCCGACGCCGCGGCCCTGCTGCATATGGTCTCCCGCGTCGACAGGAACGCGCCGGTCATCTTCGTCGACACCGGCCAGCATTTCCCCGAAACCCTCGCTTACCGCGATCAGCTCTGCGAGGCGCTTGGCCTGACCAACGTGATCGTCGCCGAGCCGCACGCCCAAACGATCGCTGAGGAGGATCCGGAGAAGTTTCTCTTCGCCAGCGATCCGGACCGGTGCTGCGAGATCCGCAAGGTTCGCCCGCTCGCCGAAGCGATGGAGGCCTATGACGCCTGGATCACCGGGCGCAAGGGCTACCAGAACGCGACGCGCGCGACGCTGCCGCTGTTCGAAGCCGAGGGCGAACGGGTCAAGATCAATCCGCTGGTCGGCTGGAGCGCGACGGACGTGTTGAACTACATCGCCGAGGCCGGATTGCCGCGCCATCCCCTCGTCGCCAAGGGCTTTCCCTCGATCGGCTGCCTGCCCTGCACGAGCCCGGTGAAGCCGGGCGAGGACGAGCGCGCGGGACGCTGGCGCGGCCGCGGCAAGATCGAATGCGGCATTCACGTCGGCGCGCTCGACGCCGGAGCCGACATCTGATGGGAATTCCGGGCGCTCCGTTTGAAACTGGAACGAGTACCGCCGCTCAGGCGGTCTCCCGCCCCCCTTGTGGGGGCGGGTCGGGGTGGGGGGTCGCGCCGCGATCTCCGATCTGGGCTGACGGGGTGGATAGCCGGAAAAGCATGGCCCGACCCCCCTCCCTCGCCCTCCCCCACAAGGCAGGGCTATCGCATATGAACAAAGAGTTCGAAGAGGAATTCTTTTTTCCAACCGGCGAGTTTCATTTTGCGTGCCACGGAGCGGTTGTCGGGGTGGGCCTTTAAGATGTCGAGGCTCATTCGACGGATGAAGGAGAGGTTTTGTGGGGCGTGGTTCTTGCGGGTTCGGGCGTCGTCTTCGTTGAAGACGACGTCGAGCGGCCAATGCAGGTTGTTTTCGACACCCCAATGATTGCGCACCGTTTCCATCATTGTTTTTGGCGACATGCGTTTGGACAAGGCGACGTGATGGGTGAAAGTCTTGATCTCTCCCTTCGCGGCGCGCCGTTGGCTTTCGACCCGGCCGAACGCGACGAGCCCGGGAAAGGGCGGCGCGCCTTTGGGCGGCGCGACGATGCTGGCGCGGCGGCGCTCGAAACGGTCGTGGCCTTCTTCGCTCGTTTCATGAAAGGCAAGCGCGCCGGCGCCATCGGCTTGGGCGAAGGCTTGAAGCGCGCAAGCCAACAGCGGCCCGTTGTTGGCCTTGAGCTTGAGGGCGTAATGGGCGCCGGCGGCGCGAACTCCTTCGGCCATTTTGGGATGGCAGTGCAAGGCGTCGGCGGTGACGACGCAGCCTTTCAAATCAAGGCTTTGCAACACTTTGAGGGTTGCTGCGACCTCGTTGCCGTCGCTGCTCGCGAGCGCCGCGATCGACACCCGCGTCTCAGCGTCCCAGACGCTGATCATCAGCGGCGGCATGAAGGCGCGCCCACGCTCGTAGCCGCGCCGCACCCGCTTGCCGTCGATGGCGACGACCCCCTTGGCCGGCCCGAGCCCGAGACCTTCGCGCATGGCCCGCGCGAAAGTCTGAAAGGTCCGGGCCATGTCCTCGGGATCGAGCAGGCGGAACAGCCGCGAGAAGCTGTCATGGCTCGGCGCGCCATGGCGCAAATCGACAATCTCGCTCAGATCGTCTTCATTGACGGAAGCGAAATCAGCTATATCCACGCACGATTTCGCCCCGCACAGAGTCGCCACCAGCGAGATGAACAACATCGCCGAGCATTCGTGCCGCGCGTTGAAATCACGCGGATCGCGAACCTCGCGCAAAATGGTAATCAGCGGTTCCATCAAGAGCCTCCCGAATCAGGAAGCCTCTCAAGAATCGGTTTTTATCGTTCGCGCAATCCCCCATACTCATCTGCAATTCCCCTGCCCCACAAGGGGGGAGGGAATGGGCTTGCTGCAAGCGGCTTGCAAGCTCTCCGGCAGGAAACCGTGTGATGCCTTTGTGGCGGCGGGGCGGTTTTGCCGAGGACGCATGGGCCTTTCTCGCGGACGATGCGCCGGCGCCGGGGAGCGACGCGATCATCGTTTCCCTGAAGCGCTGGCTCGCCGAACGCCGGACTCTGGCCTCGCGAAACGGCCCCGTGGGCGTCTCGGTCGACGCCGGCGCCGATGCGCAGGCCCACCTCCCCGAGCTCACCGACCGCCCCCTAGTGGCGCTCGCATTCGCCAAATTCGCCGACGGACGGGCCTTCTCCTATGCGCGGCTCCTGCGCGACCGCTACGGATTTCGCGGCGAATTGCGGGCCATTGGGGACGTGCTGATCGACGAAATCCCGCTCATGCTGCGCTGCGGATTCAATTCGTTCGACGTGACCAACGCGCCGACCTTGAAGGCGCTCGAGGCCCACCGTTTGCCGGGCCCGCCCATTCATTATCAGCCGGGCAGCGGCGGAGACGAAGCGCCCGCGGGCGTGCGGCCTTGGCGGACGGTGTCGGCTGGCCAAGTTAGGTTGCCCGGCCAGTCGTCCTTCGAGACGCGCCCTTCAGGCGCTCCTCAGGACGAGGGTTTCCCCTCTCATATCAAAGCGCCGTCCCCGTCCTGAGGAGCGATGCGCAAAGCATCGCGTCTCGAAGGACGGCCAGCGCCGCTGTACTTACTCCGCCCAGCCCTTGAGCTCCCGCCGCGCCACCGCCTCGATCACCACCATCCCCTCGGCGCTGTCGTTGAGGCAGGGGATCGCGGCGAAATGCTCGCCGCCGGCCTTGCGGAAATAGTCGGCGTTCTCGACGGCGATCTCTTCCAGGGTCTCCAGGCAATCGGCGGCGAAGCCGGGCGTGACGACCGCGAGCCGCCTTACGCCGCCCCTCGCCAGCTCCGTCACCGTGGCGGCGGTGTAGGGCTTCAGCCATTCGGCGCGGCCGAACCGCGACTGGAACGTCATCCTGAGGCGTTCCTCGCTCCAGCCCAACGCCTCGCGCAGAAGCCGCGTCGTCTCGGCGCAATGGCAATAATAGGGATCGCCCTTGTCGACATAGGACTGGGGAATGCCGTGATAGGAGGCGATCACGACCTCCGGCTCGAAATCGAGGCCGGCGAGTCCCGCCCGCACCGAGCTTGCGAGCGCGCCGATATAGACCGGGTCGTCATAATAAGGCGCGGCGATCCTCAGCGCAGGCTGCCGGCGCATGGCTTTCAGCGTATCGAAGACCTTGTCGCAGACGGTTGCGGTCGAGGCGGCGCAATACTGCGGATAGAGCGGCATGACAAGAATGCGGCCGCAGCCCTTCGCCTGCAGCGCCTCGAGCCGCTCCGCGATCGGCGGCTTCCCGTAGCGCATCGCCCAGTCGACCTCGATCTGCGGACCGAGGGCGCGGAGCGCCTCGCTGAGCTTCTCGCTTTGCGAGCGGGTGATGGTCTTTAGCGGCCCCTCGTCGCGCTCGACGTTCCAGATCGATGCGTAATCGCGTCCTCTGACGGTCGGACGGCGCAGCAGGATCAATTGAAGGATCGGAAGCCAGATCGCGCGCGGCGCTTCGATCACCCGAGGGTCGGACAGGAACTCCTTGAGATAGCGGCGCATCGACCAGTAGTCCGCGCCTTCCGGCGTGCCCAGATTGACGATCAGCACGCCGATGCGGCCGCTCTGCACGGCAGGATCGCCGGCAGGGCGATGCGATGACGTCATACGGCGGCGCGCATTGTAGCCGCGCTCGGCGAGCGCGGCCCGCGCGCCGCGCGGACGCGGTCAGCGACCGCGTCTACAGAGACCGGCTGCGTCATCCGTCAGGCCGGCGTGAAGTTTGTCGCCACGCCGTTGATGCAATAGCGCAGGCCGGTGGGCGGCGGCCCGTCGGGAAAGACGTGGCCGAGGTGCGAGCCGCAACGCGCGCAATGGACCTCGGTGCGCGTCATGCCCCAGCCGCTATCGACCGAGGTTTCCACCGCGCCTTCGACGGGCGTGTTGAAGCTCGGCCAGCCGGTGCCGCTCTCGAACTTGGTCTTGCTCTCGAACAGCGGCTGGCCGCAGCCGGCGCAAGTGAAAGCGCCGGGGCGCTTCTCCCACAGCAGGGCGCAGCTTCCCGGCCGCTCGGTGCCGTGCTCGCGCATGATCGCATATTGCTCGGGCGTCAGGATCTTGCGCCACTCGGCGTCGGTGTGGGTGACGGGGAAATGGCCCTCTTTCGACGGTCTCTGGAATACGCTCATGAGATCCCTCCTGGGAAACGATTGTACCATAGTCGCCAGACCGGGCGGCAGGGCTTCATGTTCGCGCTGGCGCCCCTCGGCGTTACACGGGAACCACTTCCGCCCCCGTCATGAACCGGGCTTTCGTGAGGCCGGCGAAGCGACGGCCAGGATCACGCGAGGGGCGATAGAAAATTGGACCGGCGTCGCGTCGCGGACAAACACCCGCGTGTTGTACTCAGCGTGTGACGCCAATCACAGCGGGAGCGTCCCGACAGGTTTACCCTTTTTTGTGGTATTCGCCGCGCAAGGCGGGATGGGGGTTTCCGGCCAGTTGGGATGTGCGAGGGTCCGCCCCGTTCGAGCGCCGCCACAAAGAAGCCGTGCTTGGGTTCTACGTTAACACACGATTAAGATTCACGTTGTGCCTGCCCGGGGCTGGTGGTATCTGAAGTGTCTGCGGCATAGGCGACGGCGTTGGATTGGGGAAGTTCGTGAACGCGTCTCGCACTTATTCGCTTATCGGGCTCCTGCTCGCATCGGCGGCTACGCTTGGATGGTCGACCCCGGTCGCCGCGCAAAACTACGCGCCGCCGGCAGGCGCGATTCTGGATTTGAACGGCCTGTCGCTTCCCGTTGACTCGCCGACGCTCTACAGCGCGACCTTTACAGGCGACAACGGCGAGACCCCCCTCACATTCTTGTTTCGCGACGATTACGCAAATATCGTCTTTTCCAACGTTGTTCTGGTTGACGTGACGACGGGCTCCCTCACAAACCTGTTGGTGAATGGGAATTTTTCCGGCACTCTTTCTGGCAAAGTGCATACCAGCAACGGCAATCCCGACACGCCGATGGGTTGGACTTTCATCAACCCCAACCTTCCTTCCAGCGGAGTCTTCGTCGACGGGTATTTCGCCACCCAGACCAAGCCCGAGCCCTACGGCCAGTGCGTGGTCGTCGGCAACTGTTGGGCTGACGGGACCACGGGGAGCTACGACGAGCTCAGCCAGACGGTGCTGATGAAGAGCAGCGATTCCTATCGGATTTCGTTCGATGCGACGGTGACGGCCTCTCTCCCGGAATCGAACACGACCTGGTCCGACATCAATACGACCAGCGGTTCGGGTTTCGCGGGCAACGCCGCCGACATTCTCGCCTACGTCGGACAGGTCGGAGCGCCCAACCAAGTAGTGTATACGCCGCCGCCAGTGGGCGAACCAATCCCAGAGCCCTCGACCTGGGCGATGATGCTGCTGGGGTTCGCGGGTCTCGCATTCATCGGGTATCGCCGCGCCCCGGCGCTGGCCTCCTGAAGCCGGGCCGGACCGCCGGTCCCGGTCCGAACCTATCCGCCGAAGATGACCGTCTTGCCGTGGTTCAGGAGCACCCGGTCGTCGAGCACGTTGGCGACCGCGCGGGCGAGGACGCGGCGCTCGATGTCGCGTCCTTTGCGCACCAGGACTTCGGGCGTGTCGCGGTGGCTGATCCGCTCGACGTCCTGCTCGATGATGGGGCCCTCGTCGAGATCGGACGTCACGAAATGCGCCGTCGCACCGATCAGCTTGACCCCGCGCGCATGCGCCTGGTGGTAGGGCTTGGCCCCCTTGAAGCCGGGCAGGAACGAGTGGTGGATGTTGACGCAGCGTCCCTGCAGCTTGGCGGCAAGACCGTCCGACAGAATCTGCATATAGCGCGCCAGCACGACGAGATCGGCCCTGGCGGATTTGATCGCCTCCCACACCTGCGCTTCCTGCTCCATCCTGGTCTGCCTGGTGACGGGCAGGTAATGAAACGGAATATCGCCGAAATCGATATGCGCGTAAATCTCGCGCGGATAGTTGGCGATGATCGCCACCGGCTCCATCGGCATCTCGCCGCTGCGCCAGCGATAGAGAAGGTCGACGAGGCAATGGTCGAAGCGCGACACCATCAGCGCGACGCGCTTGCGCTGGTCGGACGGGCGTATTGTCCAGGCCATCCCGAGGTCGCTCGCCATCCTCTTGAAGATTCCGCGCAGAGCCTCGATGTCGGCGTCCGCCTTCACGGCGTTGAACTCGACCCGCATGAAGAAATTGCCTGTCTCCGTGTCGTCGAACTGCTGAGCGTCGAGGATGTTGAAGCCGCCTTCGAACAGCGCCGCCGATACCCGGGCGACAATCCCGGGCCTGTTGGCGCAGGAAAGCGTGAGAATGTGGCGCGCGCTCGACATCAAAGCCCCTCGGAGCGCGTCCATGAGCGGACGCAACCAGGCGGCTTAGCTACGGCAAGCCGCTGCACAAGCGCAAGGGCGCCCGGAGAAGACGACGACTGTCGGTCAGGATTTGGCGCGGCGGAGGAGATCCTCGACCGAAGGCAGGATCCGGTTCACGATGACAGCGGCCCCGGCCGCGGTCGGGTGCAGGCCGTCCGGCTGGTTGAGCTTGGGGTCGCCGGCGACGCCGTCAAGAAAGAACGGGTAGAGGAGCGCGCCGGAAGCGCCGGCGAGCGCCGGATAGATCGCGTCGAACGCATCATCGTATTCGGGCCCCAAATTCGGCGCCGCGCGCATTCCAGCGATGAGCGTCGGCAAATGCGCGGCTTTGGCCCTGCCGAGAATCGCCGCCAGCGCTGTCTTTGTTCCGTCGGGAGGCAGGCCGCGCAGCATGTCGTTGGCGCCGAGCTCGACGATGATCGCGTCCGCGTCCGCCGGCACCGCCCAATCGTACCGCGCGAGCCCGTCCTCCGCCGTGTCGCCCGAGACGCCGGCGTTGACGACCTTCACATCCCAACCCCTGGCGCTCAGCGCCGCCTGGAGCTGATCGGGAAACGCCTTTCCCGGCGGCAGGCCGTACCCGGCGGTGAGGCTGTCGCCAAGGACGACGAGGTTCAGCGTGCGCGCGGAAGCGCGCTCGCCGACGCCGAGAGCCAGAGCGACGGCGAGAGCCAGCGCCTGGACGAGGGCGCGCCAGTGCCCATATGAGGGCGACCCCGCCATCAGGACTCCCGACACGATGACCCTTCCCGCAGTCGCGATGCGCGGCGTCGATCTCAGCCTCGGCCGGGGCGCCGCGCGGGTCCATATCCTGCGCGACGTCAGCCTGACAATCGCAAAGGGCGAGGCGGTCGGGATCGTCGGGGCATCCGGCTCCGGCAAGTCGACGCTACTCATGATCATGGCCGGACTCGAGCGCCCCGACAAAGGCGAGGTCGAGATCGACGGCGTCAAGCTCGGAGGCCTGAGCGAGGACGGCCTCGCCCGTTTTCGCGGCGCGCGCGTGGGCATCGTCTTCCAGTCGTTCCACCTCATCCCGACCATGACCGCGCTCGAGAACGTCGCCGCGCCGCTCGAGCTCGCAGGCGCCGGCGGCGCGTTCGCCCGTGCGCGAGCCGAACTCGAGCAGATGGGGCTCGCCGAGCGGTTCAACCATTATCCGGCGCAGCTTTCCGGAGGCGAGCAGCAGCGCGTGGCGCTCGCGCGCGCACTCGCCCCGCGACCGACTCTGCTGATTGCCGACGAGCCGACCGGCAACCTCGACGAGGCGACCGGCCGCGCGGTCGTGGACCTCATATTCGATCCTTCCGCGCGGCGCGGCGCGACGCTCGCGCTCGTCACCCACGATCCGGCGCTGGCGGATCGCTGCGATCGCGTGATTCGAATGCGCTCCGGGGCGGTCGAGACCGCTGCGCCCGTCTCCGTGCCGGCATGAACGCGCCAGCGGCGATTTCAACGACGTGCGGACGGCCGCCGATCGCGCGCTTTGCGCTGCGCGACCTGCGCGGCGGAGTGGCGGGCCTGCGCATCTTTTGTCTCTGCATCGCCCTCGGCGTCGCCGCGATCGTCGGCGTCGAGAGCCTGGCGAAGGCGCTCGACGACGGCCTTGGAAGACAGGGGCGGGTCATTCTTGGGGGCGACGCTTCGTTCTCGCTGATCCACCGTCGTCTGTCGCCCGACGAGCAGGCCTTCCTTGAGCGCTACGGGTCGCTGTCGACCATCGCGACGATGCGGGGGATGGTCCGAACCGCGACCGGCGACGCGGCCCTGGCGGAAATCAAGGCCGTCGAGCCCTCATGGCCGCGGATCGGCGCAGCTATTCTTGACCCGCAAATGACGCCAGCGGAGACGCTGGCGGAAAAGGACGGCGCATTCGGCGCGGCGGCGGAGGAAACGCTGCTCGCCCGCCTCAACCTGAAGATCGGCGACTTTTTTCAGCTAGGCCAGGCGCGGTTCGTTCTCAGCGCTGTCCTCGCAAGCGAGCCCGACCGGCTGGCGGTCGGCGTCGGCCTTGGGCCGCGCGTGCTGATCTCGCAACAGGCGCTCGACGCGACCGGACTCGTGCAGCCGGGATCGCTCGTACGCTGGACGACGCGCGTGATCATGGACGGCCCGAATGGCGCGCCCGATGAAGCCGTCGTGCAGGCGCTGCTCGCCGCCGCCGGGCGGACTTTTCCGCAAGCCGGCTGGGAGACGCGCTCACGCCTCAATGTCTCGCCCGACTTCACCCGCGACCTCGACCGGTTCGCCGAGTTCCTGACGCTCTCGGGCCTCTTGTCGCTGGTCGTCGGCGGCGTCGGCGTCGCCAACGCGGCGCAAGGCTTCGTCGAGCGAAAGCGCGCTTCGCTGGCGATCCTGAAAGCGATCGGCGCGACCGGAACGAGCGTCGTCACGCTCGCGTTGATCGAGTTCCTCATTGTCGCCCTGGTCGGCGCACTGGCGGGCGCCGCGATCGGCGCGGCTATCCCGTTCCTCGTCAACTGGCTCTTTGCCGACCTGCTTCCGATCCCGCTCGCGCCGTCGGTCGACCCGGGCGTCGTCGCGCTCGGCGTGGCTTACGGGCTTCTCACGGCGCTCGCCTTTTCTGTCGTTCCGCTCGGCCGGGCGCACGATCTGCCGGTCACCACCCTCATTCGCGATCTCGCCGAGGAGCGCCAGGGCTGGCCACGAGTCCGTTACGTGGTCGGCGCCGCTCTGGCTGGCGTCGCGCTTGTCGGGCTCGCGATTGCGACAAGCCCTCAGCGTTCCGTCGCAATTGCAGTCGCCGGCGCGACGCTGGCGGCGTTCCTCGTCCTGAACTCGTCGCGTTCGGCATTGCTTTCGCCGTACGGCGCGCGCCAGCTTCGCGCGGCGTCGAGCTTCGCATGGCGCTAGCAGCGATCCACCGGCCGGGCGCGCTGACGGCCTCGGTCGTGCTGTCGCTGGGTCTTGGCCTGGCGGCGCTCGTCGCGCTCACCCTGATCGACTTCAATATGCGCGCCGAGCTGCGTGAATCCCAGCCTGGCGTGACGCCGAGTTTCTTTTTCCTCGACGTTCGCAGCGCGGACGCGGCGGCGTTCCTCGATTTCCTGAAGCACGAGGCGCCCGGCGCCGCCTTCAGCGAAGTGCCGATGATGCGCGGCCGGTTCGTCAAGATCGGCGATACGCCGGTCGAGGCGGTCAAGGCGCGGGAGGATGTGGCCTGGGCGCTGGAAGGCGACCGCGGCGTGACCTTCGCGGCGAAGCCGCCCGAAGGCTCCGAGGTCGTCGCCGGCGCCTGGTGGTCGAGCGATTATTCCGGTCCCCCGCTCGTCTCGATGGAGAAGCAGGTGGCCGACGGCCTTGGCCTCAAGGTCGGCGACGCGGTCGTCGTCAACGTGCTCGGGCGCGACATCACGGCGAAGGTCGCCAATCTCCGAAAGGTCAACTGGCGCAGCTTCGCGATCAATTTCGTCCTCGTTTATCCGCCGAATACGTTTAGGGGCGCGCCCTATAGCGAGCTCGTCTCCGCCGCGCTGCCCGCGGGCGATGGCCCGGACCAGGAAATCGCGCTTCTGCGCGCGGCGGCGCATGACTTCCCCGGGGTCGCCAGCGTCAGGGTTCGCGACGCGCTCGAGACGGTCGAGGCGCTGGTGGCGAAGCTCGCGCTGGCGATCCGCGCCGCGACTGGCGTCGCGCTTCTGACCTCTGTCCTGGTGCTCGCCGGCGCGCTTGCCGCCAACCGCCGCGCGCGGCTCGCCGACGCGACGATCCTGAAGATACTCGGGGCGACGCGAACCCGCCTGACCTCGATGTTTCTGATTGAGTACGCCGTACTCGGCGCGGCGACCGCGGTCTTCGGCGTCGGCGCCGGCGCGCTGACCGCGTGGCTCGTGGTCAAGCGGATCATGCTGTCCGATTTCGTCTTCGACTGGACCTCCGCGCTCGCAGCGGCGGGAGGCGGCCTTGCGTTCACCATCGGCCTCGGCATGATCGGTGCGTGGCGCATTCTCGGCCAAAAGCCCGCCGTCTTCTTGCGCGAATTGTGATAAGGGACAGGCGGCTTCGGGCGCAGGCTGCCTGATCAGCGGACGCAGACCTGGGCGGTGAGGGGAAACGGGAGGATCGCCATGGAGCCATTGACGCAATCCTATGTGCATGGCGCCAGTTCGACGCCGCTCATCGGCGAAACCGTTGGCGCGCTGTTGCGGCGGGTGACGGCGGAAGCCCCCGACCGGCTCGCCCTCGTGACCCGGCATCAAAACGTCCGCTTGACCTATGCCGACCTCTTGCGAAGGTCCGAAGACCTTGCGATCGGACTTATGGCGCTCGGCCTCAAGACGGGAGACCGAATCGGCATCTGGTCGGCCAACCGGAGCGAATGGGTGCTCGCGCAGTTCGGCACGGCGCTCGCGGGGCTGATCCTTGTCAATATCAATCCGGCTTATCGCGTGCACGAGTTCGACCACGCGATCAAGAAATCGGGTTGCAGGGCGCTCATGCTGAGCCCCGGCCACAAGAACAATGACTATTTCGCCTCCTTGCGGTCGAGCGCGCCCGAGATCGACGCGGCGGAGCCCGGCAAGCTCGCCTCGAAGCGACTGCCGAAGCTCGAGATCGTCATCCGGCTCGGAGCGGAGACGACGCCGGACATGCTCAATTTCGACGAGGTCGCGAAGCCCGCGACGGACGAGGAGCGCAAGGCGCTCGCCGCCTTCGGCGCAAAGCTGCAGTTCGACGATCCGATCAACATCCAGTTCACCTCCGGCACCACCGGCGCTCCGAAGGGCGCGACCCTCACGCACCACAACATCGTCAATAACGGCTTCTTCATCGGCGAAGCGATGCGGCTGACGCCCGAGGACCGGCTTTGCATCCCGGTGCCCTACTATCACTGCTTCGGAATGGTGCTGGGCAACCTCGCCTGCGTCAGCCACGGCGCCGCGATGGTCAGCCCCTCCGAAGGGTTCGATCCTGTCGCAACTCTAGAAGCGGTCGAGGCCGAGGGATGCACCGGCCTGCACGGCGTGCCGACGATGTTCATCGCCATGCTCGATCACCCCGACTTCGGGCGCTTTGATCTGCACACTCTGCGAACCGGGATCATGGCGGGCTCCCCGTGCCCGGTGGAAGTCATGCGCCGGGTCGTCGAGCGCATGCATATGCGCGAGGTGACGATCGCCTACGGGATGACGGAGACGAGCCCGGTCAGCTTTCAAAGCGCCCACGACGATCCGCTCGAGCGGCGCGTTTCGACCGTCGGACGCATCCAGCCGCATATCGAGGTCAAGATCGTCGACACGGAGGGACGGATCGTCCCGCCTGGGCAGCCTGGCGAGCTCCTGACCCGCGGCTACAGCGTCATGCGCGGATATTGGGACGATCCGGCGGCGACCGCCGCGGCGATCGACGAGGCCCGTTTCATGCATACCGGCGATCTCGCCGCCATCGACGCGGAGGGCTATTGCAATATCGTTGGCCGGCTGAAAGACATGATCATCCGGGGCGGCGAAAACATCTACCCGCGCGAGATCGAGGAGTTCCTCTACACTCACCCGGCCGTCGCCGATGTCCAGGCGTTCGGCATTCCCGATCAGCGCTACGGCGAGGAACTCTGCGTGTGGATCCGCCGGCGCGAGGGCGCCAGCCTGAACGAGAACGAGATCATCGCCTTCTGCCGCGCCTCGATGGCGCATTACAAGACGCCGCGCTATGTGCGCTTCGTCGAGGCTTTTCCAATGACGGTGACCGGAAAGGCGCAAAAGTTCCTCATGCGGCAGGCGATGATGCAAGAATTGGCGCTCGTCGAGGAGAAAACGGCCTGACTCTTCGGCGCTGCAACACGTGGCTAAGGCGCCAGCGCCGCCAAAAGGCTGCAATTGAGGCTTTCACTTTGAATTGAGAGAACTCGCGTTCTCTTGGCAATTCCATGACCTGCGCTTAAATGGGTGGAGAGGACAGGACCGATAGAGGCTGGAGAATTTCCTGCCCCACGGTCGTCACGGGAAGACGATGAACGCCAATTATCGGAATTTCGCCCTCTGGGTGATCATTTTCCTGCTGGTCCTGGCCTTGGTGACCCTGTTCCAGAGCCCGGGCCAGAAGGCGCCGAACAGCGAAATCACGTTCAGCCAGTTGCTGAGCGACGCCGACGCGGGCAACGTTCGTGACGTCACCATCGCTGGCCCGGAAATCTCCGGCCACATGAAGGATGGACGCTCGTTCCAGACCTATGCGCCGAACGATCCGAGTCTGGTCCAGACCCTCTACAAGAAGGACGTGACGATCACCGCCAAGCCGCCGTCGGACGGCAACAACTGGCTTCTGACGATCGTCTCGAGCGTCCTGCCGGTTCTCCTGTTCCTGGGCCTGTGGGTCTACATGACCCGTCAGATGCAGGGAGGCGCCGGCAAGGCGATGGGCTTCGGCAAGTCGAAGGCTAAGCTTCTCACCGAGGCGCAGGGGCGCGTCACTTTCGAGGATGTCGCGGGCGTCGACGAGGCCAAGGAAGACTTGCAGGAGATCGTCGAATTCCTGCGCGACCCGCAGAAGTTCCAGAAACTCGGCGGACGGATCCCGCGCGGCGTTCTGCTCGTCGGTCCCCCCGGCACCGGCAAGACCCTGACCGCACGCGCCGTGGCGGGCGAAGCCAATGTGCCGTTTTTCACCATTTCGGGCTCGGACTTCGTTGAAATGTTCGTCGGCGTCGGCGCAAGTCGCGTACGCGACATGTTCGAGCAGGCCAAGAAGAATTCGCCGTGCATCATCTTCATCGACGAAATCGATGCGGTCGGCCGCCATCGCGGCGCAGGTCTCGGCGGCGGCAACGACGAGCGCGAGCAGACACTCAATCAGTTGCTGGTCGAGATGGACGGCTTCGAGCAGAACGAAGGCATCATCATCATCGCTGCGACCAACCGGCCCGACGTGCTCGACCCGGCGCTCTTGAGGCCGGGCCGCTTCGACCGCCAGATCGTGATCTCCAACCCCGATTTCATCGGCCGTGAGAAGATCCTCAAGGTCCATGTCCGCAAGGTCCCGCTCGCGCCCGACGTCGACCTCAAGATCGTCGCCCGCGGCACGCCGGGCTTCTCCGGCGCGGATCTGATGAACCTTGTCAACGAAGCGGCGCTGCTCGCCGCCCGCCGGGGCAAACGGGTCGTGACCCGTCAGGAGTTCGAGGACTCCCGCGACAAGATCATGATGGGCGCCGAGCGGCGCACGCTGATCATGACCGAGGAGGAGAAGCGACTCACCGCCTTTCACGAGGCGGGACACGCGCTCGTCTCCGTCTCGATGCCGGCCTCGACCCCAATCCACAAGGCGACCATCATTCCGCGCGGGCGCGCGCTCGGCATGGTTCAATCGTTGCCTGAGCGCGACCAGATTTCGCAGAGCTACGAGCAGCTGATCGCGATGCTGGCGATGTCGATGGGCGGACGCGTCGCCGAAGAACTGGTGTTCGGCAAGGACAAGGTGACGTCCGGCGCGGCAGGCGACATCCAGCAGGTGACCAAGATCGCCAGAGCTATGGTGACCCGCCTCGGCTTTTCCGACAAGCTCGGCACCGTCATGTACGGCGAGAACCAGGACGAGGTGTTTCTCGGCTATTCCCTCGGCCGCCAGCAGAACATCTCTGAAGCGACCGCCGAGACTATCGACCAGGAGGTCCGGCGTCTCGTGTTGGAAGCCCACGACACCGCGACGCGGATCCTGACCGAACGGCGGGCCGATCTCGAAACGCTCGCCGGCGGATTGATGGAGTTCGAGACGCTGAGTGGCGACGAGATCGTCGGCCTGTTGCAGGGAGTGAGGCCGCTGCGCGAATCGGCGTCGGACCGCGAGCCGCCCGCGGCGCCTCGCGCTGCGGTGCCCTCGACGGGCAAGCCGCGGCCGATCGCCCCCGAGGCAGGCGGCCTCGAGCCCCAACCGCAAACCTGAGGATAGGGCGGCAGCGACGGCGCTCGCCGGCGGCATGGGGGCTTGCCGGCGCCGCTCTTGAGAATGCGGATTTGATTTGCGTAGTCCGACGGCGCGTCCCGTTCGCGGATGCGAAGCGCCGCATTCAGCCGAACCGACGAGGTTGCGCGCCCAGGCGGGGCGGGACATGTTGGGTTTGACGAATTGGCCGCCTAACCCACGGACCCGATGACTGGCCGCCCCCACGACGCCATCGCTCTTGGCCCGCCCAGCATGCTTTCGACCTGGGCGTTCGATCTCCTCCGCGAGGTCTGCGCACTCATTCCCGACCGTGCGGCGGTCCGGGCCATCGACCGCGAGGATCCGCTAGAATTGGACGAAGACCGCATTGCGCTGGTCTATCTCTCGCATTTTCCGAGCCCCGCGCTTCAGGCGGAATGCGGCATAGGAACCGCTCCAATCCTTCTGTGTCTCGACGATCCGGTCGACAGCGTCCGCTACCTGCAGCATGGCTCGAATGTCAGCGTGGTCGAAGCGCTTCGGCTGCAAACGGCCGCAGCGTCAAGCTTTGCGCAATTGCGCGGCAACCCCCGGGTTCTGATCCTCCACCGTCTGGCCGGCGCCCCTACCGGTGAACTCCTCGATGCGATCCTCGATCATTTCAGGCTCGAGCTCGCCCCCGAACATTACGAGATGCTGCGCGACAAGCGGCTCGGGCCAGAGGGAAAGGACTCGGATCTCGAATCCTCCTTGCAATTCCGCATCGACGGCTATGAACCGCTGGAGGAGGCTGAAACCCGGTTTACGCCCAAGGAAATCGCGATGATCGGCGGCGTTCTGTCGCCGCTCATCCAGATGAGCTTCAGCGAAAACGCCGGGCCGGTCGTCTGGCCGACCGAAGCCTTTCTGTCCGGCGACCGCCCCGATACGCCGGCTTCACTGGTCGCTGATTTGACCGGGGGCGCGCGAATCTTGTACTACGGCCCCTACTTCTATTTGCCGGCGGGGTCATGGAGCGTGCGCATGATCGTAGGCTTCTCGGCAGGGGCAAGACGGACGCCGTTTTCGGTTGAGGTGGTCGCAGGACGGCTTCTCGCGCAAGCAACCATGATTCCCGAGTCGAAGGGCGTCTTCCACGCGTCCTTGGGCTTCACCCATGACGACGCGTCGCAACCTGTCGAAGTTCGCATTCGCACCGATCGCGGAGCGATCGAGGGCCGTCTCGCCTTTGGAAACGTCGAGTTTTCACTTGATCGGTTCGCCGGTTAGCGCCGGCCTTGGCAGCCGACCTCCGCTTCAATCGCCGCGTCGGCGCGAGGGGCGATGATCGAGTGTCCTCGCCGCCGCGCCGGCGCCGGCGCCGGCACAGACGACAGACCAACGCTTGCGAATCTTGCTAGGCCCAATGCGCGATCTCTTTGACATCATATCGCTCGAAGAGCTCGCGACCAAGGATCGTTTTCTTCTCGAACGTCAATGTCGCGCTCAGACCCAGGCGGTTTATCTTGGCGACTACACCGCGCTGTGCCGGATTCTCGGTCGTTATAAATTCTATGTCGACACGCGCGATCAGGGCTTTGGCTCAAACATTCTGCTGGATGGTTTTTGGGAGATGTGGCTGACCATCGCCATTTGCCGGCGCCTGAAGCCGGGGATGGTCGCGATCGATATCGGAGCAAATTTTGGCTACTATTCGCTGCTCATGGCGGATCTCGTGGGCCCTGAGGGCAGGCTCGTCGCAGTCGAACCGAATCCTCATGTTGCGCCGAAGTTACGGGCTTCTGTCGCCCTCAACGGCTTCAGCGGACGAACCCGGATCGTGGAAGCGGCCGCGGGCGCGGCCGCCGAAGGTTCGGTCAATCTTTACGCGACCCTATCGGAGCCGAAAAACGCGACGATTGTGGGGAAGGATTTCATACCGGACCCGCAAATCGCCACGATATCGACTGTGCCGCTTTGGACCGCCGATGTGGTCGAGCGCGAATACGGAAGGGTCGACTTCCTGAAAATTGACGCAGAAGGCGCCGAGGAGGATGTTATAATGGGGCTGCGTCCGATCCTGGCCAGGCACACTCCCGATCTCGTCCTTGAATTCAACGCAGCGCGCTACAAGGATGCTCATCGATTTCTGACCGAAGTCAATTCGTTTTATGGGTCGATGTCCTACGTAGAACATTCCGGCGAGCTCGCGCCGATCAGTTCCAAGGCGATACTGACGCAACATGTCGGTGAAGATTGGCTGCTTTTCTTTCGAGGAACCCGTTCGGACTGACTGGTCACAACCCTGCAAGAAAACGGTCCAACTCTTTGAAATAGCTCGACCAGATCGGCGGTTCGTAGAGTCTGGCCTCCGCACGTTTGACGGCGGCGTAGTCTTCATCGATTGTCAGTCGTTTGATGACGCCGCGCCATGCCTCGCCGTTGAGCGGCGAGAGGAAAGTCGCGCGTTCTTGCGTCACTTCACGGAAGACCGCGATGTCGGACGCGACGACCGGCGTGCCCGTCGAAAGCGCCTCGACCAAGGGCAACCCGTAGCCTTCGTCGAACGAGGGCATGAGCAAGGCGCGGGCGCCGCGTAAAAGATCGACCAGGTCGGGAGACGACAGCCCGCTCAACTCCAGGATGTGCCCGCGCAACGTGGCGCTGCGGTCAAGCAGGTCGGCGACCTGTTCGGTCTCCCAGCCCCTCGCGCCAACTATGACGAGGCGCGGAGCGCGAGGATTTTCGATGACGAGCTGCCGCCACGCGTGCAGCAAGAGCAGATGGTTTTTGCGGGGCTCGACGGTTCCAAGCATCACGAAATAGGGATGGCCCCGCCGACCCGTGTCCGCGGACGACGCGCGCCCGCTGCCCTCGAGGGGCGAGGGAAACGGCAGCACATGCACCGGTCTCAGACGGGACCCCTGACGATGAAGTTCCTCCTCGAGGCGCCGCTTGACCGACTGCGTCGAGACGATGAAGGCGCTCGCATGGAGAAACGCGGTGGCAAGCCGCCGGCTAAAGATGTCGAGGTTGGCGGGGGAAAAAAACTCCGGATAATCCACGGACAGAAGGTCATGAATCATGAACACGTTGCAGAGATCGTCTCGCCGCTTGAGCCACCGGAAAAAGATTGGGTATTCAAACAGGTGTTGTGCGACATTGAGATAGACTGCGCGATCTGGAACGCTGAGCGCGCTATTGTTGAGGATGCGGCCTCTCAAGTGCTGAAGGCGCCTTAATCGACCTGAGGCGGCAGTCGCCGGCATATGTCGGCCCGGCTTTCCCAAGTCGGGATCGGGGGGCGCCGTGAGCCAGCGCAGAACCGCCGCAAAGGCCGCACCATTTGCGTCGCCGGCTTCAGACCACAATGAACCGGACAGGGCGACGAACTGCCGGGCTTGTTCGACGGAAAGGAGATGCGGCCGCCGCAGTCCGTAATGCACTCCGGCCGCCATCGCGCCGGGCCGCGTAAAACGCGAGGCGTAGGCCAAATCGATCCTGTCGATCCCGGTCGAAGCCAGTTTCGGCAGTCGCGAAACCACATGCGTTACGTCGAAGACAATCGGCCTTTGCACGATGGTCGAGGCGGTCGGCATGCAGTTCAGGGAGCGCCAAAGCCGTCGATCATAAGGCGGTCGGTTGCAAGCTCATCATATGCGCGCTCGGCGCCTCAACACGAACGGGTCCGACGCCGAGTTTCGAATAGAGGTTCGCCAGGCGGTCCTGGTAGGCTTGAGGTTCGAAAAAAGCCGCCCTCTTCCGCCCCCTGAGCGCGAGGTCTTGGCGCAAGCCGTCGTCATGATCGAAGGCGCGGATCGCTTTGGTCAGAGAATCAACGTCTGTCGGATCGACGAGAACGGCCGCTCCTGCGCTGACTTCCGGCAGCGCAGCCACGTTCGAGGTGATCACCGGCGTTCCCAGCGCCATGGCCTCCAGCACGGGCAGCCCAAATCCTTCGTAAAGCGAGGGAAAAAGAACGCCGCGGGCGCCCTTCACCAGCGTCATCAGTTGTGAGAAGGGCAGATAGGGGATCCGCTGGACCCGTCGGCTGGGGACGAAACGATCAGCCTCGCGGCGATAATAAAGAAATCGATCGTCCTCGATCTTCTCCACATCGTCTTCGTACTGCCATCCGAGGCCGCCGACGATGATCAGCGGAAACGCACTGCCAGACGCCGCATAGGCGTCGATCATGCGGGAAACGTTCTTCTTGGGCTCAATAGCCCCGTAAAACATGTAGTAACCTCGGAAATCGAGACCGAACGCGTGAGACACTTCGTTGGCGACCTCGTCATCGCCTTTCTCGCTGATAAAAGCCGGTAGATGCACGCTCTGGTAGGTGTTCGTGATTCTGTTTTCCGAGACCCCGACAAACCGAATGATGTCCTGCCGTGAAAACTCAGAAACGGTCACGATGTGATCCGCCTTGCGACAGAGATGGCGGAGAAGCCGCAAGAACTGCTTCTTGTTGTCCAAAGTCGTCTGAGGCAGGCGCAACGGGACAATGTCGTGAATTGTATAGATGTTGGGGCACCCCCGGGTTTTGAGCGGGGTGGGAAACGTCATGTGAAACAGCGAGGGCGCCTTGGACAGTTTCACCTCGACTCGTAAGCCATATCGGTTGAAATGGGATTGGCCGACTTCAAACAGGCTCGGAGCCACGTGCATTCTGTCGAAGCCGTCCAGGCTCGCAATGGCGCCATTGACGACAGCGCCGACGCGAGAGAATTCGGCCGACCTGACACCGAGAGGCTTGCCCCAAAGGCTGGCGAGAAACCGCTCCAGACGCAATTTGGGCGAGGGTCTGAGCGCGGTAAGCGCATCGAACAACACAATTTCGCTGAGCTGCAGGTCCCTCCTGTCGACTGACGCGTTGCCGCCCAGCAGGATTTCCGGTTTGAACCCGATCCTCGCCGCGGTCGCTGCGAGCGTCCGGGCGTAGGTCCCGATCCCGGTCGATCTGGACAGGGTGAGATTGTGTCCATCGTATAGGACGCTGGCGTCCATTGGAGCCCCCCGCGGCGCGCCCGTTGAACGTCGCCGCAACAAAAATGTCAAACCACAGCTTCGCGCCTACTGCTCGTTATATTGAACGTGCTCCTGCACGCCCGTGCGCAGAAGCCACACGACCATCAAAGCGATCAAATTGAGCGCAAGCACCGTGAAGAACGTCGCGAGGCTGGCGGGCCTCAGAGGATAGTCGGGCAGTTGCGGGCTTACGATTCGCTCCAAAAACAATTGCTGGCGCCTGGCTTCGGCGCGCGCCAGATCGAGGGCGCCCAGCGATCGCGTCAGCGCCGCTTGCGCGAAATCGCGCTCCATCGTGAGGCGCTCATAAGCGGCGAGCTTGTCCGCCAAGCCGGTCGAGTCGTTGGCGATCTTGCCCCGTTCCGCCTGAATCTGACTTTGCAGCGCCGCAGCTTTCTGCCGAAGCGCCGGTAGACCGGGATCTTCCGGCGAACCGCTCGCCTTCTCCCTGGCCAAGGACTGCGTTTCCGCGAGATCCTCGCCGAGATGGCCGATCAATTCGCTCAGGATAATCGAGCTCCTGTTCGGATCCATCATCATTTCCCGGTTTCGGAACGCCGTCACCTGCACCATCGCGTTCGACAGTCGCGCTTCCGACCGCTGGACTTCCCCATCGGCGACCCGAACCGCGTCGTCCCGAATACGCGCGTTCAACTCGTTCACCTTCCCTTCGGCCAGGGCGAGCATCACCGAGGCCATCTGGTAAGCGTCTTGCGGCCGAAACGCCTGGATCGTCAGCGTGGTGATGCCGGTGGTGTCGTTGTAGACGACATCAACAAAATTCTGGACGTATTCGTAGAACTCTTCGTTCGTATCCCCATAGCGAAAGGACGGGAAGGCCATCACAAAATCCCGGCCCGAATGCGAAAAGATCTCGCGTAACTGAAGTTGTTTGCCAAGTCGATCGACGGCTTCCCGCGAGCGGAGAAAATCCTGAACGGAAAAAACATCGTCGTCCGATCGGGAAAAACCGACCATCTGCAGCAGAGACCCAAATCCCGTCGGCCCCGTGGGTCTGGAGGCAGTTCGCACCACAAAGCTCGTGACCGACATGTACCGGTCGGTCGCGAAGGCGGCCAGGTAGACGCCTGTCAGCCACGTCGGCAGAAGTCCGATGAAGAGAAAGGCATAGGCGCGCCAGCGCGACGGCTGCCGGGGCCTGTATAGTCGCAAGTTCTGCTGATTGCGCAGCGCCCGGGGCCATTGCCGCAGGAGCCGTAAGAATCCCGGCTGCTCCCGCAGGGGAAGCGCCTCGATCCGCAATGCAGGTTTCTCTTCTGTATCCAGCACAGCTTCAGTCTATCATCGCCGCTTCCCCTCCGCCATAGGCCGACCTTCCGCAGCGGAAGCACATCTGCTATGAGGCGGACGGAGAGTTGGGCATATCGAGTGCGCCAGGATCAACGTATAGTCACCGCTCAACGGATCGAGTTGGTGCGCCTCGGGGTCGACGCCGCTTCGAGCCCGGGCTCCGCAAAAGGCCGCTGGAAAGCGCGCATTCGACGTGGCGCGCTGTTTTTTGTGCTGGTCGCCCTGCCTACGCTCGCCTGCGGAATCTATTTTTTTGCCATCGCCGCGAACCGTTACGAATCTGAAGTCAAATTCGTCGTCCGCAGCCCCGCCACGAGCGCGACTAATCAACTCAGCAGCCTCGTACAGGGATCGTCGGTCATTCGCTCGTCGGACGACGCCTATATCGTTCGGGAGTACATTCTGTCCCGCGACGCCATGAACTCGCTGCTCAACAGCGCAGGTCTCATGGAGGCCTTTGAGCGTCCCGAAGCGGATTTCCTGTGGCGATACCCTCCCCGCCTCTTCAGGCCGACGGCCGAACGTCTCTTCAAGCATTATCTGAGATTCGTCTCGGTCGATTACGAGCACAGCACGGGGGTGGCGACGCTTAGGGTCCAGGCCTTTCGACCAAGCGACGCGCAGCGGCTCGCCGAGGCCCTGGTCCAGCGTTCGGAAGCCCTTATCAACAGCCTGAACCAACGCTCAGGCGCCGACGCGATCGCTTCCGCGCTCGATGAGGTCAAAACCGCCGAAAGACGCGCCCATGAGGCATTGGACGCGGTGACTGATTTTCGCAACCGCATGCGGACAATCGACCCGGCCCAGTCGTCCCTGGCGACATTCAACACGATAGCGTCGCTGTCGCTCGCCACCGCCGAAACCAACGCAACTCTAACGGACGTCGAAAAAGAGACGCCGGGCGGACCGCAAGTGGCCGCCTTGAAGCGCAGAATTGACGCGCTGCAGCAACAGATCGGCGCTGAACGGCAGAAGCTGGCGGGAAGCAGCGATTCGCTCGCGCCGCAGGTCGCGGAATATGAGGGCCTCGTCCTCAATCAGACCTTCGCGGAAAAAGCGTTCATTTCCGCGCTCGCGACCCTGGAGAGCGCGCGCGTCGACGCCTTGAGGCAGCGGGTTTTCGTCGAACCGATCACCACCGCCAATCTGCCCGACTATCCCGCCTACCCGTACCGGCTAGCCTGGACGCTCGGGATCTTCGCGATCGCGTTCATGATCTGGCGAATCGTCAGGACGTTCGTCGAGGACACTCTCGCTCACGTCGGGGGCTAAGCAGAGATTCTTTGAAGGACCAACGGATTGACGGTTCGCTCCCGGTTCAGGGCGGCCACGGCGGCGTGGATTGCGCGGTCGAGGGCGTCGGCGTCAGCGAAGGTCTGGTGGGCCAGATGATGCGCCTTGAGATCGTGCCAGACAACCTCGATATCGTTGAGTTCGGGTGCGTATTTCGGCAGCCACTCGACGGTGAGCCAGTGTTTGCGCGCCTCGAGGGCCTTGAGAGTGAGCTTGCTGACATGGATCGGCCCGTTGTCCTCGACCAGCACGACCGGTTTCATTGCCCGTCCCGGTTGGGGACCGAACAGGTGGTCGAGCTGCTCGAGGTGAGCGATGAAGTCGCTGCTGCGCTTGGTCGGGCTCGTATGCACAATCAGCTGGCGCGTGACCTGATCGAGCGAGCCGATGATCGCCACTTTCTTGGCCTGTCCCGGCGCCGGCACCCGCAGGTCCGCACCGCGCAAGGCCCACGCCCGCGCCAGATAAGGGTGCGTCAGGGCCTCGCTCTCGTCGCCGTAGAGGAGAATGATGTCGCCGGCTTCGGCCTGGGCCTTGCGCAGCTGAAGGCGCAGTCCCACGCGTTCGATCTCGTCGGCAATCTGGCGGCCTTTCAGCGTGTGCCGAGGCCGCCGCCAACGGAAGTTTTTTTTCGCAGCGCCCGGGACAACTGCGACTTGCCGATCTTGACGCCCTCGCGCGCCTCGATCTCGGCCATGAGACGCGGGATCGTCCAGTTGGGCCGGTCGGCGACGGGAGCTTCGAGCAGAGGCGTGACGACACGCAGCGCAGCCTCGGTCTTTACCGGTGGCGGGCCGGGCGCCACAGTCGCCTTCAACGCTTCGACACCGCCGCGCGCGAACGCGCTGCGCCACAGCCGCACCGTGTCTTCGCGCACGCCAAAGGCCTCCGCAATGCGCGGGCTGGTCCATCCCGACAGCGTCAGCAATATCGCCCGCGCCCGATCAGCCTCCCCGCGGTCGCGTGAATGGGCCAATGTCAGCAGCGCGTTGCGCTGCTCCTCACCCGCCGTCACCCGAGATTTGCCCGCCATGCCCCGCCTCCGCGAATCAGCGCGAAGACCGAATCACACCTGCGGTTCGTTGGTCAAGCTGACGGAGTCTGCTTAGGATGATCCCCGTCAAATCCGCTTCGAGAGACCTGGCGGATCCGGCCGCGGAGCAGCCCGCCGAAGCCGCCCTCGATTTGATCCCGCGCCGCACGATCGACGCCGTCGACGTGATCAAGGAGTTTCCGACCGAAGGAGGCGGCAGACGGCGCGTCCTCGACGGCATCTCGTTCAGCGTGGGGATGGGCGAGCGAATGGCGATAATGGGCCGGAACGGCGCAGGCAAATCGACCTTGATCAAGATCTTGTCCGGCCCGCAGCGCCCCACCCACGGCCGGATCCACCGTGGCCTGCATATGTCCTGGCCTCTCGCCTTCGGCGGCGGTTTCGAAGGCGAACTGACAGGCGCCGATAATGTCCGGTTCATTTCACGCCTCTACAACGCGCCGATCAAAGAGACGTTCGATTACGTGGCGGATTTCACCGAGCTTGGCGAAGAGCTCAATCTCCAGATGCGATTCTACTCGAGCGGCATGCGGATGCGGCTTGCTTTCGCACTGTCATTAGCGATCCAATTCGAGTGCTTGCTAATCGACGAGGTCATACTCGTCGGCGACCGGAGATTTCAGCAGAAGTGCCATGACGAGCTGTTTGAAAACAGAAAGAGTTGCGCGATGATTGTCGCAATTCACGACATCGGATTTGTGAGGGAATATTGTCGTAAAGCTTTGATTCTCATGGATGGGCGGGGCAGGGTCTTTGAGAACATCGATCTCGCCGAGGCGATTTACACCACCCTTTAGGCGCCTGACGCAAAAGTCTCTAGCGTTCGCCGGCATGGCGTGATTCACGGCGTGGGCAGGCGCCAGATGGGTGGGGAGCACGCCTAGGAGCCTGTCCGAGTAATCGAATATTTTGCGGAAGCATACAATAGGCAGTGCACGTCTTCAATTAGTAATACTATATGTGGTGTCTGAAGGCCAAATTTTGTATTACTCGGACAGGCTCCTAGAGGAGTTGCTTCGGGAACGACCGGAAAGCGAGCCATAGCGGCCATCGCATTGCGAGCGCGAACTACGCTTCACCGCCCGAAGCGGCCCTTCCCAGAGAAGACTCCCGTTCCGTCATTTCCACCCGTATAGTCCTAATCTGATGAGGCTCCCTAACTGGCGGCGTCGCCAATGACCGCACCACTCCACCTTAGCTCCGAGATCACCTGCCCGCACTGCGGCCACAGCAAGATCGAGCAGATGCCGACCGACGCTTGCCAGTTCTTTTACGAATGCGAAGCTTGCGGAGCGATTCTCCGTCCAAAGGCAGGCGACTGCTGCGTGTTCTGCTCCTATGGGTCGATCCCGTGCCCCCCAGTCCAACTCAACCGGGAGAGCGGCGGCCGGTGCTGCTCCTAAGCAAACTCCGTCAGCTTGACCAACGAACCGCAGGTGTGATTCGGTCTTCGCGCTGATTCGCGGAGGCGGGGCATGGCGGGCAAATCTCGGGTGACGGCGGGTGAGGAGCAGCGCAACGCGCTGCTGACATTGGCCCATTCACGCGACCGCGGGGAGGCTGATCGGGCGCGGGCGATATTGCTGACGCTGTCGGGATGGACCAGCCCGCGCATTGCGGAGGCCTTTGGCGTGCGCGAAGACACGGTGCGGCTGTGGCGCAGCGCGTTCGCGCGCGGCGGTGTCGAAGCGTTGAAGGCGACTGTGGCGGCCGGCCCGCCACCGGTAAAGACCGAGGCTGCGCTGCGTGTCGTCACGCCTCTGCTCGAAGCTCCCGTCGCCGACCGGCCCAACTGGACGATCCCGCGTCTCATGGCCGAGATCGAGGCGCGCGAGGGCGTCAAGATCGGCAAGTCGCAGTTGTCCCGGGCGCTGCGAAAAAAAACTTCCGTTGGCGGCGGCCTCGGCACACGCTGAAAGGCCGCCAGATTGCCGACGAGATCGAACGCGTGGGACTGCGCCTTCAGCTGCGCAAGGCCCAGGCCGAAGCCGGCGACATCATTCTCCTCTACGGCGACGAGAGCGAGGCCCTGACGCACCCTTATCTGGCGCGGGCGTGGGCCTTGCGCGGTGCGGACCTGCGGGTGCCGGCGCCGGGACAGGCCAAGAAAGTGGCGATCATCGGCTCGCTCGATCAGGTCACGCGCCAGCTGATTGTGCATACGAGCCCGACCAAGCGCAGCAGCGACTTCATCGCTCACCTCGAGCAGCTCGACCACCTGTTCGGTCCCCAACCGGGACGGGCAATGAAACCGGTCGTGCTGGTCGAGGACAACGGGCCGATCCATGTCAGCAAGCTCACTCTCAAGGCCCTCGAGGCGCGCAAACACTGGCTCACCGTCGAGTGGCTGCCGAAATACGCACCCGAACTCAACGATATCGAGGTTGTCTGGCACGATCTCAAGGCGCATCATCTGGCCCATCAGACCTTCGCTGACGCCGACGCCCTCGACCGCGCAATCCACGCCGCCGTGGCCGCCCTGAACCGGGAGCGAACCGTCAATCCGTTGGTCCTTCAAAGAATCTCTGCTTAGTTCCCTCAGCGCCGTGGAGATCTCTGAAACTCGCGCGGGCGCGGCATTTCGACCAGACCGTCAAGCGACCGGCAGGCCCGCAGCTTTCCACTCCGGAAATCCATCCTCGAGACGGCGGGCGTTGAAGCCGTTTTCGCGCAGCATCGCCACCGCTTCGAACGCGAAGACGCAATAGTGACCGCGGCAATAGGCCACAATCTCTCGGTCCTTCGGAAGATGGCGCAATTGTTCCGCGAGTTTGCGTAGCGGCGTATTGATCGCATGCGGCAAATGGCCGGCCTCGAATTCGTCTTCCGGCCGGACGTCGAGGACAGTCACCAGCCCGTCCTTCATCCTGGCGGTCAATTCCTCGCGGGTGACCGGCTCCAAGGAATCGCGCTCGTGGAAATAGCCGCCAACGATTTCGCGTGCCTCCGCGATGTTCCGCTCGCCTACGCGTTGCAGCGCCGCGACGAGATCGAGAACGGCCGGATCGCTGAGCCGATAGAGAATCTGCTTACCGTCGCGCCGCGACACGAGCAGCCCGGCCCGCCGCATCAGCCGCAGGTGCTGCGAGGCGTTGGCAAGCGACAGATGAGACGCGGTCGCCAGCTCCTCCACACTGCGCTCCCGCTGGGCCAGGAGCTCCAGAACAACGAGTCGGTGCGTATGCCCGAGCGCCTTCGCGACTTCGGCGAATTGGGCGAACAAGGCGGTCTTGGGCGAAGGGCTTGACACGGATTTCAACTCATAGAATTATTCAACAGATTAATTGAATGATCAGTTGCGTGGTTTGTCAAGCGCCTTAGGCGCTGAAACCTTGCGGGCAGCCCCTTCGGGCCCCCGCCAACGATGGAGTCGCTCATGATTCTTCAGGCAGTTCCTGCACACGGATCCTGTGGGCATTTCCTACCTTTTCGGCTGCGGCGGCAAGGCCTCGGCGGCCGTCGTCGACCCGGTTGGCGAGATCGCGCCCTATCTCCAGGCCGCCAAAAACACTGGGATGCGCATCCTCTACGTCGTCGACACGCACATTCACGCCGATCACGTCTCGGCCGGACGGCGTCTCGCGGAAGCCGCTGGCGCGGAATATATCCTCTTCGCCGGCGCCGAGGCGTTCTCTGACTTCCGCGGCGCGCGCGACGGCGACGTTCTTCCACTCGGCAACGTGACAGCGCAGGTGCTGCATACGCCCGGTCATACTCCGGAGCACCTTTGTCTCCTGGTCACGGACCGGACCCGCGCCCAAGAGCCGTGGTTCGTTCTGACCGGTCACACGCTGATGGTGGGCGACGTCGGCCGGACGGAACTGGCAAGCGACGTCGAGTCCGGCGCGCGCGACCTTTTCCGCAGCCTCGGCCGTCTGAAGGCGCTTCCCGACTATGTGGAGATCCTGCCCGGCGCTTTCGCCGGCTCGGTTTGCGGGCGGAGCCTCAGCGGCCGGCCGATGTCCACGATCGGCTTCGAGAAACGGCACAATGCGGCTTTCCAGATCGAAGACGAAGGGGAATTCGTCCGCGCCATGTGGAAGGACATACCGCCGCCGCCGACGCGCGCGGCCGAGTTCCGTGCCGCCAATGCGGGACTCGCGATGGCGTAACGGCGGCGCGGACCGCGCTTCAACTGCATTGTCCAGCGAAGGAGCAAAGCAATGAGACCTTCAAGTTTGATGGTCGCCGCGGACGCGGTCATTGGCTTTGCGCCAGCGCGGGCTTGGGCGCAGCAGGTGCAGGAGCCCAACAGATATGGCTATAGCCCGTACATGATGATGGATTGGAGCGGATGGGGTGATGGCATGATTTTCGGTCCGCTATTCATGATCCTTGTTCTCGTCGTGGCGATCGCGGTCGCTGTTGTTCTCGTACGTGGACTCGGCGGGCCGTGGCAGGGGACGCAGCCGCCGCAATCTATGCAGCCGGCACGCACGCCGCTCGATATTCTTAAGGAGCGATACGCTCGCGGCGAGATCGACAAAGACGAGTTCGAAGAGCGCCGCCGGGTGCTCGGCTACTGACCCCCGCATGTGGCGGACGAAGTCCCGGTTTGACGAGATGGAGCGGGCTACAACTCTACCCAGCAGAGATGAGCGGATGACCGTCCAGATGCCGGCAGATTGGGCGTGGTGCTTTCTCGCGGAATGAGCCATGGAAATAGAGAAAGTCACGATCGACGCTCAGGCCGCCGGTGTCGCAGCCTACGATCTGGTTCAGAAAATATTTCTTCTCCTCCTTGAGCGCGGCGCGCTGAGCGTCGAGGACGCGCAGGTCATCCTGCGCAATTCGATAGAGACCCAGACGGGCATCATGGACACGGAGTGGGCGCCGGTTAATGAGGCTGCGGCGCTGTTACTGACCCGCTTTCCCGAGGCTGTGCAGCGGCAGCACGGAAGCGACCCGGCTCGGCCGCCTCAGCGGCGCCCCGATGGGTGAGCATGCAACGCGATGATCACGCGCGCTAAACCGTCCGCTCCTGCGACCATCCGCCTTGGCCTGCGCGAGAACTGGCGGCAGTTCTCGCTTTTGATCCTCATCAACGCCTTCGTCGGCGGCATGGTCGGGTTGGAACGGACGGTCGTACCCCTAATTGGCTCCGAGGAGTTCAGGATCGCTTCGACGACGGTCGTCGTCTCGTTCATCGTCATCTTCGGCGTCGTCAAGGCGCTCGCCAATCTCGTTTCCGGGCATTTCGCCGACGTCTATGGCCGCAAGGCGATGCTGGTCGTCGGCTGGCTGGTCGGGCTCCCAGTCCCGTTCATGATCGGCTGGGGGCCAAGCTGGGGCTGGATCGTAGCCGCCAACGCGCTTCTCGGTGTCAACCAGGGGTTCGCCTGGTCGATGACGGTGATCATGAAGGTCGACCTCGTCGGCCCGAAGTCGCGCGGCCTCGCCGTCGGCTTGAACGAATTCGCCGGCTATCTGTCAGTGGGCCTGACCGCATTCCTCACCGGCTATATCGCGCAGCGTTACGGCCTGCGCCCGGCGCCGTTCTACCTCGGCATCGCCTACGCCGTTCTCGGGCTCGTGCTGTCCATCCTGCTCCTCGCCGACACGCGCCATCATGTCCGCCTCGAACTCTCCCGTCACGCAACCGCCACGGAGCAGGCTCGGTTCTGGGAGATCTTTCGCCGGACGTCGTTCGGCGACCGTAATCTCTTCGCCGCGTCACAAGCCGGACTCGTTAACAACCTCAACGACGGGATGAGCTGGGGCATCTTGCCCCTGTTCTTCACGGCCTACGGGCTGAGCGTCGAGCGGATCGGCATTCTCAAGGCCGTTTACCCGGCGGTCTGGGGCGTGCTCCAGACCGCGACCGGCCCGCTCAGCGATCGTTGGGGCCGCAAGGGCCTGATCGTCGCCGGAATGTGGACGCAGGCGGTCGGGTTGTTCCTGACCGCGGCGACGCGGAGCTTCGAGTGGTGGCTCATCGCCAGCGTGCTGCTCGGCCTCGGCACAGCGATGGTCTATCCGACGCTGATCGCCTCGGTTTCGGACGCTTCCCACCCCTCCTGGCGCGCGCGTTCGCTCAGCGTCTATCGCTTCTGGCGCGATCTCGGCTACGCGCTGGGCGCGCTTTCCGCCGGCGTGCTGACCGATGCTTTCGGCGCTCCGACCGCGATCGCCGCGGTCGGAGCGCTCACCTTCGCCTCCGGGGCGTTGACCGCCGTTGCGATGACCGGGCGACGTCCGGAGGAACCGAAAGGCGAGCCGCGATGACTGCCGAGCATGATCGAGGCGATGATCGGCCGCCGATCCTGTCGCGCAAGGGGTACGACGAGGCGTCGGTTTTCACGCCAGAGGCGCTGCTGAGAGAGGCGCGCCGGCAGAAGGGCATCGCGACCGGCGATGTCCCGGAAATCTGCATTCTCGACCCGGATGGCGATATCGTTGAACATCTGACCGCGACGGGGAGCGCCGATCGCCACCCTTCCTGGGCCTGCTACCACACCCATCTTCACGCGTTCGATCGCGGCGGCGTCCGGTATGGCGTCGTCGGTTCGGCGGTCGGCGCGTCGTTCGCCGTCCTCGTCGCCGAGCAGCTTTTCGCCTCGGGTTGCCGGCTCATCATCAGCATGACTTCGGCCGGACGGATCCTGCCCGTCCGCGAGCCGCCGTATTTCATTCTCATCGATCGGGCGCTCCGAGACGAGGGAACCAGTTATCATTACCTGCCCCCCACCGATTTCAGCCACTGCGACCCGCCCCTCATCGAGGCCGCGCGCGTCGTCTTGGCGGAAATTTCGCTTCCCTTCGAAGTCGGAGCGACATGGACGACCGACGCGCCGTTTCGTGAAACCGCGACAGCGGTGAGGAAGGCCCACGAAACAGGCCTGTTGGCGGTCGAGATGGAGGCCGCCGCGCTCTACGCCTTTGCGACGGCTCGACGACGTGCTGTTCTTTGTGTGGCCCATGTCACGAACCAGATGGGCCAGATCGAGGGCGACTTCGAAAAGGGCGCCGCCAATGGAGCTCTCGCGTCGCTCGGCGTCATCGAGGCGATCGCGCGCACTCGGGTTGGGAGGCGTCCGCCATGAAGCGACCAATTTTCATCGCAAAGCAGTCGGCGCGGCCGTCTGGTCTCTTAGGGCGTCTCATCGCGGGGATCATGGCTCGGGAGACGGCGGATTTGAATGAACATGCAATTCGCCTCCTCGCTGCTTCGCCGTCTGATCGGGTGTTGGAAATTGCCTTTGGCCATGGTCGCACCATCGAGCAACTCGCGGGCGTCGTGACGGACGGTCGCATCTGCGGCATCGACGTCTCGGACGAAATGTTGAACGTAGCGGTTCGCCGGAACCGTCTTGCGATTACCGAGGGTCGAATCGAGCTTCGCAAAGCAGACTGCGCTTCAATTCCTTTTGATGCGGCGACCTTTGACTTGGCCCTTTCCGTCCACACGCTCTATTTCTGGAGTGACCCAGCCGCGTGCCTGAGGGAGGTTCGCCGTGTCCTGCGGCCAGGGGGTCGTTTCGTTCTAGGCTTTCTCCGTGGCGACAGCCCCCGACGAAAGGGCTTCCCGAACGAGATCTATACGTTCCACGACGAGCAAGCCGTTGGTGCGATGCTGGCGGCGGCCGATTTTGGACCCCCTGAAGTCTCGCGGATAGGCGAGGCCTCCCTCGCTGTGGCGACAGCGGCCGGAGTTTGGACTGCGGAATGAAACAATCAACCGCGGTCGATCCGGCGGCGTGGCGAACGGCCGGATGTGGCGCATCATGCCCGTAGCGCCTACGGCAGCTTTCAGGCGCACTCCGCCCGTTCCCAGTCCAACTCGGGAAAGCGTGCTTCGGGTCCGATTCCGGACGTCCGGTAGCAACGCGCGTTCGGGTGGCAAGTGTCAGATGAACCGCTAGACTTTTGGGTCAGCCTCTAAGCGCCGTTCAATCCTCTCAGACGATTTCAGCCCGCGTCTGGTGTCATTCCCGGCAGAAGGTCTGGCCGGGAATCCAGAGCGGCGGCGTCTGGATTCGCGTCAGCCGCCGGTCTTCTTGGCGGAAGGCGACGCGCTCGTTCGAGGACGAAGCCGTGTAAAGCGCGATCGGGCAGGAAACCAGGGCCAGCTTGATGTAGCCCTTCCAGGATTGAGTTTCGCGTGCCGACCGTTCGCCGGTGAAAGCGAGATTCGGATCAAGGCCATTTCCGAGGGCTATGACCCGACGATTGGGACCGCGCACGAGGCAGCCACGGACCATTTTCGATTTGATGGAAGCCGGAGCGGCCGAAGGTCGATCGCGCTGTGCTGGATTTCGTCAAAGCTCACGTTTTCGATCCGGCGGACTTTGTCATTCGAGCCGACGGCGTTTGGAGGCTCAATCCAAAGCCGTCGAATTCCCCGAAATTCGATCGCCCGCGCATGCAGTTCTGGGAACAGCCGAGGCCGCACGCCCGGCGCGTCTCCAAGACAATTACGGATAGACCATATATACTATGTATATTGATGTGTCGGGCGCCTCCGGATCGGATCATTACGACGTAACTCCCTACCACTCCCTCATCCTGAGGAGCGGCGCCGCAGGCGACGCGTCTCGAAGGATGCTCCAGAGCGCACGAACAGCGCCTCCTTCTGGATAATCCTTCGACACGCGATGCTTCGCATCGCGGCTCAGGATGAGGATCGGAGCGTCGGCTTGGGAGTTACATTACGACAATTTTTGACACTTAAGCGCTTGAAAAGGTTAAGTCGGAGCCGAAACTGCACAGGGCTCTGGCCGTCCCCGATCCCCTTCCCTCACGCCGGGCCGGTTGCGACCAGCAGTCCGTCCCGGCCACCCCATTCCGGCCTTGTCGGACATTCGCGGCGGCGACCGCCATAGGACCGCCGCATTCGCCGTGTCACGCCATGCTGACTGATCATGATGCGACTGCGCTCGCAATCGACAAATTGGACTCCGTCGATAAGACCTGTTCGAGAAGGAGCTCGTTTGTCGACAGATGCTTCATTCAGAAAGTCGCGGAGCGTGGTCGAAAACAGGGGAATGGCTTGGCCCGGCGCCTGACAGAGGCCGATCGTCAAATTCTCGACCGCGTGGTTCGCGCCCGGTCGGGACTGAGCGGGAGTCCTCAGTCTTCGCCGACGCGCACGGACGAAGCGGCCAATCGCTCGCGCCGGCTCGATTTCACAACCCTGCCCGGTCACGCCGAACAACGCATGTTGCGCTCAGCTGCGGCGAGCTTGGGGCTTCGCGACCCCTATTTTCTCGTCCACGACGCAGACGCAGGCGCGACAACCTCCATCGGCAACCGGCCGCTGATCAATTTCTCCTCTTACGACTATCTTGGATTCAACCATAGTCCGGCGGTCCGAAGCGCCGCGCAAAGCGCAATTGATCGATATGGAGTCTCCGCCTCCGCGAGCCGTCTCGTCGCTGGCGAGAGGCCAATTCATGGCGCGCTCGAGAGGGCCCTGGCGGACCACTACCAGCAAAGCGGCTGTCTGACTTATGTGAGCGGACATGCCGCCAACGTCGCGACGATCGCGGCGCTCTTGGGACCGCGAGATCTCATGCTGCATGACGCCCTTGCCCATAACAGCATTGTCATGGGCGGCGTGATGGCGCGATGCGAGCGGCGCGCCTTTCCGCATAACGACATGGCGGCGCTCGATAAGGCGCTTGCGACCACTCGAGGCCAATATGACAGGGTTCTCATCGTCGCCGAGGGGCTCTACAGCATGGACGGCGACGTCTGCGACTTGCCTGCGCTGATCGAGATCAAGGACCGCCGCGAGGCGTGGCTGATGATTGACGACGCCCATGGCCTCGGCGTGCTCGGTCCCAGCGGCCAAGGGGTTTTTGAGCATTTCGGCATTGACCCAAGGCGCGTCGACATCTGGATGGGAACTTTGTCGAAGACGCTTGCCGCTTGTGGCGGATTCATCGCGGGACCAGAAACGCTTGTCGACTACCTCAAGCGGGCGGCGGGCGGCTTCGTCTACAGCGTCGCTATGCCTCCCGCGATTGCGGCGGCGGCGCTCGCGGCGCTGACGTTGCTGGCGAGCGAACCCCAACGCGTCGCAAGGCTGAAGAGGAATGCGCGGCGTTTCCACGAAGCTGCTCGCGCTGCCGGCCTCGACGTCGGCTTGAGCGTCGGTGAGGCGATCGCGCCGGTCGTCACCGGAAGCTCGCTCCGCGCCGTCGCGCTCAGTCAGCGGCTGTTTGATCGAGGCGTCAACGTGCAGCCGATCATCCACCCGGCAATCCCCGAACGGCTCGCCCGGCTGCGTTTTTTCCTCACCTCCGAACACACCTTCGAACAGATCGACGCCGCGATCCGGCTTGTTGCCGAGCAACTCCGGGACTTGGGCTCGACGGTTTCGCCGGCGTCCGCGCGAGCGGACATGCTCTGAATGGATGACCTGAAAATTGTCGCCGTCGTCGACCGGCGCGGAATTGAGTGTTTCATTGCCGCAGCGCGCCGCGCCCAGGCGGGAAACCCGCGGTGGGTCGAGCCGGTGCATGATGAAATTCGTATGATTTTCAACCCGCGGCGCACGCCGTTCATGCGCGAGAACGCCATTCAGCCTTTCGTCGCCTTGCGAAACGGCGAGCCGGTTGGACGCATCGTCGCCACCGTCGACCGCCGGCACATCGCCAAGTTCAACGACGGCTGCGGATTTTTCGGCTTCATCGACGCGATCGACGATCGCGCGGTGTTTGCTGGGCTGTTCGACGAAGCGGAGCGATTTCTCAAAAGCAGAGGGATGACGACAGCGCGCGGGCCCTTCAGCCTCACGATCAATCACGAGAGCGGTCTTCTGATCCATGGGTTCGATGAGCCCCACGTCGTTCGGACCAACCACGCGCCGCCCTATTACGCTCGCCATATCGAAGCGCTCGGCTATGCGAAGGCGATGGACCTGCTCGCCTATGTCTGCCGCGTGGCCGAATCGGGGCTTCCCGGCCGCGTGGCCCGTGTCGCCAGCAGCCGCGGGGCGCCGCGGATCGAATTTCATCCGCTCTCGTTATGGAACTGGGGACGTGATTTTGAACGCGTCCTCAGGCTTTACAACGACGCCTGGTCCGACAACGCCTGGGCGACGCCGCTCGGCGAAGAGGAGGCGAGGCTCATCAGCCGCCTGACCCTGCCGGTTTGCCGCCCGAGCTGGATCCGCATCGCGACGTTCGAGGGCGAAGATGTCGCTGTCGCTGCGCAAATTCCCGACGCGAACGAGGCGCTCAAGGGTCTGCAAGGCAGGCTCTGGCCCTTCGGCTTCGCCAGGCTCCTATGGCGTATCCATGTGCGCGGCACCCGAATGACGCGCGCGCCGATCACCGGGGTGGCGAAGAAGTGGCGCAACACCAAGGTCGCGGCCTTCGCGGTCAGCGGCCTTGTGGCCCGCTCGATCGAGGACGCTCGAAAGGCAGGCGTCGAAGAGATCGAATACAGCTGGATGCTGGAAAAGAACACGGTCGCGCTGAACAACGTCCGGAGTCTTCCGGCTCATCATTCGCGCACGTTTCGCGTCTACGAAAAGGCGCTCAGCTAGCGGGTCGTAGGGCGCTTGACGGCGCGAAACCGCAGCATTGCGGCCGTGCGCAACGGGTCCGGGAGCCATTGTTGAAGCCGCGCCGCGAGATAGAGCGCCAGTGGGAACGCGATGATCGCCTTGCGGCGGTCGAGTCCGCGACGAATTCGCCGCGCCGCGTCCTCCGCAGACATCATCAGGGGCTTCCAGCTGGTGAAGGACCCCGCCATTGGCGTGTCGACAAAGCCAGGGCAGACCACGCTGACGCTGACGTCGTCTGCGCGATAGAGAGCGCGGGTCGCCAGCGCAAAGGCGACAAGAGCCGCTTTGCTCGCCGCGTATGAGGGAGAGTCCGGCGGCGGCGCGAAGGCGGCGATCGAGCCGAACAGCACGATTTGTCCTGCGCGACGGCGACGCATCAGAGGCGCAATCGGCGCGATCGTGTTCATGACGCCGTTCAGATTGACGTCGAAAAGCTCCTCAGCCTTTGTCAGGTCCTCGACCCCTCCCTGGAGCGGAGTGACCATCGTCATGCCCGCACTGGCGATGATGCAATCGATCGGCGCAGCGGCGTCAAAATCGAGCAGGAAGCTCCGCATTGCGTCTCGATCGCGAACGTCGACCGCCGCGGCACGCACAACGGCTCCTTTTTCGCGAGCGCGCTGAGCAGTCTGTTCGAGACGTTCCTCGTTGCGTCCGAGAAGCCCCAGGTTCGCGCCGGAAGCGGCAAATTCGATCGCCAGCGCGCGCCCCAGCCCGCTGCTGGCCCCCGATATCACAATGTTTCGCGCCAAGCGGAATCCCGTCAATTCAATGATCGCCATTTTATCTGTAGTTTAGTATCCGTGTTTTTGGCGCCCTCCGTAAGGGAGACGCCTGTAAGCTGGTGTGGTTCGATCGCCACACGTTCCCATTCTATTTCAGTTGCCGTTGCGTAAGGCCGGCGAAGCATCTAGCATAGATGCAATCGGGCACAATCAAAAGTTGTATCCAACCTATCCGACGGGACGACCCATGACCGTTGCCAGTTCGAGTAGGGCTTTCGCGCCGGCGAAACTCGTGGTGGGAACCGGCGCCTTTCATCCGCCGGCGCGGATTCAGACGAGTTTGCTCGCGCCCCGCGAGCGGAAGCTGCTTGACGTTCTCTGCCAGCAGTTGCCGGACTGGGTGACGCCGGACCACCTGACGGCGATTGGCGTTTTCGGCGCCCTTGTGGCCGCCGCCGGATACGCGGCGAGCAATTTGAACCCGGGTTTCCTGTTTCTCGCCAGCTTCGGCCTCATCGTCAATTGGTTTGGAGACTCGCTTGACGGCTCCTTGGCGCGTTATCGACAGACCGAGAGGCACCGCTACGGTTTTTTTCTCGACCATTCGATGGATGCGTTCAGCAATCTCATTATCACGGTCGGCCTTGGGCTCTCGCCATACGTCGGAATGGACGTCGCTCTATTCACGCTGGTCGGCTATTTGATGCTCGGGGTTTTCGTGATTCTATCCAACCACGTCTCCGGCGCGTTTCGGTTGTCATTCCTCGGCTTCGGGCCGACTGAACTGCGGTTGCTCCTGGTTTTTTTCAACCTGATGATGTTTGTGCTTGGGCCGGTCAGTTTGCATGTCTTGGGTCGGGTTTTTTCCTTGCACTCCGTGTCGGTCGGCGTTTTAGGGGTCGTTCTCGTCAGCCTCTTCCTCGTGAACGTGTATTTGACTGCGACAGACCTCGCGCGTCAGGGCTGAAGTCCGCCGGTCCGAGTCCGCAAGACCCTGAAGGAATTCTTCGATCGTGTCGAAGAAGCTCGACCAGTCCGGCGCGACATATCGTTCGATATTGGCCTGACAGACTTTCCTCTCCGGAGAGTCCTCGCGCATAAATTGGCAGATGGCTGAGCGCCATGCGGGGCCATCCGTGGGATCGATCGTCAGTAGACGCCCGCCGCCGATCTCCTGGAAGACCGGGATATCGGACGCGATGACAGGAACCCCCGCTGCGATCGCCTCCACGACCGGCAAACCGTACCCTTCCGCAAACGATGGCATCAGGAGCGCGCGAGCCCCGAGAAGCAGCCGCTTTAGGCTCGGCGTTGTGAGGCCTGACGCGCGAATGACCGGACCCTGCAGCGCGGGGCATCGGTCAAGCAGATCGATGATGTGCTCGTTCTCCCAGCCGCGTTCGCCGACCAGAAGAAGCTTGGGCGCTGCGCGGCCGAACTGAGCGATGAGGTCGCGCCAAACGTGCAAGACAAGCAGATGATTCTTGCGAGGCTCGAGCGTCCCGCACATGATGAAATAGGGATGGCGGCCGACCGGGGGCCCTCGGCCGTGACCTGAGGAAAAGGTCGGGTCCGCCGGCAAAGGTGCGACCGCCACCGGCATGTCCGGACGCCCCAGCGTAGTCAGCTGGTCGATGAGGGAGTCACGCGTGATCGACGTCGATGTGATCGCGGCCCGGCCGTACCGAGCAAGCGTCTTTAGCCTTCGAAGGTGCCACGGACGCTCCATCGGGCGGAAATATTCGGGCGTCTCGATCGGGAGGAGATCATGGATGAAAAAAACCCCATCGACGTTCGACTGGCGATCGAGCCAGTGAAAAAACCCATCGATCCCCAGCGGAAACTGGGAAACGTTGAGATAGACGCCGCTCCCATTGAAGAATTTGGCGGGCGAGTCGCCGACCGGGAGTCCGTGTCGCCTGATCCAGGACAGCGCCTCCGCGTATTGACCGCGGCGAGCAACAGAAACCTTTGGCGCGGGCCCGAACGACTGATCGATCGCCGCCGCAATGGAAAGAAATTGCTCGTCAAATTCCGGCTCGGCTTCTTCGCCCCAATGCGTGCGAATGTTGTCGATCGCTTCCCGCGCGGCGACCCGCGAGAGAACGCGGGGGCCGAGCGGCGTCATAACGAGTCCGGATCGACGCGGATCGCCGTCACGGAGAAAATAGTTCGCAAGCGAGAAATCGACCCGATCGATCCCGTTCGGCGTGCGGGCGAAAACGCGAGTGAGCAGCCGCGTGATGTCGTAGACGACAGGCCGCTTCATCTCGGCTCGTTGGGATCGCCTGCCAAATTCGCGACGGCGGCCGAAGCCGCTCCTTCGAGCCGGCCGAGCAACTCAACGACTTCGTCTCGCTCCGCAGGGTCGAGATGGCTTGCAGCCAGGCGCTCGGAAACGACGAAATTGTGATCGCCGCTAAGTCGGGACGCGAGAATTCGCGCGGCCAATTCCGTCACATTGAATGCGCCCGCCGCCTCGCCGAGAGGAGCGTCCATCCCGAGGCGCGTTTCGAGCGCAAGCGTCAATTCGACCGCCATCAGCGAATCAAGCCCGATTTCCGACAACGGCTTCGAACGGCTCACATCATCTCTCGGCAATCGCAAAATGCGCGCGAGTTCTTCGATCACGACTTCGGCGACCGCGCGCCGCGCGCTCTCTGGGGGTTGCCTCCTGATCAGCTCGCGAAGTTCGACGTCTGCCCGCGACAGACCCTCATCCGGCTCCAGCGCATTCAGCAGCCGTCCGTAGCTTGGAGACGTCAGCCCCTTAAGATTGGAGCGGGAGATGGACCAATTCATGTCCGCGATAGCGACAACGCCGTCGCCGGAGGGTCCGCCTTCAAACGCGAGCGCTTCCGCCATGAGATCGAGCGCGATTCTCGCCTTGATCCCTTTGACGCCGGCCCGCGCGGCGATCGCCTCGCGGACCTCTGCGGAGCGCGCCAGAATCCCCACGTCCTCGATGGCACCCCATGCGATCGCGAGCGCGGGCCGCCCCTCGGAACGTCGCCGCCGCGCCAGCCCTTCGAGAAATCCATTGGCGGCGACATAGGCTCCCTGTCCTGGATTCCCGATGACCGTCGTCGCTGAGGAAAACAGGACGAAGTAATCCAGATTGAGATCGAGCGTCAGTCGGTCCAGGTTCTCGGCGCCGCTGATTTTCGGTCTCAACACGTCGAGAAGACGGCGCTCGTCAATATTGGCGACGATTGCGTCGTCGAGCACCATCGCCGCGTGGATGACGCCCCCGAGAGGCGGCATCTCGCGCTTGAGAACCGAAAACAAAGCCTCTGAGGACGGGCCGTCGGCTATGTCGACCGCTTCGACGCGAATCTCAGCGCCGCGCGCGCGCATCTCTGTAATCGCGTCGCGCGCCGATTGGCTTGCGGCGCCTGAACGGCCAATGAGAACGAGATGGCGAGCGCCTCGCTCGACGAGCCATCGCGCCGTCTCGATTCCAAAGCCGCCGAGGCCTCCGGCGACGAGATGCGTGCGTTTGGGGTCGACTCGGAATTCACTGCGCTTGAGCGCCGTGGGCGCGCATCCGAACGGCGGCGGCCGCACCAGAATCCTTCCGACGTGGCCGGATTGTTGCATCAGCCGCATCGCCTCGACGATATCGGCGCTGTCAAACATGGTGTAAGGCAGCGGCGCGAAATCGCCCCTTTCGAAGCCCTCCAACACCTCGCCGAACAAACGCCGCCAAACGTCAGGACGCGACAGCAGGATCTGGTCGAGATCGACGCCAAAATAGCTCAGGTTCCGCCGGAAGGGTCTGAGGCCTACCGGCGTATTGGCAAGATAGTCGCGCTTGCCGAGTTCGACGAACCGTCCGAATGGCTGCAGAAGGCCGATGCTGCTCTCCATCGCCTGACCCGCAAGCGAATTGAGCACGACGGAAACGCCGCGACCCTCGGTGACGCGCATCACGTCGTCCACGAAAGCGCCAGAACGCGAATCGAACGCGCATTCTGCGCCAAGCGCGATCGTGAGATCTCGCTTTTCCTGAGCCCCGGCGGTCGTGATCGCGCGAGCGCCCCGCCACTGCGCGATCTGCAGCGCGGCCATGCCAACGCCGCCGGCGCCGCCGTGAATCAGCACCCACTCCCCCGGTTGCAGATTGGCGCAGGCGATCAATCCGTAATACGCGGTCAGAAAGGCCACCGGGACGGTCGCCGCGCTCTCGCACGAAACCGACGAAGGCAGCGCCACCGCGTGATCGACATCGACGGTCACGTAGGTGCTGAAAGCGCCACCGCAAAAACCGACAACTTCGTCGCCGACGCGAAACACGGTCACGTCTGGGCCGACGCCAACGACGCGACCCGAAAACTCGAGTCCGAGCGTAG
Source organism: uncultured Alphaproteobacteria bacterium (assembly GCA_963721905.1). Lineage (GTDB taxonomy): Bacteria > Pseudomonadota > Alphaproteobacteria > Rhizobiales > Beijerinckiaceae > Roseiarcus. The sequence continues at coordinate 223,258 of CAVRMF010000020.1, forward strand.
GCCCGGCGAAACCGTCCTCCAACATGTCATCGGGAAGAACCGAGAGCGCCCACATGACGTCGCGAAAGTTCAATCCGGTCGCGACGACTTCAACCTCGATCTGACCTTCTTTCGGCGCAACGCGCGAAGCCGGATTCCAGGCCAAGCGGTCGAGCCCGCCATCGGGGGATTTCTCCAGTCGCCAAGCGCCCGCGCTCGGCGTCGTTCTCGCCTCGCTCAAATCGGGCGGCGCATAACGCAACACCTCCACCCTTTCACCGCGAATCGCGATGTCGCTCTCTTCGGTCCCCGACATTATGACCGCGGCAAGCTTGTCTGCCGCCTTGGATGTCCGGGCCGGGATCTCGACGCGATGGAAGCGTAAGGCCGGCATTTCATTGCCGAGCGTTCTGAGAAAGCTTGAAATGGCACCGGCGACTGGACGATCGGACGCGTCTATTGGAACAAAAATACGCGCCTTTGTGGAGCCGAGGCCCATTGCGAGCGTCTTCAGGGCCAGGACCTGCGCCGCGACACGCCTCACTCCGTCACCCTCGGTCTCCCAGGGCGGCCAAACAAGAATCGTCGGCGCGCTCACCGACGATGCGTCGCACTCAGATGCGTCGCATTCAAAAGACTCGACCACTCGGCAGGCCACGCGCCGCTTCTTCAGGGCTTGTTTCAGCGCGAGCATGAAATCGTCGGGCCGCGAGCCTTCGCGCACGATTAGAACTTCGGGGGCGGGCGTGATCGCTCCGGCCTCCACGGTGGGCCGGGCTTCGGAGACCCGGGCTTCGATAGCGACCGCAATGTCCCCGCCGTGCACCGCCAACTCGGCGCGAACGCGAGACAGTCCCGTCCTGGTCAAAAGCGAACTCCAGCCTTCCGCCGATCGCAGACATTCTCCCTCGTCGCCGAACCAATCGTCGCTCAATCCAAAGACGAGATTTTGAAACAACGACGGCGCCGGCTCTATCGCGACCAGGCTCGCATTTGCCACACCCTTGCCCGCCAGCTGACGCAACGCGCCGCGTTTGACGGAAAGCCGCGATAAGCCGCCCGAGCTCACGATAAGATCAAAGCTTTGGGTCTTGAGCCCTTCGAGATTGTCGCAAAACGAGATTTCCGAAGAGCGCCCAAAACGGTGGCGAGCTCGTTCCAGCCGCCTAAGCAGAGATTTTTTGAAGGACCAACGGATTGACGGTTCGCTCCCGGTTCAGGGCGGCCACGGCGGCGTGGATTGCGCGGTCGAGGGCGTCGGCGTCAGCGAAGGTCTGGTGGGCCAGATGATGCGCCTTGAGATCGTGCCAGACAACCTCGATATCGTTGAGTTCGGGTGCGTATTTCGGCAGCCACTCGACGGTGAGCCAGTGTTTGCGCGCCTCGAGGGCCTTGAGAGTGAGCTTGCTGACATGGATCGGCCCGTCGTCCTCGACCAGCACGACCGGTTTCATTGCCCGTCCCGGTTGGGGACCGAACAGGTGGTCGAGCTGCTCGAGGTGAGCGATGAAGTCGCTGCTGCGCTTGGTCGGGCTCGTATGCACAATCAGCTGGCGCGTGACCTGATCGAGCGAGCCGATGATCGCCACTTTCTTGGCCTGTCCCGGCGCCGGCACCCGCAGGTCCGCACCGCGCAAGGCCCACGCCCGCGCCAGATAAGGGTGCGTCAGGGCCTCGCTCTCGTCGCCGTAGAGGAGAATGATGTCGCCGGCTTCGGCCTGGGCCTTGCGCAGCTGAAGGCGCAGTCCCACGCGTTCGATCTCGTCGGCAATCTGGCGGCCTTTCAGCGTGTGCCGAGGCCGCCGCCAACGGAAGTTTTTTTTCGCAGCGCCCGGGACAACTGCGACTTGCCGATCTTGACGCCCTCGCGCGCCTCGATCTCGGCCATGAGACGCGGGATCGTCCAGTTGGGCCGGTCGGCGACGGGAGCTTCGAGCAGAGGCGTGACGACACGCAGCGCAGCCTCGGTCTTTACCGGTGGCGGGCCGGGCGCCACAGTCGCCTTCAACGCTTCGACACCGCCGCGCGCGAACGCGCTGCGCCACAGCCGCACCGTGTCTTCGCGCACGCCAAAGGCCTCCGCAATGCGCGGGCTGGTCCATCCCGACAGCGTCAGCAATATCGCCCGCGCCCGATCAGCCTCCCCGCGGTCGCGTGAATGGGCCAATGTCAGCAGCGCGTTGCGCTGCTCCTCACCCGCCGTCACCCGAGATTTGCCCGCCATGCCCCGCCTCCGCGAATCAGCGCGAAGACCGAATCACACCTGCGGTTCGTTGGTCAAGCTGACGGAGTTCGCTTAGCGTCAGGGTCGAAGACCACAAGCCGCGAGTTGTGGCGCGCCGCAAGGCGAGCCATGACCGCCGTTGAGGGCCCATAGCCGACTTGGAGGATGCGCAGCGCTTGACCATGCGCTTCCGCTCCGAAGAGCGGTTCCAAGCGTCCGCTTAGGGCCATTGCCGCCGCAGCGGACGAGGCCGACCTCAGATCGAAGGCCTCCCGCGCAGCGTCGGAGGCTCCCGCCAAAACTCCTTCCCCCAATCCATAAGCACGCAAGGTCGATCCGACGCTGGCCGCGAGCAGAAGTTCGGTGGCCCGATCCGGATGCCGCCAGGCGAAACTCGTCAGCGCCGCATCGGCGGGGGGCATGTCCCTATTGTTCAGCCGATAGAAGAACCCCTGTCGCGTCAGCAATCCGCTTGCCTCGAGCGCGTCGAAAATAACTTGCGCCCACGCACGATTCTCGATCGGCAATCGTCCAGAGCGGATGAGTTCATCAATATCGAGAATCTCGTCGACGCTGAGATTGTGCGCGAACTCAGACGCGGCCGCGCTCGCCCAGCCTTCGATCAACGCGGCCTCCGGAGGCAGCTCGAGACACGATGGCTCGCGTTCGCCCCGAGGCGCCATTTCGAGCGCCGGCGCAGCGTCCGTGAGCTCTGCCGTCGCGGGGATCCAACTCTCGACCAGTCCAGTCTGGGAAAGATTCGCCGCAGGCCTCACGCGGGCAGGCTGATAGCGCGCACCGCCCAGCGTCGCCACTGTCCGACCCAAATGGTCGAACAATTCGTAGTCGGCGACGATGGCGCGTTCGTCGGCGCGACGAATGTGCAGGCGCGCTCGCGCCAACGGCTCCGCCGGCCTCATCAATCGGATCTTGTCGAAGCGCACGGGCAAATAGCCGACCGTTTCCCGGCCGAGATTCGAGAATAGCAGTATCAATCCGTGGAAGCAGGAGTTGAGTTCGAGCGGGATCGAGCCCGTAGCGAGCGTCCCCGCCTTGCGACGACAATTCAACTTCGATCACGTCGTCGGCGGCTCTCCTAGCTCTTGCGAGTTGGCGAAACGCGGGACCGAACTCAAGACCGCATCGGCTCGCGACCGAATAGAGCGCTTCGCTCTCATGCCCGTCTTCGAAGTCGACGGGCGCGGGCCCGCCGGCTCCGGAGACAGCGCGCGATCTCCGAAACGGGAAGAGAAGCTTTCGTAGCCCCGTCGCCTGAGCGCCCAGATAACCGACGGATCGATATCGACGACCTCGTACCTGAGCCCTTGATCAGCGCTGACCTGCTGTTGCTGCACGTCCTGCGCGCTTGGCCCGGATTTGGGAAGCGACGAGCACGCGCAAAGCCCCGACAGGGCAGACCCGAGAACAGCGATGAGAAACCCCGATTTCTGCAAAAGCTGCATGCCTCGCCCCGGTCATATGAGGCTTTACCAGTTCGTCATATGCTCCGCCACCCCCGCCGCCTGTTCTTAGCCATAGTGTTGCAGCTTTGCACCAATGTTTCTAATGTTCCCTTGGGGAAAGTCTCCTGTGTCGCTGCGCGAGCGGAAGCCAGCGGTCTGCCGGACGCCATTTTGTAACTTCGGACCGGGTCGACGCCTTCCTTCATGTCTCGGACGCCATCTGATACGAGTGCTCCGATGGCTTTAACGTCGACGCTCGACAATCCGCCTCCTCCGCTCGCTATAGAGGAGAATATCCGCGCCGCCGACGGCGTGCGGCTGCGAACAGCGCGCTGGACCCCGGCCTCGACTTCCGCGGGGAACGGTCGCCGTCCTGGGCGGCCGGGGAGAATTCATCGAGAAGTATTTTGAGGCGGCTGGCGAACTGTTGTCGCGAGACTTCGCTGTGGCGATGATGGACTGGCGCGGCCAGGGCGGGTCGGATCGGCCGCTGCGAAACAGCCGCAAGGGCCATGTCGACGACTTTTCCCACTTCGAGCGCGATTTGGCGGCTTTCGTGCGATCGTTGCTGGAGCCGAACTGCCCGCGCCCATGGTTCGGTCTTTGTCATTCGATGGGGGCGGCGGTGCTTCTTCGCGCAGCCGAAGGCGGCCGATGCCCGTTCGAACGTCTCGTCTTGACCTCGCCGCTGATCGCGGCCAGGCGCGTCAGTCACCGGGGCCTTGCCGGTTTTCTGGTCGGGGCGCTCGACGCGTTGGGCCTTGGCGGCGCCTTCATCCCCGGCGACAGCGGATCGGAGGGATGGTTCAGGCAATTCGAAAGAAATGTCTGGACCTCCGACGCCGATCGGTTCGGCCGAACGGCGAAACTCGTTTCGGCAGCTCCGAACCTCTTTTCTTCCGGCCTGACGATTGGCTGGCTCCATGCCTCATTTCGGCTCATGAGACGCTTTGACGAGCCGAATTTTCCGCGCCGCATAACGACGCCCATCCTCATCGTCGCGGCTGGGGCGGATGAGGTGACGGAGACGGCAGCGGCCGAACGCTTCGCCTCGCGACTCCGCGCAGGCCGCATCGTCGTGATCGAAGGCGCCAAGCACGAAATCCTGATCGAGCGCGACGTGTTCCGGCGGCAGTTCTGGGCGGCCTTCGATCAATTCGTGCCCGGGTCGGCGACCAGCGCAGACACTCGCTCGGCGGCCTAGTCGATGCGGACTGGAATAGACCGGGCGTTGGGGCCGACCGAAGACGCAGATCGTCTCGCCGCCGCCATTATCGTGGGATTTCTCGTCGCGCGGCTCCTTTTCGCATATCTGCTCGGACCCGGGATCGACGAGAGCTACACGCTCGCAATCGCGCGCAACCTGAGCCTGTCCTATTTCGACCATCCCCCTCTGCACCAGTGGATCGCCCATTTCGCCGCCCTTGCGCTCGGCGAAGGCGTTGCGGCGCGGCTGCCCTTCATCTTTCTCTTCGCCGCGATCGGCTGGATCCTCTATCGACTGACACGCGACCTGTTCGGTCCCCGCGCGGCGACGATGGCGTTGTTCTCGTTGAACGTCGCTCCGTTTTTCTTCGCCTCTGCCGGGACCTGGGTCGTGCCGGACGGCCCGCTGCTCTTCGGTCTGGCCATAGCCGCATGGGCGCTCTCACGATTGTTTTTTCTGACGTCCCCCGATCGGTCGCCGGCCTGGGGGCAGTGGCTCCTCGCCGGCGTCGGCCTGGGGCTCGCGGGATTGTCCAAATACAGCGCCGCGCTGAGCGTCGCGGGCCTGGCGGCGTTCGTGCTTCTGGCGCCCAAACAGCACCGCTGGCTTAGGCATCCGGCGCCCTATGTCGCGGCGGCCGTCGCGCTTGCGATGACCGCCCCGGTGTTCATATGGAACGCGCAGCACGGGTGGGCGTCGTTTCAATTTCAGGGCGCGCGGGGAGCTCCGGGGGGCGGGTTCAGGCCAATCCAGGTCCTCGCAATGGCCCTGGGCGAGATCGCGTATCTTTTGCCCTGGATTTTCACTGCTTTGATTGCGGGTCTGGCCGCGGCCTGGAGCCGGCGATCGGACGAGCGGCGATTGTTCTTGCTCTGCCTCGCCCTGCCGCCGATCGTTCTTTTCACGATCACGCCCCTCTGGGGCGCGAGGGGCCTTCCCCAATGGACAATGCCAGGCTGGTTCTTCGCCTTTCCGCTGATGGGCGCGTGGCTCGACGAGTGCGCAATCGAGGTTGGCGCCTTGCGCCGTTGGGCCTTCGTCTCGTCCGCAGCGCTGGCGGCCGTCGCGGCCGTGGCGGTCCTGCAGAGCTCGACGGGCTGGCTCACGCGCTTGGCGCCGATCCAGCGCGGCGTCGCCGACCCCACGCTCGAGGCGCTCGATTGGCGCGGTCTGCGCGAGGCTCCCGTGTTCAATCCAAGGCCTACCTTCATTGTATCCCTAAAGTGGTCGGACGCGGGAAAGATTGCGCTGGCGCTGGGGCCGGACGTTCCCGTTTTCGTGATTTCGGGCGATCCTCGGGGATGGGCCTTCGTAAAAGGCGGAGGTGCGCTTCTCGGACGCGATGGAGTGCTGGTCGCGCGGACCGCCGACCTGCCGGTTGCGCTCGCCGTAGCCGGACCCGCTTTCCAATCGCTCGGAGAGCCGCAGTCGTGGACGCTGACGCGAAACGGGCATCGTGAGATCGAGCTTGCGCTAGTTCCGGTGAAAGGCTTGACGCGGGTGCTTCCAATCCCCTATCCGGTCGCCCCCCATTAGGCAGCTTTTGACGTCGAATGAGACAAGCATAGTGGCTCCGGAGGCCCCGCGGCCGAAATCGCACCCGACGCTCTCGGTCGTTGTTCCGACGTACCGCGAATCCGCCAACGTTGCCGTGCTATTCGAGCGCGTCAAAACGGTCCTCGAAGGCTTGCCATGGGAGATGATCGTCGTCGACGACGATTCGCCGGACGGCACTTCCGAAATCGCGTTTGCGCTTGCATCTTCGGACCCGCGCTTGCGGTGTCTGAGGCGGGTCAACCGCTCGGGTCTCGCCGGAGCGGTCGTCGAAGGATGGATGTCCTCGAGCGCCGACCTCGTTGCGGTGATCGATGGCGACCTCCAGCACGACGAAACGATACTCCCCAAGATGTATTGGGCGCTCGCCGCGGGACAGGGCAATCTGGCGATCGGAACCCGGATCGCCGACGAACACGCCGGCGCCCTCTCCCCGGCGCGGCAGAAGCTGAGCGACCTCGGAGCCTGGGTCTTCCGACGAATTGCGGGCGCCCGCGTGACCGATCCGATGAGCGGCTATTTCATGATCCGCCGCGAGATCGTCAGCCGCCTCGCGCCGCGTCTGTCTCCTGACGGCTTCAAAATCCTGGTCGACGTCATCCTGTCCGCGGGCGGGGAGTTGAAGATCATTGAGGCGCCTTACCGATTTCGCAAGCGGATCGCGGGCGACTCGAAATTGACGCCGCTTGTCGGCCTCGATTTTCTCGGTCTCGTCGCCCATCATGCGAGCGGCGGCATCCTGCCGATTCGATTCGTGCTGTTCTCCCTTATTGGGGCGATCGGCCTCGTCGTCCATGTCGTCGCGCTCTCGGCGTTTCGGCATTGGGTTGGACCCGCCGATTTCTACTCAGCTCAGCTCGCCGCCACGCTTGTCGCGATGGCGAGCAATTTCATTCTCAACAATGAAATCACCTATCGGCCCTATCGATACCGTGGCCTGAGCATGATCGGAGGATTTGCCGGGTTCGCGCTCGGATGCAGCGTCGGCGCGCTCGCGAACATCGACGTGGCCTCCTGGCTCTTCAAATGGAACCGGACCTGGTGGGTCGCGGGAATATCGGGCGCCATATTGAGCGTGGTCTGGAATTACGCGGTCAGCACCAATCTCATCTGGCGTCCTCGCCTCCGCCGCTGAGGCGCCTCCGCCGGACTAAACCGGATCATTCGATGCTTGGCGACGCATTCGACTCTTTTGCGCAGATCTTCTCGCCCCCGTTTCGCGGGGTGATGTGGAAGTCGCTCGGACTCACGGCCGCGATTCTCGTTCTCGCCGGCGTTGGTCTCGACCGCCTGGCGCTATCGCTGATCCACGTGGGACCCTCCTGGCTGAGCATGGTCCTGTCGATCGTCGTGGCGCTCGGCCTGATCGCCGGCATCGTCCTTCTTGCGGCGCCGACGGTCTTGTTCGTCGCCAGCTTCTTTCTCGACGACATCGCCACGATCGTCGAGCGGGAGATCGATCCCTATGCCGCGCCAGGCCGGCCGGCGCCGCTCATTGCGTCAGTCACGATGGGGCTGCGGTTCGCGGTCCTCTCGATCCTCGTCAACATCGTCGTCCTTCTGCTGACGCTCTTCACCGGCGTCGGCTTCGTCTCGTTCTTCCTGTTGAACGGGTATCTCCTCGGGCGGGAGTATTTCGAACTTGCCGCAATGCGACATCTCGCGCCCGCGGACGCAGTGGCGCTCCGCCGCCGCACCTCGGGGCAAGTCTACCTCGCGGGCGTGATCATCTCGGGCGTTGTCGCCGTGCCGGTGCTGAACCTGCTGACCCCCCTCTTCGCCACCGCCTTCATGGTGCGTCTTTACAAACGCGTTGCCTGAAATCGACCGCGCCGCCGCCGTCGGACGCTCGTCGGCGCTGCAGTGTGCCATTCCGTCAGCGACTCAATGAAATCAGCCGTTTGGGCGTCTTTTTCTGCAGCATTTCGCGGCCTGCGCCAGACTGCGTTCGACCGCGCGTAATTTCATACATAATTGTGAAGTAGTACATTCACGCTGCAAAACCATTCCTGATTACGCGCTTGCGTCAGCCTCAGGTTTTGAGTAGAACAAAGCATGAACATGCTGTTTTCGCAGGGGTTCTCCGATGGCGCGCAATCAGGTCCAGTTCCAGAAAGGCCTCAGCGAGGCTCGTTTCGCCGAGATTTACGGAACCGAAGAGCAATGTCATGCGGCGCTCGTCAAATGGCGCTGGCCGAACGGGTTCGAATGTCCTGGGTGCAATGGCGCCGATCACTGCGTCGTCACGCGCGGCGCGCGGCGTCTATTCCAGTGCAACGCGTGTCGCAAGCAGACCTCTGTCAAAGCGGGAACGATCTTCGCTTCGAGTAAGCTGCCGCTGCGCATCTGGTTCAAGACGATCTACCTGGTCACGCAATCGAAGAAGGGCATTTCCAGCATCGAACTCGGTCGACGCCTTGGCGTCACCCAGACAGCTGCCTGGATGATGAAGCACAAGCTCGCTCAAGTCATGCTGGAGCGTAACGCGAGCAAACGCTTGAAGGGCAACGTCCAGATGGACGACGCTTATATCGGCGGCGCCCGGTCCGTCCGCCGCGGGCGCGGCGCAACAGGCAAGACGCCGTTCGTCGCCGCGATCGCGACAACGGACGATGGCAAGCCAGATCAAATCATCCTTCGGCCCATCAAAGCCTTCAGCAGCTTTGCGATCCGAAAGCTCGCGAGCACCGCGCTCAACCCGGGCGCCAATATCGTCTCCGACGGTCTGGCATGCTTCGCCGCTGTCACCCAAGCCGGATGCCTCCACACCTCAATCAAGACCGGAAGCGGCAAGCAAGCGGCTCGCACCCCTGCTTTCAAATGGGTCAATACCGCGTTGGGCAATATCAAAGCCGCCCTCGTGGGGACCTACCGAGCCGTGCAAGAAAAACACGTTCCTCGATATCTCGCGGAGTTCGAATATCGATTCAATCGCCGATACGATCTCGAAACTATGATCCCCCGCCTCGCATTCGTTGCGCTGAGGACCACCCCGATGCCTTACCGCTTGCTAAAGCTGGCTGACGTTGCCGCGTAATCAGGAAACAATTTGACCAGGCTGCTCGATGCCGGCGCCGTTGACGCCAGCCCCGAGAGCCGGGCGACGAGCCGAGGCCGCCCCTCGACTAGGCCAACGGGTAGTGGGTCAGTCTGAAATCGGCGGCTCTTGACCTTCGTCTGGCGTTTCTGAAGGTGCAAAGGCTGATTCTATCAGTTGCTCGCCCTTGTCGTACGGGAGGACAAGCAATGCGGGGATCCCTCGGGGAGAAGATCAACCAGGGCGGCACGGCGGACATCCACGCCTGGGCGCCAGGTCAGGTCGTAAAACTGTTCAGGGAAGGTTTCTCGCTGCGGCTCGGCCAGGAAGAGGCGCGGATGACCCAGGCCGTCTTCGCCGCCGGCTTGCCTGCGCCGGAGGTGTTCGGCGAGGTGACGCTCGACGGACGCTTCGGCATCGTGCTCGCCCGCCTCGATGGACCGACACTGCTGCAGGTCACGCGCAGCGGCGCCGTGACGTTCGCCCAGGCGGGCGCCATCATTGCGTCCCTCGGCCTGTCCGTTCACAGGATGTCGCCGCCGCCGGAGGCCTTCCGTCTGCGCGGCTGGATGGCTGCCGCCTTCAGGCTCTCGGGCCACGTCGTGCCCAGGCACGTCGCCTCCGGCATCCTGGCGCTGATCGACCGCCTGCAGCAGCCGGGGGATGGGCTGTGCCATGGCGACATCCACCCTAATAACGTGATCATGACGGCGGACGGTCCGCGGCTGATCGACTGGACCTTTTCGATCCGCGCGCCTGCGGCCCTCGATCATGGGTTCACCCACATCAGCCTGACCGAGCTTGCCCTCGACGTCACTGACAATCCGCAGCGGCCGCTTGCGGTCAATGCGGCCGCGCAATCCGAATACGCGCGGCTTTCCGGCACGCCGGTAGCGGCGCTGAGGCAAGCGATGGAGACCTGGCTGCCGATCGCGATCGTCCGCTACTTCCTGCTTACGGGCAGGCCGACAAGCGAGCGATGGCGGCGGATGATGCAGCGCGCCGAAGCGGCCCTGCGCCCGCAGGACTGAATCCTTCATCGCGGGCGCGTGGCCGTCGATGCGGCTGCTCAGTGTCGGCTTCGGGTCATTCGCAACTGGGTCGAACCAGTTGCTTTTGGGATAACATGGCGAGCGTGTCGGCGCCCGGATGACGGCGGGAAACCATGAAGGGGAGGTTGGAATGAGCTCGCAGCGAGTGTCGGGAACCGCCGTGCAACGAACCATTGCCGTCCTGGGCTCGGCGGTTTTCTTCGTGGTCGCCCCATGTATGCTGGCGGGGCTCGTTCCATGGTCGATCACGGGTTGGCGACTCCGACCGCCGTTCCTTGGTCTGGAGCTGACGCGCGGCATCGGCGCGATAATGATTCTCGCAGGCGTGCCTGGGCTCGTTGACGCATTTGCGCGTTTCGCGCTGCAGGGTCTCGGCACCCCCGCGCCCATCGCGCCGACCCGGAATCTCGTGGTGACCGGTCTCTACCGTTATGTGCGTAATCCAATATACGTCGCGGTCGTTGCCATCATCCTGGGTCAAGCGGTGCTGATGGGCGATTGGCGCCTCATCGTCTACGGCGCGCTGTTCTGGCTCGCCTGCCACGTCTTCGTCGTGGCGTACGAAGAACCCACGCTCGAGCGGACGTTTGGGAGAGAGTACGAGGCGTTCCGCGCCGCCGTCCCGCGCTGGATACCGCGGATGACCCCATGGCGGTCGAAATGATCGGTCGCCCGCGGTTGTGCGAGCCGCTGCTCGCGACCGGGTGTTACGGTGACATGCCCGTAATTACCCTTTCTGATCGCATTTCCGCGTATTACGGTATTGACGGGGCTGTCACCGTAATCCCACCGTAATCCTGTCACCGTAATCCATGACAGTTGAAAATCGAGAGTTGGATGTGCTGGCGCGCCTCAACATACTTATATCGTACATCAATTGCTTTGAATGATAGCGTCTACCGAAGTAAACAAAAGATACAGGGTAACTGCGGAAAGAGCAAACAAAAATATCAACCACACAATGGCTCCTGCGTCAGAGGCAATCTTCGACTTACCAAAACCGTGAAGAACATTGAGATGCCAATTATCAAAGTATGAATAAATATATAATACCAAAAGACCCGCCGAGAACGCCAACAAACAGTACATGAAATAGCTATGGGATTTCCTGGCAAGAGCCCAAAGTGCGCCGAGCGTTAAGATATATATCTCAAAATCGAAATACCATCTCGTGAACGATCGCAGTCCTAAAGTCACCTTGATGTTTCTTGTATCCAAAACCAAGCCGTCTCGTAGGTATTGCTGGAAACGAGGAAATAGAATCTTTTTCTCATCTCCAATCATGTACCCATAGATGATTAAGACGACGAGGCTTGAGCCTACTGCAATCACCACAGCGGACGAGATAGGGAAATATCTGGTCACGAAATCTAGCATGAGGTTGCGCCACCTATGTCATACGTCTGACGGGTCACTAATCAATCAGGATTCCCTGCGAGCAGTGGATTGAGATTCGGAATAAGGTCGGCGATAGGAATATCACCGCCATCGGCGGTAAAAATCAATGCCTTACCGTCAGGTCCTTTTTTATCTACTTCGTACACAAAGCGAGTTTGATGCCGCATAACATCATTGCCTCCAGCGTAATCAATGCAACCAACTAGCCAAGGGCGTTGCCCTTGATATCCCTGCGGCTCCTGAACGGGGGCGCGGGAGCTGGAGATGTCGGCTACCTTGCCGAGTTCACCTCGGCGGGGCCTTCCATGAACGCCTTCTATGAGCACCACAAGGACAGCATTCGCTTTCACTATCGCTGCTTCGACCGGATCCTGCTCAACGGATTGATCCAGCCGTTTCAGCAGCCCGAAAGGGTCATTGGGTTTTTCGACGCCTACCGACATTTGTACCCGGTGAGCCGGGGCACGTTGCATGGCATTGCCGATCGCTTTCAGCAGTGGCTGAAGCAGTGGTCGGAGAAGCGCAACGTTCCAGTCCTGGAGGCGCCGAAGGGCCGCCGCGACGAGTTCGTCGAACCGTACTTCAAAGACGCCAAGCCCGACGAGGTCGTTGCCGTACTGAAGGCCCGCGAGCCGGCACGCATTATGATCGCCATCGGCGACAGGACGGCAAACCGCTGGCATCTGCAATTTGCTGAGCGCTGGGTTGTGCAATTCAACTTCTATGTCAACGACGAGCGATGGGGCCGCATGTTCGTGCGCATGTGCCCCTACCTGCCGTTCTCGGCGCGGATCTGCCTCAACCAGCACCATTGGCTGGCAAACCGCATGCGCGAGGAGGGCATCGACTTTCAGCAATGCTCGAACGCTTTCATGCGGTGCGCCAGACCCGAGCGCCTGCAAGAACTGGCCGACGAGCTAAGCGCTCGCGACCTCGTCATCTGCGGCCAGAAGTGGCTTGCCTGCTTCACGCCGTTCTTTACCCCAGCGGAACGAGAACACGCCGGCTGCCATCATAGGCTGTTCTTCGCCGAGACCGAGTTCTGCGACAATCTCGTCTTCCATCGTCGCGCCGCGCTCGACAAGCTCGGCGAACGGCTCCTCGACGCCAATCGGACCATCGGCCAGCCAAACAAGATCACCACGATCTTCGGCCACAAGGTCACCAAGCTGCACCACGGCAAGCTGCAAACCGAGATCGAGCACATGGACCTCGCCAACCCGGTCATTCGCAGCCATTATCGCAACGGCTTCATCAAGCAGTACGTGCGCGATCACCTCATCCTGCGCACCGAGGCCTCGACCAACAACGTCACCGATTACGGCGTCAGGAAGGCCGTCGACAACCTGCCGGCCCTGCGCACCACCCTCTCGGCAATCAACGACAATTACTTGAACGTGCAGCAGGACATCGTCGAGACGTTCCTTGATCGAGGGCAATTGCGAAAGCTGGCACAACCGACGATCACCGCCGCCGGAAAGCGCATTCCCGGCCTTAAGCTCGACAATCCGCGGCAACTCGCGCTCATGCACGCTCTCGTGCGCTTCAGCCACATCGCGGCCGGCAACAGCTTCACGACTGCCGAACTTCACCCCAGAGTCGTCGACGCCCTCGGCTCCGGCGCCGATCGCTACACCCTCGCTTCGCTGCGCTACGATCTTTCAAAACTTCGCGCCAAGGGCCTCGTCGAAAAGCTGCCGCACTCGCGCCGCTACCGGCTCCTTCCCAACGGCTACTCGATCTGCCTCGTCTTCCTGAAGCTCTTCGAACGCGTCTACGCCCCGCTGACCGCCGGCCTCCTCTCGCCCATCAAGGCCGACGCCAGGCTCCACAGCCAACACCGGTCCCAACTCGACCGCCTCTACCAGCGCGTCGTCGACGATCTCGACAAGCTCATTCAAGCCATCGGCCTCAAAGCAGCATGACCGCCGCCCCAACGCGAACGGAATCCTCGTTACAGGCGCAATAACGGTCTAATACTGGTGCGCCACTAACACCTAATCGTTTCACATCCTCTGCATCCATTTTTACTGAAAACGCAAGCTTCCCTGGCTGGTCCGGAAAGATACCTATCCCTGACCCTCGTGTCTCAAGCGGCATAGCGCGGAATTGCTCACATTCTCCCCAAATCTTATCGACCTCTGACGAAGTTGGTGAACGAGCAATGAACTTATGGAGTGCGAAAACATGCGCAGCTGGAATGTGGCCGGTATTTTTGAGCAACAATTGAACAGAAACGAATGCGGCTCCATCTTTGAATGTCAACGGGGCTATAAAGTCGATACTGTCAATAGCAACCCATGGTCGTTCAACCACCTCAGATAATTTAACCTGACGAAACAATATCATCGCTTGTAGGGCACCAGTAACAACAAGCCCCGCGAGAAGAACTAATTCAACTAGGCGATCCCAATGCTTGCGAATCCAACCCCAAGTTTTGCAGACCCATTTCCAGCTCATAACCGTCCTTTACTCGCCCTTCTAAATCAGAGAGCTTGGTACTGTAAGCGCAGCCTTTGTTCTGATTGCGATCTGCATATACTCCGCAATCTTGCCATGAAGTTCACGAAACTTCAATATGAAACCTTTTATATCTTCGCTGGTATATCTATAATGACCAAGCATGGTGTTGAATGGATAGTTCTCTAGATAGATATGGGCCTCAATATCTTCAAGGTCATCTCGAAATGGCTTATTTCTCTTAGTGTTGTAGCCAGCTGGTAAGAGGAAAGCACCAATAGCCTCACCTTCTCTCGATTCAAAATGATGGTCTACGACCATGCCATGGGCAATATCGGCTCTTCTTCCTGACGCGTCAGATACAGCTTCCATTAATTGCTTAAATCTGCTCTTTATATCGTCTTTGAAATGTGGCCAGAAGTAAATTTCAGCAAGCGCCTCCAGCGCTTTCCGCCTTCCGATGCTTGATTCAATGGAACCGAACAAGCGATATACCGCGCGAGACCCTTTTCCATTTTCTTGTATATCAGCGAATAATATACATAAATAGCTGAGTTCATCCTCCAAATACTCCCAGACTGACAAAGCTTGGCCGACGGCTATCTGAATGGGCTGTACCGTTGCATCACCTTTTGCGCGAGGCTCTGGCCTATCCCAATACCCTGGAGGGAACAATGGCGGTATCTCTTGCTTTGGCTGCTTCGGTTTCTTCGCCACAGTGGAGCGCCTCGAATCGACGAGCCAAATCCTATCACAGGAGGTTGATAGGCCAAGGTCGCAAATCACTGTCGATGGCATCCAAAGCCATCTGAGGCGCACTGAGGGCGCAACCAAAGCGCGCTGGCGAAACAGAAAGAAACCACATTATAGGGGGAACAGTCTTTTGCACTAGTGTACTCGTCCTTATAGCAATGGCTATAGATCGCGTTTCCGTTGGTAAATTCCTCTCTGACAATAGCGGAGCGGTTACGGCGATTGCCACAATGTTCATCGCGTGGTTCACCCTCACTCTAAAATCCTCCACTGATAAATTGTAGCGTATCTCCGAACGATCTCTTACTGAGTTGGAGGCTCCATTCCTCTCCATAAAAATCATCGAAACTGGGCTCGTTAAGAAACACGGCGAAATTGGTCATGACTTCGAAATCCTTAGTTTCTCCATCGCCAATTACGGGCGTACGCCTGCTTCCCTGATTGAATTGGTAGATAAAACCAAGACAGTACCTACGGCTGTTTGGCGTGTGCCCGAGATACAGTTGAATTTCAGAAGTCGTAATACCATGCCAAGGGGTGTACTCTCTCCCCCTGGGGATGAGTCCCAACCATTCATCCGCAATTTGCTCGCAGACCATATGAATGAGTTGGCAGCAGACCCCATCCTGCTCAAGAACAACGATATCTTCTTTTACGGATTCATTCGTTATGAGACCATCTTCAATGAAAGATTTCGAATGGGGTTTTGTTTCATGTTCGATAGGTATATTGACAGATGGCTGTTGAGCGGCGATTCCAAGCACAATTACTTGGAGCGAGAGCCGAACTAGTGGCTTTGCCGGTCACCCGCCGCCCACCTGCCTATTCGTCGGCGGTTCAAAAACCACCGTCACCCTCCGACTTCCACAAGACGGACACATGAGGCGCGACTCCAGCCGTGAGAGCGGAAAATTCGGCCCGCGCGTGCAAACCAGCGTCTCGAGGTCAAGCTGCTTGCGATAGACGCAGCGCCGCATGGATCTCGTGCCCTCCCAATAGCCATGGGCGCAGCGCATGTGCACCTTCCAGCCGTGGCTGCGCGCGATCCCTAAGGTCTCGACTTCCATGAGAACAAAGGTGGAACATTGGGCGGCTCTGGTCAAGCCTCCGATGAAGATGGGCGCTCCACTTTGAAAGTGGGAGAAAGTGGGCATCTATGGTCAAATGTTCGCTTCTCGACCACCTCCAGCGCTCCTCAACAAGCGCGGAAGATCACTATCAGAAAACGGGAGCGCACACAGTTGGACAGATGCGCTCCCGCCTTCCCAACGAGTCGTTTTCGCTTTTGCGGCGCGGTTGGTTATGCTGAAGGGAATGAGGCTGGCGGAGCCGGGGCCGATGGCGAGGGAGCGCGAATGTTCACGATAGGCGTCGATTTCGGCACCAACTCGGTGCGGGCGCTCGTCGTGCGCTCTTCCGACGGCGCGGAATACGGCAGCCGCGTCGTCGATTATCCCTCCGGGGCGCAAGGCGTCCTGCTCGATCCGGTGGACGGCCAACTCGCCAGACAGCATCCCGGAGACTATCTGATCGGACTTGAGCAGAGCATCAAGGGCGCCCTCGCCGAAGCCTCGAAAAAGCGCGATTTCAGTCCCGCCAAGGTCGTCGGCGTCGGGCTGGACTCGACCGGGTCGAGCCCCATCCCTGTCGACCCGACGAACCGGCCCCTGGCCCTTGCCGAGCCGCCCTCCGAGGCGATAGCCCTTCGCCGCCGCCATTCGGGGCAAGTTTACGTTGCGGGCGTGATCATCTCGGGATTGGTCGCCATCCCGGTTCTGAACCTGCTTACGCCGCTCTTCGCCACCGCCTTCATGGCGCGCCTTTATAAGCGCGTCGGCTAACTCGCGCTCAATGGCGCCGCCCCACGCGAACATCCGGCCCATTGCCAAGCGGCGTCAGTTGCGCGATTCTTAATATCATATGTATTATGAGCCTGCTTCAGTCGGCGGCATGAGGGGAGGAGAGACAATGACGCCGGCGACGCCCGATTTTGCCGCGATCGTGCGATTGGAAGCCGTGCAGAAATTCTTCGGCGCGGTTCAGGCGTTGCGCGACATTGACCTCACGATCGGACGCAACGAAATCGTCGGGCTCATCGGCGACAACGGGGCCGGCAAATCGACGCTGATCAAGGTGATGACAGGGGTGCTTGCGCCGACCTCAGGCAAGATTTTCGTGCGCGACCGCGAGATTCAGCCGAGCGAATACTCCGTCCGCATGGCGCACGACCTCTCGATCGAGACTGTCTATCAGGACAAGTCGCTCGCGGAAAAGCAGCCGCTTTGGCGCAACTTCTTCGTCGGCCGTCAGATCGCAAACCGCTTCGGTTTTATCGATATCAAGCGCGAAAAAGAAGTCGCGCAGCAGATTCTGCTCGATGTCATTGGCTTCCGCGGGCTCGGCATCACGGTCGATTCAACAGTCGCGAACCTCTCGGGCGGCGAGCGCCAGGGCATCGCGATCGGGCGGGCGATGCACTACAACGCCGACCTCATCGTTCTCGACGAGCCAACGGCTGCGCTCGGCGTCGCGGAGGTTCGCAAAGTGATCGATTTTGTGCGCCGGATCAAACAGTCGGGACGCGCCTGCATCTATATCGAGCACAATCTGGCGCATGTGCACGAGGTCGCGGATCGGCTGGTCGTTCTCGATCGCGGACGAATCGTATCCGAGCTTATTCCCCGGGACATGACGGTGTCTGAACTCACCGAATATCTGATCGACCTGCAGCACAAGGCGTAAGGGGGCAACAGAGGATGGCTGAGCGGTCAAGCGTGTCGATCCTACAACGCGTCGAGGCGCTGCCGATCATCGTTGTGTTCGTACTGCTGCTCGCTCTGTTCATGTACACGGCGCCGGAGGTTTTTCTTGCGCCATTCATCTACACGACCTTTCTCTCCACCTTGCCGCCCCTGGTCCTGCTTGCAACCGGCCTGACCTTCGTGATCGGGGCTGGCGAAATCGATCTCTGCTTCCCGGCGATCATCTCCTTTTCCGGCTTCATCTTCGCGGTCCTGTTCAAGGAATACGATCTCGGCTGGATCGCTGTGCTCGCAGGGCTGGCTTCCGGCGTTCTGGTCGGCTTCGTCAACGGGGTCATTATCGCCAAGGTCGGCATTCCCTCTTTCATGACGACGCTTGCGACCCAGTTCTTCTGGACCGGCATGGCGACCGTGCTCTCGGGCGGAAAGTCCTACGCGCTGAGGGGCGCTGAGGAGAGTTCGGTGTGGCAATGGATCGTCGGGCGCCCATTCGCTTCAGTGACGGGCGTCCCTTGGCTGCAGGAGGTGTCGATTCAGGCGCTTTGGACGGCGATCATCGTCGGCTTTCTATGGCTCATCCTCACCCGCCACCGCTTCGGCGAGCACACGCTGTTCATTGGCGACTCCAACGACGTCTCGCGCGTCGTGGGCATCGACGTCGACCGCGAGAAGATCAAGATCTTCACCTTGATGGGTTTTCTCGCCGCCTGCGCCGCAATCTTGCTGACGCTGGAGAATAAGAACTTCTTCGGCAATCAGGGGCAGGGCTATCTCCTGACCGCAATCGCTTCAGTCCTCATAGGCGGCACATCGATATTCGGCGGCCGGGCGACCGTCGTCGGCACCTTGTTTGGCTGCTTCATCATCGGCATGATCGAGGCGGGGCTCGTCGCAACCGGCCTCACGGGCGCGTGGGTCAGAACGGTGCAGGGCCTCATCTTCCTGATCGCGATTATCTTCTACATGTATGCAAACGAACCGCAGCGTCGGCAGGCGCTCTTCGCCAGTCTGCGGTCGTTCCAGGGATTCGGCGGTACGCGTACTTCCGAAGAAGGAGGGGTTCGCCGATAGAGGCGGCCCACAACAGGACAGGGAGAAACGAACATGCGTTTGGCCAATCTACTTCTGGCTGGCGCCGCGGCGGCTGCAGTGGCGACCATAGCGGGGCCTGCCTCGGCGGCCGATCCGATCGGCAAGGGCCTGGTGATGTATATGCAAATGGGCGGCAATCCCGGCGACGGGGCGACGCTCGCCCGCCAGACGGGAGCGAAGGAAGCCGCCGAAGCCCTCGGCGTGGAGCTGAAGTCGCAGTTTTCCGCCTGGGCGCCCGAGAAGATGATCGCCCAGTTCAAGGAGGCGATGGCCGCCAAACCGAACTGCATCGAAATCATGGGACACCCCGGCGCCACCGCCTTCCATGACCTCGTCAAGCAGGCCACCGACCAGGGCATCGTCGTGACCGACGGCAACTCGCCGCTGACCCCTTTGCAGAACGAATTCGGCACGAAAGGCTTCGGCTACGCCGGCGTCGACCTCGCCGTGGGCGGGGCGCTGACCGCAAACGCCATGCTGGCGCACGGCCTGAAGGCGGGTGACGAGGCAGTGGTCTGGGGCATTTTCAGCCAAGCCGAGCGAGGCGTATCCGAGAAAAGCCTCGCCGACACGCTGGAGAAGGCCGGCCTCAAAGTCGATCGGCTGGAAATCCCTCAGGACGTCAACAGCGACGCCTCGCTCGGCATCCCGCAGTTCGTCGCCTATATCCAGTCCCATCCGAACCTGAAGGCCATCGGCCTGCAGCACGGCAGCGTGACCGGCGTCATGCCGGAGGCCCTGAAGAAGGCGGGCAAGAAGCCCGGCGAGATCATCCTCGGCGGCATCGACCTCGCCCCCTCGACGATCGACGGTCTCAAATCCGGCTACATAACCGCGACGCTCGATCAACTGCTCTACCTGCAAGGCTTCATGCCGGTCGTGCAGTGCGTGATGAGCGCGAAGTACAAGATGCCGGGCCTGTACCTCAACACCGGCGCGGGCGTCGTCACGCCGGACACGATCGGCGGGCTGGTCAAGCTGATCGACGCCGGCATCCGCTGACGCGAACAGGCGCTTGAAGAAGCGAATGCTTGAGACCGCGGGCGCCAAATGGCGTCCGCGGCGCATCGTCCGATTCGGGGGCCGGCTGCGGAAGTCGCGGCCGCTCTAGAGCCGATCGCCGTGCGGCCTGGCGTTCCGGGCCGATACGGCCGTTGCCGCCGGATGAACAGCGGCCGTTCGCCGCCGCACCGCGAACGATCCGACTTCGCTTTTGCGGCGCGCGTGGCTATGCTCGGCGCAATGACGCCGGCAGGACGAGAACCGATGGGCAGGGAGCGCGATGTTTACGATAGGCGTCGATTTCGGCACCAACTCGGTACGGGCGCTCGTCGTGCGCTCATCCGACGGCGCGGAATATGGCAGCCGCGTCGTCGATTATCCGTCCGGCGCCCAGGGCGTCCTGCTCGATCCGATGGACGGCCATCTCGCCAGGCAGCATCCCGGCGACTATCTCATCGGACTAGAGCAGAGTATCAAAGGGGCCCTCGCCGAGGCCTCCGGGAAGCACGATTTTACTCCCGCGAAGGTCGTCGGCGTCGGGGTCGACACGACCGGGTCGAGCCCCCTGCCGGTCGACGAGCAAAACCGGCCCCTCGCCCTCAGCGAGCCCTGGAAACATGATCTCAATGCCCAGTGCTGGCTCTGGAAGGACCACACGAGCTGGCGTGAAGCCGCCAAGATTACCGAGCTTTGCGCCAAGATGCGCCCCCAATACATCGCCAAGTGCGGCGGGGTCTATTCGTCCGAATGGTTCTGGGCCAAGATCTGGCATTGCCTCAATGTCGCGCCAAGGACATTCGAGGCCACCGATTCGTGGGTCGAACTGGCCGACTGGGCGCCGTCTGTGCTTGCCGGCGTCACCGACCCTCGGCTCGTCAAACGGGGCGTCTGCGCGGCAGGGCACAAGGCGCTCTATTCCGACGACTGGGGCGGTCTGCCGGACAAGGAGTTCTTGAGCGGGCTTGATCCTCGCCTCGCGGACCTGCGCGACCGCCTCTACGAAAAGGCCTATGACGCAACCGAGCCGGCCGGATCGCTATGCCCCGAGTGGGCGGAAAGACTTGGCCTTCCGGCGGGCATTGCGATCGCAATCGGCGAATTCGACGTGCACTACGGCGCGATCGGCTGCGGCGTCAGCGAAGGCACGCTTGTCAAAGTGATCGGAACGTCGACCTGTGACTGCGCCGTGGTCTCAGCGGACAAGCGCGTCGCCGACATTCCGGGCATCTGCGGCATCGTCAAAGGCGCAATTCTGCCGGGCTACTTCGGCATCGAGGCCGGACAGTCGGCCGTCGGCGACATCTTCAAGTGGTGGGTCGAGGGCGTCTGCGGCGGCGACGCCGCGCTTCACGAGCAACTGACCGCCGAGGCGGCGCAGCAGAATCCGGGGCAGGCCGGACTGCTGGCGCTGGACTGGAACAACGGCAACCGGACGATCCTCGTCGATCAACTGTTGTCCGGCCTGCTCATCGGGCAGGACCTTTATACGACGCGCGCCGATATCTATCGCGCGCTCATCGAAGCGACGGCGTTCGGCGCGCGCGCGATCATCGAACGCATCCAGGAATACGGCGTACGAATCGACAAGGTTGTCTGCACCGGAGGAATCGCCGACAAGAATCCGTTGCTGATGCAGATCTATGCCGACGTGACCGGTTGCGCGATGCATGTCGCGGGCTCGAGCCAGACCTGCGCGCTGGGCTCCGCCATCGCCGCCGCTGTGCTCGCCGGCGCGCATCCGGACTTCGCGACCGCCGAGGCGGCGATGACGTCCTTGAAGCCGACGCACTACGAGCCGGTCGCCGAAAACCGAAAGGTCTACGATCGGCTCTACCCGCTTTATCGCGAGCTACATGACAGCTTCGGAGGCTTGACGAAATCGGCCGACCTATCGCGCGTCATGAAGACCCTGATCGAGATCAAATACGCCCAGCGCGCTTGACCCTCATGCAAAACCGCTCTTTCCATTCGACCAAACCGCGACGGCCCAACCACGAGGGCCGAGAGAAGCGGGCACTCTCGCGAGGGCGCTCATGATCAATCTCGCCACTCCGGAAATCTGGTTTGTTTGCGGCTCCCAGCATCTCTACGGGCCCGGCCCGTTGCAGCGGGTTGCGGCCGACGCGCGCGACATCGCCGGCGCGCTGGCGGACTCGCCGAAACTGCCCCTGAAGACCGTCTCAAAGGCGCTCCTGACCACGCCGGACGAGATCGCAAAGCTCTGCATGGAGGCGAATTCCGACGAGAACTGCGCCGGCCTCATCCTCTGGATGCATACGTTCTCGCCATCGAAAATGTGGATCCGCGGCCTGAACGCGCTCCGCAAGCCGTTCTTGCATCTCCACACCCAGTTCAATCGCGATCTGCCATGGGCGACGATTGACATGGACTTCATGAACCTGAACCAGTCGGCGCACGGCGATCGCGAAGCGGGCTTCATTCATTCGCGCATGCGCCTTTCCCGCAAAGTGGTCGTCGGTCATTGGTCGGACCCCGAGGTTCAGGACCGGATCGGCGCCTGGATGCGGGCGGCGCGCGCATGGTACGACTGGCAGGGCGCAAGGCTATGCCGCTTCGGCGACAATATGCGCCAGGTTGCGGTGACCGAAGGCGACAAGGTTGCGGCCGAGATGAAGTTCGGCTTCGCCACGAACGGCTTTGGCGTCGGCGAGCTCGCGGCCGCGGTCGACGCCGTTCCGGACGCCGAGGCGAAAGCCTTGGCCGGCGAATACGAGGAGCGTTACGACGTCGCGCCCGAATTGCGCAGAGGCGGCGAGCGGCACGTATCGCTCCTTTACGGCGGCCGGCTCGAGCTCGGATTGCGCGCATTCCTGCAGCGAGGCGGGTTCAAGGGCTTCACGACGACTTTTGAAGACCTGCACGGATTGAGGCAGCTGCCGGGACTGGGGCCGCAGCGGCTGATGGCGGACGGCTACGGCTTCGGCGCCGAGGGCGACTGGAAGACCGCCGCACTCGTACGCGCGATGAAGGTCATGAGCGAGGGGCTGCCCGGCGGCACCTCGTTCATGGAGGACTATACCTACCATCTCCCGCCCGACGGCCATCAGGTTCTCGGCGCGCATATGCTCGAAATCTGTCCGTCGATCGCTTCCATCAAGCCGTCGCTTGAGATTCACCCGCTGAGCATCGGTGGCAAGGAGGATCCCGTTCGCCTCGTCTTCGACACGCCGGCAGGACCCGCGCTCAACGCGAGCCTGATCGACCTCGGCGCCCGCTTCCGCCTGCTCGTGAACGAGGTCACCGCGGTCGCCCATCCCGCGCTGCCCAAGCTTCCGGTCGCGCGCGCGGTGTGGGAGTGCAAGCCCGACTTCAAGACGGCGTGCGCCGCATGGATTCTGGGTGGCGGAGCGCATCACACCGGCTTCAGCTACAGCGTGACGGCCGAAATGCTGGAGGATTTCGCGACGATCGCTGACATCGAGCTGGTCAGGATCGGCGATGGCGTCACCCTTTCCGGTCTGAAGCAGGATCTGCGGGCCAACGACGTCTACTATTATCTCGCACAAGGGTTCCGAGCCTGAGCGGGTCGAAGGGGTCGAGGGCTGGAAGTCGATGGGTCGGTACACTGAGCTCAAGCGCGAGTCGTTCGAGGCCAACGTCGCCCTGCCCCGTCACGGCCTCATCAATCTCACCTTCGGCAACGCCAGCGCGTTGGACCGCGCCGGCGCCGTGTTCGCGATCAAGCCGAGCGGCGTCGACTATGCGTCGCTCTCGGCCGAGGACATGGTGATCGTTGATCTCGACGGACGCCAGGTCGAAGGGCGGCTCAATCCCTCGTCGGACACGCCGACGCACCGGCGGCTTTTTCTCGCATTCCCGGACATCGGCGGCGTCGTCCACACGCACTCTTCCCAGGCGACCGCTTTCGCCCAGGCCGGCCGGCCGATCCCGATCTTCGGCACCACCCACGCCGACTATTTCAACGGCGAGGTGCCGGTCACCCGCAAGATGACGCGCGAAGAGATCGCCTCAGCCTATGAATGGGAAACGGGCAACGTGATCGTGGAACGCATGCAAGGCCTCGATCCGGGGGACTTTCCCGGGGTGCTGGTCAATCGCCACGCGCCGTTCGCCTGGGGGCCGAATGTCGGCAAAGCGGTCGAGACCGCTGTCGCGATCGAATGCATCGCCCACATGGCCTTGATGTCGCTGCAGCTCGCGCCGGGCCTCGAGCCGATCGAGACGGAACTGCTCGATAAGCATTTCAAGCGCAAGCACGGCGCGGGCGCCTACTACGGTCAGACGCTAGGGAACGCCAAGCCCACGACCGCCCAAAAATCCTGAGGAACCGCGGCGGCGTGGAACTTCGTCCTGCCGCCTACGATCAACCCTCTCAGGATCTCAGCGAAATCTGCATGCCGCTGAGGTCGAGGGAGAACATGAAGCCGACCTGACGGCCCCTTAGCCGCAGAACAACGCCTCGCGCGTTCGAAAGCTGCGCAGCCGATCGCCCGCCAGCGACGGACAATCCGGCCCCAACCGCCGAATAGATGCCCTCGATGTCGGTCGGGCTATGGAGATGATTGGCCGTCCCAACCAGATCGGTGCCAGACGCGCCGATCGTGGCCCCGGCGCTGATCCCCCCGATCGACAACGGATACTGCTGTCCCCCGAAGGTCAAGACGCCGCTTCCGCCCGTGACGCCAAAAATGAACCCTGCGCTGACGATGTGGAGCACGATCGATCCGGTCGCCGCCTCGGCGGACGTCAACAAGCCGCCGGTCGCCAAAGCGGCGCCGGACACGATCAGGCTGCGGCGTGTGATGGTTTTCATGGGCAAGATCCCCCCGCAAGGTCGGCGCTGCACGATGCGCGCCGACAACGCCACGTGCATAAACCGGACCGGCGTCCGTTTGCAAGCCCGCGCCCTCGCCTCGCTGTCCCTCACGACCCCGTTGGACCCGGTCGGGCGAAGCAGATCCGACCACCCTTTCCCAGGCTCATGCACTCATCGTCTCGGTGAGAATAGGCTGAACTCCGGGCAGCGTCAGGCGAGGGCTCCGCGCAGATGGCGCCGCCCCGGCCGAAACTGACGCATTGGGATCCGTGGCCGGACACGTCCGAACCCGGACGCGAGATCCACCACCCGACGAACAGGGCGATCACCAGTGCGGCAAACGCCGCCTCGGTGATAAAGCCCACGACGGCGGCTGGCCTCGAGCGCAGACCCCTTGCGTCCAGTCTCTCCGCCCGCCCGCCGATCGACGCATGCAGGGCGTTCCTGAACATAGAACCCTCCAAACGATTCGCCTGCATTGATAGCGCCGCGGAGCGCAAAGTCTCCATATCGATCGGCGTCTGCGAGCGTAAGGAAGCCGCAAAGGCTCGTCGCGCCCCTCTCGAGCGGATCAGTGCGGACGGCTATCAAGTCTTCGCTGCTGCTTGAGCCGGCGTCACACCCAGCGCGACCGCATCCTCGCCGTCCGCGCCTTCGATGAGGCGACGCTGCTTCGCTATTTCGGCGCCCGCGAAGTCCATGAAAGCACGGACGCGCAGCGAGCGGCGCAGGTCTGAATGAGTCAGGATCCAGAGTCCGGTTTCCAGTTCTGGAAGCAGCGGCGTCAGCCGAATCAAGGCCGGGCTCGCGTCGCCGATGAAACAGGGCAGCAGCGCCGCCCCAAGGCCCTGAACCGCGAGTTCGCGCATGCTGAGGGTTGAGTTGATTTTGCCGACGAGCCGGCCCGGACGGACATGAGTCTCGATCCAGCGCCGCCCCGCCGTCGGGCCGAAACTGTCGCCAAAGCCGACGAACGGCGCCGCATCGAGGGGCCGGGACCCCAACGAGGAGACGAGGTCGCGCCGATAGTAGACGGCCGATCGGACAGCGCAGAGTCTTCGCCCGACCAGGGTTTCCGGGGGATCGTTGGTCAGGCGGATGGCGACGTCCGCATCCCGGCGTGAAAGATTGAGCATCTGATTGGACAGCTTCAATTCGACCACGACGCCCGAATTTTGAGCCCGAAACTGCGCCATGATGGCCGGCAGGATTTGCTGGCCGATCGCCTCGGCCGTGGTCACGCGCAGCTGACCCGTGGGCCTGGCGTCGCGGCCCGCGAGCTTCCGCTCAAACTCTACGATGGAATCGGCCATGGTCGTCGCGAGCGCAATCATCTCGTCGCCCGCCGCGGTCGGCCGATACCCTTCGCGGGACCGCTCGAACAGGCGCGCCCCTACGGTAGTCTCGAGCGCCGCCAAGCGCCGGAAGATGGTCGAGTGATTGAGGCCAAGGATATCCGCCGCGCCTCCGAGCGAACCCGAATCCGAGATCGCCTTGACCAGTCGGAATTCGTCCCAGCTGAGTTCCTCGTTCATGCCTTTGTGGCCGGTTGCGGTCCGTCGATCGTCATCTTCTCTGACATCGCTGCAATTCTGCAATTCCTGGCGTCAAAATCCAATATGTCTCTCAGCCGCGGCGCATTCTGGGCGCGGCCGCGCGTTTGAGCCTGTCGTTGATCGCGGCGCCGAGGCCGCGGTGGGGAACGGGAGCGGCGGCAATGCGAGGCGTGCCGGTTTCGTCCAGAACGCGCAGATAGGCGAAGAGATTCGAGGCGGCCTCGACGAGGTCTCCTGAGGGCGACAGATCGAGACGCGCGACCGCGGCGCTGGCCGCCAGCGCGCCGGCAAAATCGAGCGCGGCTTCGTCGCTCTCCACGTCTGCGGCCTCGAGCCGAAGCCGGGCGCGCGGCGCATAGTGCGATTCGAGTTGGCCGGGCGCATTGGGCGCCTTTCCTTTTTCGTCGCGAACGGCAAGCGGCGCCTGAAGGACGCTCTCGATCGCCTCGCGCGCAATCGCGCCAGGCCGCAGCAGCGTCGGTCCGGGAGCGAGACACGAGACGATCGTCGAATTCGAGGCCGTGGCGCGAAGGCCCGCCGTCGAGAATCCAGTCGATCCTGCCCTTGAGATCGGCCAGAACATGCTGGGCGGTCGTCGGACTGACGCGGCCTGAGCGGTTGGCCGAAGGGGCGACGAGCGGCATCCCCGCCGCTTCGATCAGCGCGCGGGCCGTCTCGTGCGCGGGGACGCGGATCGCAAGGGTGTCGAGACCCGCGCGGGCCAAAAGACTGACGCGACAGCTCGGCGCGGCCGGCGCGACGAGCGTGAGCGGGCCCGGCCAGAATGCCTCTGCGAGCTTTTCCGCCTCGCGGGAGAATGCGCCCTCGCGCCGCGCGGCCGCGACATCGAGGACATGCGCGATGAGCGGATTGAACGTCGGCCGTCCCTTGGCCGCATAGATGGCCGCAACCGCGGCGTCAGAGGTCGCGTCGGCAGCGAGGCCATAGACCGTCTCGGTCGGCATCGCGACGAGGCCGCCGGCGCGCAGGCAGGCGGCCGCAGCGGCGATCGTCTGCACCGTTGCCGGCGCGACATGCGTCGTTCGCCGCGTGAAAGCCATGAGTTGTCCTTGCGGGCGCATTGCGCCTGGGCCCGTCTATACATAATCTCCGCACGCGGGATCGGCGAAAGCGCCGCCCAAGCGCCGGAAACGCAAGATCCGAGGGCCCCATGTCCTATCGCTCGCCGGTCGGCGATATTTTGTTTTCGCTGAAGGCCGTCGCTGGCCTGCCCGAAATGATCGGCTCCGAACTGGACGCGGATTGCGACTGGGAGACGGTTTCGTCCGTCGTCGCCGAGGCCGGGCGCTTCGCAACCGACGAAATCGCGCCGCTCAATCGCCCCGGCGATATCGTCGGGGCCCGATACGAGAACGGGATCGTCGCCATGCCGCCCGGGTTTGGCGACGTTTATCGACGCTGGGCAGAGGCCGGTTGGGGCGGCGTCTCGGCGCCGGCCGAATTCGGGGGCATGGGACTGCCGCATCAGGTCAACGTCGCCTGTACGGAAATCTGGAACGGGGCATCGATGGCGTTCGCGCTCTGCCCGTTGCTGACCGAAGGCGCGATCGGCGCGTTGAAGGCTTTCGGTTCGCGCGAACTCCTCGACGTCTATCTGCCGCCTATGATCGCCGGTCGTTGGACAGGAACGATGAACCTGACGGAGCCGCAGGCAGGGTCCGACCTCAATGCGGTCAGGACCCGCGCCGAGCGGGCCGGCGACGGCTCTTATCGTCTTTTCGGCCAGAAGATCTTCGTCACCTATGGCGAACACGACATGGTCGAGAACATCGTCCATCTCGTGCTGGCGCGCCTCCCCGACGCGCCAGCCGGCACACGCGGGCTCTCGCTGTTCCTTGCCCCGAAATTCCTGGTCAATCCGGACGGCTCGCTCGGCCAGCGCAATGATTTGCGTTGCGCCGGCATCGAACACAAGCTCGGCATTCACGCTTCGCCCACTTGCGTGATGATCTATGGCGAGAACGACGGCGCCAAGGCCTGGCTTATCGGCGAAGAGAACCGTGGACTCGCCGCCATGTTCGTGATGATGAACGCCGCGCGGCTTGCGGTCGGGACGCAGGGGGTCGGCGTCGGCGAGCGCGCCTACCAGCAGGCGGTCGCCTTCGCCCGCGAGCGGCGCCAGGGCCGCGGCCCGAAAGGTGGCGACGGCATGGCGCCGATCATCGAGCACGCCGACGTTCAGCGCATGCTGATGACGATGAAGGCGAACGTGCAGGCGGCGCGCGGCATCTGTCACCTGACCGCCGCCTCGCTCGATCTTGCGAGCCACGGACGGACGGCGGAGGCGCGGGCGGCCGGGGCCGATCGGGCCGCGCTCCTGACGCCGATCGCCAAAGCCTTCTCGTCGGACACCGGCGACGAAGCGGCCTCGCTCGGCGTGCAGGTCCACGGGGGGATGGGCTTCATCGAGGAGACCGGCGCGGCCCAGCACATGCGGGATTTCGCGGATTGCCGCAATCTACGAAGGCGCCAACGGGGTGCAGGCCATCGACCTCGTGCATCGGAAGCTCCCGCTTGCCGGCGGTGAAACTGTGAGACAGGAGATAGCCGGCATCCGCGAGGTCGCGCGGCAGGTCGACGAGACCGGCGGCGAGGGGTTTGGCGGGACGGCCGCCGCGCTCTCGGAGGCTGCGAGCGCGCTCGGTGCAGCGACAAGCGACATGCACCAATGGCTTCAGAGCGACCCGGAGTCGGCGCTCGCCGGCGCGTCGCAATACTTAAAACTGTTCGGGCTGACGCTCGGGGGCGCGTGCCTGGCGAAGGCGGGGCTGGCGGCCGAGGCGCTTGCCGCGCAAGGGAACGGCGGCGAGCTCGCGCGCGTGGGTCTCGCCCGCTTCTTCGCCGCGAAACTGCTTCCTGTGGCGCCGGGCATCGCGCGCGCCATCGCCGCGGGCGCGGCGCCGCAGCAGGCTTATGAAGCCATTCTGGCGGACCGCGCATGACTCACGGAATCGAAGTCAGGCGCGACGGCGCCGTCGTGTCGGCGGCCTTCGACCGGCCGGAAAAGAAAAACGCGATCACCAGCGCGATGTACGAAGCGCTGATTGAGACCTTCGACCAGGCCGAACGCGATCCGGACGTCGGCGCGCTCGTTCTCAGCGGGAATGGTGGGGTTTTCACCGCCGGCAACGATATCGGCGATTTCCTCGCGGCCGCGACGGGCGCCGCTGGGTCGCGTGATATGCATGAGGCTCCAGCGTGGCGGTTCATCAGCAGACTCGCGCGTTTCGAGAAGCCACTGGTCGCCGCGGTCCGGGGGCTAGCCGTCGGGGTCGGCACGACGCTCTGCTTCCATTGCGACCTCGTCTACGCCTCGCCCGACGCGCGCTTCCATATGCCTTTCGTCAATCTGGGCCTGGTTCCGGAGGCCGGCTCCTCGCTGTTCGCCCCGCTGCGTTTCGGCCGGGCAAGAGCGTCGGAGTTCCTCCTGCTCGCCGAGCCCTTCGACGCCGAGACCGCGCGCGAGCTCGGCCTTGTCAACGCCCTCCTGCCTGACTCGACGCTCCTCGACCATGCCATGAGAAAGGCGGCGGTGCTTGCCGCCAAGCCGCGATCGGCGCTCCTGACGACCCGGCGCCTCTTACGCGGCGATCCGGCCGCGTTGAAGGCCCGGATGGACGAGGAAAGTCAAGCCTTTGGCGCGGCGCTCGCGTCTGAGGAAGCCCGGGCGGCGTTCATGGCGTTCATGTCGCGCGCGCCCAGCTAGAGCGGTTTTCTCGCGCGTGGAATTTGTAGGTTGTAGAGAGCCGGAGCCCAAGATCCTCCGT
The DNA here is from genome assembly GCA_963721905.1 of uncultured Alphaproteobacteria bacterium. Taxonomy (GTDB): domain Bacteria; phylum Pseudomonadota; class Alphaproteobacteria; order Rhizobiales; family Beijerinckiaceae; genus Roseiarcus. Next base: position 253,383 of record CAVRMF010000020.1, read on the forward strand.
CCGTCAATTAGCCCAGGCTTCGATCAGGTTGACCCAGCCCAAGCCGTCATCGCCGGCTTGACCCGGAGATCCATGGACCCGCGGGACAAGCCCAGTGGGTGACGGCAGCGCAAGCAATTCCGCCGATCGAACCCTGCCCTCTAGCTGGTCTTTTCGCCGATCGCATCGAGCCTCGCGAGCGCTTCATCCGACAGCCTGAGCTCCGCGGCCCTCAGATTCTCGCGCAGGTGATCGAGCGATGAGGTGCCGGGAATCAGGAGAATGTTGGGCGCGCGGTGAAGGAGCCAGGCGAGCGCCGCCTGCATCGGCGTCGCGCCGAGATCGGCCGCCACATCCGAGAGGGTCGAGGACTGTAGCGGCGTGAAGCCTCCGAGGGGAAAGAAGGGCACGTAGGCAATGCCCAAGTCCTTAAGCTCGTCGATCAGGGCGTCGTCGTCACGATAGACGACGTTATAGAGGTTCTGCACGCAAACAACCTCAGTGATGCCGCGCGCCTCAGCGACTTGCGCGGACGTGACGTTGCTCAATCCAAGATGGCGGACGAGCCCCCGTCGTTGCAGCTCCGCGAGCGCGGCGAACGGCTCCTCGAGCGATCCTTCGCTTGGTCCGTGAATCCGCCCCATCAGCCGCAGGTTGACGACATCGACAGCGTCGACGCCAAGGTTCCTGAGATTGTCGTGGACGGCGCGGGTAAGGTCCGCGGGCGAAATCGCCGGATTCCAAGAAGCGTCCTCGCCCCGGACCGCGCCGACTTTGGTCACGATCACGAGGTTGTCCGGATAGGGGTGGAGCGCCGCGCGGATCAGCTGATTGGTGATGTGGGGACCATAGAAATCGCTGGTGTCGATGTGATTGACCCCGCTTGCGACCGCCTCGCGCAGGACGGCGAGCGCGGCGGTGCGATCCTTGGGCGGACCGAATACCCCGGGCCCGGCGAGCTGCATCGCGCCATAGCCCATGCGGTTTACGGTGCGGCCGCCGAGCGTGAATGAGCCGGCGGCGGCAATGTCGGTCGCGGTGACGTCGGTCATGAACGATCTCCTTGAGCTTTGAACCAGCCGAGATATTGACGCTGCGCATTCGCACGACAATCCTACCCAATCGGAACAGGCTGTGCGGATTTGAGAACAATGGCTGCTGACCTGAACGATGTCTCCGCCTTCGTGACGGTGGCGCGCGCCCGTGGATTTCGCGACGCCGCGCGGCTCAGCGGCGTCTCGGCTTCAAGCCTTAGCGAGGCGGTGCGGCGCCTCGAGGCCAAGCTCGGCGTGCGGCTCTTGAATCGCACCACGCGCAGCATCGCCCCGACCGAGGCGGGCGCACGTTTGCTTGAGCGGCTGACGCCGGCGCTTGGCGAAGTCGAGGCGGCGCTCGACGTCGTCAATGCCTTTCGCGACCGGCCGGCCGGAACGCTCAAGCTCAACGTGCCTGCAACCGTTGCGCGTCTAGTGCTGCCGTCGATCGTCGCGCCGTTCCTGAAGGCCTATCCCGATATTCGGCTCGAGGTCATTGTCGAGGACGTCTTCGTCGATGTGCTGGCGGCGGGTTGCGACGCCGGGGTTCGCTACGACGAGCGGCTCGAGCAGGACATGATCGCGGTCCCGATCGGGCCGCGGATCCAGCGCTTCGTGGCTGCCGCTTCGCCCGCCTATCTCGATCAGCGAGGACGACCGGAACACCCACGCGACTTGCTCGTCCATGCGTGCCTCCGCGGGCGGTTTGAGAGCGGCGCGTCGCCGCCTTGGGAGTTCGAGCGCGACGGCGAAGTGGTCCGGATCGACCCTATCGGACCGCTCGTGGTGCGCCCGGGCGCGGCGATGGATCTCGCGATCAGCGCGGCGGTCGACGGCCTCGGAATTATCTATCTTTTTGAAGAGTGGCTGCGTCCGCATCTCGACAGCGGCGCTTTGGAGCGGGTGCTGATGTCCTGGCAGCAGGACTTCTCGGGACCCTTCCTCTACTATCCTGGCCGTCGCCATCTACCGGCGCCGCTCCGCGCTTTCGTCGACTTCATCAAGACTTAGGGCCGAGCCGATGCCCGCTCAGCCCCCGTAGCGCCCCGCGACTTCGGCGGCGAGCCGCGCCGTCTCGCTCAGATAATGGTCGATCACCGCGGTCGCGGCCGGCGTGCAGATCCGGTAGGTCGTCTGGTAATCTCGAAACCCTCGATTGTACGCCCCGGCGAGGAGATCACGTCGGGCCTCGCTGACCCCTTCGGCCTCAAGCAGCTCAGCCATCTTGGCGCGGAACTTCTCCCCATCGCCTGCGCCGCAGAGATTGCGCAGGTAGGCCAGCGCCCCGGTCATTTCCGCCAAGCGAAGGAGCTGGGGCTCGTAGGGAGGCGGACGCTCTGCCGCCGGGGGAGGCGCGGGCGCCGGCTGGCCCGGGGGCGCGGGCGCCGAATTGGGCGTGGGCGGGGCGCTCGACGGGGGCGCTGCTTTGGGCGCGGAGGTTTCGGCCGCGCCCGCGCTCGCCACGAGGAGCGCCGCCAGACCGAAAGCTGCGACGGCTGCCCGCATCACGCTAGCCCGCTTTCGATCCGCTGCGCGCTCTTGAGGATTTCAGCGAGCCCCGGCGTCGTCGGAAGAGACGCGCAGGCGGAAGGGTCGATCCACGCGACTGCATCCATCTCCTCGCTGACCCGCGCTTCGCCCCGCCTCCACCGCGCGACGAAGGAGGCGATGACGAAATGCGCGCGGACGCTGTCGCCTTCCCGCGAAATCGGTTCGACATGCCGGTTGAACGCGACGATATCCGCCTCGACGCCGACTTCCTCGTAAAGCTCGCGCGCGACCGCCTCGGCCAGGGTCTCGCCGAGCTCGACGACGCCTCCGGGCAGAGTGAAGCGTCCGATCATGGGCTCCCGCGCCCGACGCCCGACGAGCACTCGGCCATCCCGAAACACCGCGACCGAGACCGCGAGAATCGGACGCTCAGGGTAGAGCCGGTCATCCGCGGCCGGACGTGCGGCGCCGCTCGCGATCACGGATAGAGACGTTTCTTTCGCCATGGCGAGCCGGGGGCCGCTCGCCTGAACACGATGCGATCGTGCAGGCGAAACGCACCATCGCTCCAGAATTCGATCTCGACCGGCGCCATGCGATACCCCCGCCAATAGGCGGGCCGCGGAATGTCGCCGTCCCCGTATCGCTTGGCATAGGCCTCGACCGCCGCCTCCAGCACCGCCCGCGATTCGAGCGGGCGCGACTGCTGGCTGGCCCAAGCGCCGAGGCGGCTGCCTCTCGGGCGCGACGCGAAATAGGCGTCGGCTTCCGCGTCGGAGACTTCGGTCACCGAGCCTCGAAACCGCGCTTGCCGACGCAACGATTTCCAGTGAAAGAGCGCCGCGGCTTTCGGCCGCGCGGCGAGTTCCCGGCCCTTGGCGCTTTCGGCGTTAGTATAAAAGACGAGCCCCCGCGCGTCTGCGCCCTTGCACAAGACCATCCGGGCGTCAGGCAGACCGTCCTCGTCCACAGTGCTGAGCGTCATCGCCTCCGGATCGTTGGTCTCGGTTGCGGCGGCTTCTTCCAGCCAAAGCTGAAACAGCGCGATCGGATCGTCAGCTTCGGTGAAGCTGCCAGACTTTAAGCCGTTCAAGGCGACCCTGCTCCTTTACGACGGGTCGGAGACGCAGACCCTGCGTTCACCGCCCGGCGCAATCGTATAAATGCCAAGATCGGGCTCGACAACCGCGCCCTCCCGAGAGAGCCTGCCTGGACGACGCCTCGATTCGGCGAGCGGAGAAGGGGCATGGCCCGCCGCACTTGCATGCCGGACGACAAGGTCCCAGATAGTCTTGGGAGACACGGGCGGCCGCGCTTCGACAAGGCGGTCGCCGAAGAATGGGCTCATGATGCGCAATCCGTATGACGTTCTTGGGGTGGCGAAGACCGCCAGCGCCTCCGACATCAAGTCGGCGTTCCGAAAACTCGCCAAGAAATACCATCCCGACCAGAGCAAAGAACCCAAGGCGAAAGAACGGTTCGCGGAGGTCGGTTCGGCGTACGAAATTCTCGGCGACGGTAAGAAGCGCGCCGCCTTCGACCGCGGCGAGATCGACGCCGAGGGCAAGCCGCGCGCGCCGCAATTCGAAGGGTTCGGCGCCGGTCGGCCGGGCGCGGGCGCAGAATTCCGCCATTTCGGCTTCGACTTCGGCGGCGGCGGATTTTCGGCGGAGAGCGGCGGGATCGACCCGGACATTCTTTCGGAGTTGTTCGGCTCAGCCGGGCGGTCGAGGACCCGCTCCAGGCCGCAAGCGCAGCGCGGCGAAGACATCGCCGTGACCATCGCGGTGCCGCTGGCGACTGCGGCGCACGGCGGTTCGGTTCGCGTCGCGCTTCCGACCGGCAGGACATTGGACGCTGCGGTCCCGGCGGGCATCGAGGAAGGAAAGTCGATCCGGTTGCGGGGCCAGGGGCATCCGGGCCACCGAGGCGTGGCAGCCGGCGACGTTATCGTGGCGATCCGCTATGCGCCCCATCCGCTCTTCAAGGCCGACGGGCGCGATCTTAGGCTCGACTTGCCGATCACCCTCTATGAAGCGGTCCTGGGAGGAAAGGTGCGCGTGCCGACGTTGGGCGGCGAGGTCGAAATGTCGATTGCGCCTGGCATGAGCGGGGGGCGCGTGCTGCGGTTGCGCGGAAAGGGCCTTCCCGCCACGGGCGATCAGGCGGCCGGCGATCTCCTTGCGACAGTCCGGATCGTCCTGCCGAATTTGGCGGATGGCGAACTGACCGAGCTGATGCGCAAATGGCGCGACCACAAGCCCTACGACCCCCGTTCAAACTAAGACCGGGCGGCCCCGCTAATCTCCTCCACAAGGCTGTGTGAGCAAACCCACACATTTTGTTACGGATGAGGGATTGGCGCTGGCTTCCCATGCGCTCCGGGCAAGGCTAAGGGAAGCCGAACGCCGTCCGGCGTTGCGTTCACTTCTTGATTCGGCGACGCAGCGAGGCTTTGATGGAGCGAAACGGGTTGGTTGCCGCCGAATCCGGCGTGATGCGCGGGATGCGAGGGGTTATCCTCGGCGTGGCCAACAACCGTTCGATTGCCTGGGGCATCGCCAAGGCCGCCCGGGCCGCGGGAGCGGATCTGGCTTTCACCTACCAGGGCGAGGCGCTTGAAAAGAGGGTGCGCCCGCTCGCACAGGAGCTGGGCGCCAAGGTGCTCGGCCACTGTGACGTCACCGATGGCGCAACGATCGATGCGGTCTTCAATCAAGCCGCGGGCCTGTGGGGCGCGCTTGATTTCGTCGTCCACTGCATCGCCTTCGCCGACAAGGACCAGCTGACCGGGCGCTATGTCGACACGACCGAGGACAACTTCACCAAGTCGCTCGCGATCTCGTGCTATTCCTTCACGGCGATCGCTCAGCGGGCCGAGAAGCTGATGCCGAACGGCGGCTCGCTCCTGACGCTGACCTATTACGGGGCGGAGAAATGGATGCCCCACTACAATGTGATGGGCGTCGCCAAAGCGGCTCTCGAGGCGAGCGTGCGTTACCTCGCCGCCGACCTCGGCGAAAAAGGCATCCGGGTCAACGCCCTTTCGGCCGGCCCGATCAAGACGCTCGCCGCCTCCGGAATCGGCGATCTGCGCTATATTCTGCGATGGAACGAACATAATTCGCCCTTGCGCCGGCTGATCACGATCGACGACGTCGGCGGAAGCGCGGTCTATCTCCTGTCGCCCATGTCAAAGGCGGTGACCGGCGAAGTCCACCATGTCGACGCCGGATATCACGTCGTCGGGATGAAACACCCTTCCGCGCCGGATATCTCGGTCGTCAAGGACTAGGTTCGCAAGACCTGCTTTCGCGGCTGGGTGACGAGGCTCCAGAGCGCAGCGGCCGCAATCGCCATATGAACGTAGGCATTTTGCAGGAATAACGCCTGCGGGCCGAACTCCTTCATCAGGACCGACGCGAGCGCCGGAGCGGCGATCGCCGCAACACAATAGATGAACAAGAGCCCGACCGAGATGGCGATCATGTCGTGCGCCGAGGCTCCGTCGTTGGCGAGCGAAACGGCGAGCGTGTAAAGCGAGTAGGTGGTCAGGCCGACAAGGAAGCCCAACGCGATCAGCGCGACGCCGGGACCCGTCAGCCGGCTCAGCATGACTTCGATGGCCGCCCCGGCGATCATGACCGCAGCCATCACGAGGCGCCGGTCCAGGCGGTCGGAGATCACGCCGACGGGAAAGACGCCGAGCGCCGACCCGACGACAATCGCCGAGGTGAAAGAGGCGCCCGGTCGGGCGTCATTCCGATGTCGACGGCGAAGACCGGGCCGAGAGCAAACGAGGCGCCGTTCGCCGCCCCCGCGGCAAGAACCGCAAAGCACGAGACCGGCGCAGCGCGGATAAGCCACAGGAGACGTGGGCGGACGCTGCGCGGCTGGGCGGGGGGATCGACGCTGGTCATCGCCATTGGAACGATCGCGAGAGCAAGGAGCGCCGCCGCGACGGCGAAGGGCGAAAAGCCGCCGGGCCCCAGGGGCTGCAGGGCCATCTGGCCCGTCGCGGAGGCGCTGAAATTGGCGATCTGGTAGAGCGCGTAGAGCGCCCCGCGATCGGCGTTGGTCGCCTTGGCGTTGATCCAGGCTTCGATGACCGCGTAGAGGCCGGCGAGGACGAAGCCCAACAGCGCCCGAAAGATCAGCCATGCCATGGGCGAGGGGATCACGGGCATGAGAACGACGGAAACCACCGCCAGCGAGACGAACGCTGCAAAGGCGCGGATATGGCCGGCGCGCCGGATGATTGCGGGCGCGACCAGCGTTCCCGCGAGCATTCCGGAGAAATAAGCCGATCCCAATAGCCCAATTGTGAGGTCGGGGAACCCGTCGAGGCGCGCCCGCAACGGCGTCGTCACGCCGAGCAGCGCGTTGCCGCCGATCAGCAGAAGCACGGAGAGGAGCAGCGCGGCTATGGAGGAGACGGCGGTCAAGCGGGGAATCGAAGGCTAGGGTTGACATCGTGACACGTCGTGCGCCGCCGCGCGACCAAGAACGCGCCCCCCATCTCTGAAATAAACGTGAGCCTGCGCCGAAAAACGGCATATCGCCGTTAGGGTTCGGCTTGTATAAAGACCGCTTTCCGGTCAAAAGGCCGCCTCTAGAGAGGGCCGAGGCGTATTGAATGGCGAACCAACGTTGGACCCCCGACAGCTGGCGGACGAAGCCGGTCGAGCAAGCGCCGGTCTATAGGGACCTCGCTGCGCTGGCTGAGGCAGAGCGCCAGCTCGCAGGCTATCCGCCGCTCGTCTTCGCGGGCGAGGCGCGGAAACTCAAGCGCGCGCTGGGCAGCGCCGCCGCGGGCGAAGCGTTCCTGCTCCAGGGCGGCGACTGCGCCGAGAGCTTCGGCGAGCATTCGGCCGACAACATCCGCGATTTCTTCCGGGTTTTCCTGCAGATGGCCGTCGTGATGACGTTCGCCGCCGCGTCCCCGATCGTCAAGGTCGGCCGGGTCGCGGGCCAGTTCGCCAAGCCCCGCTCGTTGGATTTCGAGACGATCGACGGCGTCTCGCTGCCCGCTTATCGCGGCGACATCGTCAACGACATCGAATTCACTCCCCAAGCGCGCGAGCCCGACCCGCGCCGCCAGCTCGAAGCCTACCGCCAGTCGGCGGCGACGCTGAACCTGCTGCGCGCCTTCGCCACCGGCGGCTACGCCAATCTCGAGAACGCCCACCGCTGGATGCTCGGCTTCGTCAAGGACAGCCCCCAGTCCGAACGGTATCAGGGCGTCGCCGACCGCATCACCGAGACGCTCGGCTTCATGCGCGCCATCGGGCTCGACGCCGAGGCGCATCCCGAACTGCGCGCGACCGACTTCTACACTTCGCACGAGGCGCTGCTGCTCGGCTACGAACAGGCGATGACGCGGCTCGATTCGACCTCGGGCGACTATTACGCGACCTCGGGCCACTTGGTCTGGATCGGCGACCGCACCCGCCAGATCGGCGGCGCGCATGTCGAGTACTGCCGCGGGGTGAAGAACCCGATCGGCCTCAAATGCGGCCGGACGCTCACGCCCGACGATCTCTTGCGGCTGATCGAGATTCTCGATCCCGAGAAGGAGCCCGGACGCCTGTCGCTGATCTGCCGCTTCGGCGCTGACAGGATCGAGGCCGCCTTGCCGCCGCTGCTTCGCGCCGCGCGGCGCGAGGGCCGCACATTGCTCTGGGTCTGTGACCCCATGCACGGCAACACGGTCAAGACCTCGAACGGCTACAAGACCCGGCCGACGGAGCGCATCGCCCAGGAGGTCAGGAGCTTCTTCGCCGTCTGCCGCGCCGAGGGCGTGCACGCCGGCGGCGTGCACCTGGAAATGACCGGCAAGAACGTGACCGAGTGCACCGGCGGGGCGCGCGCGATCTCCGAGATGGATCTCCGCGACCGCTATCACACCTATTGCGATCCGAGGCTCAACGCGGAGCAGTCGATCGAAATGGCGTTCATGGTCGCGGATCTCCTCAAGGCGCAGCGCTTGGCCCAGCCGGAGCGGCCGGTCAGGGCGGCCGAATGACCCTCAGTCCCCCGCCATCGATCGCCTGCGTCCGCGGTCTGTGAAGGAGCGCGCGGTGCGACGACTATCCGATTACGCCGTCGGCCGGGACAACAATTTCACCTTGCTGCGCTTCTCGGCGGCGATGACGGTGCTGTTCGCCCACAGCGTCTCCGCCCTTGGATTGCCGCCGGAGCGGGAGTTCTTCTACCAGCGGATCGGCTTCTCCCTCGGCGAGATGGGCCTCGACATGCTGTTCGTGACCAGCGGTTTTCTGGTCACCGCGAGCCTCCTCAGCCGCCAGGACCTGATCGGCTATCTCTGGGCGCGGGTGCTGCGGGTCTATCCCGCCCTCTGGGTCATGCTGATCCTGACGGTCTTCGTCCTCGCGCCCGCCCTGACCTCGCTGCCGCGCGCCGAGTATTACGCCTCGGCTCAGACCTGGGACTATTTCCGCAAATGCGCCACCCTCATCGGCGGCATCCGCTATTCGCTGCCCGGGGTGTTCGAGACGGTCCCCCTCAAGAACGAATTCAATGGTTCGCTCTGGACCATGCCGATTGAGGTGCGGATGTATCTCTATCTCGCGGCGGGCTGGGTCGTCTTCGCCGTCGTGCCGGGCTTGCGCCTGCGCGCGCTTTCGATCCTCTCGCCGCTGGCGGCGCTGATTTTCCTCGGGATCATTCTCTACGGGCGCCTCGGCGGCGGCGCGCTCAACGGCGCCAATATCCGCGTCTTCATGTATCTCTACGGCTCGTCGCTTTTCATGTGGCGCGCAAAAGTCCCGATGAGCGCTGCGCTGATGCTGGCGATCCTTGTGGCCCTCGTCTCAGCCTCGTTCGACAAGAGCGTCTTCTTCGTCGTCTACGCCTGCACGTTGCCGCTGCTCGTGCTGCACCTCGTCTATCTGCCGCGCGGGCCCATCCGCGCCTTCAACAACTGGGGCGACCTTTCGTACGGGGTGTATATCTACGCCTTTCCGGTGCAGCAAACGCTGGCTCTCGCCTTTCCCGGCATGTCGCTCCTGGCGATGATGGCCTCGTCCGCCACCGTCTCCTGCGGGATCGGCGCGATTTCGTGGAACCTGCTCGAAAAGCACGCGCTCGCGCTGAAGGACGACTTCACCAGGGCGACGGAACGCGCGCTCGATAGGGGCCTCGCTTTGATCTGGTCGAGGCGAAGGGGCGATCGCGCCGTTCTGCGCGGACGCATCGAGGAGGCGCCGGCGCCCATTCCCCCAGCGGAGTGAAGCGATTGCGCCGGCCGCGGTCCCCGCGCCGATTCCAAGTCCTGCCGAGGATGGTTAACGCGCCGGCTTTGCGCAGGTCCCGGGCGAAAAAATCGCTTCGAAAACCCTTGTATTTCCTTGCATTTCCTCCGGCGTTTCGAGCCTTTTCAAAGGCTTGCGCGGCCTGCGGCGGATATTCTTTTCTCGATCCCTTGCGCAGCGCCCGGATCGCCGCGGGGGCCGAAAAGACGAGACCACGGATTGGTCTGGCTGGCAAGAAATTGTCGGGTTTCAGACGAGTGCTTGGCGGGGACAAATCTGAAGGACTGAGGCATAGTCAAGCCGGACGACCCAATGGCGCGCGATCAGTGACGCCAACCCGAACGGAAGGAGAGCGGTATGAGGACGGCCGGATATCATGTCGCCCTGCTGCTTGCCGCGGTTCTCGCAAGCGGAATCGCCTTCATGACCGCGGGCGCCGCCGGCGCTCAGGAGGAAGCCATTACCGCCACCGTCACCGGCGAGGCGATCCAGAAGGTCGGCTTCCGGGCCATGATCCAGAAGGAGGCGATCATGCTTAATCTCGCCGGCTCCGCCCGGAACAACCCGGACGGAACGGTGAAGGTGAGCCTGCAAGGCGACAAGGACCGGATCGATCAGGTTCTCGCCGCTATTCGCGCCGGCAGCAAGAAATCCTCGAAAGACAACACCATTGCGCAGGCCCCCGCCGCAGTGGATCCCAATCTGAAGACGTTCACGGTCTTCGCCTGGACATCGACCACCCGGAATATCACCAACCCCTACGACCTGGTTTTTCCCCTGCGACCCGCCAATGACCAGATCTCTCGTCACGACGCCAAGGCGGTCTGGAACAAGATCGCAGAGAGCGCCCTCAAGGGAGACGATCTCGCCAAGTTCATGAAGCATCTGGATGACGACGATTGATCCTGTTGTCGCTGACATGAGCGAAGGCGTCAGGCCGGAGCCGCGCTCGCGCCGATAGCGCCCCTCGGCTTTAGCCCGAGCGATGGGCGCGAAGTGCTTGCGTTGGCGCGGGGAATGGCGTTATCGTCTTGTCGTTTGGTCATCCGCATGGGCGGCGGGGACAACAGTGATTGGATTGCGGTCAAATCGGCAGGGTTGGCTGGCTGCTGTCGCGGCGATCGGCTTCGCCGCTAGCATGAGTCTTGCGCCCGCCCATGCGGCGGACGTCGATCCGGCGACGATGAGCGCCGACGCGAATGCCGATCCGCTCGACGCTCAGTCCGTAGGCCGTGAAGAACAAGGGCAAGATGCCCCAGCTCATCCCGTCGTTGAGGTTGTTGACGAGTCCGGCTTGTGACGCCGCGAAGAGATTGCGGTCGCCGAACGACGTGCGGCGAAAGATCTCCCAGAACCGAGCCTGCTCCGTGGCGGTTGCGTGACGCGAGAGTTCGAGGCGGACGTGATGGCGCGTGTCGGCGATGAGAGAAACCGACAACAGGAGACCAAGAACGGCGTAGCCGATGCCGAGGTAGAACGGCGCCGGGCGCAGGCCATAGCGCTGTGCGATATAGCCCGTGAGGAAGGCGGTCAGGCCCACGGACAGGTAGCCGGCGAATTCATTCAAGCCGACAGCAAGGCCGCGCGACTTCGGACCGACGAGGTCGACCTTCATGATCACCGTCATCGACCAGGCGAAACCCTGGTTGACACCGAGGAGCGCGTTGGCGGCCACGATCCAGCCCCAGCTCGGCCCCCAGCCGATCATGAACGGGACGGGAAGCCCGACCAGCCAGCCGATGACCAGCATCGCCTTGCGGCCATAGACGTCAGCGAAATGCCCGACACCAGATTGGCGAGCGCCTTGACCACGCCGAAGCTGACGATGAACGAGACGACGATCGTGGTCGAAGCGATCTTAAACTCCTCCGACCCGATCAGTGGCACGACCGTGCGTTCCAACCCGACCATGCCGCCGACGAAGGCGTTGATGAGGATCAAAAGCGAGAACTGGCGCCAGTTCTCCCGAAGACCCAACTGAAGGCCGGATGGCGGAGAATTAGTCGCCGCGCCGATCACGAAGTTACCCTCTTAAATACGACTTCGGCGATCGCGGGTTTGGTCGCGAATGCGCTAGGATGGCGGCGCCGCAAAGGCGACAGGGGCCGGCGCTTCAGAAAACAAGCTCCTTGTCAGCGGCAATCGTTTCGGCCGCGAGTTCGTCCATCGTGCTGTGGCGTGCGCCCTGCATCAGCTCTGCTTCGACAATACCGCGCGCGTCCATGCAGGTGCCACACAGCAGAACTTGGCCGCCGGCGGCCAAGACGCGCTTCAGCATCCGTTCCGTGCTGTAGAGCCCTCGGGCGTCTTCTGTCCGGCCTTGGCGGATAGCACGGCGTGCGCCACTAGGAAGACGATGATGCGCGCTTCCGCGTCTTTCTTCGCCACCGCCTGAGCGAGCCGGAGGGCGTTGTAGCAGCGCTCGGTTCCGTAGGGCGGGTCGCTCAGGATCATTAGAAGCTTCATCGACATCCCGTCGGGCGCGCGGAGCCATTTCACTCGCCGAGAACGCGCCGCCGCTCTTCGAACTCTTCCTTGTCGATTTCACCGCGCGCATATCGCTCCTTCAGAATGTCGAGCGGCGTGCGTATCGGCTGTGGCTGGGGCGGATGAGCAGGGTAAACGGGTCCGCTGACCCCGCGTACGACGGCCACCGCTGCGATGATCGCGATTGCGAGAACGAGAATCATGAACAACGGGCCGAAGATCATCCCGTAGCCCCATCCGCTCCAATCCATCATCATGTACGGGCCATATCCGTATTGTAGTGCGGCACGGTTTTGAGACACCCGGCTGCGCGTGCTCAGGCGGCCAAGGGTAAGGTGGCTGCGAGCGTCGGGTCAATCGCAATTCGTGGCATGGTTTGCTCCTCTCTGACCCTCGCGGGGGTTTTGTATCCATGCCGCGCGACGAGCCAAGTTTCATTATAGCGCCTGGCGAATGCGACGAGCTCGGCGCGCAGTTCCTCGATGGTTTTGAACGTCCGCACCCAGAGCAAGTTCTCCTTCAAGGTTCGGATGAAGCGCTCGGCGACGCCATTGCCCTCGGGTTCGCGCACGAAGGACGGCGAAGCTTCGATGCCCAGACATTTGATCTCGTCCTGGAAATCGCCGGACATGTAATTGGAGCCATGATCGTGACGCAGCTTGAGCCCACGCGCCACGCCGGGCGCGATGGAGCCGAAGCACCGATGCACCCCCTGCCGGACCGGCTCCAGCGCCTCAAAGCGATTGGCTGAACGCGCGGCGTGAATGCCGATGATTTCTGAGTTCGCGTGTTCGACGGCCACGAAAACATAGGCCCGCCCTTCCTCGAGGGTGACGGTCTGGCTGGCGTTGTCACGGCGTGGGCGGCTTGGTAGCCGAAGAGCATGACGAAAATCAGCTACTCCGGATATCGGTTCCCTCCGGAGATCATTCACCAGGCGATCTGGCTCTATCTCCGGTTCACCCTCAGCTTTCGTGACGTCGAGGATTTGCTCGCCGAGCGCGGAATTACAATTTCGTACGAAACAGTCCGACGCTGGGTGAATCATTTCGGACCGATCGTTGCGGCGAAATTGCGCAAGCGCCGTCCCAGACCGCATTCGATCTGGCACCTTGACGAGGTTTATCTGAAAATCGATGGGCGGATGCTTTACCTGTGGCGGGCCGTCGACGCCGAGGGCGAGGTTCTGGATGTGCTGGTCCAGTCCAAGCGCAACAAGCGCGCCGCGTTGAAACTGATGCGCAAGCTTCTAAGGAAATACGCCGTCGTTCCCGAGCGAATGGTGACGGATGATTTGCGGTCCTACGGCGCAGCGACCCTCGACCTCGGCATCGACCACCTGCATGATCGCGGGCGATGGAAGAACAATCGCGCCGAGAATTCGCATCAGCCGACCCGACGGCGGGAGCGCAAGATGCAACGCTTCAAGAGCGCGGGCTCAGCCCAGAGGTTCCTCTCAACCCACGCCGCCGCCTACAACACTTTCAACGTCCAACGCCATCTCACGTCAGCTAAATCACACCGCGTGCTACGCGCCGCGGCGATGAGCACGTGGCGTGAGGCCATCGCGGCGGCTTAAAGATCCGTAAGGCGTAGATCTCTCGCGCTCTTCGATCGGCAATGTGACAACGCCGACGCGAGCCTTGCTCGGCATGGCCAAGGCCATGCTCGCAGCCAAGGCGAAGAACGAAGACCAGGTTGCCGCCGTCGAGCGGGCGCTCGGCTGGGAACGCCTGAAAACCTTGGTTTCCGAAGCCGAAGCGGCCGTCGCAGAGACGCGACCGGACAATCTCGGCGAGGTCATCGAGCGCTACATGAGCGTGCGGCGCATGTCGCCGCTCATCCTCGGCGCTTTCTCTTTCCGATCATGGAAAGACAACGATCCGCTGCTTGCGGCGCTCGACGTGGTGCGGAACCTTCATGCGAGCGGCGTGAAGAAACTCCCGCCGCATCCACCGACATCTTTCCTGAGACCGGTATGGCGCAAGGTCGTCAAAACCGACGCCGGGATTGATCGCAGAGCCTACGAAGTCGCGGTCATGATTGCGTTGCGCGAACGGCTGCAATCGGGCGACGTTTGGGTCGAGGGCAGCCGCGCGTTTCGCGCTTTCGACGACTTTCTATTGCCTCGCGACGCTTTCGAGAACCGCCGGAAAGCCGGCGAATTGGGCCTCGCCGTCGCCGATCGTTTCGAGGATTGGCGCGACGAAAAGACAAAGCGTTTGGAAACCCGCCTTCGCGAGGTCGACGCTCTCGCCGCTGCCGGGGAATTGCCCGAGGCCTCGCTCACCGAGGAAGGCCTGTCGATCAGTCCTATTCGCAAGTCGGAGAACGAGGAGGCCGACACGGTCATTCGCCGGCTCTACGCCATGTTGCCGCGTCTGCGCGTCACCGAGCTTCTTGCGGAAGCCCATGCCTGGACAGGGTTCGCCGACCGTTTCGCGCATCTGCGCACGGGCGCGCCGTCGGATGATGCGCGAGCCTTGATGACCGCCGTACTCGCCGACGCCACCAATCTCGGCTTGACGCGCATGGCCCGCAGTTCCGGGGCGCTCAGCCATTCCCGGCTGTTGTGGGTCGCCGAATGGCATGTGCGCGACGAGACCTATCAGGCCGCGCTCGCCTGTCTCGTCGACGCCATTCACACCCAGCCCTTCACCAGGATATGGGGCGACGGCGACACGTCGTCGTCCGACGGCCAGTTTTTCCGCGCCGGCGGACATGGCGAGGCCCGCGCCGACTACAACGCCAAGTACGGTTCGGAACCGGGCGTGAAGTTCTACACTCACGTTTCCGATCGCTATGCGCCGTTCTATTCCAAGGTCATCGCCGCGAACGCCAGCGAAGCCGCGCACGTTCTCGACGGATTGATGCACCACGAAAGCTCGATCGAAATCCGCGAGCACTACACCGACACCGCCGGCGCGATCGATCACGTATTCGGCCTCTGCCACCTGCTGGGATTCCGCTTCGCGCCGCGCATTCGCGATCTCGCCGACCGCAGGCTCTATGTCGTCGGCGCACGCGGCGCTCACAAAGCGCTCGATCCCGTAATCGGGGGCATGATCGACCTGCGCGTCATCGCTGACAATTGGGATGAAATCCTGCGCCTGGCGGCCTCGATCAAGGCCGGGACCGTAACTCCTTCGGCGATCCTGCGCCGCCTCGCCGCCTATCCGCGACAGAACGCGCTCGCCAAGGCGCTACGCGAAATCGGTCGCATGGACCGCACTCTGTTCACACTCGACTGGATCAGCGATCCCGCGTTGCGCCGGCGAACCAACGCCGGGCTCAACAAGGGCGAGGCGCGCAATGCGCTCGCGCGAGCCGTGTTCTTTCATCGCCTCGGCGAAATCCGTGATCGCACGTTCGAAAACCAGCGCTATCGCGCCTCGGGCCTCAATCTCGTCGTCGCCGCCATCATTCTCTGGAACACCCTCTATCTCGGCCGCGCCGTCGACGAACTGCGTTCGCGCGGCGAAATCATTCCGGATGAGCTTCTTGCCCATATCGCGCCGCTCGGATGGGAGCATATCGCCTTCAACGGCGATTACGTCTGGCCGGCTGAGCCGCTCGGAAATGCCTTTCGGCCCCTACGAAATCCGCGCGCCGAATTCCTCGAAACCGCTTAGCGTAGGATTTGGAACAGATTCCACGATGACCCCTCTACAGTCGGCATCCAAATCGAGACCGACCAACCCGCCAGTCCCAATCTGAGTGCCACGTTGTCCGCAAAATGATTCAAGTCCCACTTTCGAGGGTAAGTCGACACCTGGGATTGTGTTTCGGCGTGCATCGTAGGGAGCACGGAGGTTTGGATTTAAGGTGTAATCTCGCCTGCTTTGTCGTTCAAGAATCACGCCGCTTCTTGCTGCTTCTGCATCTGCTGTGGGTATGTGGGCAACGCGTTTGCGTTGTCCAAGCGAAGCGGCATATCCACAGCCCTCGCCGCCGCCTCGATTTTGTCGATGCCGGCGCGCCACACCAATATTTCCGTCGTATGTTCCCCCAGTCGGGGCGACGCCTCGGGGTCGTGACAATAGCTGGACCCATGTTCCGGCTGCCTGAAGAGCGCATGCTGCGCTCGAGCCTGATGGAACCGCAGCGGAAATCGCCGAAGCCAGCGGTGCCTCGTCGTCGCTGTTCCGGCTCAAGCCGGCCTGACCCGCGGCGGGTGCCTTGCCGCTCAGGCGGACTTCGCTTCTCCGCCTCCGGGCCTCCCCGGAGCGCCTCCTTCCGTCGCTTAGCCGAAGCTGTTCGACAATTTGCGCAAGCTCGAACGGATGGCGGCCGCCCGGTCATCTGCCGCGGGAGGCGCAGGAGGCGTTGGTGAAACTCGCAGTCGGCGAGAAACCGGAAGCCCCCAACTGGCGCGCTGTCGACACGAACACAATCGTCGCCGACGCGAAAGCCTCTCAAAATGGGAATCTTCATACTCGCTTCGAACGCGCGATGTGCCAAGCTCCCTTAATGCCCGGGTGACGTCAAAGGTTATGTGTCAGGGGGAGAAGGGTTGGGATTCCCTGCATTTTGTTTTCGTGGGTGAAGACGGCGAAGAGGATGCGGTCCATAGAGGTTCGATCCTGGAAGACGCCCATGGGTCGTGTTCGGCGGCGGACCTCGCGGAAGCGGCGTTCGATGGCGTTGGTGGTCCGCACGGCCTTGCGTTGGCCGAGAGTCTTGTAGCGAAAGCAGCTCAGAAGTTCGTCGAGATCGTCGCGCAGACAGGCGACGGCGGCGGGGTAGGCTTGGCCCCAGCGCTCGGCGAAGCGGCGGGCGGCCGAGCGCGCCTTCATCGCCGCGTCGGCGTTCATGACCGCGTGCAGATCGGCCTTGACCGCCTTCTCGTCGGCTTTTCTGACCTTGTTGAGGACGTTGCGGATCTTATGCGCCCAGCAGCGCTGGACGGGGATCTTGTCGTAGACCATGGGCAGGGCGGCGATGAGCCCTGAGCCGCCGTCGAGGCAGATCATGTCGAGGCCTTCGCCGGTGAGGCCGCGCCGGTAAAGGTCGGCGAGAAAGCGCTCCCATTCGGCGGCGCTTTCGCCGCGCGCCAGACGATAGTCGATGACCTCCTTCTTGCCGTCGTGGCGCAGGCCCAAAGCCACCAGCACCGGGCGGCGCAGCGCCCCGGCCCCGGTCTTGCGGGCGAGCACGACGCCGTCGAGCATCAGCGCCTTGTAGCGCCCGTCGAGGGGGCGGGCGTGGAAGGCTGCGACCGCCTTATCGAGACTCTGCGCCACTCGGCTCACCGTGGTCGGGCTGACCGGCCGGCCGACCAGACACAGCAAGACCTCGCCGAGCTTGCGGGTGGAAAGACCGAGCACGAAACCCGCCAGGATCGTCCGGTCGATCTCGGGCGAGCGGCGGGCGTAGGCGCGCACCACTTCGGTCGGGCAGTAGCGGCGGGTGCGCGGGACGCAAAGCTCGATGTCGCCGAGCTCGGTCATCAGCCGCCGTCGGTAATAGCCGTTACGGCGATCGGCGGCGTCCTCGGCCTCGAGGCCCTCCAGATGGCGATCGACCGCCGCCGCCATCTCGGTCTCGATGATCTCGGCCAAGGCTTGCCGGCCAAGCCGACGATAGCCCTCCCCCCAATCCAGCCCATCCGCTTGCATGGCCTTCACCACCTCGAAGGCAACCGGTAAACTCTCAAGCGTCGCAGCGCGCTGTGGCATGGGGTGCTCCTTTGCTGGGTCTTGGTCGACCGCAGGGAGTACCCCTTCACGCCTCTGACACAGAATCTCTTACGTCACCTAATGCCCGGTGTGCCTCGCCGGCGTCCTAAATTGGCAAAGCGGAGGGAGCGACATGAGCACGGCGACCACACCGGACAAGCCCCGGATTGGCTGGATTGGCCTCGGCAAAATGGGGCTTCCCATCTGCGAGCGA
This sequence comes from uncultured Alphaproteobacteria bacterium, assembly GCA_963721905.1. Lineage (GTDB taxonomy): Bacteria > Pseudomonadota > Alphaproteobacteria > Rhizobiales > Beijerinckiaceae > Roseiarcus. Next base: position 271,540 of record CAVRMF010000020.1, read on the forward strand.
CTAGCCGCGCAGCAGTTTAAGTTGACAACTCTGATACGCAATCCCGAAGGGCGCGAGCGCGCCGACCGCGCGAAACTCCAAGGCGATTCCAATATTGGAGGTGTCGTCGCCGGTGCCCAAATCGTCGTTTCTGCCATCAGTGACGACGCAGCGCTGCAGGACATCGTCTTCAAGGCAGGCGGCCTAATGGAGACGCTAAACGCCTCGCAGATTTTCGTGGAGATCAGCACGGTCTCTCCGGACGCCTCACGACGCGTCGCCGAAGCGATGTCCTCTATCGGCGTGGGCTACGTTCGTTCGCCCGTATCGGGCTCGACGGCGATGGCCGCTCAGGGCGGTTTGACGGCTGTCATTTCCGGTCCCGCCGGCGCGATCGAACGCCTGAATGACTTTTACGCAGCGTTCACGCGCAAGACATTCGTCGTGGGGCAGGCGGAAGAGGCTCGCTATTTGAAACTCGTGCTCAATTCCCTGGTGAGCGGCACGTCTGCGTTGCTGGCGGAAGCCTTGGCTATGGGCCGCAAAGGGGGGCTCGGCAACGCTGAGATGATGGACGTGATCTGCCAAAGCGCTGTGGCCTCGCCGCTGCTGCAATACAAGCGCGACACGGTCGTGAGCGGCGTCTACGACCCGGCATTCGCGGTCAAGCAAATCATGAAAGATCTCGACATAATCGCTGGGGTTTCCCGGCAGGACCATTGTCCGATGCCGCTGGTCGCACAGGTCCGCCAGCAGTACGAAGCGGCGTTCGCGAATGGTTGCGGAGATCTTGATTTCTTCGTGCTCACGCGGGAAGCCGCGCGTATCGCGGGCCTATGAAACCCCGGGATTTGATGACCCAGCGACACGCCGTCGCCACCAAGGCTTCAGGCGGACTTGTCGACGGAAACAAGGAGGGAGCGCGGATATGGGAAGCCAGATCGCAATTGGTGGCACAGGGGCGAATGACGCCTCCATAGGCGCCAGGGGGTTTGATCAGTTGGCCCATCAGGGTGTCATAGGCCTTGACCAAGATTCGTAGGGCCGACGGGGTAGCGATACCCGGAATACGGCGTCTGGCGCGGAGGCCGTCCGCACCGTTCTCGCTTTGGGAGATCGACCCGGAGGCGTCTGCGCGAACAACGCCGGCTCGCGGGCCGCGCGCCCGTCGATGAGAAACTGGTTGAAATAGCTACAAGGATCGAAAGCGGGGCGCTAACGGCCGATCCTTCGAACGTCGGTCTTTTGCTGTCGCTGCTCCAGACCTGACGCGCAAACGGGCGCTGAATTCATGATCACGAGAATCGCCGGAGCGGGTCTTACGACCGCACCGGATCGACACAAGAGAGGAAAACACAATGGCTAGGCTTCAGGATAAAGTCGTGATTGTCACGGGCGGCGCTCAGGGGCTCGGCGAAGGGATCGCCCGCCGCCTGGCCGAGGAGGGCGCCTCGCTCGTGATCGCGGACATCAACGGCGCAAAGGCGCAATCCGTCGCCGACAGCCTAGTCCGGGAGGGCCGGCAAGCGATCGCCGTGATGCTCGATGTCGCGGAACGGAAGCAAATGCGAGACGCGGTTCATAAAACCGTCGAGCATTTTGGTCGGCTCGACGTCATGTTCAACAACGCCGGCTTCAACCGACCGCTTCCTTTCATGGACGTCGACGAAGACAACTTCAACAGCATCATGCGCGTGAACGCCTTCGGCGTCTTGGTCGGTACGCAGGAAGCCGCCCGGCAGATGATGGCTCAGGGGGGCGGCGGCAAGATCATCAACACCGCCTCGATCGCAGGGCGACAGGGCTATGCAGAATTTGCTCCCTATTGCGCGAGCAAGGCCTCGGTAATCTCGCTCACGCAGGCCGGCGCGCGTGAATTTGCTAAACACCAAATCACCGTTAACGCGTTTGCGCCGGGTGTTGTGGTTACGCCGCTTTGGGATGGCCTCGAACAGGACATGCTCGACAAAGGCGTTATCAAGAAGAAGGGCGAATTCATCGAGTCGTTCTCATCCACCATCTTGCTGGGCTTTCCGTCGAAGCCCTCGGATCTGGGCGGGATCGCGGCTTTTCTCGCCTCCGCGGACTCCGACTATATAACCGGACAAGTCATCATGGCGGACGGGGGCATGGTGCTCGTCTAATTGATGGAGCCGCGCGGAGGGCAGCGGCCCTCAGCACCGGCGGCGACGTTCCCCGGGACCATGCGTCAGCTGGGACAGCAAGGCGCTGTTCGCCAAGCCATAGCATCCCGGGATCGCGCAAAAACTCGCCGGCAAGGCATGGGCTCAAAACGCCGGTGACCTGGTCATGCGTCGTGCCCTCTATGCGTGACGTCACAGCGCTTGCCGTCCGACATCATCACGCGCGCAGGAGGTTCTCATGGAGTCGATCGACTGTCTCGTGATCGGCGCCGGGGTTGTGGGTCTGGCGGTCGCGAGGGCGCTTGCGCGCGCAGGGCGCGAGGTGGTCGTCGTCGAGGCTGAAAACGCGATCGGCACGGGGACGAGTTCGCGCAACAGCGAGGTCATCCACGCTGGCATCTACTACCCGACCGGTCTCCTCAAGACGCGGCTCTGCGTCGAGGGCAAGGCAATGCTGTACGCCTTCTGCCGCGACTACGGCGTGCCGCATAGGCGCTGCGGCAAGCTTGTCGTCGCAGCCGACGACAGCGAGGTCGCAAAGCTTGCGGCCCTCGAAACCCAGGCGAAGGCCAATAGAGTCGACGATCTCGTCTGGTTGACAGGCGAGGAGGTGCGCACTCTCGAGCCGGCGCTCAAGGTGGAGCGCGCCTTGCTTTCGCCGTCGACGGGAATCATCGACAGTCACGCCCTTATGCTGGCGTTGCGGGGCGACGCGGAGGCACACGGCGCAATGGTTGCGCTCGGGACCCCATTCGTCCGCGGCCGCGCCGTCGGTCGCGGCGTGGAAATAGAGACTGGCGGCGACGAGCCGATGCGACTCGCGGCCACGCTGGTTGTCAACGCCGCGGGGCTCGGCGGACGAGCGATCGCCGGCGCGATCGACGGCATGCCGGCCGAAAAAATTCCGCCGCTCCATCTTGCCAAGGGTAACTACTTTTCGCTGAGCGTGCGCACGCCCTTCTCTCGTTTGATTTACCCGATGCCGGCGACAGGAGGCCTCGGCATCCATCTCACGCTCGACCTGGCGGGTCAGGCGCGGTTCGGGCCGGACGTCGAGTGGGTCGAGACGATCGGCTACGACGTCGATCCCCAGCGGGCTAATTCCTTCTACGCCGCGGTTCGGACCTATTGGCCTGGCCTTCCGGACGGCGCCTTACAGCCGGCCTACGCGGGCATCCGCCCGAAGATTGCCCGACCCGGCGGGTCATCGACCGATTTCCTAATTCAGACCGAGTATGAGCACGGGGTCTGCGGGCTCATCAATTTGTTCGGCATCGAGTTCCCCGGCCTGACGGCAAGTCTCGCGATCGCAGAGGAGATCGCGGAACGGCCTTGAGCATTCGGTTCGATCGGAAGCGACGGCAAGTCTACGATCCAAGCGTTCCTACTATGACCGGACGACGCACGGGAATGTGCGGCGACGACGTACGGCTGATGACGGCCGGCGCGGGCGTCGGGCGCGAGAGAGCGCCGCAAGCGCCAACCGAAAACGCCGAAGCGCTTCAGGTCGTCGGCCGCAGCCGCCATTATGTCTTCGCCCGCCACAGCCGTTGCGGCGTGTCCTTTTCGTATCCGAGCGAGGAAAAGCTCGCGATTTCCAGCGACTGTCCCCAGGGCGTATTGAGATAGATCCAGTTGAAGCCGGCGAGCGGTCCCTCTTCGATAGTGTTGGGACCGTCCAGAAATTCGATGCCTTTGGCCCGCAGCCGCTCGGCGGATGCAAAAACGTCGTCGACCTCGAAGCAAAGATGCGTGCCGCCGACTTCGGACACGCGTTTGGGACGCGCGGTGCTGTCCTCGCCGCTATATTCGAAGAGTTCAACACTCGGGCCATCGCCACACCGCAGGAAGACGAGATCACGAATCCGCGTGTGTGGCGCCGCGCCGAGCTTGCGCTGCATGAAGGCCTCATCGACATTGAAAGGACCGGTCCGGAACACCGTCACTGCACCGAAGACGGCCTCGAAGAAGGCAATACCCTGTTCGATATCAGGTACGGTGATCCCGATATGATGCATACCGTATATTCGTTCTGCCATGACGCTATCCTGCAAAGCTGACTGCTGCGAAACACTTACGCCGCGGCGCACCGGTGGACCCGCAAGTCAATGAGGGCCGCGATGACGACGAGACAACAAGGACACTATACTGGCGCATTTGCGACATCCCGGGAACGTAGCGGCGCCGAGGGCTTCCGTGGGCGGCGCCGCACCTATGAGCGCGCAGCGGCGAGGCATTCGATAAGTGCTGGCGCGTTTTTCGGATCAGCCTCCAATGTCCCCTTTTCGATTTCGAACGCGATTTCGATGACGCGCTGATTGATCCGGGCTTCGTGACCATGCTTGCGCAGAATGTCGACGGCGTATCCGTTGACTTCGTCGATCTCCGCGCGGCGCCCTTTGCGCCAATCCTGCAAGGAACACGTAAGCGTGTCGGGCCTGGAAAACGTTTGCAGCACTTCGTCGAAAATCCGGTCGACGTAGCGTTCGGGATCGTTGGTCGTGACGGGCGGCAGGCCGATGATCGGAATGATCGAGGCCCCATCCAGCAACGCCGCCTGCATCGCCTCGTAGCCCGCCTGTCGCATCACTTCGAGAAAGCCGGGGAAGCGCGCGGCGTCGCCGAGCGGCAAGTTGAGAATGGCTGACGGAATCAGTTCGGCGGCGTTGACAACGAGTTTCATCCACTTGCACGACTTGATGTCGTTCGTCACCTCGACCCGGCCGGAACATCGAAGAAGCTTGGCGACATCTTCAATTCGATATTGCTGATCGGGATCCACCGCCCCGAGCGCGAACCAGGACTCTTCCTGGTCGTTTTGCCGATTGGTTATGCCTGGGACGAACATATTGGAAGCAATCTCGATGACGGCGCCAATCGTCCTCTCGGCGCCAACCACGGATGCAATATCCAAATGCGTCATGCCATTCTGAAGACCGATGACAAATCCGTCCCGCGCCAGAATGGGCTCAACCATCTGGGTCACCCACTTCGTGTCATAGGCCTTGACGACGAGAAAGATGAGGTCGAATTTTTCCCTTATCTCGGCGACCTGGCAGAAGTGCAGCGCCGGCACTCTGGCGTTGATCGTTCGCGCCGGCAGATTGACCGTAATGCCCTTCTCGCGGATGGCTTCGACGTGGGGGGGCCACTGCTCGATAAAAGTCACGTCGAATCCCGCCAAAGCGAAGTCGGCGCCGATCGAGGCTCCTTGCGCGCCTGTTCCAACGAAGGCAATCTTTGGATTGTCAGTCAGGCTCGAAGCCAAATTTCCCTCGCCCCTACTTTAATTTCGTCTGACGCCACGGCCTTCGGAACCCCCTCGGCGTCCTAACTTGCGACCTCCGCGCTTCGTCATCTGATCTCGCGATCTGCGTCACATCGTTTCAAGCTGGGCCCCGTCCACGCACCGTCGAATAAATCAGGGCGGCGATCAGGACGAGAATGCCTTGAAACACGTATTGATAGGTTTCAGACAGACCGAGAAAGGTGGCGGCATTGAGAACTTCCGTCAGTAGGAGCGCGCCGAGCACTGTGCCGATGAACGTTCCACGTCCGCCGCGCAAACTCGTTCCGCCAAGCACGACCGCAGTGATGCTCGACAGCGTATAGTTCGCGCCTTGCCTGGGATCGCCGACCCCGATCTGGCCGAACAGCATGACGGCGCCAAACGCCGTAAACAGCGACGAAGCGATATAGCCGGCGACGAACGTGCGATCGATCCGAACGCCGATCCGCCGCGCCAATTCCTCATCGGAGCCTATCGCCCGAAGCTGCCAGCCAAGCCGCGAGCTCCGCAACGCGTATTCGCTCGCAACGGCGAAAGCGACCAAGACCAGAAATGCCAGGGGTATCGGCCCATACAGCCTGTTGATGACGTCAGCGACAGCCGCGTTGATGTATCCGCCGGGGCCATCACGCAACAGAAAGCTCATCCCCTGAAGGCCGATATACATCGCCAGCGTCGCGGCAATTGCGGTGAAATTCGCAAATCTTATGAGAAGTCCGTTGATCGCGCCGACAATGAACGCGCCGCCGAACATCAGGAGGAAGCCCGCCGCGATTACCGATGGAGACTTGCCATCGTTCACGAAGAACGAGCCGACGACGACCAGAAAGCCCGCGAGCGGGCCAACCGACAAGTCAATTCCACCCATCAAAAGCGCGACGGTTTGCCCGAGCGCGATGAAGCCCAACGCGGTCGCCAACAGGAGGATGTTGGAGATATTGAACGCCGACAGAAAGTTGGGGTTTTGGCCGAAGACGTAGAGCCCGAGCAGACAGGTGACAAGAGCCAAGGGAACGGCGGGCGCATTGTCCGATTGCAGGAAGTGCCGCCACTTGCTGCTCCTCGAAGCGAATCGGTCTTGCAAGCCGGAGTCGCCCACCTGGGTGTCAGCGTTGACAGCGGCGGCGACGATCGTGGCCTCGAGCACTTCGTCGCCGCTCAGTTTTGCGACGACGCGCCCCCGCGACATGACAATGACCTGGTCGCACAGCCCTTCAAGCTCCGCCGCGTCCGAAGAATTGACGATAACTGGCGTCCCCGCGCTCGATACTTCGCGCAAAATACGATAGATCTCGGCGCGCGCGCCGACATCGACCCCTTGGGTCGGTTCGTCGGCGACGATAAGTTTGGGCCCCGACAGCAAGGCGCGGGCCATTACGACCTTTTGTTGATTACCGCCGGAAAGCGACAGGATCGGAGCTTCCAGGCTCGCCGTTTTGACCGCCAGCGACTTGAACGTCGTCGCGACCTGTTCAACTTCTCTCTTTCGGCTGAGCAGTCCAAACGCGGCAAACCTGTCCAGCGCGGCGAAGGTCGCGTTCTCGCGCACCGTCAGGCCTGCGGCCAAACCTTCGGTGTGCCGATCCGAAGGCATGAATGCCGCTTCGCGCAAAAGCTCGCCGTGATCGAGCGCGCGGCCATTGAGTTGAATCGCGCCCTTGGATTGTTGGAGGCCCGCCAGCGCGCGCATCAACTCGGATTGGCCGTTGCCCGCCACACCGGCGACTCCACGATCTGGGCCCGCGGCACTTCAAAGCTCACATCCGTGAATCTCTTGCCGCTAAACAACTCGACTGCAAAGTTGATGTCCTTCGAGACGTTTTGAGACTTCTGCGGGAAGGTCGACCCCAGCGTTCTCCCGACGATCATGCTTAGAAGGTCGGCGTCGCTTACCTCATTG
>CAVRMF010000021.1:0-304405 GCA_963721905.1 uncultured Alphaproteobacteria bacterium
AATGCGCAAATTGCGGACATTCGCGACGGCCTTGGCGAACGGGTCACATCGATCCCTTGCTGCTGTCCCTGGTCGGTCCCAGTACGGAAGGAATGCGCCAATAGCATTCCTTGTCGGACGCCGAATTCAAGGAGGCGGTGCAATAGGCAAATTGGACGGCAAGGTAAATTGAAAGACGGCGTTGCGCGGTGCGTTGGGGCTCGTCCACAAGCGTCCGTCGTGCTCTTCGATGATCGAGCGGCAGATCGACAGCCCGAGCCCCAAGCCGTTCGGTTTGGTCGTGTGGAAGGCCTTGAAGAGATTCTCGAGAGTAGCCGGCACCAGTCCCGGGCCCGAATCGCGCACGGCCACCAGCACGTCGCCCGACTCGGTTGTCTCGGCGCCGATCTGCAGTTCCCGCGCCCCTTCGCTCGTCCCGCTCATGGCCTCGAGGGCGTTGAGGATCAGGTTGAGGATCACCTGTTGCAGTCCGACCCTGTCTCCTTGAATCACCGGCAGGCCCGCGGCGAGTTCCGTCTGCACCCGGACGCCGTGCTTGATCGCCTCGCTGCGGGTAAGCTCGATCACTTCACGGATCGCCGCATTGATGTCCACGCGCTCGTCGACTGGCGGAGCCTTCTTGATGAGATTACGAATCCGACCCAGTACGGCGCCTGCTCGGTCGCCGTCCCTGACGATGCAGCCGAGCGCATCCCGGACCTCGTCCAGGTCCGGCGGACGAGCGCTGAGAAAGCGCAACGCCGCCTAAGCATTGGTGACCGCAGCGGCGATCGGCTGGTTACTTCGTGTGCGATCGACGCGGTGAGCTGCCCCATGGTTTCGAGGCGATTGGCGTGCGCGAGCTGAGTCTGCGCCTCTCGCAAGGCTTCAGAAGCCTGCAGATGATCGGTGAGGTCGCGGATTATTACCAGCGCGGCTTCCACCCGCTCGGTGCGGGGCCGGAGCGGCGAATACGTGATCGCCCGATAGCGTCGTCCGACAGGGCTGGCGAACCATTGGGCGTAGCTTACCTCCTCTCCTTCGGTCCAAATAGGGTTTGACCGTCTGCTCAAAAACGACGCCCCCGAGCAGCTCGGCGACGTGCCTGCCCACGATTCGATCGGCCGGCCTATTCCAAGTCCGCTCGTAGAATCGATTCACGCGCCGATAGCGGTAATCTCTCCGACAATGGAGATCCCATCAGGGGAACTCTCAAAGACTTGCCCGATGGTGTATTCGGCCTGCTTCGCCTCTGTGATGTCCTCGGAAACGATCAGAACCACGGGGCTGCCTTTTGAACAACAGCCCGCGCGCCGTCTCGCGAACCCAAAGAACCTCGCCGCTTTTGTGGACCTTGCGCAGCTCCCAGCTCATGGTCTGCCCCAGGCCTTGCAGGCAGACGGCTTTGTTTCTCAGGGCCCCCTCTCGGTCCGAGTCGTGAATCAGGATCTCCGCGTGACGGCCAACCAATTCCTCCGGGGTGTATCCGAGCTGCTCAGCGCCGAAGGGGTTGACGGACAGGATCGTATCGGCGGAATCCACCATGAAATACATGGTCGGGTTATTCTCGAAGACCGCCTTCCACTGCTCTTCGCTCTCCCGTAGCGCGGCTTCGGCCTGCTTGCGCTCGGTCACATCGACGGCCGCCCCGATGATTTCAACGACCTCACCGGATGAGCTGAAACCGGATGACCCACTCCGTGAACGTGCTTGATCTCGCTGTTCGGAAGAACGATTCGGAAGTCCAATTCTGCTTCCTCTCCACGAACGACGCTCATCGTCCGTTCGAGCCAGCGGGTTCGATCTTCGGGATGCATCCGCTCTAGAACCGCCTCCAACGTCGGCACGCCCGCTGCCGGATCGAAGCCGAAAAGGCGGTATCGCCCCTGCGACCATAGGTGATCTCTCTCGTGGCGGTTTTCCAAGCCCAACTGCCGCTCTTGCTCAGCGACTCCGCTTCCGCCAAGTAGGCCTCGCTTCGGCGCAGCGCTTCTTCCGCGCGCTTGCGGCGGCGTCGGCAACGTCGACCTTGTCATCGTCGCAGTTGTCCCAGATCCTCGCCATGCGATCCCGCTTCACGGTACCTTTATCGGATTTCCGTCCGACCATCTCGGCATGGAGGTGCAAGTGAGCGTCATGTCCGGTGCTCCGAAGGCGATCGGGAACGCCTCCCAACCGTTCGCGCGTCGACGGCGGCGTCCCGCAATTGCTTGTGCCGGACAATACGAAGACCGCCGTCATCAAGGCCTGCCTTTACGATCCCCAAGTCAACCGGACCTATGCTGAAATGGCGGCGCATTAGGGAGCAGCCATTTTGCCGGCGCGGCCGCGCAGGCCTTTCTCGGCGCGCTAACCGGCGCAGCCGATTCTCAGGGCATCGTCCGCCCGTCTGCGCTCACCGACGCAATGGAAAACGAACTCCAGTCGCTGACGAAGGGCCGACAGTACCTCGGCATGCATGTCAACTTTAGAGCGGTTTCCGCCCGAGTTGAATCGGAAGGGGATTCCCGAATCGACGGAAATCTGATCGATGATTTGCGCTGATTGGAGGCGGCGCGGGATGGGTCCGTTGTCTTTGGATTTACGCAAGAGGGTGATTTCGGCGGTAACTGAGGACGGAATGAGCTGTCGCGCGGCGGCGCGGCGGTTTGGCGTGAGTTTTGCCAGCGCGATCCGTTGGATGGCGTCGCTGCGCGAGAGGGGCGACTATGCTCCCCTACCTATGGGCGGCGACCAACGCTCGGGACGCGTGGAGGCGCATGCCGATTACCTTCTCGGCCTTATCTGGCGTGAACCGGACCTGACGCTGGCCGAGATCTGCGATCGTCTGAAGCGCGTCCGCGGCGAACAGGTTTCGCCATCGATGATTTGGCGTTTCTTCGATCGGCACGACATCACGCTCAAAAAAAGTCTGCGCACGCAAGCGAGCAGGATCGCCCGGACGTCCTGCAACGGCGACGGGAATGGTTTGCCGGCCAACTCGACCTTGATCCGCTGAAACTGGTGTTCGTCGACGAGACCGGGGCGGCGACGAACATGGCGCGCCGCTACGGCCGCCGTCGGCGTGGTCGGCGTCTGCGCTGCGGCGTCCCTCACGGCCATTACAAAGCGATCACCTTTGTCTGCGGCCTGCGTCTGAGGGGCGTCGTCGCGCCCAAGGCCTATGATCGCGCCCTGAACGCCGAGACCTTCGAAGCCTGGCTCGAACACCATCTTCTGCCGACATTGGAAGAGGGCGACATCGTCGTCCTGGACAATCTCAACGTCCACAAAAGCCCACGGGTGGCTGAAATTCTGGCGAAAAAGAACTGCACGGTCCGATATCTGCCGCCCTACAGCCCCGACTTCAACCCCATCGAGAAGGCCTATTCGAAGCTCAAATCCCTCCTGCGAAAACTCGCTGAGCGCACCGTCGCCGGCCTCGTCGCCATCCTCGAAAGTTGCGCCGATCTCTTCAAACCCCGCGAATGCCAAAACTACTTTAAGGCCTGCGGATATGACACAACCTGAACGGATTCCGCTCTAGCGGCGATCTGTTCGTCGCCAGTCACTATTGAAACGTGCCGCCGACCGATGATCGCTTGGTGACTCAGTAGAACTAGCTGACTGGGCGGCGTCAGCGCGCGCTTGCTCGACGAGCGCCGGCACCGCTGCGAGGGCGGGCTGGTGTTCACCGAGGGGACGAGCGCCAAGCGCGCTGAAGCCACGGAGCGAGGCGAAGCAATTTCCAAGTCGCCGCGATCTTTGGCCGTGTCGACTGTCTCGGTCCGATCAGATACTCGAATGGAGCCCAAGCTTAAGCCGCGGCGGCGTCCGCGCGCATGCGCTCGATCATGGCGCGCACGCCGTTCGAGCGCTGCGGCGTGAGATGCTGCTCCAGACCGAGCGCGCGAAAGGCGCCCAAGGCGTCGATGACGAGAATCTGCTTTGGCGCCCGATCAGAGAAAAGCGCGATCGAGATCGCGATCAACCCGCGAACGAGGTGCGAGTCGCTGTCGCCGCGATAATGCAGGATCACTTGACCGTCGGCGCTCGTTCTCATCTCGAGTTCCAACCATACCTGACTGACGCAGCCCCGCACCTTGTTGCTTGCATTGTGGGCCGCCTCGCCAAGCGGCTCGAGGGTATGACCGAGTTCGATGACATAGCGATAGCGATCCTCCCAATCGTCGAGGGAGGCGAAATCGTCGCGGATGGTCTCGAAATCAGCCAGGAAATCCTCGCATAGTGCATGCGTCCAGAAGGGACCGCGGTCACAGCCGTTTAAGCCGCCCCGATCGTATCAGATAGGCCGGACCCGGTCGGGCCGGTGGTGGCCGTGTCCGCGTCAATCACCCGCGCCGGGATTTGGTGAGAAGTATTGGAGTTTGTCCGGCTTCCCCTCCCAATCCTTGGAGTTGGACGGAGGCGCTTTCTTAGCCGTAATGTTTGGCCAGATTTTCGCGTATTCGGCATTCAGCAACAGCCATTTCTCAAGCCCCGAATCGGTGTCCGGCTTGATCGCGTCGACCGGGCATTCCGGTTCGCACACGCCGCAGTCAATGCATTCGTCCGGGTGGATGACGAGCATGTTCTCGCCTTCGTAGAAGCAGTCCACAGGGCACACTTCGACGCAGTCCATAATCTTGCAGCGAATGCAGCTCTCGTTGACGATGTAGGTCAATTGAGCGTCCCTTCAGCAGACCGCAGTGGTGCACTCATTCACGGCGCCCGTCCTCGCGGCGCTCGCTCTTTCGCCGAAAAATGGACACAGAGGAGACCAGCGTCCTCCGGCTCGATCGCAACGCCGAACAGCAGGCATTCGAGAGCCGACCGGGTCGCGCGCGTTGGGCAGCGGTAGGCTTCTCCATCGAGGTACTCGCAGTCCTGGCACACACCGAAGTGCCGATGTTCCCTACTCGCCCCTACCGTGGTCAGCACGCGACGCAGGGCGCGGTGCATCGCGGTTTGCTCTTGCGGATCGAGCGAGTCCACGGCGCGCACCAGAGCTTCGAACGGATCGCGCGCAATCGCTTCTTTGCCTTTGTCCGTCAATCGAGAGCAACGCTTCGCCCGTCCGCCTCGGATCGCTGTCGGACCAAGTAGCCACCCACCTCAAGCGCCTTGATGGCTTGTGATGCAGTGCCGCGGGTCGTCGCTCGAAATTCCGCGAATGCCGATGGGTTGCGCGAGAACTGGTTGGCTCGGGCGAAGAAACGGAGCGCCATCCATTGGGCGGGGCTCAGTTCGCCGCGATAGCCCTCGGCTTGCACAAGCCGCCCCATCAGCAACAGGAGTTCCGCCGTTTCGCGTCCTGACATCATTGCCTCTCGGAAGATTATAGTAGCGTTTCGAAATTAATTTGACGACTGGTCAGACACAGATAATTTTGTTTCGACACTAGTTGGGAGGGATGGTCATGGCCCGCGATTTTTCGCCAACGTCTGAAACATAGAGAATTGATCCGCGCAGTTGCCTCCTGATGGCCGCCGGGAACCGACTGCCCAACCATATCCGGCCGGCGGCTGCGAAAAATTCATCAACTTTGGCGCACAAATCGAACCGTCACGCCGCTGATCGATTTTTGCTCTCGAGGATGGCGGTAACGAACGCATTCCATCTTTCCATCCCGGCGCGCTTCTCCGGCATGTAGTTCCAGCGGTCGTAGCTCTTGGAGCTGACGTCCTGGAGTGCGTGGTTCTGCAGGCGGTCTCTGATCTCCTTCGGAACTCCAGCCTTGCCAGCCAGCGTCTTCCAGGTGCGGCGCAGGTCCCGATTGGTGACGACAGGGATGACGCTGCGCTCGCGCTGTCGCCACATGAAGCTGTAGAGCGTGCCCGCGCTGACGTGTTTCGACGCATCCATGGCGGATGGGAAGAACCATCCATGGTTATTTGGCTTGATCGAACTCGATCAGATCGGCCGCCAGTGCAGGCACCGGGATGGCGTGCGGTTGGTTGTTCTTGGTCTTCGACCAATCGATGATGCGCTCGGCGGCGTCCCACTGATCGACATGCAGCCGGGCGATCTCCTCCACCCGTTGACCTGTCAGCATCAGGATGCGCACGGCCCGGGTGTAGGGCGGGTGCACCGGGGTGTCCGGACATTCGAGCCAACGATAGAGACGCACGAACTCGTCTTCGTCCAGCCAGCGCGTCCCGACAGTCTTCGGTTCGGTCGGGATGCCTGCGGCTGGATTGTAGATGAGCCGGAAGCGGCGAGGGGAGGCGTTGCGGTAGTCGTGCTCCGACTTCATGCCCCAGCTATAGGCGGCGCGGATGTAGCTGCGGACATGGTCCGCCATCGCCCGAGCACCCCGTTCGTAGATGGGGCGGATGACTTCGATGACCTCCTCGGGCTCGATCTCACGGGCCAGGCGATTGCGTCCGAGCGTGTCGGCGATCTTGTTCAATCCTTTCTCGGTCTCCTTCCATGAGGATTTGTCATTACCCTTGAGGTTCTGGACATAGGCCTCGAACAGATCGGCGACCGTGCCTGGCCGCGTATCCGTGGCGATCTTGATGCTGCGCCCCTTTTGAATCAGGTCGGCATAGTCACGCTTGAACACCTCGCGCGCCTGGCTAAGCGGCATTGACGGGTAGTTCCCGAGTTTGGCCTTCCTTCGATTCCCGTTCCGCCATTGCTGGGCCATCCACTCGGCCGTCACCCGCTTGGGCATCGCCTTGAGCACGAGGACCAGCCGGCCGGTGCCGCGACCCTCGCCATCGGCCAGGCTCTCCTGCTTTCTGGATTTCTCCACCCGCTTGATGGCTTGGCGAATAGCTCCATCGGTCAGGCTGGGCATGACGAACGCTCGCGAGAAATTGGGGTCGGTATGGCGTCGGCGATTGGTGGCGGTAACGCCTCCGATCGACGAGAACCGCCCCCACCATGCCAAACACCGCCCCCAATACGCAAGAGCTAAAAATATCAATGATTTAACGACACCGAACGTGATCGAGCGTGACAAATTTAGGTCGAGTGGGATGCTTGTGGACGAGAACGATCGCCGTCGCCGACAGTTCTAGGGCGCGCCGCACGACTTCGCGCGGATAGACGGGTGTGTGATCGACTGTGCCCGAGCCCTGCACCTCGTCGGCGATCAGGCCGTTCTTCTTGTCGAGAAACAGGATTCGAAAGATTTCGCGGTTCTCGAACGCCATCGACGTGCGGCAGTAGTCGACGACCTCGGTCCAGGAACCCATCGGCAGCCGCTTCTTCACCGCGCCTTTAGCGAAGCGCTGCGCCGCGGCCTCGACGATCTTGAACTCCGCGATCGCCCCCGGGCCCATGCCTTTGACCTCGGCCAGGCGATGCGGCTCCGCCGCGATCGCCTCAGGGAACGACCCAAACCTCTGAAGCAGAGCCTTGGCGAGCGGCTTCACGTCCCTCTGAGGGAGCGCCCGGAAGAGGACGAGCTCAAGCAGTTCGTAATCCGCCAGCGCCGCCGGGCCGGCTTCGCGCAGACGCGCCCGCAGACGCTCGCGATGCCCATGATAGTGCTTGACCTCGTCCTCGGCCTCGTCAGGCGTCATCGGATCGGGGCGCGGTCGGCGCCGGTCGGCGAAAGCGTGAAAATCTCGTAACCGGTCTCGGTCACACCGACCGTGTGCTCGAACTGGGCGGAAAGCGACCGGTCGCGGGTCACCGCGGTCCAGCCGTCCGAAAGGATCTTCACGCCATAACCTCCGAGATTGATCATCGGCTCGACGGTGAAGAACATGCCGGGCCGGAGCGGCGCGCCCTCCCCTTTTCGTCCGACATGCAGGATGTTCGGCTCGTCGTGGAAAAGGCGTCCGAGGCCGTGGCCGCAGAAGTCGCGCACCACCGAGCAGCGCTCCGACTCGGCGTAGGTCTGGATCGCGTAGCCGATGTCGCCTGTGGTCGCGCCGGGCTTGATCGCCTCGATGCCGCGCATCAGCGCCTCATAGGTGACGTCGATCAGACGCTGCGCCCGCCGCGGCGCCTCTCCTGCGACGAACATGCGGCTCGCGTCGCCGTGCCAGCCGTCGACGATCAGCGTCACGTCGATGTTGAGAATGTCGCCGTCGCGCAAAGGCTTCTCGTCCGGAAGTCCGTGGCAGACGACATGGTTGATCGAGGTGCAGACCGATTTTCGGTAGCCGCGGTAATTGAGCGGCGCCGGGTAGGCGTTGTGGTCGCGCGCGAACTCGAAGATGAATCTGTCGAGGCTCGCGGTGGTCGCCCCCGGCTTGACCAGCGGCCCGATGAGATCGAGCGCCTCGGCCGTCAGCGCGCCGGCCTTGCGCATCCCCACGAAATCCTCGGGGCCGTGGAGCCGGATTTGCCCGCTGCGGCGGGAGACGTGCTCCGCCGCCGATACGAACGTCGTTGATGCCGTCACCGCTAATCCTTTGCCGCTGCTTGCCGTAAACGCTACACATATGCTGCGGCCCGCCCGCAACACAAGGCGTTCGGTCGGCTTTCCGCCGGCGTGGGCCATAACGCGGGCGCATGCGGCTTACGAGAGGGAGTTTCGACATGAGCGGGCCGGCGACCGTCACCGCCGCGGTCCTGGTGATCGGCGACGAAATCCTGTCCGGCCGCACCAAGGACCGCAACCTCGGCTACATCGCCGAATATCTCGCCCGGATCGGCGTCGACGTTCGCGAAGCGCGCGTGGTTCCGGACATCGAGGGCGAGATCGTGGCGGCGCTCAACGCGCTCAGGGGCCGCTACGACTATGTGGTGACGACCGGGGGCATCGGGCCGACCCACGACGACATCACGGCGGACGCGGTCGCGCGCGCCTTTGGCGTGCCGATCGGCGAGGATCCGCGCGCGATGGCGATCATGATGGAGCGCTATCTCCCCGCCGATCTCACCCCCGCTCGCCGCAGGATGGCGCGCATCCCCGCCGGCGGCGAGCTCATCGACAATCCGATTTCGAAGGCGCCTGGATTTCGCATCGGCAATGTGTTCGTGCTCGCGGGCGTGCCGTCGGTGATGCAGGCGATGCTGGATTTCGCGGTGAAGTCGATGAAGACCGGCGCGGTGATGCTGGTCGAGACGGTCGAGGCGGGACCGGTGCCGGAGGGGCGCTACGGCGACGCGCTCGGCAAGATCGCCGCCGCGCATCCGGAGGTCTCGATCGGCTCCTATCCCTCGTTCAAGGACGGGCGCTTCAGCAACCAGATCGTGGTGCGCGGCAAGGATGAGGGGGCAGTCGCCGCCGCGCTGAAGGCGGTCGAGGCGATGCTGGTCCCGTTCCGGAGCGACGCCAAGCCGCTCTGAGGCTATTGGCTCTGCTCCGCCGCCAAATCGACGCGAGGTGTGCGGCGAGCGCGGGTCGCCCGCCCGGACAGAACTCCTGTTAATCGGCGGAACAGGGAGAATCTTCGCCGCCCGAGGCTTTTTCTCCGCAAAAAGACCAAGTATTCCAACATCTTGAGTTAACTAACCGGATAAGTTGTAACTCCCAAGCCGTCGGCTACGCCGTGAGGACGGTGATGATGTGATCTTGGGTTGCGGTGAGGATTTGGAGGCTGTTGAATCCGCGTTTTCTCGCAGTGGAGACGACGGATCTGAGGCGTGCGAAGATTTGAGCGCCTTCGAGGGTTCGGAACGATCCTGAGATCTTCATTTTGACCTTCATCATCCTGAGGTCCTGTTCGGCCAGGTTGTTGGTGAAGGGCACATCGAAGTCGGTGAGGAAGCGCAAGGTTTCCGTTTGGAACGTTTTCAGCCTTTGGAGCAGGTTGTGGCCAGGCCGGTGCTTCACCCGCCCGCGCGCGGGCTTCATCGCCAGTTTGGGCAACTCGCGATGGAAGGCCAGGCCGAGGCGGACGGCGGCCCAATAGCGCTCGACGAAGGCTTGGCATTCAGAGGGCGCAAGCGCGCGCGCCCCCGCCTCGCGCGCCCTATTGACCGCGAGGTTGGCCGAAAGCAGCATGTCGCGCATGGCTTCGGCCCAGGGCTCGTGATCGAACTCGATCAGGCTCTTGAGTTCGCGCAGGATGTGGGCGTTGCAGAAGGCGTGAGCCACCGTGTCGAGCCGACGATAGGGCAGGAAATGGTCGTGCACGACCACGCCCCCTTGCAAATCCTCAGGGATCGCGCCGCGCTTTTCGTCGGCGCGATAGAAGGTGAAGGCCCGGCTCGAGGTGGTGTGCAGCCACTGCAGCTTGCCTGCGATGCGAAACCCCGTTTCGTCGAGATGGCGAACCTTCGCCTCGGCCACGCGCTCGCCGATGCGCTCATAGACCAGCCGCAAGTCTTGCGCCTTCTTTCCAACCCAGGCCACGATGCTCGCCGGACAGATCAGCGGCGCGCCGAACAGATCGCTCAGCGCCTGGGCGGTCCGATCCTCGGGGATGAGTTGCTGGATATTGAGATAGATCGCCGCCGCCTTGACGCGCTCGCCATATTGCACCGGCGAGACCACGCCATCGGGAAACGCCGCCTTCGTCTCGTCCCGGCAGTTTTCGCAGCGGTAGAGCAAGGCCTGATGTTCGGTGACCACAAGCGCGCGCTCGGCAAGATCGAACACCTGGCGCTTCTCGATCCCGGTCGCCGACTTCGGATCGAGCGGCGAACCGCAGTGGCCGCAGGCGCACGCCTCGTGTCGAACCACCCAATCGGGATCGGCGACCTGCCGCAACGTCCCGCCCTTGTGGCCCTTCTGCCCGCCGCTCGCCTTGCCCGAAGCGCCGCGCAGGCTGCCGGCAATGCGAGGCTTTTTCTTCAATCCGTCGCTCGAAGGCGGCTTGGAGCTGTTCGAACTGTCTTGCCCCAACTGCCGCCGAAGGTCCGCCACCTCAGCCCGAAGCGCCACAATCTCGCGCCTTAGCGAAGCGATCAACCCCTCGACTTCGGCGGGAAGAACCATCCCACCCTTGAATTCTAATTCGTCGCCCGCCGTCTCAAAAAATCGACCCTCCAAACACCTTTTCTACCCAACTGTGACTTTTCGGACTCACCCCGGCTTGGGAGTTACGATAAGTTATGGTAAAAACAACAGGCGCTCAACAGGGAGGTCATTCACCCATAACAGGGCGACAACAGGCGGCTCGACGATGGCCTCGCTCGCCGGTCCGGGACCGGGGAGCCATGCGGAAAAAGATGTCCACTTCGCTGAAACGGACGTCGGGCGCAGCGGCGGCGAACTCCCTGACGGCCAAGGACTGGACTGCCCAAAAGCGTCCACAAAAGATTTCCTGATTACGCGCTTGCGTCAGCCTCAGGTTTTGAGTAGAACAAAGCATGAACATGCTGTTTTCGCAGGGGTTCTCCGATGGCGCGCAATCAGGTCCAGTTCCAGAAAGGCCTCAGCGAGGCTCGTTTCGCCGAGATTTACGGAACCGAAGAGCAATGTCATGCGGCGCTCGTCAAATGGCGCTGGCCGAACGGGTTCGAATGTCCTGGGTGCAATGGCGCCGATCACTGCGTCGTCACGCGCGGCGCGCGGCGTCTATTCCAGTGCAACGCGTGTCGCAAGCAGACCTCTGTCAAAGCGGGAACGATCTTCGCTTCGAGTAAGCTGCCGCTGCGCATCTGGTTCAAGACGATCTACCTGGTCACGCAATCGAAGAAGGGCATTTCCAGCATCGAACTCGGTCGACGCCTTGGCGTCACCCAGACAGCTGCCTGGATGATGAAGCACAAGCTCGCTCAAGTCATGCTGGAGCGTAACGCGAGCAAACGCTTGAAGGGCAACGTCCAGATGGACGACGCTTATATCTGGCTTGCCTCGGTCCGTCCGCCGCGGGCGCGGCGCAACAGGCAAGACGCCTGTTCGTCGCCGCGATCGCGACAACGGACGATGCGCAAGCCAGATCAAACGTCATCCTTCTGGACGTGCCCATCAAAGCCTTCAGCTAGCTTTGCGATCCGAAAGACTCGAGCGAGCACCGCGCCATCAACCAGGAGCTGTCTGGGTGACGCCAATATCGTCTACCGACGGTCTGGCATGCTGGAATCGCCGCTGTCACCCAAGCCGGATGCCGTCCACACCTCGAATCAAGACGCGGAAGCGGCACTACGCGAAGCGAAGCTCGTACCCCTGCTTTGAAATGGGTCAACTGGACCGCGTTGACTGGCAATATCAAAGCCGCCCTCGTGGGGACGCTACCGAGCCGTGCAAGAAATGAACACGTTCGGCTAGCGATATCTGAGAGCGCGATGAGTTCGAATATCGATTCGTAAATCGCGGCGATACGAGTCTCGAAGACCTTTCTGGATCCGACCCGCCTGCGCACTTCGTTGACGCTGGAGGACAGCACGCCCGATGCTTTACCGCTTGCTAAAGCCTGAGGCTGACGTTAGCCGCGTAATCAGGAAAGATTTTGACCGCGTTCGGCGCCCCCGCTCGCGTGGGCCGATGGCGCTTGCTAAGAGACGCGGGGCCTTTCTGCCCAAGGAGCCGCTCCCCATGACCGCCCCGCGCGACAAGGCCTTTCCGGTTTCGTGGGACCAGTTCCACCGCGACGCCCGAGCCCTCGCCTGGCGGCTCGCCTCCGCCGGACCGTTCGACGCGATCGTCACGATCACGCGCGGCGGCCTCGTGCCGGCGGCGATCGTGGCGCGCGAGCTCGAGATCAGGGTGATCGAGACGGTCTGCGTCGCCTCCTATCACGACTACAAGACCCAAGGAGGGCTTCAGGTCCTCAAGACCATCGCGCCCGACGTCGCCAGGCTCGACGAAGGCGCGAAGGTGCTGATCGTCGATGATCTCGTCGACACCGGCGCCACCGCCAAGATCGTGCGCGAGATGCTGCCCAGAGCCCATTTCGCCACCGTCTACGCCAAGCCCCTCGGCCGGCCGATGGTCGACACGTTCATCACCGAAGTGTCGCAGGACACCTGGATCTATTTTCCCTGGGACATGGGCCTCGCCTTCCAGCCGCCGATCGCCAAGGACGGCGCGTGAGGCGCTCATGCTCGTACCGCGATTGAAGCCGTAGGGCCTATGAGTGAAGGGATGATGCGATGGAGACGGTGAAATTTTCGCAAATGAAAGACGGAGATCGCGAGGACTATACATTCCTCACGAAGCACGAGACGGAATTCGCCGCCAAAACTGCAGATCGCTTGTTGGATGCGATGGTTGACCTGGACCAATCTCTGTCAGGCTACAAGGTCACTCGCCTTGGTCACTCGCTTCAGGCCGCAACACGAGCCTGGAGGGCCGGCGCCGACAAGGATTGGGTCGTTTCGGCGTTGCTGCATGACATTGGCGACATTTATGCTCCTTATAACCACGACGAGTACGCTGCCGCAATAATCCGGCCATTCGTTCGCGAACAGTGCAGCTGGGTCGTCGAGAAGCACGGCGATTTTCAGCTTCTCTACTATGGCCAGCATGTAGGGGCGGATCCCAATAAGCGGAATGCTTATCGCGACAACCCGTATTTCGAGGACTGCGCGGAGTTCTGCGAGAAATGGGATCAGTCGAGTTTCGACCCGGACTATCCCACGGAGCAGCTTTCGTTCTTCGCCCCTCTGGTGAAGGAGGTGTTTGCCAGAAAAGCTTACGACCCAGCCGTCATTCGAAAGGGCGAGCGCGTGCCGCTGGTTCACGCGAGATCGTCGACACAGATGAAGCGTCCCTTCTCCCCGCTCGCGGGGAGAAGGTTAGGATGAGGGGCTTAGCGCAAAAGCGGCCACTCTCCCTGCCCCTCACCCCAACCCTCTCCCCGCAAGCGGGGCGAGGGGGCGCTAGCGGCGAGCCGTCAAGTGATTCCATGTGACAACAACCCGCTCTAGCAACCCCCGTGGATCGGGGTCGCCTGATATCGGGAGATAACGTAGGAAACATCAACCATTTCAAAGTGAAGCGGACGTGGCGAAGCCGGTAGACGCAAGGGACTTAAGTAGGCGAGACGCTCATGCTCGTACCGCGATTGAAGCCGTAGGGCCTATGAGTGAAGGGATGATACGATGGAGACGGTGAAATTCTCTCAAATGAAAGACGGAGATCGCGAGGACCACGCTGGCGGTGGCGCGCAGCAGACGCCGAATTCGAAGAGGTCCCGTGGCAGCCCGACTGTACGACGGCGATGGATCAAGATTGAGAGGCGCTGGGCGTGGGTCAGGTGTCCCGGCGGCCATCCTTGGTTCGCTGACTTTTGTGAGGCGCAACGAGGTCCGTTTTCTTTTCTGCAGCGGGTCGCGGGACAGCCCGCAACTTCCGCCAGGAGAGCAGCCGTTCGGGTCGCGTCAACTCCTCGATAAGAGCCGCCAACGCGTCGCGGAGCTGGCTGAGCACCTCCGCGTACTCAACAATCGCATGCTCGGGCGCGAGTGGGGGATCTTCTGCGCCCTGAACGTCGCGCGGACGAAGCGTGCCGCCCGCAAAGCTGGAATCCGTGCGGGTCCCTTCCCGGCGGATCTCCTTGTCGAACTGCGCCAGCCGGTGGCTGCAGTCGTCGATGATGAGGATCAGCTCCACTGCGCGGCGACTCAGGAGGGCATGCGCCTCCCAGTTCTCGTCATGCCCGACTTGAACAGTGAACTGACCCTCGCGCTCGCAAGACGTTGATATCATTGAGGGCGGTGATGGGTTTTCCCAAAATGTAGTGCTACGTTTGCACAATATTTGCGCTTGATATTTGGCGGCGAGTCGGATTCCGTGGTGCTCGATAGCGAGGGACCATGTTCTTCCGCCTCAAGAGGTCCGGCAGGCGCGGCTACGTGCAGATCGTCGAGAACAGGCGCGACGGCGCGGCCGTGCGCCAGAGGGTGATCGCCAATCTCGGCCGCGCCGACGAGTTGGCCGCCTCCGGCGCGCTCGCTTCGCTCCTTGCCTCGGGCGCCAAGCTCACCGATCAGGTGCTGCTGATCAATTCGCTCGATGAGGATGCCGAGGGCGCGCTGTCGGTCGCCGCCAAGCGGATCGGCGGACCTCTGCTGTTCGGCAAAATCTGGGAGCGGCTGGGGATTGGCGCGGTCCTCTATGATTTGGTGAAGGAGCGCGGGTTCGAGTTCCCGGTCGAGCGCGCCGTCTTCGTCGCCGCCTTGCATCGGCTGTTCGTTTCGGGATCCGACCGCGACTGCGCCTCTTGGACCAAGGATTACGATATCCCCGGCGCCGAGGGGCTCGATCTGCATCACTTCTACCGCGCCATGGCCTGGCTGGGCGAGGAACTGGAGGAGAAGCCGGATGGGGCGCTGGCGCCGCGCTGCCTCAAGGACCTGATCGAGGAGAGGCTGTTCGACCGCCGTCGCGACCTGTTCACCGACCTCTCCGCCGTCTTCATGGACACCACCAGCCTCTCCTTCTACGGCGAGGGCGGCCAGACGCTGGGCGAACACGGCTATTCCAAGGACTATCGGCCCGATTTGAAGCAGATGATCCTCGGCCTCGTCGTCGACGGCGACGGCCGGCCGATTTGCACCGAGATGTGGCCGGGCAATACCGCCGACGTGACGACGCTGTTGCCGGTCGTCGATCGCTTGCAGCGGCGCTTTTCCATCGGCCGGGTCTGCGTCGTCGCAGACCGCGGCATGATCTCGGCCGCAACCATCGCCGGGCTCGAGGAGCGCGGACTCGAATACATTCTGGGCGCGCGCGAGCGCTCCGACGCGATCGTCCGCAAGATCGTGCTCGAGAACGACGATCCGTTCGTCCCCCTGCTCGTCGAGCGCAAGGCGGGAGAGACGCAGCTGTTCGTCAAGCCGGTGAAGGCCGAAGGCGTTCGCTATGTCGTCTGCCGCAACGAAGCGGAAGCCGAGAACGACCGCAAGGACCGTGAAGCGATCGTCGCCGCGCTCGACGCCCAATTGAGGAAGGGCGACAAGGCGCTCATCGGCAATTCCGCCTATCGGCGCTATCTGCGCAAAGCCGGGGCCAACGGCGAGCGCTCATTCGAGATCGACGCCGGCAAGCTCGCCGAGGAGGCGCGCTTCGACGGGATCTTCGTCTTGCGCACCAATGCGAAGGTGACCCCGTTGCAGGCGGTCCTGCGCTATCGCGATCTTCTCCTGGTCGAGGATCTCTTCCGCCGAACCAAGGCGATCATGCGCACGCGGCCGATCTTCCATTCCTCCAACGCCGCCATCCGCGGCCATGTCTTCTGCTCCTTCCTGGCGCTGTCGATGCAGAAGCATCTCGACGATCTCGCCCGCCAAGCCGGCCTCGCGCCGGAATGGAAGGAGCTGCTGCGCGATCTCGACCGCCTGCAACAGGTGCGCATCCACTGCCGAGCCGCCGACTGGCTCGTGCGCACCGACGCCGCGCCAGATGTGACCAGGCTTTTCAAATGCGCCCATGTCGCCCTGCCGTCCCGCGCCCGCCAGGCCCGTCCACCGCCGCCACTCCCGTCCAAATCCGACCGAAAACGCCGCGGCCGCCCAAGGCGTAGTGCCACGCCAACTTGAATTTCGCCGGAATGCCAACATAATCAACTACTTGCAAAAATCAGGTGTTCAAGTCGGGTCATGGAGCATCCGCGGCTGCACGAGCCGGAAGCTGGTGATCGCGACAGACGCTTTGCCGCTGCGAAAAGCGGCGAGTTGCGCTTGGGCAGCCGCGCAGGCGCGAACCACCTGTGCGTAGTACTCCTCGACCACCCGGGTCAGTCGGAAACGATACGCCAGCGCCCGGACTTCGTGGGCGCGCTCCTGAAACCGCACCTGCCGAACAGCGCCGATATAAGCCAATGCGCCGGCGGCCACCGCGCCCGCTGCTGCGGTCGCCTGGATCCAGGCGGCGTGAATTGCGGCGGCGGCGCCGATGCGCGCCGCCTCGATGGTGGCCTGGGCCTGCGGATCGGTGACGGTTGTGGGGTCCATCGACAGTCATCGAGACGCGTCAGCGCGGGCCGTTTTCCCGGCGACCGACAGGATGATTTGGGATAAGCGCGTTATCGACGCTTGGGGCAGCGTGAGGCGCGGGTTCATTTTCGACAGAAAATGTGAAAGAAGCGGTTGCCTCGTGCGGACGTGGCGAAACCGGTAGACGCAAGGGACTTAAAATCCCTCGGCCGCAAGGCTGTGCGGGTTCGACCCCCGCCGTCCGCACCAATATTCAATGGTTTTGTCCGAATACCGCAGCTTTCGCTGCTCCCGCGACGCTCAGTGCAAGCGGCGCACCGCAGGGCGCGCTGGCGATTTTCCGGCAAGCGACTCATGAAGCTGCGGTATGCCCCAAGACCGAAAGCCTTCGCCCGGACCGCCGCCTCGCCAGGGATTTTCCTTGTGCAAGCCAGAACAGGCCAGCAAAGCCAGTCCCAAACAGGAGCCAAGTGGGGAGCTCGGGAGTTGTGACCGGATTTGCTTTGGTGTTTTGGCCGCCGGCGCCTGTCCAGATCGCACTAACGAAGGTGGCGTCAGCGGTAGCTTCGAACAAGGTTCCTACCTCAAGCGCATTCTTGCACAGCAGCTTAGTCGTCATCCCGCTGATTGAGGTGTCGCATTTCCTGTCTGTTGGATATCTGAAGGAAAAACTATCAATCTTGCCATTCCACGTCGCTTCTAGGTCAGTAACCGCAAAACTAGCTCCATCGCAGCACTTAAAGTCTACCTTTTCATCGGCAGTCGCGATCACTATAACACCGGCCCGAGCCAGCGAAGCCGCACAAACGAAGCCGAACGCCACCATGGCTAGGATCAATAAGTGCTTCATTTGAGTTACCTCCACGGTGAGCATCGCCCGGCCGGAGGGATTCCCCTATTCTTGTTCTATCCTTTACGAAACATGCGCCAGTTCAGTGTCAGGAATCAACCCCGTCCAATATTCGCCGGATTCCCGCTATTACCGCTCAGGATGGCCCTTTTTGGGCCGTTTGACAAGGGTAAATCCTCGTCTTGCGAGTTGGCGCGGGAGCTTTGAGACTAGCGAGCTCGGTGGGAACTACGCCCCACGAGCAAGTAGCTGTGATCGCGGCCAGCATTTTGGTGGCGCGGCATTGCATCCAAGCATTGTCGCGATCTACCCCGCGCCAACTTCGAAGACCTACACGACGCTTTGAAGAAAGAGGACGGGGCCGAGCGCGCGACGCCACGGGTCCCCGCTTACGGCGCGTTGTCGACGCGGTAATAAAAGGCGCCATGCGCGCCGGCGGGCGGAATGAAGCCCAGCGCGATCGGCGGGCCGCCATGAATCGACTTCAGAAACTCATGCGCCCTGTTGCCCTGGTTCTCGGAGGGGAAGAAACACTGCCCGCCGCCCTCCCAGGCGATGTAGACGCAACCCGAGCCAGGGTTGAACTCGCCCTCCTTGGCGGCGCCGTTCGCCAGGAACTCCTGATCGCCGACCTTGTAGCCGCCCCAAATCAGCACCCACCAGCCATGCGCGGTCGGCGTCCCGAGCTCGATGCTGATCTTTTGGCCCTCGGTCACATCGAATGGCTTGGCGGTGGGTGGGATGCCGACCGGATTGGCGATGCCCCGGCTCGCGGCCACGACCAAGGCCAGAGCGACAGCCGCCACGGCAAATCTGCTGCGCATCGCGCTCCTCCCCACGAATGTCCGGGCCGAGTGCGTTCTGCAATTCGATCGATCAGCGCTTGCCAAGTGAGGCGCCTTCCCTTCCCCCTTGTGGGGAAGGGCTAGGGAAGGGGGTCGCGCCGCACTAAGCCGATTGATCCACCGCCGACCTCTAGGCGGACAGGATCTCGCGCGGAAGAGGCCACGCGATTTCAGTTTCGCGCGACCCCCCACCCCGGCCCGCCCCCACGAGTGGGGCGGGTGTGCTGAGGCGCCAACTGAGCTCACCCAACTGCAGAACGCTCTACCAGGGCGCCAATAGAAGCCCCCCGCGCTTAAGCCGTCAATCGTCGCCAAGACGCTACGGCTTTTTTGCGTGCTTCAAAATCGGCCCGCTGACAGGAGGCCGTTCTACGCGCCGCCGTGATCGAAAATCGAGCCGACCGCAAAGGCGGCGAAGCCGATGCTGACGGACACCCAATAAAACGGCAATTCCAATACCGAATGAACGAGCCCAATGTGGCGGAGCCGGTCGAGGAGATCGTCGTTGAACGCAACCAGTTCAAACACGCCGCCGATCGTCGTCGATGACCACGCTCCTCTCTCGAACCACGCCTGACAGTCGTGGCCCAGAATGGCGAGGGCGGCCATGATCAACGCCAGCCCGAATATCATTGCAATTTTATACACGCCTGAACCTCGGCCCCAACCGCTGTTTTCCGATGCCGACCAAACGTTGTTCCGCGCTCAATTAGGTGACATCCCCAAAGATAGCACATACGCAAGCACGGCCAAGCCAAAAAGAATGGCAAATACTTCGTAAACCTTAACGAGGAACCTGGGATCCCGGGCGATCGTGCGGCCGGCCATGGCGATGTCTCCTCTCTGATCCAACGGGCGATCCACGCTTGTTTCAAACCGGAGCATGGACGCCCATCCTGCTTTGGCCGTTCAATCGCCGTGCCAGGGGACGCGCCGGACGTAACGTCCCATGAACCGTTTGAGTGGTTTCGGAACCCGCCGGACGTAAAGAAATCTCGGGGGAACGACCTTGTCTCAGACAATCGTCGAGGATAGCGTGGGCTTTAGCGTCCGATGGCGGCAGGAACGCGTGTACACGTCTATCAGGGAGACGCGTCATGAAACGTTACGTGCTGGCCGTCCTGGCTTCGACCTATTTTGTGGCGCCCGCGAGCGCGTCTTGGGGCTATTGTTCCGCGGAAGGCGTCGGGCGCAAAGTCCTGTACATTTCCGCGATCTTCGACAGCGACTACTTCGGCGACGCGGGGATGAAGACCGGATATCATCAGTTTCTTGAGAGCGAAGGCATCAAGACCGGTCCTGCCGCTTGCGCCTCGGGTCAGGATCAACTCGCGGCGATCATGATCCGCAATCACGCGATTGACGACGCGCTCAGGATCGGGGTTTCCGTGCAGCCGTTCGGCCCATTTTGAGACGATAACGCGCGCGCGGCCAAGGCGCCCGGGAGAGAGCGAACCGTGTCGCCGTCATCGCGAGGAGCCGTAGGGCGTCTGGAAGGACGCCCGTCTTAGCACGGGCTATGGCGACGCGGCGATCCAGGAGCGCCGCCGCAGCCTTACGTTCTCCTGGATCGCTTCGCTCCGCTCGCGATGACGGTCTCGATTCCGTCTCGACGCGACATGTTCTAGAAGGCCGCACAACGCCGCCGTCACGGGCGGCGGCGAAGGGTCGGACGGAATGCGAAACGATTTTCCCCTTAAGAATCTTCCCGCGAAGCCCCGTCGCCTGACGACGCCCGCCGCGCTGATCGAGGCGGGGCTCGCGGCGCCGGAACGGCTCGCCGAGTTCGAGGCGGTGGCCGCCCGCTACGCCATCGGCCTCACGCCGGCGCTCGCCGGCCTCGTCCGCCCCGACGATCCGGCCGACCCGATCGGGCGGCAGTTCATCCCCGACGAGCGCGAACTCGTCCGCGACCCGGCGGAGACCGACGACCCGATCGGCGACGACGCGAAAAGCCCAGTCAAAGGGCTCGTGCACCGCTATCCCGACCGGGTGCTGATCAAGCTCGTCGCGGTCTGCGCCGTCTATTGCCGGTTCTGCTTCCGCCGCGAGCGGATCGGGCCGGGCTCGGCGTCGCTCAGCGATAGCGAATTCGCGGCCGCGCTCGACTATGTGCGCGCGAACAGGGCGATCTGGGAGGTGATCCTCACCGGCGGCGATCCGCTGACGCTGTCGCCCCGCCGCATCGCGCGCGCAACCGAGGCGCTCGCCGCGATCGATCACGTGAGAACGCTGCGCTGGCATACGCGCCTGCCGGTCGCCGAACCGGAACGCGTGACGGCGGGCATGGCGCGGTCGCTTCGCGCAGACAACCGGACGGTCGTCGTCGCCCTGCACGCCAATCATCCGCGCGAGCTCAGCGCCGCCGCGCGCGCCGCCTGCCGCCGCCTCTCCGCACAGGGACTGATGCTCGTCAGCCAGAGCGTGCTGTTGAAGGGCGTCAACGACGACGTCGAGACGCTGGACGCCTTGATGCGCGCATTCGTCGAGGCCGGAGTGAAGCCCTACTATCTGCACCATGGCGACCTCGCGCCCGGCACGGCGCACTGGCGCGTGTCGATCGCAAAAGGCCAGGAGCTGATGCGCTTGTTACGCGCGCGCCTTTCAGGGCTCGCGATGCCGATCTATGTGCTCGACATTCCCGGCGGCCTCGGCAAGGTCCCGGTCGGCCCGCAGTGGATCCGGTCGGACGGCGCCGGACGGCATGTCGTCACGGACCCTCGAGGCGCCGAGCACATTTACCTCGACCGCCTCGCCGACTGACAAGGGCCCCGGCCAGCTCACGACCGGAAGTGCAGCATCGCGGAAGCCGACCGGTGAGGCGGCGGGTTGCCGGGGCCCAGAATGGCGAAGCTCAACACATAGGCGGTCAGCGCCACCATCAGCGTGGTGACGACCAGCGTGATCCACAGCCGGATTTTCTGGTCTTTTGAATCGTCGCTGAAATTGTCGGCTCGAACTCTCGATCCTCGTCATGACTAACGCATTCCCTTAACGTCGGACCTGGACTTCCGGCTCGGCGCCGGGCGGTCGCAGGCCCGCTTGAACTGGCAGCAATGGTGGCCCTTGCGGAAGGTCCCAGCCATGACGGGCGTCACACATTAAATGCGGCACAGGAACGTTCAATACGCCGGCAACCCGTCGAGCGTCGACGGCCGAGGCAGCGCGGGCGGGCCCTTGCGCCGCCGGCTCGGTTGCAGTGTCATGGACCGGTGAAGGTTAGCGGCGCGGGGTCCTGCGGCAGGACGTTTGCGCTCAAGAGCGCGGCGGCAAGCGCAAAACCGCCAGCACAACGGCGACAGTCGCGCCGATAAACGTCTTGAGCGGCATGGCGTGGCGGTCGGCATTCAAGCCGAAGTCGCGGGCGTGACTCTCAAAGTTGTTCACCGATGAAATCCTTTGATTGTGAGCCCCGGAAGGGGATTCAGCGCTTCGCGCTGCTCTCACCCATTGCATCACAAAAGCGAGGGCTCGGCTGTGACGGCCCTCACAGCTCAAATATTCGATCTCGCTCGGAAGAAATCAGAGACAGGCGCGCTGCGACGGCTCGCCCGTCTTGCGCTCCAGCGCGGACACTTGGAGCGGCGCGGATTTCCCGCGCAGGGCGATCGGCGCCAACGGCTCGACGGCGATCGCAGCGGGAAGATCGGCGAGACGTTCGAGCAGCGTCGCGGAGGCGAGCACACCATGGCCGCTGTGGCGGCACGCGTCGAGAATGCGCGCGGTCGTATTCATCGCGTCGCCGATGAGGGCGATCTCCTTCTTGAAGGTTCCGATCTCGCCGACGATGACAGGCCCGCCATGCAGCGCTGCACGGAAATCGGCGCCGACGCCGAAGTCCCGCTGATAGACGTCGCGACGGGCCGCGAGCTTGTCGCGCGCGGCAAAGCAGGCGCGCACGATCCTCGCGTCGTTGCGCTCGGGCCGAAGACGCCAGGTGGCGATGATCTCGTCGCCGACGTATTTATGAATCTCCCCGCGGTTTTCGACGACGGCTTGCGAGACGTCGGCGATGAAGGCGCTGAGGAAATCGAGAAAGCGCGCCTCGCCGAGACGCTCGGCGGTCGCCGTCGAGGCGGTGAGATCGATGAACAGCAGCGCGCGCTCCTCGCGCCTCGGACGATGATAGCGTCCCACCACGAAGGCAACGAGGACGCCCGGCCCGAGCAGTTCGGCCATCCCGAACATAAGGTTTCCGGCAACGGAGACGGCGAGCCCGAATGCGATGTCACCGAGGGTGACCGGCTGCGGGCCGTTGAGCAGCCTGACGATGAGAGCCTCGATCACAACGATGACGACGAGATAGGCAGCCGAGCGCAGGCCGAGATAGACGAGGAACGGGAGCCGGCGAAGGTCCGGTCCGATGCGTCCCTGGAACCCAAAAGCCTCCAGCGCCGGGAAGGCGGCGCCGAAGACAGCCCCGAGCGCAACGCCCGTCCGCCAGGCGTCGTGCACGAAATAGGCGTAGATCCCCCCGATGATGGAGCTGACGATGGCGCTCGATACGACGAGGCGAAAGAGGACGGAGTTCGGCATCTTCGGCGCAAACAAAGGCCCGCTCCGCGCCGAGGGTCAAGCCCGACAATCGAACCGGCGGCGGCGAGCCGGTTCAGCGCGCAGCCGCCTCAGGCGGGGCGCGATTCCCCCGACAGCGCGGCGATCACCCGGTCGATCCCCTCTGAGGGAATGCGGAAGAGGCCATAATAGGGTTGGGCGAATTCGAGGATAAAATTCTGACGCCGGTCATGCGCTGAGCCCGTTTCGCACAGGTTTTTCGCGACCCAGGGCTGATTGCGCGGGTCCGATATCGCCGCTAGACCCATCACGTCCCATACTGTGATTCGTGAAGAGGAATCTTGACGTGACGGCCGCGAGAGAGCGCGCGCATCCGCCCGCCGGCTCAAGGGTCGAAGGGCGGCCACGATGAAATTCGACCGCTTGCGCCTGACCGGCTTCAAGAGCTTCTGCGATTCGGCCGATTTCAAGATCGAGCCGGGCCTGACCGGGGTCGTCGGTCCCAATGGCTGCGGCAAATCGAATCTGGTCGAGGCCCTCCGCTGGGTAATGGGCGAGACGTCGTTCAAGAACATGCGCGGCTCCGGCATGGAGGACGTCATCTTCGGCGGCTCCACCAAGCGCCCCTCGCGCAACAACGCCGAAGTCGCCCTCCTGCTCGACAATGCCGACCGCCGCGCGCCTGCCCCGTTCAACGACGCCGAGACGATCGAGGTTGCGCGCCGCATCGAGCGCGAGGCGGGCTCGACCTATCGCGTCAACGGCAGGGAGGTGCGCGCGCGCGACGTCCAGCTTCTCTTCGCCGACGCCTCGACCGGCGCGCGCTCGCCCTCGCTCGTGCGCCAGGGCCAAATCGGCGAGATCATCGCCGCGAGACCCCAGGCGCGCCGGCTCATCCTCGAGGAGGCCGCCGGCATTTCGGGCCTCCACTCGCGCCGCCATGAGGCCGAGCTGAGGCTTAAGGGAGCGGAGGACAACCTTCTGCGCGTCGAGGACGTGCTGAAGCAGCTCGACCTCCAGATCGACAGTCTGAAGCGTCAGGCGCGCCAGTCGAGCCGATACCGCAATCTCGCCGCCGACATCCGCCGCCATGAGGCGCTCGCCCATCTCGTCGCCTGGCGCGAGTACGAGGCCCAGTTCGCCGAGGCGCGAAAGCGGCTCGACGCGGACCTTCTCGAGGTCGCCGAGCGCACGCGCGCCCAAGCCGAGGCGGCGCGCCTGCAGGCGATCGCCGCCACCGGGCTTCCGGCTTTACGCGAAGAGGAGGCGCGCCGCGGCGCGGCGCTGCACCGGATTTCGCTCGCGCGCGACGCGCTCGAAGCCGAGGAGAAGCGAGCGAAGGAGCGCGAAGCCGAGCTTGAGCGCCGCATCGCGCAATTCGCCCGCGACCTCGAGCGCGAGCAGGCGCTGATCGCCGACGCCGCCGCCATGGCGGAGCGGCTCGCCGCCGAGGACCTGACGCTGGCGGAGGCTTCCGATCGGTCCGACGGCCTCGCGACAGAAGCGCGCGAGCGCGAGGCCAGCGCCGGGCGAAAACTTCAGGGCGCGGAGGCCGAGCTCGCCGAGGCTCAAGGCGCCTTGTCCGACCTCAACGCGCGGCGGCAGGCGCTGGGCAGCGCGGCGGCCGACGAGGGCCGGCGTCTCGCCCGGCTCGAAGCCGAGCATGCCGGAATCGAGCGCGAGCTTAGCGATCTGCGCGCGGCGGACTTCGACGAGTCGGAGCGCATTGCGCACGAGACATCGGTCGCCGAACTCACTGGCGCACTCGAAACGGTTGAGCGGGAGGCGCTCGCCGCGGAGGAACGCCACGCCCGGGCGCGCGAGGCGGAAGCGCTGACGCGCGGTCCGCTCACTGAGGCCGAACGGGCGGCGCAACGACTGGAGACCGAGGCGCGAACGCTGGCCAAGCTCCTGGGGTCAGGCGCCGACAAAAACTTTCCGCCGGTGGTCGACGCGATCAGCGTCGCACGCGGCTACGAGGCGGCGCTCGGGGCCGCGCTCGGCGACGACCTCGAGGCGCCGCTCGACGAGGCGGCGCAGGCGCACTGGTCGCTCCTCGCCGCCGTCGGCGCTGATCCAATGCTGCCCCTCAACGTCGAGCCGTTGGCGACGCGCGCGACCGCCCCGCCCGCGCTCGCGCGCCGCCTCGCGCAGGTCGGCGTCGTGCCCCGCGGCGAAGGCAAGCGCCTCAGCCGGCTTCTCAAGGTGGGCCAGCGGCTGGTGTCGCTCGAAGGCGATCTCTGGCGCTGGGACGGTTTCGTCGCCGCGGCCGACGCGCCGACTCCCGCCGCGCGTCGTCTCGCCGAAAAGAACCGCCTCGGCGATCTCATGCGCGAGGCCGAAGCCGCGCGCCAGGCGGTCGAAGTCGTGCGCGCCGAGGCGACGCGCGCCGCCGCGGCGCTGAGGGACGCCGCCGCATCCGAGGGCGAATGGCGGCAACGCTCGCGCGAGGCCCGCGCCGCTTCGGACCGCGCCCGCGCGGCGCTCGCCGAATTCGAGCGCAAGCGCACCCAGACGCTGACCCGGCTCTCGGCGGTCGAGGAAGCCGCCTCCCGCGCCAAGTCCGCGCGCGACGAAGCGGCCGAGCGCAAGGTTTTGGCGGAAAACGCGCTGGCGGCGCTGGCGCCGAGCGACGACCTCGCGCTCACTCTCGAACGCGCTCGCGAGGCTGCGACGCGCGAGCGGGCGGAATTCGCCGACGCGCGCGCCGCCTTGCAGACGCTGATCCGCGAGGCCGAGGGGCGCGCCGGGCGTAGGCTTGCGATCGCCGCCGAGCGTCGCTCCTGGGATGAGCGGCGCGGGCGCGCGGACGCTCAGATCGCCGAATTCGCCGAGCGGCGCGCCGCCGCCGAAGCCGAACGAGCCGGGCTCGTGGACGCGCCGGCCGAATTCGCCCGCAGCCGCCGCGCGCTCGCCGACGAGTTCGATAAGGCGGAGGCCCTCCGCAAGGACGCCGCCGACGCCCGCGCCGAGGGCGAGACCGCGCTCGCCGAGGCCGATCGCGCCGCCCGCGCTGCGCTCGACGCGATGGCTCAAGCGCGCGAATCCCGCGCCGCGTCGGAGGCGCGCGTCGAGGCGGCTCAGGCCCGGCAGGCGCAGCTTCTGCACGCGATCCTGACCGATCTCGACTGCGAGCCTTCCGCCCTCGCGGCGCTCGCGGGTCATGCGCGCGACGCGCCCCTGCCCGAAGCGGAGCGGATTGAGAAGAAGCTCGAATCCCTACGCCAGGAGCGCGAGCGGCTCGGCGCCGTCAACCTCCGCGCCGACGTCGAGCTCGCCGAGGTCGAGACGAGCCGCGACCGGCTGATCGCCGAGCGCGACGATTTGACGGAGGCGATCAAGCGGCTCCGCACCGCCATAGGCAGCCTCAACCAGGAGGGCCGCGAGCGCTTGGTCGCGGCCTTCGAGATCGTCAACCGGCACTTTCAGGACCTGTTCCAGACCCTGTTCGAGGGCGGCAAGGCCGAGCTGCAACTGATCGAATCCGACGATCCGCTCGAGGCCGGGCTCGAGCTCGTCGCCCAGCCCCCTGGCAAGAAGCCGCAGACGCTGACGCTGCTCTCGGGCGGCGAGCAGGCGCTGATGGCGCTTTCGCTCATCTTCGCCGTGTTCCTGACCAACCCCTCGCCGATCTGCGTCCTCGACGAGGTCGACGCGCCCCTCGACGACTATAATGTCGAGCGCTTCTGCGACCTGCTCGACGAAATGCGCAAGCGCTCCGACACCCGCTTCGTCACCATCACCCACAACCCCATCACCATGGCCCGCATGGACAGGCTGTTTGGGGTGACGATGGCGGAGCGCGGGGTGAGCCAGATCGTGTCGGTGCAGCTGGCGGAAGCGGAGCGGCTGGCGGAGGCGAGCTGAGGTCAGCCAGAGTTGACTTCGCTTCAGGCCCCCAGCGGAAATCCCTCAATGCGTTTGCTTCCGAATGCCTGCCCCTACCCGTAAGCCCATCGCGCTAACCAGGATAGAAGCGAGGCGCATCTGGCTCCACGCGCAACGCCTCGATACGCCTGCCCCCTTCGGAGAGGGCCCTGAGGCGACGCCGGCCGCGGTGCAGCATCTTGGCTATCTGCAGATCGACACCATCAACGTGATCGAGCGCTGCCACCACCACATTCTTTGGACGCGTATCCCGAGCTATCGTCGCGAGCATCTTCGCCAGGCGCAAACCGTCGACAAAAGCGTGTTTGAATGCTGGACGCATGCTCTTTCCTATGTCCCGACCGCGGACATGGCTTTCTTTCTTCCGGACATGAAGCGGCACCAACGCTCGCCGAGGAGCTGGTTTGCTTCGGTGACGAAGGAGGATTTGCGCAAGGTTCTCTCACTCATCCGCAGGGGCGGGCCTATTTCGATCCGCGATATCGAAGACGATGTGCTGGTGGAAAAAGACCATGCCTGGGCGAGCCGGAAGCCCTCGAAGCGTGCGTTGCAACTCGCCTTCTTCAACGGCGCCCTGGCGGTCAGCGAGCGATCCGGCATGCTGAAAACCTACGAACTGACCGCCCGGCACTTCGGTTGGAACTGCAGTCCGAAGCCTGCGTCGGAGAGGCAGGTGCGCGACTATTTGCTCGACCGCGCCTTGCGGTCGCAGGGAGTGGTGAGCCTCGATTCCATCTGTCACCTCGATGCCAGACGCAAACCGGCGATCCGTGAGTTGATCGAGGCAAGCGTGCGTCGCGGGCAATTGTCGGCTGTCGCGATCGAGGGAGAAGGGAAAGCGGAGCACTGGATCGAGCCTCCAACGCTCGACGCCATTCGCAGACCGGCCGATGCGGCGATTCATATCCTCTCGCCGTTCGATCCGCTCATTATCCAGCGCAAGAGACTCAAGCTCTTCTTCGACTACGACCACCGCTTTGAGGCCTATGTCCCAAGGGACAAGCGAGTCTTCGGATATTTTGCCCTGCCCGTGCTCGTCGGCGATCAGATCGTCGCCGCCATTGATCTCAAGACAGATCGCGAGAGGCGTGCGTTGCTCATCCAACGCTGGACCTGGACCGGCGCCGGATCGGCTGCGTCCCACAAAGCGGCAATTGAAGAGGCGCTCCATCGCTTCGAGCAGTTTCAGATCGACTCCTAAACACGACCTCGTCGCCTGCAAGCCGCAGCCGCCCGGCAGGAGGCCGCAGACGCTGACGCTGCTCTCCGGCGTCGCCTCGCCGATCTGCGTCCTCGACGAAGTCGACGCGCCGCTCGTCGATCGGGCGCTTCTGCGACTTGCTCGACGAAATGCGAAAGTGCTCCGACACCCGCTTCGTCACCATCACCCACAACCCCATTACCATGGCCCGCATGGACCGGCTCTTTGGGGTGACGATGGCTGAAAGGGGCGTGAGCCAGATCGTGTCGGTGCAGCTGGCCGAAGCGGAGCGGCTGGCGGAGGCGGGGTGAGGAAATGATCGAAGACGGAGATAAATGAAGTATTTACTTCAATGAATCACACTTTTTCCGCATCACTGCCGGTTTTCTCGGCGGTGAGTCCGGCGGTTCGAAGTGCCACACCAAAACAAGCAAAAGCAACCGTCAACAGAAAACCCAGCGTCAAATACAGGAATGTTCCGGCGGTAGAGCCGTTTTGGATCAGTAAACTGTAAGACGCCGTTGCTCCCCAGCCAATTACAAGACATGCCAAAAGTTGAAAGCCGGGTCTCGTACTTCTGGAGAAGAAAATATTGGTAAAACCAAATCCGACAAGAGCCCCTAGCAAAGCAAAGAATTGGAAATGTTCCATCTGAGGGGGTAGGGTAAATCCTTTCGATAGCGCGTAAGACACGGCGCACACAAAGCCCGTCCAACCGAACGAACTTAAAGCAACAGTCAGTTTATCCACCGGCAATACTCTCTGATCAATTCTTCCATGATGGAACAATGAAATTAGCGTGTACTATAAGGATTGGCTTAAGCTCATTGGTGAAGATCAAAAGTTGCTCCATCTTTTCAGAGGTTTTCATATTACCCAGTTTTAGCTCGGTGATTGCTTTGTTGCCCTTTTCGCTACTACGAATAAAAAATGTATCGATGCCTTCGATTTCTGGCTGCTTCGCCTCATACCAATAGAAGTCTGGCAAAACGTCTTTTCCCGCTATTTTAGCAAACTGCTCCTGCTGTATGAAAAAATCTTGCTTCGAAAAATCGTCCGCAATTTTATTGGTATAGCTTGCACCGTACATAGACGATAAACCTGGTATCGCAATAGTGAAATCGCCACGAGTCTGGAGTGTTACTACAATTACGTTTTCTTTTATTCTCATATCTAGCTCAAATTCAATTGGCTCTTTTGTTCCGTTAGGCCTCGTAATCGTCGTTTCCATGCGGGTATCGGTATTCTTTGTTCCAGCCGTGCTGCTGGAATTGTCCTTGACCGAATTACTTGCAGAATACACTGTGCCATCTTGTTCACGATTGGCGTGATAGATAATGGGAGCGTCCACATCCGCTACCGGTACACCTGGGCTGCTTACGAAGTGAGTGTTACATTGAGATTCGCCGGCGCTAAGCGGGTAAGAGATAGCTCGATGTATATCCCCTTTCGCCCAGCTGACTGCAAGCGGCGGCCCGCTAGGGTCATTCCATATCATGTCGTCCACCCACCAGTTGCCCGACGGGTCGAGATAGGCCTCTGTTCCCCACTTGAATTTACCGAAAGGCAAGTCCTGGACAGACGGCGAAAGGATGGGTGTTGGCGGCTTAGGAAGGTTCGGTGCTGGCGGCGTAGGATGGTTGCCGAATTCGTCAACACAGGACGCAATCGCGGGGTTCGTTCCCATCACGACAACCCAGAGCGCGAAATATCGAACAGTCAATGGAGTGACCCCGTGATTCGTACTTCCGCGTCGCAAGAAGTAAGCCAAGCTTTCTCCAGATGTCAACTGGTTTTAACGCACGATTCCCAGCTGGCCGCGAGTTCAATTACCTGGCGCCTGTTCGAGGCGGGCGAGAGCCAATCGCCGTGCACTTCAACTCGCCGTCCGCGTATCAGGTTGCGTTCGCGCTCAGGCGACGCAGTCGAGCCGTTCGGGGACCCAGAGCTTGGGGTCCGGTGACACGAGCATAATTTCCATAATCCGGGGCCGCTACTCGCGCCCCGGCAAAGCGGCGGCGAAGACGGCGGCCCGGTTGGAATCGAGGTGTCCGCGGCGCCCGCGCCGGGCGGGGTCATCCCTTGGCCACGACGCACTCTCGCCAGCATCCTGTGCTCAATTCGCTGCGCTCGAAGCAAGGTCGCCGGCGAGGAGCTATCCATGGACGAGACCACGATCACTGAATATGCGCGGCAATTGCTGGAGGCCCACGGCGACCGCGCCGTCGCCGAGGCGGCTCAGCGCGCCGTCGCATCCGAGCAGCGGAAGGACAAGGAGGAGGCGAAAACCTGGCGGCATGTCGAGGCCGCGCTGAAAACAATGCGCGGCCCGATCGCGAGCTGACGGAAGCGCGGCGCCGCGATCTTCGATCGCGGCTACAGGGCGCGCCTGGCCTTCCATTTGATCGAGCAGCCGATCGAGGGGACTTGATCCGCCGGGGCGGGGTCGCCAGCAGCGACGGCGCGCATGGCTTCGAGAAGCTCCCGGCGCGCGCCGGGAGGGGGCGGGGTCGCGCGGCCTTCGTCGAGGCGGCCGCGATATCTGAGTTTGAGGTCGCGGTCGAAGCCGAAGAAGTCGGGCGTGCACAGCGCGCCATAGGCGCGCGCGATCGCCTGCGTCTCGTCGTGAAGATAAGGGAACGGGAAGTCGTGCCGCTTCGCGAATTCGCGCATCTTTGGGAAGGAGTCCTCGGGGTAGCTTGCGGCGTCGTTGGAGCAGATGGCGGCGAACCCTATGCCTTCGCCCATGAGAACCCGCGCGTCGGCGACGAGCCGGCCGATCACGGCTTTGACATAGGGGCAATGATTGCAGACGAAGACGATGACCGCGCCCTTTTCGCCGGCCACATCCTTCAGCGCATAGGTTCGGCCGTCCGTCGCCGGAAGCGAAAAATCCGGCGCGGGAACGCCGAGAACGATGTCCGAAGCGCCTAGAGCCATCGTCGCATCTCCTTCTCTTCGGGACGGCGCAGCCACGCCGCGCCGGTTCACGCCGCGCGGTCGAGCCTTTCGGCGATCCAGAGCTTGACCAGCGCCTGCCTTGTCACCCCGAGGCGCCGGGCCTCGCGGTCAAGCGCTTCGATCACCCATGTGGGAAAATCGACATTGACGCGCTTGAGCGCGAGGTTGGGACGCCGGGCCTTCTCCCAGTCGATCTCGCCCGACACATCCTCGCCCGCGTCGAACGCCTCATCGAATTGACGCGCTTTCATAAAAACCGACCTCCTATGCGCCGCGAAGTGAAACAATTCCTGTCCGTTCGCCGCGCGGAACGCAAGCAGTCAATGCCGCGGGCCGCGCGTCCTCCCTTCTCCCGGACGGGAGAAGGGGACGCGGGCCTTCTGCCGGCAGAGCCCGCAAAACAGGCGTACCTGACCAGGAATTGATCAGCCCCCCGAGGATCCCGCCGTGCGGGGGGCTTGCGTCCCGCCGGGCGGTTGCCCAAATCATGGGCTTCAGTCTGTGCGCGGAGGCTGGCATAATTCTTGGGTAATCGAGTCGTGCTACGTTCGCGGCTTCGTCAAGCGCGTTGATCGGCGAAAGGACGATCGGTTCGGTCAGGAGAGGAAAACAACCAACGGGGCTCCGACTAAAGGAGGTCCT
Organism: uncultured Alphaproteobacteria bacterium; assembly: GCA_963721905.1. GTDB lineage: Bacteria > Pseudomonadota > Alphaproteobacteria > Rhizobiales > Beijerinckiaceae > Roseiarcus. The sequence continues at coordinate 31,595 of CAVRMF010000021.1, forward strand.
CATGTTGAGCAAACGTTCTCTGGCATTGGCCGGCGCACTGACGGTCCTGCCCCACATGGTCTTTGCCGCCGACGCGGCCCACTGCGTCGATGTCTCCATCCCCAAGAAGGCGGTGGAGGCGAACAACGGCAAATGGATCGAACTGACTTCGGACCAGTGGCAATTCCTCCGCGGCATCTACGCCATGAACCCGCTGACCCCGCCCGGCCTGCCCTACGGCGACAAGGCGGCGCTCGCCCGGGTGGACGGCAATCCCGGAGGCCTCGTGTTCTTCATCGACGGCGACCGGGCCTGCACGCCGATGCCGGTGCCCAAAGAGCTTCTCGTCATGATGGACGACGTGGCGACCGCCAAGATCAGCCACGAAGGCAGCGGGCTCTGAGAAACGCGGAACGCAGCGCCGGTTGACCCTGTCTCGCGCTTGAGGGCCGTCTCACGCTTGGGGGCCGGACAAAGGTTATCGGCGCCGGCCCCCGGGTTTGCGCGGCGTGCGCCCGGCTTCATGATCAATATGAGGAGCTGATTCCGGCTGCCCAACCGGGCCAACCGGGACGGGGGCTTACATCCCGGGTATCTCCCTGATCTCGATGATTTCCACCCACGCGCCGGGCATTTGGAGGTGGGGGTGGTCCTTGCCGAAGATCTTTGTCGCCGCGTCGGCCGAGTCGGCTTGTACGACCGAATAGCCTCCGACGTCGTTTTTCGTGTCCGAGGCGCCTTTCGAGTCGACCCGCTTGGTTTTTCCCAAAGGCGCTCCGCCATCCACGAGGGACGACTTGTGGTCGCCCATCCACTTCATCCACGCCTCCATTCCCTTCTTTTGCTGGTCGGGAGTGGAGTTTTTCATCATCTTCTCAAACTCGGCCCCATTGGCCATGTACAAGACCAGGAACTTTTTCATCCGATCATCCTCCCTGTTGCGAAATCCTGCTGAGCGCCCCGCCCGCGCCAGCCATCGAGCGACCATGGGCCCGCGCCGAAGACCGCGAGCGTCAGAAAGCCTCCGGCGATGGCGACGTTCTTCTCAACTTCGATCGTCTCGTCGGCGCGCCAGTGAACGAGGAGCGCGGTCAGGAGACAGAAGCCGCAGAGCGCAATCGCCGCCCAGCGGACTTTGAAGCCGATGAGGACGAGGAGCCCGCCGCCGAGCTCCGTCAGAATGACGAGAGGCAGGAGCCGCGGGTCGACGCCATTCGACTGCATATAATCGGCGGTCCCGGCGTAATCGGCGATCGCGCCCCAGCCATCGACGATGAAGACATAGGCGAGCATCGCGCGCGCGACGAGCGTGAGCGGACCGCTCAATCGCGTCAAGAACGCAAGGTTCCAGTCGAACGCCCGGCCGTCGGCCGGCCTGACGTTGTCCGTCGCAGCGCGGGGGTCCGACATTTGCGCCTAGCCCTCCGCGGCGAAGCTAAAGCGCGTGCGCCTTCTCCAGCGCGTCGGCGAGATCCTCGTAATATTCGCAGTCTTTCGATCCGCAGAGCTTCTCGATCGTCGCGAGCTGACCCTTGGCGAGATCGTATTTGCCCTCGATCACATAAGCTTCGCCCAGATACTCGCGCACTTGCGGGTAGGCCGGGTCGAGGGCGACCGACTTCAGATAATAGCTGATCCCCTCGTCCGTTCGCCCGAGCTTGCGGGTGGCGTAGCCGCGGTAGTTGAGCGCGCGCGGCGTGTTGGGGTTGTCGAGCATGTCGAGAACGTCGAGCGCCTCCTGGTAGCGCTCGGCCTTGGCCAGCGCATAGGCGTATTCTGTGAGTTCGGGATCCGGCAGCACGCCGCTGCGCTTGGTCAGGCACTTATGCTGCTTGGCGTCCCAAACCTTCCCCGGGTCGCAGGTGGTGAGGTCAGTTTTCTTGGCATGGGTCGGGGCGGGGGCTTCGGCGCCCGTTCCTGCGCCGGCCGCGCCGCCGCCGGTTGCCCCGCCGCTGTCGCCGGAAGCGAAAGCCGCCGGCGACGCGATCGCGAGGCCTGCGAACAGAAGTCCCGAGAAAAGCGCGGCCGTGAGACTGCCTTTGACGCCGCGAGGGAATGACGTTGACGCATGCATTGCGGGGACCTTTCCTTCGGGACGAGTCGCCTGGAAAACACGTCGGCCAAGAAATTATTCGACTGGGGCTCTTCGCTCCGGGCGCCGCCTCATGCTCTAATGGCCCAATGAGCGAAGCGAGCCGACGCGAAGTGCGGGCGGGACTCGAGCCTTGCCTGGCGCGACTTTGGCGCTACGCGTTGATTTTGTCGAGAGCAAAAGACGCCGCCGACGACCTCGTGCAGGCGACGTGTTTGCGCGCGATCGAGCGCGCGGACCAGTTCACGCCCGGAACCCGGCTCGACCGCTGGCTGTTCGCCATCCTGCGATCGATCTGGCTGAACGAGATCCGCGCGCGAAAAATACGCGAAGGCGGTGGGTTTGTGGCCGCGGACGACGCGCTGTCGATCGACGGCGCGCGCGACATCGAAACGAATATTCTCGCCAGCCAGGTGTTGAAAGAGATTGGTCAATTGCCGGAGGCGCAGCGCGAAACTGTCTTGCTTGTCTACGCCGAAGGCTACAGCTACGCAGAAGCTGCGGCGGCGCTGTCCATCCCGATCGGCACGGTCATGAGCCGCCTCGCCACCGCGCGAGCGGCGCTGACGAAACTGAAATAGGAGCGTATTGAAGCTTAGATGACCGACGACGACGCAGATCTTGTCGCCCTGATCGACAATGAGCTCGACGAAGACAGGAAAAGGGCTCTCCTCGCGCGTTTGGAGACGGACGAGCGGCTCCGCGAGCGCTACGAAGCCTTGCGGCAGACAGGAGCGCCGATCGCCGCTTCATTCGACGCGCTGCTCCGTCAGGCTCCGATCGCACGCTTGCGCGCCAGGCTCCCCCTCGACGGCCCCGCGCCCGCGCCGTCGCGACAATTCGCGGGCGTCGCGCTACGCGAACTCGCAGCCGGAATCGTCATCGGCCTGCTTGCGGCGGGCCTGGCGGCGTGGGTGGCGATGAGCCTAGCGCCGATTGAGGGGAAGGAAGACTGGCGCTCGGAGGTGGCGGAATATACGAACCTCTACACGAACGAGACTTTCAGTCCTCTGAACCCCGATCTTCCGCTGCAGGCGGTGGAGCTGAGCGCGGTGGGCGCCAGAGTGGGCGCCAAACTGACGCCCGACAACATCGCGCTGCCCGGCCTGCAATTCACGGTGGCGTTCATGCTCGCTTACGAGCGCTTGCCGTTGGGCGTGATCGCCTTTGTCGATCCCGAAGGCCCGCCAGTCTTGCTTTGCATCATCGCCAACAAGGCGCCGGACGCCGCGATGCGCTCGCAGCGGCGCGGGGATCTGTCGCTCGCCTGGTGGTCGCGCGACGGACGCAGCTATCTGGTGATTGGCCGCATGCCCGAAGAGCGGGCGGTTACTTTGGCGCAAACGCTCGAAAAGCGGGTTTGAGCTTCGGCCGTGAGCGCAGCCGTCGGTCACGAACCTTTGAATTCCGCAGTCGAATAAATCCTGGGAGGGAATTGTTCTCTCGATCGCTGACTGGCGTGAGGAAGAGGCCATGACGACCCAAAGCAGTCTCTCGAGTTCGCGCCCGTAGCCTCTGCGCAATGCTGGCGCTCGCCGCCGTCTGGCATGCCCCGGCGCCCGCCGTCGCTGCAGCGAACTGGAAGATCGACCCGGCCCGCACTGAGATCGCATTCGCGATCGACGCCATCGGCTACCCGCGCACCGAAGGCCATTTCCGCCGCTTCGAGGGCCGCATCTCGGTCGACTTCGAGCGCCCCGAGAAGAGCAGCGTCGCCTTTCACGTGCAGTCGGGCTCGGTCGACGTCGGGTCCGCTTCGTTCAGCGACTATCTGAAGTCGGCGGCGTTTCTGGACGCCGACCGCTACCCTTCGATCGATTTCGTCTCGACCTCGGTTCAGCGCGTCAACGACCACATGGTTCGCGTATCCGGCGATTTGACGCTGCTCGGCGTGACGAAGCCGCTCAGCCTCGACGTTGCGGTCACGCGCGACGCCGGAGGCGGAAGAGCGCGCCTCGATTTCCAGGCCGAGACGCGAATCGACCGCCTCGAATTCGGCATGAACTCCGGCTTTCCGCTCGTCTCCCGCGAGGTCCGGCTCGTCATTTCGAGCGCGGCAAATGAACTTTGACCGCGAGCCTTCGTCCGGCGCGCTGGAACCTGCTCGCGATCGTGCTGCACTGGCTTGCCGGCGCGCTGATCCTGTTCCTCCTCGCCGAGGGCTGGGCCATGGCCCACGCCGGATTCAACGCCGCAACAACCTTCGATCTCTATCAGCTGCATAAATCGTTCGGCTTTGTTGTGCTTGCGCTGACGGCGGCGCGTCTCGGGGGGCGCGCCGCTTTCACGGCGCCTGCCGCTGCTCCTTTCGCCCTATGGGAGCAGCGGCTAGCCGCCTTCGTCCAGGCGTCTCTCTACGTGCTGACGCTCGCCGCCATCCTCGCCGGCTGGCTCCTCGTCTCGACCTCCCCGCTGCCGATCCCGACAAGATTCTTCAACCTTTTCGTCATTCCCAACATCGCCGGGCCCAACGGCGCGCTCTTCGCGCGCGCGACGCTGGCGCATGAGCTCCTGGCCTATGCGATCGCCGGCCTCGTCGCGCTGCATGTCGCGGGCGCGCTGAAGCATCACTGGATCGATCGCGACGACGCGCTGACCCGCATGCTGCCGCCGCGCATTCTCCCTTCTCCCGCCCGGGAGGAGCCCCGGGGATGAGGGCTTACGGCGTCCTTGAACGGCTGCGCCGCCCCACCGACCGCGCCCGAGACCTTGGGGAAACGTCGAAGACCGGAGGCTCCCGCATTTTCGCCGATAAAGCAGGGCAAGGTCGGCGATTCACGCCTTCTCGGCCCTTCTCGGGTATATCGATGACCGCCGTGATCGGATGGGGCTCGAGTTGCCAAAGGGGCAGACGGGCGACCCTCCCGGCGGCGCTCCTTTCGGACGCCAGGGCCATGGGTGTGCGATTCTGCGCGCAACTCAATCTTTTCAGGACCTTAGCCGTCTTTTTCTGCAACTTGCACGAGCCGCCCGGCTCTTGTCTTAGAAGTTAAGTCAGATAATACAATCTCTTACATTACTATCCCAATGTTTTAGTTCATCGACATCCCACAATCACCCGGGCTCATGATCCCCGCCGGATCGAGCGTGCGCTTGGCCGGCCTCGGCCCTGGACTTCATCCGCAGCGCCGTTCACCAGTATTACGGCGCCACGCCCGTCTCCGCCCTCTTGCTGGCGCCCGCGACATCGCCCTCGGGCTTGCGCCCCCGCGTGCGGGGCGTGACCACGCGGTTGAGGCGGCGGCTGATTGAGGTCCAGAAACGCCTCGCCGCCGAGCGGGCGGCCGATCAACTCGCTCCGCCGCAGCGCGGCGAAGGCCGGGTCGTCCGCGTCCCATGTCGAGAAGATCGGCGAAGCGCGGCGCGCGATCGATGAGCGGCTTGCCACGCGCACGAGCTCGTCGTGACGGCCGGGCAGATGCGCGCTTAACGCTGGAATGGGGCCAATCCCAGGCACGCCCCACCCCGTCGCGCGGACGCCGGATTGAGCGCCACGGTGCGCCGCCGCCGCGATCAAATGGTCCTCCTCCATGGCGACCGAACCGAACCGCCCCTGAAACAAATGCCCCGTCTGGCGCGCCCGCGCATTGACAAAGCCCGCGTAGAGCCGGCGCCCCTGCCAGGGCGAGCGCGAGTCCGGCCGGGTCGTCCGGCGTCAGGATCAGATGAACGTGGTTGGGCGTCAGGCAATAAGCTTAAGCAGGCGACGCCGAAGCGGTGGCACGATTCCGCCAGCCGTTTAGGTTCCGAACAGGCTAGCGGCATTCGATAAAAACGCTAAGGGCTTTAGCCTGGTCGGCAAGATCAGCAGCCTTCATCGGCTGTGACGCCTCACCGATTTGGAATTTGACGCTGTTGTCCTGAAGAAAGCTCGCAATTACTGATGCCTTGATCGCAAAATTGACATTCTGCGGAATGTCTCCGGCATTTTGACCTTGTGGCGGCCCGCCGTGACCTCGGCGTCGCGCAGCTTGCGCGCTCGTCCGCCCGTCCCGGTCCATGCGGCGGCGGCGCGCGTTTCGCCATCGGCCGCGCTGACATGGATGTTGCCGCGAAACCGGATGACGTAGGCGAAGCCCAACGTCTCGAGATAGGCGAACAGCTTAGTGTCGCCGAAGCCGCGATCGGCCAGGATCGTCACCGCGACGCCCTCGGGCAGAACCTCGGCCAAGCGAGCCAGGCAGAGGTCCTCATAGTCGTTGCGCTTGTCTTTCAGTTCGTCCTTCAAGACGGTCAGCCACAGCAAAGGCGTCGCCCGGCCGTGGTTGGTAATCAGGTTCAAGGCCAGCGTCGTTTGATCGTCGGCGTCGAAGTCGGTCCAGTCCATGGCGACGACGATCGTCTTGCGCTGGCCAACGACTTCCGCCACCCACGGGGCGAACATGTCCCACACGACAATGCCCTGATTGCTCAACAGCCGATCGACCTGCTTGACGGCGTGCTTGCTGAGCAGGCCGCGCGCCTGAGCCAAGGACTGGCCGATGATCGACACCGCCAGCGATGCGCTCGTCATCACGCCGAGCGTGCCATTGGCCAGCGACTTCAAACGCTTCGCATGGAGGTCTTCGGCGAATATGCCGTCGAGATAATTTTGAATGAAATCAACGCGCTTGGTCACACGGTTCATGGCGCAGGCTCATCATGAGGTGATTCGATATCCTCATGAATTCGCTGCAAAATAGGGCCAACATGAGTCCTTCACGAAATGAGGGGATTCATGAGGGCTGCAATGACATTTAATTTGGAGGTAACAATGCCAACCAGGTTTCCATTTTCATCTAGCAAAGGTCCGCCTGAATTGCCCGGCTGAATCGGGGCCGAAATTTGAATATAACGGGTGTCATCACCAATGCCCGCAAGCGCCGTCACGTTGCCTGTTGTAAAGTTGCCCGTGGTTGCCAAGACTTGGCTGAGCGGATATCCAAATGCTTCAACATTTTCCCCCAATCTAACTGCGAAACGCAGCGACGCAATGTGTGAAGAATTAAATTCCACTTTCAGAAGAGCTAAGTCGTTAGTTGTGTCTTGCGCGACCAAATGGGCATCCACGAAATTTTCTTCACCAGTTCCGACGTGTATTTCTGAGCAATCGCGAACGACATGGGCATTCGTAATAACGCGACCGTCATTCGTAACGAAAAAACCAGTACCTGATTTCGCCGTGCGTGGTTCTTCCTGTTGAGGCCCGGGCGTGGGAGCAGGCGACGGCGCGGGGATCGGACCCGGAGCCGCTCCAGGAGGAGTGGGGAGTTCGCTAGCATCAACGGCACTGATGCGGAGCGAGCCCCTACCAGTATCGTCGAAATTGGCGCCCCACAGGAAACCGGGACCTCCGCCCAGACTAAAGACAGGCAGACCATCTCGGGCAGACTTGCGTGCGTCGCCGATGAAGTCCGCCACTAAGCCGCGATGGATTTCCTCGCCGCGACGCAGTGCGTCCAAAGCCGCTTCGTCTAGCGGCGTCAGTGTTACATCGCCCCAAGCTGTTAGAATGGCATGCGCCGAACCCAGCTTGGCATCTGTAGTCAACGTCCGAGCGACCTGCCCAAAACCTTTGGATATACGTGCAATTTCGCGATCGACGTCGCCAGGATCGAAAAAAGCCGGAGTAACCGCTTGGGTTATGAAAACAACCCTGTTCGCGCTGGAGTGAAGTAGTGTGACCCAACTTGTATAGGATCCGAATTTGCCAGTTCGCTCATGATGGCGGGCGCACCAAGTGAACCCTGCGAAGTCCTCGCTCGGCCGACAGGTGTAAGCCTGATAGACTGCGCTTTCGGGATAAACTGCTCCTCCGAGAGCGAGTCCATCGACAACAAAATCTCGACTGCTCGGTCCAGCGCTACGGCCCGCTACGGACCCAGGCGATGATCCATCTGGACCTATCCAGTGCGGCAGCAAAACTGGCGCTCCTGCCGCCTGTAGGGCTCTGAGTGCTTCAATCTGCCGCTGACGAATGCAAGAAATGTCGGACTGGCAGGCTTGCCTCAACCGCCAGAAAGGAATCCCTATCTCATCCGCGAATGGCCTGCCTCGAGTGGATTTCAGGTACGCGTAGCCTGCCGCGACTAGGTTATCCAGTTCGGCTAATTGAGGCGTTCGACAGATGGCGAATTCGTCAGGAAAGCGGGCCTTATTGCAATCAAAGCTCGGGCTTTGAGCGTTTGCCAGGCTCCCGAATAAGCCACTGACAACGAAAGCGATAGAAGCGAATACGCGGACGCGAAGAGGCACACTCGCCACCAATTAGTTATCAGCGTATGCGTAGCGGAAATTGGAATAACAATCTACACGCAAATGGACGCAGGCGGCGAAAACAGCGCAGCTGTCAGAGGCGCTGCATCCGGCGGATTTCACGATCCGGGAGGATGGGGTGGTGAGGCTTAATCCGGAGTTGGCCAAGCGGCTAGCAACTATGGCTCGCCGATGCGTATAGACAAGACTACTATTCCATTGTTTGGGGCGCTCTGCAGCCAAGGTCGATCGGAACGGACGCTCTCGAAAGAGGTGGGGACACAAAAGTGGAAAGCGAAATTCGAGAGACACTTTATTTCGACGAAACCGGAATCGACAACCTTTATAATTCGTTGGGCCACGGCCGGCTCGAAAGCTTTTCAAGGGAAGTTGGTTCACGCCGTGATCGCGCTGGTGGTATAAAGCCGAATTTGGGTCTTGGATCCGCGTTGAAAATCTTGGGAGGTCCCACCGCCGAACTTGGCGCGGAACTTAGCTTAGAGCGCAGTAATACGGACAATGTAACTGGACATTACACTGTGACCCGTGAAGATCGCTACCGAATGGTAGTAGAAAAGCTTGGCGGTATCACCCTCCTTCAGCAATCACTTGATCGTAGTTGGCATTCGGCGCTGAAGAAAAATGGAAGCTCGTTCTTTATTTCCGAGGAGTTATTCAAAGCGTTTCCGGTAGACGCCGAGAACCCGATTACGTGGTTGAACACTGCAAACACTTCACAAATTTTGCAGTTGATTGATTCACGCACCTCACAGTTTAGAATTGGAATGAGTTTGGACAAGATCGTCGGAATTCGTGATGGTACAATACATCCATTAAGTCATCTAGAGCGGAATCCGTTCAGGTTGTGTCATATCCGCAGGCCTTAAAGTAGTTTTGGCATTCGCGGGGTTTGAAGAGATCGGCGCAACTTTCGAGGATGGCGACGAGGCCGGCGACGGTGCGCTCAGCGAGTTTTCGCAGGAGGGATTTGAGCTTCGAATAGGCCTTCTCGATGGGGTTGAAGTCGGGGCTGTAGGGCGGCAGATATCGGACCGTGCAGTTCTTTTTCGCCAGAATTTCAGCCACCCGTGGGCTTTTGTGGACGTTGAGATTGTCCAGGACGACGATGTCGCCCTCTTCCAATGTCGGCAGAAGATGGTGTTCGAGCCAGGCTTCGAAGGTCTCGGCGTTCAGGGCGCGATCATAGGCCTTGGGCGCGACGACGCCCCTCAGACGCAGGCCGCAGACAAAGGTGATCGCTTTGTAATGGCCGTGAGGGACGCCGCAGCGCAGACGCCGACCACGCCGACGGCGGCCGTAGCGGCGCGCCATGTTCGTCGCCGCCCCGGTCTCGTCGACGAACACCAGTTTCAGCGGATCAAGGTCGAGTTGGCCGGCAAACCATTCCCGTCGCCGTTGCAGGACGTCCGGGCGATCCTGCTCGCTTGCGTGCGCAGACTTTTTTTGAGCGTGATGTCGTGCCGATCGAAGAAACGCCAAATCATCGATGGCGAAACCTGTTCGCCGCGGACGCGCTTCAGACGATCGCAGATCTCGGCCAGCGTCAGGTCCGGTTCACGCCAGATAAGGCCGAGAAGGTAATCGGCATGCGCCTCCACGCGTCCCGAGCGTTGGTCGCCGCCCATAGGTAGGGGAGCATAGTCGCCCCTCTCGCGCAGCGACGCCATCCAACGGATCGCGCTGGCAAAACTCACGCCAAACCGCCGCGCCGCCGCGCGACAGCTCATTCCGTCCTCAGTTACCGCCGAAATCACCCTCTTGCGTAAATCCAAAGACAACGGACCCATCCCGCGCCGCCTCCAATCAGCGCAAATCATCGATCAGATTTCCGTCGATTCGGGAATCCCCTTCCAATTCAACTCGGGCGGAAACCGCTCTAGCTGTTCGGCTGAGAGGGGGAGACATTACACTAAGAGTTTTCGGTAGTATGGACAGAACTCGATATATCAAGCCATTCGTGGTGTGGTGGTAGTAGGAGGTGCCGATAATTGGGAATGAAGGAAGAGATGGCAGCGTCTCCTTTCGTTTGGCATCCCGCGAATTTCACAATCCGAGAGGACGGGGTTGTGAGGCTCAATCCGGAGTTGGCGGGGGGTGTGGTGCGGACGGCGCTTTTAGATTCGTGACAGCAACGGTTCTGGGGCTTTGTGCCACGTTCGGGCCGGAGTAGCTTCTGTTTTTAGCGAGACGTGCCCTTACAATGCGGAGTCATCCGATTGATTTTATCCACTAGCCAGCATGCGATCATCTGTAATCTAATCTTTATTCCTTGCTATTTAGAGGAAATCCGAACGATTGGAGTCTGAGCCTCAAAAAAACGTAATACCTTTTCATTTTCAACCGTGCCCAGGCTTATAATCTCAAGAAGTGGCCGACGCGAGGCACCAATGATTCCCGGAACTAAGGCCTGCATCATATCTGATACCGGTTCTGATATCTGCGCTCGATTATTGCGTTTATCTATTACATCGACCCCAGAAGGATCTACAATAAATACTTTCAATCCATTAATTCCTGCCTCTATAATGATGCTATTTATATGATGATCACTAAAACTATACGCAATTACCATCAGAAACGCCTCTGGCTCCGTTAGTCTACGTCGAAATTCCGAATGATATCGCGCTAGCACCGGAAATTTCTCGATGCTAGCCCTTTTATTCCCTCCTATGATAACTAATCTCTCACCTTTGGGGTCCGCAAGCCAATTGTAAGAGCCGTGTAGTTTGTAGATTGGTTGGTAGTTCGGGTCCGCGGTGAGATTCAAGTCCTCGGTCAAGAGTTCGCGCAACATATATGGGTACGCTTCCTCAGGCTCCTTCACAAATTTCATGAATGGCAAAAAGGAGCCATACCAACGCTCGGACCAGCGCACGTCTCCCGCATATATAGTCTCAAGAAGTGTGTCTTGGTTCAGCGTAAAGATGGCGTCGAATTGTGAAAGAAACTCCTGCAATGACATGTCGCTGCGGGGATCTGGTTTCTTAATGCCAGCAAATCCATTCTGCATTGAAGAAAACATTCCAATTACCGCCTGGGTCAAGCGGTCCAACGCATTCTTGGCATCTGGACCTTTGTCAACCGCATACGCCGCCTGTACCACCGCCAGCGCGCCCTCGAACCCGTCACCCCGTAACTTCGCGTCCCACAAGATGCTTCGCAGCCTGTCATCAACTTCAGGTGCGCCAAGCAGATACTCAAAGACTTCGTTTGCCAGCCAGCCGCCCCAGTTTCGGCTAAAACCGGCTCCAGTTAGGAGGTAGTGAGGCATGTCAGACCGTCCTTTCCGAAGACGAATTTGTAGGACTTTGCCTCTCCTGGCACCGCCTCTCTAATCGTAGACCCTGGGGGTGGCAGTCTTCTTGGGGGTGATGTTCGCCGCAGCTACCCGCTGCTCCAACAACCCAAGCGCGAACCCATGCAAAGGTGGGACTGAAGGATGATTCGGGCAATACCGCGGCCCAGGCCGGCCACAAAGGCGCGAACCGGCGGAACCCCTGGCCTGCGCTTGCAATAATCAGTACTACGTGAGCGTGGCCACGCCACCTTTGTAAACTGGCCACGGGTGCGGGCAGGCACTTGAGGCCAACAGCCGTGTGTCGCGGCGGCGCTATCAGTTAATCAGAGCACCGGGACCTGTTCGCACTGCGGTGGCTTCGCGCAAAGGGATGGCACTGTTGCGGTAGGAGCGGGCGTTGCCCGAGCAGAACGAGTGGAAGACACAGAAGAGTGGATCAGTGCGGCCGAAGCCCTTGCGGTTCTGAGGCCCAACATGACACCAAACGTGGCTCGGCGGGCAATTTGCAGTCGCGCCCACAGGTCGTAGAGGTTGTTTGTCGTACATGGGTGGACGATCAAGGCCATCTGCGGTTCGAAGCCGCGTGAGGGTCCAGAGCGCAACGTGGTATTTTTTCCGGAGATCACTTTACCCCGGCTGAAGGCGCCCCGGGGCCGCGGGATGCGGACCCGGAGCCAAGCGAAGCCTCTCCATTTCGCGCGCCGACCGACGATAAGGTCCCCGTCGAGGCTCCGCCAATCCGCCCGCGACTGCCTACCACCCCCCTCGTTCTGAGGAGCGGCGCCATAGGCGACGCGTCTCGAAGGACGTTCCAGCTCACACCAACAGCAGCGCCTGCTGGATCGTCCTTCGAGACGCCCGCTTTGCGGGCTCCTCAGGACGAGGTCGTGGGGAAATCTGGCGCCGCCCTAGGGAGTTACTCCCGCCCGGAATTGGCGGCGGAAGCCCTTGAACGCGTTTAATCCGCGCCCGCAGACGGCGCGCATTGTAGGGCGCGGTCGATGACCGCGCCGCAACCGGGTCGGCGACCCGGCCCTACAGTCGAGGCGCCGGCGACCAGCCCAGCAACGGCGCCGGAACCTCTTGATCCAAATGAAACCGCGCCCGCGAATGGCGGCGTGGCCCGGGAAGCCCTAACCCAGTTGGAGAGGGAACTGGCGTCCGGGATGTACGCCCGGCCGTCCACAAATCCGGACGGCGTGAGACGCGTCTATCTTCGAGCGACGCCGAACGGGGTCATGGCCTCGTGAGGGCGGCATTGTAGCCGCGCTCGCTGAGCGTGGCGCCGCGGTCATCGACCGCGGCTACATGCCGCCCGCTATCCGCCTATTCCACGTCCTCGACCACCACCGTCCGCCCCGACAGGCGCTGCGCAAGCGAGGCTTCCATGAACGGGTCGAGGTCGCCGTCGAGCACGTCGGCCGGTGAGCTCGAGACATGCCCGGTGCGGAGGTCCTTCACCATCTGGTAGGGCTGCAGCACATAGGAGCGGATCTGGTGGCCCCAGCTGACGTCGGTCTTGGAGGCGGCGTCCGCCGTCGCCTTTGCCTCGCGCATCTCAAGCTCCCGCTCATAGAGGCGGGCGCGCAGCATGTTCCAGGCGGTCGCCCGGTTCTTGTGCTGCGAGCGCTCCGACTGGCAGGCGACGACGATGCCGGTGGGAATATGGGTGATGCGGACCGCCGATTCGGTCTTGTTGACATGCTGCCCGCCGGCGCCCGAGGCGCGGTACGTGTCGATCCGGCAGTCGCCCTCGTTGACGTCGATCTGGATCCGGTCGTCGACCACGGGATAGACCCAGACCGAGGCGAAGCTCGTGTGACGCCTGGCGTTCGAATCGAAGGGCGAGATGCGCACGAGCCGGTGCACGCCCAATTCGGTCTTGAGCCACCCATGGGCGTTGTGGCCCTTGACCACGATTGTCGCCGACTTGATCCCGGCCTCGTCGCCGGCGGTCTCTTCGACCACTTCGACATCGAACTTCCGCCGCTCCGCCCAGCGCACGTACATGCGCAAGAGCATCCGCGCCCAGTCGGCGCTTTCGGTTCCCCCGGCGCCGGAATGGACTTCGAGATAGGTGTCGTTGGCGTCCGCTTCGCCGGACAAGAGCGCCTCGAGCTGGCGCCGTTCGCCCTCGGCTTTCAGCGCCTTCAGCGCCGCGATCCCCTCGGCTTCCGTCGCCTCGTCGGCTTCGGCTTCGCCGAGCTCGACGAGGGTCTTGGCGTCGTCGAGCTCTCGCTCGATCTTGGCGAGCGACCCGAGCCGGTCCTCGAGCATGGTGCGCTCGCGCATGACCTTCTGCGCGGCCTCGGGGTCGTTCCAGAGACCGGGGTCTTCGGACTTGGCGTTGAGCTCGGCTAGACGCCGCGTCGCCGCGTCGACGTCAAAGATGCCTCCTCAGCAGTCCCATGGACTGCTTGATCGTTTCGACCAGTTGTTCGGCTTCGGCGCGCATGGGTTCAGACCCGTAACGAGATCATTCCTGGAGCGAGAGGCGGCTTCGCCGGCGTCAGTAGAGGCCGCCCGTGCCTGATCCGACCGACCGTTCGCCCGACGCCTCGGCCGAGGCTTCGCCTCCGCCTCCGCCGCCGCCATAGCTGTCCGGCGGACCGGTGCCGGGCTTGAACGCCTCGAGGATCGTCCCCTGCCCGGTCGCGCGCATGCCGGTGTGCACGTCGACGGAGATCAGCTTGATGCCAGGCGGCACGCGGAACGGGGTGTCGGGCGTGTCTTTCAGCGCCATCTCCATGAAGTCGCGGAAGATCGGCGCGGTGTAGAGCGCGGCCTGCGCGTGGTCGCCGAGCGACCGCGGCTTGTCGTAGCCCATGAAGACGCCGAAGGCGAGGTTCGGCGAAAAGCCGAGGAACCAGAGGTCCTTCGCGTCGTTGGTGGTGCCGGTCTTGCCGGCGAGGGTCTTACCGACTTCCTTGATCGCGATGCCGGTGCCGCGCTGGATGACGCCCTCCATGATGGAGGTGATCTGATAGGCGCTCAGCGGATCGATCACCTGCTCCCGCTTGTCGATCAAGCGCGGCTCCGGCTGGTTGTGCCATTCAGCCGCGTCGCAGCCCTCGCAGATGCGTTCGTCATGCTTGTAGATGGTGTTGCCCCAGCGGTCCTGGATGCGGTCGATCAGGGTCGCCTTCACCCGTTTGCCGCCGTTGGCGAACATCGAATAGCCGGTGATCATGCGCAGAACCGTCGTCTCGCCGGCGCCGATCGACATCGACAGGAACGGCGGCAGATTGTCGTATATGCCGAACCGCTTGGCGTATTCGACGATCAGGGGCATGCCGACGTCCCGCGCGAGCCTGACCGTCATCTGGTTGATCGAGTGCTCGACGCCGAACCTGAGGGTGTGCGGTCCCCCCGACTTGCCCTCGAAATTCGCGGGCGTCCACAATTCGCCGTTGCCCTGGTCGATGGTGACCGGCTCGTCGAGCAGGATCGACGACGGCGTATAGCCGTTGTCGAGCGCGGCCGAGTAGACGAACGGCTTGAAAGCCGAACCGGGCTGGCGTTGAGCCTGCGTCGCGCGGTTGAACTCGGATTCGTCGAAAGAGAAGCCGCCGACCATGGCGAGCACGCGTCCGGTGAAAGGATCCATCGCGACGCAGGCGCCTGACACCTCCGGGATCTGGCGCACCCGATACTCGCCATCGCGTCCGGCGATCGGTTCAACGTAGAAGACGTCGCCGGGTTTGACCAGGTTCTTGGCCGCCCTGCCCGTCCACCGCATGCCGTCAACCGTGACCGTGCCCGTCTGACGGTCCTGGACGACCGCGCCCGACTTGTCGCGGTCGGGCTGCAGACCGATGCGGATTGAGGTGTTGCTCACATCCAGCGCCACCGCCAGCTGCCAAGGCTTGACGTCGCCGTAGGCCGGAATGTCGGCGAGCGGAACGCCCCAGTCCTGGCCGAGGTCGATCGACTTCAGTGCGCCATGCCAGCCGTGCGCCTCGTCATAGCGGACGAGCCCGTCGACCAGCGCCTTGCGGGCCATCAACTGGATCTTCGGATCGAGCGTGGTGCGGACGGAGAGGCCTCCCTCATAAAGCTTCTGCTCGCCGTAGCGCTCCGACAGTTCCCGCCGCACTTCCTCGGCGAAGAACCCGGCGGCAATCGAATTGGGGGTCAGCACCCGCGGATTGACCACCAGTGGCTCGGCGCGCGCCTGGCGCGCCTGTTCGGCGGTGATGTAGCCGTCCTCGGCCATCCGGCCGATCACATAATTGCGGCGCTCGACCGCCCGGTCATGGTTGCGGAATGGGTTGAGGGAGCTCGGCTCCTTCGGCAACGCGGCCAGATACGCAGCTTCGGCAATCGTCAGGTCGTGCACCGATTTGTCGAAGTAATTCAACGCGGCCGCAGCGACTCCGTAGTTGGAGAGGCCGAGATAGATCTCGTTGAGGTAGAGTTCGAGAATCTTCTCTTTCGGATAGGCCGCTTCGATGCGCAGGCTCAGCAGGATCTCGCGGATCTTGCGATCGAACGTGCGGTCGGAGTTGAGGAGGAAGTTCTTGGCGACCTGCTGGGTGATCGTCGACGCGCCCTGGACGCGCCGGGAGCCCTGGAGAAAGACAATACCCGCACGCATGATGCCTTCCGGATCGAAGCCCCAATGCGTGTAAAAATTCTTGTCCTCAGCCGAGATGAAGGCCTCCTTGACCAGGTCCGGAATGGAGGCGGAGGGAAGATAAAGCCGTCGCTCGCGCGAATATTCGGCAAGAAGGCTGCCGTCCGCGGCGTGGACCCGCGTCATCACCGGCGGCTCGTAGTTCTTGAGCGCCGAAAAGTCGGGGAGATCCTGCTCGTACTTCCAGACGACGGCGCCAAGAATCGCGGAAGCCACAACGAACAGGAGCGCGCCCGTCGCAAATATGAAGCCGAGAAGTCGGCCGATCCCGCGCATTCAAAACCTTCCGTTGCGCCCGTCGGCGAACCCGTATGGAGTCGCGACGAACTGGAATGAGGCGCATTCCCGAAGGCGCGCAATCCCTCCGACAGTCGCTCCAGTCTCTTCGAAGCGCGCCGCGGGCTGGCCCCAAGCACGCGCCTCGACCGTAACCTCGCCCCCTTTTGTGCGCGAGTAAGGCGAATCTATGATGACCGCGACGTCAGCGGCTCGCGTCGTCCCGCCGATAGCGCAAAACGGCCCGCCCCGGCAAGCATCAATGTCCCGGATCGCTTGCCGGCCGGGCGCCGAGCGCGACCCCCGGCCCGCCTGCGGCGCCCTCCATCGCGGTTGAGCTCGAGAAGAAGCCGTCGATCGCCTTCACCATCGCCGCCGCCGTTTTCACTCGCCAACCCGGAGAACTCAGGGCCTGAACGTCTTGCGCGTTGGAGAGATAGCCGAGTTCGACCAGCACCGAGGGAAATTCCGGCGCCTTGAGCACGACGAAGCCGGCAGAACGCTCCGGGTTGTGGTTCAGCCGCACGGCGCCACGCAGATTCTCCACCAGTCCTCGCGAGAAGATATGAGCGTAGGCGCGAGTTTCGCGCCGCTTCAGGTCGAACAGGATGTCGGCGACTCCGGGGTCCTCCGGCGCCTGCTTTTCGTTTCCAGGCTTCGGGTCGGCGGCGTTCTCGCGCGCGGCGATGCGGGCCGCCTCGGCGTCGGACGCGCGCTCGGCGGCTGTATAAACGGTCGATCCGCTGACGTCCGACGCGTCGCTCAGAATGTCGGCATGGACGGAAATAAACAGCGCTGCATTGGCGTTGCGCGCCATCGCCACCCGGTCGTCGAGACTGACATATTCATCGCCATCGCGCGTCATCTCGATCGAATATCGGCCGGTCGCCTCGAGCCGCCGCTTGAGCTCCAAGCAAAATTCAAACACGAGCGTCTTTTCCAGGACGCCACCGAGTCCATGGGCGCCCCCGTCCGCGCCGCCATGTCCCGGATCGAGAACAATGACCGGAAGCGGAGTAGGCGGCGAGGCGTCAGGGCTCGCGGCGAGGGGCGCCGCCGCGAGCTCAAGCGCGGCGAAGGCTGCGGCTTCGCATGGTTTGAGTTCGATCATCAGTCGAGACGCCGAGGCTCCGTCAACGATCGGCTTCGAGCCCACCTCGCTCGGGCAGGCCGGGCGCGCGAGATCAATGACTATGCGCGATTTTCCGGGCGAGAGCACGCCAAAGCGAAACGCTTTGACTAGCGCAGGCTCGTTCGGGGCGGCTGGGCGCCCGACCGACGGATTGAGTTGAAAGTTGACCTCCGGCAGATCGACAATGATCCGATCGGGGGACGGGAGCGCGTAAACATGCGCCTCGACCGGCAGGGAGAGATCAAACACGAGCCGAGCTTCGTTCGCGTCCTGTGCGAGCCGGGCGCCGACCGCGACCGGGGTCGAGGCGTCCCCAGCCGATGCCGGCGTCGCGAGCGCCAGGATGAACGCGCACGCGCCGGCAGCGGCAAGGCCTCGTTTTCGCGGCATGTTCATCGGCCCCTTGCACTCTCCTTTACCCTCAAGGACCGCCTTCCGGCAATCGTTATCCCGGTC
This sequence comes from uncultured Alphaproteobacteria bacterium, assembly GCA_963721905.1. GTDB lineage: Bacteria > Pseudomonadota > Alphaproteobacteria > Rhizobiales > Beijerinckiaceae > Roseiarcus. The sequence goes on from CAVRMF010000021.1 coordinate 49,719, forward strand.
ATGCGCTCAACGCCGCGTCCGGGGAGAGTGCCGGCCAGGATCTTGAGCCTCGAAGTCGTTTACGGAGCGTGAATCGCTTCGAGCGTAAACTGCTGGCCCGCTCGAAACGAACGGAGCGCCAACGGCGAAATCAGGAAAAAACTTGCCAAGACGTGGGACGACCCCTATCTATGTTGCGTTACGAATTCGGACCGAATCTGCGGGGCGGTCTCGCTTAAGGTTGGGCGACAGATCAGGCAAGACCGTCGGGCGACGGCTTGCGGCTCTCAGCGGAAGACGCCCGGGGCGGGCTCTCGGCTCGTCGGCTCAGTCGCTTTCCTTGTGGGCGGGCTTTTGTTCGAACAGGGGCTTTGCGGACTGAAACCAAAAAGCGATCAGTCGGACCTGCGCCGGCGGCTCGAATCGTAGCGTTGGCGCCTTCAACGCGCCGCTCGAATGGCGACGAGCCAAGCTGCGCCCAGGTATTTCTTGACGATGTCTTCACCGCGAAACTGCAGCTTCCCGTCCGCGACGACGGCCACTTGCGGAGCGGCGGTCGGGCGTTTCATGCGGAGCCGCCGCAGCGCTTCTTTCCAATTCTCAATTTCCTTCATCTCCAGCACAGACGCCGCGCGCGGCTCGATTGAACGGCTTTCTCAGCCGTCAGCGGATCCTTGCGCGCGCCGCAAGAGAGTTCTTCATGGCAAACAAAATGATCATCGACGCCTCGCACCCGGAAGAAACCCGGGTGGTGGTGCTCCGGGGTAATCGGGTCGAAGAGTTCGACTTCGAGTCGGCAAGCAAAAGGCCGCTGCGGGGCAATATCTACCTCGCGAAAGTGACGCGGGTCGAACCTTCGCTTCAGGCCGCGTTCGTCGATTATGGCGGCAATCGTCACGGCTTCCTCGCTTTTTCCGAAATTCATCCGGATTACTACCAAATTCCAGTCGCCGATCGCCAGGCGCTTCTGGAGGAGGAGGCTCTTTCTCAACAGGAGGAAGACGACGAACCAAATGGCGAGCGGCGCAGCCGCCGCCATCGTCGTCCGCGCCACTCTGAGATCGAAGCAGGGGCGGGCGACGCCGAGACGATTTCGGAATCAGCGCCGGAAGAAGACGCTGCTCGGGACGAAGGGGATTCAGCTTCGGCTGCGGCCATAGAGGCCGCAGCCCCCGGCGGTGCTCCGGCTCCCGGAGCGGAAGCCGCTCAGCGCCACAGTTCGGAGGGCCTGGCGTCCGAGCTTCTAGACGATGCCTTGCCGCTTGTGACGACGGACATAGCCGAGCGCAGCGAGCCCGAGATAGATCAGGCGGAGCAGTCCGAGTCGCCTGTCGTCGAATCCGGCGATAGCGAGGGCGCCGACCACGAACCCGAGGTGATGGCGGCCTCTTCCTTTGACGCGATGAACGCCGGCGGGCGCCGCGAGGGCGAACCGCATCCCCACGACGACGAAGATCACGAGGTAACAACGCTCGAAGGGGGTTCGGAAGAGCCAATCGCGCCGACCCGCAAGACGTCCATAGAAGACGAGGGGGAAGCGGTCGAGCAGGTCGGCGGCGACGCGATGGAGGAGCTGCCGCGCCGGCCGCAGCGCCTGCGCCGACAGTACAAGATTTCAAGAGGTGATCAAGCGCCGCCAGGTGCTGCTTGTTCAGGTTGTGAAGGAGGAACGCGGCAACAAGGGGGCCGCGTTAACGACCTACCTGTCGCTTGCCGGCCGCTATTCCGTGCTGATGCCGAACACGGCGCGCGGCGGCGGCATTTCGCGCAAGATCACAAATGCGCAGGATCGCAGCCGTCTCAAGAGCATTGCCGAAGAACTCGAGGTTCCCGAGGGCATGGGCGTGATCCTTCGCACCGCCGGCGCTTCCCGCACCAAGGCCGAAGTCAAACGTGATTTCGAATATCTGCTGAGGATGTGGGAGACGGTGCGCGAGACCACGCTCGCCTCGAGCGCCCCGACGCTCGTCTACGAGGAAGGCTCACTGATCAAGCGCGCGATCCGCGACCTCTACAGCAAAGAAGTGGACGAGATCATCGTCGCAGGCGAGGCCGGCTTCCGCGAAGCCCGCCAGTTCATGCGTCTTCTGATGCCGAGCCACGTCAACAGCGTGCAGCTTTATCGCGACACCCAACCGGTTTTCGCCAAGGCCGGTGTCGAGTCCCAGCTCGATGCGATGTTCTCCAATCAGGTGACACTGAAGTCGGGCGGCTACATCGTCATCAATCAGACAGAGGCGCTCGTCGCCATCGACGTCAATTCGGGACGCTCGACGCGCGAGCACAACATTGAGGACACAGCGCTTCGCACGAATCTCGAGGCGGCCGACGAGATCGCGCGCCAACTGCGATTGCGCGACCTTGCCGGCCTCATCGTCGTCGACTTCATCGATATGGAAGAGTCGCGCAACAATCGCGCGGTCGAACGACGAATCAAGGATGCGCTGAAGAATGACCGGGCGCGCATCCAGGTAGGCCGCATCTCTCATTTTGGTCTGCTTGAAATGTCGCGTCAGCGCATCCGAACCGGCGTTCTCGAGGGCTCGACGGTCGTGTGCGCTCACTGCCAGGGCGCGGGCGTCGTGCGCTCGACCGCGTCGATCGCGCTCCACGTGCTTCGAGTGCTTGAGGATGCGCTGATCAAGAGCTCGACCCACGACGTCGTCGTGCGCACTCGTACTCCGGTCGCGCTCTATATCCTCAATCAGAAGCGCGCCAATCTGCGCGACCTCGAACGCCGCTTCGGCATTGCGGTCGTCATCGAGGCCGACGATACCCTGACGGGCTCGAACTACCATGCGATCGAGCGTGGCGAGCCCGCGACCGGTTTCAGAGGCGAGCCGGAGGCGCCGTCCCTGCCCGCCGAAGACTTGGCGACTGTCTCCGAAGAGCCGGCGCCGATCGAGGTGGATATTGAGGACGAAATCGAGCTCGGGCAGGACGAGGACGCGGCCGAACAAGAGCGGGGAGGCGAACACGAGAGCGCTGGCTCGCCCGAGGAGACGGAGGTCGGCCGTCGCCGTCGCCGTCGCCGTCGACGACGAGGCGGCGACCGCCCGTTCGGCGAGAGCATCGCCCCGGACGCGCCGCAGCCGACCGACGACGGCCTCGCGGTCGTGGCCGAAATCGGCGGCGATCTTCAGGCGCCAATCGGGGACGCCGAGGCGTTCAGCCGAAGAGAGCCGCGAGGCGAGGGCGACCGTGGCCGCCGATCGCGACGCTCGCGTGGCGGGCGCAACCGCTTCACGTCGCGAACGAGCGACGCGGGATTTGGCGAACCGCACGCCTCAAGCGATGCGGGAGCGGTCGAGACGGAGGCGGATGCCCGTGCGATAGCACCCTCAGAGCCGGGCTTCGATTCGACGGCAGGCGCGGATGCCGAGCCGGTCGCGGCAACGGAGCGATCGCGCGCGCTGGAAACGCCGATCGCCGAGATCGAAGAACTGTCGCTTGCCGAGCGTTCATCTTCGACGCCGGCGCTTGCGGAGACTCTCCCGGAACAGGCGCCGGTCGCTCAGGAAACGCAACCGCCTGACTCGTCTTCGCGCCATCCAGTCCCGGAAACGGTCCCCGCAACGGACGAGGCGCCCCGTCCGCGTCGTAGCGGATGGTGGCAGCGCGCCCGGGCCAGCATCGTCGGCGAGTGAGGCTCGGCGGGTCGCTCTGCGACCCGTCGGCGGAGCGGCGCGCTTCTCGTCACAACTCCCGCACATTCGCGCCGCCAGCCTTCGCCACGCTCAGCCGGTTGCGCAGCGGCAAACCGAACGGTTCGGATTCGATCTCAAAAACGTCGCCCTTCTGCGTATGGACATTGGCGCTGAATGAAAGAGTTGCAGTGCCGAAGAAGTGAACGTGGACATCGCCTGGTCGCCGGAAAAGCGCGTATTTGAAATGGTGCGCCTCCAGATTGGCGATCGAGTGCGCCATATTCTGTTCGCCGGAGAGGAACGGCTTTTCCCAGATGACCTCCCTGCCCCGCCGGATCCGCGAGACCCCCTGAACGTCTGCGGGAAGATCGCCGACGAGCAACTCCGGGCCGACGCTCGCAGGGCGCAATTTGGAATGGGCGAGCCAGAGATAGTTCTGCCGCTCGGTGACGTGATCGGAGAACTCGTTGCCGAGTGCGAACCCGATGCGAACAGGCCTGCCGGCGTGATCGATGACATAGACCCCGACGATCTCGGGCTCTTCACCGCCGTCGAGAGCGAAGGACGGGCTCTTCAAGTCGCCTTCGGGCGCCACAAGGATAGAACCGTCGCCCTTGTAGAACCACTCCGGCTGGGCGCCCGTCTCCCCTCGTCCGGGCTTGCCGCCATCGAGGCCGAGCCTGAACATGCGCATCGAGTCTGTGAGCTTGGCAGGATCGGCGAGGTCCCGGTGCATCTGGTCGCGGCCCTCCGCCGAGCCGAGATGGGTGAGGCCCGTGCCGGTAACGAAAACATGCGCGGGATCCTTGTGATCGATCGGCGGCAGAACGCGCCGCTCTTTGAGCGCGCGGCGAAGATCGACGGGTTTGCCGACCCCGCGGTCCGCAATCAGCTTGCGAAGCGAGACCTCTTCAACGATCGCCTGGCGCGCGACGTCGAGCGTCGAGCGGGCGCCTTTCACCATCCGGCTTTCGCCGCGCGCCGTCACCGCGAGCGCCCGCTTTCCAGTGTCGTCCACAAATTGCGCAAGTCTCATGAACGGAGGCCGCCGTTTTGATTTACGCCGCAGCGCGCCGCGATCAGCGCACGGATTCGCGGGTCGGTGAAATCGGCCGCGGCGATCGTCGCCCCCGCTGCGATGAGAACGTCCGCCCCCAATGTCGTGGTCAGTCCGACGACCGCGAGGCTGGCGGCGGCCGCGGCGCGAACGCCGGACAGCGAATCCTCGAAGGCCACCGAGCGCGCCGCTTCTGCGCCGGTGCGCTCAAGGCCCTTCAGATAGGGCAGCGGGTCGGGCTTGGAGCGCGGCAACTCGGAGCCGATGACGACAATCGGCAGACGCTCGTCGATCCCGAGGGCCGCTAGGACCTTCTGGGCGTTGGCGCGCGGCGCGTTGGTGACGACCGCGCGTTCGAGCCCGTGCCGGTCAGCGAAATCCAGGAGTGCAATTGCGCCCGCGATGGTCTCGACGTCGTTGAGACTGTTGCGATAGTCTTCCTCCTTGGCTTCGATGGTTGCGGCCTGCTCCATCGGCGTCAGGTGCGACAGGAACGCCTTGGCGATCATGGCGTTCGAGGCGCCCATGATTTTCGTCGCATATTCGGATGCGCCAAGTTCGATCCCGTGGCGGGCGAAGGCGCGCTGGAAGGCGGCGAGGTGCTCTGCGTCGCTGTCAACGAGGGTGCCGTCCAGATCGAAGAGGAGCGCCGCACGGCCGGTCACATCGTCGCCCCGATTTGCCAGGGCGTGAACTCGGCTTCCCCATAACCGAGCGCCTCGGACTTGGTTCGCGACCCCGAGGCGACTGCGAGGATCTTGTCGAAGATCTCCTTCCCCTTGTCGGCGATTGATACGCCGTCGAGCACATCGCCGCAATTGATGTCCATGTCCTCGATCATTCTGCGGTAAACGTCGTTGTTGGTCGCGAGCTTGATCGAAGGGGTTGGCTTGCAGCCGAAAGCGGAGCCGCGTCCAGTGGTGAAAGCGAGGACATTTGCGCCCCCCGCGACCTGCCCCGTCGCGGAGACAGGATCATAGCCCGGCGTATCCATGAACACGAAGCCCTTGGCGGTCACCGGCTCGGCATATTTATAGACGGCGTTGAGCGGCGTCGTTCCACCCTTTGCCGCAGCTCCCAGCGACTTTTCCAGGATCGTCGTCAGCCCGCCCGCCTTGTTTCCGGGCGACGGATTGTTGTTCATTTCGCCGCCGTTGCGCGCGCAATAGTCTTCCCACCAATGGATGCGCTCGATGAGCTTGCGTCCAACTTCGGGCGTCGCGGCGCGACGCGTCAGCAGATGTTCCGCGCCATAGATTTCCGAGGTCTCGGAGAGAATCGCGGTACCGCCGTTGCGAACGAGAATGTCCGCCGCGGCGCCGAGGGCCGGATTCGCGGTGATGCCCGAGTAGCCGTCCGATCCACCGCATTGCAGCGCAAGCGTAAGCGTGCCCGCGGGGGCCGGCTCGCGCTGCGCCCGATCAAGCACCGGCAACATCGCGCGCACGCGCTCGACGCCCGCTTCGACCGTCTTGCGCGTCCCGCCTGTCGCCTGAATGGTGAGGCTTTGGAACGTCTCGCCCTCGACGATCCCGTATTCCTCCTTCATGCGGCCAATCTGGAACACCTCGCAGCCGAGCCCGACCATCAGCGTCGCGCCGACGTTCGGATTGGCAGCGTAACCCCACTCGGTCCGCATCAGAGCTTCAAAGCCCTCGCCCTTCGACGCCATCCCGCAACCGGTCCCATGGACGAGGGGAATGACCCCATCGACATTCGGGTAGCCGGCGAGCAGGTTCAACCGCTCCACTTCGCGCGCGATGAGACGCGCAGTCGTCGCCGAGCAGTTCACCGATGTCAGAATGGCGAGATAGTTGCGGGTTCCAACCTTGCCGTTCTTCCGCCGCAACCCCATGAAAGTCGGCTGGGTCTCAACTGCCGCGATGGTTTCGGGACGCGCATCCTCGCCGAAGTGGTAGTCGCGGGCAAACTCTTTGACCGAGCAATTGTGCTCGTGCACCCATTCGCCCGGCGCGATTGGGCGCGAAGCAAATCCGATGATTTGCCCGAACTTGCGCACGGCCGCGCCGGCGTCCACCGCCGCAACAGACATTTTATGTCCTTTGGGGATGCGTTCGCGCGCGACGACGCCTGCCTCCGGCTGAGCGCCAGCCGGTATCTCGTCGATGGCGATGATCACGTTGTCCAAGGCGTTCAATCGCAAAGCGCGAGGCGTTGTCATGAGCGTGGTCCACCAGTTGAGCGTTCGTCACCGCGAAAACAATTCCGGCCGCTTCTGAGCGACGGTCTCGAGGAGAGCGCCCGTCACTCCGAGATGACGCTTCATCGCCTCTCTCGCCGCCGACGCATCGCCAGCCTCGACGGCGTCCCCGATCGCCTTATGTTCGCCGAGCACTTCGCGCAAGCGCCCGGGCGGCGACATCAAAAGACGTCGGGCGCGTTCGAGATGGACGCGCAGGCCGTCGAGAATTTCGCTCGCGCGCGCCATGCCGAGGCGCGCTGTCAGGATATGATGAAAGGCGACATCGATCGCATAGAAGGACGCCCTGTCGTCCGCTTCGACCGCCGCTGCCGCTTCCCTAAGGTTAGCGATGAGAGCATCCTTGTCCTCGCGGGTCATCCGGACGGCGGCTTCAGCCGCAATTTCGGCTTCAAGGGCGCGGCGAACGAAGAGCCTTTCGCGCACGTCCTCGAGAGAGATTCGAGAGACGAAAGATCCATGCTGCGGCGCAACGTCGACCAATTGGTCGTAGGCGAGGCGGCTGACCGCCGCCGAAACGGGAAAGCGCGAGACGCCAAATCTCCCACAAAGTTCCGCCTTGTCGATCAAACGGCCGGGCTCAAGAGCGCCGGACAAAATCGCCTCTTTCAGTTCGCCGTAGACGGCTTCCGCCTTCGAATGGGCGCCCTTGGCCAAATTCCTCGCCCGTTCCCGATGTCGAAGCGGCCCGGCTTCGCGCTTCGCTGCTAACATGTTAGAGGGTAGTGAGACGGGACCCCGCCGTCAATCCTTCAATCGCCGCAGAGAGAGATTGGTATATGGCGTCCCTGGCGTTGAGCGAAGAGACCACGCTGCCGGACGACGGTTTCGCCGGCTCGCTCGCCGGCCGGGTCTGGCGCCCGGACGTCGCTGGCCCCTCCGTCGTCGCGGTCAGGGCCGACGGCGTTTTCGATGTCAGCGCCGATTTTCCGACCATTCGCGACCTTTGCGAGGTCCCTTCGCCAGCCGAAGCCCTCCGCGGCGCGAAGGGCCGGTGCATCGGCGTCTTGGCTGACATTCTCGCTCACACCGCGCGCGACGCGCACGCTCCCGACCGACCGCAACTCCTCGCCCCTGTCGACCTGCAGGCCATCAAGGCGGCGGGAGTCACCTTCGCCGAATCCATGTTGGAGCGGGTCATCGAGGAGCGCGCGCGCGGCAGCCGCGAGGGCGCGGCCAGGGAGCGCGAATCGATCGCCGCCATCCTCGGCGAGGAGCTCGGCAGCCTGAAGCCGGGCTCTCCCGCGGCGATGCGGCTCAAGGACGCGCTGGTCAAGGCGGGCGCGTGGTCGCAATATCTTGAAGTCGGCATCGGCGCCGATGCGGAGGTCTTCACCAAGAGCCAGCCGATGTCGGCGGTCGGCTGCGGCGATGACGCGGGCTTTCACAGCGCCTCGCAATGGAACAATCCCGAGCCCGAGGTCGCGCTCGCGGTCGCCTCCAGCGGCCGCATTGTCGGCGCGACGCTTGCCAATGACGTCAACCTGCGCGATTTCGAAGGCCGTTCCGCGCTCCTCCTGGGCAAGGCGAAGGACCAAAACGCCAGTTGCGCGCTGGGGCCCTTCCTGCGCTTCTTCGATTCGACCTTCTCGCTCGACGATGTGCGCCAGGCGTCGATCACGCTCAGGGTCGAAGGCGAAGACGGCTTTCGACTGGCGGGCGGCTCGTCGATGGCCAAAATCAGTCGGGACCCCACCGACCTCGTCGCCCAGACGCTTGGTCCAAACCATGCCTATCCAGACGGACTGGTCCTGTTGCTCGGCACGATGTTCGCGCCGGTGGCGGATCGCGGCGCGCCCGGCATGGGCTTCACCCACAAGACCGGCGACATCGTGACCATCGGGGCGGCCAAACTCGGAACGCTCGTCAACCGGATGCGTCCATGCGAAGAGTGCGAGCGCTGGACGTTCGGCGCAGGGGCGCTCATGCGCAATCTCGCCCGGCGGGGGTTGATTTGACTGCGCCGCACGGACAAAGTCCGGCCTCGGAAACCTGGAACGGCAATGAGCGCGCTGCACAAGAATTTCATCGCAGGTGAATGGGCGGAGGGCGCGGGGGTCACGCGCAACATCAACCCGTCGGACACGAACGACGTGGTCGGCGAGTACGCGCAGGCCGACGCCGCGCAGGCCGACGCCGCGATTCAGGCGGCCCACACCGCCTATCCCGCCTGGGCGCGCACGACTCTGCAAGAGCGACACGACATTCTCCTTCGGGCCTCGACCGAGATCCTTGCGCGTCGCGAAGAGCTCGGCCGGCTGCTCTCTCGCGAAGAGGGCAAAACGCTGCCCGAAGGGATTGGAGAGGCCACGCGCGCTGGGCAGATTTTCGATTTTTTCGCGGGCGAGACGTTGAGAATACCCGGCGAGAAATTCGCTTCAGTGAGGCCCGGGGTCGACATCGAAGCGACGCGCGAGCCAGTCGGCGTCATCGGGATCATCGCGCCGTGGAATTTTCCCCTAGCGATCCCGGCCTGGAAGATCGCCCCCGCGCTCGCCTATGGCAACGCGGTGGTGTTCAAGCCGGCGGACCTCGTTCCCGGCTCCGCTCATGCGCTCGCCGAGATCATTGTGCGCGCTGGCGTTCCCAAAGGCGTCTTCAACCTCGTCATGGGGCGCGGCTCCGTGGTGGGCCAAGCGATGCTCGATCACAAGCGGATCGACGCGATCACATTCACCGGCTCGGTCGCGACCGGCCGGCGGGTCGCCGCCGCCTGCGCGGGCGCGATGCGCAAATTCCAGCTGGAGATGGGCGGCAAGAATCCGCTCGTCGTGCTCGCGGACGCTGACCTGCCGAACGCCGTCGAATGCGCGGTCAACGGCGCCTATTTCTCCACCGGCCAACGCTGCACCGCGTCGTCGCGCATCATCGTGGAGGAGCCGGTCTACCGGCGCTTCGCCGATGCGCTGATCGAGCGTATGCGCTCTCTCGTGGTCGACGACGCGCTGAAGGCGGGAACCCAGATCGGGCCGGTCGTCGACGCCAGCCAGCTCGAGCAGGACCAGTCCTATCTCGCGATCGGCCAGGGCGAGGGCGCCAAACTCGCGCTCGGCGGCGAACGGCTCAATCGCGCGACGCCCGGCTTTTATATGGCCCCGGCTCTTTTCCTCGACGCAGGCAACGCGATGCGGATTTCCCGCGAGGAGATCTTCGGCCCGGTCTCGGTGATGATCGCGGCGCGCGACTACGACCACGCGCTTTCGATCGCCAACGATACGGAATTCGGCCTTTGCGCCGGCATCTGCACGACGAGCCTCAAGCGCGCCTCGCATTTCAAGCGCAATGCAGAAGCGGGCATGGTCATGGTGAATTTGCCGACCGCTGGCGTTGACTATCACGCGCCGTTCGGCGGCCGAAAAGGCTCGAGCCTGGGGCCGCGCGAACAGGGGCGCTATGCGGCCGAATTCTATACGACTGTGAAAACGGCCTATACGCTGGCGTGAACCGGTAGCTTTTGGGGCGACTTCTCATCATGATTCTGATTTCTGGCGAGGCGCTTATCGACCTCATCCCCGACCCCGTGAAAGGCAACGCCTATGACGCGGTTCTGGGAGGCTCCCCCTACAATGTGGCGATCGGCCTCGCCCGTCTTGGCTCGGAGACGGCGTTCGTCTCGAGAATCTCGGCAGACGGCAACGGCGAAGCGCTCGCCGGCGCCCTCGCCGACGGCAGCGTCGACCTTGGTATGGTGGTTCGCGACAAGCGGCCCTCGACTCTGGCGTTCGTTATGCGGGGGACGGCAAAGACGGGGTCTCGCTATTCTTTTTATCTCGACGGCACCGCCTACGACGGTCCCTGGCCGTTTCCCAAGGAATGGCCAAAGGGCGGGAGGCATTTGCATGTCGGCTCGTTTTCCGCGGTCGAGAGGCACGGCCAGGCCGTCGTCGAAGCCATGGGCGCCGCTCACCCGCTTGCGACAGTCAGTTTCGATCCCAACATCCGCCCGTTCGTGACCCCTGACCGAGATGCTGTGAGACCGCTTGTCGAACGGCAGGCTTCGCTCGCTCACATAGTTAAGGCCAGCGAGGAGGACCTCGAGTGGCTCTACCCGGGCCGCTCGATCGAGGAGAGCCTTTCAATCTGGACGAAAACGGGTCCGCGCTTCTGCGCGGCGACTCTGGGCGAACGGGGCGCGCTCGCCATTTTAGGCAACGAGCGCATCGAGGTCGCCGCCCCCCGCGTCGATGTCGTCGACACCGTCGGCGCCGGCGACAGTTTCATGTCCGCCCTGCTTTCGGCGATGGACCGTGACGCCGCGCTTGGCGCCGATGCGCCGGCGCCGAGCCGAAGCGAAGTGGAGAAGTGGCTGCGCTTCGCCGCGACCGCGTCCGCCATCACTTGCACGCGCAAGGGGTCGGACCCGCCGACGCGCGCCGAGGTCGAGGCGGCGTTGAAGTCCTGAGATGTCGGCGCGATTGAACTTTCGATCAACGCGCCCCACATTGCGAGGGCGGTTCCCCGGGTCTAGAAGGTTGGCTGAACCGCAGTAGGAACCACACCATGGCAACGACCGACGCTGCCTCCGGCAAGCGCCGCCCCCGGCCGCTTTCCCCGCACCTCGGCATTTACAAGCTGACGATGACGATGGCGATGTCGATCGCCCATCGGATCAGCGGCGGCGCGCTCTATGTCGGCGTCTTGCTGCTCGCATGGTTTCTCATCGCTGCTTCGACCGATGCGGCGACCTTCGGCGTGTTCTCGGCCTTCATCGAGTCGATCATCGGCCGGCTCGTCCTGTTCGGCTTCACCTGGGCGCTGTTCCATCATCTCGTGGGCGGAATCCGGCATTTCATCTGGGACGCGGGATACGGCATGGACCCGCCGATGCGCGATCAGATGGCGTGGGCGACGCTGATCGGCGGTCTTGCGCTGACCCTCATCGCCTGGTCGATCGGCTACGCGGTCCGGTAAAGGAGCTTCCCCATGGCCGATCAACCCTCCGGCTTGCGCACGCCCCTCGCACGGGTTCGGTTCCTGGGCTCGGCCCGTTCCGGGACGACGGAAGCGTGGCTCATTCACCTAACCTCGCTCGCGCTGATCCCGCTGACGCTCGGCTTCGTGTGGCTTGTGCTTGATCTGTTGCACATGGACTACAACGGGGTGCGCGAGACTCTCGAGCGGCCACTCCCCTCGATCCTGCTGCTGGCCTTCATCCTCGCGGGCATCCTGCATATGGAGATCGGCATGCGCTCGATCGTCGTCGACTATATTCATGGCCCAGCGCGCGCCTGGGTCCTGCTCGCAAACACCTGTTTCTCGGCGCTGCTCGGGCTCGCGTGCGTGTACGCGACTCTGCGCATCGCCTTCACCTGAGCAACTCTTAGCAAGACGGAACTTCGCATGGCGACGAACGGCCCATCCGCCTCCAGGGCGCCGGCGCTCAACGGCAAGGCCTATCCGATCACCGACCACTCCTTCGACGTGGTTGTCATCGGGGCGGGCGGCGCGGGCCTGCGCGCCAGCGTCGGCTGCGCCCACGCGGGCTTGCGGACGGCCTGCATCTCCAAAGTGTTTCCGACCCGCTCGCACACCGTCGCGGCGCAGGGCGGCATTTCGGCTTCGCTCGGGAACATGGGGCCCGACGACTGGCGCTGGCACATGTATGACACGGTCAAGGGATCGGACTGGCTCGGCGACCAGGATGCGATCGAGTATCTTTGCCGCAACGCGCCCGATGCGGTCTACGAACTCGACCACTGGGGCGTGCCGTTCTCGCGCACCGAAGCCGGCAAGATCTATCAGCGTCCGTTCGGCGGCATGACGACTGAGTTCGGCAAGGGCACCGCTCAGCGCACCTGCGCCGCCGCCGACCGCACCGGCCACGCGATGCTGCACACGCTCTACGGACAGGCGCTGAAGGCGCGTTGCGAGTTCTTCATCGAATATTTCGCCATCGACCTCATCCGCGACTCCGAGGGCGCCATCCGCGGCGTCGTTTGTCTCAAGATGGACGACGGCACGATCCACCGCTTCCGGGCGCAAACGACAGTGCTGGCGACCGGCGGCTATGGCCGGGCCTACTTCTCCTGCACTTCCGCCCACACCTGCACCGGCGACGGCAACGCCATGGTTTTGCGCGCGGGGCTGCCGCTGCAGGACATGGAGTTCGTGCAGTTCCATCCGACCGGCATCTACGGCGCGGGCTGCCTGATCACCGAGGGCGTGCGCGGCGAAGGCGGCTATCTGACCAATTCCGAAGGGGAGCGCTTCATGGAGCGCTATGCGCCCCACGCCAAGGACCTCGCATCGCGCGACGTCGTCAGCCGCTCGATGACGATCGAGATCCGCGAGGGGCGCGGCGTCGGCAAGAACAAGGATCATATCTACCTGCACATGGAGCACCTCGATCCGAAGATGGCGCACGAGCGCCTGCCCGGCATCTCAGAGAGCTCGCGCATCTTCGCCGGCGTCGATGTGACCAAGGAGCCGATCCCGGTCATTCCGACAGCCCACTACAACATGGGCGGCATTCCGACGAACTATCACGGCGAAGTGCTGACCAAGGTCGGCGGCGATCCCGACGCGGTCGTTCCTGGCCTGATGGCGCTCGGCGAGGCGGCCTGCGTGTCGGTGCACGGGGCGAACCGCCTCGGCTCCAACTCGCTGATCGACCTCGTCGTGTTCGGCCGCGCGGCGGGCCTCCGCGCCGCTGAGAAGTTGAAAGCCGGCGACAGTCAGCCGGAACTCGCCGGGGATAGCGCGGACTTCGCGCTCACCCGGCTCGACCGCTTCCGCAACGCCAACGGCAAGACTCCGACGGCGATGCTGAGGCTCGCCATGCAGCGCGTCATGCAGGCCGATTGCGCGGTGTTCCGCACCCGCGCCAGCCTCGTCGAGGGCAAGGAGAAGATCCACGCCGCCTGGCGCGCGGGCGACGACGCCAGCGTGACCGACCGCTCGCTCATCTGGAACTCCGACCTCATCGAGACGCTGGAATACGACAACCTGATCGTGCAGGCGGTGGTCACGATAGAGGGCGCCCTCAATCGCGAAGAGAGCCGCGGCGCGCATGCGCGCGAGGACTTTCCCAAGCGCGACGACGTGAACTGGATGAAGCATACGCTCGCCTGGATCGATCCGGTCAAGCAGACGGTCGCTATCGACTACCGGCCGGTGCACGCCTACACGATGAGCAACGACATCGCCTACATCGAGCCGAAGGCGCGGGTGTACTGAGAGCCTCGCTCGGCTCAGCGGTCCGGACAGGAATTGACGCCAAATGGCCCAACTGACGCTGCCCAACAACTCCCGCCCTACGGTCGGAAAGACCTGGCCGAAGCCCCCCAACGCCACGCGGTTGACCACGTTCCGCATCTATCGCTGGAACCCGGACGACGACGCCAATCCGCGCATCGACACCTATTTCGTCGACCGCGACGATTGCGGGCCGATGATCCTCGACGCGCTCATCTGGATCAAGTCCAAGATCGATTCGACGCTGACCTTCCGCCGCTCCTGCCGCGAGGGCGTCTGCGGCTCCTGCGCGATGAACATCGACGGGCTCAACACGCTTGCCTGCACGCGCGGCATCGACGACGTCGCGGCGCCGGTCACAATCTATCCCCTGCCCCACCAGGAGGTGATCAAGGATCTCGTTCCGGACCTCACGATCTTCTTCGCCCAGCACGCCTCGATCGAGCCGTGGCTCAAAACGTCGACGCCCGCGCCCGAGAAGGAGTGGCTGCAGTCGCCCGAAGAACGCGCCAAGCTCGACGGGCTCTACGAGTGCATCCTTTGCGCCTGCTGCTCGACCTCGTGCCCGAGCTACTGGTGGAACGGCGATCGCTACCTCGGTCCAGCGGTCCTTCTGCAGGCCTATCGCTGGCTCGTCGACTCGCGCGACGAGGCGCAAGGCGAGCGGCTCGACAATCTCGAGGACCCGTTCCGGCTCTACCGCTGCCACACCATCATGAACTGCGCCCAGGCCTGCCCGAAGCACCTCAACCCAGCCAGGGCGATCGCCCATATCAAGGGGATGATGGTCGAGCGGCAGATGTAGTACGACGGAGAGGCCAGGACTCGTCTTCGCGCGGGCGGACAGCTGGAACGGAATTTAAGACTTCCGGAACACTTTCCCGATCGGATCCAAGCGCGGCGCAACGAAATCCAAATCCGACGCAACGAAATCCGAGTCGATTTCTTTCCGCGAAATTAGACTTTTCAGGGGGTTGCGGCCACAAACGCGCGACGCGCCGGCGGCCTCTCGCCCGCGTCAAGGCGGCCCTCGAGCCGGTCGAGCACCATCGTCAGCGCCGCGACCACCCGGAGGTCGCCGTCGGCGACCGCCTCTCCAGCCGCCAAGAGCGTCGGCCCGACCCCCGGAAGCCGCGGGAGCGCGCGCGCCGAGCCGTCGCCGACCTCCCTCCTCCGCAAAGCCTCGGCGACAATCTGCCGCACACGCCGCGGCGTCAGCCGCTCCTCGTCCGCAACCTCGTCATAGCCCCAGCCCTCGCGCATCCGCCCGAAGATCCGCTTCCGTCTCTCCGAGGGAGTTGAAATATATAACCCCCTTTCTAATGAGGAACAAACGTAGCACAAATTTCTGGAATAGGGGGATGAGGAAGATCGTCAGCGAGGACGCGATCCGTCGCGCCTTCAAGGCGATCGACGAGACCGGAGGGGCCGTCTGGCTGCGCCGACACCTTCAATATTGCGTGGAGCCGCTGCTGGCCGAGCCTTGGATTCTCGACGTCGATACGACGATCAAGCCGCTTTACGGTCATCAGGAAGGGGCGGTCCTCGGCTACAATCCCAAGAAGCCGGGGCGTCCGAGCCATTGCTATCACACCTATTCGATGGCTTCGACGCGTCTGGTCCTCGATGTCGATGTCAGTCCCGGCGACGAGCATGCGTCCAAACACAGCGCGCCAGGCCTGTGGGCGCTGCTCGATCGTTTGCCGCGCGACCTCATGTCCGGCGCTGTTGCGGGGCGATCGCGGCTTCGGCAACGAGGAGATCATGCGCGAGGCGGAGGCGCGGGAGCTTCGTTTCTCTTCAAGCTGCGGCTGACCGCCAACGTCAAGCGCATGATCGAGAAGCTCGCCTCATCGCGCGAATGGGTCGACGCCGGCCAGGGCTTCGAGGCGAAGGAGAGCGAGGTTCGGCTGGTCGGTTGGAGCCGCCAGCGGCGCGTGATCGTGCTCAGGCGACGCCTGAAGGACGCCGTGGGGCTTGGCTTAAGCGACGATGGCGGCCGCCGCAGCTTGCGTTCGTCGAGATCGGCGAGGCGACGGACGTCTACGAATACTCGGTTCTGGTCACCTCGCTCGATGAAGACACCGAGGCGTTCGGTCAGCTCTATCGCGACCGAGGCGAGGGAGAGAATATTTTCGACGAGATGAAGAACCAATGGGGTTGGGGCGGCTACACGACGCACGATCTTGCCCGTTGCCGGCTCGCGGCCCGGCTGCTTGGGTTGTTTTACAACTGGTGGAACATCTTCGTCCGTCTCGCCGATCCCAGCCTCCACCGCGAGGCGATCACCAGCCGCCCGCTGTTCCTGACGGCGATCGCCACCCGCACGCGGCACGCACGGCAAACGACGATCCGCGTGACGAGCTCGCACGCCAAAGCCGAACCCGCCGCCAGGGCGCTTGCGGCCGTCGCCGCCTTCCTGCGGGGCCTGGCCAAAAATGCGGAGCAGTTGACCCGCCTGCAAAAATGGCGAGCGATCTTGTCGCGCGCCTTCCAGGCGTTCCTCAACGGCCGCATCCTCCGGACCCCGCCTCGCCTCGCGCCGAACTGATGCAACCCAAACGCGAAAAATCGCCGACCGCCTAAACTCAAATCGGCCAACTGCCGTTTCTAGGGTCAAATATATAACCCCCTTTCTAATGAGGAACAAACGTAGCACAAATTTCTGGAATAGGAGCCTCTTGCAGAATTCCCTGAGGGCGAGGAATTTCCCGTGGTTTTGGATTGCGGGCGCCGGCGGCTCAGGCTGGCGCTGGCCTGAAGCTGGCGACGCGGAGGATTTGATCGGCGGCGAGCGCGACGATGCCGAACATGAGGTGGCATTTGACCTTGATCGAGCCGCGCACGCGCAGGAACCTGGCGCCGAATTCGTCCTTCAATCGAGCATTGACGCGTTCGACCATGGTGCGGAAATCATAGATGACGTCATTTGCGTCGGGCATGTGGATGAACTTCATCCTGTCGACCTCCCGTTCCCATTCGGCCTTGACCTCATGCTGGGCGCGAAAGTTGCGGTCGATGATCGGCGCGTGGCCGAGCGTGCGGCTGTGGTCATGAATGGCGGCGGCGTCGTAGGCGGCGTCCATGAGATCGTAGAGATAGGAAACCCGCGCGCCGGTCATGGTCATCAAGGGAATGGCGACCTGACTGTCGTGAACGGAGGCCGAAGTCAGCACGCAGGAGACGGGGATCTGGCCGCAAGCGACGTCGATATGCAGCTTGTAGCCGATCCAGGTTTCCTTGTAGCCCTTGCTGTTTTTCTTGGAGCCGACATCGCAGGCGGTGGGCAGTTCGGCGAGCATTTGGTTGACGTTCTGTGAGGTTTGTCGCTCCAGCCGCGTCGGCTCGGGCTTTGGCCGTTGCTCGTCCTTGCGCGGGCGTCCGCGCTTGCGCGGCGGCTGAGCGCCATCGGACGGCGGATCGTCCTTCTTGTCGCTGGCCTCTTTCGCCGCCGGCTTCTCGCGCGCCTCGATCTCGGTGGCGTCGCGGGCGATCACGCCGACGATGCGCCCGCCGAGCGAGCGCTCGATCAGCGCCGCGTGCATTTTGTCGGGCAGATCGCCCTGCGCGAACTCCGCGAAGGCGCGAGAGAACGTGGCTTCTGAGGGCACTTGCGAGCGTCGCTCCCAACCAAGGATACGCCGCAGCGACTTGTCGACGGCGAGTTGCTCGATCAAAGCGGAAGTGGTGGGAATGCCCAGCATCGCCTTGGCGACGAAGGCCCTGGCAAGGGCGCGCCGATCCTCGGGCGGGCGGCCGGGGCCGCGCGGCGGCTCGGGAACGAAGGCTTCGAGGCCGATCACGTCGAGGGTCGTGACGAGACGCCCAAGCGCTTCGGTCATTGGGTCGACTTCCTCGCGCAGCCAAGGAAGAAGAAATTTCGCCGCGCCGAGTCCCATCGCGGTTTTCGGCGGCGCCGGCCGGATTCGATCGTTCGCTCAGCCGCCAGCCAAAAATCCGCCGCCACTCCTCTGGCTCAGTCATCGCTGTTCGACAGCGCGATGGCATGGCAGTGAACAAATATTAAGCCAAAATTCGCCGCGACTGACTTAATCCGTTTTTAAAGACCGCTCGCCTATCGTCGACATTGAACTCTTGAGTATGACGATGAGCAGCACTCCATTATCTTCGACGTTGCATGACCATGATCTGATCGATTTCAGCGTTCGCGCAGCGCTTGGTCTGGCCTTCGCTTTCTACGCGGGGGTTTGTTTCAACAGAGCGTTCGCTCAGTTCGCAACGGTTGATTTCGGCCGGCTCGATGCTCATTTATTGAGTCCAGCCCTAGCGGCGCTCGCGATTGGTCTTTATGCGCTGACGGTCGCCTGCCTTTACGCGTTGCGTTTGCGGCCGATCCGGAGGGCGTCAGGCGCCTGGCCGTCAGCAGCGGCGCTGCTTGGCGGGTTCCTGATGTTCGGTCTTCTTATGCTCGACCAGCGAACGGACCTGCCGCTGGCCGCGCAAGCGGCGGCTTCCCTATTGATTTTGGCCGGCAATGGCTTCGCCATCTATGTCCTGGCCCATCTTGGGCGTTCCTTTTCCATCCTGCCGGAAAGCCGCAAGCTCGTGACCTCCGGCCCTTACCAAGTCGTGCGTCATCCGCTCTATCTTGCAGAAGCCGTGGCGACGCTCGGCGTTTTCATCGAGTTTCTTTCGCCCCTTGCGCTATTCCTGTTCGCGATGCAAATCTCGATGCAGATTGTTCGCATCCATTATGAAGAGAATGTCTTGCGCGAAACGTTTCCGGAATACGACATTTATTCTCAACATTCCTGGCGGCTAATACCAATGATTTATTGAGGGAGGAGCGCGCGAAGGTCGGATTTCATTGGCCCCGATAAGATGGCCGGGTCGCCCCGGCCACCCTATTCCGAATTCACGCGCCTTCCTCAGGCGCTTTTCTCTTTCCCCGGCGCCAAGGCTCGCATCCGGGCGTCGAAGAGGGACGCGCCGAAGTCGAGCACGTCGCCGGAGGCCTCCCGGACGAGCGAGAACGGCGTCGGGCGACGTGCGGTCAGGCGGCCGGTCAGCGAATTCTCCTCGAAGGTGAACTCGGTCTTGAACTTCTGCGCCAGGCGCTGCATGCCGACATTATCGGGCAGGCAGACGATTTCGATCGTCTCGACGCCGTGGTTGGTCGCGGCGCGCTGGATGCGCTTGAACAGCTTCTCGCCGATGCCGCGCCGCCTGTGCTCGTTCTCGACGGAAAAGGCCGCCTCGGCGTGGATGTGGCGGTCGAACGGCGCCTGTTCGCTCCAAATCGCCTTGTTCGAGCGCAATTCCGACGCGCCGCACATGTGGCCGTCGACGAAGGCCCCGTACAGGAGATCGCCCTGACCGAAGCAACTCTCGGCATAGCGCACAAGAAAATCGTCCGACATCCCGCCGCCGAAGCGCTCATGCCGGCTGCGCGGATCGAGCCGCAGCAAGTGGTCGCGGAACGCTTCCATGTCCGACGGCCAGAGCCGTCGGATCTCTACGCTTAGTGACTGCCGTTCGTTCATGATGTCCTCGCCGATTCGTCCTCGGCGTCTCATCCCGGGCGGGATATTGTGCAGCGCAACATAATTTGCAAGCGGCTGGAACCATATTTTCGCTAGGCGTCAGTAATTTTCCTTAAGCGCTCGCAATTCGAAGCAGTGTCTTGCCCAGGGTCTGGCGCTTGGCGATCGCTTCAAACGCCTTCTCATACTCCTCGAGCGCGTATGTTGCATGAATATGGACGCTCAGTTCCCCGCTCTCGGCCCATTTCAGCAGTTGTGACATGTTCTCGCGGCTCGCTTCCGGCTCGCGGACCGTAAAATCGCCCCAATAGACGCCGCGGATGTCGCAGCCTTTAAGGAGAACCAGATTGAGCGGCGGGCGCGGGATTTCGCCCGAGGCGAAGCCGATCACCAGAAATCGCCCCTTCCACCCGAGCGAGCGCAGGGCGGGCTCGGCGAGCGCGCCGCCGACGGGATCGTAGACGACGTCGACGCCCTTGGCGCCGGTCAGCTCCTTGAGCCGCGCGCGCAGATCCTCGGTTGCGTAATTGATCGTCTCCGAGGCGCCGTAGCGGCGGGCGAACTCGAGCTTGTCGTCGGAGGAGGCGCACGCGATGACGCGCGCCCCCATCACCTTGCCAATCTCGACCGCCGCGAGCCCCACGCCGCCTGAGGCGCCGAGCACGACGAGGGTCTCACCCGGCTTCATCTCCGCGCGCTGCTTCAGGGCATGGAGCGTCGTGCCGTAGGCGATCGAGAGGCCGGCCGCCCTGTCGAGCGGAAGGCCGTCAGGAACATGGGCGAGCCGGCTCGCCGGATAGGCGATCCGTTCGCGCGCCGCGCCGAAGCCGGACGACCCCATCACCCGGTCGCCGACCGCAAATCCCTTCGCCCCCGCCCCGAGTGCGACGACGCGGCCGGCGAATTCGCCCGCGGGCGAGAAGGGCGGCGCGGGTTTCAGCTGGTATTTGCCCTCGATGATGAGCGTGTCCATGAAGTTGAGGGCCGCATAAGCGACCTCGACCACAACCTCTCCCTCCGCCGGGACCGGCGGCTCGATGTCCATGACCTTGAGATTTTCCGGCGAACCCAGCGACGGACAGATGAGGGCTTTCATTGCCAACTCCCAATTTTACTCATTTTTCATTAACCACAGGCAGGTTTACAAGGACTGCGCCGCCCGCGAAAGCCGAAGGCCGGAATTTCGCCCCGATCCACCGGCAAGAGGCGCCGAAAGCAGGCCCTAGGGGGCGCGGGCGGCGGCTTCGCCAAGGACGGATCTCGATGAGAGACTTAGGGTTCACTTTTCTCTCGCAGGCCGGCATCGCCTCGGCGATCGCCGCGCTTGCTCTCGCCGGCGCTTTGGCCCCCGTCGAGGCCGCCGCCAAGAAGGACGACGCCGCCAAACCCTCCCTCGTCGCGAGCTTCGGCGACTGGAACGTCTTTGTCGGCCAGGCCGGCAAGGGACGGATCTGCTACACGCTGGCGCAGCCGAAATCGCGCGAGCCCTCGAGCCTCAAGCGCGATCCCGGCTACGCCTTCATCTCCGATCGGCCCGCGGAAGGCGTGCGCAACGAAGTCTCGTTCATCATGGGCTTCGACGTCTCCGGCGGGACGGAGGCGGAAGCGAAGTCCGACGTCAAATCCGACGCCAAGCCCGATGAAAAGCCGGCGAAGCCGTCCAAGGCCGACGTCAAGAAAGCGGACGCGAAATCGAAAGCCAAGTCGATCACCGCCCCGGTCGCTGCGGTCGACGAGGCGACGTTCGACCTCCTGCCCAAGGGCGCGAATCTCTGGGTCAAGAACGCGGCGCGCGAGAGCGAACTGATCACCGAGATGCGCAAAGGCTCGACGCTGGAGATCCGGGCGGCTTCGGTCAGAGGCAACGCCTCGACCGATTCCTATTCGCTCTCAGGCTTCTCGCAGGCGATGGACCGCCTGCAGAAGGAATGCCCGCCGAAGCCGTGAAGGGCTAGTCTGTCATTCCCGGCGGACCACGGGTCCGACCGGGAATCCAGAACTCATCGTGCGCCGACGGACGCCAGTCTGGATTCCCGATCGGTCGCTTCGCGACCGTCGGGAATGACATCAAGCGGCTTCTTCGCGGCGACGAGATAGTTCACGCTCATGTCGCGCGACAGGCGCCAGCCGAGCCGCAGCGGGTCGTAGGCGACGCCTTGTCGGTCGATTACCCTCAAGCCCGCGGCGCGCATCGCGATCGCGAATTCCTCCGGCGTCACGAACTGCTCCCAGCGGTGGGTTCCCGGCTCGAGCCAGCGCAGCACATATTCCGCGCCGATGATCGCGAGCGCAAAGCTCTTTAAGGTGCGGTTCAGCGTGGAGGCGATGAAGAGGCCGCCGGGCTTCACCAGCGAAGCGGCCGCGGACACGAAGCGCGTTGGCTCGGCCACGTGCTCGATCACCTCCATCGCGCTCACGACATCGAAGCGCCGCGGCTCGGCCGCAAGCTCTTCGACGGTCGCGACGCGATAGTCGACTTTCGCGCCGGTCTCCTTGGCGTGGCGGCGCGCGGCCTCGATCGGCGCCGGCGCCGGATCGATGCCCATGACATTCGCGCCGAGCCGGGCGAGCGGCTCGGCGAAGAGCCCGGCCCCGCAGCCGATGTCGAGGAGCTCGAGCTCCGCGAGCGGCGCGCCGGACCCAGCCTCGCGCCGGAAGCGCCTGACGATAAGGTCGCGCGCCCAGGCCACGCGCACCGGGGTCATCTTGTGCAGGGGCGCCATGGGACCGTCGGGGTCCCACCAGTCGTCGGCGAGCGCGTCGAAATGCGCGACCTCCGTCGGGATCACGCTGGGCGCGGCCTTGGCCCGCATTGAATGCTCTCCATCGCGCTGGCGTTGACCCGCCCGGCCCGCCTCTTTATACGCCGCCCCGCTGCGTTGCGCGAGCCGCGCGCGTCTTCCCCTCAAAGAGCCGAGGACCTTGTGTCGCGTCTGGTGATGAAGTTTGGCGGCACGTCCGTCGCCGATGTCGAGCGCATCCGCAATGTCGCCGCCCATGTGAAGCGCGAGGTCGAGGCGGGCTCGGAGGTCGCGGTCGTCGTCTCCGCCATGGCCGGCAAGACCAACGAACTCGTCGCCTGGTGCAAGGATGCAGGCTCGCATTTCGATAACCCGGAATACGACGCCGTCGTCG
Organism: uncultured Alphaproteobacteria bacterium; assembly: GCA_963721905.1. Taxonomy (GTDB): domain Bacteria; phylum Pseudomonadota; class Alphaproteobacteria; order Rhizobiales; family Beijerinckiaceae; genus Roseiarcus. The sequence goes on from CAVRMF010000021.1 coordinate 72,456, forward strand.
CCTCGGGCGAACTCGTGACCGCGGGCCTGCTCGCGCTCGTGCTCAAGGACATGGGGCTCAAGGCCCGCTCGTGGGCCGGCTGGCAGATCCCGCTGATCACCGACGACGCGCACGGCTCGGCCCGCATCGAGAAGATCGACGGCCGAAATCTCATCGAAGGCTTTCGGAGCGGCGAGGTCGCCGTCGTCGCGGGCTTCCAGGGCCTGCATGTGTCGACGAACCGAGTCACGACGCTCGGGCGCGGCGGCTCGGACACCTCCGCGGTGGCGCTGGCGGCCGCGATCGACGCCGGCCGCTGCGACATCTACACCGACGTCGACGGCGTCTATACGACCGATCCGCGCGTGGTGCCGAAGGCGCGCCGTCTCGACAAGGTGTCGTTCGAGGAAATGCTCGAAATGTCCTCGCTCGGCGCCAAGGTCCTGCAGGAGCGCTCGGTCGAAGTGGCGCTCTTGCACAAGGTCAGGCTCTATGTGCGCTCGTCCTTCGACGATCCGGCCCACCCCAAGCTTGGCACGCTCATCTGCGACGAGGAGGAAATCGTGGAACAGCAGGTCGTCACCGGCATCGCCTTCTCGCGCGACGAGGCGCAGATCACGCTTCGCGAAGTGGCCGACAAGCCGGGGGTTGCGGCGGCGATCTTCGTGCCGCTGGCGGACGCCAACATCAACGTCGACATGATCATCCAGGTCGTCTCCGACGACACCACGACGACCGACATCACCTTCACCGTGCCGGCGGCCGAGTTCGAGCGCGCGATGGCGCTTCTCGAGACGCGGCGGGAGGCGATCGGCTACGCCAAGCTCAACGGCGCGCAGGACGTGGTGAAGATTTCGGCGATCGGAATCGGCATGCGCTCGCATTCGGGAGTAGCCGCCCGGGCCTTCAAGGCGCTGGCGGAGAAGGGGATCAACATCCGAGCGATCACGACCTCCGAGATCAAGTTCTCGATGCTGATCGACGAGGCCTATACGGAGCTTGCGGTGCGGACCCTGCATACGCTCTACGGGCTGGACGGGAAGTGAGCGATCCCGCTCTCTCTTGCTGCGGGAGAGGCGACCGTGCAGTTTCGTCAGCAACTCCATTTTTTCAACAAGTTAGGCGTCAAAATCGTAAGGAGTAACAAAAAGGGCTAACCGGGGCAAATTCCCGGGCAAGAGTGCAGGACAAAGAATTTCGGACGGCCGGGCGCTCCCGCAACACCTGATATCACTCAGTCTCGCAACTGTAGCATTTTGCTTTGTGCAGGTGCGAGCCCGGGAATTTGCCCCGGTTACGCAAAATCTGTCGCTGATTCGCTGAGTTATACATGTAACATATGTATAGTAGAAATCGGCGCCATAGTGGACACGCATGGCTTCGGGCGCTCAGTCGTCATAAGGGTCTGATAGTCGGGAATCCATCTAAGCTCTGCCCTAGCGACTGTGCCGTATACGATCTAATCCAAATGCAACAGGCGAGTGGGATTAGGCAAGCGCGCATGGGCTGGATGCGAAAGGAGAGCTCTCTCGCTTGCGGGAGAAGCGAGCGACTTCCACTGAGATGAACGGTGTATGGATAGTTATTGCAGTCTCGCAAAACTAAATAACGCATATTAATAGTTATTGTTCCGACAAACGCACTGCATTGAACTCCGGGCGCGCATGCTGCTTGGCGTCGCCGCCAATGGTATCGTGGCGCATGAAAAATGTCGTCGCAGACGCTTCGTCCATGCCTGCTGCAAACGCCGCCGGCCTGACCAGCCAGGAGGCGCGGGAGCGGCTCCAGCGCTTCGGCGCCAACGCCATGCCGGACACGACGGAGCATCCGTGGCGGCGTGCGCTGGATAAGTTCTGGGCGCCTGTGCCTTGGATGCTGGAGGCCGCGATCGCACTCGAACTCGGGCTCGGTAAATACGTTGAGGCCGCGGTGATCGCTGGCCTCCTGGTGTTCAACGCCATCGTCAGCCTGATGCAGGAGGGACGGGCGCAGCATACTCTGGCGGCCCTGAAGTCGCGCCTCGCGCTGACTGCCTCGGTCCGCCGGAATGGCGCCTGGGTCACACTCCCCGCCGCCGATCTCGTCCCCGGCGACATTATCAAACTGTCGCTCGGCGGGGTCGTTCCAGCCGATGCGCGGCTGATCGAGGGAGACGTTCTCCTTGACCAGTCCATGCTCACCGGCGAGTCCGTGCCGATCGAGGCCGGGGCGGGGCGGGAGACCTTTGCCAGCGCCCTGGTTCGGCGAGGCGAGGCAGTCGCCGAGATTACGGCGACCGGCGCTCGCACAAAATTTGGTCGCACTGCGGAGTTGGTCAGCACCGCCCATGTCATCAGCTCACAGGAGGCGGCCGTGGTGCGCGTGGTGCGCAACCTCGTCATTTTCGCCGGCTGCGTGATCGTCGTGCTGGTGCTCTACGCCGCGGTCCTGCGCCTTCCGCTGGCGGCTATCCTACCGCTGGTGCTGACTGCGGTGCTCGGCTCAATTCCGGTCGCCTTGCCGGCCACGTTCACGCTGGCCGCTGCGATCGGCGCGACGGCGCTGGCCAAACTGGGCGTGCTGCCGACCCGGCTCGCCGCGGTCGATGAGGCTGGTACGATGGATGTGCTTTGCGCTGACAAGACCGGCACGTTGACGAAGAATGCGCTGACGGTGGCGAGCGTCCATTCCCTGCCCGGGTTCGACAACGAGCGCGTTCTGACGTTGGCCGCCTTCGCCAGTTCGGATGGAGGTCAGGATCCGGTCGACGGCGCAATCCGCGCCGCCGCCCGCGCGCCCGCCGCCGACGCGCCGCGTCTGGTCAAGTTCGTCCCCTTCGATCCATCTGTGAAAATGTCGGAGGCTACGATAAGCGGCTCGGCTGGCGAAACGCAACGTGTGGTCAAGGGCGCCTATGCCGTGGTCAGCGGCCTGGCCCAGCCACAACAGGCTGCGGCGTCGGCGGCGAGCGGGTTGGAGGGGCAGGGATACCGCGTGCTGGCAGTGGCGGCGGGACCAGCCAGGGCGATGAAGCTTGCAGGTCTGATCGCGCTCAGTGACCCTCCCCGAGCCGATTCGGCCGCGCTGGTGAACGAACTGCGGGCGCTTGGCGTGCGCACCGTAATGGTGACCGGAGACGCGCCACAGACAGCGGCAATTGTCGCCAAAGCCGTCGGCTTGGCGGGCCCCGTGTGTCCGTCCCAGTCGATCCCCAAGGACGTGCGTCCGACATCCTTCGCCGTGTTCGCCGGCGTGCTTCCAGAAGACAAGTTTAACCTCGTCAAAGCGTTTCAGGCCGGCGGCTTCATTGTCGGCATGTGCGGCGACGGCGCCAACGATGCGCCGGCATTGCGGCAGGCGCAGATCGGCATCGCGGTTTCAACCGCGACCGACGTGGCCAAATCCGCCGCGGGCATGGTGCTGACCGAGCCGGGGCTTGCGGGAATCGTCGCAGCGGTTAGGGAAGGCCGAACGACATTTCAACGCATCCAGAATTACACGATCAACTCCATCACAAAGAAGATCGTTGCGGTGCTGTTCCTGATGGGCGGCTTGATGATGACCGGCCAGGCGATTCTCACGCCGATGTTGATGGTGATCGTTATGATCGCCGGCGATTTCCTGGCGATGTCGCTCACTACGGACAACGTACGTACGACGCCCGCGCCGAATGCATGGCGCATCGACAAGCTGACGATCGCCGGTGTGATACTCGGAACAAGCCTCGTGGGGTTCTGCTGCGCGGCGCTCGCGCTCGGCACATTCGCATTGCGTCTTCCGATATCGGCGCTGCAGACGCTGTCCTTCGTTACGTTGGTGTTCGGCAGCCAGGCGATGATCTACGCCATCCGGGGCCGCCCGCATTTGTGGAGCATCCGCCCGAGCCTATGGCTGGCCGGGTCGTCGCTCCTGGACGTGGCGATCGCCTCCTTCCTGGCCATCGCCGGAATTGCCACGGCGCCGCTGTCAGCTGTGGTGGTGACGGCGACGCTCATCGCCGCCTGCGTATTTGCGGTGGTGTTGGATCTTGTGAAATGGCTGACGTTCGCGCGCCTCGGAATTGTTTGAGCGGGGCGGAGGCAGCACGCGATCGTCGACGGCGAACCAGGCCTGCGTGCGGCGGCATTCGTGGCGTGGCCGATCAGCGCGGCCTCCGTTGCCATGACTATGCGCCGGGACCGGCGATCTCGTCGTAGCCGCGGCCGAGGAACTCGATGAGGCAGAAGCCGTGGCCGAACGGGTCGGCGAGCACGGCGATCTTGCCGTAGGCGGCGGCGCGGATGTCCGTCTCCGCATGCGCGCCGGCGGCGACGGCGCGGCGAACCGCGGCCTCGATGTCGTCGACGACGACATCGATATGCACCGGGGTCCAGTGGCGATCGTAGCGGCGCGGATCCTTCGCCGCGCCGATCGAGCCGCCCGGCTTTTGCAAGAGATAGATCCGTGCCGGCAGGCCGCTGAGCTCCGCGACCTCAGCGCCGAGCCGCCGCGTCACGGCGAGGCCAAAGGCTTGCCTATAGAACGCTACCGCTTCGGCGAGATCCGGCACGTCGATGTTGACCAGCAGATCCATGCCCGTGAGCCTAGAGCAGGGCGCGCACGGATGGAACCGAGGCGTCCCTTCTCCCCGCTCGCGGGGAGAAGGTTAGGATGAGGGGCTGAGCGCAAAAGCGGCCACCCTCCCTGCCCCTCACCCCAACCCTCTCCCCGCAAGCGGGGCGAGGGGGCGCTAAATTCCATCTGACAACAACGTGCTCTACCACGCCATCACTCCCCTAACCTCAGCCCTGCTCGAGCACATAAAGCTCGAGCGCCTGCTGCTTGCCGCGCATCGCGAGTTCGCCGAGCGGCCCGCTCGTCACGCCTGGAGGGAGCGAGGCGAGGCGGTCGATGAGGGCGGCTGAGGCGAGTACGCGGGCGTTGGCTGAGCGGCACGCCTCGACGATGCGGGCGACGGTGTTCATCGCATCGCCGATCAGCGCGATCTCTTTCTTCAGATAGCCGAGCTCCCCGACCGCGACCGGACCGCAGTGAAGCCCGGCGCGGAAGTCGGGGACGAGACCGAATTCGCGCTCATAAGCCCGTCCTTCGGCGCGGATACGGTCGAGCGCCGAAAAGCAGGCGCGGACGCATCCCGCGTCGTTCATGCCCGGCGCGAGCCGCCAGGTCGCGATGACCTCGTCGCCGACATATTTGTGAATCTCCCCCCCGGCTTCGGCGACGGCGAGCGAGACATCGAGGATGAAGCGGTTGAGCGCTAGGCCGATCGCTTGAGCCGCTCGACCCCGATCGTCTTCAAGAGGAAGCGTTCGTATCCCGGTTCGCTCGATCCGTTGCGCACCTTTCGCAGGAAGTACTTTTCAAATCCGACTTTCACCATATGCACCCAGTAGCCTTGGCCGGACCAGTTGACGTTGCGCGGCGGAATTTGCGGGACCGCGAGGAATGCGACGCCGTTGTCGCCGAAATCCGCAAGGCAAACCGCATTCCATGAGGGCACGTGGGTTGGGGCCTTGCCCGCGATCAAATCCCGGATGTTGTGCGCGGTCGCCGTCACCATCGATTCGATCATGTAGCCCGTCTTCGGCATGCCGACGGCCAGTGGCGTCGCTTCATAAGGCGGGATCGCCACGCAGACGCCGACCGAGAAGACGTTCGGGTATTTGGGATTGCGCTGATGCTTGTCGGCGAGAACGAAGCCGCGCGGGTTGGTGAGACCCTCGATCCATTTGCCGTCTTCGCCCCGCAGGCAATCCACGCCTCGAAAGGCTGGAATGAACATCGTGTATTTCGACGGCAGCTTGTAGGCCTTCTTCGGCGAGCCGTCCTCGTTGACTTCCGTCGCCTCGACGCCGTCCGGGGCGATACGGTCGATCTTCGCATTGGTGATCCACTTGATATCGCGGTCGCGCATGACGGATTCGAGCAGGCTCTTCGTATCGCCCACCCCGCCAAGGCCGAGGTGGCCGATATAGGGCTCCGGCGTCAGGAAGGTCATCGGCACGCGATCCCGGATCTTGCGCCGGCGCAGCTCTGTCACCGCCAGCATCGCGTATTCGTAGGCGGGCCCATAGCAGGACGCGCCCTGAACCGCCCCGACGACCATCGGGCCGGGATCCCGACAGAACGCCTCCCACTTCTCGCTTGCGCCGGTCGCATGCCCGACGTCGCAGATCGAGTTGGTGTAGGCTTGCGGCCCGAGACCCTCGATTTCGTCGAAGGCGAGCTTGGGTCCGGTCGCAATGACCAGAAAGTCATAGTCGAGACGGCCGCCGTCGCCGAGATAGACAACATTGTTGACGGGATCGATTCGCTTCGCCCCCGAAGCGTTGAACCCGATCTTGAGCTTGGCGAATGTCCGGGGGAGATGGACCTTGACCTGATCGGCGGTTCGCCAGTTGACCGCGACCCACGGATTTGAGGGAACGAACTGAAACCACTCGGAATCGGAGACGACCTGGACGTCCGACGTCTTTCCGAGCATTTCCTTGAGCTCAAAGGCCATCGGAACGCCGCCGATGCCTGCGCCGATCACAACCACTTTTGTCATAGTATGGTCCTCCCTTTGGGCGGCGCCCTTCAGCGCCGTCTGCGTCCGTTGATGTTACGTCTTCATTTCACTCGAACACATGGCCGGCCTTGACGCCTAACCTTTTGAAAACGATCGCCGCCGGGCAAAAACCCGTGAACGACGCCTGAATCAGGTTCAGTCCCACGAAAGTCGTCAGAAGCAGCCACAGCGGGCTCTGCGTTTGGGCGAGCGCCAAGCTCACGAGGACGACGAGGCCGGCAAAAGCCATAACGGCTCTGTCAATGGTCATGATGCGCTCTCCTCAGTGGTTTGGCGTCGATTCCCGCTCTTGGCGGGCGAACAAAAGAGTTCGTAGAGGGTTTCGATCACGGTCTTCGCGGGCTCGCTCGCGATCGAATAATGGATCGTCTGCGACTCTCGGCGCGTGGCCACGAGTTCGTCCGCGCGCAGCCGCGCCAGATGCTGTGAAATCGCAGACATGCTGAGCCCGACGGCCTGCTGCAGCGCCGTCACCGTCCGCTCGCCCTTCAACAACTCGCACAGGATCATGAGGCGCGGCTGGCTGGCCATCGCCTTGAGCAGCCTCTCCGCCGCTTCGGCCCTTATTTGCAGTTCGTCTAAATTCATACTTGCTAATTTAGATCCTCCTAACATATAAGTCAAGCCTCATTTTTTGGAACCGACCCGATGCGCCTTGCCGTCCCGCTGATTTTTGCCCTCCTCGGCGTCCGCGCCGCCTGCGCGGCGGACAGTTTCGTCGTGCATGCGACCGATGTCGCCGACCGGAAAGCCGTCGTCGCCACGGTCGAACCGCTCCACCAGCTTGTCGCGCGGGCCCGGATTGGAGGCACCATCGCCTCCCTCGCGATCAAGGAAGGGGATGTCGTTGCCGCCGGAGCGGAGATCGCGGTCGTCGCCGACCAGAAGCTCGCCCTGCAGATGCAGGCGTTGGATTCCCGAATCGCGTCGCAGGAGGCGCAGCGCGACCAGGCGAAGGCCGACTTCGATCGGGTGGCGGAACTGCAAAGACGCGGCGTCAGCACGCAGACCCAGCTCGATCAGGCGAGGACCAATCTCGACGTCGCCGAGCGTACCCTCGCCGCGATGCGCGCGGATCGCAGCGTGATCGCCCAGCAGGCGAGCGAGGGGGCCGTCCTGGCGCCGGGCGCCGGTCGGGCCTTGAACGTGCCCGTCTCCGTGGGTCAGGTCATCTTGCCGGGCGAGACGATCGCGACCCTGGCCGAGGATCAATTCATCCTTCGCCTTCAATTGCCCGAACGCCACGCCCGGTTCATGCGCGCCGGAGACACGGTGCTGATTGGCGCGAGGGGCATGCAGGCCGAGGCGACCAACACCATGCGCGAGGGAAAAGTGCGCCTGGTCTATCCCGAAATTCAGGGCGGACGGGTCATCGCGGACGTCGAGGCGCCCGGTGTTGGCGATTATTTCGTCGGCGAGCGCACACGCGTCTACATCGACGCGGGAACGCGTCGAACCCTCGTCGTGCCGGCGTCCTATGTCTATCGCCGAGCCGGGGTCAGCTACGTCCGCCTCGTTAGCGGCGACGAGATCGTCGTTCAGCCCGGCGAGCCCAGGGACATCGGCGAAATCAAGGGCGTCGAAATTCTGGCGGGCCTGAAGGACGGCGACACGTTGGCGGCGCCATGAAACTGGGGCTTTCCGGCGTTCTGACACGCGCTTTCATCAACTCCCCGCTGACGCCGCTCTTGCTGCTGGCGGCGCTGGTCGCCGGCGCATTGGCCGTCTTCTCTCTGCCGCGCGAGGAAGAACCGCAGATCAGCGTGCCGATGGTCGACATCATCGTCGCCGCCAACGGCTACAAGGCCGACGAAGCGGTCGAGCTCGTGACCCGCCCGCTCGAGGACATCATCAAAGGCATCGACGGGGTCGAGCACGTCTACTCGCAGACCGAGGACGACCGCGTCGTCGTCACCGCGCGCTTTCTGGTCGGGACCGACCAGGACACGGCGGTGCTGAGGGTTCACGAGAAAATTCGCGCCGCCATCGGCGACATTCCGAAGGGCATTCCGGAGCCGCTAATCGTCGGCCGCGGAATCAACGACGTCGCCATTCTGGTCCTGACCTTGTCCGCCAGCCCCGACAAGGCCGCAGAATGGACCGCCAACGGGTTGCAACAGGTCGCGGAAGAACTGCAGCACGAGCTGACGAAAGTCGAGGGCGTGGGCTCGAGCTATATCGTCGGCGGGGCGCCGAGCGAAATCCGGGTCGAACCAGACCCGGAGCGCCTCGCGCTCTATGGCATGACGCTGTCGCAGCTGACCGACAAGCTCGCCAACGCCAACCGGTCCTTCCTTGCCGGCGCGTTCCGGGACTACGGCAAATCCGTTCCCGTCGTCGCCGGACAGACGCTACAGGGGGTTCCCGACATCGGGCTCCTCCTTTTGACCACGCGCGACGGCCGGCCCGTCTATGTCAAGGACGTCGCCGACGTTGTGGTCGGTTCCACCGAATCCGATCAGCGCGCCTGGACGATGACGCGCAGCGCGGGCGGCGCTTTGGAGCGGCGGCCGGCGGTCAGCCTCGCCGTCGCCAAACGCAAGGGCGCGAATGCGGTCAGGGTCGCCGAAGATGCGATGAAGCGCCTCGAGACGATCAAGGGCCGCATCGTCCCCGCCGGCCTCGACGTCACCGTCACGCGCAACTACGGCGAGACCGCCAACGACAAGGCGAACGAACTCCTGTTTCACCTCGCGCTCGCGACCGCATCGATCGTCATCCTCATCACCGCAACGATCGGCTGGCGAGAAGGAGTTGTCGTCTTGATCATCATTCCAACGACCATCCTGCTGACGCTCTTCGCCTCCTGGATGATGGGTTATACGATCAACCGGGTCAGCCTGTTTGCGCTCATTTTCTCGATCGGCATTCTCGTCGACGACGCGATCGTCGTCGTGGAGAACATTGTCCGGCATTGGTCGATGCGTGGCTCGCGTGGGCTTGTCGAAACTGCGGTCGAGGCCGTCGCGGAAGTTGGCAATCCGACCATCGTCGCGACCCTCGCCATCATCGCCGCGCTCCTGCCGATGATGTTCGTCAGCGGCCTCATGGGCCCCTACATGAGCCCGATTCCCGCCAACGCCTCGATCGCGATGCTGTTTTCGTTCTTCGTCGCGGTGACGGTGACGCCCTGGCTCCTGCTTCGCCTCGCCGGCCGGCGTTTCGCCGCCATGCCGGCCGGCGACGAGACCCATCACGACATCGGCGCCATGGGACGCTTCTACATCCGCATCGCCAAGCCTCTCTTGAAGGGCCGCGTCCGCTCGAAGATCTTCCTGATCTCGGTGGGGCTGGCCACTGTCGCCGTCTGCGCGCTGTTCGGCACGAAGGATGTCGTGGTCAAGCTGCTGCCGTTCGACAACAAGTCGGAAATCCAGGTGATCGTCGACCTGCCGAAGGGCTCGTCGCTCGAGGAGACGGATCGCGTGCTGATGGCGGCCGCCGACAGGCTGAACGACCTGCCCGAACTGACGTCGATCCAAGCCTACGCGGGGACGGCCGCGCCGTTCAACTTCAACGGCCTCGTCCGCCATTATTACCTTCGCTCCGATCCTCAGATGGGCGATCTTTCGGTCAATCTGAAGCCGAAAGGCGATCGCTCTCGCGCCAGCCATGCGATCGCGCTCGACGTTCGCAAGCGGCTCGCCAATGTGCCCCTTCCGCCGCACGGATCGATCAAGGTCGTCGAAGTCCCGCCCGGGCCGCCGGTGCTCTCGACGCTGCTCGCCGAGGTCTACGGACCCGACGCGGCGAGCCGGCGGGAGCTGGCCTCCAAAGTCCGCAAAGCCTTCGAATTGGTCGACTTCGTCGTCGACGCCGACGATAGTTTCGGCGTGCCGACGGAGCGCGTGCGCTTCGCGATCGACCAGGAAGCGCTCGAATTCCACGGGGTTGCCGAACAGGCGGTCTACGACACGATCGGCGCTCTCGTCGGCGGAACCAAGGTCGGCTATTCGCAGCGCGGCAGCGGACTGAAGCCGATCTTGATCAATGTGGCGCTCCCGCGCAGCGAACTGACGCTGAACGAGCGCCTTCTCTCCACGCCGCTGCCTGCCGGCGGCACGCCGCGCCAGGGCGCGAATGTCGAGCTTGGCGATGTCGTCAGCCTCAAGCGCGAAGTCTCCTCGTACCCGATCTTCCGCCACAACGGGCGGTTCGCGGAGATGGTGACGGCCGAGATGGCCGGGCGTTTCGAGGCGCCGATCTACGGCATGCTCGCGGTCGACGACAGGATTGCGGGCATGAACTGGGGCGCGACGGGAAAGCCGGACATCACGTTCCATGGCCAGCCCCTCGACGAGTTGAGGCCGACGCTGCTTTGGGACGGCGAGTGGGAGGTGACCTATGTGACCTTCCGCGACATGGGCGCCGCCTTCGCCGTCGCCATCCTCGCCATTTATCTCCTGGTGGTTGCGCAATTCGGATCGTTCGTTCTGCCGCTCGTCGTGCTGACCCCAGTGCCGCTGACCTTGATTGGAATCGTGCTCGGCCACTGGGCTCTCGGGGCGCCGTTCACCGCGACGTCGATGATCGGCTTCATTGCGCTCGCAGGCATCATCGTGCGCAACTCGATTCTGCTGGTCGATTTCATCCGCACCCGGCGCGCACAGGGCATTCCCCTGCGCCCGGCGCTGATCGAGGCCGGCGCGACGCGCTTCAAGCCGATTTTCCTGACAGCGGCGGCGGCGATGATCGGTGCGGCGTTCATCCTGACCGACCCGATCTTCCAGGGACTCGCGATCTCGCTGGTGTTCGGCCTCGCGTCTTCCACTGCGCTGACGCTGCTTGTGATTCCGGCGATCTATGTCTGGCTTAGGGACGATGAGAGGCAAGCGAAATCGGCCGCCTGAGCGGCCTGCTCTAGTTCAAAGGAGACTGACAATGACTGCGAACGACTGGCCAGAATTGGCCCAATATCTCGGCGGCGAACTGCGCCATCTGCGCAGCGGCGCAAGCGACGTGATGAAGGGCTTCTCGGGGATCGCGCAAGCCGCGCTCGCGCCCGGCGCGCTCGACGTCAAGACGAAGGAATTGATCGCGCTCGCGATCTCGGTCGCCACGCGCTGCGACGATTGCATCGCCTTCCACGCCAAGGCCGCCGTCGAGCGTGGCGCCACGCGCGAGGAAGTGCTGGAGACACTGGGCGTGGCGATCTACATGGGCGCCGGCCCCGCCGCGATGTACGCGAGCCATGCGCTTGGCGCCTTCAACCAGTTCGCCGAGGCGAAAACCAAGCGCGCGAACGCCTGAACGGAGGAACCCGCGATGAATTTCTCAGATTTTCTCTCCAAGCGCTCCGGCGCGGACCCGAGCGAGATCGGGTATGACGAACTCGCCGAAGCTCTGCAGTCCAAATCCTGCGTGCTTGTCGACGTCCGCGAACCACACGAATTCTCGGCGGGCCACGTGCCGGGCTCCGTCAATCATCCGCTTTCGCGCTTCGACCCGCATCGATTGCCCGCCGGCGAGCAGGTCGTATTGATCTGCGGCTCCGGCAAGCGGTCCGCGAGCGCGCTCAGCCGGGCGCGCGAGGCGGGACACACCACTGTGCGTGATTATCCGGGCGGCGTCATCGGCTGGCGACGCGAGGGCGGCCAACTCGGCTGAGCGGCGCTGAGCGCGCATTTCAGCACCGCTAACTCGCAATAACCGGTTTCCGCCAACGGCCGGCCGGGTTTGATGAACCCGGCGCTCGTCGCTGTAGAGACGCAACGGGTCCGAATGTCCGGTGTACGTCGACTCCGGCCGTGTGCCGTGCGTCGATCTCGGCCGTCGGCGGTGTGGGCGCCGTCCCGAAGGTTGCGAGAGGAGATTGCTGCGACGAGGCCTGCCGCCGGCGGCGCGTCCACACGTAGAGGCTTAAAACGCCCTCTCCCGTCAGAAGGCGGCGCAGACCGTCGAGTTGACCCGCAAGGGCGCATCTTCCTGATGGAATTGTTTCTTATAGGCGTCGCGCATGGCCTCGATCTTCCCTTCGCTCGTGGCGTCGGCCTTATAGAGAATGAGGAGCACGCGGGTCGCTTCGCGATAGATGCGCCCGTCACCGGAACGCCACTGTCCGTGCGCGTCAAAGACGGTGAGACCGTCGGGAAACCTGGGCGTCACCTCCGAGTTGAGAAACTTGGACCACGCCCGTTCTGTGACAATGGGGCGTCCCTTAACGGACGCGCCGAAATAAAGCTCGACCTGCTGCACCGCCGAGGTCGGCGCGGCGCACCCTTCCGCGCGGGCCGCAAGCGTCGGCAGGACGGCGACGCCAGTCAACATCATGGCTGTCTGAATTCCGCGCACAATCAGCCGCGAACGCCGAGGACCCCATTGCCTTTTGGACAAGTCCGACCCCTCCCCGTCCTCATGATCCGACGTTTTGCGGGGCGAACCGATTGCGGTCAAGCGCGCGGAATCTTGTGGCGCAGCGCCGCGATGGCGGGCTTTTCGCAGACTTTTTCGCGAGGTCGGTCAACCCGGCGTGTGCAATCGCACAGACCAAGGATATGATGGCGGAGCGTGGCTGAGCGTTGTCGGAGCCGTCTGCGTGGGAGCCTACGATAATGCGCATCGGGCTTTTCATCCCTTGCTACATCGACGCCTTCTTCCCAGAGGTCGGCATCGCGACACTGGAGCTCCTGGAGCGGTTCGGTCACGAGGTCGTCTATCCCCGCGACCAGACCTGTTGCGGACAGCCGATGGCGAACAGCGGGTTCAACGCCGATTGCGCCGCCACGGAAGCATTGTTCGTGCGCAATTTTTCCGGCTTCGACTACGTCGTCGCGCCCTCCGGCAGCTGTGTCCACCACGTCCGTGACAATCTTGATGCCGTCGAACAGACCGCCGAGGTGCAGGAGGTTCGCGCCCGCACCTACGAGGTGGTCGAGTTCCTGCATGACATCCAAAAGGCCGATGCGTTTCCATGGGCCAAGTTTCCGCACCGGGTCGGATTGCACAACAGCTGCGGCACATTGCGGCAGCTCAAACACGCGGCGCCCTCGGAATTGCGCGAGCCGTTCTTTTCCAAACCTTTGGATCTATTATCCAAAGTCGAAGGAATCGAGTTCGTCACGCCGTCGCGGCCAGATGAGTGCTGCGGCTTCGGCGGCACTTTCTCGGTCTTCGAGGAAGTCGTCTCTACCAAGATGGGCTATGACAAGGTCAGCGATCATGCTCGCGCCGGCGCCGAGTACATCGTGTCGGCCGACACATCCTGTCTGATGCACCAACAGGGCTGCGCCGAGCGGATCGGCGTCCCGATCAAGTTCATCCATATCGCCCAGATCCTGAACGGAGCCAGCGCATGAGCGACCCGCATGGCACGCTGCATCCCGAGCTGCTGGCCCAGAACGACGCAGAATTCGATCCGGCGCGATGGCCGCCGCCTGGATCATGCCGAAGGAAGCTCGAAGCCGCTGCGGGCCCCGCCCGAGCCGCAGCCGCGCGGCGCGAAGATTCACGGCAATCGACCGGTCGACCAGGCGGAAGCGGCCGCCCGCTTCATTGCCGCGCCCGTGCACGAGAAGATGCATGACGAGCGGCTCTGGGATCTGCGGCAGAAGCGCGACCGCGAAATGCATGACATTCCTGAGTGGGAGGAGCTTCGGTCGCTTGCTTCCGCGATCAAGGAGCACACCCTCACCCGGCTCGACGAGTACCTCGATCAGTTCGACGCCAATGCGCGCTCGAACGGCGTTCATGTGCATTGGGCGCGCGACGCGGCGGAGCACAACCGGATCGTCCACGGCATTCTGGCCGACCACGGCGCCAAATCCCTGATCAAGAGCAAGTCGATGCTCACCGAGGAATGTGGTTTCCGGCCCTACATGGCCTCGGTCGGCATCGAGGTGATCGAGACCGACCTCGGCGAGCGAATCCAGCAGCTCGACAACGAGGATCCTAGCCACGTGGTCGTGCCTGCGGTGCACAAGCTCAGGACCGACGTCGCTCAGGTGTTCGCCAAGACGATCGGAACCGACCCGGACAACAGCGACGTGCACTACCTGGCGGAATCGCAACGCGAGGCGACCCGTCCGTTGATCCTCGCCGCGGACGCCGGGATGACCGGCTGCAATTTCGCGGTCGCCGAGACCGGCAGCGTTGTCGTCTGCACCAACGAGGGGAATGCGGATCTCTCGGCCAATGTGCCGAAGCTGCACATCGCCTCCATCGGGATCGAGAAAATCATCCCGCGGCTCGAGCATGTTGCGGTATTCGTGCGGCTGTTGTCGCGGAGCGCGCTGGGCTCGCCGATCACGCAATACACCTCGCATTTCCGCGGGCCGCGGGAGGGCGGCGAGATGCACTTCGTGCTCGTCGACAACGGCCGCTCCGAGCGTCTCGGTCTTGCGGAGTTCTGGACGTCGCTCAAATGCATCCGCTGCGGGGCCTGCATGAACACCTGCCCGGTCTATCGGCGCAGTGGGGGCTTGAGCTACGGCGCTACATATTCCGGTCCCATTGGCCTCATCATCGATCCGACGTTCAACGCGCGCAAATACAGCAACCTGCCGTTCGCGTCGACGCTCAACGGGAGCTGCAGCAATGTCTGCCCGGTGAAGATCAACATTCACGAGCAGATCTACGCCTGGCGGCGCGAGCTCGTGAAGCGGCACGAGGTCCCATTCGTCAAGAAAGCCGCCATGAAGGCGGCCGGCGAGCTGCTTTCGCGGCCGGCCGCCTATCGCGCGGCCATCGCCGCGGCCGATATCGCGCTCGCCCATCTGCCGCGCTTCATCATCTACAACGGCCTCAACGCCTGGGGGAAACATCGCGACGTTCCGCATCCGCCCAAGCAGACTTTCCACAGCTGGCATCGCGCGAATCGCGGAGATAAGAAATGAGCAGCCGCGACGAGATTCTCGCATCGATCCGCGGGAACCGGCCGCACCTGGAGCGGCCGCTGCCAGCTGTTCCACTATTCGACGCTGACCGGCCGACGTCCCTTCTGGCTGCGTTTAAAGAGAGCCTTGAACGGATGGGCGGGCTGTTTCTTGATCCGCCGCCGGCGGGCGATGTCCTGGCGCCGATTCGAGCAAAGATCGCCAACGCGAAGGTCGTGTGCTCAACGGCGCCGGAGATCGAAGGCAACCTCGACATTGCCGGGGTCGGCGCGCCGCAGGATCTGGCGAACGTCGACTTCGCGATTGCACGCGCCGCTTTCGCAGTCGCGGAGACCGGCTCGGTCCTTCTCAGCGATAAGGACCTCCGCGTCAACGCCGTCGCTTATCTCGCGCAGCACCTGATTGTTCTCATCGACCCCGACGACATCGTCGTTAATCTCCATCACGCTTATCGCCGGCCGGAGCTTCGAAGCGGCAACTATGCCGCCTTCCACACCGGGCCGTCCGCCACGGCGGATATCGAAGGGGTTTTGATCCACGGCGCCCAGGGGGTGCGCTCGCTATCTGTCCTCCCCGTCGCACGAGGGCGGACGCTGTCCACCCATTGATTCGGGAAGGTTATACCCGCCCACTGCAGACACTCGCTTCGGGTTTTCTTCGTCTTCTGGCTTTAACGAGCACGCCCGACACAGATTTGCCCCGTCGGAGCCGTCATGTCCCCGTCAAAGGCGGAAGACAGGATCGCCAAAGAAGCCGCATCATTAGCGGCGACGGAAGAAGGCACCCGGTTGTCGGGGTGAGCGCGTCGTCTTTCCGGCGCCGGACAAATGGAGAAGCGCAATGTCGCTGAAGGGCAAGGTCGCGATCGTCACCGGCGGCAACAGCGGAATCGGAATGGCGATTGCGGTCGGCCTGGCAAAGGCCGGGGCCAGCATCGTCATCGATTACGTCGCCCACCCCGAGGCGACCGAGGCTTTGGAGCGCGAGATCGTTTCATTCGGCGATCAGGCGATCGGCGTCGATGCGGATGTGAGCCGGATCGACGAATTGCAGCGCCTCGTCGATGCTGCAGTTGCGAAGTTCGGACGCCTCGACATTATGGTGAACAATGCCGGAGTCGAGACCCGAACCTCCGTCCTCGAGACGACCGAGGCCCAGTACGATCGGGTCCTTGCGATCAATCTCAAGAGCGCCTTTTTCGGCGTCCAGCTCGCTGCGAGGCAGATGGTCAAGCAGGGCGGAGGCGGGCGGATCATCAACATCACGTCGGTGCATGAGGACTGGCCCATGCCCGGCAACACCGCCTATTGCCTGGCCAAGGGCGGCATGCGGATGCTGACGCGGACAGCCGGCGTCGAATTGGCGCCGCACGGCGTTCTGGTTGTTGGCGTGGGTCCCGGCGCGGTCGCGACTCCGATCAATCTTTCAACCATGAAAGACCCGGCGCTGATGGCGAAGCTCGACGCGGCCATCCCACTCGGCCGCATGGCTCGCCCTGAAGAGATCGCGGGCGTCGTTGTTTTTCTTGCCGGCGACGGCGCAAGCTATCTGACCGCGACCACGATCTTCGCCGACGGAGGGATGATGCAGATGAGCGTCGGGCTCTAGCGCCAAAATGGCCGAGCGATACGATGTCCTCATCATCGGCAGCGGCGCCGGTGGCGGCACGCTGGCCCACCGTCTTGCGCCGTCGGGGAAACGAATTCTCATCCTCGAGCGCGGCGACTGGCTGCCGCGCGAGGCGCGCAACTGGAGCGTCGAAGATGTCTTCGGCGCCAACCGCTATGTCTCGCCCGAGACCTGGCTGACGGCGGATGGGACGCCGTTCCAGCCTCAGGTTCACTATTTTGTCGGCGGCGCCACCAAGGTCTTCGGCGCCGCGCTCTATCGCCTGCGCCAACAGGATTTCGGCGAATTGAAACATTACGACGGCGTGTCGCCGGCCTGGCCGGTCGGTTATGACAAAATGGAGCCCTACTATACTCAGGCCGAGCAACTCTATCAGGTTCACGGAGAACGCGGCGGCGACCCGACCGAGCCGCCTGCGAGCGCCCCCTATCCGGCGCCGCCCGTCTCGCACGAGCCGCGCATCGCCAAGCTCGCCGCGGATCTCGCCGCTGCCGGCTATCATCCGTTCCAGGCCCCCGCAGCCGTGATGATGAATGAAGCGGATATGGCCTATAGCCGCTGCATCCGCTGCCAGACCTGCGACGGCTTCCCCTGCCTCGTGCATGCCAAGTCCGATGCCGAGGTGATCGCGGTGCGCCCCGCGATCGAACGGCCCAATGTCACCTTGCTGCGCAAGGCCCGGGCGCTGAAGCTCGAGACCAACGCCACGGGAACCGCGGTCGCCGGCGTCATCGCCGACGTCGACGGGACGCCGCAGCACTTCGAGGCCGACATCGTCGTCGTCTCCTGCGGGGCGGCCAATTCGGCGGCCCTGCTGCTCCGCTCGGCCAACGATCGCCATCCCCATGGCCTCGCCAACGGATCGGGACAGGTCGGACGAAACTACATGTTCCACAACAGCCAGGCCGTGCTGGCCCTGTCGCTCACGCCGAACGATACGATGTTCCAGAAAACGCTGGCGCTGAACGACTTCTACTTCGGCATGGAAGGCTTCCCCTATCCGATGGGCAACATTCAGATGATCGGCAAGACGCTTGGCGGCATGTATCGCGCCGAGAAGCCGGTCCTGACCGCGCTCATGCCGGACCGCGCCCTCGACGAGATCGCCCGCCATGCGGTCGACTTCTGGCTGACCACGGAAGATCTGCCCGATCCCGACAATCGGGTGACGGTCGAGAGCGATGGCCGCGTGCGCCTCGCCTACAAGCCGAACAATCAGGTCCCGATGCAGAAGCTCTATGAGAAACTGCGCGCCATGCTGGGCGAGATCGGTCTCCAGCGGCAGCATCTCGTCGCTCGCGATCTCTATATGCGCAACGACATTCCGCTCGCCGGCTGCGCGCATCAGGCGGGCACCTGCCGGTTCGGCGACGATCCTGCCGCCTCTGTCCTCGACCGCAATTGCAAGGCGCATGAGGTGGACAATCTCTATGTGGTCGACACCAGTTTCTTCGTCAGCATCGGAGCGGTGAATCCGTCGCTGACAGCGATCGCCAATGCGCTCAGGGTGGGTGACCACCTTCATCAGCGCCTCGGCTGAACATGGCGCCCCGCGCCGCCAGCAAGCTCACGATCGGCCTCCTCTATCTTTGCGGAGTCGTGCAGGGCCTGGCGCTGGTCACGTTTCCGGCCGCGAGCGCAATCCTTACGAGTCCGTCGGGTTTCAACCTTTCAGCCGCTCAGTACGGCCAGATGTTCATTCCGCAAGTCGTGCTGGCGATTGGCGCCTCGGCCCTCGGGCCGTCGCTCGCGCGTCGGTTTGGGATGCGCAGCGTGCTGCTCATGGGGCTTGGCGCCGACGTTCTCTCCATGGCGCTGCTCGCCGCGAGTCCGCTGCTGATCGGATCGGCCGCGGCTTTCGTCGTGCTTTGCCTCGCCACCGGCGCGCTCGGCCTTGGCTTTGGCGCGACGGTGATGGCGTTGAACACGCTGGTCGAGGGCCTGTCTCCCGATCGCGCGGACGCCGCAGTCCTCGCGCTCAATGCTCTGCTCGGGCTCGGCACGGCGCTTGCGCCGGTTCTGGTGGCGCTCTTTACCGGCTTGGGCGCCTGGTGGGTCTTGCCTGTGCTCGTGGCGATCCTCGCAGCCGTTCTGCTCCTGGCTTTGGCGACGGCGAGCGCTTCGCCGCGACCGGCCCATGCATCTGTCCGCGCGACCGGCGGCCTTCCGTCGCGCTTCTGGCTCTATGCCGCGGCGACTTTGCTCTATGGCGTGGTCGAAACTCTGAACGGCAATTGGGCGACCCTCTATCTCTCCACAGAGCGGCACGTCTCCGCGCGAGACGCGTCGTTCGCTCTCACCGCCTTCTGGTTGATGGTGACTCTGGGCCGGGTGCTCTTCGCGCTCATCGACCAGGTCTTTCAGATAAAGTGGGTCTATGTCGCGCTGCCCGTCCTGTTCGCCGCGGTCTTCCAGTTTGTCAGCCGCGTCGATACCGCCCCTGCAGGCATCGCCGCCTTCGCCCTCGCGGGCCTGGCGTGCTCGGCCTTCTTGCCGCTCAGCATCAGCCTCGGCGGCAAAGAATTCCCCGACCGGGCTTCTGCGATGTCCGGCGGGCTCATCGCTTTCTACCAGGTCGGCTATGGCGTCACGGCCTTCGGGGTCGGCCCCCTCTATGAGCACGGGGGCTTCGCCTATTCCGCGGCCTTCTCGTTCGGAAGCCTCATCGCCCTCGCTCTGGGCGTTGTCGCATGGCTGATATTGCGCCATCCAGCTCAAGCGCCTGGCAGCTAGTCAGCGACCCAAGTGAAGGTTGCGCGGATTTCCATCTCGGCCAAGGCCGCCAAAAGCCGCGCCTGACGGCCGATTCGCGTCAGGCGCGTCCATGATTGCCGTCGCGCGGCATATCCGCTACTGCCCGTGGCCCCTCCCGACCCAAGGCCCATGCATGTCCGCCGCGCCAACGCCGCATCGAGCCGCCGCCCCCGGCGGCTGGCTGAGGCGCGAGCTCGGCGCGACACTGGCGCTGAGCTGGCCGCTGGTGCTCGCCAACCTCGCGGTCAACGTGATGCCGGCGATCAACGCCATGATGCTCGGTTCATTGTCTCCGCACGCGCTCGCCGCGGGGTCGCTCGGATTCTATCTTCTGCAGCCGCCGTTCGTGCTCGGCGTCGGTGTCGTCGCCGCCCTCTCGCCGATCGCCGCCGCCAAGATCGGCGCCGGGGCGGATCCAGCAGGAATCCGGCGGGCGACGCATCAGGCGCTGCTCTCCGCCCTCATGATCGCGGCTGCGACATGGATTGTGCTGTGGCCAACGAAATCGATCCTCGTTGCGATCGGCGAGCCGCCCGACCTTGCCGCGGACGCGGAAATCTACATGCGAGGGCTTGAGTGGGGTCTCGCGCCGACGCTGCTGTTTTTCGCTGGCCGCTCCATTTTCTCCGCGCTCGAGCGTCCGCGCCCGACGCTGATCGCCGGCGTCATCGCTGCGGGCTTCAACGTCGCAGCCAACGACGCGCTGATCTTCGGCAAGTTCGGCATGCCCGCGCTTGGCCTTCTCGGCTCCGGGCTCGCGACCACGCTGTCGCAGACGCTGATGTTCGCGATCCTCGTCGCCGCCTCGTTCATAGACCCGCGCATGCGGAAAGCTCGCCTTTTCGCTCTTCCATGGGTGCCCGCGCGGCGCGAATTCGCGGCGCTCTGGCAACTCGGCCTGCCGATCGGCGGGACGATCATGGCCGAGGTCGGGGTCTTCTCGGCCGCTTCGCTCGTGATCGGGCTCATCGGACCGGCGGCGTTGGCGGGGCACACGATCGCGCTGCAGATCGCCTCGCTCGCCTTCATGGTCCCACTGGGCCTCGGCCAGGCGGCGACGGTGAGGGTCGGTCATGCCTATGGCGCGCGCGATCCGATCGCCATCGCGCGAGCCGGCTGGTCGGCCTTCGGCGTCACGATCGGCTTCGCCCTCCTCTCGGCGACGACGATGATCGCCGCGCCGCGGCTCCTGATCGCACCTTTCGTCGACCTCGATCAGCCGGCGAACGCCGCAACCATAGGCATCGCCATCGCGCTGCTCAGGGTCGCGGCGATCTTCCAGATCTTCGACGCGAGCCAGGCGACGCTCGCCAACATGCTGCGCGGCTTGCACGATTCGCGCGTGCCGCTCGTCATGGCTCTGATCGGCTACTGGGCGATCGGCGCGCCCGTCGGCCTGGCGCTGGGATTTGGGACTCCGCTCGGCGCAGTCGGCGTCTGGATCGGCCTTGCGACCGGTCTTGCGATCGTCGCCGTTCTTCTGATGGCGCGCTGGCTCGGCACGGCGCGGCGGGGGTTTCCGGCGCCGTCGTAGCCTGTTTTCCAGCTGGATCGTGGGCCGGGAGCGCTCAGGCCGGAATTGCTTGACACTATGCTTGATCAGGCATACATTTTGGGAAGTTCGAGGACGTGGTGAAGCTGGCCAGCGAAGACCAGTCCAAGCCGGTGCGCTGGGTCGGCAGCAGCAAAGAGGATCTGAGCGACTTCCCCGAAGAGGTGCGGCGGCGGGTTGGCGGCGCCCTGTGGGAAGCCCAGATCGGCAGGAAGGCGTCCTACGCGAAGCCGCTCAAGGGGTTTGGCGATGCCGGCGTGTTGGAGATCGTGGACGACTTCGGCGGCGATGCGTTCAGGGCCGTGTACACGGTGCGGTTCGCCAAGGCCGTCTACGTGCTGCATGCCTTCCAGAAGAAATCCAAGCGCGGCGCCGCCACGCCAAAGGCCGAGCTGGACCTGGTCGACCAGCGGCTCAAGCGAGCAAGAGAGGATTACGAGCAATGGTCAAAGAGCGACAGGCCGACATCACGGTGACGGAGAGCACCGGCAATGTCTTCGCCGATATGGGCTTTCCGGAGGCCGAGGACGAGCTGACAAAGGCGCAGCTTGCGAGCCATATCCGCCAGGTGATCAAGCGGCAGCGCTTAACCCAGGTCGCGGCGGCGGCCCTTATGGGCATCGACCAGCCGAAAGTGTCGGCGCTGCTCAACGGGCGGCTGGCAAACTTCTCCAGCGAGCGTCTGATGCGCCTCCTGACCGCGCTTGGCCAGGACGTGGACATCACGGTCAGAGCGAAGCCGTGTAATCGCCTTCAAGGCCGCATCCGTGTCGTTGGCGACGCGCACGGTCGAATCCGCCTCCTGTAATGCGAGCGACGGGCGATCGCTGCTGACCGCGGAAAAAGGCGCGTCAAGCCGAGCTCAAAAAAAAATTTGAGCCTATCAGGTCGAGCTCGAAATTCCGCTCCTGGCGTCGCGCGCCTTGAGGCTCGGCGCGAATGGCTCCAGCAATTGGCCGATCAGGCCGTCGGGCACGGGGGTGTCGGTCCCGTAAGCCGCCGGCCACTCGCGCGGCAGGTAGAAGGTGCCGAACAGGCGGTCCATGACGGGGAGCATCGCGGAATAATTGTGGTCCTTGTGGTCGTCGCGGGTGTGGTGCCAGTGATGGAAGGCGGGGCTCGACAGCACCTCTTCGAGCGGACCCAGGCGCCACCGGAGATTGGCGTGAATGAAGAAGCTCCAGAGCGTGCCGATGAAGAGGACGAGCGCCGGAACAAGAGTCGGATTCGGCCCCACCGGAGAAGCAAGACCGGTAGCATAGAGCAGCGTCAGGCCGCAGAGGCGGGTGAACACCATGTCGACGGGGTGGGCCCGGGTGTTGACCATGAAGTTGACATGTTCGGCGCTGTGGTGAACCGCATGGAAACGCCAGAGCAGCGGGATCTCATGGCTCCAGCGGTGACCCCAGTAGAAGCCGATCTCGCCTACGACCATCGCCGCGATCATCCGCGCCCAGAGCGGCAGGCTCGTCGCCGCGCCGGTCAAGCTCGCCGGCAGGACGGCATGAATGATCACGGCGATGAGCGCCACGGGCGGTCCAAGCAGGAAGATCGGGACGAGGCTATTGACGAAATACCAGCCAAGATTGGTCGCCCAGCCCTTGTGAAACAGCCTGGCGGGCCGAATCGCGAAGAAGCGCTCCAAGGGTGCAAAGACGGCGACCAACAGCGCGAGCCAAACGCAGGTCCGCGCGGCTTGCAGCAGATAAGCCGTGATATGCGGATGCGAAGCCAGAAGCGATTGCATCGACAACCCTTAGCGCGACGCGATGAGCGTTTCATCCTCCGATGAACAAAAAACGGCCGGGCTGGATCGCTCCGGCCCGGCGTCGGTCGGCGGCAAACCGCCGCCAAGTATTTCCGCAGTCGACCGCGGCCGACGCACAGCCGGGGTCCGCCGACGAGCGATCGTTGCCTCGTTGGAGCGCGCACCTACCCGCATTGAGCCTGTTTGACGCGGCCGCACCGAGCGTCAGAATGGCCCCGGCAATTGAGAGAGATCAGGGCCCCATGTCTGAGCCGGCCGAACCCCTTGTCATCGACGTCGACACCGGAATCGACGACGCGCTCGCGCTGCTTTACGCCTGCGCCGCGCCGGGGGCCGAGATCGTCGGCGTCTCGACCGTCGTCGGCAATGTCGGCCTCGCCGCCGCGACCCGCAACACGCGGGCGGTGCTGGCTCTCGCGGGGCGGGGCGACATTCCCGTCTGGCCGGGCGCGGCGAGCCCGCTCTCGCCGCCCTCGGCGGACGCGCGGCATGTCCACGGCGAAAGCGGCCTCGGCCATGCCGTCCTGCCCGAGCCGCCTGAGCCCGGGAGCCGCACGCATGCCGTCGACGCCATCGTCGCGGCGGCCCGTGCGCATGCGGGTCGGCTCATCCTGGTCGCGACGGGGCCCTTGACCAACATCGCGCTTGCGGTGATGCGCGAGCCCGAACTGCCGAGTTTCGTCAGGCGCTTCGTCATCATGGGCGGCGCTTATGCGGAGGCCGGCAACGTGACGCCAAGCGCCGAGTTCAACATCTGGCACGATCCAGAGGCCGCCCGGATCGTCTTCCGCGCTTTCGGCGGCGTGGGCGGAGCGCCCGTAGTCGCCGTCGGTCTCGACGTGACCCGCAAGACGACCTTCGATACGAACGACGTCGCCGCCTTCGCGGCGAAGGCGGCCGGCAAGCCCATGGGCCCTGCGCTTACGCTATTCATCGACGATGCGTCCCGGTTCTATTTCGAGCGCATGGAGGCGTCGCAGGGGCGGCGGCATCTCGTCATGCACGATCCGCTCGCGGTCGCGGTCGCTCTCGATCCGACGCTCATCGAAACGCGGCAAGCTGCGGTCGACGTCGAGACGGCGGGCCGGTTGACGACGGGCGCGACGATCGCCGACTGGCGCGGCCAATGGGGCCGCCTCGCCAACACTGAAGTCGCCGTCTCGGTCGACGCCGAGCGCACGCGCAAGATGTTCTTCGACGCGATGCTCCGTCTCGCCGACGGGGCGAGCCGAGGCTGACGAAGGCTCAACTGCGTTCGATCGGCTTCGAGCGCGAGCGCGCGACCGTCTCGCGCTGGGCCCGCCGGCAGGAGAGCGGGGGCAAGCCCCTGAGGATAAGGCCGGCGTCGGCGACCGTCTGGCGCCCGATCTCGAGAAGCGAGTCTGTCATCGCGCCCGCGCGATGGGGCGAGAGGACAAGGCCCTCGACCCTGCGCGCCGGATCGTCGGCCGGCGCCGGTTCGACGGGAAAGACGTCGGTCGCGGCGCGGAAGCGTCCGCTCTCGATCTGGCGCAGAAACTCGGGAAAGTCGAGCACGCCGGCCCTGCTCATCAAGAGCACGACCGAGCCCGGCGCGATCATCTCGAATTCGCGCTTGCCCAAGAAGCCTTGGTTCTCACTTGTCACGGCGGCGAAGATGACGACGACGCGGCTCGTGCTCAAGACCTCTTCGAGCGAGGCCGCGGCGACGCCGAAGCCGGCGATGAAATGATCGGAGATCCACGGATCATAGGCTTTGACCGCACAGCCGAAAGGCTGAAGGAGCGGCGTGAAAGCGCGAGCCAGGTCGCCGAAGCCGATCAGGCCGACGCGCGCGCCATAGAGCGAAAAGCAGCCCTCCGCCCCGTCGAGCAGCCATTTCTCTTTTCCCGCGCGCATCGTGCGGTCCGCCGCGGTCACGCCGCGACAAAGATCGATCGCGAGACCAAGCGCCATCTCGGCCACAGGCCGCGCGAAGGCCGAGCTCGGGGCGAGCACATGGATTCCGCGCTCAAAGCAAGTCTCGTAGTCGACGTTCTGCAGGAAATTGGTTTCGACGTTGACGATGGCGCGCAGCTTCTTCGCGCGGTCGAGCCGGGCTTTCGGCATGTCGCTCTGGCCAATGAGAAGCTCCATCTCGGAGAGAAGAGATTCGAACCGCTCCGCCGGCATGCGGCCGCCGCCCTCGTGCACGGCGAGATCCCCGAGGCTCTCGAGCCTGCTCCACGCTGCGCGGTCGAAGATCTCGTCCAGGGCGCGCGGCTGAGGATCGATCACGATCAGCGGTCTCGCCATCCCTTCCTCCCATATCGGTTCAAAATCGATTTAGCGGAATCGGCAAGACGAGGGGAAGCGCGCGCGACTTATGAACGCCGCAGTGGCGCGTCTCGACACTATGACCCCTTCTTCTCCGGCGCGAGGCCCTTGAGGAAGATGCGCGTCACGCGCTGCGCGTGTTCCTTGATCATCTTGTCGGTCAGCTGGTCGAGCATGCCCGTGCCGAGCCGCAGGCTCCATTCACCCTCCGCCATCGCGACGAACAACGAGACAATCTCGAACGGATCGTCGTCGAACGCGACGTAGCCCTGCTCGCGGCACCGCAGGATGTAGTCCACGAATTTCTTGCGCTCTTCGCCGATGGTTCGGCCGATCATGCGCGAGGCTCTATCGCCGGGCTCGCCGGGTCCCATCGCGTCGCTGAGCGGCGCCATAGCGAGCATGAATCGAAGCGTGTCCTCCGCGATGATCGGCAGCACGTTGGCGGGCGACGGATCCTTTTCGGCGGCGGGAACGACGCGACTCGCCATCGCGTCGATGCGCGACGCGATCAGCGTGTTGAGCAGCGTCTCCTTGTTCTCGAACCAAGCGTAGAGCGTTTCCTTCGAAGCGTGCGCGCGCCGCGCGATCGCCTCCATGCTTGCCCCCGCATAGCCCTTCTTCGAGAACTCCAGAAAAGCGGCGTCGAGGATTTCCTTCCGCCGCTCCTCTTTGTCCGGCTTTTCGACGGTTGCGCTCATCGTTCCCTGTTACCGGCGCCGATCGGGTTGGTGAAGCCTCTTGCACGCCGGAGAAAATCGTGCCATAGAGTACCGAACGGTACGGTACAGCCGGCCGGAAGTCAAGGCCACAAACCCAAGCAGGAGCCGATACGATGAAGCCCCGCGAAGGTCGATCCAATCCCGCAAGAGGCGCAGCCTGGGGCATGGGCGCGTCAAATGTTCTCCACGATATCGTCCAGCCGCTGCGGGGATGCGCGATCTTTCGCCACCCTGCCGATGAGGCGGGGCAAACAGCAGAGACCGCGCTCACGCGTTCGGCGCGGCGGGAGCCGGGCCCGTGAGTCCCTCGGCGGCGCCGATCGCCGACGCCGGCGTTGACCGGCCGACACGGGCGGTCTTCACCGCGATCACGGGCCGACCGCATGCGCAGGCGGCGACAAGCCGCGATGTAGCGCTCGACTATCTGCGTGCCTTCGTCACGGTGCTGGTGGTGGCGCATCACTCGGTGCTCGCCTATGCGCTCATCAGCCCCAACGTGGCGCCCCGCAGCCCGCTGCATCCCTGGCTCGCAGGCATCCCGATCGTCGACCGCCATGGTCTGATCGCCTTCGACCTGTTCGCGCTCTTCAACGACACATTCTTCATGTCGCTGATGTTCCTCCTATCGGGCCTGTTCGTCGGGCCGAGCCTGGCGCGCAAAGGCGGCGGAAGCTTCCTGCGTGACCGGGGCTTGCGTCTCGGCGCGCCGTTCGTCGTCGTGGCGCTCATGGCGCCGCTCGCCTACTATCCCGCCTTTCGGGTGACAGCGGCCGATCCGGGCGCGCTCGCATTCTGGCGCGAATGGCTGTCGCTTGGGACCTGGCCGAGCGGCCCGCTATGGTTCGTCGCAGTGCTGCTTGGGTTCGACGTCATCGCGGCTGCGCTCAACAAGTTCGCTCCTTCCCTGATCGAGTGGCTCGGTCGGCTCGCGTCGGGCGGCCGTCAGCGTCCGACGGCCCTGTTTGTGGCCTTCATGCTCGTCTCGGCTGCCGTCTATTTGCCGCTGAGGGCCGTGTTCGGGCCCGAGAGCTGGGCGGCCTTCGGCCCGTTTTCCGTGCAAAGCAGCCGCGTCCTTCACTATCTGGTTTACTTCCTGGCGGGCGTCGCCATCGGCGAGTGCGGGATTGGCCATAGCCTGCTTGCGCCCGACGGCCGCCTGGTACGGCGCTGGTTCCGCTGGACCCGGAACGCCCTGGCGCTCTCCGCCGTCTACGTCATCATGCTCGGCTGGCTCGCGCCGGACCGGCCCGCGAGCGGTCTGCCGCCGCTCGAGCGGCAGCTGATCCTCGGCCTCGGCTTCGTGCTGTGCTGCGGAGCGATCTCGTTTGCCATGCTGGCGGCCTTCCAGCGGTTCGCCAACACCCCCACTCCCGTTCTGACCAGTCTCAGCCGCAATGCCTACGGGATCTATTTGCTCCACTACGGCTTCGTCATGTGGCTGCAATATGCGCTGCTGCCGTCGGCGATCCCGGCGTCCGCCAAGGCCGCCGTCGTGCTGTCAGTCGCGCTCGCGGCAAGCTGGGCGACGACCGCCGCCCTGCGGCGGATTCCGGCCGTCGACAGAGTGTTCTAGGTTCGTCTGACAGGGGTGGCGCGGCTCTGGCGCCTGAGCCCGGAAATCGCGCTGCTGACCGGACAAATTCTCTTTGTCGACGGCGGCTTCGAATGCCTGGCGCGCGGAGAGCGTTCATGGTGAGCGCCGCTGACTTTCGACTAACCAACGCAGTCGCCTATGCCCGCGCGCATGGCGCGAGGAAAAGCCTTGAGCTCGCCGTCAACTTCGTCCTGCCGTTTCTCGTCTTCAACTTTATCAGCCCAAGTCTCGGCGCCGTCCAGGCGCTGATGGCCGCCTCAACGCCGCCTATCCTGTGGTCGATCGCCGCATTCATCCGGGAACGGAGGGTGGACGCCATCTCCATTCTGGTTTTGAGCGGCATTGCGCTCTCGCTACTGGCCTTTGCCGGCGGCGGCGGCGTGAAGTCCCTGCAATTGCGCGAGAACCTGGTGACCGGTCTGGTCGGTATGATCTTCCTGGGCTCCGCCGCTGTCCGCAGGCCCCTGATCTATCAGCTGTCGCGGTCCGGGGTGCGGCGCAGGGCGGCGGACAAAGTCCAGGCGTTCGAGGCCCTGCGCGACGACACTCAGTTCCGCCGCTCTATGCTCGTCGCGACCGTGGTCTGGGGATTTGGCCTGTTGGCCGCGTGCGCGCTCAATTGCGCGCTGGTGTTCATGCTCACGATCAAGCACTACCTCTTGATAGGCGGACCCATCCATTATGCAATAATTGGAATACTGACGGCCTGGACGTTCTGGTACGTGCCGCGCGCGGCGCGCCTAGCCGCGGTGCGTCGCGCCGCCGCAGAGCTGGCCAAGCCCGCCTCCGCGTTGGGTTCGACTTCGGTCTGTCGGCGCGGGAACCAGGCGTTCGATTCGGACGACTAGCAGCGCGCGCCCGCTCAGGCCGGGCTCTTTGCTTTCTTGGCTCGCTCAATCCCCTCCAGCACCATCTTGCGAGCCTCCTCGGCGTCGCCCCAGCGAATGATCTTGACCCATTTGTCGGGTTCGAGGTCCTTGTAGTGAGCGAAGAAATGCTCGATCTGCTGGATCGTGATGGACGGCAGATCCGAATAATTGTTCACATGCGCGTAGCGCTGGGTGAGCTTGGCCGACGGAACGGCCAGGAGCTTTTCGTCGCCGCCGTGCTCGTCCTCCATGATCAGCACGCCGACGATCTTGCAGCTCATCACGCCGCCGGGGACGATTGCGCGCGTGTTGGCGACGATTACGTCGCAGGGGTCGCCGTCATCGGAGAGCGTATGCGGGATGAAGCCGTAATTTCCCGGATAGCGCATCGACGTGTAAAGGAATTGATCGACGACCAGCGCGCCGCTTTCCTTGTCCATTTCGTACTTGATCGGCTCCCCGCCGATCGGCACCTCGATGACGACATTGACGTCATGCGGCGGGTTCTTGCCAATCGGGACAGCATTCAGATTCAAGGTCGGACCTCCAAATTCGCCTTTGCCCTTCGAGCTCGAAACGCGCGGGCGCGTTGGCGCCCGGCTTACAGGCGAAAGGGCCGCTCAGCTGAAGCCGAAAGCGACCCGCTCCCGGTCCTGCCCGCCGAAAGTCTCATGCGCCCGGCGCACGATGCGCCCGCCGAGCTGGCGATAGAAACTGATGGCGCGCTCGTTTTCCGCCAGCGCCCAGACGACGATAGACCCATAACCGTGGCCGGCCAGATCTTTCCGCGCCGCCTCGAACATGCGCCGACCGAGGCCGCAGCCCTGGCACTCCGGCGCAAGATAGAGTTCGAAAATCTCGCCGCCGTAGCCGAGCGCCGGAACGCGGTTCCGCCCATAGCTGACATAGCCGACGACCGACCCGCCGAATTCGAGCACGAGCAGCGGCGTGCGGCGCGCAATCGCCAGGCGCCACCAGGACGGGCCGCGGCGGGCGATCATCCGCTCGAGCTCGCGCCCGGGAATCACGCCGCGATAGGCCTCGCGCCACGCGGCGTCGTGCACCGAGGCGATATCGACTTCGTCGCCCAGTCGCGCCGTTCGAATGGAAATGACCGTTTCGACCATCCGATGATGTTAAGTCGACGCGCCGCCATGCCGCAAGGTCTTGACAGCGGGCCCCGCGGACTTTTTTGCTTGCGGCGGTCTTGCCTCTGAGTCGGCGCATTCGCGCCGGATTATATGCGCAATTGCCGTTCAATCGGCCGCGAGGGTCGGGACCTGGAGTTCGCACTCGATGACGCCGCGATCATCATGGAGGCGCCTGGCGTTGACTGTGGCGGCGGTTTCGGCCTTCGCCTCGGCGGGCGCGCAGGCCGACGTTCTGCACGCGACCTACCGCGTTTCGCTGGTCGGACTGCCGATCGGCGCGGCCAATCTCAACGCGGAGTTCAGCCCGAAGAGCTACTCGATTCAGGCCGACGCCAAAGTGACGGGTCTGGCGAGACTGTTCGCCAATGCGCAGGGCGCCTCGGCTGGCGCCGGCGAGATCGTCGCAGGCCATGTTTCGCCCTCGACCTTCGCCACCATCGCCGCCAGCTCCAATATGACCCGCACCATCCGCATGGCGCTCGCGGGCAATGCGGTCAAGGGCGTCGACATCGCCCCGCCGTTCGAGGACAAGCCCGACCGGGTTCCGCTCGGGCCCCACGACCAGCAGAACGTCGTCGATCCGATCGGCGCCTTCGTCTTTCCGGCGCCAGCCTCAGGCCCGATCGTCTCGCCGGCCGCCTGCAACCGCACGATTCCGATCTTCGACGGCTACACCCGATTCGACATCGATCTGACTTATGTCGGCGAGCGCAGCGTGAAGGCCAAGGGCTATGACGGTCCGGTCGTGGTCTGCGCCTTTCGCTACGTGCCGATCTCCGGCCATCGGCGCGACCGGCCGGCGACCAAATTCATGGCCGACAACAAGGACCTCGAAGTCTGGCTCGCGCCGATCGAGAGCGACCACATCCTCTTCCCGTTCCGCGTCTCGGCGCGGACAATGATCGGCACCACCGTGATCGAGGCGTCGGAGTTCCGGGTGGAGGAGGAGTAAGGTCCGCTCGCGGACGTCGCGCTTTGACGGAATTGTCATCGCGACGAGCCATAGGGCCTCGAAAGACGCCCGTCTTTTCCAAGGGCTACGGCGACGCGCCGATCCAGGGGATCGTGAGCCTGCGGCGGTGGCCCCTGGATTGCCACGCTTCGCTCGCGACGACGATCTTGGTTCTCTCTAATTGAGCTCCGCGACGCCGGCGATTTCCTTCCACTTCCTGCACGGCAGGTCGGGGGCTGCGTCCTCCAAGCGCTTCTCAATTCGCACGAGGCGCGGTTCGAACCCTGGCCCAACGAGGAACCCGCGGCCGCGCGCCAGTGCGATCATGCCCTCGTTGGTCCGCAACACATCGCCGAAGAGCAATTCGATGCCGTCGGCCGCCGCCTTGCGTTCGATTTCCTCGAGCAACGCCGAGCCGACGCCAAGATGCCGCCAATCATCTGCAATCGACATCGAAAATTCGCCGGCGCGTTTGGCGCACGAAAGCGCCACCCTGGCCTCGCCGACGACCGTTTCACGATCCCCTGCAGTCGAGGTCAGGAGCAGGGTCAGAGTGTCGCGGCCATTGGCGGCCAATGCGCGCGCCAATTCCAACGCCGGGAGTTCGTTTACGGCGCCGAGGAACCGATTGTAACGCGAGTCCGGAGGAAGCCCGCGGACATAGGCTTGCAGGGCGTCGCCATCGCTGGAGCGGGCCGGACGAAGAGCCAACCGAAAGTCCGGCCAGCGCGTCGCTCGCCGCACGCGGAACTCCGAACGGCGAGCTGCGTTGAGGGCGCTTTCGTTGGCATGCGCGTGGGGCGCAGGCCCATCGTACAGAGGGGCGGGGACCATCAGCCATGAACCCTTGCAATGAGAGGTTGCGTTGAACGCCTGGCGAGGCCGCTACTGCGGAAGGCTCCAGTCCGACGCCAGAGCCTTCTGCATCATTTCGCGCTCCATGCTGTCCGTGATGCGTCCGCCGGAGCGCGCCAGGACGCGTGCAATTTCCCGGTCGACCTCCCTCTGGCGCTGCTGACCGAGGGCGTTGGTCAGACGGCGACCTAGTCTCGCGAGCTTTGCGCCGATGCCGTTTGCGACTGGCGCCGTGTGATCGGCGCATAGGCCGAAATCTCTACTGTGCGTGGCGTATCCCATCGGACCACCTCCTGATTTGACCACGGCTCTCTATGAGATATGCTCATCCGCCATGTTCGAAACTCGTTATAAATTCGCAGGAAAAAGCTAGTATGACAAAGGATGTTGTCTCAGCCCATGGATGAGAAATCCTCATGCACAACGCCCCTCCCCCGCTTAACGCGCTTCGCGCATTCGAAGCCGCCGCGCGGCATCTGAGCCTCACCAAGGCCGCGTTGGAGCTGAACGTCACGCCCGGAGCGCTCAGCCACCAGATTCGCGGGCTCGAAGATCATCTGGGCCTCAAGCTCTTCGACCGCGGCGTGCGTTCGATCGCCCTGACCGCGGCAGGCAAGGCGCTCCTCCCCGGCCTGCAGGCGGGCTTCCTTCATATCCGGGACGCGCTGGCGAGCCTCAATACGCTCGGCGACACGCGCGTGCTCGTGATCAGCACGTCGCCCGGCTTCACCTCGAAATGGCTGGCGCCGCGGCTCTACCGCTTTTCGCTCGCCCATCCCGAAATCGACGTGCGCGTTTCCTCGTCGATCAACAACGCCAATTTCACCACCGACGGCGTCGACGTTGCGATCCGCAACCTTCCGGTCGATGGGGCGCACGATGAAGCCCTTGAGGTCGAAAAGCTGGTCGATCAACGCCTGGCGCCGGTCTGCAGCCCGGCCTTCGTCGAAAAACACGGACCTTTCACGTCGCCGGACATGCTCAAGCGTGTGCCCCTGATCCATGACGACAGTCTCAGTAGTCGCGCCGTCATGCCGACCTGGGCCGACTGGTTTGCGGCGGCCGGCGTGAGGGACGCCGACGTCAGTCGCGGCCTTCGATTTAATACCGCGGATCACGCGCTCGACGCGACGGTTGAAGGCGCCGGCGTGCTGCTCGCTGGCGATGTGCTGGCCTACGACGATCTGCGCACGGGGCGTCTGGTCATGCCTTTCGACCTGACCCTGCCTTCGGGCCGCTGCTATTCATTCGTTTGCCCGAAGAAGCGACGAGACTCTGCGAATGTGCAGGTTTTCCGCGCGTGGCTCAAGGAAGAGGCAGCCGCCCTCGACTGGAGCAAGCGCGCGAAGCGCGCAGCGGATTCTCGGCCCGCGGTGCGATTGTCCGCGGCGCGGCATCGTTAGCGTTGATTTTAGGCTTGCTTCAGTTCAACTCGTCCGCCAGCAGCGGCATCGGCATGACGCCGACGCCGTCCTCGATCAGGGCTTTGGCTTCCTTGAGGCTCGCCCTGCCGCGGATGGCGCGCTCGGGCTCGTCGCCCTGATGGATCGCCCTCGCCACTTCGGGGAACCGGGCGCCGACGTCGTCGGTGTTCGCCTCGATTTCGCGACGCAGCCGCACGATCATGTCGCGGGCGTGCCGGCGCCGGTCGTCCGTCAGAACCTCTGCCGGCGTTTCGACGGCGCCGCGCTCCCCGCCCACCACCGCCGGCGCCATGATCGCCTTTTCGACCCGGATGTCGCCGCATTCAGGGCACGCGACGAGGCCGCGCTTGCGCTGCTTCTCGTATGCGTCGCTGTCAGGAAACCAGCTGTCGAACCTATGTCCCTCGGCGCAGCCGAGTGCGTATTTGATCATCGCTAGTCCGCCAGCAGTCCTTCGAGCTCGCCCGCCGCGTCGAGATCATGCAAATCGTCGCAGCCGCCGACGTGCTGCTCGCCGACGAAAATCTGCGGCACCGTCGAGCGGCCGCCCGCCTTCGCCGCCATCGCCATCTGCGCGACCCGGTCGCCGTCGACGCTGATCTCCTCGAATGGCGCGCCCTTGGCCGTCAGGAGCGCCTTGGCCGCATCGCAGTACGGACACCAGGACTTTGTGTAGATGACGATCGGCGGCATCGAGAACGGATTCTCCCCAAGCGGAAAAACGGGCGATATCGGCACTATATGGGCAGTCACGCGCCCGTAACAACCCGTGCGAAGACAAGGACGTCCACGCGCTTGGCGCCCGCCCGCAGGAGCGCCCGCGAGGCGGCGTTGGCGGTCGCCCCCGAGGTCAGGACGTCGTCGATGAGCACGACGTTCATGCCCCGCACCGGCGCGCCTTCAGCTGCGCGGAAGGCGCCCTGGACGTTTTCGGCCCGCTGGGCGCGGCTCAAGCCCACCTGGCTCGCCGTCGCCTTGACGCGCAGAAGCGCGGTGAGGTCGCAGGGCTTACCGGTCTCACGCGAGATTGCGCGGGCGAGCGCGGCGGCCTGATTGAACCGCCTGCGCCAGAGCCGCAACGGATGCAGCGGCACAGGCGTGAGGAGATCGGCCCCGGCCAGGACGTCGGCGCCGGCGCGCGCCATCCAGCGGGCGATCGGGCGGGCGAGCTCCGCCCGGTCGGAATATTTGAGCCGATGGGCAAGTGTCCGCGCCGGCCCGTCCTCGAACCGGGCGACGGCGCGGGCGCGCGAGAAAACCGGGGGATCGGCCATCGCCTGCGGCGAGAGAAGCCCCTCGCCGAGGTCCTGCTCGAACGGCGTGCCGAGGCGCTCGCAGAACGGCCGCTCGATGAAGCGCATCGCGCTCCAGCAGCGCGGACAGAGGGCGCCGTGGGCCCCGGTCGCGGCTCGGCAGGCCAGGCACGTCGGCGGGTAGAGCGTATTGAGGGCCGCATCCGCGAGGCGCCGGGCGAACGCCGAAGCGCGCCGGGTCCAGGGCGGCCCGGCGGCGTAGTCGAACGACGCGGAATCGGCGCTCATGGGACGGATGTTAGCGCGGCAGGGGGCTTTGCGCGAGGGGACGACGGGCGCATAAGGCGTCCCCGTGCCGCCGACTGCCCCGCCCCCGCAGATTTTCGACCGCGCGCTCGTTCATCGCCGGCTGGATCGCGCCTGGGCGCGGGCGCAGCCCGGTGGCGGCGCGGACTTTCTTCTCGTCCGCGCGGCGGAAGAGCTCGGAGATCGGCTATCGCTCGTCAAGCGGCGCTTCCCATTCGCCGCCGATTTCGGCTCGCCCGGACCTCACGCCGCGGCTGAGCTCGCAGCCGGCGGCGAGGTCGATCGAATCATCCGCATCGCCCCGACCTTCGCCAGCGTCGGGGCCGGCGCGTTCCTGCCCGCCGTCGGCGATCTCGAGCGGCTGCCGGTCGCCGAGGGCCGTCTCGATCTCGCCGTTTCGCTGCTCGCGTTGCAGACCGTCAACGACCTGCCCGGCGCGCTGATCCAGATGCGGCGCGCGCTCAAAGCCGACGGCCTCCTGATGGCGGCGATCTTGGGCGGCGACACGCTGACCGAATTACGCCAGAGCCTCACGATCGCCGAAAGCGAGGTTTTGGGCGGCGTGTCGCCGCGCGTCGCCCCGTTCGTCGACGTGCGCGCGTTCGGCGCGCTCGCGCAAAGGGCGGGCCTTGCGCTGCCGGTGGTCGACCTCGACCGCGCGACCGTCCGCTACGCCGGCCTCGCAGCGCTCCTGAACGACCTTCGCGCCTTTGGCGCGGCGAATTCGCTGAACGCTCGAAGCCGAACGCCCTTGAGGCGCGAGGTGCTGACCCGCGCCGCGGTGGTTTACGCCGAACGGTTCTCGGACCCCGACCGGCGGCTCCGCGCGACCTTCGACATCTTGTGGCTGAGCGGATGGGCGCCGCACGAAAGCCAGCCGAAGCCGCTAAAGCCAGGGTCGGCGACGACGCGGCTCGCCGACGCGCTCAAGACGCGACGCTGAGAGCCTGACCGAAAAGCCGGCTCCCTCGTCCTTCGAGGCCTTTTGAGTGCCGCAAAAGGCGCCTCGGGATGAGGCGCTGCTTTTCACACCGGCTCTGACGCCTGCGCGAAATTGCCCGCGGCGTCGTGATTTGACCGGTCATGCCGTGGCGTTAAGATGCTCTGGGTCAATCGGGCGCGCGGGCAAAGCACGGAGGTCCACCATGGCGGATTTTAACATGATGAGCGACCCGCCCTTGGCGGCCGGCGAGGCCGCGCCCGTTAGGAAGCGTCGCGACCCTCTCGTCCGCTACATGATTTTCCACTGGGTGCTGGGCGCGCTGGGCGGCGCGCTCTGCACGACCGCGTTTCTGGTCTTCGATCCGTGCGGCATTTGGCCGCTCATCCACGACAGCGGCATGGGCGTTCCGGCGATCTTCCTGCTCTACGTCGGCTTCATGACGTCGTTCGGCGGGCTGGTCTGCGCCGCCGCCGTGATGTTCCCGCCCGGCGATGACGAGCCGCCGCGCGGGGGCCTGCGCGGCAATATGATCCCGGCGAACTGGCGGCCGCGGCTCGCCTACGCCGGAGCGGCGCGGCGCGTCTGATGCGGAATCTGTAGACGCGGTCGCTGACCGCGTCGGCCGCGATCGGCGATCGCGGCTACAATGCTCGCATGAAAACGGTAACGATCCGCGAAGCGAAGAATCGCCTGACCGCGCTCGCCCGCGAGGTCGAGCGGGGGGAAACCATTGTCGTCACGCGCAATGGCTCGCCCGTTTTCGAGCTCACGCCGCATCGCCCGCGCAAGGGTCTTCGTCTCGAAGCGATCGAGGACTTCAAGCGGAAGCGCGGGATCGAAACGATCGTGGCCTTCATCGCCGATGATTTCGACGATCCGCTGCCGGAGGGTTTTCTCCTGCGTCCGGCGCCGCCCGACGCATGAAGCTTTTGCTCGACACCCATGTCCTTCTGGCTCTGATCGGGCGCGGCGCATCCAGCCTGCCCGCAACGGTCGCCGCATTGCTGAGGGACGGCGGCAACGAGCATCACCTAAGCGCAGGGAGCCTTTGGGAGATCGCCATCAAGTGCCGGCTGGGCAAACTGAAGCTGACGCACGAACTCGGCGCCCTGCGCGAGCTTCTCGACGGCCTCGGCGTCAGGATTGTCCCGATCGACGAACGCCACGCGCTCGCGCCCGTCGAACCCGAGCCGATGACGCCCGATCCGTTCGCCCGGATGCTGCTGGCGCAATGTCAGGTTGAGGGACTGCGGCTCGTCATCATCGACCGCGCCCTCGTTGCGCATCCGCTGGCGGCGAAGGGAT
Organism: uncultured Alphaproteobacteria bacterium; assembly: GCA_963721905.1. GTDB lineage: Bacteria > Pseudomonadota > Alphaproteobacteria > Rhizobiales > Beijerinckiaceae > Roseiarcus. The sequence goes on from CAVRMF010000021.1 coordinate 109,188, forward strand.
AGGTTCGTGCTCGGCCTCGTCTGAAATCGGTGGTCGAATCCTCTGTCCTCATCCTTGTATGCGGCTTTGGGTCAAGGGGAGGGGATTGGGGGTGATTGGCGGGCTTCTGTTTCTTTGTTCGAGCGCAGGGGGTTTCTTCGTCCCGAGCGCAGTTTTCGGATGCGCCGGGCGCAGCCGCGGTCGAGCCTGACCGAAGGTCACCGATCGCGTAGCGGCTCATCGTCTTGGCGCCGGGGAGAAACACCCCGAGCTTCCAATCGGCCTTTGCTCAGTTCCCAGGCGATATGCACCGTGGCATACTCACTCACGGCGGGCGTGTCAGGGCAAACCAGATACGTCATCTTGGGCCTCCGAGGTTGGATGGTTTGGCAATCCAATCCTACCTCTCGACCGCCCGCCGGCCCATAGCGTCTGAAGCGGCCCAAGGCCGCGTCTCAAAGGACGTTCCAGAGGGCACTGTTCGATGCCTCCTCGAGCATCCTTCGAGGCCTTTTGCTTCCGCAAAAAGCGCGTCAGGATGAGGATCGGCGAATTGCGGCGGCTCAGGTGGCGCCGACCCGATCATCTCAGCCCCCGCCCCTCCCCTCAAATCTCCGCATGCGCCTGATTGAAGCGCCACACGTCCTCGAACCCCATCAGCCGGTTCATGTCGGCGAAGGCGTAGAGGGGCGCTGTTGAGCCCAAAGACGAGCCGGTCTCGCGGATCTGCCGATAGACCGTCTCCAGCGCGGCGGCGGCGCTGAGCAGCCCCGCGACGGGATAGATGGCGAGGGCATAGCCGAGTTCGGCGAGACGCGCGGGCTTCAGCATCGGCGTGCGTCCGCCTTCGACCATGTTGGCGACGAGCGGCATGTCGCCGAGCTCACGGCCGATCTCGGCCATCTCCGCTTCGGTTTCCGGCAACTCGACAAACAGGAGATCCGCGCCCGCCCTGGCATAGAGCCGCGCACGGCGAAGCGCTTCGGCGAGGCCGAGCGAGCTTCGCGCGTCGGTGCGCGCGATGACGAGAAAATCAGGGCTTTGCCGCGCTTCGGCCGCCACTGCGATCTTGCGGACCATGTCTTCGGCCGCTATCACGCGCCGGTCAGGCGTGTGGCCGCATTTCTTGGGGAATTCCTGATCCTCGAGCTGGATCGCGGCGGCGCCGGCGCGTTCGTAGCCGCGAACGGTGTGGCGGACGTTCAGGAGGCCGCCGTAGCCCGTATCGCCGTCGGCGATCAGCGGCGCCCCGGCCATTTCAGCCATGAGTTCGACGCGTTCGACCATCTCGGCGTAACTGGCGAGCCCGGCGTCAGGAAGCCCGAGATGCGAAGCGACCGCACCGTAGCCCGTCATGTAGAGGGCGTCGAAACCCATGCGCGCCGCCATGCGCAGCGACACCATGTCGTAGACGCCCGGCGCGGCTATCACGCGGTCCCTGGGTCGGGCGTTCAGAACATCGCGAAGTCTCAGCATGACAAGCCCTCACCGGGAGTCGATCGATGAACAGCGATAGGACAGCCGGGTCGGCCCGGGCAATACCGCCGGCGACGATGACGTTGACGCAGGGTTTGGACCGGACCATTTTGCTCGCCAGAGCGGAACGAACCGCTCGCCGGCGCAAAGCGCTTTGAAGGGAGGCAAACGCATGACATTCGTCAAGCACAGCATCGACGCCGAAATGGCGGAGAAGGCGGTTGCGGCGGCGGCGAAAAAGGCCGCCGAATTGAAGCTCAAGATGTGCATCGCGGTGGCCGACGAGGCCGGCGATCTCAAGGCTTTCGTGCGCATGGACGGAGCGCCGAAGCTCTCGATCCAGATTGCGCAGGACAAGGCGTTCACCGCTGCCTCGTATTCCATGCCGACCCATGCCTGGTTCGAGTTCATCAAGAACGATCCGCCGCTCCTGCACGGCATCACCCACACGCCGCGGCTTATCGTGTTCGGCGGCGGATTTCCGATCATGCTGAAAAGCGAGATGGTCGGCGCCATCGGCCTCAGCGGCGGCCACTACAGCCAGGACATGGAATGCGCGCGGGCCGCTCTGGAAGCAATCGGCGCCGACGAGTTGTAGCGGACATCATCGCGAGCGCGAGCGAAGCGATCCAGGGATCGTCGGGCGGAGGCGGCAGCTCTGGATCGCCGCGTCGCTTCGCTTCTCGCGATGACGGGGCGCACAACTCATCGTCCGCTTTCGCGCAACGCAATTTCTGCTTCGACTGCGGCCAAAAGCTGCGGCAAGTGATCCTGCACGGTCGCCCAGAGATACAACTCAAGGACATTGTCGTATTCGTGCCGATAAAAGTTGACAACGTCCCGGATCGACCGCCAAGGCAAACGAGGATGTCGCTCGCGTAATTCCTCGGGTAGCCGACGACTCGCCTCAGACACGATTTCCAACGCACGGGTCACGGCGTAGACGTGCAGCGGAGAGTCCCGGAACTGATTGTAAGTCAGGCCCGCGACGAACGTGCGAGCCAGCCGAACGTTGTGTCGGATTGCTAAAAGCGCGGCGTCCCCGGCCTCAGAACGCATAAATGGCGTCGCGCTCGGCGGTCGGTCGGACGTGCGGCTTCATCGCCGCCCGGTTTGACACTTCAACAGGCTCGGTGAACATGTCTTCGATCGCATGGACGACGGCCACATACTGAAACACGTCCATCGGGAAGTCCGGCGCGATTTCGACAAGGATGTCGATGTCGCTATCGAGGCGGGCTTCCCCCCTCGCGCGTGAGCCGAAGAGCGCGGCATGGCTCACGCCGTGCTCGCGAAGCACGACCTCGTTCTCGCGCAGCTTGGCGATGATGGTCTGGCGATCCATGGCCTGTACCTTAGCATGACTGGATTGGTTTTCGTACATGCGAGCGCGGGCGCCGAGGCTCTGAATCCCTTCATCGCGCGCCTCATTTCGCCGCGCCGATCGCCTCCTCCTTGCCCTCCGCCAGGTGTCCCGCGGCCCGCTCCCTGGCGATGAAGGCCGCGTGGTCGCGGGCGAGGAACGTATAGACCGCGGGGGTGACGAAGAGGGTGAAGAGCGTGCCGATCGCCATGCCGGCGAAAATGGTGAGGCCGATGTCGAAGCGGGAGCGCGCCCCGGCGCCGGAGGCGAGGATGAGCGGCACCATGCCCACGACCATCGCCGCCGTCGTCATCAGGATGGGCCGAAGCCGGACCGCCGCCGCCTCCTCGATGGCGCCTCGTCGCGACAATCCCCGCGTCTCCTGCAGGCGGTTGGCGAAGTCGACCATGAGGATCCCGTGCTTGGAGATGAGGCCGATCAGGGTGACGAGGCCGATCTGCGAATAGATGTTGATGCTCGCGAAGCCGAGAAAGCCGCCGATGTTGAGCGGCAGCAGGGCGCCGAAGAGCGCGGTCGGCAGCGCGATCAGGATGATGAGCGGATCGCGGAAGCTCTCGTACTGGGCGGCGAGCACGAGATAGATCACGATCAGCGCGAAGACGAAGACGTAGACGAGCGCATTGCCCTCCTGCTCGTATTGCCGCGAGTCGCCCTGGAAATCGTAGGAATAACCTTCCGGGAAAATCTCCTTCGATTTCTCTTTGAGGAAATCGAGCGCATCGCCGAGCGTCCGTCCGGGGAACGGCACGCCCGAGAGCGTCGCGGAATTGAGCTGCTGGAAGCTCGTCAGCGCGTTCGGCTGCACCTCTTCCGCAACGGTCGCCACCGCCGAGAGCGGCGCGAGCTCGCCGTTGCTGGTGCGCAACTGATAGCGGGTCAGCCAGTCGGGCTCGAGACGGAACTCGCGCGGCGCCTGCGGAATGACCTCATAGCTGCGCCCATAAAGGTTGAACAGGTTGACGTAGTTGCCGCCGAGCATGGTTGCGAGCGCGGTTCCGATATCCGACATATTGACGCCGATGCGGTTCGCCTTGTCGGCGTCGATCTTGAATTCGTATTGCGGCGTGTCGAACTTGAGGTCGACATCGGTGAAGAGGAAGAGGCCGCTCTCCCGGGCCGCCTGCTGCATCTTCAGCGCGACGTCCGCGAGCGTCGCATAGTCGCCCGTCGTGCGGATGATAAACTGCATCGGCGCGCCGCCGGTCGAGCCGGGCAGCGCCGGCGGTGAGAACGCCTGGATCTGCGCGGTCGGCACAGACTGGAATTTCGGCCCGAGATCGGTCAGCACCTGTTTTTGGCTGCGCGCGCGCTGGTCCCAGGGCTTCAGCAGGACGCCGGCGAAGCCTCCACGCACGCTCGGAAAGCCGTTGATGACGAAGAGATGGTCGAATTCCGGCACGTCTTTGACCTGGGCGTAAAGCGCCTGCGTCGCCTTCTCGGTGTAATCGAGATTGGCGACCTGCGGAATCTTGATCAGAGACAACAGGATGCCCTGGTCCTCCTCGGGCGCAAGCTCGCGCGGGGTCGAGGCGTACATGACGCCGGTCAGCGCGAGCACGCCGACGAGGATCAGCAGCGTCAGCGCGCGAAAATTGAGCGTGCTGTGGAGCCGGCGCCGATAGGCGCCGCGCAGGCGATTGAACGACCGATCGACGAAGCGGCCGAACCAGCCCTGCTCTGCGTCGTGGCGCAGGAGCTTCGAGCACATCATCGGCGACAGCGTCAGCGCGATGAAGCCGGAGACGATCACCGCGCCCGCCAGCGTGAAGGCGAATTCGCGGAAGAGCGCGCCAGTTACGCCGGAGACGAATCCGATCGGCGCATAGACAGCGGCGAGCGTGATCGTCATCGCGACAATGGGCAGCGCGATCTCGTGCGCGCCGCGGATCGCGGCGTCGAACGGCGTCATGCCATCCTCGATGTGGCGATGGATGTTCTCGACCACGACGATGGCGTCGTCGACGACGAGGCCGATGCCGAGCACCAGCGCCAGCAGGGTCAGGAGGTTGATCGAATAGCCGAGGGCGAGCAGCGCGATCATCACGCCGATCAGCGACAGCGGGATGGTGACAATCGGGATGAAGGTCGAGCGCAGGTTGCCCAGAAACAGGAAGATGACGACAATCACGATCGCCGCTGCCTCGATCAGGGTCTTGGCGACTTCGTAGATCGAGGAGCGGATGAACTTGGTCGAGTCGTAGGCGATGGTTGAATGGAGGCCGGTCGGCAACTGGCTCTCGATGCTCGGCATGACCCGGCGAACGCCGTCGATGACGGTCAGCGGATTCGCCTCCGGCGTGCCGTAGACGCCAATGAACACGGCTTTCAGACCGTCAAAGACGGACGAGGAATCCGAACTCTGCGGCCCGAGCTCGATCTTAGAGACGTCGCCAAGCCGCACCAGGGCGTCGCCATGCGCGGCGATCACCAGCTGGCCGAAGGCCTCGGCGCTGTCGAGCGAGGTCAGAGCGTTGATGCTGATCTGGGTGAAGTTGCTTTTGATCTCTCCTGCGGCGGAGGTGAAGTTGTTGGCGGCGAGCGCGGCGCGCACGTCGTTTGGGGTGACGCCGAGCGAGGCCATTCGTGTGGGATCGAGCCAGATGCGCATCGCGAATGTCTGACCGCCGAGGATCTGCGCGTTGGCGACGCCGTCGACCGTCTGCAGGCGCGGCTGAACGACGCGGGTCAGATAGTCGGTGATCTGCGAGGCGGTCATCACGTCCGAATTGAACGACAGGTACATGAGCGCGAAGCCCTGGCCCGTCTGCTTGACGATGACCGGATCATTGGCCTCGCGCGGCAGGAGGCCGCGCACCTGGTTGACCTTCGAGAGCGTGTCGGCCATCGCCCGGTCAGGATTGGCGTCGAGCCTGAGGTTCAGGGTGATTGTCGATACGTTCTGCTGCGAACTCGAGACGAGCGTGTCGATGCCTTCGGAGCTTGCGACCGCCTGCTCGATTGGCGTGGTTATAAAGCCCTTGATCACGTCGGCTGCGGCGCCGGGATAGGTGGTGGTGATGGTGATGGTGGTGTTCGACGTCTGGGGAAACTGGCGGACCTGCAGCTTGAGCGCGGCGACGCCGCCGATCAGCAGGATCAGCAGGCTGACCACGGTCGCCAGAACCGGACGGCGGATGAAGAGGTCGGTGAACGCGTTCATCGCAGTGGCATCACGGTTTCGGCGTCACGGGCGGCAGCGGCAGGGCAGGCGACTTGTCGATGATGACTGGCGAGTGGTCCTGGAGCTTGATCTGGCCCGCGGTGACGACCTGCTCGCCCGCCTTGACCCCGTCTTCGATGGCGATCCGTTCTCCACGCGCCGCGCCCACGTGCACGAACCGGCGCTCGACGACGAGACCGCCGGCGGCGGGCGCCGCAGGGGCGGCGTTGGCGCCCTGATCCGCCTTCACGGTCTGGCTGGCGGGCGGCGAAGCCGGCGCAGGCTTCACCACGAATACGGTGTCGCCATAGAGGCTGTAGACGATCGCGGTGCGCGGCAGCGTCAGCACGTCGGCGCTCGCCCCGGTCGTGACCGTCAGATTGGCGAACATGCCGGGCAACAGCTTGCGTTGGGGGTTGGCGAACTCGGCCCGCACGGTGACGTTGCGCAAGTCTGCGCTGACCCGCGCGTCGAGCGCCTTGATTTTTCCCTCGAACATACGTCCCGGAATGGCATCGACCGTCATCGTGGCGTCCTGGCCGACGGCGAGCGTGGCCAGCGCGCCTTCGGGCACAGGAAAGTCGGCGTAGATCGGATCAAGCTGCTGCAATGTGGCGAGGCTGGCGCCGACGGCGACATATTGCCCGAGATCGGCGTTGCGCAAGCCAAGCCGGCCCGCGAAGGGCGCGTGGATCGCCTTCTGCGCGATCACTGCGCGTGTGCGATCGACGGTCGCTGCGGCAGAATCCCGCGCTGCGACCGCGAACTCGAGCGTCGATTGGGGCGTGTTGCCGCCTGCGACGAGCAACCTTTGCCGCGCCAGCGTCGTTTCCGCATTCCGGAGCTGGGCGAGGCTGTTGGCGAGGTCCGCCCGCTCGACCGCATCGTCGATGTTGATCAGCAGCTGGCCGGCTTCGACGTCGTCGCCCAAATCGAAGTTGATGGCGGTGATGACGCCGGCGACCTCCGGCGCGATGTTGATCCCCTGATAGGCGCGCATCGTCCCGATCGCGCTCAATTGCGGCGGCCATTGTTCGATGCGGGCCTCCTCAGCCGACACCGCAGTCGGCTTCGGCGCGAAGGCGGCGCTCATGAAGCTCTTGACCATGGTGGGCTTGATGACGAACTGGAAATAGGCGAGCCCGGCGGTCAAGCCGCCGAGACCGGCGAGCGCGACGAAAAACACGACCGCGCGCCGAGCCTTCAGCGGCAGCGTGCGGATGAAAAGGAGCGCGGCGAAGACGGCCGCCGCAACCCCGAAGACGATCGGGGAAACCGGCGCATGAATGAGGCCGACCTGCTCGGCCACGCCGGCCGCGACTGCAGCCAGCGCCAGGAGAAACAACAGCCAGTTCGTCACGCGTCTCATCGCCGCTCGCGGGGTCCGGTCGGATCGCGTCGCAGCGTTCCGGAAGACGTTGATCTTAATCGGGCGCGCCGCCTGACGCCAGAAGTCCGCGCGGCCGGGAACTTCCGCGCCTTCCTGCGCGTCTATGAACAAGGAACGTCATCGATGACAGTCCGGGCGCTAGCTTCGGCGTCCGCGACGCGCCGGGAGCCAAAAAATGTCTCTTGAATCTGCGCTCGGGAGCCTGATGCGTCCGATCCGGGCCGGAGAAAGCCATCTTGTCTGGAATGACCCGCGCCTCGCGGCGCCCCGCCTGTTCGCGCTCTCGAGCCCCGCATTCGCGGATGGGGGCATGATGCCGAGACGCTCGGCGGGGAGCGGGGTCGGCGACAACCTCTCGCCCCCGCTCGACTGGACCGGAGTTCCTCGCGGCGCGGAGGAACTGGTGTTGATTGTGCAGGATCCCGACGCCCCGCTGCCCCGGCCGGTCACCCACCTGATCGCCTACGGCGTCGATCCGACTGCGGGCGGCGTAGAGGAAGGCGCGTTTGACGCTGGACGGGCAGGTCCGATCCGCTTCGGCCGGGGATCGTTCGGCCGGATCGCCTATCGGGGTCCAAGGCCGGTCGCGGGCCACGGTCCCCATCGCTACGTCTTCCAGATGTTCGCGCTGGCGAGGCTCGTCCATTTCAATTCGCCGCCCGATCTCGCGGCCGTGGTCGCCGCGATGGCCGGCGCGACGCTCGCCCGCGCCCAGCTCACCGGGCGCTACGAACGACCGTAAGCATCTGCCTCTCGTCAGGGCGGCGGCGCATGCTAAGGTCCCGGGTGGCCGGAACGAACGGCCTGATTCGGGAGATAAATTCCATGACCAAGACGCTCGCGCTCGCGGCGCTCGCCCTCTGCATCGCCGGGGCGCCGACGCTCGCCTTCGCCGACGACGCCTGCATGACCCAGGCGATGGATAAGAAGCTCGCCGGCGCCGCCAAGACGAGCTTCATGACCAAATGCGAGAAGACGGCCTGCATGTCTCAGGCCAGCGACAAGAAGTTGCACGGCGCCGCCGAGACCTCGTTCGTCAAGAAATGCGTCAAAGACGCCATGACCATGTAAGTCGCAAAAGACCTCGCGCCGAACGCTGTTCGGCGCGGCGCAAGACCGGACGGTCTCCTTTCCTTTCGATTCAGTGAGGCTCCTGCGGATCATCCGGGAGGTTTGTCATGCTTTGGCGCGCGATCGCGTTCTGCCTTTTGTTTGCGCTCGCCGCGATCGCTTCGGCGCGCGCCGACGAGAATTTCGTCATCGGCATCATGAACGATCAGTCCGGTCCCTACGCCGATCTGGCGGGACCGGGCTCGGCCGAAATGGCGCGCATGGCGATCGAGGATTTCGGCGGCAAAGTCCTCGGCAAGCCGATCGAACTCCTCGTCGCCGATCACCAGAACAAGGTCGACGTCGGCCTCGCGATCGCCCGCCAGTGGTACGACGAGCGTGGCGCAAGGGTGATCTTCGACATCACCAATTCGGGCGTGGCGCTCGCCATCCAGGACCTGGCGAAGGCGCGGAACCGCCTCGTCATTTTCGACTCGGCCTCGTCATCGGACCTCACCGGCAAGGCCTGCTCGCCGAACGGCATCCAGTGGAACGCGGACAACTGGTCGAACGGCGTCGCGCTGATGCGCCTTCTGATCCGCGAGAAGCTCGACAGCTTCTTCTTCATCACCGCCGATTACGCCTTCGGCGCTTCGCTCGAGGCCGACGCGCGCGATGCGATCGGGAAGGCGGGCGGAACCGTCGTCGGCGGGGTGCGCTCCCCGCTCAACACCGCCGATTTCAGCTCCTATCTGATCGCCGCCCAGGCCTCGAAGGCCAAGGTCATTGTGTTCGCCATCACCGGCGCCGACCTTTCCAACGCGCTCAAGCAGGCCAATGAATTCAAGCTCGCGCCGGCGCAATATCTGGCGACGCCCATCACCTACCTCAGCGACGTCAACGCGCTCGGCCTCGACGTCGCCCACGACCTCACCTTCATGCAATCCTGGTACTGGGACTTGAACGACAAGACGCGCGCTTTCGCCAAGCGCTTCTACGACCGCCGCCAGCGGATGCCCAACGACAATCAGGTCGCGCTCTATTCGTCCGTGCGCCATTACCTCGAAGCGGTCGCGAAAGCGGGAACTGACGAAGCGGGCGCAGTCACGGCCGCGATGCGCGAGGCGCCGATCCACGACATTTTCACCGACGCCGGAACCATTCGTCCTGACGGGCGCGTCCTCTACGACCGGTATCTCATGAAGGTGAAGACGCCCGCGGAATCGAAATATCCGTGGGATTACCTGACGGTCGTGGCCAAGATTCCGGCCGCCGAGGCGTTCCGGCCGCCGGGCGCCGGCGGCTGCACGCTCGCCGGACCCTGAGAGGCGGATTGCCCGGAGCGCGTGACCAGAATTCCATGACGAGGTGTCGGAATGTTTACACAATGAGCGCGAACTTTTACCGACGCAGCGCTCTTGCTGGGATCGCGCTCTTGCTCGGGGGTTGCGCAACCCAAGGCGGGATTCCGCTCGGGGCCGGCTTCTATCCGTTCAGGAACGCCGCCGCCTATGGCCCAGTGAACGACCACGGGCACGAGATCCCCGCGCTCGACCTCACCCGGATCGACGCCAGCCTGCTTCGCCAACAGGTCGCCTTCGCCGGCCCTTACCGCCCGGGGACGGTCGTCGTGAACATCGGCGAACGACGGCTCTATTTCGTTGAGCCTGGCGGCGTCGCAATGCGCTACGCCGTGGGCGTCGGTCGCGAGGAAGCGCTTAACTTCGCGGCTCGGCCGTCATCGGCAGAAAGGCCGAATGGCCGCACTGGTCGCCGACCGGAGACATGATTCGCCGAATGCCGATCTATGCGCATTACGTGAACGGGCTGCCGGGCGGCATCGACAATCCGCTGGGGGCGCGAGCGCTCTATCTTTATCGCGGAAATCAGGACACTGACTTCCGCCTGCACGGAACCAACGAACCCGACACGATCGGAACCAAGGTGTCGAGCGGCTGCATACGCCTGTTCAATCACGACATCATCGATCTTTACAACCGCGTTCCGGTCGGCGCGCCGGTCGTCGTGCTGCAGGAAGGCGAGCAGCTCCGCGCCGACGCCGGGGCGCAGACCGGCGGCTATTACGAGCCTTATGGACCGGGGCCCGCCGGACCCTACGGGGAAGCGCCGAGCCCGTACCCCGGCTCCTACTATGAGCCGCCGCCCTATGGGCCATGGTGACGGACAAGGGAGCGATCCACCCGGGAGCGATCCACCCGCTTGAGCCTGTCGGGGTTCGTTGATTTCGGCTACTGCTGATCGAACGCTGCGGCTGGGAGCCAATGGCCGACACAGTCTCAAGCCCGGCCGAAAGGCTGAAGGTCTTCATCTCCTACGCCCGCTCGGATGGCGCGGCGCTGGCGGAAGACCTCGTGACGGGGCTCGAGCTTGCGGGCTTCGAGCCTTTCCTTGACCGCCATGACATTGCCGCCGCGGAAGACTGGGAGGCTCGGCTTGGCGCGCTGATCCAGAGCGCAGACACCATCGTCTTCATCATCTCGGCCGCCGCCATCAAATCCGAGCGCTGCGCCTGGGAGGTCGATTGCGCCGCGAAGTTCGGGAAGCGGCTGATCCCGATCCGGCTGATTCCGATCAAGGGCGACCCGGTCGCTGAAGCCGACGTGCCGGACCGACTGCGGCGGCTGAACTACATTTTTTTCAAGGAAGGCCAGTCCCCCCTCAAACCTCTCACCGAATTGGCGACGGCGCTCAGGCAGGATGTCGAGTGGATTCGCGAACACACGCGGCTGAGCGAGATCGCTGCCCGCTGGCAGGCGAGAACCCGAGCAGGCGGCGGTGCCGACGACCTGCTGCTGCGCGGCGACGACCTGACTGACGCCACGGCTTGGGTCGCCGCGCGGAAGGAGAACGCGCCCGAGATTACGGCGCTGCAGCGATCCTATATTGCCGCGAGCGAAACCTTTGCGACCTCGCTCGCGGAAGCAGAGCGAAAGCGGCTCGAAGAACGCGAGCAGCTGATCGCCGAAACGGAGCGCGCGCAGCAGGCTCGTCGCCGGTTCCAGCGGCGCATGTTCGCGGTGCTGGCGGCGTTCGCGGCGCTTGTCGTCCTGGGGACGGGAGCGGGCTTTTGGTCGGTGTTCACGAGTTGGCAGAAACAGATGATCGACCGCTCGCAGTTCGTCGCCGAGATGGTCGACAAGAAGGTCGACGAGGCCTCCTACGTCGACGGCATGCTGATCGGCCTAGATGCGCTACCCGACGAGAAAAGCCTCGGCATTCGTGCCCGTCTGATGCCCTTAGAGGCCTCCGCGCTGGTCGCGCTCGACGGCGCCTGGCGCAAATGGTCCTCGAACTGGGCGGAGCGCGCAGATCTCGCGGGACACACAGGACCGGTCATGGCCGTCGCCTTCTCACCTGACGGCCGCCGCGTTCTTACTGGCTCAGAGGATGACACGGCGCGGCTGTGGGACGCGGCGACCGGCGCCGCGGTCGCGACGCTTAAGGGACACACAGGCGCTGTCATCGCCGTTGTCTTCTCACCCGATGGAAAGCGCGTTCTCACCGGCTCCTGGGACAAAACAGCAAGGCTGTGGGACGCGGCCACTTGCGCCGCGGTGGCAACCTTTGCCGGACACCTAGGCAATATCCGCGCGGTCGCCTTCTCGCCCGACGGAAAGCGCGTTCTTACTGGCTCAGAAGATAACACGGCGCGGCTGTGGGACGCGGCGACCGGCGCCGCTCTCACGACGCTCAACGGACACGCGGGCGCCGTCAGGGCCGTCGCTTTTTCGCCCGACGGCAAGCGCGTTGTCACCGGCGCCAATGACAACACGGCGCGGCTGTGGGACGCGGCGACCGGCGCCGCGCTGGCGACGCTCGAGGGACACACTGGCCCTGTCACCGCCGTCGCCTTCTCGCCCGACGGCAAGCGCGTTCTCACAGGCTCCTGGGACAAGACGGCGAGGCTGTGGGACGCGGCGACCGGCGCCGCGGTCGCGACGCTCGAAGGACACACAGAGGCCGTCAACGCCGCAGCCTTCTCGCCCGACGGCAAGCGCGTTCTCACCGGCTCCTCCGACAAAACAGCGAGGCTGTGGGACGCGGCGACCGGCGCCACGGTCGCAACGCTCAAGGGCCACACAAGTTTTCTCGTGGCTGCCACCTTCTCGCCTGACGGCAAACGCGTTCTCACCGGCTCCTGGGACAATACCGCGAGGCTTTGGGATGCGGCGACCGGCGCCGCGGTCGCGACGCTCGAAGGACACAGACACCCTGTCTTGGCCGTCGCATTCTCGCCCGACGGCAAGCGCGTTGTCACCGGCTCCGGCGACGGCACGGCAAGGCTGTGGGACGCGGCGACCGAACGTTCGGGCGCTATCCTCACAGGACACACAGATGTTGTCACCGCCGCCGCCCTCTCGCCCGATGGCAAGCGCGTTGTCACCGGCTCCAAGGACAAAACGGCGAGGCTGTGGGACGCGGCAACCGGCGCCGCGATCGCGACGCTTGAGGGACACAAAGACCGCGTCAACGCCGTCGCCTTCTCGCCCGACGGCAAGCGCGTCCTCACCGGCTCTGACGACCGCACGGCCAAGCTGTGGGACGCGGCGACCGGCGCGGCGATCGCGACGCTCGATGGACACAAAGACATTGTCACCGCGGTAGCCTTCTCGCCCGACGGCAAGCGCATGCTCACCGGCGCCGGTGACAAAACGGCCAGGTTGTGGGACGCGGCGACCGGCGCCGCGCTGGCGACGCTCGAGGGACACACTGGCCCTGTCACCGCCGTCGCCTTCTCGCCCGATGGCAAGCGCGTTCTCACCGGCTCCTGGGATAAGACGGCGCGGCTGTGGGACGCGGCGACCGGCGCCGCGGTCGCGACGCTCGATGGACACAAAGACATTGTCACCGCGGTTGCCTTCTCGCCCGACGGCAAGCGCATGCTCACCGGCTCCTTCGAGAAGACGGCGCGACTGTGGGACGCTGCGACCGGGGCTCCGGGCCCTACGCTTGAGGGACACGGACTCTCTGTCGCTGCCGTCGCCTTCTCGCCTGACGGCAGGCTGGTTCTCACCGGCTCCGTCGACAAAACGGCGCGGCTGTGGGACGCTGCGACCGGGGCTCCGGTCGCGACGCTCGAGGGACACACGGAGTCGATCAGCGCCGTCGCCTTCTCGCCTGACGGCAAACGAGTTCTCACCGGCTCCGCGGACAGCACGGCAAGGCTGTGGGACGCGGCGACCGGCGCTGCGGTCGCGAAGCTCGAGGGACACACAGACGCGGTCTTGGTGGTCGCCTTCTCGCCCGACGGCAAGCGGGTTCTCACCGGCTCCGACGACAAGACGGCAAGGCTGTGGGATGTTTTTTCTTCCGCTCCAGCCGTCGTCGACGAGGTCAAGGCATCCGCGCCTCGCTGTCTGACGCCGGAGGAGCGCAAGCGGTTTCATCTGCGAGAGGTGTCGCGATGGTGCTACGCGCGCAACCTGTGGCCCTACCTCGATCACGGACCGCCAGAAATGCCAGGGGCGAGCCCACCCTACGGTCCTCCCGCGATGACCTGGGATGAAGAGTTGACCGCGCTTTGGGATCGCGCCGTCGCTTGGCTCGCCGGATCGGCCGCGCAAGCGCGGAACGGGACAAACTCGCCGTAGTTTAGACCGGGGCTGACGCCGTCGCCTACGCAGGCAGCATGACCACCTTCGTCTCGACGGGCGTTCGTGGATAGAGGTCGAGCATGTCCTGGCTGAGGAGGCCGGTGCAGCCGCTCGTGACGCCGTTCCCGATCGAGTCGGGATCGCTGGTGCTGTAGATCGTGTAGAGCGTGTACTTGCCGTCCTGATAGAGGTAGAGCGTGCGGGCTCCGAGCGGATTGTCGAGACCGCCCGGCATGCCCTTGGCGTATTTGGCCGCCTCGGGCTGGCGTTGGATCATCTCCTTGGGCGGCGTCCAGACGGGCCATTCGGCCTTGCGCCCGACATAAGCGTCGCCGCTCCACAGGAACTCGTCGCGGCTGACATTGGCGCCGTAGCGGGTGGCGTTTCCGTCGCCTTCGATGCGGTAAAGGTAATGATTGCTGGGATCGACGATAATCGTGCCGGGCGCTTCATTGCTGTCGTAGCGCACGAGCTTACGAAAATATTTCGGATCCATCTTGCTGACGTCGACCGCCGGGATCGGGAATTTCTCGTCGGGCGCCGGCCCGTAGACCTTCGCCGCCTCGGCGCGCAGCAAGTCGTCGGATGAGGCGCAACCGGCCAGCCCAAGCGCGCCGAGACTGACGGCAGAGCCGAACAGAAACGACCGGCGGTTGAGAAGCCGAAACCCGGGCCGAGCTCTCTCGTCGTCTATCGCAGCCGCATCGGCAATTGCACGGTCCATGATCATGATATCGGAGTTTCCCATGTCCTTTCGCCCGACCGGAAAATAGTCCGGCACACACCTTCCGAACGTCTACTGCCGTCACACGGCTCGATTGGCAAGCTCGAGCCTTCGCAGCCATCCTCAGGATCAATCCCGAACTGCGCGACTTATCGACGTCAGCGACCGAATCTACCTCATGCGAGGGTGGCGATTGCTGAGCTGGAGGCTGGGCCGGAACGGACCAAGGAGCGTAATTAATACATTATTTATATGTTATATATGCCGCTTGCGCAGCTGCAGAAAAAGGCGCCTATGCGCTTGAAAACACTGAGTCGGACGCGGAAATGTACAGGGGCCGGCGGCGATCCCAGCCGCGAGGCCCGGCAGGGCAGGAGACGATGGCGGCGGCGATTGAGGGAAGGGCGGACCCTGAGGCCCAACGCGCCGGGACGGGCAAGATCCTCCTTGCGAGCCTCGTCGGCACGACGATCGAGTTCTACGACTTCTACATTTTTGGGACGGCCGCCGCGCTGGTCTTCGGCCCGATGTTCTTTCCGAAATCGGCGCCGGAGACGCAGACCCTCAACGCCTATCTCACCTTCGGCATCGCCTTTCTCGCCCGCCCGGTGGGATCGTTTCTGTTCGGGCATTTCGGCGACCGGATCGGGCGCAAGTCGACGCTGGTCGCCACGATGCTGACGATGGGCGCGGCGACGACGCTAATCGGCGCCTTGCCGAGCTACGCGAGCGCGGGCGTGCTGGCGCCCATTCTCCTCGCGGCGCTGCGCTTCCTGCAGGGCGTGGGCCTCGGCGGCGAATGGGGCGGCGCGGCGCTGATCGCGGTCGAAAACGCGCCGAAAGGGCGGCGCGCCTGGTTCGGCATGTTTCCCCAGCTTGGACCGCCGATCGGCTTCTTCATCGCAACCGGCCTCTTCCTCGCCCTCATCATCGGATTCGGCGAGCCGGCGTTCATCGCCTGGGCCTGGCGCGTGCCGTTCCTCGTCAGCGCGATTCTGGTGGCGATCGGCCTCTACGTGCGGGTCACGCTCGAGGAGACGCCGGCCTTCGAGGCCGCGGCGGCGCGCGACGAGCGGGTGGCCGTTCCGCTCGGCGAAGTGCTGAGGGGCCACTGGCTGCCCCTGATCCAGGGATCGCTTTCGATCGTCGTCTGCTACGCGCTGTTTTATATCGCAACCGTCTACACGCTCGGCTACGGCGTGAGAGCGCTCGCAATCCCGCGCACCAGCTTTCTCGAGATGCTGTGCGTCGCCATCGTCTTCATGGCCGTAGCGACGCCGATCTCTGCGGCTCTCGCCGACCGGTTCGGCCGGCGGCCGGTGCTCATGATATCGGCAGTGCTTGCCGGAGCCGTGGGTCTCGCGATGCCGGCGCTTCTCGCCCACGGATCGGCTGGCGTCCTCGTGTTCCTCTGCGCTGCGCTCGGCGTCATGGGATTGACCTTCGCCCCGCTCGGCGCGCTGCTTCCGGAACTGTTCCCGACCCATGTGCGCTACACCGGCGCGGCCAGCGCCTATAACCTCGGCGGCATCCTCGGCGCCTCCTTCGCGCCTTCGCTGGCTCAGGTTCTCGAGGCGAGCGGCGGCATCGCCGCGGTCGGCGCCTACATCGCCGTCGCCGCTCTCGTGAGCTTTCTCGCGATCCTCAGCATGCGCGAAACGCGTCACGACGCGGCGGTCTGAAGCTTACCTGCGGCGCTCCGCGGCGAAGGCCAAACCCGGCCTTGTCAGCGCAGGGGTGATTTGTTAGACGACCGCCTTCGCTTCGAGCCGCACGGCCCGGAACCGAAACGCGGTCATGGCGGAAGTGGTAGACGCGCTAGCTTGAGGTGCTAGTTCTTTAACCGGAGTGGAGGTTCGAGTCCTCTTGACCGCACCATTCAAGGTAACCGGGGCAGATTCCCGGGCGGGCTTGGTGTTGGTCAGGAAGGGACGAGGCTGACGAGGGTTGCGAGGTCTGGAATTTTGGGGCCCGGGATTCCCAGTCGGTCGCCGACGAATTGGTAGAACGACAGTTTCAACTTCATGCAGGTCTTGGCCAGACCGAGCATGACGTCGCGGGCGTCGCGGCCCTTGACGGAGACGGTTCCGCCGGAGATTTTTCTCTTGGTGACGAAGGCGCGTATGTCGTTTTCCGAGGCGTTGGTGTTGAGCGGGATTTCGGGCCGCTCGAGCACGCGCAGCAAGTCGTCCTTGTGGCGATGAAGGCGTTTGAGCAGGCTGTCGAGCATGGCGTAGCCGCTTCGGGCGCGCTTGAAGATGCGGTCGAAGCGGGAGCGCAAGAGTTCGGCCTGTTCGGGGCTCGGCGCGAGCTTGTAGTCTTTCAAGCCGCGATAGAACCACCAGATCATCCGCTTGGCGACCTCGACGGCGTTGCGCTGCTTGTCGTTGGCGGGAATGAGCTTGTGAACAAGCCGCTCGGCGTGAACCCAGCACAACGCGTGGACGCCGACGCGGAACTGGCCGGCGTCGTCAGAAACGATCACTGTGCCCCGCAGCAAGCCCTGGTGATGGATCGCGCCCCACAGCGCCGCCTCGCTGGCGATCAAGACGGGGTCGGGCAGGACTTTCATCTTATCCAAGGCCAGCGCCTGCAAATGGCGCTCCCACGCGTCCGAGGAGGCAAAAGAGCGCGCCTCATGGGCGACGAACTTGTCGATCACGATCTGCGGCAGATCGCGCCCTTTCATATAATCGAGCGCGGCCTCGTTGATCACCCAGAGCGACGTTCCGCCGCAAAGCCGCGACAGAAACGCCAGACGCGATTTGGAGGGTCCCGTGCGAAACGCGGTGAAGTTGGAAGAGCCGATCTGGGTGGTGTAGCCGCTCTTGCCGGCGTGACGCGCCCCGGTGTCGTCGACCGTGACATAGGCGCCGTTCAAGCCCGCTTTCAACACCGCCGCATCCTCCGCCCGGAACCTCTCCAGCTTGACCGTCAGCAGGCGAACCACCTGGCGTTTCGAAATCACCACCCCCATCCCATTGAGAAGCGCGACGATCCGCTCGCAGGTCATTTGTCCAGCAAAGTGCAGCGCCAAGACCAAGCAATTCAGGTGGGGGCCGTAACCCCCGACAATGCCGGAATCGAGATTGGCGACGATCGTCTCGCCGTCTGGCGTTTCCCACCGCTCGCGCCGATAGCGCGTCACCGTCGGCTTCAGGCTCAAGTCCTGAACCACGATGTCTTCGTAGCCCTTGTGGCGCGAGCCCGCCGGCGCCTTCGCCGTCACCACCACCGTCGCGCCGACCGTCAGCTTGTCGAGTTGGCTGCCGCGCCGCTGCGTCGAGCGCCCGCCTTTCTCACCGCCCTCGCCCTCCGGCCCTCTGGCGTCCGTCGCCTTGTCCATGCCCGACGGCTTGATCGGCGGACCCGGCGGCAAATGCTTCAGCCGCACAAGCTCGTCCTTGACCGCCTGATGCTCGATCCGAAGCTTGCCCAGCGCCACGCTCAGCTTCTCGTTCTCCGAGCGAAGCCGCGTCACTTCATGGATCAACTCGCGCACCACGCCGATCAGGTCGTCATGCGAAAGCCGATCGAGCGAATCAGGGATGCGCGCCGCCATCCAAAGCTTAAATCACATTTTGTCCGCTCTAACTCCCCCTCCGCCCGGCAATTTGCCCCGGTTACGTAACTCCCAAGCCGTCGGCTACGCCGTGAGGACGGTGATGATGTGATCTTGGGTTGCGGTGAGGATTTGGAGGCTGTTGAATCCGCGTTTTCTCGCAGTGGAGACGACGGATCTGAGGCGTGCGAAGATTTGAGCGCCTTCGAGGGTTCGGAACGATCCTGAGATCTTCATTTTGACCTTCATCATCCTGAGGTCCTGTTCGGCCAGGTTGTTGGTGAAGGGCACATCGAAGTCGGTGAGGAAGCGCAAGGTTTCCGTTTGGAACGTTTTCAGCCTTTGGAGCAGGTTGTGGCCAGGCCGGTGCTTCACCCGCCCGCGCGCGGGCTTCATCGCCAGTTTGGGCAACTCGCGATGGAAGGCCAGGCCGAGGCGGACGGCGGCCCAATAGCGCTCGACGAAGGCTTGGCATTCAGAGGGCGCAAGCGCGCGCGCCCCCGCCTCGCGCGCCCTATTGACCGCGAGGTTGGCCGAAAGCAGCATGTCGCGCATGGCTTCGGCCCAGGGCTCGTGATCGAACTCGATCAGGCTCTTGAGTTCGCGCAGGATGTGGGCGTTGCAGAAGGCGTGAGCCACCGTGTCGAGCCGACGATAGGGCAGGAAATGGTCGTGCACGACCACGCCCCCTTGCAAATCCTCAGGGATCGCGCCGCGCTTTTCGTCGGCGCGATAGAAGGTGAAGGCCCGGCTCGAGGTGGTGTGCAGCCACTGCAGCTTGCCTGCGATGCGAAACCCCGTTTCGTCGAGATGGCGAACCTTCGCCTCGGCCACGCGCTCGCCGATGCGCTCATAGACCAGCCGCAAGTCTTGCGCCTTCTTTCCAACCCAGGCCACGATGCTCGCCGGACAGATCAGCGGCGCGCCGAACAGATCGCTCAGCGCCTGGGCGGTCCGATCCTCGGGGATGAGTTGCTGGATATTGAGATAGATCGCCGCCGCCTTGACGCGCTCGCCATATTGCACCGGCGAGACCACGCCATCGGGAAACGCCGCCTTCGTCTCGTCCCGGCAGTTTTCGCAGCGGTAGAGCAAGGCCTGATGTTCGGTGACCACAAGCGCGCGCTCGGCAAGATCGAACACCTGGCGCTTCTCGATCCCGGTCGCCGACTTCGGATCGAGCGGCGAACCGCAGTGGCCGCAGGCGCACGCCTCGTGTCGAACCACCCAATCGGGATCGGCGACCTGCCGCAACGTCCCGCCCTTGTGGCCCTTCTGCCCGCCGCTCGCCTTGCCCGAAGCGCCGCGCAGGCTGCCGGCAATGCGAGGCTTTTTCTTCAATCCGTCGCTCGAAGGCGGCTTGGAGCTGTTCGAACTGTCTTGCCCCAACTGCCGCCGAAGGTCCGCCACCTCAGCCCGAAGCGCCACAATCTCGCGCCTTAGCGAAGCGATCAACCCCTCGACTTCGGCGGGAAGAACCATCCCACCCTTGATTTCTGATTCGTCGCCCGCCGTCTCAAAAAATCGACCCTCCAAACACCTTTTCTACCCAACTGTGACTTTTCGGACTCACCCCGGCTTGGGAGTTACCCGGTTACCCATTCAAGAACCTAACTCATTGATTTAGCGAGGGTCAATTCCCGCACCTTGAAAACGGCTACGGACGCGCCTCGGGGCGAGGAGGATCGCCGCCGAGGATCGCGTCCCGGCTCGACGCGGCCACCCCGGCGAAGCGCGGGATGATTGTGATCCGATTGCAGAGCTTGTTCGGATCATCGGCGAACGTGATGTCGACGACCGGTGCCCTCGCGCCGACGCCGCCTCGCGCCGCAACCAGGCACGAAGTCGGTAGGGGTCAGGCCACTTCGCGCCAGGATGCCCGCCGGCTGGCGCAAGCCGACGCTGACACGCTTTCTACTTGCTCTTGCGCGGCTGCGGTGATTGATGGATTCGGGGATGACATGATGACCGTGGGAAACTCTCTCTCCGCTGCTGCTTTCGCCTGCGCGGCCTTCTGCGTGACGGCGGCGAATGCTCAATTGGGTCAGCCGACGGAGGGCCGGCCGGTGACGGCCGGGGACATCGTCGGCAAGAAAATCTGTTGGAACGACGGTCGTTGGATTCTCTATCTCGCCAATGGCACGTACTCCAACTATGTAAATCCCAAGCCGCACAGTAACTGGTCGGTCCCTGAGCCGGGCGTCATCAAGACCTGGGCCAACTACGCGCAGGTCGAGGTCTTGCCCAACGGACAATTTTATTTCCACCGCTCTGGCGGCCTGTCTATTACAGGACATATTGAAAGGTGGGGAACGGTGTGTAACTGAGGTGAGAGCGGCCAGCTAACGCGTTTGCCCTGATGGAGGCTCACGCACGGGCCTTCAGCACGCGCCTTTCGAGGGGTGATCTCGAAGAGCGTCGGACCTTGCACCGTTCACGCGGTCGCGGCGTGACCGCTTGGGATGCGCGGAACGCTGTCGGGGCGATCGGGCTTGTCGCTGACATTAACTGGCCGCCCCGAGCCGTCACCCTGCGCCTACGTCGACGGGCGCGAGGTCCATTCGAGGGTCAGGGCGCTTCCATTCGAGTGCGGGCAACGCCGGAAATTGCCAAAGTTTATCAATAGGCGCTTGAACGCCCGCACCTGCAGGTATGGCATTGATGAGGCAAGAGTTATTGCACGCCTCTTGACCGCACCATTCAATCCTAAGCGCGCGTTTTGAGCGCGGTTGCGGAAGGCGCCGGCGGCCCGCGGCGAGGCGGCTCGTTCGGCATGCCCCTCCCGAGCCAAATTGTTTGCATTTCTTCATCGCCGCGGCCGGTCAGGCGAATATGGTCGAATCCGGCCCACAGCCATCCGCGGCTGATCGCGTAGGCTAGCGCCGCCTCGAAATCGTACGGCCGACCCATGTTCTGCGCCAGGAATGTTGATTCGACTTCGTCCCGACGCAGGCTTTGCATTGGGTGCAGGTTTCGTCCGCCCAGGATCGAAAGGAGCGCGCGAGCATAGTCCTCGTCTGCGGGCAGAGTGGGCATTGTCGTAACCTCCCTGAGCGCGCCGGCAAGACCAGCGTCTTTATCTCCGGAGGGCGGCAGGTCTCCGAAGACCGCCTTAAGCCGCGCGCTGGATCTTCGGATTGACGTTGAGATCGCCGCCGAACCCCAGATCCATTTCGAGACCATCAGGCAGCATAATGACGGATTGAGGGCGACGTTGACACTCGACCATCGCAAAGCGGATCGCCTCGGTCCGGTTTTCGAACAATCCGCCGCAGATTGAGCGGGCGTCCCTGACAACCCATCGCCCCTGCCAATTCTGTCCGATGTAGAGGCATGGCGAGCCGACGGCGCTCGCCGCTTTGATATCCTGCTGAAGCATGGTTTTTCCTCGATTTTCGCCGAGGCGCCCGTTGGGCGGCGTCCGCGGCGTGCGGCGCGTCTTCAGATGCGCCCTTGCTCAGATGGGCCCTCGGCCCTTCACTGAACTCCGCATCAATGCGGCAGAATTCCCACCAGAACTTGCGCCGAAAGCCCGAAGAGAAGCGCGATAACCAGCATCACCCCGAGGCGGGCGAATAGCTCTGACGGCGCAGGCGGCGCGTAAGCGCTTGATGCGGAAAGGTCCCCGTCAATTTGATGATGATCGACGCCGGCTATTGGGATCGCGTCCGGTGGGACATTTTGCATGGGTGAACTCCACTTCTCCGATTGGGGCGAATGTGGAGGGCGGAGGGTAAGGGATCGAGAGGGAATGAGCCTCCGGATTGTAAGGCGCCCATAAAATCATGAGCCAAGCCAACGCTGGCGGCCTCGACTTCGCCCGCCGGCCATGCGTAAATCCGTCTCCGGGGGGGACGAACGCCGGCCGAAGGCACGATTACGAGCGGCTCAAGGTCCGATCCCCACGAAGCCAGAGCAGCGGATTGTCCGTCGAAAGAAAAAGGGGCCGGTCATGCTCAATTCTCTCGGACAGGTGCTTCCCCACGCGGCGCGCGCCTTCGGCGACCGGACCGCGCTGGTCATCGAGGGACGATCTTTCAGCTTTCGAGAGCTCGACGATCTTTCGGACGCGCTGGCCGCGAGCCTCGCACGAATGGGGATCAGGGCCGGCGACCGGGTGACGCTCTATGCGCCGAATTCCTGGGAATGGATCGTCAGCTATTACGGGGCGCTGAAGACCGGCGCGGTCATCAATCCGATAAACGTGATGCTGACGCCAGCCGAGGTCGCCTTCGTGACCAAGGACTGCGGCGCAAGCGCCCTCATCGGCAGCCCCGACAAGATCAAGCCGGCGCTCGAAAGCGGCGTGACAGGCCTGACGGCGATTGCGTTCGGCGATCAGTCGGTCGCGGGCGCAATGCTCTTCAACGAACTAATCGCGAAGCGCCAAGCTTTCGAGCCCGTCGCGGTCAAGCCCGAGGCTCTGTCGACCATCGGCTACACGTCGGGCACGACAGGGCATCCGAAGGGCGCGATGCAATCGCACCGGGCCGTGATCCTGAACGTCGCCATGTACGCTCAGATGTATGCCAAAACCGCCCTTGACACGGTCGTGACAGCGGTCCCCTGCCCGCATGTCTACGGCAACGTCATCTTCAACGCCGCCATGATGTACGGCACAAAGCTCGTGCTTCATCCCCGCTTCGATGCGGGCGAGATCCTGGCCAGCATCGCGGCGCACAAGGCGACGATGTTCGAAGGCGTGCCGACCATGTACATGTACATGCTCGTCCACCCGGAATTCAACTCGTTCGCGCTCGCCTCACTCAGCCGCTGCACGGTCGGCGGGCAGACCATGCCGGTCGCCAAGATGCACGAGGTCGAACGCCGCTTCGGCTGCCCGCTGATCGAACTGTGGGGCATGACGGAACTGGCCGGCCTCGGCACGACCTTCCCTTGTTATGGCCCGCACAAGCTCGGCTCGATTGGCATTGCGATCCCGCATGCCGAGGCCCGCATCGCCGACGCGGCGGACCCGGCCACAACCATGCCGCGCGGAGAGGTGGGTGAACTGATGATCCGCGGCCCCATCGTCATGCAGGGCTATTACGGGAACGAGAAGGCGACGCGCGAGGCGATCGAGCCCGACGGCTGGCTCCATACCGGTGATCTTGCGACCATGGACGATGACGGCGCGGTCTTCATTGTCGATCGCAAGAAGGACATGATTAACACCGGCGGCTTCAAGGTCTTCCCCGCCGAAATCGAGCGCGTGATCGCCGCGCATCCATCGGTCGCGATGGTCGCAGTCGGCGGCCTGCCGGACGAGCTCAAAGGCGAAATCGCCAAGGCCTATGTGGTGCTGAAACCGGGCGCGCCCGCCGACGCGGAGGGCATTCTGGCGCTCTGCCGCGCCGAGCTCGCCGCGTACAAGGCGCCCCGCGCCATCCAGTTCGTCGCCGACCTGCCGAAGACGTCCACCGGCAAGATCATGCGCCGCGAATTGCGCAAGCTGGACGCGTGACGGCGAGTTCGCCCGTCGCTGTGGACCGAAATCCTCGTCCTTCGAGACGCGCCGCTGCAGCGGCGCTCCTCAAGATGAGGATTTCCATTCGAGCCGCATGACCCCGACCCTCTTCCTGAGGAGCGATGCGCGAGCATCGCATCTCGAAGGATGCGCGGGTCGGCGAGCCCTACTCCACCGGCGCGGGCTTCACCGGGAAAGGCCCGGCGCCGGCCTTCACCGCCGCTTTTTCGAGCCGCGGCTTCAAGGCGCCGATCACGCGCTCGGTCTCCGAAAACCAGCCTGGCGGCGCTGGAACCGTCGGCCCGTTGCCGGGGCCGGCGACCATGTGGACGATCTTGTATCCCTTGGCTTTCAGCTCGCTGAGCAGCATGGGGACCATCTCGGCGGTCCACGGATGGTTGTCGTGCATCAGCAGCATGCCTCTGTGGCCGTTCTTTTCGAGACGGCTCATCACCAGGTTGAGCTCCTCCTCCGGCGTCATCTTGATCCAGTCGGAGGCCCAGAGATCGACGCCGAAAATGCCGACGTTGTTGGCGGCGAACCAGTCGCGCAAGTCCTGCGTGTCGGCGAATCCGGGAAAGCGGAACCACGGCGTGTGGAGCTTGAGGTCCTTCAGGTCCTTCGGCTCGCCCTCGGGGAACGTCTGCCCGTACGCGGCCTTCTCGACCGATATCATGCCCCTGAGCACGTCGGCGCGCGCGGCTGCGTCGCCGCCAGGCAAGTAACGCAGCGTCGGCTGGGGATGCGACCAGGTATGGTGCGCGACCGTGTGGCCCTCCAGCACCTCCTGCCGCGCGATCTCAGGCAGGGCATCGGCGTTACGGCCAATGTCGAAGAACGTCGCGCGGACGCATTGGTCCGCCAGCGCCTTGAGGATTGCCGGGGTCGTCGCGGCGGGACCGTCGTCGAAGGTGAGAATCACCTCATGGTCGGCGAGCGGAATGGTCCGCGGATAGGTCTTGAGGCCAACCTCGAGGCCTCCCTGGGTCCCGACCGACGCGATTCGCGACGTGCCGAGTTTGTCTGGCCCGCATTCGGCGGCCGCCGCAGCGCCGCCCAGTCCGGCCAACAACGCCATCAGCGCGACGGCGATCCGCATTGACAATTCGGGCAAGGTGGGTGAATCCGGCGAGGCGAGTGAAACGGCGCCTTCCTAGCTACCCGCCGAGCGCGAGGTCAAGGGACCCCGACGTCAACCGGCGTTAACGGAGCGTTTCCAGGATCGCTCTAGTTTCGCCGCAAACCGGGATGGCTCGATCGTCAAGCGCGACGAGGGCCTGCGAAGGTTGGCATTGGGTTGGTGATGAACGTCAGGCCTTTGTATCCGCGCGCTTTGATGGGCGCCGCGTTCGCTCTCGCCGCGTTGCTGTCGGGTTGCGGCGCGGGCGGCGGGGGCGACGGCGACCCCTTGGGATTTATCGACAACAGTTTGCCGCATCCCAGGGACTACCCGATTCACGGCATCGACGTCTCCAAGTTCCAGGGAGACATCGACTGGAATGCGGTCGCAAATAGCGGCGTCAAGTTCGCCTGGATCAAGGCGACGGAGGGCGGCGATCGCGCCGACGAGCGTTTCCAGGCCAACTGGACCGGGGCGAGGGCGGCGGGCATCGCGCACGGCGCCTATCATTTCGTCTATTGGTGCCGGCCGCCGCTCGAGGAGATAAGCTGGTTCGAGCAGAATGCGCCGGTCGAGGACGACGCCCTGCCTCCGGTGCTCGACGTCGAGGCGACCCCAACGTCGAAGACCTGTCACCTGCATCTCACCCAGGATGGCGCGATCGCCGACATGAAGGTGATGCTGGAGGAAATGGAGCGCCACTACGGCAAGCGGCCGATCATCTATACGACGGTCGACTTTTACGAAGCGATCCTGGCCGACGGGGCCTTCATGGACTATCCGATCTGGGTGCGTTCGACCAAGCACCACCCTTCGGTCAAGTACGGATCACGGCCCTGGCATTTCTGGCAATATCAATCCGACGGATCGGTTGCGGGCATTTCAGGTCACGTCGATCGCGACGCGTTCTTCGGCACCAGGGATCAATGGGACGCCTTCCTTCGTGAGCCGAACGGGCGCAACCCTGGCGCGCCACAGGTCTTCACCCAACAGCTCGCGGCGACGCACGCGGCAGCGCCGCAACCCGCCGAGCCGCAGCCGGCCCCGCCCGAACCGGTCGAACAGCAACCCGCGGCGCAACAAGCTGCGGCGCACGAGCACGTTGACCAGCCATCCGGCGCGCAACAGGCGAACGAAGAACAAGCGATCGCGCAGCAACCGGACAAGCAGCAGCAATAGGCGAGCCGCGTTCCGCCGCGCGAATGCTCCGTGCTTGTCCAAACTCACCGGATGCGTCAACACTCGCCGAAGCCAACCGGGAGGAGAGCGCGATGGCCAACGAAGGCGCGGCCGATCTCAAATCGGACGCCTTGTACTTCCACAGCGAGCCGCGTCCCGGAAAGCTTGAGGTCGTCGCCACCAAGCCGCTCGCCAATCAGCGCGATCTGGCGCTCGCCTATTCGCCCGGCGTGGCGTTTCCCTGCCAGGCGATCGCAGCCGATCCCGCCACCGCTGCGATCTACACCGCCCGTCAGAATCTCGTCGCCGTCCTCACCAACGGCACCGCCGTGCTCGGCCTCGGCGCGATCGGCCCGCTCGCCAGCAAGCCGGTGATGGAAGGGAAGGCTGTCCTCTTCAAGAAATTCGCCGGCATCGACGTGTTCGACATCGAGGTCGCGGAGACGAACGTCGACAAGCTGGTCGACATCATTGTCGCGCTCGAGCCGACCTTCGGGGGGATCAATCTCGAGGACATCAAGGGCCCCGAATGTTTCGAGGTCGAGGAGAAGGCGAAGGCCCGCATGGGCATTCCCGTTTTCCACGACGATCAGCACGGCACCGCCATCATCGTCGCGGCAGCGGTCACCAACGCGCTGCAGCTGACTGGGAAGTCGATCGATCGGGTGAAGATTGTCTGCTCGGGGGCAGGCGCGGCGGCGCTGGCCTCGCTCAATCTTCTCGTCTCGCTCGGCGCGAGGCGCGAGAACATTACCGTCTGCGACATTGAAGGCGTCGTCTACAAAGGACGCGAGACGCTGATGGATCGCTGGAAGCTGGCTTACGCGCGGGAGACCAGCGCCCGCACGCTCGCCGACGTCATCGCCGGCGCAGATATCTTCGTCGGCCTGTCGGCGGGAGGCGTGCTGAAGCCGGACATGCTGAAGCTGATGGCGTCTGATCCGCTGGTGATGGCGCTCGCCAATCCGACGCCCGAGATCATGCCGGAGCTGGCGCTCGAAACGCGGCCGGACGCCATGATCTGCACCGGGCGCTCCGACTACCCGAACCAGGTCAACAACGTACTCTGTTTCCCCTATATCTTCCGAGGCGCGCTCGACGTCGGCGCAAGCGAAATCAACGAGGCGATGAAGAAGGCGGCTGTCGCCGCCATCGCGGCGCTCGCGCGCGAGACGCCCTCCGAGGTCGCGGCGCGGGCCTATGGCGGCCAGTCGCCGTTGTTCGGCAAAACCTCCCTAATTCCGAGCCCGTTCGATCCGCGGCTGATGCTGCGAATCGCCCCCGCGGTCGCACGCGCCGCCATAGAGAGCGGCGTCGCGCGGCGTCCGATCGCCGACTTCGGCGCCTACGCCGATCAGCTCAACCGCTTCGTCTTCCGCTCCGGCTTCATGATGAAGCCGTTGTTCGCCAAGGCTCGGGCGGCGATGAAGAGCGTCATCTATTCCGAGGGCGAGGATGAGCGCGTCCTGCGGGCGGCGCAGGTCGTGCTCGAGGAGCGCATCGCTCGTCCCGTCCTGATCGGGCGGCCCGAGGTGATCAAGGACCGCATCACGCGTTTCGGCCTCACGATCAACCCCGGCGTCGATTTCGAAATCGTCGATCCGCGCAGCGATCCGCGTTACCGCGACTATGTCGCCACTTATCTGAAGGTCGCGGAACGCAAGGGCGTGACCCCCGACGTCGCGCGCACGGTCGTGCGCACGTCGCCCAGCGTCATCGGAGCGCTCGCGCTCCATCGCGGCGAAGTCGACGCCCTCATCTGCGGCCTCGAAGGACGCTTCTCCTCGCGCCTCGAGCACATTCGCGACATCATCGGTCTTGCCCCGGGGGCGAAGGATTTTTCCGCTCTCTCGCTGGTCATTGCCCCCAGCGGAGCCTATTTCCTCGCCGACACGCATGTGCGCTATGATCCGAGCGCGGAGGAAATCGCCGATACCGCGATCGCCTGCGCCCACCATGTCCGCCGCTTCGGCATCGAGCCGAAGATCGCGCTGATTTCGCATTCCGATTTCGGCTCCGCCGATACCCCTTCCGCGCTCAAGATGCGCAAAGCGCTGCGCCTCCTCGAAGAGCGCGCGCCCGATCTCGAAGTCGACGGCGAAATGCAGGCCGACAGCGCGCTCTCGCTCGTCGCCAGGGAGCGCGTCATCTCGAACTCGCGCCTGAAGGGCGAAGCGAACGTGCTGATCTTCCCCAATCTTGACGCCGGCAACACCGCGTTTCAGTTGACCCGCGTCATTGCGGACGCCTTGCCGGTCGGGCCGATCCTCATCGGCCCGGCGAAGCCCGCGCATGTGCTGGCCCCCTCGGTCACGGCGCGCGGCATCGTCAACATGACGGCGATCGCGGCGGTCGAAGCGGCAGGCGGATAGGCGCCACGTTTCGTCGCACCCCGCGCCTGTGGGAAAGCCAGATTCCATTTGACATGCGCGATGTTCGGGCGAGAATGTCATGCAGTCGTCATGAAGCGCGCGAGCGGATCGTGACGGCTCGAGAGCGGGCCTTCGAGGCCGTGGCAGAAAGTCGAGGTGGGAATGACGCCACCGGACAAGTGTGATTGACCCCAGCGGTGTTGGGGTCAGAGCGCAGTCGCCGCTCAAGTGCCAGAGCGGAAGGGCGCTTGAAACAAAAGTGAACTCAACATCAGCGGCGATGACGCGCGAAGGCCAAGCGCGATGATCGCCGGGATATCATCTGCAACATCCCAGAAGTTTCGCAGAGCGAAACAGGGCCCCGCACCGCCACAGAGCGTCGGGGCCCATTCTGTTTTTGGAGGCTTGCCCTTTTTCCGTCGTTGCGGGCGATGATCCCGTTAGGTCGATCAGCGCTTGCCCGGGAACGCGGATTCCCTTCCCCCCGTGGGGAAGGGTTGGGGAAGGGGGTCGCGCCGCACCAGGAGATTGATCCCGCCGACTTCCCCGCGACCGTTGTCCGGACATGATCTCGCCCGTCGACGACCTCGTGATTTCAGTTTCGCGCGACCCTCCACCCCGACCCGCCCGCAAGAGGGGGCGGGGCGCCTAGCTGCCAACCCAGTCCCATCCGACCACGGAACGTGCTATGCCGCCGTCACCTTCACCGGCAGCCGCGCCCAGCCGCGCAACGTGTTGTTGAACAGCGGCTCCGCCTCGCCGTCGGGCTCGATCGCCGAGAAGGCGCGTGCGAAGGCCGCAAGCAGCGCCTCGCCCTCGAGCCTCGCCAGCAGCTGGCCGACGCACATATGCACGCCCGCGCCGAAGGCGACGTGCCCCCCGGTCGAACGATCGATGTCGTAGCGGTCGGCATGCGGCCATTTGCGCGGATCGCGGTTCGCCGCGCCAAGCAGCATCAGCACTTTCGCGCCTTCGGGGATCCGCGTTCCGCCGAGTTCGACGTCGCGCGTCGTCGTGCGAAAGAACGTTTGCACGGGCGATTCCAGCCTGACCGCCTCCTCAAAGGCCGCGCGCGCTTTCGATGGATCGGCGCGGAGCGACGCGAACTGGTCCGGATTGTGGGCGAGTGAGCGCATCGCCGCGCCGATGCCGTGCACGGTGGTGTCGAATCCGGCGCTAAGGATGGAGCGAACCAGCAGCTCCGCCTCCTGCCGCGTCACTTCGCCCGCGTCCGCCGCGGCGTGGATCGTCGCTCCGATGCCGTCGCTCGCGAGCGTTTCGCGCTTGCACTGCAGGGCGATCCATTCGACATGCGGCGCCATCTGCGCCAGCGCGGCGCGGCGCAGCTCGTTGTCGGGGCCGAACATGTTGAACACTGTCGCCGCATAGGACAGCAGATGCTCGCGACCCTCTTTCGACAAGCCCACGGCGTCGGGCAGCACCATCATCGGGTAGACCTCGGCGCAATCGGCGACCGCGTCGAAACGGCCTCTGTGGGCGAGTTCGCCAGCCAGCGCATCCGCGGCCTCGACGAAGCGGGCGCGCAGCGAACGCATCACCGTCGCCGACAGCGCGCGGTTGAGCACGGCGCGGGCGCGATCGTGCTCCGGCGGGTCGCGCTCGAGCACGAGGCTCGGCGGGCGCCACGGCGTTTCGCGCGCGAAATCGCTAAGGCCCACGCCGCGGCTCGAACAGAACGTCGCCGGATCGCCGAGCATTTCCTTGACCTCGGCGTAGCGGGCGGCGGCGTAAGTGCCGTATCGCTCCAGCCATACGACCGGCCCCGCCTCGCGCAGGGCTTCGTGGGCGGGATGGGGATTGCGAAAGAAATCGATCGAAAACGGATCAATCGGCGACACCGGAACCTTGGCGGCCGGCCGGGGCGCCTCGGCGGCTTGCGACATGACGGCGTTTCCTCAGACAATTGGCGTTGTCGCGTGAGCTTATGCCCCACCGAGCCAGGCGCGCAACCGTCGCGGCTTCAGGCTGCGCTGACCAACTGCGCCAGCCGCCGTGGGGCGATAAGCCGGTAGCTGCGATGGACGAAGGCCTCGACTTCTGGCCAGTCTGCGGCTTCGTCGAGGCCGACACCGATCCAGCCCTTGGCCCCGAAATACGGGGGAACAAAGAAGCGCACGGGACAGGCGCCGAGGATGAGCTCGCGCGTGCCGTACGGGACCTTGCACCAGAGCCCGACCCAGTCGTTCCACGGACGCTCGAGCGCAAAGATCTTGTCGCCGACGCGGTAGGAGGGTCCGCGTCGCATCGCTTCCTCATGCGCTTCAGGAAGCGCAAGACAGATGGCGCGCAGATGCGCGCCGATCGTAACGCATGGCATCGGCATCGCCTCGATCTGCCCGACAGCCAGCAGGGAGGCTGCGCCGCGATTGGGGCGGGACGGCGACGCGCATTGACCGGCCGAGTGCCGCGCCGCTAGCCTGCCGCAGATGGCCCTTGAACTTTCCGACCTGGACCGGGAGCTTGCCGGCGGCGCGCATGGCGGCGCCGCGGCCTTCGCCATGCGGCTCCTGATGCGCTTGGCCGAAGCGGTCGACGCGCGCTCCTTTATCGCCATCGAGCAGGCGCATGTCGACGGCTGTCTTTATCTTGGCCGGGCGAGCCTCGATTTCGTTGAGCGCATGACCGCCCTCGGCGGCAAGGTCCGCGTGCCGACGAGCCTCAATGTCGGCTCGCTCGATCTGATCCATCCCGAGCTCTTTCGCGGTTCGGCCGAAGTGCGCGTGAACGGAAAGCGGCTCATGCAGGCGCATATTGAGCTCGGCTGCGCGCCGACCTTCACCTGCGCTCCCTATCAGACTGTGCATCGGCCGCGTTTCGGCGCGCAGATCGCCTGGGGCGAGTCGAACGCGATCGTCTTCGCCAATTCGGTCATCGGCGCCAGGACCAACCGCTACGGCGACTTCATCGATCTCTGCTGCGCCATGACCGGCCGCGCGCCCGAGTACGGCTTGCATCTCACGGAGAACCGGTTCGCCCGGGCGATTGTCGAGATCGACTCCATTCCCGACGGTTGGGACGCCGAGCGCGTATGCGTCACGGTCGGCCACGCGATCGGTCAGCTCTGCGGCAGCCTTGTCCCGGCCATCGTCGGCCTCCCCGCCGACGCCGACGAGGATAATCTGAAGGCGCTCGGCGCCGCTGCAGCCTCTTCCGGGGCGGTGGCGCTCTTCCACGCCGTCGGCCTCACCCCGGAAGCGCCGGACCTCGAGACCGCTTGCGGCGGCCTCGCGCCCGAACTCGTTTTGGGCCTGGACGCCGACAATCTCCGCGCATCGGCGCGCTCGCTGTCCAATGTCGCGGACGGGGCGCCGCTTGCCGCGGTCAGCCTCGGGACGCCACATTTTTCGATATCCGAATTCGCCCGGCTGATGCCCCTCCTCGACGGGCCGCGCCCGGTCGTCGACATCTGGATCAACTGCAGCCGCGCGACCCTCGAAGAACTCAGCGCTCGCGGCTGGGAGGAGCGGCTTGTGGCCGCTGGCGTGACGCTCGTCGTCGACACCTGCGTCTATGTCACGACGCTGATGCAGACCGGCACGGGCGCGGTGATGACCAATTCCGGAAAATGCGCCTATTACGCGCCCGGCAATCTCGGCGTCGAGGTCGCCTACGGCTCGCTTGCCGAGTGCGTCGCCTCGGCGCGCGCCGGGAAGGTCGTGCGGCTGTGAGACGTCTCGTCCGCGCGGCGACGCTCTCGCCGGGCGCGGCGTCGGGCGCGCCGCTGCGGCTCGACCAGCCGCTAAGCTTCTGGGGAGGCCTCGATCCGACGACGGGACGCATCATCGACCGTTGGCACCCGCAGCTGAACGCGAATGTCGCCGGCCGCGTGCTGATGATGCCGGCCAGCCGCGGATCGAGCTCCGGCAGCGCCGCGCTCGCCGAGGCGATCCGGACCGGCGTTGCGCCCGCCGCGATCCTGCTGCTCGAGCGCGATCTGATCGTCATCGTCGGCGCGATGGCCGCAGCCGAGCTCTACGCAATCGCCTGTCCCGTCGTCCTAGCGAGGAATGAAGATTGGATCGAACTTGCGGCGGCGCACTGGCTCAGCATCTCGGCGGAGCGGCAGGGCGCGAGGATTGTCATCACGCAGGGGCGCTAAGAACCGCGCGCCAACAGGCTCCCGGGCCTCGTGCGCCGCGGTCCTCGACTGCTTGCCCGGCGGTCGACACACAAGCGCCCTAGATCCGGGCAAGAAATGGTTGGCTCGCGGGGCCGGATTCGCGACGCGGACCTGGGTCTTTCGACACTCAACTCGAGGAGGCTTCGAAATGGCGGTCAAGTCTGTGACACGCACACAGGTCATCCCCTACATTTTCTACCGCGACGCCCCAGCCGCGCTGGAGTGGCTCTCGCGGGCGTTCGGCTTCACCGAACGGATGCGCACGCAAACGCCTCGCGGCGGGACGCATGGGGAAATGCTGGTCGGCGACCAGCTTATCATGATGGGACAGGGCAGCTCGGAATTGCGCATGCAAAGCGTCAGCGACACGAAGGTCGCGACGCAGCGCGTTTTCGTCTACCTCTCCGACGTGGACGCACACCATGAACGCGCCCGCGCCGCCGGGGCGCGGATCGACAAGCCGCCCGAAGATTTGCCTTACGGGCGCAGCTACACAGTCCGCGATCTCGAGGGACACCCGTGGTTCTTCACCACGCCGTCCGGCGAAGACTGATCGTAAGCTGTCAGCGCCCCGGCGCGCGCCGGGGCTTTCGCGGCGCCTCGGAACGCCAGCTGCGCCACGGCGCCGGGGAGGGCTTGCTGGCGCTGCGGGCGTCACGATGCGGCGAATGATGCGGGCGCTGAGCCGCCTGCGCCGGCGCGCTGGCAGCCGCCCTGCGCACGACCGGCGCGGGCTTCGGGCCGGCGGCGCCACGGCGGTCGATCTTCGGCAGATTGAGCCGCGTCAGCCGCTCGATCGCGCGCAAAAGATCGCGCTCCTCATGGTCGCAGAGCGAGATCGCGCGGCCGCCGTTTCCGGCGCGCGCGGTGCGGCCTATGCGATGGACATAAGCCTCCGCGACCTCCGGCAGTTCGAAATTGACGACATGGGTCACGCTGTCGATGTCGATGCCGCGCGCGGCGATGTCGGTCGCGACCAGCACGCGGGTCTTGCCGTCCTTGAATGCGCCGAGCGCCCGCTCGCGCTGGCCCTGGCTCTTGTTGCCGTGAATGGCGGTCGCATCCACGCCCGCCTCGTCCAGCGCTTTGGCGACGCGGTCGGCGCCGCGTTTGGTGCGCGTGAACACGAGCACGCGCGACATCGTCGCGTCGTCGAAGAGCTCCACCAGCATGTCGCGCTTTTTCGCAGTATCGACCAAGAGAACGCTGTGCTCGACGCGATCGGCAGTCTTGGCGGCGGGAGTCACCGCGACCTCGACGGGATCGTGCAGCAGCTCGCCCGCAAGCGCGCGAATGTCGGCCGGCATCGTCGCCGAGAAGAAGAAGTTCTGGCGCTTCCTCGGCAGTTCACGCACGATCCGGCGGATCGGCTTGATGAAGCCGAGGTCGAGCATCTGATCGACCTCGTCGAGCACGAGGAACTCGATGGCGCTTAAGTTGGCGACGCGCGCGTCGAGATGATCCAGCAGCCGTCCGGGCGTTGCCACCAGCACGTCGAGGCCGGCGGCCAGCGCGCGGATCTGCGCGCCATGCGGGACGCCGCCGAACACGACCGCGATCTTGAGCGAGAGCGCGCCGGAGAGGTCGCGGAAGCTCTCAGCGATCTGGCTGGCGAGTTCCCGCGTTGGGGCGAGCACGAGCACGCGCGCGCCGCCCTTTGGCGCCGGGCGCCGGTCGGCCGCGAGCTTGTGGAGAATGGGCAGCGCGAAGGCGGCGGTCTTGCCGGTGCCCGTCTGGGCGATGCCAACGAGATCGCGGCCCTTCATCAGCGCCGGGATCGCCTGCGCCTGAATGGGAGTGGGACGCGCGTAGCCGAGTTCGGCCAGCGCCGCATTGAGAGGCGCGGCGAGGCCGAACCCATGAAAATTATCCAAGGAGAAGTCTTTCATAATGCCGCGAAGGCGCTCATGCGCGAGATGCGGCTCGATTTTTAGGGGACGCCCCGCGTGTCCGGGCGTCGAGAGCGAACGTCGTTCGCGCGCGGCAGGAGGGCGAGGAGCCCGTCACGCGGCCGGCGCGCTTTTGGCCGCATCGAAGCGACAAGGGCGCATATGGACGGCCATGGCCGCAAAGTCAATGGGGAACCCCAGGAGCGTTCCAGGAGCGTCCTCTTTGTCGGGCAAAATAGGCGCGATATTCGCAAATGCTCGCCCAATCCTCGCGCCACAGTTGCATGCGCAGATACTTGTACTCTGACTATTTCCTAGGTATCTTCAGACGCAAAGGAACCGCGGCGCGACCAAGGGGATCAACATGGCTTTTCGGAAAGCCTTGAGGGCCGCCGCCGTGGCGACAGCCCTCAGTTTCGTAGCGAACGGCGCCCATGCTTCGTCGCTTCTCACGGTCAGCAGCTACAACATGCCGAACGGTTACGGCCAGGCGCATGGTGGAACATACAATTACTGGGACGCCACCTACAGCAATTGCGTCGCGTCAAACTGCACCACCGACGGTGCGTACTTAAGCGGCGGCCTCGGCAAGCTCACCGACGGTGTTATCGCGACGCTGCCGTGGTACGAGGTCAGCAACGACGCGGGGACAGGCGAGTATGTCGGTTGGGAAATTGTTAATCCGACCATTGACTTCAACTTTGCCAGCAACGTGACCGTGGGCGAGATCAAGCTCTACGTCGACAATTCGCATGTCGGCGGGGTGACCGCGCCCAGCTATGTCGTTATCGATGGAACGACCTATGACAATCCCTCCTGGCAGTTCGCGAGCGCGCCGGAAATCATCGACATAACGGGATTGAATTTGACCGGCAACACCGTAACCGTCACGCTACATATTCCGACGCAATGGGTCTTCCTGAGCGAGGCGCAGTTCTACTCCGGCGCGATTCCCGAGCCCTCGACCTGGGCGATGATGGCGCTCGGCTTCGCCGGTCTCGGCGGCTTCGCGGCGGTCCGCGCCCGCCGTCGCTCGGCTGCGATCGCCATCGACTGATCGTTTGAAGAAGGGACCGCCACAGAGCGGCCCCTCGCACACCGTGCGCTTCCCGCTTGCCTTTTCTCCGCGCAAGGGCCCGGCGATCGGCGCCGCGGGACCGGCTGGGCTCACTCGCCAGCCTACTTGCCGCATTTCTTTTCGACCATGCGGGCCGCGGCGTCGCCCTTGACGCCGACGTTGGTCAACTCCGACGCGCCGACCTTGATCGTGCCCGTCAACACCCAGGTTCCGTCGCCGGCCTTGTGCCAGGCGGAGCAAGGGATGTTGTCGATATCGGCCGGCCAATTGTCGACCGGGAATGTCTCTTGAGCAAAGCAGGGAGCCAGCGTGGAAATGAATGCCGCGGCGGCGGTCAACGCGAGTTTCGACATGCAGGTTCGCCTCCATGTGCATGCTTCCTTTGTCCCCGCGAAAGCGGGGGTCCAGGCTGCCATCGCAGCAGCTTGCGACTCTGGTTGTCCGCTTTTCCAGGGCATGACAAAGTCTACTCCTCGATCGTCGCCCGCTTGAGTTTGGCTTCATCCGCCGCTCTGCGTGCGTCGTCACTCGCTGCATCGGCGCCGGGCGTGAGGTCGACGACGACGCGGTCGATTGTGCCGGTGAAGGCGAACGGGTTCTCGTAGTCGGGACTGACCGGCGTGCCGTTGCTCTTGCCGACGTCGGCGGTCTCGTCGAGCGCGATCAGGCAACACTGGGTCTTGTCGATGCGCCCTTCGGCGACCTTCTCGCCGTTGACGAAGATGCGCCCCGTTCCGCCCTTGCCGAGGCCGCCGCCGTCATAGACGAACTCGTACTGGACCGTCGCCTTGCCGGGCGGCAGCGGCGTGTCGGCCGCGACCGTGTATCGTGAGAGCCCGAGGAAGTTGTACTGATAGATCGGCTTGCCGTCCTTGAGGTAGAAGCTCCAACCCCCGAACTTGCCGCCCTGCGCCAGCATGACGCCGTTCGCTCCGCCCGGGGGGATTTCGACATCGGCGGTGATCGTGTGCGACGCGTTCTTGAGGTTGATGAAGGAATTCTCATTGACGCTCATGCCCGGGTAGAGCGTGAGCGAGGTGCGGCCTGCCATCAGGTCCGGCCGGCCGGCGATCCTGGCGTCGAAGCGCTCGATGCTGCGATCGTCGATCGGCAGCACATGATTGGCGATCGCCTCGTGCATGAACAGGTCCTGCATCGCCTTGAGCTTGTCCGGATTCAAGGCTGCGACGTCATGCGCTAGGCTGAAGTCGGAACGCGCGTCGTAGAGTTCCCAGACGTCATCGGCGAGCTTGGCGCGCGGCGCAGCTTCCCACGGGGCCTTATGGATGACGCCGGCGAGCCAGCCGTCGTGGTAGATGGCGCGATTGCCGCCCATCTCGAAATATTGCGTCAGATGCCGGTCCGGCGCCTGCGGATCGTCGAAGGAATAGACCATACTGACGCCCTGGATCGGGATCTGCGGCGTGCCATCGACGCTTTTCGGCTCGGGCAGGCCCGCGGCGTCGAGGATCGTCGGGGCGACGTCGATCACGTGATGCCATTGCGAACGAACCTCGTTCTTCGCTTCGATGCCTTTCGGCCAGTGGATGACCAGGCCGTTGCGCGTCCCGCCGTAGTTCGATGCGATCTGCTTCGTCCAGGTGAAGGGCGTGTCGCCCGCGACCGCCCAGCCGGCGGCGTAATGGTTGTAGGTGTTCGGGCCGCCAAGTTCATCGATATGCTTCAGGATGTCTGCGACGTTCTCGGTGACGCCATTGAAATAGGTGCTCTCGTTGAAGAGGCCGTTCATGCCGCCTTCCGCGCTCGCGCCGTTGTCGCCGATGATGTAGAAGATGAGCGTATTGTCGAGCTGGCCGAGCTCGTCGATCGTCGAGATGAGCCGGCCGATTTCCGTGTCGGCATATTCGCCGAATCCAGCAAACACCTCCATCTGCCGCGCGAACAGCCTCCTCTCGTCGTCGCTGAGCGCCGTCCAGTCCTTGATCGCCTTGGGCTTCGGCGCGAGCACCGTGTCGGGCGGCACAACGCCAAGCGCCTTCTGCCGCGCGAGCGTCTCCTCGCGCAGTTTGTCCCAGCCCTGGTCAAATTTGCCTTTGTACTTCTCGATCCATTCCTTCGGCACATGGTGCGGCGCATGGGTCGCGCCGGGCGCGAAATAGATCAAGAAGGGCTTGTCAGGCGTCAGCGACTTCTCCGCACGAACCCAGTCGATCGCGTGGTTCGTCATGTCCGTCATGAGGTGATAGTTCGGATCGTGCGGCGGCTCGATCGGGGTCATGTCCTCGTAAAGCGAAGGATGCCACTGGTTGGTCTCGCCGCCCAGGAACCCGTAGAACTTGTCGAAGCCGGAGCGCGTCGGCCAGCGGTCCGTCGGCCCGGAAACGCTGGTCTCCCAGGCCGCCGTCTCGTGGCTCTTGCCGAAAGCGGCGGTCGAATAGCCGTTGAGGCGCAGCATTTCTGCGAGCGGGGCGATCGCGTTCGGCCGCTGTCCGGTATAGCCGGGAAAGGCGGTCGCGACCTCGGTGATGGCGCCCATGTTGTTCATGTGGTGGTTGCGCCCGGTCAAGAGTGCGATGCGGGTCGGCGAGCAGAGCGCGGTGGTGTGGAACTCGTTGTATCGCAAGCCATCGTTGGCCAGCGCATCGACGGTCGGCATATGGATCGGGCCGCCGAAGGCGCTCGACTGGCCGAAGCCCATGTCGTCGATGAGAATGATCAGCACATTCGGCGCGCCCTCCGGCGCCTTCACCTCAAAGCGCGGCGGCGGCTTCGCGTTGCGCGCGTCGAGCTCGGTGTAGACGGGAGCCGGCGGCTCGGGAATCGGCAGCACGCTGCGGTCGAGCGCGTCGCTCTGGGCGAAGGCGCCGGGCGCCCAGGCGAAGAGCGCGCCAAGCGCAAGCCCAAGCGCGCGAAATTTCACTCCCATCGTCTCCTCCTCCTGCGCCGCCGCGCAACCCAAATGTCACCCCCGCGAAAGCGGGGGTCCAGAGAGCCGCCGCTGTCTATTCAGAACTGACAGCGCCCTTCGGCGCCTGGATGCCCCGCTGGCGCGCGCATGACAACGATCGAGCGAAGATACGTGAGACGCGCGCTTTGATGAAGCGCATATTTCAGTCGCGCCCCCGCCTTGCCCGCCTCGCGGGCGGCGGCTATAAGCGCCGCGCTTTTCATGGACAACCGCCGAAAGACCTAAGAACTCGTGGCCGTTCAACGCACTTTCTCGATCCTCAAGCCCGACGTGACCCGCCGCAACCTGACCGGCGCCGTCAATCAGCGGATCGAGGCGGCGGGCCTTCGCATCGTCGCGCAGAAGCGGGTGCAGATGACGAAGCCGCAGGCCGAGACGTTCTACGGCGTGCATCGCGAGCGCCCGTTCTTCGCCGAACTCGTCGAGATGATGACCGCTGCGCCGGTCGTCGTGCAGGTGCTTGAGGGCGAGGACGCGATCCAGCGCTATCGCGAGGTGATGGGCGCGACCAACCCGGCCAAGGCTGACCCCGGAACGATCCGCAAGGATTTTGCTCTGTCGATGGGCGAGAACTCCGTGCACGGCTCCGACGCGCCCGAGACGGCTCTGCAGGAGATCGCGCAGTGGTTCTCGGGCAACGAGATCGTGGGGTGATCCCGTCGCGCGCTTAAAAGCTCTCGCGCGGGTATGGACGGGTTCGCGGGGCCGCAGCCGCGGCCTCGCTTCAACTATCGCTCGCGGGGAGCCTTAGCCGGACGAGCCGGCGCCGCTCGCCGCGCTTTTTTCTTCAAGAGCCTCGGCGTTGGGCGCAGCAACGGGCCCAGCGCGCGCACCAGCCCGTTGTATTCGAGCCGCCAGCGGTTGTATTCAAGCTGCAGCATCCCGGCTGAACGGATGGCGTCCGCGAGCGGCAAACCCTCGGACGTCAGCGTTTCGACCACCTGAAGCTTGGCGATGATCTCTTGGGCGCTTTGTTTCCTGCTGCCCATCTTACGTCCTCCGCTGCCGCGCCGCCGATTTCCGCCCAGAGAAACACGTTCGCGGTAGCGACGGGCGGATTGGATCCCTCCAACCCGCCGTCGCCGGCAAACGCGTCTCCGATCCCGATCAGGTGAATCGGACAGCGACCGCATTCGGCGATCCAAGGCGACACCATGCGCTTTGACGCCTATCCGGGATTTGTCCGGCGCATTATTGTTTCTCAATGGAAGATGAATTACGGATCGTGCGAGCCGGTCACCCCGCGAGCGCGGCCTCTATGAGCCGAGCAACAAGCCGCGTTGCGGAGCATTCGCGAGCGGACCCTACCGTTGGCCATAGGCCGCAAGTTCATGAATAAGAGTTAATGCTTCGGTCAGCGCAGCGTCAGCCAAACTGTGCTCAACTTTTTTCAGGGCGCGGCGACGCCATCGGATCAATTGTGGCGTGACTGCGCTGTGATGGAAACATGGAGGTGCGCTATGCGAATGTTTAGGTGTGCGGTTTTGGCGACCGCTCTCATGGGAGCAGCGTCAGTCGCTTATGCGGCGGACGCCAGTGGCACGATCAAGAGC
Source organism: uncultured Alphaproteobacteria bacterium (assembly GCA_963721905.1). Lineage (GTDB taxonomy): Bacteria > Pseudomonadota > Alphaproteobacteria > Rhizobiales > Beijerinckiaceae > Roseiarcus. Next base: position 149,256 of record CAVRMF010000021.1, read on the forward strand.
CTGAATGCATCCACGGACATGATCACGTTGGATAATGGCTCCACCTATATGGCCCCCAAGAGCGTGAAGCTCTCTGACTTCAAAGTCGGCGAGAAAGTCACCTTGAGTTACACCAAGTCCGGCGACAGGATGGATATCACGTCGATCAAGCCTACAACCTGACCCCGTCGGGTTCGAGCGGGCCGCCGGACAGGACCGGCGGCCTTGCGGCTTTGCGGACGATCAGCAGCACGCCTTTTTGCCATGGGTTATTTTCTTATTTGCAAAAATCCAAAACTGTGAGCCTCTTGCAGAATTTATTTTGAATGCCAAGCAAATTGAGGTGGGGCATGTAGGAACGATATGACAGTTGTCAACTACTATAAGATAATATATATCGCTGTACATTGAGAGTAGTTTCGGTATTGTTTTGGCTTATCGTCCCGATTCGTAGCAACAGGCATGTCCGACGATCCCCTAGACGCCATGAAAGCCCGCTGGAACCATATCCAGGGCACTCTGTTTCCTTGGCTGCGCGAGGAAGTCGACCCAATGACCGAAGCGCTTGGGCGTCTCGTCACGACCCTCGACGTGATCGGCCTCGAAGCCTTCGTTCCCGAGCCGCCGCGCGGCCCCGGCCGCCCGCCCGAGGATCGGCGCGCCCTTGCCAGGGCCTTCGTCGCCAAGGCGATGCTGGGCATTCCCACCACTTCCGCTTTGATCGAGCGACTTGCCGTCGACAAGTCGCTGCGGCGTATCCTTGGTTGGGAGCGACGCTCGCAAGTGCCCTCAGAAGCCACGTTCTCTCGCGCCTTCGCGGAGTTCGCGCAGGGCGATCTGCCCGACAAAATGCACGCGGCGCTGATCGAGCGCTCGCTCGGCGGGCGCATCGTCGGCGTGATCGCCCGCGACGCCACCGAGATCGAGGCGCGCGAGAAGCCGGCGGCGAAAGAGGCCAGCGACAAGAAGGACGATCCGCCGTCCGATGGCGCTCAGCCGCCGCGCAAGCGCGGACGCCCGCGCAAGGACGAGCAACGGCCAAAGCCCGAGCCGACGCGGCTGGAGCGACAAACCTCACAGAACGTCAACCAAATGCTCGCCGAACTGCCCACCGCCTGCGATGTCGGCTCCAAGAAAAACAGCAAGGGCTACAAGGAAACCTGGATCGGCTACAAGCTGCATATCGACGTCGCTTGCGGCCAGATCCCCGTCTCCTGCGTGCTGACTTCGGCCTCCGTTCACGACAGTCAGGTCGCCATTCCCTTGATGACCATGACCGGCGCGCGGGTTTCCTATCTCTACGATCTCATGGACGCCGCCTACGACGCCGCCGCCATTCATGACCACAGCCGCACGCTCGGCCACGCGCCGATCATCGACCGCAACTTTCGCGCCCAGCATGAGGTCAAGGCCGAATGGGAACGGGAGGTCGACAGGATGAAGTTCATCCACATGCCCGACGCAAATGACGTCATCTATGATTTCCGCACCATGGTCGAACGCGTCAATGCTCGATTGAAGGACGAATTCGGCGCCAGGTTCCTGCGCGTGCGCGGCTCGATCAAGGTCAAATGCCACCTCATGTTCGGCATCGTCGCGCTCGCCGCCGATCAAATCCTCCGCGTCGCCAGCTTCAGGCCAGCGCCAGCCTGAGCCGCCGGCGCCCGCAATCCAAAACCACGGGAAATTCCTCGCCCTCAGGGAATTCTGCAAGAGCCTCCTGTGATAGAATATTTGTTCGTTTATTGGAATATAAACTCAGTTGATTTGTTTATATAACCGTTACATTTAGTTAATTGGCGTCAAAAGTTGCAGAAAAAGGCGCCTATCCCCTTGAAATAATGGCGCCGCTTACAAAAGTGCACGCTAGCTTCCCCGCGTCTCACCCCCTCGGCTTCGCCTTCATCGTGCGCGACCAGAGCGCCTCTTCCATCCGCTCGGCGATCTCCCGCAGGTAGGGGTTGCGCGCCTCGCGGCCGGCGCGGCCGGCGTCGAGGTCGCTCTGGAAGCCATCCCGCTGCGGCCAGTGCTCGCCGAGCAGCTCGAAGCCCGACTCCTCGATCGTCTCGACCGCGCGGCCGAACTGCGTCTCCGAGCGGCCGACCTTCGACAGGACGACAACCAGCCGCCCCTCGGCGCCGCGCCGTGCGAGCTTCCGCGCCAGCGACAGCGTCGGCCTGAGATCGTCCTGCGACACGCCCGTCGGCAGGAAAACCACATCGCTGTCCTCGGCGATCTCGGTCGAGAGGTCGTCCGCCATGCCGCGCGTGTCGGCGACGATGAAATCGACGACGCCTTCGTCCTTGCGCAGCCTCTTCAGGCTCTTGAAGGCGCGCGCGTCGACCTCCGGCTCGAGGCTCGCGCGCATGCGCAAGGCGCCCCATTCGACGCAGGTCAGTTGATCGAGGTCGAAATCGGCGAGCAGCGTCCTGCGCCCGCGATGGATCGCGCCGATCGCCAAGAGGCGAGCCAGCGCGCTTTTGCCGACCCCGCCCTTCTGGCTGACGAAAGCCGCCGTCATCGGTATTTTTTGTTTGGTCATCAGGGGCTCCGGCCGCGCATCGCGACTCGCGTCATGCTATAGCGCCGCGCGGCAGTGACAAGTGCGGCGCCTTCCGAGGGATCATGGCTGTCACAAACCTCGTCTCCGACGCCGCGCTTGCGCTTCTGTGCGGGCAGAGCCTGCTGTCGACCGCATTGGTCGCGTCCTACCGGCGCGGGCTGCCGCGTCCGGAAATCCCTGGATCGGAGCCGAATGTCGCAGTGATCCTGCCGGTCAGAGGCGAGCGCAATCTCGATCGTTTTCTGCCGCTGCTGCGGGCGCAGCAATACGGGCGCTATCGGATCATCGCCAGCGTCGAAAGCACGGACGACCCGGCGTTCCGGCTGCTTCGCGCCGCGGAGACGGAACCCGGCGCGCCGCTCGAAACGACAGTCGCGGGGCTCGCGGCGAACGCCGGCCAGAAGGTCTGGAACCTGCTTGCGGCGCTCGAGCGCTTGCGCCCCGAGGACGAAATCGTCGCTTTCATCGACGCCGACACATTGCCGACGCCGCTGTGGCTGCCGCGTCTCGTCGCCGTCGTCGTCAACTCGGGTCGGCCGGTGGCGACCGGCTATCGCTGGATGACGGCGGCGGACGACCGGTGGAGTTCCTGCTGCCTCGCCGCGGCGAACGCGTCGATTGCGTCGCTGCCGCGCGGCGTCCTGCCGATGACGATCGTCTGGGGCGGCAGCGTCGCGATGAAGCGCGAGACCCTCGAGGCGATCGCGATCGAGGATGTCTGGCGAGGCGCGATCAGCGACGACGCACAGATGGCCGAGGCGCTCCGCCGGTCGGGCCTCACCGCCCACGCGCCGCGGCAGGGCCTCCTGCTGTCGCCAGTCTCCTGTTCCTGGCGCGAGCTTCTGGCGTTCGGCGTCCGTCAGTATCGCATTGTCTACATTCACCAACCGATGAGCTGGGCGATCGCGCTCGTCTTCCTCTGGGCGCCGCCGGTCTATCTCGCGCTCGCCGCGCCGAGCTTCGCCGCGGGATCGCCGGCCGCGTGGCTGGCCCTCGCCCTGATCCTGGCGCTCGCCGAAGTTCGAACCCGGCTGCGCCGCGCCATTCAACGGGCGCTTTGGCCGGATATCGGCGGCCCGCGCGAAGAGCGCCGATGGCGGGCCGAGCGCTGGCTCCGCCCGGTCTGGCTCTTCGCGCACGCCCTCTGCGCGGCCGGCGCGCCCCTCTCGCGCACGATCGACTGGGCCGGCGTTCGCTACCGCGTCGTGGGACCGCAGAACGTGATCGTCGAGCGTCGCAGCGACCCCTGTTGACGGCGCCGTCCGGCCCGGCCCTTCGCCTCAGCGGTCGATCGTCGCCATGATCCACTCGGGGTAGCGGAGGCCTGCGATCTTCCCGGGCCCCAGCGCCTCGTCGAGCGCGCTCATCTCGGCAGGATCGAGGCGAATAGCCTCGCCCGCGACGTTCTCCTCAAGATAGGTCCGCCGCTTGGTGCCGGGGATTGGGACAATGTCGTCGCCCTTGTGCAGGAGCCAGGCGAGCGCGATCTGGCCGGGCTTTGCGCCTTTGGCCGCCGCGACCTCGCGGACGATCCGCGCGGCCTTGACGTTGGCGTCGAAATTCTCCCCCTGATAGCGCGGATCCATCCGGCGATAATCGCCTTCCGGATAATCCTCCGCGCGCTTTGCGTCGCCGGTCAGGAAGCCGCGGCCAAGCGGCGAAAAGGGCACGAGGCCGATTCCGAGTTCACGTAATGCCGGCAGCACGTCGTCTTCGAGGTTGCGCTCCCAGAGCGAATATTCGCTCTGTAACGCCGAGACCGGGAGCTCGACATGGGCGCGCCGTATGTTGGCGACGCCGGCCTCGGAGAGACCGAAAAAGCGCGCCTTGCCCTCCCGGATGAGATCGCCGACGGTCCCGGCCACATCATCGATCGGCACGGCGGGATCGACGCGGTGCTGATAGAGGAGATCGACGTGGTCGGTCTTGAGCCGGGTGAGCGATCCCTCGACCGCTCTGCGAATGGTCGCTGGCCGGCTGTCGCGCTCGGCGCCGACCTGCTTGCCACCCTCGATGCGAAAGCCGAACTTGGTCGCGATCGTCACCTGATCGCGCCGCCCTTTGAGCGCGCGCCCGAGCAGCCCCTCGTTGGTGAAAGGACCATAAGCCTCGGCCGTGTCGAGAAACGTGCAGCCGAGTTCGATCGCGCGATGAAGCGTCGCAATCGATTCCATTTCGTCCGCGGGACCATAGGACTGGCTCATCCCCATGCAGCCGAGCCCGATCGCCGAGACCTCGAGGCCCTGACGGCCGAGTTTGCGCTTGCTTAGGGTCATGGATGCGCGCCTCTTCGTGCAGCGAGATTGTAGCCGCGCTCAGCCAAAGCGGCCTTTTTCACCCTACAGGCTCCGGCACGATATAGACACGAGCTTGTTGCTCGGGCTAGCTCCTTCACCCTTATCAAGGTTCTGCGCCACGGGGGTCGGGGCGAGCCATGCAGAATGACGCCGAAGAAATAGCGCCAACCGCGGAACTGGCTTCAGCAATAGCTGCACAAGTGACCGAACTCGCGCCCAAGACGGTCGCGCGGTTTACGACCGGAGCCCGGCACTATGTCTACGAAGTGAGGTTCGCCGATCATCAGCCGATCGTCGTGCGAATAGGAAGCATAACCTCTCACGCTGAGATGGCGGGCGCTGTTTATCTGTCCAATTTGCTGAGGCCGCGTGGCGTGCCGCTGCCCGCGCTCCTGGCCGAAGATGTTCAGTCCGCTTTCCCTTGGATGGTCCTTGAGCGGCTGCCGGGCGTCGACCTCGGCGCAGCAATAAAGAGTTTCACGGACCTCGAGCTCGAGCAGATCGCAGTTAGGGTCGCACGCGCGCAATCGATTACGTCGGAAACCGGTTCGGCCGGGCGCTACGGCTACGCGATTCGACCGGAAGACGCGCCGCATTCCGCTTGGTCAGAGGTGTTAGACGCCAATCTTGGCCGGTCACGGCGCAGGATTGCATCCGCTGGCCTGTTCGACGTCATACCCGCTGACGTCGTGCAAAGTGAACTCAGCATCATGCGAGCCGAGATCGATTCGATTCCGGCTACGCCATTTCTGCACGACACGACGACGAGGAATGTTATCGTCACGGCCGAGGGCGCGTTTTCTGGAATCGTCGACGTGGATGACCTCTGCTTTGGCGATCCACGCTATCCCGCGGCGCTGACATTAGCCGTGCTGACTGCCCAAGGCAGTCCTGCCCGATACGTCTCGGCGTGGCTGCAGCACGCGGGGCTATCCGACGACCGACTTTTCCGAATGTACGTCGTGCTCTTCCTCTTGGACCTCATGTCTGAGCATGGCCAGGTGTTCAACGGCAACGAGCGTCCAACTTCGCGGGAAGCTCGCGCGGCGCTTCAATACGCTTTTGATCGCAGTGTCGCGTTGATCCGATCGTCCGACGGAATCAAAGGCATACTGAAATGAGTGGTTATTGCGAGGAGCGAAGCGACGAAGCAACCAAGGGGCGCAATGACGCTAGAGAACGCGTCAACCCGATCAGGCGAAGTCCTCCATCTCGTAGAACTCGCGAATTTCGATCGTCGACGGTCCCGGCATCGGATTGGGGCAGCGCCTCACCCAGTCGATCGCCTCGTCGAGATCCTTGACCTTCCAGATCCAGTAACCGTTGGCGAGCTCGTCGACGATTCCGAACGGGCCCTTCGTCACTGTCCGGTCCTTCCCAGAAAAGGCGACGCGCGCTCCCCTGCTCGTGGGCTTGAGGCCCGCTCCGTCGAGCATGATCCCTGCCTCGATCAACTTCTGATTGAAGGCGCCCATGTCCGCCATGAGTTGGGGGCTCGGCAACGCGCCGTCCTCCGAGTCCGCGGTCGCCTTGACGATCACCATGACGCGCATTGTGTTCCTTCCATGGATGTTTGAGTTTCGGGGAGCCGCTCAGACGTATTCGAGCTTCGGATACCAGTCGGCGCCTCGCCCTTCCGGCGTGCAATCGAGCACCATCCACAACGAGGCCGGGTCGGGCGCGCCGCGCGGGTCCTGGCCGGGATCCGCGGTCGAGCCGGTCATCTCGCCCGACCAAAAATGGCGGACGGTCCCGTCGCGGCGGGTGAACACATTGAGGGCAGGAACCTCAGAGCCGTTGGGCAAGATCCCGAAATAGTCGCGCAAATAGGCGCCGTTGAGATCGCTGAAGAGACGGAGGTTCCGCCAGCCTCGTTCGCGTTTCCACGCGATCAGGCGTTCGACCGGCGAGCGGGCGACGACGGCGAGCGAGACCCGCTGGCCGATGTCGGCTGCGTTGCCTTCCCAGGCGCCGAGGGTGTTGGTGCACATCGGGCATGGACGCTCTCTCTCGGGCCCGAACATGTAGCTGTAGACCACCAGGGTCTCCTTGTCGCCGAAGAGTCCTGCGAAGTCGGTCAGCCCGTTCTCGCCTTCGAAGCGATAGTCGCCAATGACGGGGCCGCCGGGCGGCAGCGCCCTTCGCTGAGCCGCGACGCGCTCGATGTGGCGTCGCAGTTCGATCTCCTCGGCGAGCAGAGCCGTGCGGGCGGCGCGATACTCGGCGCTTTCGTTGGGGATGATCACCGGGTCGGCGCGCGCGAGTTCGGCGGCCGGAGTGAGGGACTGGACGGTGGCGTTCATAGGATCGGTCTCCCTTCAGGATGCTCGATGGTCTAAGACAGGAAGGGGCGGGGCGCACGCACTCTCGCGCCCCGATCGTTTTACCGCTTCGGCGCAACGAGCGCGAACATCGCCCCTTGCGGATCGAGGCCATTGATGATCCAGCTGCCGCCGGGAACCTGCATGGGTCCGTTCACGACCTTGCCGCCGGCGGACGCGACCCGCTCCGAGGCGGCGTCGATGGCGTCGACGTTGACGTCATAGAGCCAGTGCGGCGCCGGCTCCTGCGCCATTGTCTTCATCATGCCGCCGCGCTGTTCGCCCTTGGTGGTGAAGATCTGATATTTCCCCATGGCGCCCATATCCATCGCTTCTCCCTTCGTCCAACCGAACAGGCCGGAGTAGAACGCGAACGCGCTTTCCGGATCGCCAGCGTGCAGTTCGTGCCAGCCGATATGGCCAGGCCGAGAGGGATCCTGCGCCGGCGCTTGCTCGCTGTTGCCTTTGAACAGAAGGAATCCCGCGCCGCTCGGATCGCCGGCTACGGCGAAAGTCCCGACATTCGGGATGTCGGTCGGCGGACGGTGGATCGCGCCGCCCGCGGCTTTCACCTTGTCGGCGTAAGCCTTGACGTCGTCGACCGCTATATAACCCATCCAGGCAGGCTGCACGCCCTTGGCGTGTTCGGGAATCGGCATGAGGCCGCCGATCATAGCGGAGCCGGCCTGGAGCAGTGTATAGCGCTGGTCGTTCATCGTGTTGGGGGCAAGCGTCCAGCCGACGACCTTCGAATAGAATTTCTCGGCCCCGGGAAGATCGTTCGACATCTGATCGTACCAGATGAATTTGCCGAGCAGACTTGATGCGGATGGATTGGTCATGTCGTTCCTCCTTCGAAGGCCTGTTGCAATTTTGCGATGTCGAGTTTTTTCATCGGCATGATCGCGCGCATCACGTGTTGAATGGCGGCTGCGTCGCCGCTCTGCATGATCTGTGGGATTAGGCTCGGCACGATCTGCCAGCTGACCCCGAACTTGTCGGTCAGCCATCCGCATTGGCCTGGCTTGCCGCCTTTGCCGAGCCGGTCCCAAAGCTTATCAACCTCGGCCTGGGTCGCGCAATCGACGATCAGCGATATCGCGGGGGTGAATGCGAATTGCGGGCCGCCGTTGAGAGCGAGAAACCGTTGCCCGTCGATCTCGAACAGGATCGTCATCACCGCGCCGACCGGACCGGGACCAGCCTCGCCATACCGCGCGGTCGAGACGATTCGGCTCGACTTGAAGATCGCGAGGTAATGCGCGACCGCTTCCTCGGCTTTGAAGTCGAACCAGAGGCAGGGCGTGATCTTCTGATCGGTCACCGGACGCTCTCCCGTTCGGCGCGAGGCGCCCGAGTCCCGAGCAGCGCCTCGAAATAGTGCTTCAAATGGTCGAGGCAGTCGGCGGCGACTTTTGGGCCATGCTTCGCCTTGGCGAGCACAAAGCCTCCCTGCAGCACGGCCTGCGTGAAGAGCGCGGCGCTTGCCGGCGCCCAGTCGGCCTCGGGCGCGTAGAGCGCCTTGGCCTCCGCGATATCGGCCTCGAGCCGCTTGGCGTGTTCGCTGATGTAGCGGTCGCAGGCCGCGCGGATGGCCGGATGGGAGTCGTAGGCCTCCTGCACCATGGTGCCGAGGAGACAGGTGAACTGCGGCAGTTCGCCCTGAAGGATCGCCTTGCGGAAATCGATATAACCGATCACCCGATCGCGCGGGTCGGAGAGGCGCGTATAGGGCGCGGCGTCGGACAGGGCGTCGGCGTTCGCCGCGAAATGGGCGGCTGCCGCGATCGCACAGGCTTCCTTGCCGGCGAAATGATGGAAGAACGCGCCCTTGGTGAGCCCCGCCTCAAAGCAGATGTCTTCCACGCGCGCGGCTGAGTAGCCCTTCGAGCGGATCACGTGCACCGCGGCGTCGAGGAGCTTGTCGCCGGAGGCTTGCCCGGCTTCGGCCTTCGCCTTGCCGGATTTGGCTGTAGGAGCCTGTTTCGAAATCATTGCGCATGCATACCAACCAGTCGGTATACTGTCAAGCCGGAATCTGAACTGACACCCCAGACGCAATCGCCGATGCTCTCAAGGGCTTGAATGATGCTGTCCCGACAAGAGGCTGAGGCCGCTCCTCACCGCTTCGGCGCAAGCAGCGCGAACATTGCGCCCTGCGGATCGGTCGCCTGCACGATCCATTGTCCGCCAGGCACTTCTTGCGGGCCGTTGACGATCTGCCCACCGCTGGCCTTGAGGCGCTCGGCCGCGGCATCGACGCCGTCAACGTTGAAATAGTAGAGCCAGAACGACATCGGCGTCTGCGGCATGCGGGTCATGACGCCGCCCTGCTCGCCGTGTCCGGTATCGAACATGCGGTAGACGCCCATTGGGCCCATGTCGAAATCGCTGGTCTTTTTCCAGCCAAAGAAGTCGCAATAGAAATTGAGCGCCTTGGCGCCGTCGTCTGCGTGCAATTCGTGCCAGCCGACGAGGCCGGGCGTGCCGGCCGGCGGGGGCGCGGGCGGGCTGCCGCCGGCATCGCGGAACAGCATGAAGGCGCCGCCGAAAGGGCCGGCGACGACGGCGAAGCGGCCGACGCCCGGAATGTCGGCGGGCTGTTTGTAGACCGTGCCGCCGGCGGCGGTGAGCTTCGGCAGCGTGGCGTCGACGTCCTCGACCCAGATGTAGCCCATCCAGCTCGGCCTTGCGCCCATCGCTCTGGCCTCTGTGGGGATGTCCATCATGCCCGCGACCATGTGATCGCCCGCCGAGACGATCTCGTATGCGAAGCCCGGCATCCCCGCATCCTTCGCGGTCCAGCCGACGACATGGGTATAGAAATCCTCGGCGGCCTTGAGGTCGTTCCCCATATATTCGTACCAGACGAATTTCCCGGTCGGCGTGGCCATGGCGCTGCTCCTCCTGAAGATTGGCGGGGCCGGACGTTTAGCGCGCGCGAGCGAAAAGATTAAGACGGCCGGCGGCCGCAAGCGGCGCCACTTTGCGGCATTGAATGGGCGACCCGCCGAAGGGTGCGCGCTTCAGGTGGGTTGGCCAGGCCGAGCCCGCACGTAAGCGCGCTCGCCGTTCCGGGCGCAGAACCAGACTTCGAGCAATTCGCCCGACTTCGGATCGACGAAGCGTTCTTCGGTGAGAGTCCAGTCCCTGCCCGGCGGCGCGTCCAGGGGCTGCCGCTTGTAGCCGCCGCTCCGGAACAAGAACCAGATCACAAAGAGCGCCGCTGGGACCACGATCCAGAAGAACACAACGAACACGCCGGTCACGGCGCGGGTTCGATCACCGCCGCGGTACCGTAGGCGACAATCTCGCTCATCGTGTTGCCGATCTCGGCGCTGTCGTAGCGCATCATGAGGACCGCGTTCGCGCCCATGGCGGTCGCGTTCTGGACGAGCCGATCGAGGGCATGGCGGCGCGCCTCTTCCAGAAGCTGGGTATATTCGTGGATCTCTCCGCCCACGATCGAGCGCAGGCCGGCCATCACATTGCCGCCAAGGCCGCGGCTGCGCACGACAACTCCGAAACATTGCCCAAGCGTCTGCACGGTCCGGTGCCCGGCGACGTTTTCTGTCGTGGCGACGATCATTGGCGACCCCCAAGGTTATCGCGCGGCCTTGCGCGCTCTCTCGCAATGCTAACGCGAACGTGTTGCCAAAGCGAAAACACCACCTTCGGCGGTATTTGGCGCCCGTTTCTCCGCGGCCTTCCTCTTCGGCTTCCTCGCTCTCGCAGCCTTCAACTTCGGCGCCGGCCCGCAAATCGTCTCGACCGCGTCGTCGACGATCGGGACGAGCTCGGCGCGAGGCAAGCGGGCGCGCGCGCGGATCGAAAGTGTGTGGATCGTCGCCGACGCCATCCTCGCGAGGCGGCGCGGATCCGCATCGGGGAGCAGTTCGCCCACCGCACGGGCGTCGGCGAACAGGCGCTCGAAGGCGCCGTCGCTGTTGTCGATCGCCTTGCCGACGAGCGCGCGGATCTCCTCGTCGGCAATGGCGTCAGAAGAGGCCGTCAGCACCGTGAAGCAGCCCCGTGGCCCGTCCTCGCCGCTGAGATAGAGGTCGAGCGCAGCCATCAGAATGCGCTTCAGCTTCTCCCTCAGCGGGGCGGCCTCGGCGAACAGCGGCCTGAAGCTGTCGCGCACATGCTCGCGATAGCGGCGATAAGCCTGGATGTAGAGTGCGCGCTTGTCGCCGAACGCTCCGTAGAGGCTCGGCCTGTTCAGCCCTGTCGCCGCGCTGAGGTCGTCCAGCGAGGTCGCGGCGAACCCGTCCTTCCAGAAGACGTCCATCGCCTGGCCCAGCGCCGCATCGGGCTCGAAGGCGCGCGGCCGCCCGCGGCGGCGCGCCGGCTGTTCAGAAACCGCATTCCCGGATTTTTGTACCATCTCGAACAAAACTCTTGACAGGCTCCCATTATATGCGAGACAGTACAAAAATACACAAGGAGGAACGCATGGAACTGTTCTTTTCCCCGCTTGCCTGCTCAATGTCGGGCCGCATCGCCCTCGCCGAGGCGGGCGTCGACGTCAAACTCACCGAGGTCGACCCCCATACGAAGCGCGTGCTCCCGACCGGCGAGGATTATCGCCAGATCAACCCGCTGGGCTACGTCCCGGCGCTGCGGCTCGACGATGGAACCGTCGTGACCGAGAACGCCGCCATTCTTCAGTACATCGCCGACGCCTATCCCGAGGCTCGCCTCGCGCCGCCCGAGTCCGATCGCCTCGCGCGCACGACGCTTCGCCAATGGCTGAGCTTCATCGGCGCGGAGCTGCACAAGGCCCTGATGACACCCCTGCTCGGGCGCGACACGCCGCCCGAAGTCAAGGCGTGGGTCTTAAGCAAATATTTGTCCCGCCTCGCCTATCTCGACCGGCGCCTCGCGGGCCGGGAGTTCCTGCTCGACCGCTTCAGCGTCGCCGACGCCTATCTCGCGACCGTGCTCAACTGGACGCAGGCGACGCCGGAGATCGACCTCGCCGCCTATCCGAACGTGAAGGCCTATCTCGAGCGCATGCGCCGGCGCCCAACCGTCGCGGCTGCGCTTGCCCTCGAGGTACCGCTGTTTCGGGCGGAGATTGCGCGGCGGAAAGCGGCCTGACGGAGTGGGTCATCCCCAGTCCTCGCAGCGAAGTCCCTCTACGCGGTCGAATTCGCCGCGATTCCCGGTGACGACGATTAGGCCGCGGCTCCGGGCGTGCCCGGCGATCAGGACGTCGTATCCGCCGATCGATCGCCCCTGCCGCTCGAGCGCGGCACGAATATCCGCGGCGTGATAGGCCGCCGCGGCGTCATAGGGGAGGACTTCGAGTTCGAGAGGCGAAGTTCTCGACTTCGCGCCGATTCGCCTCGGGACGCACCGATTTGGCCGCCCCGTGAAGCAACTCCGTCAGAACGATGGTCGAGATCGCCAGCCCGTCCGCCTCGCGATTGAAGCGCTCGCGCAGGCTCGGCGACCGCTCCCTCAAGACCCGGATGCAAAGATTCGTGTCGAGCAGGAAGCGCAGCATCAGAACGCGTCGCGCTCCTGAGCGCGAGGCTCATCTCGCGGCGGCAGATCGACGCCCGGCGCATCGAAGAAATCGTCCCAAACTGCATCGGCCGGGATGATCACGCGGCGGGCCCCTTCGCGCAGGATAGTCACATCCCTGACGCCTTCGGGAAAGGCGACCTCCTTCGGCAGCCGGACGGCCTGCGACCGGTTGGAACGGAACAGCTTCGTGCGGGCCATGCGCTTCTCCAATTTCGTCCATGATTGGCGACGAGACGGGATATGTCAATGGGATATTCCACGATAAAACGGATTCGCTGGCAGGCGAACTCGCGCACCGTCTTTGCGATCGCGGGCGTTCCGCGTACACTCCCCTCAGGCCAAAAGGCCATGCAAAACGAGGGAGAACGCTCAATGCTGCTGTCACGCCGCCGCATGCTGCAGGGCACCGCCGCGATCGCATTCGCCACGCTCGATCGAACGGCTTTCGCTGAGGATCAACCGGCCGTTCCGATCGTCTTCGTGCATGGCGACAGCGACCTGGCTGCGACCTGGGAAACGCAGATCTGGCGGTTCGAGAGCAACGGCTATCCGCGCGACCGCCTGTTTGCGATCAGCTTCACCGACCCGCAGGCGCGCGACGACGACACGGTCGCCCAGCCCAACCGCTCCTCGACCCAGGTCCAGATCCGCGAGCTGACGGCGTTCATCGACAGCGTCAAGGCGCAAACCGGCGCGCCCAAGGTGGCGCTCGTCGCGCTGTCGCGCGCCGGCTATGCCACCCGCGAATATGTCGCGGCCAATCCCGCGAGCGTCACCCAGGCGGCCCTCGGCGGCACGCCCAATCATGGCGTCTTCGCCATCGATTCGCTGCTCGGCAGCGAATACAACGGGAATGGGCCGTTCCTCAAGAAGCTCGACGCGGGCGACAGCGAAGTGACGCCGGGCGTGCCGTTCCTGACTCTGCGCAGCGATGGCTTCGATCTCTATGCGCAGCCCGACGGCGCCATCCTTTTCGGCAAGCCGGGCATGCCGCTCAACGTGACCGCCGACGGACCGGCGCTGAAAGGCGCGACGAACATCCTGCTCGGCGAAGTCGACCATCGCGAGACCGCGCTGAGCCCGGTCGCATTCGCCAAAATCTACAAGTTCATCACCGGCCGGGAGCCGGCGCGGATCACGATCGCGCCCGAGGCCGAGGTCGTTCTTAACGGGCGCGTCACCGGCGTCGTCGACGGCACGCCGACCAACCGTCCGGTCGAAGGCGCGAAGGTGGAAATCTATCGCGTCTCGGCGGAGACCGGCGAGCGGCAGGGGGCTGCGGCGTTGACGAAGACGACCGGCGCCGACGGCGTCTGGGGGCCGGTGACGGTCGACCCGGCGACGCCGCTCGAGTTCGTGGTCGCCGCGCCGGGCGCGCCGGTCACCCACATCTATCGCTCCCCCTTCCCCCGCTCGTTCGATAAGCTCGATCTGAGGCCGGCGGCCCCCGCAAAGGACGACGCCGGCGCTGCGGCGGTCGTTAGGATGGATCGGCCGCGCGGCTATTTCGGCCTGCCGCGCGACATCGTGCTGCTCGACGGCAAGGAACCCTCCGACATTCCGCACGGCGTCCCCGACGTCTGGCATACCTACCTGAGGCTGCCCGTTTTCGAGGATCGGCCGATCATCGGCGAGTTCAACGAGGAGCGGATCGTCGCCCGGCCCTGGCCGGCCAAGGACGGGCACATCACGATCATCGAGCTGACGGGCTGAAGGTTCGCGACCTGGCGCGCCCGTTGCGTTCACCGACCCCGCGCGGCGCCCCGGCCAGGCGGGAACCCCGCCTTACCGATCCTCGAGAAACGCCAGCGCTTCGCGGTTGAATGCCTCCGGGTTGTCGCTACTCGACCCGTGCGAGGCGTTGGGAATGACCACGCGCCGCACATCCTTGAGCGCGCTCTCGAGCCCATCGAGGATGCGGTGGAAACTCTCGGGCGAGCGTTCGCCCGCGATCAGCAGCGTCGGCGCCCGAATGGCTTGCGCGGCCGCGCGGGAGAACGGAGCGCGCTGTTCCTTGATTTGCCCGATGAGCGTGCGGGCGTTGTCCCGCATCTGCTGCTTTCTCGCTTCCGGCCGGTTCGTCCAACCGCCCTTGCCGTAGAGGACCTCGGCCGTCGGCGCGAGAGCCTCGTCGATCTCACCACGGCGGATGCGTTCGGCCGCCGCGGCGTAGAGCGGGCCAAGCGCGATCGGCGGGGCTTTTGGCGCGTGCGGCGGCTCGAGGCTCGCGTCCAGCGCGCCGCCCGGCTCCGCGAGCACCAGCTTGCGGACGAGTCCGGGGAAGTTTTGCGCGACCCGGAAGGCGATGTGCCCTCCGCGGGAATGACCGACGAGATGGACGAGACCCGCATCGAGCGCGGCGATGAAGGCCGCGACGTCTTGGGTATGCTGCTGGACGGTGAAGTCGTCGCCATCGCCGTCCCAGCGTTCCGGCCAGCAGTGCCGAAGGCTGACCGCGATGGTGCGGTAATGCGCGCCGAACGGCTCCATCTGCAGCGCCCAGGACCGATAGTCGCCCAGCGTCCCATGCACGAGGAGCAGCGGAATGCCTGTCCCGAGCTCGACGAACGCCATGTCGTATCCATTCACAAGTAAGGACGGCATGACGTTTTGCACCTCACTCCTTCCGCCAGCTCGTGCAGCACGTCTTCCTGCTAACGAGAAATGCGCGCTGCTGATTAGAAATGCGCGGTCGTCAATCCGTTCGCGATCGCGCCAGGCCGGCCCCGCGCGGGTTCCTCGTCGACGCGCGGCGGCTGGGCGACTCCAGAATTCCCCGACGCGGCGGAGATGCGCAGATCCAAGAGAGCCCAGACTACGGCGACAAACGCCACGGCGTCGGCCGCGGCGCGAAGATCAACGCCCCAAATCAAGTATTCATCGAAGATGGGCTGCAAATCCGCCGCGGGCTGGGCCGCCATGAGAAATTGCGCAAGGTGCGCAGCTTTGGCGGTGAACAGCAGCCCGATCAGGGAGAAAATGATTGCGAGGATCAGGGAGAACGGAGCCTCCCGATGGCTGTCGGGGCCGGAATAGACGCTCACCGCGGCGACAAACATCAGCGCAGCGGCTGCGACGCCTACAACGGCGTCCATCGTGAGGCCCGTTCCGAAAACCGCGTCACGACTGAAGCTGGCCCACGCCTCGGGGCCGAGCGTCTGCCAGACGGGCGTCGCGACCGCCGCGCGGTCGAGCGCGGCGCCGGCCGACCATCCGCTGAGGACGGTCGCCGCGGCGAGCAGGGAAAACGTGCGCGCGCTGGTCATGGTCAAGTCCTCCTCGAACAGGCGCTCCCGACAGCCGAGCCTTCCGAGAGGATCACTGTTCTTGCGACTAAGATAGCGACGAGGTCCCGATGTTCCAGTAGCTCTCGTGACCGCGACCGCGGTGATGAAGTCCTCGCATGACCCTCACCCGGCCCTTCTTGCCACCTTTTCGCCGAAAGAGAAGGAAAGCCTCTACTCCGCCGCGCTGCGCTTCGCCCCTTTGCGCGCCAGCACCGGCTTCAAGTACGCGCCGGTGTAGCTCTTCGGATTGCGGGCGATCTGCTCGGGCGTGCCCTGCGCCACCACCTCGCCGCCTGCGTCGCCGCCTTCCGGTCCCATGTCGACGATCCAGTCGGCGGTCTTCACCACCTCGAGATTGTGCTCGATCACGATCATCGTGTTGCCCTGGTCGACCAGCTCGTGCAGCACGTCGAGCAGCTGCGCGACGTCGTGGAAGTGGAGGCCCGTGGTCGGCTCGTCGAGGATGTAGAGCGTGCGCCCGGTCGAGCGGCGCGAGAGTTCCTTGGCGAGCTTGACCCGCTGCGCCTCGCCGCCCGAGAGCGTGGTGGCCTGCTGGCCGACCTTCACGTAGCCTAAGCCCACGCGCTTCAGGGTCTCCATCTTGTCGCGGATCGACGGCACCGCCTTGAACAGGTCCGCCGCCTCCTCGACCGTCATGTCGAGCACATCGGCGATCGAGCGGTCCTTGTAGCGCACTTCCAGCGTCTCGCGGTCGTAGCGCTTGCCCTTGCAGACGTCGCAGGTGACATAGACGTCCGGCAGAAAGTGCATCTCGATCTTGATCACGCCGTCGCCCTGGCAGGCCTCGCATCGCCCGCCCTTGACGTTGAACGAGAAGCGCCCCGGAAGGTAGCCGCGCGCCTTGGCCTCCGGGAGGCCGGCGAACCAGTCGCGGATGGGGGTGAAGGCCCCCGTGTAGGTGGCCGGGTTCGAGCGCGGCGTGCGGCCGATCGGCGACTGGTCGATGTCGATCACCTTGTCGAGTTCGTCGAGGCCGTCGATGCGCTCGTAGGGCGCCGGCGGGTCGCTCGCGCCGTTCAAGTGCCGCGCCGCCGCCTTGTAGAGCGTGTCGATGACGAGGGTCGACTTTCCCCCGCCCGACACGCCGGTCACGCAGGTGAAGAGCCCGAGCGGGATCGACGCCGTGACGCTCTTCAGATTGTTGCCGCGCGCCCCGACGATCTTAAGCTCCCGTCCGGGGCTCGCCGCGCGGCGCCGCGCCGGGATCGCGACCGTCCGCTCGCCAGAGAGATAATGGCCGGTGAGCGAATTGGGATTGGCGGCGATCTCCTCCGGCGTTCCTTTGGCGACGATCTCGCCGCCATGCACGCCGGCGCCGGGGCCGACGTCAACGACGTAGTCCGCCGCCCAGATCGCATCCTCGTCATGTTCGACCACGATCACCGTATTGCCGAGGCCGCGCAGGCGCCTCAGCGTATCGAGGAGGCGCGCGTTGTCGCGTTGGTGCAGACCGATCGACGGCTCGTCCAGCACGTAGAGGACGCCGGTCAGGCCCGAGCCGATCTGCGAGGCGAGGCGGATGCGCTGGCTCTCGCCGCCCGAGAGCGTGCCCGACGCGCGCGACAACGTCAGATAGTCGAGCCCGACGTCGCGCAGGAAAACGAGTCGGTCGACGATCTCCTTCAGGACGCGCTGGGCGATCTCGTTGCGCTTGGCGTCGAGTTTCGCCGGCAGGCTCCGCGCCCAGTCGATCGCGGCCTTCACCGAGAGCAGGCTCACCTCGCCGATGTGCTGGCCGTCGATCTTGACCGCGAGCGCCTCGGGCTTGAGGCGGAAGCCGTGGCAGGCCTCGCAGGGCGTCGCGCTCATGTAGCGCTGGATCTCCTCGCGCGACCACTCGCTTTCCGTCTCCTTGTAGCGGCGCTCGAGATTGGCGATCACGCCCTCGAACGGCTTCCTCACCTCGTAGGAGCGGAGGCCATCGTCATAGGCGAAGCGGATTTCTTCGTCGCCCGAGCCATAGAGGATCGCGTTGCGGCCCGCCTCCGGCAGTTCGCTCCAGGGCTTGTCGAGACGGAACTTATAATGGCGCCCGAGCGCCTCCAGCGTCTGCAGATAGTAGGGCGAGCTCGACTTCGCCCAGGGCGCGATCGCGCCGCGCTTCAGAGTCACCTTCGGGTCGGGCACGACCAAAGACGGATCAACGGTCAGATGCGAGCCCAATCCCCCGCAGACCGGACAGGCGCCGTGCGGATTGTTAAACGAGAATAGCCTCGGCTCGATCTCGGCGATGGTGAAGCCGGACACCGGACAGGCGAATTTGGAGGAGAAGAGGATGCTTTCCGGTCCCCTCTCCCCGCCTGCGGGGAGAGGGCTAGGGTGAGGGGCGGGGCGAGAAAGGGCGTCGCCAAGCCCCTCACCCTCGCTTCGCTCGACCTCTCCCCGCCCGCGGGGAGAGGTTGGCCCATCAGCAAACTCCACCACTGCCAGCCCGTCGCCGAGCTCGAGCGCGGTCTCGAAGCTTTCCGCCAGCCGGGCCGCCATGTCGGGCCTGACGACGAGGCGGTCGACGACGACTTCGATGTCGTGCTTGAGCTTCTTGTCGAGCGCCGGCGCGTCGGCGATCTCGTAGAATTGCCCATCGATCTTGAGCCGCTGGAAGCCCCTTTTCATCAGGTCGGCGATCTCCTTGCGGTACTCGCCTTTGCGGCCGCGCGCGATCGGCGCGAGCAGATAGAGACGCGTGCGCTCCGGCAGCGCCAGCACCCGGTCGACCATCTGGCTCACCGTCTGGCTCTCGATCGGCAATCCCGTCGCGGGCGAATAGGGAATGCCGATCCGCGCCCAGAGGAGGCGCATATAGTCGTGAATCTCGGTCACCGTGCCGACGGTCGAGCGCGGGTTCTTCGATGTCGTCTTCTGCTCGATGGCGATTGCGGGCGAGAGGCCGTCGATCTGATCGACGTCCGGCTTCTGCATCATTTCGAGGAACTGGCGCGCATAGGCCGAGAGCGACTCGACATAGCGCCGCTGGCCCTCGGCGTAGATCGTGTCGAACGCGAGCGACGATTTTCCCGAGCCGGAGAGGCCGGTGAACACGACGAGCTTGTCCCGCGGGATGGCGAGATCGATGTTCTTCAGATTGTGCTCGCGCGCGCCGCGAATCGTGATCGCGCGCCCGCCGAACAGGGCTTCGACGTCCGCGCCGCCCTTGGGCCCGCGCGGCGGTGGCGAAGAAGACTTGGCGCTGGCCATGCGGCTCCTCGAACGAAATTTTTGCTTGCGGCGCGCGAATCACGCTTGCGCGCGGCAAGCGCCGATGCTAGAACAAACATAGAACAAGGGGAAGCGCCCAGCCTGACGCGCCGTCCCAGGGTCATAGTTAATGTAAGCGCGACGGCGCCGCTTCCCAAGCGCCATCGCGCCGAAGTGTGGACAAGTCCGGCCGGCTGGCGATTGGGCGCCTCGCGTCCGCCGCTTTCGGCTATGCATGGTGCGTCCCCCTCCACCACGCTTCGCGTGGTTCCCCTCCCCCGCGCTTTTCAAGCGCAGGGGAGGATAAAGCGGCGGCGCCTTTATCCTCACCCGCGGAGCGGGGGAGGGGGACCGCCCGAAGGGCGGTGGAGGGGGCGCGGCGGATGCGGTCGGCGACCGCATCTACAGGTGGGTGAAGACAGGAAGCTGTAGCCGCGCTCGCTGAGCGCGGCCAACGCGGTCCATAGGGCGTCCGGAAGGACGCCCGTCTATCGACGGGCTGTAGACCGCGTCTACAGGGCGAGAGGAGCGTAACATGGCGGGCAGCGTCAACAAAGTCATTCTCATCGGCAATCTGGGCAAGGACCCGGAAGTCCGGCGGCTCAATTCCGGCGATCAGGTGGTGAGCTTCTCGCTCGCGACTTCCGAGACTTGGCGCGACAAGACGAGCGGCGAGCGCAAGGAGCGCACCGAGTGGCACAATGTCGTGATCTTCAACGAGAATCTCGGCAAGATCGCGGAGCAGTACTGCAAGAAGGGCTCGAAGGTCTATATCGAGGGCCAGTTGCAGACGCGCAAATGGCAGGACCAAAGCGGGGCCGACAAATACACGACCGAGGTCGTGCTGCAGCGCTTCCGCGGCGACCTGACGCTGCTCGACTCGCGCGGCGGCGGGCAGAGCCGCGACAGCTTCCCCGACGAGGCCGCCGCCCCGTCCTTCAACCGCGCCTCCGGCGCCGACCGCCGCCCGGCGCTCTCGAGCGGCGGCGCCACGGGCGCGGGCGCAGGGCCGATCGACGACGACATTCCGTTCTGAATCCCCCTCGCCCCGCTTGCGGGGAGAGGGAGTTGCGGCGGCACCGGGCCGAGCGCTCCCCGCCCCCCATCGTGGGGCGGACCGGGGTTGGGGGTCGAGCCGAACTTAGTTTTGAAAATGTGCCAAATGGCGCCCGCGCGGCAGATGACCCCAGCGGGGAGATTCCAGCAGCGACGGCTTCGCGCAATAAGCGGGCGCTGCTGGATGGCTCGGCGAACGCATCATAACCGATCCTCTGCTGCCCTTCTCGCGCGGTGCCCGTACTGGAAGAGAGCGCCGTCCTGGGGGAATCGCATTTGAAATTCAAAACCCGCCCTGATGATATTCCTCCCCGAGGGGATACATATTTCGGGCCGAGTGGGGCTCCCAAAGCACCGAAGCACCCACTCGAAGGGGTGGGCGAATTTCCTGTTCCGGAGATATGTGTGCCGCGCGACGATCCGCCCATGGGGATGGTTGCCGGGCCCTTATCCGCGATGACGCATTGGAACCCAATGCAGTTCCCATCAAAAAAAATTTGGTTGGATCAAGATTGACTGGAAATTTTTTGCCTCCGATCGTTATACTCGGGTGGCTCGGATCAGGATCAACCAGAATGCCGGCAACATAGAGAGGCGGCAATGACGGAAGGGGCGGGTGCAGTACCTGATTCACGAACGAATTTGGACCACCCGCAATCTGGCCGGGATTATGAAGGATTGAGTTCGGGCCGCCCAATAATTGCTCCGGGTTGTTAACGATTGAATTGGGCCCGCCTGAAGCCTTCCCGATAAGCTCTATCGCCTTGACAATTTCGTTACTCTCCCCGGGGCCGCGAGTAATATCCGCAAATTCGTTGTCTAATGTTTTGCGAAGGGTGTTGTTTTCTCCAAAACAATCCTTACCAATCTCGCCTTGAAAACACTTTGTCAGCTCTCGGACAGTCAGGGTTCCCGCCGTGCAACCGGCCCAACCGACGGGGTTGCCGCCTGATTCGACAGCGCACTCAGCCGCAATTCGCCACTCTTCATTCATCATCGGCGCGGCGGCGCAAAGCGCAAATGAGGTTGGTCCATCGCTGGTCGCAGCACAACTTGCGTAACGAGCTACCTCAGGGGGCAGTAGCGACCCAGCTGCACAAGCTGCTAGCTGATCTCTGTTCCCATTCGCCTCCGCCACGCAAGAGATTGCTTTCCGGGTCTTTTCGTCCTTGATGAACTCCCCCGCGCAATTATCGACAAAACTGCTCGCATCGCGCCCGTTCGCGACGCACGCGTAAACCTTAGCAGCGGCTTGATACTCGGGCCTGTCGCCAGCGAGACAGGCGACCATATCCTCTTGTTTTCCCGCAATGCACTTCGCTACTTTTGCAGCATCGCCGCCGACATGGGGAACCAAACATCCGGCCGCTTCCGCGGCGCTAGCTGCCTTGGCAGCGCATCTCGCGTCGCTTATCGCCGCACCGACACTGGGATTCAAGGGCGCGAGACAATCGATCGCTTTGGCCTCGTCATGTCCATTCTTGGAAATACAATCGGCGACCTCAGCTTGATCGGCCGGAAGATCCGGAACAATACAATGCACAACCAACTCTCCAGCCGCTGAAAGACAATCCTTGGTTACCTTTAATTGAGCAACCACAGGGCTGCCGAGGCACGAAGAAATGCTCTCCGGCGTCTGCGGTTTGCCATGCATGCAATCTACGAGCCCTATGATCTGCGGATTTTGGGTCTGGGCAGCAAGACACTTAGCGACGTCCTGCGGATCCCTTGCCGAGACGCAATCAAGTATGATGTTTGCGCTGCCCGCTTTGCCGTTTCCCATCGTGCCGAGTGTGCAAAGTAAAAACGCATCTTCCGTGTCGTTCGGCGTGCCGCAGCCGGAGATATCCTGTCGTGTTGGCAGCTTCGGTAGATTGACCGGATCGATCACGAGCTTCGTTGCAAGCTGTGCGGGGCCGAGCATGGCCGCCAGATTCTCGCGCCCAGCAACGGTGTCTGGATAGGAAGGGCATCCGGCATCGAGAACGCAAAATAGAAACGCGCGAGGCGTTAGCCATTGCCCACTGCAATCATACATTGATTGAACGGTCTGTTTACCCGTAGTGTAACAAGATACAACCGACTTCGTCACAACAGCAAAATCAATCGCCCCTCGGCCGTACTTCCGTTTGGGTACTTCCGGCGGCACAACATGCATCGCAGCATACTCCGCAATCCGAATTGTGTAGGCATTCTTTAGGTTCGGATCGTGCAGGATTGCTTGGTCAATATAGTAAATGGCGCGTTCATGGTTACCTAGATTCTCATATGCAGCGCTGAGATTAAGGTAGCCCACCGCGCTGCGATCTAGGTTGAAGCTAATATTAAGAAAATCAAAAGCTTGCGTATAATCATGCTCGTCCGTATAAATTATCCCTCTCAAAGTATAGGCGCTTGGATCTGATGGATCGAGGTTCATCGCGGTAATCGCGGCGGCAAGAGCGTTTTTTAGGTCACCCATCTTATAATAACCGTAAGCCAGCTCATAATAGGCCGGAGATGTCTTTAAGCCTAACGCGATCGCCCTCCTTGCATCTGCAACAGATGGCAGGTCAAGGTCTGATTTGTATTTAGCGCGGTCCACGTATAGCTGTGCTCGATCAGGCTTCAATTTAATTGCATGATTGATATCAGAAAGCGCTGACGTATAGTCACCCTCATCGTGGAATAAATCGCCGCGATTCTCGTAAAAACTGAAATCCTTCGGATCGAGTTTAATTGCCCTATCAAGATCCCTCCTTGCGCGGTCTGCATTCAGACCGATAAAGATCTCGCCTCGAAGTCCGTACCCGCCTGCCTCCTGAGGATTTAACAGGAGCGCCGCATCCAAATCTGCAATCGCTAAAGCTGTCAGGCCAAATCTTCTATTTTCGAGCGCTCTATAAATAAGTACGTCAGCGCGTACCTCGGGGTCTGTCGCTTTTGCTAGGAGTCTTGTACACCCACCGATGACAAGATTGTGAGCATAAGCTTCCTTCTCATTTTTGCACCATGCATCGTCCGGATCCGGCTGCGCCGAAGCAGGACTTGCAGAAAGAATTGCCACGATCAGCCAAGAATACCACCTCATATTTCCATTCAATTCCGACCGCTACGCGCTTTAAACAAAGCGTTCGCCAGAGGGCGGTCCTCCCGCTCGCACGCTACCCCGTTATCGCCCCAGCGACAAGACTGAAAAGAATCCCACCGCTATGCGAGAATGCCCCGCATGGTCCGAACCATTCTGTAAGTTGGTGCGTAGAACACCTAGGTTTCTAGTGTAAAGCGTTCTAGGTGTGTTGAAGAGCCAATTTCGCAATTTTTTTGTCGGATAAAACCGGGGCATTGGATGCAGATCTTTTGGCGAAGTCTGTAGTTGCTGCCGTACGAAAATGGAAACCAATATGACCCTTGCTAACTACAACGTTTGTATTAACGTTTTAGCCTTATTCTAGCCGCTCCCCGTCCGCCTCCACGCGTCCAATGAAACGCACCCGACGTCCACTTCGCCGGACTCCGCGCCTTCCCTATAGGTCCGCTTCCTCGCCCAAACGAGGCCCTCAGGCCGCGATTTGCAACTGTAGCTAAACGTCGACATCGGCCCCTGTCTAGACTTTGACCACCAGCGCCGCCAAAACTCCATCAGTGTTGCGCGCATCGTTTCCGGCGCACCGTCCGTCGTTCGTGAAACGGTGCAGAGTGGCGAAACCCTGCCTCTTCAGCCGCTCCTGGACCAGCGGACGACGAGGCCGGTCTTGTGCTCCGAGGGAACCACCCATTTGAGCGACAGGTCCTGCTCGGGCAGGTCCCAATTGGCCGTTCTCAGCGCCAGGGCGGCGAAGAGCTGCATCATCACGGTGGCGAAATCGTAGCCGGCGCACGCGTGGACCGTGAGGGCGCCCGCGCCCTGCGGCATGAAGGCGTCCGGCGCGCGCTTCTTCTCGTCGCGCTCCGGAGAGAAGCGATCGGGATCGAAAGCCCCCGGCGCCGCGAAGATCGGATCGAGGCAGGTTTCGTGGATCGCCATCATCACCAGAGCGCCCTGCGGGACGGTGTAGCCGGCGACGTCGATGTCGCGCTTCGCGCGCCCGAAGCTCATCGGCACGTTGGGGCAGGTCCGCTTCACCTCGTCGACGACCTGCATCAGGTAGGGCATCGCGCGCAATTGGGCCGGACCGATCGGCCCCGAGGGCGCGTTGGCGAGCACTTCGGCGCGCAGGCGTTCGCGCACCTCCGGATGCTCGTGGAGCGCGCGCAGCGTCGCGGCCAGTTCGGCGTAGACGATCAGGCCAGCGAGGAGGAAGTGGTGCATCTCGCGCGCGGCGGTCTTGGCGTCGAGCGGCGCGCCGGCGTCCTTGCCCGCGGCGAGGATGCCATTGTGGCTATCCGTTCTTTTCCGCCCCGGATTTGCGACGGTTCGCGAGTGGATATGACACAAACTAACATGCCAATGCGAGTGGGTTGCTGACCGCTCGCCTCGCTCGTACGCAGCGGCTACAAACGCCAGACTTCACCTTGGAGTGCCCCATGCCCCTCCCCTCCGACATCCCCCTGAAGACCATCGACGGCAAGAGCGAGACGCTCGGCGCGTTCGACGGCAAGGCCCTGCTCATCGTCAATGTCGCGAGCAAGTGCGGCTTCACCCCGCAATATAAGGGGCTGGAGGCTTTGCATCGGCGGTTCCGCGGGCGGGAGTTCGAGGTGCTCGGTTTTCCCTGCGACCAGTTCGGCCATCAGGAGCCGGGCGATGAGGCCGAGATCCAGAAATTCTGCAAGCTGACCTACGACGTCAGCTTTCCGATGTTCGCCAAAGTCGAGGTCAACGGCGCGAACGCCCATCCGCTCTTCAAGGCGCTGAAGACAGAGGCGCCGGGGCTGCTCGGCGCCGCGATCAAATGGAACTTCACCAAGTTCCTCCTCGACAAGGATCACAACGTCGTGCGCCGCTACGCGCCGACCGACAGGCCGGAATCGCTCGCCCTCGATATCGAGGCGGTGCTGTAGGTCTGCGGAGTCGCGGCGGCCGTCGGGTCCGGTTATGCCAATCGCTGATTGCCGCAATTGCGTGAGCCCGCAAACGTCAACGACCTCGCCGAACAGCGTCCCCCGGCGGCCGCCCTCGGGCGCAACTATGGTTCCCGTCAGGGTTGTATTTCGACGCCGTCGGCGGCCGGCAGCGCAATTTTGGCGCCCGCGACGAAATCCGGTTTTGCCGCGCCACCACCTGTGGACTGCACCCCGTGGCTGAGACACGGCTAACCCGCATTTCTCAGACTGCGGGCGCATTGCAGACTGGCTGACAGGGATGTGCGCAGCGTCTGTGTGACCGACGAGCGTGCGCTTTGCGCCGTTTGCGCAGTTGGATCGGGGTGTTTCGGTTCTCCTGTGGGCCGAGGGGTGGATTGCCGCGATTTGTCGGCGTCGCGGCGACGCCTCAGGCGAGGCGGACGGCGGCGAGGCGCCATTCGTCGGCGTAAGGACAAGCCGAGGCGAGCGCGAATTTGATGCGGCGCGCGCTGATGCGGACGAGGCCTGCGAGCTTGAGGAGCTTGAGCCTGATCGTGCCGCAGGTTGCCTCGGCGAACTGGGTGTGTGCGAGGCCGACGCGCCTGAGCGCGCAGATCAGAACATAGGCGAACGAGGCCAGCCAGAGCCTGAGCTGGTTGGCGCGCATGGTGGCGGTCGAGGTGCGGTCGGCGAACAGGTCGCCCTGGCACTCCTTGATCCGGTTCTCCATGTCGCCGCGGGCGCAGTAGACCGTCTCGTAGAGGAAGCGGCCGTTGATCTCGCCCTGCTTGAGCGAGGTGACGATGAAGCGCGGATTGACCTCGCCCTTTGTCCATTCCGCCTTGCCGATCACCCGGCGCCGGCGCGACCAGCTGTCGAGCGTCGCATAGCGGAAGTCCTTGAAGCGGCGGGCGGGTTTGCCGGTCGCGGCGGCTTCCGCCTCGGCCTGCGCGAGTTCGGCGGCGATCTCCTCGACGAGCCGGGGGTTGCGCGCCAGGCCGAACACGAAGTCGACCCGGTTCTGTTCGCACCAGGCCATCAGCGCCTCGCGGGCGAAGCCCGAAGTCGGCGCGCAACAGGATGCGCGTCTTCGGCCAGCGCGCCCGAATTTGCCTGACGATCCGCGCCGCCTCCTCGACCGATCCGGCGCTGGCGTCGATGTTCGAGGGCCTGAGCTTGGCCGCCAGGAGATGGCGGCCGCAGAACACATACAGCGGCAGATAGCAGTAGCCGTCGTAATAGCCGTGGAAGAACCGGCCCTCCTGATGGCCGTACAGCGGGTCGTCGGTCGCGTCGAGGTCGAGGATGATCTCTCTGGGCGCCCGATCGTGCGCCTCGAGGAACAGGTCGACGAACAGGGCCTCGATCGCCGCCGGGTCGTGGCTGATCTTCTTGTAGCGGGTGGCGATCTCGCGCGACAGTTCCAGCCGGTTCAGCGTCGACTTGCCGGCCACCGGCGCGCAATCCTCGCGCCTGGCCTCAAGCTTGCCCGCCAGCACCGCCATCAAAGGATCGTGGCGAAGCTCGTCATGGTCGTTCAGGTCCTCATAGCCGAGCGCGATGCCGTACACGCGCTGCCCGATGAGCGTGGCGACGGAATGCTCAATGAACCTCGGGTCTCTGGCGTCGCGGAAACATCCCGCAAGCCGTCGAACCAGATTGAGCCTTCGGTCGGCTGCGCCCAGCAGTAGACCGCCGGCGTCGGAGGTCAGCGCGCCGCCGTCGAACGCTGCCATCACAGGCCGCCCTTCGACCCGTCCAAACGCGCTCGGTTCTGCGCTACACTCCGTCTGCATCGGGCCACTCCTCCGAACCGGCTCAAGTCATTCTCACAAAACAACTTTTGCCTGATTCGGCGGCCCGATGCGCCCCTAATTTGAGATATGCGGGCTAATTCAGTGACACGGCCTCCTCCTGGTTTGCCTGGTTGCGATTGTCCCGACCGAGTTCGGCTTCGAACCGGACCGGGGGCTTGTAGCCAAGCGCCGAGTGCAGGCGCTTGGCGTTGTAGACGGTTTCGATGAAGGCGCCGATCTGGCGGCGGGCGTCGTCAAGGTCGGCGTAGGTCTTGGCGTTGACCTCCTCGGTTTTCAGCGTCTTCATGAAGCTCTCGGCCTTGGCGTTGTCGTAAGGATTGCCCGCTCCGGCTCATCGAGGCGGCGATCTTACGCGTTTCGAGCCGCTTTTGATATTCGCCGCAGGCGTACTGGGCGGATTCAAGTGGTCGTCGCAACACATTGACGGGAGTTGCGATGAACATTCGAAAACGGCGCTCGGATCGTTCTGGGCGGGTGCGCTTGTTCTCACCAGGTCGACCGCCGGTGGCAGGGCGAGAGGAGCGACGGCGATTTTGGGCAGCGATTGCGGCAGGCACGGCGAGTGAAGACGCTGCGGTCGGTGTCGGTGTCCCGCAGGCGGTAGGAACACGATGGTTCAGGAAGGCAGGGGGCATGCCGCCATCGATGTTTGGGCTATCGGCGAAGCCGCTCTCTGGTCGGTATCTCTCTTTTGCGGAGCGGGAGGAGATCGCGCTTCTTCGCGTTCAGGGCTACTCCATGCAGGAGGTCGCTCGCCGGCTCGGGCGGGTGGCATCGACAATCTCCCGAGAGCTGCGGCGCAACGCCGCCACCCGAAGCGGCGGCCTCGAGTATCGTGCGACGACAGCGCAATGGCACGCCGAGCGCGCTGCTCGCCGCCCAAAGCAGGCGAAGCTTGCGCGCAACGCGGCGTTAAGAACCTATGTCGAGGAACGGTTGGCTGGCGTCGTCGTGGCTCCGAGCGGGGCTCCTGTTCCCGGCCCGGTCGTGTCCTGGAAAAGCCGTCGGCACGGACCACGGAAGGACCGGCGATGGGCAAACGCCTGGAGCCCGGAGCAGATCGCCCGTCGCCTGCCGGTGGACTTCCCGGACGACGCGACCATGCGCATCAGCCATGAAGCCGTCTATCAAGCGCTATTCGTTCAAGGTCGAGGCGCGTTGCGCCGCGAACTGACGGCCTGCCTGCGCACCGGGCGCGTGTTGCGGATGCCGAGGGCGCGCACGCGCGGGCGAGGCAAGACCTTCATCTCTCCCGAGATCATGATCAGCCAACGTCCGGCGGAGGCAGCCGATCGCGCCGTGCCGGGCCACTGGGAAGGAGACCTTATCCTGGGTCTTGGGAGTTCGGCGATCGGCACCTTGGTGGAGCGCACGACGCGCTTCACTCTGCTGCTATACCTGCCGCGCATGGCGGGCCATGGCCACGAGGCTCGCGTTAAGAACGGGCCCGCACTCGCCGGTCATGGCGCCGAGGCGGTACGTGACGCCATCACGCGCACGATCGTCACGTTGCCCGAGCAGCTGCGCCGATCGCTGACTTGGGATCAAGGAGCTGAGATGGCCCAGCACGCCCGCCTCAAGATCGAGGCGGGCGTGCGAGTCTATTTCTGCGATCCTCACAGCCCATGGCAACGGGGCACCAACGAGAACACTAACGGACTGCTGCGCCAGTACTTCCCCAAAGGGACCGATCTCAGCATGCACAGCGCCAACGAGATTGCGGCCGTGGCCGCCGCCCTCAACTCGCGACCCCGAAAGACGCTTGATTGGAAGACACCCGCAGAGGCGCTTGACCGGTTTCTCCTATCAGCCGACAAAGATCGTGTTGCGACGACCACTTGATTCCACCCTGCACGCCGCGGTCGGAATGATGGATGAGGCTGTCGGGCGACGGATTGCGGGCCTCGAGCGCCATGTCGAGGGCCTCGATCGCCAGGCCCGCCTCGAGATGGTCGGCGATCGCAAAGCCCACGACCTTGCGCGAGAACGCGTCGAGGATCGCCGCCAGATAGATGAAGTCTTCCGCCAGCCGCGCGTAGGTAATGTCGGCGACCCAGATCTGATCGAGCCCGGTGGGAATGAGGCCGCGCGTGCGGTTGGGGACGATGGCGAAGCCATGCCGGCTCTCGGTGGTGCGCGGGACGAAGGGCTTGGCGCGCTGGCTCAACAGGTTGTCCTCGCGCGTCAGTCGGCGCACCCGCTTGTCGTTGACGAAAAGCCCGCGGTCCCTGAGCTCTTTGGCGATGCGGCGATAGCCGTAATGGCGGTTGTCGAGCGCGATCTGCTGGATGAGATCGCGCAAGTCCGCATCGTCGCGCTTGGGCGAATGCGGCCCGAAATGCCGGTAGTAGCCGGCGCGCGACACCCCGCTGATGCCGCACAGCCGTTCGACGTTGGCGTCGTTCTGGGAAAAGCCTTGCGACCCGGCGCCGGTCATTTCCTGGATGACCGCGTAGAGGTGGGCGCGCCGTCGCTTCGGCTCGTCGCGTCCCAGAGCCGCAAGGCTTCGCGAAAAAAATGCAGATCCGCCTGCTGGCGGCCGACCAGGCGTTCGAGCTCGGCGATGCGCGCCTTGGCTTTGGCGAGCTCGGCGGGATTGGCGGCGGACGGGACGGCGTCCGAAGAGGACGACGGCTCGGACGGCGCCAATCCCGCTCGATTCCACCCCGGCTTCGGACCCCGCTTGCGATTCAGCCCCGCAACCCCCATCGCCCGATAGGCCGCCCACCAGTCATACAAAAGCTTCGGCCTGATCCCAGCCTCCTCGGCGACCGCGGCCACCCGCTCGCCCCCCTCAAGACGCAGCACCAGCCGCTGCTTCAACTCGCTGGAAAACACCCGCGCCCCTGGTTTTGACATGGTCCCTCCTCGGAAGCCATGTCACCCAATTAACGTGTCTCAGTTTAAGGGCGCACTCCACAAGGAGGACGGAGCAGAAACCGCCGGCCGCGAAAATCGTCCGTGAGGAGTTGGCGCATGCGGTTTTCGCATGCGTTCGAGGGCGAAGCGCGGAGGCCCTTTTCATCGGCTTTTCCTTCTCGATGGCGATGAGTCTCTTCGAGCAGCGATGAGCGTCGCTGCTGGACGAGGCGAACACAATCGGGACGACGGAGCTCCGCGCCGGGATGCAGCCTCAGCCCTACGCCGTCGAGGCCAATCGCCTGTTGCGCGATTACGGCGGCGTCCGGCTGTCGTTCCACCGCGACTCGCGGCCTCGACCAAGCTGCACGACGAGCTTTGGCGGCAGGCGAGCGCGGCGAGCGCCTGCAGCCCCTTTCGGTCCCGATCGGCCTCTATGTCCAGTCGCTGAACGAGCTCATCGACCTGCACGCCAAGAACCTCGCGGCGCTCCGCAATCGCGTGCCTGCTTCGAGCATCCTGATGCTCTACCCGATCGCGCTCGCCGGCCTCGGCCTCATCGGCTACGAGAGCGGGCTCTCGAGCGTGCGGCGCTCCTTTCCGAGGTCATCGTCGCCATCCTGCTGGCCAGTGTCATCCTCGTCGTCGTCGATCTCGACCGGCCCCGGCGCGGGCTCATCACCATCGGCGTGCAGCCGCTGATCGATCTCGAGACAAGCATAGGCGCGCCGAAGGGGGCTTCGGACACGCAATGAAGGCTGGGTTCCGAGGCGACCCAAAGGATACGTTCCTTGTGCCTACCGCCTATGCCCCATGACGATCTGGCAACGATGGATAATTACGAAGCGCGAAAGATGCGGCCGAGCCGGCAGCTATCGGCTTGGCGGCCCGGCGGAGCGGTTCGGCGCCGACGCGGGCTTGCCGGACGTGCTGATGGCGATCTCCGCGGGCGAGCGGCGGGCGAGCTTTTCGCAGCCAGGTGGCGCCAAGTTCGCGGATTTGGCGGCAGCGCGGTCCTAGCGCCCTCCCTCTTAAGCCGGCGGATGCAATCGCGTGTCGAGCGCGAAAGGCTGCTGAAACTCCATGCTATAGAAACCCGCGGCCTTAAGCGGGTCGAAGATCAAGTTCCAGCTATGCGTGGACACCGTGCTCGGAATCGCCACGAAGCGATGGCGATCAAGAAGATCGTCGCCGAAGGCTTGTTGGCCTGCGCTCAGAGCCCCCGGCCGGAGCCAATTGGGGTTTGGTACGTCGTTGTGTTGGACGATGTGAACCTCGGCAATATCGGGAATCCTCGCCGCCGTGATCACGTACGGCACAGTGTCGAGGACCTTGAAGCCCTTGTGGACAGCGACCTCTAGGATGGCGGTCCCAGGATCGATTGAGCAGTAGACGGCACGGACGCCCCTGCTGTTCCAACGGCCGCCCGCCCGGTACGCTCCTTCCCCGCTATCCCAGGTCGCCGCATGTATCAGCTGATCGAGGCGCCAGATGACGAGCCAATTGCCGCCGCCGAGCGGCGCCGGAAGCAGCGTCATGTGTAGACATCGTACTCAAGCCGTCCGAGATAATCCTCGACCAAATTGACGCCTGCAGGCGTGGTCAGAAGATCGATGGGGCGCTTCTGATCAAGGCCGATCGCCGGGTGGCTGAGCCACTGTTCAGCCTCATCCTGCGAGCCGAGCACGCGGGTCGCCTTGGCCAGAATCTCAGCGAACTTCCAAGCGCGTCCGCTTTGCTGAACGTCTAAGTGCACGACCGGCGTGTTCTTGTGGCGCTGAAGGGTTCGAAAACTCATCCCGAGCGCCTTGGAGGCGTCGCCGACCCCAATGATGTGGAGTTTGTCGACAAGGCTGCTCAACGCTGCTCTCGGCAAACCTCGGTGCAGCAACTCATGGGCGTCCAGTTCGCTTTTGACCGCGGACCCCAAAATCCGATCTCCGCCAAGCAAGTCTGAGATTTTTTGCAAACTGCTGCTGTCAACCTCTTGAAAACTGCCCGCAAGGGCGGCGACTCTCTTCCTCAACCTTTCGGAGGCTTCCCGGGCCAAAGCATCATGCGCGCCCTCCGTCAGGTGCGCCGGTTTGGGCGCCAATTCCATTCCCATTAAGTCCGCAAGCCTTTCAATGGGATCGGCTGGCAAAGTGGAGCTTTTGGAACGGTGCTCTCCACTTTTGGAGTGCCCTCTTGCTTTCCCGGTGGTGTGCTGTCTCTCCGCCATGGCCGTCTCCGGATGCGTTCTGGCGTCACATGTCGGTATTAACACGCCATCTGTCAATTGAGTTTCAAGCTGACGCCCCAAAATTCGGGCGGCGAAGCGGCTCCAACGCCCTCTTCTAGTTTCCTATGAACCTAGTTTCTTGGCTTGACGGTTTTGTATGCGGCGCGACAATCAGGATGAGAATCGCGCGACAATCAGGATGAGAATGCGCCGCCGCGGGGGTGACGAAGGAAGGGCGTAGCCCGACCGTAGATATCCCCGCGGCGGCGGCGAGCGTCCAAGTGGCCTCGTCTGGCGGTAACGGCGGCTGGGTTAGGGATCGGGCTTCTCTTGTCGAGAGGACCGACTTCTTGCCCGGCCGACACGTCACCGATCGTCAGATGAGGCTATTCATGAACTTGTGTCGCAACCATTCGCCGGCGATTGCCGGCGCGAAAGCCGGATTCAGTGGGGCAACCGCCTACCGGTTCGAAACGGATCCCCGGTTTCCCAGCCAGAAGAAGGCGCGTCGAGAACGACGCCGAGCCGATCCGTTCGCCGATGTCTGGGACAATGAAGTCGTGCCGATGTTGAAGGCCGCGCCCGGACTGAGGCCGATCGCCGTCTTCGGAGAACTCTGCCGTCGGCATCCAGACCTGGGCGCCGGAACGCGACGGACCCTCGAGCGCCGCATCCGGGCTTGGCGGGCGGTGAACGGCCCGGATCGGGAGGTGATCTTTCGTCAGGAGCATCCGCCGGGCCGAATGGGACTGTCGGACTTCACTGAAGTGGCCGATCTCGGCGTCACCGTCGCCGGCGAGCTGCTCGACTGCCGGCTTTATCACTTCCGCTTGCCCTTTTCCGGCTTCGAGCACGCCCATGTCGTGCTCGGCGGCGAAAGCTTTGTCGCGCTGGCGGAAGGGCTACAAAACGCCCTGTGGGCGCTGGGCGGCGTTCCCGAGCAACATCGCAGCGACAGCCTCTCGGCGGCCTTCCGTAATCTGGGCGCCGACGCCAAGGAGGATTTGACGAAGCGCTACGAAGCGTTCTGCGCCCATTACGGCATGACGCCGACCCGCAACAATCCGGGCGTCAGCCACGAGAACGGCTCGATCGAGAGCGCCCACGGCCATCTCAAGAGAGCGCTCGCGGACGCCCTGTTGCTGCGCGCCTCGCGAGACTTTGACGATCTCCCCGCATGGCGGGGGTTCGTCGACGACATCGTCGGCCGCGGCAACCTCCGCAACGCCAAGCGCATCGACCAGGAGCGGGCGGCGTTGAACAAGCTGCCGGTCCGCAAGACCGTCGACTACGAGGAGGTCAACGTCGACGTCACCAGCTCCAGCGCCTTCACGCTGCGCAAGGTGTTCTACTCGGTTCCCTCGCGACTGATCGGCCATCGGCTGCGGGTCCACCTTTATGACGATCGGCTGGAATGCTTCCAGGGCTCGACGCCCATCGTCACCTTGCGGCGTGGTCGGCCCCAGCCGAACGGCAAACATGGCCACGTCGTCGACTATCGCCACGTCATCCATTCCCTGCGCCGCAAGCCGATGGCGCTGCTCAATCTGGTCTATCGCGATCAACTCTTCCCCCGCCGAGCCTTCGCCCTGGCGTTCGAGGCCTTGCTCGCTGGCCTCGGCGAGAGAGCCGCCTGTCGCACGATGGTCGGCCTTCTCGCGCTCGCCCACGAGCGCGCTTGCGAGGCGGAGCTCGCCCTCGCGTTGCAGGCTGCTCTCGACGACGGTGTCCTTCCCGATCTCGCTGCGCTGATCGAACGCTTCCGGCCGAAGGACGCAGCATTGCCTGTCGTCGTCGTCAGGCTGCCCTCCCTCGCCATCTACGATCAGATCGCGACAAGCGTTGGAGAAGCAGCATGAAGGCGACCGACAAGATCGACGCCGCTCGCATCGACCTGCTGCTGAGCGAGTTGCGACTGCCCGGCATCAAGCTGATCTGGGCCGCCCTGGCGACGACAGCCGACAAAGAAGGCTGGGCCGCAGCCCGCTTCCTGGCCGCCCTCGCCGAACAGGAGATGGTGGAGCGAAACCGCCGTCGCTTCGAACGGCATCTGGAGGAAGCCCGATTGCCGCCGGGAAAGACCCTCGACACGTTCGACTTCACCGCTGTGCCAATGATCTCGAAGGCGCAGGTGCAAGCGCTCGCGGCCGGCGACGCCTGGCTCGAAAAGGGAGCCAATCTTTTGTGCTTCGGGCCGCCCGGCGCCGGGAAATCCCATCTCGCGGCGGCGCTCGGTTTGGCCTTGATCGAAAAGGGTTGGCGCGTTCTGTTCACCCGGACAACCGACCTTGTGCAAAAGCTTCAGATCGCACGCCGCGATCTCGCACTCGAAGCCGCGATCGCCAAACTCGACAAATATCATCTGCTGATCCTCGACGATCTCGCCTATGTCACCAAGGACCAGGCGGAGACGAGCGTTCTGTTCGAACTGATCAGCGCGCGATACGAGCGCCGATCCATGCTCATCACCGCCAACCAGCCCTTCGGCGAATGGGGAAGAATCTTTTCCGACCAAGCTATGACGCTCGCGGCCATCGATCGCATCGTGCACCACGCCACGATCCTCGAAATGAACGTCGACAGCTATCGGCGAAAGGAAGCCGTCGACCAGGCACGCGGGGCGGGACGCCCGCCGACACGCGCGACAATCAAGGGATCACGCTGATTGTCGCGCCGCGACAATCAGACCATCTCAAGACAAAATAGCGCTTGCGTTATCGTCCCGCCGCGGCAATCATCCCTTCGCCGCGACCGCCAAAAGGCCATCCTGATTGTCGCTGCTTTCCCATCCAGATTGTCGCGCTACATTTGTAGTAACCGAGGCTTACTGGCCGAACGAGGCGGACATGACCATGCGGGCTTTCGTGCTCGATGCGCTCAAGGTCAGGGGCCTAGACGTCCAGCCTGACGATCTCGTGGACTTGCGCAGGGAGCGGCGCTGAGACCGGAGCCCTCCTTCGCCGTCAGTGACTTTGTGGCTCTCCGTCTTCAAAAGCCCAAAAAAGAGGGCGCTCCTCTCGGGGCGCCCTCTTTGGTTCGGTCGTCGGCGCTCAGGCGGCCAGATTGGCGGGCCTAACGCCGAGCTGCCCGATCATGGCGGTCAGGTCTTCGTCAGACGCCGACCTGACGAACTTGATCAGATCGAGCAGTCGTGACCGGGGGAGAGGGGTTTCGGCCGCCCCATCGCCGCCTTTCAGATACCCCTGAACTAGGTCCAACACGACCCCTCCGAACGGATCCGGCAGGATGAACCAAGTGGGCAGGCCGCGAGACTGGGGAGTGCCGACCCATTCCCCGTTCCCGTTCCAGCGGATCCCCACCGCAGGGTGGCCGTCCCAAAGCATCCGAGCGACGGAGAAACCGCCCCAGGGGTTCGGGTTTTTGTCGTCGTAAATGCCGCCGTCGAACTCGACGTAAAGCTCACTCACCGACGCCTTCGGCGACACGACGTCCTGCGGTTTGATG
Organism: uncultured Alphaproteobacteria bacterium; assembly: GCA_963721905.1. GTDB lineage: Bacteria > Pseudomonadota > Alphaproteobacteria > Rhizobiales > Beijerinckiaceae > Roseiarcus. Next base: position 184,858 of record CAVRMF010000021.1, read on the forward strand.
TAGGTCTTGGTCATAGGGTTTCCTTTCGGTTGCGACTTCGTCAGAAATCGTCAGGCAACGTATTATCACGTGACCATTGTCGATGTCAACACAGGTTTGTCAGAAATCGTCAGTCGACGAAAGGAGCCGACCAACGCCGCGATTAGCGCAGTATCGCGCATTGGCGTGTAACATCAGTGACTTGTGAGGCGCGCCTTCGAGCGCAAGGAGACTGACATGAGGGCGCAGAAAAGCCCGCAGGCCATGGCTGAGCAGGACGAGGGCTTGCGGGCGCAACGGTGCATCGACCGGAAAGCGATCCCGCGCGGCCGATATCGGGCAAGGCGAAATCCCACCTCGCTGACCTTTGTTAACGCGGCGATCGTCGTGTTTCCACCACAACGAGTCCTGCTCTAGCCCGTGCATCAGCAGTCGCAGACGCCGCGGCAATTGAGTGCACTGTCACCGCAACCCCTGTGGTCATCGTTAAACCCGGTTACCTTCGGGCGCTGGCGATCCGATACTCCGCCTCGGCCTCGATAGGCCCACCCCTGTCGCCAAGGCCGCGGCGCACTTCATCCCTCACGGCGCGGCGTATCTCCTCCGGCAACGCCGCGAGCGCCCGGCCAGTGGAGGCCCCGCCGCACTCGAAGGGGCTGTAATAGGCATCGAATGACGGCAGCACGAACGTGTGCCTCACGGTGTGGGTCTCGATGTCCACCAGGCCAGCCTCATTGAAGTGAGAGGTCAGCCGGGACAACTCGCCGAGCGCGAAAGCGCGTGTGACCGCCTCGGCCAAACCTGGCATATGCCGTGCGACGATGACGTTGATCTGATGGTTATAAGAGCGTTCGACGACGGTATTCACCGAGACGGCTACACGGCCGCCGGGGCGAAGCACGCGACGAAACTCGGAGAGGCCCCGCACTGGATCGGGGAAGAACATCAGCCCGAGATTGCACAGCACGGTATCGAAACTGGAATCCGCGAACGAAAGCGCCTGTCCATCCTCGACAGCGACTGAAGCATTCGGCGCTTTGCCAAGACGCTCACGCGCCTTCTCGGCCATGGCCGGCGAGACATCAGCTGCCATGACACGGCCGCTGGGGCCGACGGCGGCGAGCGCCGCCTCGGCCGAAAGCCCCGTGCCCGTCGCGATGTCAAGGACGTGCATACCCGGTGCGACATGGGCGGCCCGCAACAGGAAGGGCATGAAATGCGCGGTGACGTGGGCGAAGGCGCGGTCGTACTCCGCCGCCGCCTCGTCCTTGAAGACCAACTCCGCCGCCATCCCGAGGTCCTAAGTCTTGTTCCTTGAGCCTCGGACGGAATCCTCGCATAGCCCCATCGTTCATTGCCAGCAGAGAGGTCATTGCACAGTCAACAGCCGCTCGCCATCTCCTGCGGCGGTAGCCCGGGTCGGCCGGATACGGGTTCTAGTGTTCTGATTCTGCGGTTCGATCCAGCCAGAGGACGATGAGCGTTAGAGTCGGTAGACTCGGTCGAACCATCGAACAAACCCAGGATGATGCGCAAACCGCGTCATCTTGGGCTCGCAGCGGGGCGAGATGATGCCGAACCACATCGGGATACTGAGTTCCTTGCTTGTGGGACTCGCGGCGACCTTGGGCACGATACTCGTTCATGGCTTCGTGGTTCACACCATCGTCATGACTTTGCGCCGCAATTTGCAGCGCGGCGTGCTGGGCATGCGGATCTGGCTGAACCTGACATTCGTCATGAGTGCAACGCTGATTGCGCTCGCCGTCTCACGGAGATCGCGCTTTGGGCGTTCGTGCTCGAGATATGTGGCGCGGTCGCCGATATCAGCGCCGCAATTTATTCATCGGCTGGCAGCTACACGACTTCGGGTTCCGAGATCGTATTGCCGCTACGATGGAAGCTGCTGGGACCGTTTGAAGCGGTGTGCGGAATGTTGATGTTCGGCCTCTCGACCGCTTTGATTTTCGCCGTCATCCAACGCCTGATTCACGCCCGGTTCGAAGGCGCGGATAACTCCCCTCTTTGAAGACGCGGGCTAAGCGGTCGGTGACGGTGACACGTTGCGGCGACAGTGCATCCTGTTCGTCGGCGCCCCGATTTCGAGCCCGTTCGCCGTTTTGGCCCGCGCCTCAGCGGTCGCAGAGGCGGCAATCGAGTGCACTCTCACGGTAGTCCACTCGCCGCTGGACCTCGTCTTCGGTTGAGATCGCCGAGGAGCGCGTTCTTGTTCGGGATCCTGAGGACTTCACGCCCGCTTCAGAACTTATAGCTGAGGCCGGCGCGGACGACCTGAACGTGATAGTTCGACCAGGTGAACGTAACCGGAAGGAAGTTTCCGGGCGAGATCGGCCCAGTCAGGCTCGGATTGTTGTCGAGGTCGTAGTAGAGATACTCCAGCCTCACCACGACGTGGGGGTCGACCATCCATTCGGCGCCGCCGCCCACGACCCAGCCGGCCCCGATCGTGATCGATCCGGCGTCGGCGACGTACTCGGCGGCGCCGATGAAGCGCGTCATGTGCCCTTTGTCTTCGATGCTTGCCGACGCCACGCCGCCAGAGACGTAGAACAGCGTATTGTTCCAGCCGACGAAGCCGACGCGGCCGCGTACGCTCGCCAGCCAATCGTCGGCAGCGCTCATCCGGGCGAAGCTCCCGGGACCGATCGTGGGCACGGTTCGCGTTTGACTGAGGGACGTCCGCGAGATATCGCCCTCGACGCCGAGAATGATCGCGCCAGACTGCCAGTTATAACCGCCTTGCAAACCGCCGGCCGCGCCCCAATCGCTTGGGCTGGTCAACAAGAATCTCGCGCCGTTGTTCGGATTGAAGTAGGTCCAGTTCGGCGCGGATTGCCACGCTCCGCCCAGGTTGACGCCGAGATAGAGGCCGCTCCAGTTGTTAGCGGTCACTGGTGATGGTGGGCCGATCGGAATTCCTGCGTCCGCAGCCGCCGCAATCTCGCTGAGGCCTGTCCCGAGAGCGAGGACGGCGAGCGACGCGATCGGATTCACGATCAGCTCCCATCTCGCAATTCGATGCGATCCTACCATCCGCGGTTCTCTCAATTCAGCAATCGAATCGAGCGTACCTTTAGAATTCGACGCCGTGCTGCGCCGTCGCGACAACTCGTCCGGCAAATGCCCCGACTGCGATCCGAAATTTGTTTGGCGCCGGTTTCATCCGCTCTTTTTGGAATGCGGCGTGCCCAGGTAGGGGAACTCCCTCAGCACGTCGGTATGGGGCTTGAGGCCCGTTGGCGGGCACTCGTTTTTGGTCAGGAAGGCGAGGCGGTAGTTGATCACGTCGTCAGTGAAGACCCGGCCGTTGGGATATTCAGCGGGCTTCGACGGATCGAAACTCAGAACGTCGGGAAGCGTGCGCTCTTTGTCGATCGCGGCAATCGCTTCCTCACGCGTGTAGTTACCGGTATGCCCCATGAGATGCACGAACTGGTCGAGCCATCGCTTGCGGTCATTGACGGGTTCGCTGGCGTTGTATTCCTCCTTGGTGTCATCGGTGTTGAAGAAGCTGCTGACGCTCGGGTGGCCCGCGCGGTCGACGTGAAGCAACTTGCCGTCCCGCCTCAAGCTGCAGCGTCCCCAGATGTGGATCTCAGGCTTGGGATCAATTTCACTCGTCGGCAGCTCGATCGCGGTCGAAAACACGTTCGCTTGCGTATTCGAGTCCACGCCGGTCCATGGAGACTTGCCGCCGAGATGGGGCTCGGTGAAGTTCCGTTTGCCTCGGGTGTCGAACAGGTTCTTGATTCCGTCGAAGTCGAAGAAGAACGCGTCGCTGCGGCTGCCGGCGAAAAACGTGTAGGGGCCCGACCTGATGATATTCGGCTGGGCGCCGAAGGACACCTCGGCGTCGGCGATGATCTTCGTCCCGACCGCTTCGGGCGAGTGCGACTCCGAGCCCTTCGCCGCGAATACGCTGACGGTCTGCCTGCCGTTCTGCGGCTTCGAGAACACATAGCTGAACGCGATGTCCGTCAGGTAATCGCCGTCTTTGTCGATGTTGACGCGATAGATTGCATCGGGATGAAGCGCGTCCGCGTTGGGATTTGCATTCAGGATGATGACGGTTCTGTTCCTGTCGGCCGGCGACTGGAATGCGTACAGGTCACAGAGGTCGAGTCGTTGATCGCCGAGCGGCGGGCCGAGACTGAGACCGGTGAAGTGGTTCGACATTGCACTCTCCTGCTAAGTAGGGGCCCGTTTGGGTCTCGCAGACGGGGTAGCATAACATCAATCCGGAGGGCGAACGCGGGGAAAGAGGGACGAAAGGGTGGGCCGACTTCAAGCTGGACCAGGGTCCCTGCGAGGCGCATACGGAAGGTCGGTCCGCTTTGGGTCCGCGAGCCGCAATGGGGCGACCCAGCAGAAAAGCGCCATTCAAAGAAAACGAAGTCCTCTCGAGGAGTTTCGATGGTGGGCGCACAAGGGCTCGAACCTTGGACCCGCTGATTAAGAGTCAGCTGCTCTACCAACTGAGCTATGCGCCCATCGAAACCTGGGCCCTCGAGCCCAAGAGCGCCCGCCATTAGCAAAGGCGCCGCGGGCTGGCAAGCGGAAACCGGGGCGGATTTTCGCTCGGTCCGCGAGCGGGCAATCGCCTCGCCCCTCACCCCAACCCTCTCCCCGCAAGCGGGGCGAGGGAGGACGGCCGGCGCTAGTTCCTCGCCTTGTCGACCAGCTTGTTCTGGCCGATCCAGGGCATCATCGCGCGCAGTTTGGCGCCGACCTCCTCGATCGGATGGGCGTTGGCGCGGGCGCGCATCGCCTTGAACGAGGTCTGATTGACCCGGTTCTCCAGCATCCAGTCGCGCGCGAACCTGCCGGACTGGATGTCGTCGAGGACGCGCTTCATCTCCGCCTTCGCCGCCGGCGAAATGATGCGGGGGCCGCTCACGTACTCGCCGTACTCGGCGGTGTTCGAGATCGAATAGTTCATGTTGGCGATGCCGCCCTCGTAGATGAGGTCGACGATCAGCTTCACTTCGTGCAGGCATTCGAAATAGGCCATTTCCGGCGCGTAGCCCGCGTCGACTAGGGTCTCGTAGCCGGCGCGGATGAGCTCGACCAGGCCGCCGCACAGCACCACCTGCTCGCCGAACAGGTCCGTCTCGCATTCCTCGCGGAAGGTGGTCTCGATGACGCCGGCGCGGCCGCCGCCGATCGCCGAGGCGTAGGAAAGGCCGAGATCATGCGCGTTGCCGCTCGCGTCCTGATGGATCGCGATCAGGCAGGGCACGCCGCCGCCGCGCTTATACTCCGACCGCACCGTATGGCCCGGCCCTTTGGGCGCGACCATCAGGACGTCGAGATCGGCGCGCGGCTCGATCAGGTTGAAGTGGACGTTGAGCCCGTGGGCGAACATCAGCGCCGCGCCCCTCTTCATGTTGGGGGCGAGCTCGTTGCGGTAGATGTCGGCCTGCAACTCGTCGGGGGTCAGCATCATCACGACGTCCGCCCATTCGGCGGCGCTCGCGACGTCCATCACCTTGATCCCTTCGGCCTCCGCCTTCTTCGCCGAAGGCGAGCCGGGCTTGAGCGCGACCGCGATCTCCTTCACCCCGCTGTCACGCAGGTTGAGAAGATGCGCGTGGCCCTGGCTGCCGTAGCCGACGACGGCCACCTTCTTGCCCTTGATGAGGTTGAGGTCGGAATCCCGGTCGTAATAGACGCGCATCGCAAATCCTGGTTCTGGCGTTCAAAGACGCTGGTTTAAGGCTGAAAACGTTCGAAGGTTGGCGGGTCGCCAGGCCGACAGTGGTCGGCGTTTCTAGTGAAAGGCGGCGGCTCAATCAACCCTGTGGCGAGGAGAGTCGAAAAAGAGGCTTCCGTCCGCTTTGCGCCCTTTGCCCGAGAGAGTGGGCGCCTGTATTGTGCGGCGTCGGAGGGCGCTGCGCCCGTCGGCGCGTCAGCCAAGGGGTTTGCCCGTGACATTCTTTTCCCGATTGCGTTCGCTCGCGGCTCTTGCGCTGATCGCCATTTCGGTTTCGGCCTGCGGCTATAACGTCATTCCGACCAAGCAGGAGGCGGCCAAGGCGGCCTGGGCGGAAGTCCAGAACCAGTATCAGCGCCGCGCCGATCTGGTGCCCAATCTCGTCGCCACTGTGCAAGGCTACGCCAAGCAGGAAAAGGACGTCTTCGTCCAGGTCACCGAAGCGCGCGCCAAGGCGACGTCGATCCACGTCGACGCCAATGACCTCAGCGACCCGGAAAAGATCAAACAGCTGCAAGACGCGCAAAACGCGCTCTCCGGCGCGCTCGGCCGGCTGCTCGCGGTCAGCGAGAACTATCCCGACCTCAAGTCGAACCAGAACTTCCTGGCGTTGCAGTCGCAGCTCGAGGGCACCGAGAACCGCATCGCCGTCGCGCGCAGGGATTACATCGCCGCGGTGCAGGACTTTAACACTACCTTAAGGACCTTTCCGAGCGTGATCTGGGCGCAGACGGTGTTCCGCGACGACAAGCCGATGGTCCCGTTCACAGCCGAAGCGGAAGCGCAGACCGCGCCGAAGGTGAAGTTCTGACCCTTAACGGGAGCGCCCGGATGCTTCGCTTCTGGCCGCGCGCGCTGGTCATAACCATCTTCGCCGCGCTATTGATCGGCGCGGCTTTCGCGGCGACGAACTTCCCCGAGCTCACCGGCCGCGTCGTCGATCAGGCGCATATTCTTTCGCCCGTCACGACCGCGGATCTCGAACGCAAGCTCGCCGATCTCGAACAGAAGTCGCGCATCCAGCTGGTGGTGGCGACCGTATCCTCCCTCCAGGGCGAGGAGATCGAGCCCTACGCCAACGAGCTCTTCCGCGCCTGGAAGCTTGGCGAAGCCAAGCAGAACAACGGCGTTCTCCTGCTCATTGCGCCGAAAGAGCGAAAGGTTCGGATCGAGGTCGGCTACGGCCTCGAGGGCACCCTGACCGACGCGGTCTCGAGCATCATCATCGCCAACGCCATCGCGCCGCGCTTCAAAGCCGGCGACTTCGACGGCGGGGTCACCCGCGGCGTCGACGACATCATCACCGCGCTGACCACCGACTCGGCCGAGTGGAAGCCGAAGCCGACCGAGATGCGGCCCGAGCACGACGCCACGCTCCTCGACACGCTGGCGCCGTTCCTCATCTTCCTCTTCATCATGTTCGTCATCAGCCGGATCAGCCGCCGCGGCGGCGGCGGCAATGTCGTTTTCATCCCGATGGGCATGGGCGGCGGATTCGGCAGAGGCGGAGGGTTTGGCGGCGGGGGTTTCGGAGGCGGGGGCTTTTCCGGCGGCGGGGGCTCATCGGGCGGCGGCGGCGCCTCGGGGGGCTGGTGATGATCGTCGACCCGGAGGCGGCGGCGCGGATCGAGGCTGCTTACGACGAGGCGCGGCTCAAGACGCAGGCGCCAATCGTTTGCGTTTTGACCAGCGCCTCGATTTCGCGCGACGCCGAGTTCCTGCTCGGCGCCTGCATCCTCGCGCTGGCGACGCCGTTGCCGCTCCTCCTCTTCACCGAGCTTTCCGCGCACCGCATCTATATCGCCCAGCTCCTGGTCGCCATTCTCGCGGGCGTCATCGGATCCGTGCCCTGGGTCAGGCGGCTCATCGTGCCGAAACGCGCGCAGCGCTCCGCCGGCCACCGCGCGGCGTTGGCGCAATTCGTGGTGCGTGGGCTCGACCGCTCGCAATGCGGAGTGCTCGTCTACGTGTCGCTCGCCGAGCACTATATCCGCATCGTCCCGGCCGAGGACGCGGCGAAGGCGGTCGCGCCGGAGCAATGGCAGACGGCGGTCGACGAGGCGCTTCCGCCCCTCGCCGCCGGCGAAACGGAGGCGGCGCTGACGGGCCTGGCGGACCGATGCGCCGACCTCCTCGCCAAGCCCTTTCCGCCCGGCGCGCCGTCGGAGCCACTGCACCACCGCTTTCACCAGATCTGAGGCGACGCTGAAGCCCAGCCGGGACAGGCGCCTCTTTTTGGCGCCGATCGGGCGATTTCAAAGCCTTGGGTGTCTTTTTCTGTCGCGTTCGCTGGACCTTGCCGGCTCGGTGGAGAGGATGGCAGGCCAAGGAATGGCGATGACGCCAAACATCTGCCGCTCTATCAGTTTGATCGTCCGGTGCAGTTACCTTCTATTACTCAAAATTATACTCTATATCGGCTCAATATAGCCCGAGACTTTAGCTAATGAAACAGATATCGTCTTTATCTATACTGTGGTATTGCTTTGCTTTTGCCCCGCATTCAGGACGCGGCGACGGTTGACATGGTCTCCCGCGCTGCGAGCCATTGAACCGGCGTCACAATGACTGTTTATTCGACCCGTCAGTCGTCAAGCAGGTCAGCATGACCGATCCATCAGCCGCTCGCTACGCAGATCTCGGCCCGTTCAGCGGCCTGGTTGCGGCTGCAAAGGCGGTTCGGCCGCTGTTCGGTGAGCCGCCCGTCGCTCAAGGCGAGAGCCGGCGAAGGGCGAAGGAGAAGCTCCGCTTCACCATCGCCGACGAGCAGCCTCAGGACATCCGCATCGGCCGCGCGTGGACAGCCGACGGCGTCCGCGGGGAAGAGATCTCGTGGTCCGTCGGGTTCGGCCCGCGGACGGAAGGGTTCCTCCTCAAACCCGCCGACGGCGGCGCCCGATTGCCGGGCGTCGTCGCCCTGCACGATCACGGTCATTTCAAGTTCTTCGGCAAGGAGAAGATCGCCGACGGCCCCGACGGGCGCCCCGCGCCGCTCGCAGAATTCCGGCGGACCTATTATGGCGGCCGCGCCTATGCCAACTCTCTCGCCAGGGCGGGATTTGTCGTGCTCGCGCACGACGCGTTTCTTTGGGGGAGCCGCAAGTTCCCTCTTGAGATCATGCCGGATCGCGATCGCGCGCTCGCCGAAGCGGTCGGCGCCACGCTCGAGCAGGATTACGCCGGGCCGGAGATCGTGCGCTACAACGGCGCGGCGCTCCTGCACGAGCACCTGGTCTCGAAATACTGCACCGTGTTGGGAACGAGCCTCGCGGCGGTGATCGCCCATGAAGACCGGGTCGCCCTCAATGTCCTCCGAAAGCAAACAGACGTCGAGCCGGCGCGCATCGGCTGCGTCGGTCTTTCGGGGGGCGGCCTCCGGGCCGCGCTCTTGCGTGCGACGTCCGACGAGCTCGCTGCCTGCGTCATCGTGGGCATGATGAGCACCTATGAAGGGCTCCTCAGCGACTGCGTCGCGCCGCACACGTGGATGCTGTTTCCGGCCGGGTGGAGTGAGGCTGGCGATTGGCCGGACCTCGCGGCGAGCGCCGCGCCTTCGCCTCTCCTCGTCCAGTTTCTTCTCGACGACGAGCTCTTCACCGTCGACGGCATGCGCAACGCGGACTTACGCCTTGCCGCGGCCTACGCCCGGGCCAATGCGCCCGGGGCCTATGCGGGCGAGTTCTATCCCGGACCGCATCGCTTCGACGTTCCCATGCAGGAGGCGGCGCTTGCCTGGCTCCAGAGCCGCCTCTCTACCGGGCTTTAGGGTCAAAACCCAATCGCGTGCTTGCGCTGACGCCCGCTTCGCTGAAATACCGGACATTCGCTGACTGCGTTGCGAATGGTTCAAATCGACACAAAGCCGGGACGCCGGCATCCAACGTCGCTTGGGCTAGCGCGGCTACGGGACGAACAGGCGAAGCGCCACGAAACCAATTGTTATTCCGGCGAGGATCGTGACCATCGGGACAACCCGAATCTCGCGGAGATTCTCCGGCTTGAACTGTTCGAAATAGGCAGCCTCCCGGGCGTGCGCCGGGAGATGGGAAAAGCGCGCGTCGCGGGGGGAAACGAATTCGTCGCCGAGATATATCGTGAACACCGCGGTTTTCCTGGTTGGGATCGCTCGGTTTTCCCTTGAGCAAACTGTGGCGATGGTGCGCTTTAGCGGCGTTCGGGTATCGAAACGTCGCCGAAAAAATCCCGAAACGTTTCCTAAAATCGCTATAAGTGCGCGATGCCCGTTGAGCGCCTTGCCTTTGGCTCCTTTCGGCTCAATCCCGAAAACGGAACGTTGCTGCGCGATGGCGAACTGGCGCCGATAGGGCAGAAAGGCGCCCTGATCCTCGGGGCGCTGTTGAAGAACCCGGGCGAGGTGCTGACCAAAGCGCAGTTGATGGATGCCGCCTGGCCGGGCATGGCGGTCGAGGAGAGCAACCTCTCGGTGCAGATCGCGTCGCTGCGCAAAGCGCTCGGGCCCGTGCCGGACGGAGGCGAATGGATCGTGACGGTTCCGCGCGTGGGCTATCGGCTATTCGTCGCCGGCCCGGCCGCGAATTCCCTGCTCGCGCAACCGGCCTGGCCGGAGCCTGTCCTTCCTTCAATCGCCGTCTTGCCATTTGAAAACATGGGCGGCGAGCGCGAGCAGGACTATTTCGTTGACGGCATTGCCGACGACATCATCACCGGGCTGTCCCGGATCAAATGGCTTTTGGTGATCGCCCGCAATTCGAGCTTCACCTACAAAGGTAAAACCGTGGACGTCCGGCAGGTGGGGCGAGAGCTAGGCGTGCGCTACGTGCTCGAGGGCGGCGTGCGCAAGGCCGGCAATCGGTTGCGCATTAATGTGCAGTTGGTCGAAACCGCGACAGCCGCCAATCTCTGGGCGGACAAGTATGACTGCGTGGTCGAGGACATCTTCGACCTGCAGGACAGCATCACCGAACGGGTCGTCGGCATCGTCGAACCGAGGGTCCAGCGGTCGGAGATTGATCGGTCAAGGCGAAAGCGCCCGGACAGCCTCGACGCTTACGACCTCTATCTGCGCGCGGTTCCCTACACATATTCGCAGATGCCCGAAGACGCCAGGATCGCGGCTGGCTTTCTCGATGAAGCCCTCAAGCTTGACCCAGCCTATGCCGCCGCTCACGCGCTGCTCGCTTGGTGCCATGAGTGGCGTTTCATGCGCGGAGGATTCGACGCGGCAGAAAGGGAATCCGGCCTGAACCACGCCCGCGCCGCCCTGGACACCGGCACCGACGACGCGGCGGCCCTGGCGATCGCCGGGCTTGTCATCAGACTGCTCGGCAAAGACAACGAGACGGCGGTCAGTGCGGTCGCCCGCGCTCTGGCGTTCAATCCCTCCTGCGCCATGGCGTTTTATGTGGGGACGTTGATCCATGCGCTTGCAGGACATTCTGCTGAAGCGCTCGCCTGCGCGGATCGCGCGCTGCGGCTCAGCCCTTTTGATGTCATGGCCTATCAAGCCCATATGGCGAGGGGAGTGGTGGCGATCTCCGAATCGCGATTCGATGACGCAGCGACACATTATGGCAAGATGGTGCAGTCCAACTCCGTGCTGAGCACCACTCACTTCCTGCTGGCGATCGCTTTGGCCTTGGCCGGACGCGTTGAGGAAGCGCAGGCTCCGCTGCGGCGCGGCCTACAGCTCGAACCGGGTTTTCGGCTTCGGATGGTCCTCGAGATCGGGCCACCCCCGGCGAACAAGGATCGGATGATTGAAGGGGGACATTTGCTCGGCTTACCCGATTGATGGCGACCGCCGATTCCGCGCCACGGCCATGCGGGACTCCTTCGCTGCGGAGACGGAAGCTCATCATCTGTTGCAAATCCGGCGACCGTGTTCGACTGACGGCCACGCCGCAAGCCGCGACGGCGCGGAGCCGGAGGCTCACCTTCGGGAGGCCTTGCCGCTTAATGCGCGGGATGGGTCGGTCCATGACCGCCCCTGTAGGGGCGCCACCCGCCCAACTGCGACGGCCACCGGCCATCGGCTACGTCCGCAATTCACGTCGAAACCGGTCAAGCTGATTGGGTTTTGACCCTGGAGCATGTTTCGATCAGGTTGACCCAGCCCGATCCGTCATCGCCGGGCTTGACCTGGCTTGACCCGGCGATCCATGGACCCGCGGGTCAGGCCCGCAGGTGACGATAAGGAAGGTGATTCCACTTGATCGAACCCGCCCTAGCCGCCGCCCTGGGCTCGTTCCGCCCTCCAGCGCTCGCGCGCTTTCGCCATGGCCGCGGCTTCCAGCGTCATTGCCGTATCGACGACGGTTGCGTATTCGCCCTGCAGATGCGCGAGCGACAGCGCGTGGACGTCCTCGGCGGGCCAGCGCCTGCCCCGGAGATCGACCTTGTCGACGGCCCATGAGGCGTCGGCGACGACGAAGACCGGGTCGCCCTCAACGTCCTGCGAATGCGAACAGACGTCGAGCCCAAGCGCATCGGCTGCGTCGGTCTTTCGGGCGGCGGCCTTCGGGCCGCGCTCATGCGTGCGACGTCCGACGAGCTCGCCGCCTGCGTTATCGTGGGCATGATGAGCACCTATGAAGGGCTGCTCAGCGACTGCGTCGCGCCGCACACGTGGATGCTGTTTCCGGCCGGATGGAGCGAGGCTGGCGATTGGCCGGACCTCGCGGCGAGCGCCGCGCCTTCGCCTCTCCTCGTCCAGTTTCTTCTCGACGACGAGTTGTTCACCGTGGACGGCATGCGCAACGCGGATTTACGCCTTGCGGCGGCCTACGCCCGGGCCAATGCGCCCGAGGCCTATACGGGCGAGTTCTATCCCGGACCGCATCGCTTCGACGTTCAAATGCAGGAGGCGGCGCTTGCCTGGCTCCAGAGCCGCCTCTGCGCCGGGCTTTAGGGTCAAAACGCATCGGTCTGCTTACGCCGGCGCCCGCTTCGCGCAAATACCGGTCATTGCCCAACCGCAGGGCGATGATAGCGCGCTCGGAGGGACAGGTATCGTTGAGCGTTCGCCGGGACCCACAGGTAGGCTCGCCGACGCGAGCACGACGTGAGTAGTTTCCGAGGGTTGCCGCAGAGCGCCACCGCGGCTATGCGGAACTGTCTAGACTTCGGCTAGCCAAGGCGTCTTCAAAAAACGAGTTTGCTGGCGAGGACCTGCGGTAACGGGACGCGTACCTGCCCCGCACCGCGGGTGGTCACGGTCATTCGCGCTAGTCTCCCTGCGGGGACGTGGCCTGATGCGCGGGAGGACGGCCGCGGGAGGACGGCCAATGACCATTGGAACCGTCCGATGGTTTGACGTCCCTAAGGCTATGGTTTCATCAGGCCCGACGACGGTGGCGTTGACGTGTTGGTCGACATATGCGCCGTCGAACGCGCAGGAATGGCCAGCCTGGATCAAGGCCAGCGACTCAGCTTCGAAGTCGTGCGCGACGAGAGGATCAGCAGATCGTGCGCGGGGAATCTTGGCGTTTCTGGATTGCAGGCCCGCCACTGAGCACGCATAGAATTGGCGCTTCTCATCGAGCTTCGCGTCGATCCATTACCAGAGCCAGCATCGCGTGTCGGGCATAGGACTAGAAATGTCGACGGTGGAAATACATGGCGCCCCGAAGGCGGCGCGCGACTGGGCGCACGCGCTCATCCCCTACCGCCGGGCAAGCGCGGCGCGCGGCGTTTTCGAGCTTGCCGTCACCGTCCTGCCTTTCGTCGCGCTTTGGGCCGCCATGCTCATCGCCGCCCGTCATGGCCAGGTCTGGCCTTCGCTGGCCCTGGCGCCGCTGGCGGCAGCGTTGCTCGTTCGCCTCTTCATGATCCAGCACGATTGCGGGCACGGCTCATTCCTGCCGAGCAAAGCCGCAAACGAGTGGATCGGCCGGGGGATCGGCATCGTGACGATGACCCCCTACGATCACTGGCGGCGCTGCCATGCGATCCACCATGTAACGTCTGGTAATCTCGAACGGCGCGGCATCGGCGACATCAAGACGCTGACGGTTTGCGAATATTTCGCGCGCAACTGGCGCGGCCGGATCGGCTACCGGCTCTATCGCCATCCTCTGGTGATGTTCGGGATCGGCCCGGCCTATCTTTTCCTGATCGAGAACCGCTTGCCTTTCGGCTTCATGCGCAAGGGCGCCATGCCATGGGTCAGCACGATGACGACCAACGCGGGCATCCTGCTCGCGGCCGGCCTCCTCGTCTGGAGCGTGGGCCTCGCGCCGTTTCTTGCAGTCGCTCTGCCAATCACGGTGCTCGCGGCGACCGCCGGCGTCTGGCTGTTCTACGTGCAGCATCAGTTCGAGGGGACCACGTGGCGCGCAGCGGCCGACTGGAGCCAGCCCGAGGCGGCGTTGCACGGCAGTTCGCATTACCGCCTGCCGCCGCCGCTGCGCTGGTTCTCCGCCAATATCGGCGTGCATCACGTGCATCACCTTTCGAGCGGCATTCCCTTCTATCGGCTTCCGGAGGTCTTGCGGAACCATCCTGCGCTCGGCGAGGTCGGCCGGCTCAGTCTGTGGGAGAGCTTCGCCTGTGTCGGATTGGCGCTGTGGGACGAGGACAAGGGACGGCTCATTTCACTTTGCGAGGCAGATCAATCGCGTCAGGCGGCTCGCTTGTGCGACGCGCGGTTGACTTGCTCCCAAAAGGTTACTGTGGAAGATGGAACGCTTTGAGGCTGGGTTGGCCAGGATCCGCAATAGACCAAAAGGCGTCGGGGCTAAGCCCAAGACTACGATGCGCGCCCCGAAGTCTCGGTCCTCGACTTCCCTTCGTTCTCGCTGAAGAATTTCTCCCACGTCGCGGTATGCCCGCACTTACCGCAATTGATGACCGTCTCGGATCGATAATGTTCTGAAACGTGAACAGCTGGATTTCCTTTTATTCGCATGGGAATTGTGCCGCTCATAATCTCTTCTCCAGAGGAGACAATATTACGTCTTCGCCATGGTTTGTCAACTAGAGATAGGTAGCCCCCAGGGCTCCGAACTCAGGTTAACAACGAGTGAGAAAAGCGCCATACGCGCTTCTCTTCGCGGCGACGGATTTCGTATACGCGCCATCGAGACCGCTGAATTGCACGTCCTGCGAGTCTCCTGAATGCGCGATGCAACCTGCAGGACTCATTCCACGCCGACCGGCGCGCTTTTGTTAACCTGGACTCGTTGCCCTGGGTAGCCCCAGCAACGCCTAACGAAAGCGCCCCGAGAACCGGGGCGCTCCTCAATCGTCAAACTCTCACGCCGCGATCTTGGCCGCCTTGCCCTCAAGGGCGGCCTTCTTGGCGGTCGTTATCGGAATCGCCCGGGGCTTCATCGCCTCTGGGACGACGCGCAAGAGGTCGACCTGCAGAAGCCCGTTCTCCAGGCTCGCGCCCTTGATCTGGACATGGTCGGCGAGCTGGAACTTACGTTCGAAATTCCGCTCGGCGATGCCCTGGTAGATCAGGTCGCTCTCCTCCTCACCGCTGCTCTGCTTGGCGCCGCGGATCGTTAGCACGTTCTCCTTCACCTCGATGGAAAGATCAGCGCCGGCGAAGCCGGCGACTGCCACCGAGATGTTGTAGGCGTTCTCGCCCGAACGTTTGATATTATAGGGAGGATAGCCTGGCGCCTGAGCGCTTTCCGCGCCGCTGACTTGGTCCAGCATTGAGAACAGCTGATCAAAACCGACGGTGGAACGATAGAAGGGAGCAAAATCAAATGTACGCATAGCATGACCTCTCTGTTTGAGCGACATGCGAACGATCCGCCTTGGGGCCGAATCTTCCGTAACGCAGCCTCGTGGCCTACGCAAACGTTATTTGGGTATTAGCTTGGGTCATTGTAAGGTGACGGCGCGATTATATTTTCCCATGGTAAGATTTTTCGGAAGCCAATCGCGCAGCTGAATTTGCCGTGCACTGAGGTTACGTTGGTAACCGCAATTGAATTGATCTGAAAGCCGCGCCGCTTTCGTCGCGCCCGCAACCGACAAAGATTTGCCGCATAATGGGCTTACGTAGAAATGACTATCGCCTCGCGGAAGCCCGACCGAGAATTTGGGCCCATTCGGAGGACGGGGCGAGGTCGGCGTTAACATCATCAAGCGGGTCTTCGTCGAGGGAGCGCGTCCGCAGCTCCGCGAAGGAGGCCGCGTGGGTGCGGAGTTGGTCCATGCGCAAACTGTCGTTGGAAGACCTTCATCACGACCTCGACGAGACCCAAGGCATCATCAATATCCTTGAGAGGGCGAGCCGGGAACTGTCGACGATCATCGACTGGGACGAGGGGCTTCGCAAGAACCCGCTGCGCCACCGCCAACTCGCCTCCATCGGCGAGCAGCTCGCGATCGCGCGAGGCAAACAGACGTCAGTTGCGCGAACGATCGAAAGGCTGGAATCGCGGCCGTAGGGCGAAGGCGAGCTCCTCCCTTTTCCCTCGCCAGCTTACGCGCCGATCCCGCACCCGACTCGCTTCCTTCGCTTGAACGGGGTGCGAGATCCGAAAAAGGCGGCGAACTGCTCGCTGATCTGTTCGGCCGCTTTGCGCGCAAGAAGCGGCCGTTCGCAGACGCCGCGGCAAACGGGGAAATCGGCCCGAAGGCAACAATCGCTGTTTCAAAAGTAGAATTATGCACCGCGCAGGGGCGGCTTCCGACCTAACTCGGATGTTCGGCCTCATGGCGCTTAACGTCCGGCCAGCACCCCGGCGACGATGGCTCGCGCGTGCAGCAGGACGGATTTGTGCTCCTCCGCCGAAACCTCGACGAAGCCTAAACCTCGGAGCAGGAAAATTCCCTCAACGGCAAGCAGGGCGTGACGAACGCCATGGGCGGCGCCGGAATCAGACAGGAGCGGATCGAGCAGCGCGCGATAATACCGTCGTGCCGGTTCCATCATATCGGGGGCGTGCACCAACGCGGTTACGAGAAAAGCCGCCTTGCGCGTCGCAGCGTCGTCCTCATCGAGCGCTTCGTCGATGTGGGCTAGAACCAATTCGAAAGGCCCAACCGGCCTGCCGCCAAGCCGCTGGCGCACCGCTTCTTGAAAGCGGGTTACTTCCCGCTCTAACGCCGCGCGGACTAATCCATCCTTGGTCGCGAAGCTGTAGACGAGACCGCCCTTGCTGATCCCCGCACGCTCGGCGACGGCATCGAGCGTGAAATTTCGGCCTCCGGATTCGAGGATCACACGCTCGGCGGCATCCAGAATCCGATCCCGATCAATTTCCTTTTTCCGCGTCAAACCTAGCCCCTTGCTTTTCCGACTGATCAGTCGCATAACCATTTTCGACTGATCAGTCTGATTACCACGCCGGTGTGCGCCGTGGAAGCTGGTCTCCCAATTTGCCGCGAGGACTGCATGAATTCCGACGGACACCCCACCCGTACGCTGCCGCTGATTGTGGTTCTAGGTGTCATCACCGCCTTCGATGCGATGGCGATCGACCTGTATCTGCCGGGCTTCCGCGACATCGGACGTTCTCTCGGGGCAAACCCCGGCACGATGCAAACATCTCTCTCCGTGTTCGTCGGCGGAGCCGCTATCGGACAACTTTTCTACGGACCCGTGACCGATCGGTTCGGCCGACGCGGACCGCTCGCATTTGGAATTTTGTTGTTTGTTCTGGCGTCGGTCCTCGCGGCTCTTTCGCAGAACATGGCGATGTTCATGGTCGCAAGAGCGCTTCAGGGCCTTGGCGCGGCAGCCGGGCTGGTCATTCCACGAGCGATTATCACCGATCGCTATCAAGGACGCGAGGTAGCGAAACTGTTTTCGGCGTTGTTACAGGTCATGATGATCGCACCGATCGTTGCGCCGCCTATTGGCGGGCTTTTGGTCGCCGCGATGGGGTGGCAGGCGATTTTCTGGTTCCTAGCGCTCTTTGGCGCTGCATCGCTCGTGGCTCTGCTCAAGATCGTGCCAGAGACGCTGGAATCCTCACGCCGTGCGACTGCGGGCCTCCTCGTCACCTTGCTCGACTATGCGGGCCTTTTCAGACGCGGCAGGCTCGCGTGGCTGACCCTTTCAAGCGCTTTCGCCATGGCGGGGCTGTTTGCCTATATCGGCTCATCGTCGTTTGTGTTCGTCGATCATTTCGGCCTATCGCCGGCAATTTACAGCCTGGTGCTCGCCGGCATTGCCGTCGGGATGGTGATTGGCGGCCAGATCAACGTGCTACTGTTGAGCCGCTGGACGGAACGCCAGATTCTGGTTTTTGGACTTCTGCTGCACGCCGCCTGCTGCGTCGCGCTCCTTATCGCCACCCTTGCTATGGGGGCCGGAGTTCTACGTGGCCGGCGCCTTGATTTTCCTTGCCATGGCGAGCCTGATGCTCGTGATCGGGAATGGCTTCGCGCTCGTTATGAAGAGCGCGCCCGCCCGCCAAGCCGGGTCAGTCTCCTCGTTGCTGGGTGTCCTGCAGTACGCCTTCGCTGGCGTCAGCGGCACAGCTTTGGGGCTCGCGTATGACGCCACCCTTACCCCCTTCATTACGGCAATGCTGCTGTGCGCCGTCGGCGCGCTGATCGCCTTTGTCGTCGCGACGAGACTGATCGCAGAAACGGCCACGCCATTCGATGGCAGGACAGTTGAATTCCCCTAACCCTTGCAAATCGGAACGAGGCTCCGGGCGAACAGTGGGAATGCGATGAGCACCCAAAAAGACATTATCGGCGCGATGAAGCAACAGACTTCGGAGCCGTCCCGGCGCGCGCTGATCGCCAGCGGCGTTGCGACGGCTGGCCTCGCCCTAACCACGCCGGCGTTCGGCGCATCTCGATCCACGGAACCACGAAAAGGATAAGGGTCTCATCCGCTCGAGGTCGAGCAGGGGCGCGATCGATAGCTGAAAGTGGTAATTGACAACGTGAACGGATCATGCACAGCGTGTTGCGGGGAAACGCGAAATTCCGTCTTCCGTGCAGAAAAATGGGAACTTCACGATGAGCAGTGACACTCAAGACTTGAACGCGAAGGTGGGGCGTACCCGACGCAACATGCTGAAGACGGGCGCGATCACAGCGTCGACCCTTGTCGCGACTCTCGCCTCAGCAAAGAGCGCATTGGCAGGTCCGGGAGGCCCGGGTGGTCCAGGAGGTCCGGGGGGGCCAGGAGGCCCGGGTGGTCCAGGAGGTCCGGGAGGGCCAGGAGGCCCGGGGGGTCCAGGTCCGGGGGGGCCAGGAGGCCCGGGAGGCCCCGCTTGCTTCTTAAGAGGCACGACGATTCTAACTGCCGACGGCGATCGTAGAATTGAAGACTTGGCTATCGGCGATTTGTTGCCTACGGTTTTCGGGGGAGTACGACCCATTCAGTGGATTGGGCGCTATTCATTCAGGAAGAGTGATCCGTCAAAGTCCTGGCCGAAGGACGTGCGCCCCATCCGCGTCGCCAGGTCGGCTCTCGCACCCAACATTCCACAAGCCGATCTTTATGTGACGCAAGCCCACGGTGTGTTCATCGACGACGTGCTTGTGTCAGCACAATATCTCGTCAATGAAACGACGATTACCCTCTGCGAGGCGAGCGAATTGAACGAGCTGGAGTTCTTCCATATCAAGCTCGAAAGTCATGACGTGATTTACGCTGAAGGGGCTCCTGTCGAAACTCTATTGAACGTGGATGAAAACGCTGCTAATTTCGCTGACTATTTTCGGATATATGGAGTTCCGACGGGGAACGAAGCGCCCTGCCTCCCAATGCTCAGCAACTGGAGGCAAGCAGGTTTGAAGTCGCGCTTACGCGGCGCGATATCGTGGATTGATCGCCGAAAGCGGATAGGGGTGATACGCGATCGATTAAAGCAACGCGCAATCGCGCTTTCTCAAGAGTTGGAGCCTTCATTCTAGAATTTTCGCGGAGCGGCCCTCGCGTTTAGCAGAAGCACGGCCCTGCCGCGTTCATCAGGAAAAGGAACACCGCTCGCCGAGTCTCGAAAGCTCGCAAAGACGGGCGGCGCCGGCGCGTCGAACCATTCCCTAGCTTGCAAAGTGGCTCGAGGCGCTCGAGCGGCCGCGCCGCCTGCCGCCAGTCGCGCAACAGTTCGAGCAGTTGCGGCGAGAGCATCGCGTAGCGATCCCGCGGCCCCTTGCCCTAATCGACCCCGAGCGTCATGCGCTGACTGTCGATGTCGGACACCTTCAGGTTCGCGACCTCGGACACGCGAGCCCGCGGGTGACGGCAAGGATAAACGATTCCACCTGATCGAAACCTGCCTTTAGCCGCCGCGGGCTCGCTCCACCCGCCAGCGCTGGCGCGCTTTCGCCGTGGCCGCCGCCCCCAGCGTCATCGCCGTATCGACGACGGTTGCGTATTCGCCCTGCAGATGCGCGAGCGACAGCGCGTGGACGTCGTCGGCCGACCAGCGCCTGCCCCGGAGATCGACCTTGTCGACCGCCCATGAGGCGTCGGCGACGACGTAGGTCTGATAGCCGAGATTGCCGGCGTGGCGCGCCGTGGCTTCAAGCGAATTCGAGGTCAGGACGCCGCAAATGACCAGCGTCGTCGCGCCGAGCTCGTCGAGCATGCTCTCGAGAGCGGCGCCGATGAAGGCGCTGTTGGCGGTCTTTGCAACGACAGGTTCGCCGTCGAGCGGCCTGGCGCAAGCCTTGAACCGATGTCCCGGAGAGCCCGGCGCGTAGGGAGAGCCCGGTTCGACCGAGTCGTGCCGGACATGGATGATCGGCAGCTTTTCCGCGCGCCAGGCGGCGATCAGCGCCGCGATATTCGCCTCGGCCCCGGGATTGTTGCGCGGCCCCCAGCGCGGATCGTCGATCGCCTCCTGCATGTCGATCACGATCAGCGCAGCGTCCGCAGGCAGGCGCATGGGTCAAGGCCGGCGCGGGATCAGCGCCCAATAGTCGAGGTCGAGCACGACGCCCGGTTCGTAGCCCTCGCCGTGGCGCAGCGGAAAATCGGCGCAGGTGCGGTTCTTGGCCGCGATCGTGCGCAGCCTCAGAGCGCCGACGTCGTCGCGCGCAGGCAGCGCCGCCGTTCCGATCACTTCGCTCCAGGCGAACAATGTGTCGCCGGCGAAGAGCGGCGCGACATGCCGGCCGCCGTTGATCGCGGCGATGTGGAACGCGTTGGCGAGGCCGTTGAAGCTGAGCGCCCGGGCGAGCGAGATGACGTGGCCGCCATAGATGAGCCGGCGGCCGAACCGCCCCTCGCCCTCGCTCAGCTGATTGAAATGCACCTTGGCGGTGTTCTGATAGAGGCGGGTCGCGATCATGTGCTCGGCCTCCTCGACGGTCATCCCGTCGACATGGTCGATTCTGACGCCCCGCTCATAGTCCTCGAAGCGGAAGGGCGAGCCGCTGAGCTCGACATCGAAGGCGGCGCGGTCGATGGCCGGACACGCCGCGCCGAGGTCGGCGACGGCGACCGCCTCGGGAAGTTTTGGCGTCTGCGCCTCGGGCGCCGGCGCATCGTGGGAGCGCTTCCTCACCATCACCCAGCGCACGTATTCGATCGCCGTCTCGCCGCGCTGGTTGAACCCGCGCGAGCGCACATGGAGGACCCCGGTCTGCCGGTTCGAGTTCTCCTTGAGGCCGATCACCTCGGAGACGGACGAGAGCGTGTCGCCCGGATAGACGGGTTTGAGAAACCGGCAGTCGGCATAGCCGAGGTTGGCGACGGCGTTGAGCGAAACGTCGGGCACCGTCTTGCCGAAGACGACATGGAAGGCGAGCAGATCGTCGATCGGGCTTGACGGATAGCCGATCGCGCGGGCGAAAGTCTCGGCGCTTTGTGGGGCGAAACGCGAGCCGTAGAGCGCCGAATAGAGCGAGGCGTCGCCGGCGGTGATCGTCCGCGGCGTCGCGTGCCGGATCGTCTCGCCGATCCTGAAATCCTCGAAGAAGCGGCCGCCCGCGGTCATCGATGAGGGCGCGTCGGTCATGGCGGCTTCAGAAAACGTTGGGATAGACGTAATAGATGATGATCCGCTGGAGCAGCATGACGCCGAGCAGGAGGATGATCGGCGAAATGTCGACGCCGCCGGTGTTGGGCAGGAAATTGCGGATCGGCCGCAGGAACGGTTCGGTCAGCGCAAGAAACAGATTCCAGATCGAACGCACCAAGTCGTTGCGGATGTTGACGACGCCGAACGCAATCAGCCAGGAGAGAATGGCGCCGGCGATGACGATCCAGATATAAAGATTGAGGGCGACCATGATGATGTCGAGGACAGCGCGCATGAATTCTCCTGAAGCCGCGAGGCCTCGCCGCTCATCGTCAAAGTGCGAGCGCGCCCCTTCGCCCCGAAACCGTTGACACCGAAAGGGCGCGCACGTAAAGACCCGCCCGACGGGGCTGTAGCTCAGATGGGAGAGCGCTGCAATCGCACTGCAGAGGTCAGGGGTTCGAATCCCCTCAGCTCCACCACCCAACCAATTGATATGGCGCGATTTTCAGTCTGTCTGAATATCCACGACATATCCGGCCCTTGCGCACGGGGGTGCGCATAAGAGGTCCCAAGGAGATTGAGAATTTTCGGCCTGCGGCGGCGGCGCCCGCCTCCGGTTTCTGGGGGGCAAAGTTCCGTTTCCGTGGAAAGTTGCGTAGCATTTTTGAGAGACCGGTTCACGGGCGGTCCTCCTGAACCGGCAGGAGACTACCCCCGCTTCGAAACGCTCGCATAGGCGAGCCGGCGTCAATTCGCTGGCGCCACGTTCCCCGCAAGCCTCCGCGCGCCGGCTCGTCGTCCTCCGGCGGGAACATCACCGCGGCGGCGCAGACGAGGCCGCCGAACGAGACCATGAAGCCGATATAGAGCAGGAAGGCCGAAGCGGGGCCCATGCCCGCTGCCATTCATCAACGGCCTCGGCCCGAACGGATCGAAGACCAACAACGCGGTCGCAAAAAGCATGCCATCCCGCGCGCCGAGCGCCCGGTTTCTCGAGGATGACGGCGCCGTGACTTCTGACCAGCTGGGCCAAAGGGGAATGGTGTCGTATAGGTTTGGACCAGTCGGCAAAATCTTTCCTGTGCCTTGGGAGCGGGGAACTTCGCCGGGAACGCGGAGGACGCCGATGGCTGATGGGCGGCTGATCGGATATTTTCGCTCCTCGGCCGCCTACCGCGTCCGGATCGCGCTCAACCTTAAAGGCGTCGCCGCCGAGCACGCCTTCGTTCATCTTCGCAAAGGCGAACAAAATGATCCCCCGCATCGCGCGCTCAATCCTGCCGGGCTTGTGCCTGTCTGGCGCGAGCCCGATGGATTCACCGTCAGCCAATCGCTCGCGATTATCGAATATCTGGACGAGATCTTTCCGGAGCCGCCTTTGTTGCCGCGGGAGGCGCGGCCCCGCGCCCAGGCGCGTGAGATCGCGCTGCTTATCGCCTGCGACATCCATCCGGTGGGAAACCTCCGCGTGCTGGAGAAGCTAAGCGGCGACTATGGCGCGGACGCCGAGACGCGCGCCGCGTGGAACAGGCACTGGATCGCGATCGGCTTTGGCGCCATCGAGGCGCGACTGGCTCAGACCGCGGGCGTGTATGCGGTCGGGGATTTTCCAACTCTCGCCGATATTTGCCTGGCGCCACAAGTCTACAACGCGCGCCGCTTCGCACTCGATCTCGAGCCCTTTCCCCGAATCGTCGCGACCGACGCCGCCGCGCGTGCGCACCCAGCTTTCGCGGCCGCCGCGCCTGAGAACCAACCAGACGCCGAGTAGCAAGGATCGCGGGCTGAGCCGCTGTTCGTCTACGGGCGAAGATGGGTTGAGACGGCGCCATGTTTAGGTCTTAAACGCGCGCAGCAATTTCTCAACGTCCTCCTGGAGCCGGCAGTACACGAGAGTGCCCCAGGCATCGGCCATAATAAAGAAGTAATCACCTGCGAGCTGATTCGCACACCACCCCTCAAAAATTGAAGGCGTGCGCGAAGGGTCAGTACCGCGCAGGAAGGCGGGCCCGCCATACCGAACGTCGACTGGCTCGACGTAACGCTCCGGGGGATCGACGCTGATCGTCACAGCCGTCTCCCAATCTGGAAAGGCAGTGCGTTTGGTTTCTCGGAACTGAGCAAGAGTCAGAAGAGGCATCGGGTCTCGAAGGTTCGAGAGTTTCGGGGGGTTCAGTGAGCAGCCTCGATACCGTGCAAGTCCCGCCCCGATGGCCCGAACATTCCGATGACCAGCATGACCGCGATCATGCAAGCGGTGATCAGGCCGAACGCCCCGGTGGCGCCAAAGGCACGCAGGAAGTAGGCGATCAGGAAGCCCGATGACATCGCCCCGATGCGGCTGGACGAATAGGCCAAGCCGGCCGCGCGGGCGCGGATCCGGACTGGGAAAATCTCCACCTGGTAGGCGTGGTAGGCGTAGGACAGGACTGTGTTGGATATGGTGATCAGCACGCCGCACAAGATCAGCAGCACAGGCAACGTAAGCTGGGCGAACGCGGCGCCGACCACGGCGACGACCCAGGCCGCGCCGACGATCACCCATTCGCGGTCGAGCCGGTCGGCGAAGGTCATGCCGACCAGCGGCCCGACCGGGTAGGCGATGGCGATGATGGCCGCGTAGCCGAGGCTCTGCGTGACCGGCAGACGATCCATCCGTGCAGCGATAATGGCGGGGCTGACTGCCGCTTCCCGTACCGGCCGCGCCGACGAAATGCTTTCATACGCAGCGCTCATAGACATTCCTTCCCAGTGATTGATTCTTGCCGTCGCGACAATGCGGGGCGGTTTCCGCTACTCGGCCACGGCGAGCTGCGGTGTGACGATGGCGCCGCTCGCGACTAGCGCGTCGATCTCCGCGTCGGCGACGCCGAGCTCGCGCAGCACATCCAAGCTGTGCTCGCCCACGCGCGGCGGCTGCCGGCGCAGGCCGGGGCGGCCATTGCGCAGCGATACCGGGATGCCGGGCAGTCCGGCGCGCTTCTGCATGGGCTTGCCGCCGGGCGCGCTTTCGGCGCCGGTCAGGTCAATCGTCAGCAGGCCTCCCGAGGCCAGCAAATGCGGGTCCTCGAACAGGTCCGAGGGTTTCGCGATCGGCGCGAAGGGCAGGCCAAGCGCTTCGCAGCGAGCCATCAACTCCGCCTTGCGAAGGCTGCGAAATACGTCGGCGATGCGCGGCAGGAAGCGCGACCGATTCTGGGCCAGGTGCACCATCGTGGCGAGCGAAGGATCGTCCAACAGGTCCTGCAAGCCGAAGGCCTCGCAGAAGCCGCGCCATTGCGTTTCTGTCACCACCGCGACGAAGACCTGTGCGCCCTCGTCAGCGGTGTCGAACACGTCGTAGAGCGGCCATGGCTTGGCTATGTTCGGATCGCCGAAGGGCGGCGGGTCGCGCCCCTCGATCGCTGCGCGCGCCATGTGCTGCGCAACCAGCAGCATGTTGGTCTCGAACAGGCCCGATTGCACCAGCCCGCCCAGGCCGCTCGCTTCGCGTTCGCGTAGCGCGGCCATGATCGCGATGACCGCGAACAGCCCGCCCATGATATCGTTGACCGACGAGCCGGCGCGCAAAGGCTTCCCCAGCATGCCGGTCATATAGGCAAGGCCGCCCATCATCTGCACGACTTCGTCGAGGGCGGCGCGATGCTCGTAGGGACCCGGCAGGAAGCCCTTGCAGGAGCAGTAGATCAGCCTCGGATTGCCGGCCGACAACGCGGCGAATCCAAGGCCGAGCTTGTCCATTGCGCCAGGCCGGAAGTTCTCCAAGACCACGTCGGCCTCGGCGACCATGCGGCGCACCAGGGCAAGGCCCTCGGAACGCTTGAGGTCGATGCACAGACTGCGCTTGTTGCGGTTAAAGGCCGGGAAAAAGCCGATCGCCGGACCCGTGAGGCGGCGCGTGTTGTCGCCCTGCTTGGCCGGCTCGATCTTGATGACGTCGGCGCCGAGATCGCCCAGCACCATGCCGCAACTTGGCCCCATCACCATGTGGCTGAACTCCAGCACGCGCACGCCCGCGAGCGGGCCTTTGGATGCATCGGCGGCGTTGAAGGCGATCATGGACAGGCTCCGATCCAGGTGGATTGTTGCTGGCGGGCGAAGGGCCTCGTCTCAGGCGGCCCCGGGAACGGCTAACCGGTAGGTTCGCGGCACGCCGGCGGCGGCCACACGACCGTGCAGCCGCTCACCGGGAAGTCCTGACTGGAGCACTTGGCGCGCCGCCAGCAGACGAGGAAGATCGATGCCGGTGTGAGATCCCTCGGATTCGAGGAGGAAAACGAGATCCTCTGTCGCAGCGTTGCCGACCGAGCCGGGCGCAAAGGGGCAACCGCCGAGGCCGCCCAGCGCGGCGTCGAAACCGCGCACGCCTTCATCGAGCGCTGCTAGCGCGTTCGCCAGCGCCGTGCCGAGCGTGTCGTGCAGGTGGAGGTTGCCGAAACGCTCGGCGCCGACTTCCGCGCGCACCGCGCGCACCAGACGGCGCACATGGCTCGGCCCTGCGTAGCCCAGCGTGTCAGCAAGCGCGACCACGTCGGCGCCCGCTTTCGCCAGAGCGACGGCCAGCGCCACCACGTCGCGCTCCGGCACAACACCCTGAAGCGAACAGCCGAACGCCGTGGAAATGCCGCCCTCGATCCTGGGCGCGCTGGCGCCGAGCGTGCGCGCCCAGGCCACCACGCGGGCCACCTCGGCGACCTGGTCGGCCTGGCTTCGCCGCACGTTAGCTTGGCTATGCGCTTCACTGGCGGAGACCGGCATGATGATGCACTGCGCGCCGGCGGCGGCCGCGTTCTGCGCGCCACGCAGGTTGGGGGCGAGGGCGACGACCCGAAGCTGCGGGTGCGTCGCCCGCACAGAGCGCGTCACCTCGGCGGCGTCGGCCATCTGCGGCATGGCGGCGGGCGGAACGAAGCTCGCCACCTCCATCTCCGCGATACCGGCTTCCGCCATGGCCGCGATCCAGCGCAGCTTGGTTTCGGTCGGCATTACCGACTTCGCCATCTGCAACCCGTCGCGGGGACCGACCTCGCGCACGATGACCGTGGATTGTTGCGTCGCGCCTGACATCGGAACCCTCGGATTTCTCTCCCGGTTCCGACAATGCATCCGCGCTCCGGATCGGAGAAGCGCTAATTGGTGGGCGCAGCGTCCGTGGGCTGCGGACGCTTGGGTTTACCGGTCCGGTCTGGAGGCGAGCAGATGGTCGCGCAACAGCTGCGCGGGCGGCGGCAATACGTTGGTCGGGCGGGTCACCAGACGCAGCCGGCGCCGCGACCACCGGTCGGCCAGCGGGATGCCGCGCAGGGCGAGCGCCTCTTCGTATCCCCGCAGCACGCCGTCTGGCATGATGGTGCCGCCATGTCCGGCGGCGACCAGGCGCCGCGCCGCGTCGGTGCTGGCGACTTTGAAGTGATAGTGGATTGTGCGCCCGAGGCGCTGCGCCGCATCATCCAGCAGCAGGGTGATCGCGGCGCTTTCCTGCACCCCGATCAGCGGCTGGTCCAAGGCCTCCGCAAAACCGATCGACTTGCGGCTGGCCAGCGGATGACCCTTGTGCACGACCATCAGCAGCCGGTCCTCGCGCCACATGCTTGCTTCAAGGCCCGAAGGCACCCGAGCTTCTGTCGTGATGAGGCCGAGATCGGCGCGGCCGTCCCTCAGGCTCAGCAGGATCGCAAGGCTGGTGTCCTCCTGCAGCTCTACACGCACGCCGGGCCTGGCGACGGCGAACGACGCCAACGCGTCGGCCAGATGGGGTCCTGCCAATAGCGACGGCGTGGCGTGCAGCCGCACGCTGCCCAGACCCCCGGAAGCGAAGGCCTGCAGGTCGCTGGTCAGCCGCGCCGCAAGGTCGAGCATGGCGCGGGCGTGGCGCGCGAACACTTGGCCCGCCGGCGTGGCGCGAACGCCACGCGCGCCCCGCTCGAACAGCGCAACTCCGCAGTCGCTCTCGAGAAACTGGATGCGCTTTGCCGCAGCCGAGACCGCGATGCCGCAATGGTCGGCAGCGCGCGTGATGCTCCCGAGGTCGAGGGCGGCGAGGAGGATGCGGATGGTGACCCAATCCGGCGGTGGAGTCGCCACTGTCGTCGCTCCCGTGTAGGATCTCAAGGGTCGACCGAGCGTTGCGATCGATCCTGGCAGCAGTCTAGCGATGGACACGAGCGTCCGTCAATTGCGAACGCTGCACGCATCAATAAGCGCTTGTCCTATGGCGGTCGCGGATGCAAAGATTCGCTCAGCTCTTGGCCCGAGCCGCCGGGCAAGCAACAAATGGAGGAAGCTTCATGGGTCCATTCCCTCACGATGCGCCGCCTGCCCAGATCACACCGCTGAACCCGGCGGGTACTGACGGATTCGGCTTTGTCGAATACGCGCATCCCGATCCGGCCGTCCTGCATGAGTTGTTCGCGCAAATGGGGTTCGAAAAGGTGGCGAAGCATCGGACGAAGGCGATCACGCTGTATCGACAGGGCGACGTGAACTATCTGGTCAACCAGGAGCCAGGGAGCCACGCGACCAACTTCGCAAAGGCGCACGGGCCGTGCGCATCGTCGATGGCGTTCCGCGTCGTGGACGCGCATCATGCCTATCGTCGCGCGATCGAACTCGGCGCCGTGCCGTCCGACCCAGCGGACGGCTCGCTGGCGTTGGATGCGCCCGCAATCAAGGGTATCGGCGACTCGCTGCTCTATTTCGTCGATCGCTATGGCGCCAAAGGCTCGCCGTTCGACGCCGAGTTCGAATGGACCGGGGCCCGCGATCCGCGGCCTGAAGGCGAGGGCCTCTACTACCTCGACCACCTGACTCACAATGTCGGGCGCGGGCGGATGGATCTGTGGACCGCGTTCTACGAACGTATCTTCAACTTCCGCGAGATCCGCTACTTCGACATCAAGGGCGAGTACACCGGTCTCTTCTCGCGCGCGCTAACCAGCCCCGACGGCAAGATACGCATTCCGATCAACGAGTTGGCGGACGAGAACAGCCAGATCGAGGAATATCTGCACCAATATAACGGCGAAGGCATTCAGCACATGGCATGCGGCTGCCGCGACATCTACGCAACTGTGGAGTCGCTGCGTGCGCGCGGTCTGCGGTTCATGCCGTCTCCGCCGGCAACGTACTACGAGCGGATCGACGAGCGTGTGCCAGGCCACGGCGAGGACGTCGCCCAACTCGAGAAGAACGGCATTCTGCTCGACGGCGAGGGCGCGATCGCGCTCGGCGACAAGGAAGGCAAGATGACCAAGGTCCTGTTGCAAGTCTTCTCCGCCAATGCGATCGGACCGATCTTCTTTGAGTTCATCCAGCGCAAGGGCGACGAGGGCTTCGGGGAAGGCAACTTCCGCGCGCTATTCGTCTCGATCGAGGAGGACCAACTGCGCCGGGGGGTGCTGAAACGGGTGGCGCAATGACCGGTCCGCTGCTCGGTCGCCTCGGGGACTTTCCAGACGGGTGCGCGACACCGTCGGCCTATCAGACAGGAGGGCGGGAGGCGGCGCTGCTCGTGGTGCGGCGGGGCGATGAGCTGCGCGCGTATTTGAATGTGTGCCCGCACCAGTATTTGCCGCTGACCTATCGCGGCGAGCGGGTGCTGAGCGCCGACGGGTCCAGACTGCGCTGTTCCAACCACGGCGCCGAGTTCGCCGTGTCGGACGGAAGGGCCCTGTCGGGCCCGTGCGGTGGGCGGGGACTGATCAGGGTGAACCTGCTGGCGGCGGCGGACGGCGGCGTGCATGTGGGCGTGTCGACGCCCCCGTCAGCGCAATGACGTGATGCAGGACAGGAGAACGGACCCATGAACGTACTGTCTCCACGATACGGCTCGATCGCCGATGCCACCGCCGGGTATCTGTCGGGGTTTGGCAATGGCTTCGAAACCGAGGCGCTGCCCGGCGCGCTGCCGATCGGTCGTA
This sequence comes from uncultured Alphaproteobacteria bacterium, assembly GCA_963721905.1. Taxonomy (GTDB): domain Bacteria; phylum Pseudomonadota; class Alphaproteobacteria; order Rhizobiales; family Beijerinckiaceae; genus Roseiarcus. The sequence goes on from CAVRMF010000021.1 coordinate 214,371, forward strand.
ACTCGCCGCAGCGCTGCGCGTACGGCCTATACGCCGAGCAACTGAGCGGATCGCCCTTCACCGCACCGCGGACGAGCAACGAGCGGTCATGGCTCTATCGCATCCGGCCGACGGTAGCTCACTGGGGCAGCTTCCGGGGGGCCGATGCGGGATTGTGGCGCACAGCGCCGTGCAACGAGCTGAGCTTGCCGCCGGCGCCGATGCGCTGGGATCCCTTGCCGCTGCCGGATCGGGCGCAGACCTTCCTGCAGGGCGTGCACACCATCACGACGGCTGGTGACGCTGGCGCGCACTCGGGCATGGCCGCACATGTCTATCTCGTCACGCGCTCGATGGCGGACGAGTATTTCTATGACGCGGACGGCGAGCTTCTGTTCGTTCCGCAGCAAGGCGCGCTGCGGCTCTGGACCGAATTCGGCATCATCGACATCGCCCCCGGAGAAATCGCCGTGTTGCCTCGCGGCGTGAAGGTCCGCGTGGAGCTGCCGGCCGGCCCGGCCCGCGGCTATCTGTGCGAGAACTATGGCGGCGCCTTCGCGCTGCCCGAGCGCGGACCGATTGGCGCGAACTGCCTCGCCAATCCACGCGACTTTCTGACGCCGGTGGCTGCTTATGAGGATCACGACGCACCGTCGCGCCTGTTTGTGAAGTGGGGCGGCGATCTGTGGGAGACAGAACTCGACCACTCGCCTCTGGATGTGGTCGCCTGGCACGGCAACTATGCGCCGTATAAATACGATCTGCGACGTTTCTCGCCTGTCGGCCCATTGCTGTTCGACCACGCCGATCCGAGTATCTTTACGACGCTCACGTCACCGTCGGAGACGCCGGGCACGGCGAACATCGACTTCGTCATCTTCCCCGACCGTTGGCTGGTGGCGGAGAATACGTTCCGTCCGCCGTGGTATCACATGAATGTCATGAGCGAGTTCATGGGCCTGATCTACGGCGCCTACGATGCGAAGCCGCAAGGATTCGTGCCGGGCGGGTTCTCCCTGCACAACACAATGCTGCCGCATGGTCCCGACCGCGATGCGTTCGAGGGAGCGAGCAACTCGACCCTCGCTCCGCAAAAATTGGAAGGCACAATGGCGTTCATGTTCGAAACGCGATTTCCCCAGCGCGTGACGGCGTTCGCGGCCAATATCGAGCAGCGACAGGGCGGTTATGGCGCCTACGGCGCCAAGCTGACCAAGCGTTTCGACCCGAACCGGCGATGAACACGATAAGCGCTCTCGACGAGACCCACGATCTCGCCCGACGAAGCTGGGTCGAGGGCGCCAACGGGCATAGCGACTTCCCGGTGCAGAACCTGCCGCTCGGTATTTTCTCGCCCCAGAATGACGAGCCTCGCGCGGGGGTGGCCATCGGCGACTTCATCGTCGACCTGCCGGCGCTGCATGCGACGGGGCTCCTAAGAGGCGAGGCCGGCGAGACCGCCGCCGCAAGCGGCCCGACGCTCAATGACCTGCTGGCGCTTGGGGAGGGTCCCCGCCGCGCGTTGCGCCGGAGGCTATCGGAGCTGCTAACCGACGACAGCTTTCGCGGCGCTGTAGAGCCTGCGCTCCATCCGGCGTCAGGCTGCGCGCTACAGCTGCCGTGTGCAATTGGCGATTACACGGATTTCTACGTCGGCATTCACCACGCAACGAACATCGGAAAGCAGTTCCGGCCGGACAACCCGCTACTGCCCAACTACAAGCACATCCCGATCGGCTATCACGGCCGGGCATCCTCGGTGCGGCCGTCGGGCGCGCCGGTGCATCGCCCAAATGGACAGACGAGGCTGCATGGCGCGGATGCGCCGTCGTTCGGTCCGAGCCAGCGGTTAGACTACGAGCTGGAGCTCGGTATCTGGATCGGCCCGGGCAACAAGGCCGGCGAACCGATCCCAATCTCGCAGGCGTCGAAGCACATTGCTGGATACAGCCTGTTCAACGACTGGTCGGCCCGCGACATTCAGGCCTGGGAGTACCAGCCGCTCGGCCCTTTCCTGTCGAAGAACTTCGTGTCCACCACTTCGTGCTGGATCATCACGCCGGAGGCCTTGGCGCCCTTCCGGGTCCCGCAGTCGCTGCGACCAGGCGGCGATCCCGCTCCTCTTCCGTATCTCCTTGATCCGGACGACCAACGAGAAGGCGCGATAGAGGTTGAGCTCACCGTCTCGCTGTCCACCGCGGCGATGCGGATGCAGGGCCTCGCGCCGCAGCGTCTGTCGCTGAGCAACGCGCGACATATGTACTGGACGCCAGCGCAGTTGGTCGCTCACCACACATCTGGAGGCTGCAACCTGCGGGCGGGAGACCTGTTCGGCACAGGCACGATCTCGGGCCCCGACCTGGACGGCTGCGGCAGCATGCTGGAAACCACGCTCGGTGGACGAGCGCCGGTGGTCTTGCGGACCGGGGAAGAGCGACGATTCCTGGAGGACGGAGACGAGGTTTTTCTTTTTGCTCGGGCGCAGCGGGACGGCTTTGCCCCGATCGGGTTCGGCGAGTGCCGCGGCATGGTGGGGCCTGGATTGTCGTCAAGTTCTTGAAACTTGAACCGTGTTCGTCGAGCGCAAACAGCCGGACGTTTGAGCGGGAGCCTTCCGTACGAGCAGTCATCACGAAGATGCCGCCGGCGCATCCGGATAGATGCCCTTCACCCGCGCGACTATCCCCGTGGGATCATAGACTTGGCGCACATAGCGAAACTTAGCAATGACGCACGATACCAAGACGTTGTGCTCGCGGCGCGTGGCGGCGGAACGGCAACCAACGGGCAATCGTTGACCGACGGATTGATCGTCGATGTTTCACGGTACAAGAACCGCGTCCTCGAGATCAACGCCCAGATTGGTGCGCAAGAGATAGCGCCCCTCGCGGCGGCGCGCCTGGCGCAGCTTATCGCGATTGAGGGCGTAGGTGAATGAGGCGTCGGCGTCGCCGAGCCGAACATCGATGAGGCGCCAGGCGGCCGGCGCCTTGTGGCGGGCTGCGCCGAGCTTCATGAGCAGCGCCTCGCAGGTGAGCGTCATCGCCTTGACCTGCTTGAGGCGCGCCATGAGCCATTTGAGCTGACGCCGGCGCATGCCGCGCTTGGTCGAGCGGTCGGCGCTGTGGGCGAGCACGTAGATCCGCTCGCCCTGCGCCAGGAGCTTGACCCGCACACCGGGTCTGGCCCCACGCCAAGGCTTGTCGAGGAGGTCGCGCTCGAGCCGGCTCAGCCGCCCTTTCGGCGTTCCGACCAGATATTGCACCGGCGGGTCGGATTGGCGCATCTCGGCGAGCACGGCTTCCGTGGGGATGCCGCGGTCCATCACGAAGACGCGCCGGGCCTTGCCGTGCTGCGCCTCGAGCAGCACGTCGAAGCGGGCGTTGAAGAGGTCGCGCCAGCGGTCGACAATATGGGTGAACAGGGCTTGCTTGTGGGCGAGCAGAAGGTCATGGCAGGCAGAGAGCTTGTGGGCTTCGGCGAGGCCGAAGTCGCCGCCGATGAGGTCGGCGAGCGCGCTCTTGCTGAACCATTCGCGGTGTAGGAACCACTCGCTGGCGGGCGCAATCAGCCGGTAGGCGACCAGCACGAACAGGATCTCGTCCCAGCGCGTGCCCTTGCGGCTCCTCGGCATCACGCCCATCAGGATCGTCCGGCCGAAATCCTCTTGCATGCGGCGCCAGCCGCTGGGCCTGGGCGATCTGAGCGGACACCATCTTGGCGACCGCGCCCTCGCGGTAGCGTCGCGGCCTAACGAAGCCCCTTTTCCTCCATCCGACCCCTCTTTTAGGGATTGGCCATCGGCTGGGACTTCGACGAAAGACGACGCCTGCCGATGAGCGCCAATCCGGCGAAGCCGATCAGCAGCATCGCGGGCGGCGGAATTTCCGGGACCGCTATCGCGGGTTGCGCGTTACCGATATTCGCGAGCGAGCCGCCACCGGGCGGATCCGGAGGCGTGTCGGAACTCAGGCTCCCGCCCCGGATTACAAAGTCGGACGCCGGAGCAAAAGCGCCGTCGACGACGGGCGAGGTTGCGTCGCAAGCGACGCACGGGGGCGGAAAGGTCCCCTGCGTCGTGCCCCATTGCCAGGTCATGGCGAAGCTGTTCTGTGCGGCTATCATTTCAAAGATTTGCTGCGCGTTCAGATAATTTCCGCTCAAAAAACTTCCGCCAAAGGGCGCGTTCGGTCCCGCAAGGTTCAAACTCTGAAGCCCGGACTGATCGGCGCCGTCTGGCCCGGCGCCTGTGCTCGTCGTGATGAGGAAGCTCAGATCTCCTTCCATCTCACATCGGCCGACGCCGGCTATTGAACCGTCGCTCGAGCAATTCGAGCCTCCTCTCCCAGGCCGATCCTCTGAAGGATTCGAGGGAAGGAGCAACCATAATCCGGATGCCTTGACGGAGAAGCCGCCGACATGATCGCTGTCGCCGAAAAGCGTCGGATCATTATTCATGATCCATGAGTTGAGAACTCGGAGCCGTTCACCGTCGGAGGAAAAAGACCGCCGTCCGTGCTTGAAGAATAATCCGCAGTCAATTCGTCGAATGTGGGCAAAGGTCCGCCGCCGTCTTGGCCCTCGGGTCCGTTGTCGGATCCAAGCGAGGAAACGACTGTCCCGCCAACGCTGAGCAACGTAAAATCGCCCCTCGACGTCCCGAACCCATCCCCGTCGCGAAACAGGCCAGGGCCCAGCGCGACACCGCCATCCGGGAACGCCGCCGGCGGCTGCCCGATGTCTTCGCCTTCCGCGGACGCCGTTCCCGAACCCGCGATCAGGAAGGCGACGGCGGCCGCGATGCAATAGGCCCTAGACGACAGCAGTCCCTCCCAAATTCACGACGGAAGACTGTATTCTCAACAGAATATTGTCGTACTTGCTTCGCCGACCGACCCGCTCTCGAGGCTCAACGGGCGCCGGGCTTGCGATGCAACTGGGCCGTGCTTTCCGGGTAAGCAAACAATTCTGGCGTGTCAACCGAGCTCGGCGACAGAAAGGACCCGAGCCGTAAGCTGACGGGAGACCTTGCGGCGCCAATCGCGGCGACGAAGGTGGGTGAAAGGACCCAAATTGGCCCAAGGTTTTCAGCAGGTTGAGCATAGTTCCGATCCCTCCCCCCGCGCCAAGCCGCCCGGTCGCGACGGGGTCGGCAACTCAGCGCGCCCTGCGCCCCATGATCGTCCGGCTTTCTTTCTCCACAGAAATTGCTCTTGCGGAGGGGAACCTGAACCGTGCCGGCGTGAGACATTCTCATGCCCATGGACTCCATTCAGCAACAGAACTCTTATTATTTGCTTTAGCCGAACCTTCGACTTTCCTTTCATTGACGCAGCGGCGCAACAGAGACGCTCCGTCAACCGCGGACAAAGGCGACAAAATCCAGGCAACAGTGTAACCCTTCGCAGGCAAGGGCGCAACCCGCGCAACACCGGGAATTTGGATTCCCAGAGGTCAATTGTTCTGGCGTCTGCCAGGAAAACAAATTCGGAAAGGCGGACGCTGTGTTTGTGAACTCATGATGAAGAGAACGTGAACGCTGTGTCTTCGCACTTGTGGGACGTCGCTCCGCCGCTATTGGTCTGCCTATTTCGACCATGAGGACCAGTGGCAAAGCCAATTGCGGGTTCGCCAGGAACTCTGGACCGGGCCAAACGGCAATCCGGAGCTTCTCAAAGGCACATCGTCGTTGGCGCCCCACGAAAATGAGCTATGTATTGACGCCGCTGTGGCGGCGGCGAATTGGTGGGGCTCCATTCGATGCGAATTGTAATGATCGGCGCAGGTTATGTTGGGCTGGTGTCGGGAGCCTGCATGGCGGATTTCGGACACGAAGTCCTCTGCGTCGACACGGATCACCGCAAGATCGCCGCGTTGCGCGCCGGGAGCGTTCCGATTTACGAGCCGGGCCTCAGCGAACTGGTGCTGGCGAATCACGGTGCAGGACGCCTCTTGTTCACGACCAGCCTCGAGGAGGCCGGACGCGGAGCGAAGGCGATTTTCATCGCGGTCGGAACGCCGTCGCTTGCCGAAGTCGGGTCCGCCGACATGCGCTTCGTTCATGACGCGGCGCGCGCCATCGCTGACATCGTCGAGGATTTCGTCGTCGTCGTGGTCAAGTCGACCGTGCCGATCGGCGCGGGCGACGAGGTGGAGCGCATCATCGCTGAACGCGTGCCGCGCGATCGTTTCGCAGTCGTGTCCAATCCCGAATTCCTGCGCGAGGGCGCCGCGATCGAGGACTTCAAAGAGCCCGATCGCGTGGTGATCGGCGTCGAGGACGAGCGCGCGCGCGAGGTCATGCGCGACATCTACCAGCCGATCGAGCGGGCGGGCGGACAGATGGTGTACACATCGCGGCGTAGTTCGGAGATGATCAAGTACGCCGCCAACGTGTTCCTGGCAATGAAGGTGACGTTCATCAACGAGATCGCCGATCTTTGCGAAAGCCTCGACGCCGACGTGATGGACGTTTCGCGCGGCATTGGCCTCGACGACCGCATCGGGGCAAAGTTCCTGAACCCCGGGCCGGGTTTCGGCGGCTCGTGCTTTCCCAAGGATACTTTGGCGCTGACGAAGCTCGCCATCGAGGCAAAAGCGCCGATCCGGTTGGTGGAAACGCTGGTGGACGTCAATGAAAAGCGAAAGGTCGCGATGGCTGCGAAGGTCGTGAAAGCCTGTGGCGGCTCGGTCGCCGGCAAGCGGATCGCCGTTTTGGGCCTCACCTACAAGCCGAAGACCGACGACATGCGCGATGCGCCAAGCCTCGTGATCATACCGGAGTTGCAGGCGGCCGGCGCCCACGTCGTCGCCTATGATCCCGAAGGGGTCAAAATGGCGAGGTCCATGTTGCCCGGCATCGAGTTCGTCGAGAACGCCTACGCGTGCCTTCAGGGGGCCGACGCCGCCGTGGTCATCACCGAGTGGGATGAGTTCCGAGCTCTCGACCTCGCGCGCGTCAAGGCCGCTCTGGCCAAGCCGATCATTGTCGATATGCGCAACATCTATCCAATAAAAACGATGCAAGCGCTCGGCTTCCGCTATGTGTCTGTCGGACGGGGGTTCAACGGTGAGGGTTGAGACGCGCGGTCCATGCTTTCCTCTGTCCGTTAACTGTTCATAGTTAGTCCGTCTTCCTAAACCCATTCAGGCTTCTCTTCGGGCGCGAAGTTCGAGCAATCGAAGTCGTGGATGCAACAGAAAGTTCGTTATGGGCGCGCCCGTCCGGTCCTGCGTGATCGTCGTGGAGAATCTGCCGGTTCCCTTCGACCGCCGGGTTTGGCAGGAGGCTCAGGCGCTCGCCCGCGCCGGCTGGCAAGTTTCGGTGATCTGTCCCTCGAACGAGTCCTTCCCGGCGAGATTCGAGGTTATCGACGACATCGCGATCTATCGCCATCCTCTTCCCCCGGATGGCCGCGGCGCCCTGACCTATTTTAGGGAATATGCCTGCGCACTGTTCAATGAGTTTCGCCTGCTCGTGAAGGTCCACCGTGAGCGCGGATTTTCCATCATTCAGGCATGCAACCCGCCAGACCTCATCTTTCTTGTCGCCGCGCCGTTCAAGCTGCTCGGCAAACGATTCATCTACGACCAGCATGACGTCAGCCCGGAGTTGTTCGCGGTCAAATTTGCGAACAAGGGATTCCTTTATAAGGCGCTACTTTTTTTCGAGCGGCGCTCGTACGCCATGGCGGATTTCGTCATCACCGCCAACGCCACGTTCAAAGACCTGGCGGTCGGCCGCGGCCGCAAGGACCCGTCGCAGGTCGAAGTCGTCTATGGCGTGCCCGACCGCAAGCGCATTCACCGCGTCGCGCCAGAGCCCGGCCTCAAGGGCGACCGCCGATTCGTGATCGGCTACATCGGCATCATCAACGAGCAGGACGGGGTCGATCATTTCGTCAAAGCGGTGGACGAACTTGTCCATGCGAAGGGATTCCGAGATTTTCGGGCCGTGATCGTCGGCAGCGGACCTGCGCTTGCGCAGGTGCGCGAACTCACCTGTTCGCTGAACCTCTCCGACTTCATCGTGTTCACCGGCTACCTGAACGGCGAAGCCTTGCTTTCGCACATCAGCGCTTTTGACATCGGAGTCATTCCGGATCCGTATAACGAGGCCAACGATGTGATGAGCATGAACAAGGTGTTCGAGTATTGCGCGCTCGGCATCCCGACCGCCTGCTACGCGCTCAAGGAGACGAAGCGGCTCCTGGGCGGGGCCGGAGTCTATGCCCCGACGCTCGATCCGGCCGGGCTCGCCGAGGCCTGCCTAAGCCTGCTGCGGGACGACGCGCTGCGAGCGCGCTGCTCAGCCGAGGCTGCAAGGCTTTCGGCCGAGACCTTCGTCTGGGACCACGAAGCCAAGAAATATGTCGACGCGTTTGAGCGTACACTCTCGCGCTCGGGAAAGAGGGTCGGTCAGAGCATTGCGTGATCCCAATAACTTTACGCGCAGCGCCCAACCACACGCGCAGCGTCCGGCGGGTTCACGCTGGTCAATTTTCTTAAGTCTGATGTAACGGGCGAAACGACCTCGTCGCAAGGCGGGCAGGAAGGCGAGCCCGACGCCAAGCAGCGCGAGGGTCGACGGCTCGGGAACCTCGGAAACCTTGATCTCCCTTGCGACGCCATACTTGTGCCGGCCGATCGAGCACGGCGCCGCGCGCAATTTGCCTGCTAACAGGGAGACAACAGGGAAAACGGCCCGCCTTTCCGCCCTGATTTTCATGGAAAAGCCTTTTATTCCAAACGCTTGCGCAAAGAACGCGGGTGCGGCGGAACAGGGAGATAACAGGGCGATAATTCGTCCCGATCAGGGAGGCGACAGACGGCCTCAGGGAACACGCCGCCACGGCGAAATTAGCGCATCAGGTGTCAAAGTCATGCGCATTGAGACTGCATTCAAGCTCCGCCTGAGGTGAAGGTCGTTTCAGACCTTGGCCGCCGGCGCAACAGAGCCCCTCGGACCCTCGCGGAGCTGCCGGACAATAACCTTGGCTACCTCGGCGGCCGGAATTCCATCCGACGGATTGCGGCCCATCGAGGACGCGATGCGAGCCAGCTTGTCGCTTGACCGTCCAGCCTATGCGATAAAGCGCCCGCAGCACGCGGCTTGCTTTGGCCGCCCTCCATGGGCTCACGCAGCGAACAGATTACGCGCTTCGTCGGGAAGCGTTTCGCCATTATCTATTCGATCGGCGATAACGCGCAACGCCAAGGATATGGCATGGGCTCTCGCTTCGGCCTCGGTGTCTCCATAGGCGAGAACGCCCGGGAGCGCTGGGACTTCGGCGATCCAACGGCCATCGTTTTCGCGCTCGAGTTCAATCTTGAGCATGCAGACCCTTCGGTCGTTGTCGCCGCATTGCGCGCGTACTGCGAACGGAGAATGCACCGTTTCCCCACGAACGGCAACGATCGGCGATTTTGTTCCTTTGGACGCCATCGTCGCGCCTTCGGTGGGTGACGCCGAAGGCGGAGCTTCCAATCGACTTGCCGAAGGCTCACCCGCGCGGGAAGGCGACGTAGAATCTATAGACGAAGAGCCGGGGGGACCCGCGTCGGCATTCCCGGGCCTCCCCCTCAACCGCTCAGAAAGCGAAAGACCGTTGAGCCGCTTCCGGCGGCCCAACGCGAACGCCCTCCAATTCGAGCATGCGGATTTTCGTCGTCGAGCCGCCGGGCGCGGAGAAACCACCGATCTTGCCGCCTGCGGCCAGGACGCGGTGACAGGGAATGATCAGGGGCGCCGGATTCCGGGCCATCGCTTCGCCGACGTCGCGCGCCGCCTCGCGACCGGCGCCAATCTCCTTCGCCAGCGCGCCGTAGGTGGTGGTGCGGCCCCAGCCGACCCGGCGCAGGGCGTCGTAAATCTGGCCGAAGAATGCGTCCTCGCCGCCGAGATCGAGGCGGACGTGCGAGAAGTCGGTTTCCTCGCCGTCGAAGTACCGCTTCCCGGCCGCGACGACCGCCGCAACATCTTCCGGCGGCGCGCCCGGCCTTGCGCCAAAGGCGCGGCGCCGTATCAACCGGTCGGCGGCCTCGGCGCTCTTCACCGGCAATTGGAAGCGCACAACTCCTGCATCGCCCCAGGCGATGGCGCAGAAGCCCATCGCTGTTTCGAAGACGTGATAGTGCTGCGCAGCTTGGCTCATCGGGTCGCTTCCGGCTGGTCGTCACCGCAACATTGCGTCGCCGAGCCTCAAATTCAACCCAATTCCTGCGCGCCCAGAGGGCTTCGGCAGACTTGACCCGCGCAGCGCTGCTCGGAAAATCCCTGCCCAGCCCTCACATCGTCGTCGACTTGAATTTGCCCATCAGATAGGGCCCCGAGCGGACCCGCGGATATTTTGGCGCCTCGTTGGTTGCGAGGCAGGCGTCGAGCGCGACGATCTCCGCGTCCCAGTTTGGCTGGTGAAAAAAAGCGAAGGACTGCCGCCGCTCGGCTCTGCCGTCGTCGGGGATCACGACCCGGTGCAGAGTCGAGGTCCAGCGGTCGTTGGTCCAGCGGGCCATCAGGTCGCCGATGTTGACGATGAAGGCGCCGGGACGTGGAAAGACTTCGATCCACGCTCCGTCGGGGCCGAGAATCTCAAGCCCGCGCGAGCCGGCCTGCGGCAGGAGGATTGTCAGGCTTCCATAGTCGGTATGCGCGCCGGCGCGAATCTGACCGGGCTTCGGCGCGGACTCGAGCGCGGGATAGTTGAGCGCCCTCAGCGCGCTCACCGGCGCCGAGAGGAACGGGGCGAAGAAATCCTCGGGCAGATTGAGCGCGACCGCGAATGCGCGCATGATCCGCGCCGCGAGATTTTCCATCGCGGCATAATAGGCGCTCCAGGCCTCGCGGAAACCATCGGGAGCGTCCGGCCAGATGGTCGGGGCGAAGCAGAAGGCAAGCGCCTCGCGATCGACGAAGCCCGCAGGCGCCCGCGCCGGGCCGCCGTTGAAACTTTCCTTGATATCGGGCGGCGCCTCAACTCCGCGCGAGCGCGCGAGCAATTCCGTCTCCGGCCCGAGATAGCCGTATGGATAGCCGGGGTAGGGCGCCTTCGCGCTCCGCTTGCGTTCGGGCGGCAGGGCGAAGAAGGCCTCCGCCTTGGTCCAGGCCGCTTTGACGATGGGGTCGGGGACGCCGTGGCCGGCAACGGCGAGAAACCCGGTCGTCCGGCAGATCGCGTTGACCTCGACGCCAAGCGCCCGCTTCTCGCCGGGTGACCCAGCTTCAAAACGCGCCAGATCGAAGACGGGAAAATGCGCGTCGCCGGCCATGCCGAGAGCCTATCGCCGCGTCGGCGCCCGGGCAACGAGGGGCGCTGTTTCGCCGTGGCGCCGGCCGTGCACCGACCTCCTGGAGGCTCGAGCGCGCGGAGAGGCGGCGTAGGTCCGCTATGCTGCTATGTCGAGTCGCACGCTGAGTCCGGCGCGCGCCGCGAGGTCGACGAGCGCGTCGAGGCTGAAATTCTGAATGCGGCCACGCAGGAGGTCATTCAGCCGAGGCTGCGTTACGCCAAGCCTGCTCGCGGCCTCGGCCTGCGTCACGCTCCAAGCGCGAACGTTCTGTTCGATTGCGATAAGCAAGCGCGACCGCATCGTCATGCTCGCCGCCTCTGTCTGCGTGTCCTCGAGCGCGTCCCAAACATTGGCGAAGGTTTGGCGTTCCATTGTCGAATTTCCCTGTTCGCTAGATCTGTTTCAGCCGTTGCGCAGCCAGGGCCAGGTCGTGCTTCGCGGTGCGTTGGGTCTTCTTCCGGAACGTGTGCAGGACGTACACGGCGTCATTGCGATGGGCGACGAAAAGCACGCGAAAGGCGCCCGTCTTGTCATGAATACGGATTTCGACAGCCCCTGGTCCGACCGTCGGCATTGGCTTCCAATCGCTCGGCGGAAGCCCGAGCTGAACCTTGTGGAGTTGGACGCCTGCCTCCTTGCGCGCCGCATCGGGAAAAGCCCGCAACGAGTCGAGGGCGTCGCCCAGAAATACGATCGGCTTCAATCCCCGCCCCGCCATGGGCGCTTATATCAGTTCTGATATAGAGCGCAACCACCGACTATCGAAGGCTAACGGCTGTCATCTAAACGACTTACAAACGTCCTATATCACTGAAATTCTATGTCACTGAGTTTTTGCAGTTCGCGATCGAACCGCCATGCAGACCAGAAACCGTATGCCGTGCTCATAAAAAGAAATACCAGCCCCATCAACTCATAGTGATAAACTCGTACGATTCCATCAATATCAAGTAGCGTCCTCACGTAATTATCGCCATAATAGAGATCGCTGAATGATAATAAAGCAAAACACATTGGAATGAGTAATAACAACCAGAATAGCGGCAACCCAAGTGTTCTTTTATTACTTGGACGAGAGAAAACATTTCCGTCGATAATCATTTGCGCCAATACTTTCCTAGTCACAAGTGGACGTATATGTTGTATGCATCTTCTTTCGTTGTTTAAACTCAACCCAAGCAATGACAGAAAGATAACTCCTCCGAAATCAGATATTAACCAGTTGCTACCGTTATCTATCACGGTTCCGACAACTGGCACAGTCATGCTCTGGCCTGCGATTGCCGCTTTTAACAATTCATCGTAGCGTTGCCTCAGATCATCGAATGGATCATCTTCGTCACGCGGACGTTCTTTAGAAATGTCTCGCCCATACAACGGAATATGATACCAGTCAGATACATACTGGTACGCGTTTCCACAAGTTTCTAGATTCCAGCTGCTTTCGTCAGGCTTGAGTTTAGTGTCCGATGGCTTACGATCGTTTGCACAATTACGTGCAACACTGATCATGTGCAGCCGTTTATTTGCCCAATCATGAAGATTAAACTGGGCCCACGGCAGAATTAGAGTTGCAATTACGATCGCACCTAAATATAGAATACTGCGAGTCCTGCTACCAGCGTTAGTCAGTACGGTAAAGTATCTATCAAAATCCTCGTCGTTCATCTGAAAAATCTCCAGATAGCACCGCGGCACCTTCACAAGTATGCTCTGGCACGCCCATGGTGAAGTAAAAATAAGCCCACATCGACCCTATTGCGCAACATAACTGAGTTTGGCCTAGGGAACAAGTTGCGCGTCGGCGGCAGGATGGTGATGGCCACGTCTGTCTCGGCTAACCCGCATTTCAGACCGCGGGTTGTTTAGGCCTTGCCCGCGATGGGTTAACGGGCGCTTCAGGGGACCGGCGTATGAGGCGGTGGCGCGCGGCTTGCGCTGCGGTTCTCCTGTGGGTCCCTAAAACAGTTTCCGGACTTCAATTTCCGTCAAAGCCATTGTTTCAGTATCCTCCACTACTATGCGCAATTGGAATCTGGTTAGCGATATTTAGGCGGTCCCACATAACCGCTCCTAATTGACTCGAAGCTGCTGCTCGACCATATAACTGATGGGAAGGTGTAACATGTGGCGGCGATTCATACCTGTGATCTTCGCGGTGACAGTCATCGTATGCGGGCTGATATCGTATGCGAGCTTGGCCAAGATAGATCCGTAGCTGGGCTTTTTTCTGCCGCCGCAGGCGGAAGGAAAGTCTTCGCTCGAATCAGGTTTAGCAGCAGCACGTGGGAAAGTCGTAACTGACGCAAGGCGGACGTGTTGCCGCCCCTGTCCTTCCCCCGCTCCCCAACTCGCCCCATATTCCGCCCATGCCCGCCCCCAAAAAGCCCGGCCGCACGCCGAATTCGAAAGCCTCGCGCCCGGAAGTCCATCCGCTCGGCGAGCATCTCGCCGCGCTGCTCAATCCCGCGCTTGTCGAGCAGAAGCCGCAGGGGTTCGGTGAATCGCCCCAGCCCAAATTCGAAAGCCCGGCGCCCGAAAGCCATCCGCGCGGCCTCACTGGCGCGACCGCCACCATCGAGTCGCTCTCGAAGTTGCTCGAGCTCGGAGACCCCAACATCCGCGACCGGCCGCCGTGGACGCCGCACCGGCCGCCGCGGCCGGACAAGTCGGAGGGCGGGCGGCCGTTCCGGGTCGTGTCGGAATTCGAGCCCGAGGGCGACCAGCCGCAGGCGATCGAGGAGCTGGTCAAGGGCGTGCGCGCGCAGGAGCGCGACCAGGTGCTGCTCGGCGTCACCGGCTCGGGAAAAACCTTCACCATGGCCAAGGTGATCGAGGCGACCCAGCGCCCCGCCCTCATTCTCGCGCCCAACAAGACGCTGGCGGCGCAGCTCTACGGCGAGTTCAAGAGCTTCTTTCCCGACAACTCGGTCGAGTATTTCGTCTCCTACTACGATTATTACCAGCCGGAGGCCTACGTCCCGCGCACCGACACCTATATCGAGAAGGAATCCGACATCAACGAGCAGATCGACCGCATGCGCCACGCCGCCACGCGCGCGGTGCTCGAGCGCGACGACGTCATCATCGTCGCCTCGGTCTCGTGCATCTACGGCATCGGCTCGGTCGAGACCTATACCGCGATGACCTTTTCGCTGAAGCTCGGCGACAGGGTCGACCAGCGCCAGCTCATCAACGACCTGGTCGCGCTGCAGTACAAGCGCTCGCTCGGCGACTTCACCCGCGGCGTGTTCCGGGTGCGCGGCGACACAATGGAGATCTTCCCGGCCCACTACGAGGATCGCGCCTGGCGCATCGGCTTCTTCGGCGACGTGATCGAGACCATCGCTGAATTCGATCCGCTGACCGGCCAGAAGACGCAGGACCTCGAATTTGTAAAAATCTACGCCAATTCGCACTATGTCACGCCGCGTCCGACGCTGTTGCAGTCGACCAAGGCGATCAAGCAGGAGCTCAAGATCCGGCTCGACCAGCTGCACCGCGAAGGGAGGCTGCTCGAGGCGCAGCGGCTCGAACAGCGCACGCTGTTCGACCTCGAAATGCTCGAGGCGACCGGCTCCTGCGCCGGCATCGAGAATTATTCGCGCTATCTCACCGGGCGGCGCCCCGGCGAGCCGCCTCCGACCTTGTTCGAATATCTGCCCGACAATGCGCTGGTCTTCGCCGACGAGAGCCATGTGACGATCCCGCAGATCGGCGGCATGTATCGCGGCGACTACAGGCGCAAGGCGACGCTGGCCGAATATGGCTTCCGCCTGCCCTCCTGCATGGACAACCGGCCTTTGCGCTTCGAGGAATGGGAGGCGATGCGGCCGCAGACCGTCCATGTCTCGGCGACGCCGGGCCATTGGGAGCTGGAGCAGACCGGCGGCGTGTTCGTCGAGCAGGTGATCCGCCCGACCGGCCTCATCGATCCGCCGGTCGAGATCCGCCCGGCCCGCAGCCAGGTCGACGATCTCGTCGCCGAGGTGAAAGAGGTCGCCAAGCGCGGCTACCGCACGCTGGTCACGGTGCTGACCAAGCGCATGGCCGAGGACCTCACGGAATATCTGCACGAGAACGGCGTCCGCGTGCGCTACATGCATTCCGACATCGACACGATCGAGCGCATCGAGATCATCCGCGACCTGCGCCTCGGCGCCTTCGATGTGCTTGTGGGCATCAACCTCCTGCGCGAGGGCCTCGACATTCCGGAATGCGCGCTGGTCGCGATTCTCGACGCCGACAAGGAAGGTTTTCTGCGCTCCGAGACCTCGCTGGTGCAAACCATCGGCCGCGCCGCGCGCAACGTCGACGGCAAGGTGATCCTCTACGCCGACGCCGTCACCGGCTCGATCGAGCGGGCCATGGAGGAGACGAACCGCCGCCGCCTGAAGCAGACCGCCTATAACGAGGCGAACGGCATCACCCCGGCCTCGATCCGCCGCGGCATCCAGGACATTCTGGGCTCGGTCTACGAGGCCGATCACGTCACCGTCGACGTCGGTCTCGCCAACGCCGCGTTGATCGGCCACAATTTGCAGGCCACCGTCGCCGATCTCGAGAAGCGGATGAAGGAGGCGGCTGGCAATCTCGAATTCGAGGAGGCGGCGCGCCTGCGCGACGAGATCAAGCGCCTGCAGGCGGTCTCGCTCGCGGTCGGCGACGATCCGCTGGCGCGCCAGGCGGATGTCGAAGCGACGGCGGGCGCCTATGCCGGCGAGCGCCCCTTCGGCCGCGCGGCGAACATGCCCTCGACAAGGCCGCGCAAGCCGACCGACGAAGACATGGGGCCGCACAACTGGGGCGGCGGGGAGGCTAGGCCGAAGGGCGGCGCGGGGAGGAGAAGAAGGCGGGGGTGAACTCCTTGCCTCGCGATCGGGCTCTCGGTGCGCCGGCGCGGCTGGCGCCGCTGGCGCGTTCGAGGAGACTGGGGCATGTATGAACCATAGATGCTCGAATCCGCCGCCCGCTCAATCTTTTCAGGCGTTTAGCTGTCAAAATCTGCAACTCAGCAGCCCGACATGAACGAGGGCACGCAACCGCTTAGGCCACCACGCCGGGCGAAGCTCGGCAGGCAAATGCGTGCCGCGTGCTGAGGTCGAATGTCTGGAAACGGCGACGCAAGCCGACCGGCGAGGACATGGGCCCGCACAACTGGGGCGGCGGGGAGGCGCGGCCGAAGGGCGGGGGAAGGGCGAGGCGAAGGCGGTAAGGGAGGCAAAGCATGGGAGCTGAGACTTGCGATCAGAATATTGCAAAGGCGGCTTAGTTTGTGACAGCGCGATGCTTCAGGTTAGCATTGTTTGGCATATTCGGGTGAATATCTGTACTTAATTGATTTTGCGATGAACTCTGGTTCGCCGAATAAGGATCCGTGGCTAATTGCCAGATCAAATAGCTGGCGGAAAATTTTGCTCTTTCGGGCTGCAGGCACAATGATATCTATTATATTCACACCGCTGGCCTTAAATTCGTCGATTGGTCTTTTATCCTTACCATGGATGGTAAACACTCCACTCTGAGACATTGACCTCTTAAAAAGCGATTTTGGACGAAACGCCATGGGTAGGTGAGCTCGAGGTTCCCTTTGAATATTTCTGTCGAGTAAGTCCAAAACATAAGCAGAAAAGAATGAATTATCGGACGTCGGCACTGAGATTAATCCATGGCCTTTCACATCGTCGTCAATATTATTTTTCGAAGAAAAAGCAATAATTTCATTGAAACTTGCGGGGTGGATGGCGAAGACCTTGCAATCTTTGCGATTACGGTAATTCTCGACAGCAAAAAAAAGCGCGACTAAGGGGTTCTCGGTCCAGTCCAACATACGTGTGGGAAGGCCGTGATGCTGGGCGATAAAGAGCCAGTCCATTTCGTTCTGGGGATTGAATGCGTCTTGAGTGCTCATGCGGATCTTGAAGTCTCGCAAGAGCTCTCTCTCCAAGCTGGAAACGACCGGCGGTCTGTACATCGAAGGCAGCAATTTCCATCCGGCGTCCGAATGACCCCGATACCAGGGGTTCCATGCGGCGCGCTGCATTCCCAAATCGGCTTTCACGCTATCCAGCAAAGCCACGAAAGATGAGACGCTATCGACCTTCCTTGACATTGCGACCTCCACACTTGCTCGGATCGGCAACTTGTTTGCTGGCTCTCCTGCGGCTGGACGGCATGGTTTGCAAGATTTTTCCTGTGCGTCGCGGCTACGTATCGGAAACCTCTCCGGTCTCTTCGCGCGCCCGCGTCTTTCGCTTCGCAGACGGAGACGCGTGGGAAGTAGAGATTGTCGACTATCACTGACGGAGAAAGCCATGAAACCGGTGCACCCGGGCAGGGTGTTGAGACGCGAACTGGAGACGCGAAAGCTTTCCGCCAATGCGCTCGCCATTGCGCTGCGCACGCCGTCGGGACGGTTTACCGACATATTGAACGGCAAGCGCGGCGTTTCTCCCGAAACCGCGATGCGTCTGGCGCGCCACTTCTGCAACAGCGCCAGGTTCTGGCTCCAACCTGCAGACGGCGTATGAACTGGCTGTCGCCGAGGCCGAACTCGGCGAGCGGATCGCGACCGAAGTCGCGCCGGCAGCCGCTTGACCTTCCGACAAGGTCGTCGTCGAAGCGCCCCTCGACCGGGCCACGCAAGCCGACCGGGGCGGCGGCGAGGCGAGGCCGAAGGGCGGGCGGATGAGGCGGAGGCGGAGATGATACTTTTTCCCCAGTCAGGCACAGGACCGGGGCGCACTTATATCCATCAATTCTTTCGCCAAAGAATAAGGAGAGCGTAAGCGCTTCCTAAGTTCAGCGGATCCGCGAACCCAATTGGTCATCGGAAATTCGAGCGCGCATGACTATCAGCGCTAGCAGCCGCGACCGACGCCATGCGCGAGAGCCCTAAACTCCAAGCGGGGACCAAAGGGCACGCCAGCACATAACATTCCAAGACAGCTCGAGCTCGAACGGTCGCGCAACCGGGGTCGAGACGGTGCACGACCGGGTAGGTTGTGATATGCTTACCTTGGCGTTGGCGCTGCTCATTTGTGAGGGCTGCAAAATGGGGTGGAAACATTTTGTTTGGGCAGGGGCAGTAGTTATGGTGATTTTGATATTCGCTCCTCTAGCTATTCTATTTTTCTCGCATGATTTAGCGAAAGAAGTTCGCGACTGGATCGGCGCGTACTCTGGAATATTTTTGATTATTGCCGCGCTTATTGCTGCTTACCCAGTATTTCTCCAGCTAGACGAAACAAGGATTGCCACAAACAAAACCAGAGTCGAGATGATAGCAGGCATCCAAAGCGCTCTAAGTAGAGAGAATGAGCGTATCGATAATGTCAGTAAAGCAGTAGATGAGATCGTTCAATCGGCGAGGAGTAAGCAGCATGCAAATATTATGTCGAGCAGGAAGATGTGCCTTAGAAACATTATCGATGTAAGAAATGAAATTGCAGCTAAAACTGATATTATTCCAATTACCGAGCATAGATTTAATTTCGTGAAGATTTGCCACGAATTTTGCAAACATCTTGAGTCTGACATTTCAGCAGATCCGGGCGAATACTATTTCAGTTTGATTGTTAATACCGGTATGGAATTGCAAAAAACAGTAGATAATTACAAGAAGGCAAATGATGAATATCGTGAGAGTCTTACCAAGAAAATAAAGCGTTATGAAGATCAAATATTCCCTCGTGAGCAAAATAGGACTTTGGCACCTAAATCTCGTTTTCGATTGTGGTTGAGCACGAGAGTAAACGGATCTCCGCCGGGAGAAACTTAAATCTTTCGCCGACATAATGCGCTGGATCGCTAAATTAGCCCGTTACAAACGATTAGACGTGTCGACCCGAACTCCGCGGGGGCTGCGCCAGGCAGCGTTTTCACCTTCGAGCCAACGTGAGGTCAGCCCAGTTGAAACAAACTCATAACAGGCGCCGCGTTTCGCCCGAGACCGCGATGTGTCTGGCCCGCTATTTCGGAAGCAGCGCCCGGTTCTGGCTCAACCTGCAGACGGCGTATGAACTGGCTGTCGCCGAAGCCGAACTCGGTGAGCGGATCGCGGCCGAAGTCGCGCCGGCGGCGGCTTGATCCAGCCTGGGCCGGGGCGCTACGGCGGCCCGCCTTGAAAGAGCCCGTAACGAACGCCAGATCGCAGCGAAGAGGCGCTGTCGCCTCTCGCGTCGCAACAGAAGGAGCCCTTCCATGCCAAATTCCACTGAACGTGCGGTGCTCGCCGGCGGGTGTTTCTGGGGCATGCAGGACCTGATCCGGCGCATGCCCGGCGTCATCTCGACGCGCGTGGGCTATACGGGCGACGACGCCAAGCCCAACGCCACCTACCGCAACCACGGCAACCATGCCGAGGCGATCGAGATCGTCTTCGACCCGGCGAAAATCAGCTACCGCAAGCTCCTGGAGTTCTTCTTTCAGATCCACGACCCGTCGACCCGCAATCGCCAGGGCAACGACATGGGCGCGAGCTACCGCTCGGCGATCTTCTTTACCAACGACGAACAGAAGCGCGTGGCGCTTGATGCCATCGCCGATGTCGACGCCTCGGGGCTATGGCCGGGCAAGGCGACGACGGAGGTTGTGCCCGCCGGCCCGTTCTGGGAAGCCGAGCCTGAGCATCAGGATTATCTCGAGCGCTATCCGAACGGGTACACCTGCCACTTCGTCCGCCCGAACTGGGTGCTGCCGAAGCGCGCCGCTGCGGAGTAGGAGCAGCCGGGGCGTTTCGGCTCGACCTTTCGCGGCGCCCGGGGGGTGGGCGGCGATGAACGGGCTCACGGGGATCGCGGCCTGCCCGTCCCGCCGCCCAGCCAGACGGTCCCGGATTTCGGATCGAACACGATCATGCCGAAGAGCTTGAGAAAAGAGGCGCCGAGCTGGGCTGCGGGCGCCTTCATCGCGTCGATGCCGCCGCAGCCGTTCGTCGGCTTCACGATCAGCGCGAAGCTTTCGGTCTCCACGATCGGCCTCGCCTGTTCGTTTTCGATCGAAAGCCCGTGGTTTCTGACCGCATAGACGCGCCGGTTCTCGCGGCCCTCGCAGGTCCAGACGCCGATGTCGGGAAGCCGCTCCAGCTTGACGCCGCTCTCGGCGAGACGGTCGTACAGAGCCTCGTTGATGTCGACGGAGTTCGGGTAGACGGTATCCGCATAGCCGGTGTCGATCTGCGCCCACGCGTGAACTTCGCCGAGTCGCAGATAGACGACCGGAACATTGGGAAGCCCGGCGCCGATCGTCGAGAGGTCGGACGAGAAGAAGCCCTTCTGGGAGACCGGCACGAGCCCGCGGGCGCGCAACGCATCCGCTCTGCACGGACGGTCGCCGATAAAGACCGCGCTTCCGGTGAATTGCGCACTGAGCAGCGACAGGAAATCCGTCCCGATGACCCCGACCTGGCCTGTTCCGCTATGGCCCGGCTGGTCGTAGCGCGCGACACGGAAATCGCCCTTTTCGAAACTTGGGAGCGATATCGCGGCCGTTTTGACCGATCCCGCCGACACGGCGAATGCGTCCGCCGACAGCGAACTCCGCGTCGCGCCATAATCCAGCAGGAACTCGCCGGGAACGCCGGCGGCGGTCAGCGCAACATAGGGAGACAGGCCGTTGGGGAAGCGGCTGATTTCATACCTGCGCCCGCCGCAGAGCGCTGCCGCGTCGTGCTCGCGGGTTTCAACGAAGGCCGCCCAGGCACAAGCGCAGGCAAGACCCGCGATGGCCGCGATCGGGAGGCAGATTTTGCGGACAAAAGGCATGCAATGCGTTTAGGGTCGCGATCGGCGCGCGTGTCAATGCCGTGGCGCCGGTTGCCCCCGGACTGGCGGCGTTTGTGGCGATTCGTCGCAGCGAGCCGTTCGGAGATGTGATACATTGCCTTTGACGCATGCGACCGCCATCAATCTGTCGCATGCGACCTGCTATCGGATCCCATGATGACGCAGACCTCAGAACTCAAATTCCCAGGAAACCGCCGGCGGGGCTCCCCCGACCACGGACATCATCTATCCGTCCGCCGTGCCCTTCGTCCTTGTGCATCTGGCGTGCCTCGGGGCGATCTGGACCGGCGTCACGATTGAGGCGCTGGCGATCGGCGTCGGTCTCTACTGGCTGAGGATTTTCGCCATCGGGGCCGGCTACCATCGCTACTTCTCGCATCGCGCCTTCGAGACCAGCCGCGCCTTTCAATTCGTTCTCGCCGCGGTGTCGCAGAGCACGGCGCAAAAGAGCGTGTTGTGGTGGGCGTCCAACCACCGCGATCACCACCTCTATTCCGATACCGAGCTCGACGTTCATTCGCCGCGCCATACCGGATTCCTCTACAGTCATCTCGGCTGGATTTTCTCCCGCCGCCATGCCGGAACGAATCTGACCCGGATTGCCGATTTTGCGCGCTATCCGGAGCTGATGTGGCTCCATCGCTACGAACTGACGCCCGCGATTGCGCTTGCGCTCCTCTGCTTCGCCGCCGCCGGCTGGTCGGGGCTTGTCGTCGGCTTCTTCTGGAGCACGGTCGCGGTGTACCACGCGACGTTTTCCATCAACTCGGTCGCCCATGTCGCCGGCCGCCGGCGCTACATCACCGGCGACAATTCCCGCAACAACTGGCTGCTCGCCATTGTCACCATGGGGGAGGGCTGGCACAACAATCATCATGCGTTCCAGAGCAGCGCCCGCCAGGGATTCCGCTGGTGGGAATACGACCCGACCTTCTATCTTTTGAAGCTGCTCGAGCGCCTGGGAGTCGTGTGGAAATTGAAGCGTCCGACGCCTGAGGTCGTGCACAACAGACACCGGCTCGGGACCAGGGTCATCGGCCGCGCGGCGCTCCAGGTCGCCAACAGCTTCAACGCCGAGCGGATCGCGCAAGCCGCGGCCGCTGTTCTTGGCAAGAGCGGCCTCACCGAACTCCATCAGCGGCTTCGCCAGGTCCAGCCCTTCGCCGCCTTCGAGATCTTGAGCGAATTGAACCTGCCTCATATCCCGAGCAGAAACGAGATCGTCAGCCGCGCCCGCGCGATGCTTGCGAACTCGCCCTCGATGGAGGACATCGCGGCCAGGGCGCACGAGCTTCTTCTGGAGGCGATCGGCGCACGGCTCGCGACGCTTGCCGCGCAATCGGCCTACGCGAGCTGACGCGCCTTGCCTTATTGCGGTCCTGCCTCGCTTTCTCTCATTCCCGGCAGACCGAAGGTCCGACCGGGAATCCATTCGGTTTCCGCCCCGACATCGACCATCGCACGAGGATCGCCGCTGTCGGCCGAGACGTGCATCCGTTTCTCGCACATTTGGACATTGTTGGGAAAAGCGAGGCCGCTGCAGATTCGGCGCGGACCGGCGTCCATCTAGGCAGGCGTCCGTTGATAGAGCCTCGCTGAAGCTGAGGAGGAGGGGACCCATGGCCGCGTTCGGCGACTATCAGAACGAGATCTATTTCAAGGGCCTGCATGGAGTAAAGCCGAAGCTGCCGGTCAATTTCAAGCTGCTGGAGCAGAAGGCGCGGGCGGCGATGCCCGAAAGCGTTCTCTCTTATGTTGCGGGCGGCTGCGGCGACGAGCACACCCAGGAGCTCAACGTCGCCGCGTTCGAAAAATGGGGCCTCGTGCCGCGCATGATGGTCGATTGCTCGAAACGGGACCTGAGCGTCGACCTCTTCGACTTACGCCTCCCCTCACCGCTCCTCATGGCCCCTATCGGCGTGCTGGGCATTTGCGGCCAGGACGGACACGGCGATCTCGCGACCGCCAGGGCCGCGGCCATCACCGGCGTTCCCATGATCGCCTCGACGCTGTCGAACGATCCGCTCGAATCGGTAGGCAAGGCAATCGGTGGCGGCGTTGGCTTCTTCCAGCTCTATACGCCAACCGACCGCGAACTCGCCGAAAGCCTGGTGCGGCGCGCCGAGTTGGCCGGGTTCAAGGCGCTCGTGGTGACGCTCGACACCTCGACCCTCGGCTGGCGGCCGCGGGACCTGAACGACGCTAATTTTCCGCAATTGCACGGCCACGCGCTTGCCAATTACTTCAGCGACCCGCGCTTTCGCGCGCTACTGGCGAAACCGCCCGAGGAGGACCGGGCGGCCGCGGCCCTCCAGGTGTTGCGAATTTTCGGCAAACCACTTACCTGGGCCGATCTGCCCTGGCTGCGATCTCTAACAAAACTCCCCCTGATTCTCAAAGGCGTCTGCCATCCGGACGACGCGCGCCGGGCGATCGACGGCGGCGTTGATGGCATCTATTGCTCCAACCATGGGGGCCGCCAGGCCAATGGCGGCGTGGCGGCGATCGACATGCTGCCGGGCGTGGTCGCCGCCTCGAGCGCGACGCCGGTGCTCTTCGACTCGGGCGTTCGATCCGGAACCGACGTCGTCAAGGCGCTGGCGCTCGGGGCGCGGGCGGTCGGAGTTGGTCGACCCTACGCCTACGGTCTTGCGCTCGACGGCGTCGACGGCGTGGTCCACGTGTTGCGCTGCCTGCTCGCCGAAGCCGATCTACTCATGGCGGTCGACGGCTATCCGACCCTTGCCGATCTCACGCCCGAGGCGCTGATCCGGGTTTGAGGGCGTCGCCGCACAATGCCGGCTGAAAATGGGCGCAAGCCACGCGCTCGCCGCAGATCGCAGTCAGCCGCCGTGCGACCATTCGAACGCCAGGGGCGCCTCGCGGAAAGCGAATCGGTCGAGGTGGCTTGCGACCACGCCCTTCATTCGCTCCACCGTTTCCTGCTCCTGCGCTTCGATCGTGACGAGAAGCGCGTTCGCATCGGCCTCCATCGTCGCGATCGCTGAGGGAAACCGAACGATCCCCTTGTGGTCCGACAGCTCGACGTCAAACTTGTGGCCCCAGTGCTTGCAAAGCTGCTGGAGGTACTTGGCGCCGCTCGCGGTCGGGACTCGGGCCTTGGCGATGGTCATCCTGACGAGCCTTTCTATCCGTTTGTGGACGTGTTTAGGTTTGCCAAAGATATATCTTTTGCCGCCTTACACAAGACCGATCCGACCGAGTTTATGGCTTGGAGCCATATTCGCATCGATAGAAACGGCTAGCCGAAACGCCGGACCTTCAATTCGCAGAAAATTCCCTGCTCTCGGCGGATCAGGAAAATGAATTCCCTGTTCCCTCTTTCGCCTTCGCCATCCGCCGGATGAACCCGGCCACGGCGTCCGGCGCGGTGACCGGCAGCATGTGGCCGCCGTCGATGAGTTCGAAGTCGAGCGACGGGATTTTCTCCTTCATCGGCTCGCCCTGGGCGCGAGGGTCGAGGATGCGGTCGCCGCGGCCGTAGAGAATGCCGATCGGAACGCGGATCGACGCATAGCGCCGCGTCATCGCCTCGAGATCGTCGTTCGCCGCGACCATGTCCGACGACGCGGCATAGACGTTGCTCGGACGCAGGCCGAGCAGGCCTCCGCCCACGGTCGCGAAGTCCGCCGGCGGCGTGTCGGGGGCGAACACCTGCTTCAGCGCGACACTTCGCGCGACAAGGGACGCCGGCGTCGCCAGCGTCCAGGCGACGAACCGGCGGATGAGCGCCGAGCGGATGACAAGGCCACGAAACACCGCGGGCGGCGTGGCGACCGGCTGCGTCACCGGCGCGATCAGCGCGAGCGCTCCGGCACAATCTGGGTCATCGAGCGCGATCGCGAGCGCAACGGCGCCTCCAAGCGAATGGCCAACGATGACCGGCCGTTCCAGCTTCATCGCACGAATCGCCTTCGCCAGAGTCGCCGCCTGCGCGCGAACGCCTGCCGGGCTCTTTGACGAGCGCGTCGAATAGCCCGAGCCCGGCCGGTCGAACGCGACGACACGAAAGTCGCCAGCAAGCCGATCCACCAAGGAATGGGTGAAATTGCCCATCTGACCGCTGAGGCCGTGGATCAGGACGACGGGCGGGCCGGCGCCCTTGTCGAGAACATGAATTCGTTCGCCGTCGAGATCGAGAAAGCGGCCTTGCGGCGGGACCGCACGCTCGATCCGCCGCGCCACAAGAATGGAAAACGCGACAAGCCCGCAGACGACGGCCAGAACCATGAGCAAGTCGACAGTCAAGGCCGTCACGATCTCAAAAGCCGCATGAGGATGGACGTATTCGCGGCGCCGGTCGCGCGACCACGATGCGGCTCTGCGGGTTCCATCGGGGTCATTGGTCCTCCCGCCTCAGGCAGCCGTTTGCGCCGCGTCCCGTGGACGGAATTCAAGCGCGCCATCCTCGATCGCGCCGAATCGGAATGCGAGGAGATCGCGCGCGTTGTTCTTTCGAGTCGCTCCACGGGCGAAACGCATACCCGAACGTCGGCATGTCGGAGTCGGAACGCAGCCCGGATAGCAAAAGAGGTCCCAGGTTCCGCCGATGGCGTCTCTCGCCTCGAGGATGGCGACGCGCTTGCTCGGACATTTCGACCGGAGATGGCACGCGGCGCCGACGCCCGAGAGCCCCGCGCCGACGATCACGATATCGACATGTTCAACAGGTCCGTCCGGCATAGCGGCCTCGATCGCACGTTCTTTTGAACCGATGTTCATGCTGACCGGACTTCGCCGTATTGTATTGGTAATGGCCGAAGGATATCATCAGCGATGGTAGAGATCGACTGTTGCCGATTGCAAGTCCCATTCAAGGCCGCTGGGCCGTTTGGCTTGCGGCGTGAGGAGGAACCAATGCGAACCGAAGCTTTCCTGCGTCCAGCAACATCCTGCGCGATCGCGCTGGCCGCGATCGTCGCTGCCGCCGCGGTCGGCGCGCCGGGTCCGGCGTTCGCAGCGTGCGGGGTCTCGAGCGGCTCATCAACCGGCATTGTTCATGCGCCGAGCAGCAACGCCGGCGTGCATGCCGGCGCGACGGGCTCTACCCATGGGACGAGTTCGTCCTCCTGCTCGACCATGTCGAACAAGACCGTCACGGCGAGTGTCAGCGGCAGCAGCATCCGGGGCACGACCCTGACAGGCGGGACCGGCGGCGGTCATCACCAGTGGCACGGCAGCAATGGGACCAACTCGCACACCATAACGGCGACGAACAAGTGGCATAAGTCCAAGTCCTGAGCATCGAGTCGCTCGGGCGTCGCTGAGGGGCCGCCGAGCGACGGCGCCCCGTATCGTCTGCGCTCCTTCGCCAGCGCTCGGCAACGGCCTTATGGATCTGAGCCGCGCGCGTGGCGCGCGGCAAAACGCCCCAGTCTCCCTCGCCTCGTTTTCGTTGATCCGGATCGCCGCGTCGGGTAGGGTTTTGAAAAACCCGGCGAGGAAATGTCCATGACGCTCGCGAACATAGTCGTACATGTCGACTCCAGGCCCCGCACCGCCGCCCGCGTAGCGCTTGCTGTTCGCATCGCGGATCGGACAGGGGCTCGGTTGACGGGGCTGTTTGCGGAAAAAGCGGAGGCGCATGTCGTCGGAATGGTCGCGACCTGGCCGAGCCCGCATTATCTCGCGGCGGTCGAGAGCGCCCGAAACGCCTTCGCCGCCGCGACGGCGCCGCTCGGCGACCGCGCCGCTTTCATGGACACGAATCGCGGTAGCGACGCAGAGATTTCGCATCGCTTTGTCGCGATCGCGCGGATGTTCGATCTCGTCGTCCTCGGCCAGACGCAGGATGACGTCCCCGTGCCCGCGAAGCTGCCGGAGGAGACGATCCTCGAGACCGGACGTCCCGTGCTGGTCGTGCCCTACGTCGGGACCTACGCGGACGTCGGCAGTCGGCCGCTGTTCGCCTGGCGAGGCTCCAGAGGCTCGGCGCGCGCGATCTCCGACGCGATGCCCTTGCTCAAGAACGGCTGCGAGGGGCTCATCGTCGAGGTGGCGCGGAAGGGCGAGGAGCGCGACGAATTCGCCGACCTGCTCGTCGCCGATCTGGCGGCGCACAAGGTTACCGCGCGCTACCAACATTTCGTCGTCGATGAGATCTCTGTTATGGACACGCTCTTGAGCGCGGTCTCGGATCATGCCGCCGATCTCCTGACGATCGGCGCATTCGATTCGGGCGCCAACATCTTGTTCGGCCACGGCGCCGGCACGCGCCACATCCTCGCGCATATGACCGCGCCGGTGCTGTTCTCGCACTGAGCCCGGATCTAAAACCTGAGATTTCGTGGCGTCAGAGCCGCACGGGGCTTCGAGGCGGGTCGTCGCCGGTTGGCCTTTGTGTTAGGGCTTCCAGCATGCAGACCCCCGGATTCTCGACACTGACCATTTGCGGCCTGGACGAACTCGACAGCCACAGCGCTCGTGGAGTGACCCACGTTCTGTCGATTCTCGACCCCGACTGGCCGGAGCCGGCGGCGTTCTCGACATTCGATCCGCATTGTCGCGCCACCTTCCGTTTTCACGACGCGATCGAGCCCGCTCCCGGCGTCGTGCTGCCTGAAAAGTCCGACGTCGAGGCGATCCTGGATTTCGGCCGCGACGCCGGAGACGACCTCAGCCACCTCCTGATCCATTGCCACATGGGCGTCTCACGCTCCGCCGCCGCGATGCTGATGATCCTGGCGCAGGCCCTTCCGCGCGAGACGGAAGACTCCATTGCCGACAAGCTGCTTGAGATCAGGCCGCAATCCTGGCCGAACTTCCGCATGATAGGCTTCGCCGACGAAATTCTTGACCGCGACGGCCAACTCGCCGCCGCGGTCGGCCGCATCTATGCCCGGCGCCTTTCGGCCCGCCCGGACCTTGGCGAGACGATGCGCCGCCTGAACCGTGAGAAAGAGGTCGAACTCGGTCTCGCCACAAAGGATTGAATTGAAGCTACCGCGCCGAAAACGCTCCGGCGGGCGCATCGCTTATGTCGCAGTTCGGGCCCAGGCCGCTATTCGCAGCACAAAGCCG
Organism: uncultured Alphaproteobacteria bacterium; assembly: GCA_963721905.1. Classification (GTDB taxonomy): domain Bacteria; phylum Pseudomonadota; class Alphaproteobacteria; order Rhizobiales; family Beijerinckiaceae; genus Roseiarcus. The sequence continues at coordinate 242,465 of CAVRMF010000021.1, forward strand.
CCGGGAGCGCTGAAGCGACCTGTTGTCGCCAAACTGTCATCAAGCGCGCCTACTGGCGTGTGTAGCCTCAACGACCATACGCCGAGCGGTGCACGGGATGAACATCAACGTTATTCAAGCCGATGGCGGGGTGACCCACGTTGTCCTCGACGGCCGTTTCGACATTGCGGGCGCTCAGGAGGCCGATCCTCGCTTCAGCGCTCTGGCGCAAGACAGCACAGCTCTGGTCGTCGATCTTGCCAAGGTTTCGTTCATCGCATCGCTCGGCGTGCGCACGCTCATGGTGAGCGCCAAGACGCTTATTCGCCGCGGCGCCGACATGGCGGTCTGCGGGGCCGGCGAAAACGTCGAAAAGGTGTTGCGCTCGACGGGCTTCGACGAGATCGTCCCTCTCTACCCCGACTTCGCCTCGGCCGCCGCCTGGCTCACAAGCCGTCAGGCGGAGTTCGCGAGCAAGAAACCATGAGTGCGCCCGGGCCACAGACCCGTTCACGCGACTTTCCCGGCACGATCGAGGCGGCGGCTGAGGCGGAGGCGTGGCTCATGAGCCAGTCCGGCGCCTTGGGCCTGCCGGAGGACACCGAATTTGCGCTCAACCTCTGCCTGGAGGAACTGTTCATCAACGCCGTTGAGCACGGCCGCGCCAACCGGGCGACGATTTCCATCTGGGCCGAGACCGATGGCGTCCGGCTCGAGTTCGTCGACGACGGCGGGCCGTTCGATCCCGGCGGCGCGCCTGCCAAGCGGATCAGCGGACCGAGCGAAGATTTCGAGATCGGTGGCTTCGGCGCCGGGCTCTTGCAGAAATTCTCGCGTCGCATGAGCTATCGTCGCTCCGACGGCCGCAATCGCCTCCTGCTCGAATTCGGCGCCGACCGTACCGCCAACGCAATTCCCGAGACGCCGCTAACGACATGATCGATCCATCGGAACTGCGCGCCGCCATACGGGCGACGAGCGCGTTCCGCGACCTCTCCGAAGCCAAGGTTTCGTTTCTGATCGAAGCGGGCGAACTGCAGACGTTCGAACCGGCCGCGATTCTCATGGTGCAGGGAGAGCCGAGCGACAGCGTCGTGCTGATCCTGACAGGCGAGGTGGTCGTCACTTCCGACAGCGCCCGCGGCGTCATCCCCGTTTCGACGATGCAGGCGCCTTGTCTTGTTGGCGAGACCGGCGCGCTGGCGCGATTACCGCGCTCAGCGACCGTGCGCGCGCGCACGGCCGTGACAGCCTTGCGTGTAGGACGCGCCGCGCTTGCCGAAGTCGCGCGCTCAACCCCGTCCATGCTCATCGACGTCATTGGCCGCATGGGCGATCGCCTGCGCAGGGTCAATGGCGCGATCGGCCTCTACACGCACGCGCTTGCTGCGCTCGAGCGTCACGAGTTCGACCCCGCTTTGCTCGAAGAGCTGCGCAACCCGATCCCGGACCTCGCCGATTTCGGGCAAACCTTCGGCCGCATGGCCGAGCAGATCATTTTGCGCCGCCAGCGGGACGACGAAATGGCGAGCGCGGCGGTCATTCAGCGCGCGCTTCTGCCCAGGGTCGCGGAATTCGCCGCCGAGACCGGCCTTGACGTGTCCGCGGCGATGACGCCGGCGCGCGACGTCGGCGGCGATTTCTTCGACCTTATCCGGCTCAACGACGGCCGCATTGCGTTCGGCGTCGGGGACGTCTGCGGCAAGGGCGTGCCGGCGGCGCTGTTCATGGGCATTACCAGGACGCTCATCCGCATTAACCTGCGGGAGACGCCCGACCTGCCCGCTGCGATCCTCAGGGCGAACGCCTATCTGACCAACAACAACGCCGCGGAGCTGTTTGCGACTCTGCTCTACGCCGCGTTCGACCCGCGTTCCGGCGAGGTCGAATACGTGAGTTGCGGCCATCTGCCGCCGCTCTTGCGTCGCGCCGGCGGCGCGGTCGAAATGCTGTCCGCCGGCGGCCTGCCGGTCGGCCTCTTCGACCAGCTGAAGCCCAGGGTGCGTCGCGCGGCGATGCGTCCGGGCGACCTCTTGTTTCTTTACACCGACGGCGTCACCGAAGCGGTCGACGCCGAAGAGCGCGAGTTCGGAGAGGCGCGCCTTCTCGATCTCCTCGCCCGAAGCGAAGGCGCAAACGCGGCTGAATCGATCGCGCGGGTGAAGGCCGCGGTCAGCGAGTTCTCTCGCGGCGAGCCGCAATTCGACGACTTGACCTGCCTCGCGATCACGCGCTGAGCGAGCGGCGCGCCGGGTCAGCCGATCATTCAACCAACCGGTTGACTTTCTCAAAGCTCACGCTTATATTCAACCACATGGTTGAATTAGAGGCACCTCAGCTCGATTCCGTCTTCCATGCGCTTGGCGACGCCACGCGCCGGCGGATGCTTCGCCAGCTTGCCGGCGGCGAGCGTACTATAGGCCAGCTGGCGGAGCCCTTCGCAATCTCGCTTGCGGCCGCCTCGAAGCACATCAAGGCGCTGGAGAACGCGGGACTGATCCACCGCGAGGTGCGCGGCCGCACCCATCTCTGCCGCCTCGACCCTGAGCCGCTCGCCAGCGCACATGAGTGGCTGAACTTCTACGAGCGCTTCTGGACCAACCGTCTGGATGTGCTCGACCGCCTCCTCCGCGAGGAGGACGCGCGCAAATCCCCGACCCCGGAAGCAGGAGACGACCGATGAACGAACTCGCGAACCTCGACGCCTATGGCGTGCTGACCGAACCTGCGACGCTCAAGATCCAGCGCCTTCTGCCCGGCCCCATCGAACGCGTCTGGGCCTATCTCACGGAGAGCGACCTGCGCCGCAAATGGCTGGCGGCAGGCGAGATGGAGATGAAGGTGGGCGCGCCGTTCGAGCTCGTCTGGCGAAACAACGAGCTTACCGATCCGCCTGGCCAGCGACCAGACGGTTTTGGCGAGGAGCACCGGATGCAGAGCCGGATCACCGAGCTCGATCCGCCCCGGAAGCTCGCCATCGCGTGGGGCAGCACCGGCGGCGTCTCGTTCGAACTGGAGCCTGCGGGAGCCGCCAAGGTGCTGTTGACCGTGATCCATCGCGGCGTGGCAGACCGCGCAACGCTGCTGAACGTCAGCGCCGGCTGGCACATGCATCTCGACATTCTGGTCGCGCGCGCGACCGGAAAGGAGCCGGAGCCCTTCTGGGACGGCTGGAGCCGCCTCAAGAAGGAATACGAGCGGCGAATACCCGCCGACAGGAACTGATCGCGCCGGTGCAACAGGCATGAGAACGAATAGGAACGGGAGTGACACATGGACAGGAAAAAAGCGGCAGACACGCAGCGCCAAAAAGGACTCGGAATCAACACACCTCCGATCGTTTCGCCGGAGGCCTGGACGGCTGCACGCGAGCAGATGCTGGTGAAGGAAAAGGCCATGATGCGGGCCCGCGACGCGCTTTCCGCCGAACGCCGGCGGATGCCATGGATGGCCGTCGAGAAGGCGTACGAATTCGACGGGCCCCAGGGCAAGGTTAGTCTGCTCGACCTGTTCGAGGGTCGTCGGCAGTTGATCGTCTACCGCGCCTTCTTCGAGCCCGGCGTGCACGGCTGGCCGGAACATGCCTGCATTGGCTGCTCCCTGGGAGCCGACCAGGTCGCCCATCTGGCCCATTTGAACGCTCGCGACACCACGCTCGCCTACGCCTCGCGGGCGCCGCAGGCCGACATCGCGCGCCTGAAGGCGCGGATGGGCTGGAAGATCCCCTGGTACACCATCACCGATAGCTTCGATAAGGACTTCGGCGTCGACGAATGGCACGGCCACAACGCCTTCATCCGCGACGGCGAGCGCGTGTTCCGCACCTACTTCATCAACAGCCGTGGCGACGAGGCGATGGGCACCATCTGGAGCTACCTCGATATGACGGCGCTCGGGCGACAGGAGACGTGGGAGGACTCGCCGGAGGGCTATCCGCAGAGCCGACCCTACAAGTGGTGGAACTGGCACGAGAGTTACGTCCCCGCCGCCACGCCCGACCCGAAGTGGGTCGAGGTGTCCGACGCTGGAGAAGCCGCCTTCCGGAAGCGCGCCGCGGAGGTCCCAAAGCCTGTGTAGCAAGGGAGAGAAAGATGGAAGACATCATGACAGATGAACTTGCCGCGCCCAAAGTCGTCGATCGAAGCACGTTCCAGGCCGAGCTGGACGCGTTGCGGGTTCGAGAGAAGGCCCAGACAAGGGAAGGCGACGCCATTGCGGCCGCCCGCCGACGGGCTCCCCATGGTCGAGGTCGACGGGGCGACACCGCTCGTTGGCGAACATGGGACGGTCACACTGCTGGATGCGTTTGAGGGACGCCGGCTGCTCATCGCCTACTACTTCATGTGGCACGCCGGCCAACCGGCGGCGGAGCAGTGCGAGGGGTGCACCTTGTATACATCCCAGGTCCGCGAGCTCAGCTTCATTCATGCCCGCGACGTCACCTACGCCACGTTCTGCCAGGGCCCCTATGAAGAGAGCGCCCGGTACTGCGACTTCATGGGCTGGGAGATGCCCTGGTACTCGGCCCCCCGGAGCTCGCTCGACGCGCTCCTGGTCGGACGCCGGGTGGGCATGATGCACATTGTTTGCTACCTGCGACAAGGATTCAAAGTCTTCGAGACATACTGGACGACAAGGCGCGGCGTCGAGGTGATGGGCAATAGCTACGCGTTGCTCGACTTGACCGTCTACGGGCGGCAGGAGAGGTGGGAGGACTCACCGGCCGGCTGGCCGCAACGGCCGAAAGGCGAGCACAACTACCGTAACGACGGACGCCCCATCACCCAGTGGCCTCGCCTGAAGGCAGGGCATTCCGACGATCTGGGTATCGGCAGGCGCTGAACCGCGCCTGCCACGTCTTCGACCTTCCGGCCCGATCAGCACTGAATCAGTTTCCGGAGCGTGCTTCCGATGAACCGCGACCACGACAACCAAGCGTACCCAGTGCCTGGCGCCGCCGACTGGATATCGCTCGCAGCCGTGCGGCGCGACAATCAGGATGAGAATCGCGCGACAATCAGGATGAGAATGCGCCGCCGCGGGGGTGACGAAGGAAGGGCGTAGCCCGACCGTAGAGATCCCCGCGGCGGCGGCGAGCGCCCAAGTGGCCTCGTCTGGCGGTCACGGCGGCTGGGTTAGGGATCGGGCTTCTCTTGTCGAGAGGACCGACTTCTTGCCCGGCCGACACGTCACCGATCGTCAGATGAGGCTATTCATGAACTTGTGTCGCAACCATTCGCCGGCGATTGCCGGCGCGAAAGCCGGATTCAGTAGGGCAACCGCCTACCGGTTCGAAACGGATCCCCGGTTTCCCAGCCAGAAGAAGGCGCGTCGAGAACGACGCCGAGCCGATCCGTTCGCCGATGTCTGGGACAATGAAGTCGTGCCGATGTTGAAGGCCGCGCCCGGACTGAGGCCGATCGCCGTCTTCGGAGAACTCTGCCGTCGGCATCCAGACCTGGGCGCCGGAACGCGACGGACCCTCGAGCGCCGCATCCGGGCTTGGCGGGCGGTGAACGGCCCGGATCGGGAGGTGATCTTTCGTCAGGAGCATCCGCCGGGCCGAATGGGACTGTCGGACTTCACTGAAGTGGCCGATCTCGGCGTCACCGTCGCCGGCGAGCTGCTCGACTGCCGGCTTTATCACTTCCGCTTGCCCTTTTCCGGCTTCGAGCACGCCCATGTCGTGCTCGGCGGCGAAAGCTTTGTCGCGCTGGCGGAAGGGCTACAAAACGCCCTGTGGGCGCTGGGCGGCGTTCCCGAGCAACATCGCAGCGACAGCCTCTCGGCGGCCTTCCGTAATCTGGGCGCCGACGCCAAGGAGGATTTGACGAAGCGCTACGAAGCGTTCTGCGCCCATTACGGCATGACGCCGACCCGCAACAATCCGGGCGTCAGCCACGAGAACGGCTCGATCGAGAGCGCCCACGGCCATCTCAAGAGAGCGCTCGCGGACGCCCTGTTGCTGCGCGCCTCGCGAGACTTTGACGATCTCCCCGCATGGCGGGGGTTCGTCGACGACATCGTCGGCCGCGGCAACCTCCGCAACGCCAAGCGCATCGACCAGGAGCGGGCGGCGTTGAACAAGCTGCCGGTCCGCAAGACCGTCGACTACGAGGAGGTCAACGTCGACGTCACCAGCTCCAGCGCCTTCACGCTGCGCAAGGTGTTCTACTCGGTTCCCTCGCGACTGATCGGCCATCGGCTGCGGGTCCACCTTTATGACGATCGGCTGGAATGCTTCCAGGGCTCGACGCCCATCGTCACCTTGCGGCGTGGTCGGCCCCAGCCGAACGGCAAACATGGCCACGTCGTCGACTATCGCCACGTCATCCATTCCCTGCGCCGCAAGCCGATGGCGCTGCTCAATCTGGTCTATCGCGATCAACTCTTCCCCCGCCGAGCCTTCGCCCTGGCGTTCGAGGCCTTGCTCGCCGGCCTCGGCGAGAGAGCCGCATGTCGCACGATGGTCGGCCTTCTCGCGCTCGCCCACGAGCGCGCTTGCGAGGCGGAGCTCGCCCTCGCGTTGCAGGCTGCTCTCGACGACGGTGTCCTTCCCGATCTCGCTGCGCTGATCGAACGCTTCCGGCCGAAGGACGCAGCATTGCCTGTCGTCGTCGTCAGGCTGCCCTCCCTCGCCATCTACGATCAGATCGCGACAAGCGTTGGAGAAGCAGCATGAAGGCGACCGACAAGATCGACGCCGCTCGCATCGACCTGCTGCTGAGCGAGTTGCGACTGCCCGGCATCAAGCTGATCTGGGCCGCCCTGGCGATGACAGCCGACAAAGAAGGCTGGGCCGCAGCCCGCTTCCTGGCCGCCCTCGCCGAACAGGAGATGGTGGAGCGAAACCGCCGTCGCTTCGAACGGCATCTGGAGGAAGCCCGATTGCCGCCGGGAAAGACCCTCGACACGTTCGACTTCACCGCTGTGCCAATGATCTCGAAGGCGCAGGTGCAAGCGCTCGCGGCCGGCGACGCCTGGCTCGAAAAGGGAGCCAATCTTTTGTGCTTCGGGCCGCCCGGCGCCGGGAAATCCCATCTCGCGGCGGCGCTCGGTTTGGCCTTGATCGAAAAGGGTTGGCGCGTTCTGTTCACCCGGACAACCGACCTTGTGCAAAAGCTTCAGATCGCACGCCGCGATCTCGCACTCGAAGCCGCGATCGCCAAACTCGACAAATATCATCTGCTGATCCTCGACGATCTCGCCTATGTCACCAAGGACCAGGCGGAGACGAGCGTTCTGTTCGAACTGATCAGCGCGCGATACGAGCGCCGATCCATGCTCATCACCGCCAACCAGCCCTTCGGCGAATGGGGAAGAATCTTTTCCGACCAAGCTATGACGCTCGCGGCCATCGATCGCATCGTGCACCACGCCACGATCCTCGAAATGAACGTCGACAGCTATCGGCGAAAGGAAGCCGTCGACCAAGCACGCGGGGCGGGACGCCCGCCGACACGCGCGACAATCAAAGGATCACGCTGATTGTCGCGCCGCGACAATCAGACCATCTCTCGACGAAATAGAGCTTGCGTTATCGCCCCGCCGGGACAATCATCACGTCGCCGCGACCGCCAAAATGGCCATCCTGATTGTCGCTGCCTTCCCATCCAGATTGTCGCGCTACACAGCCGCGCCGACCTTCGCAATCATGGCTCTGCTGACCGGCGTTCTTGGTGGTGGCCCGCTTGATGGGCTCTGCTCGGCTGCGCAACATGCGTCGCCGCTGAGCGGCATGGTCCCGATGTACTTGCTGATGAGCGCCTTCCATTCGGCCCCGTGGCTGAGGCTGATCTCCCGCCGGCGATCGGCCGGCGAATCCCGGCGTGGCGGCGCGATCTGGAGGCTGACGCACGGGAGCTAATTGCCGGCATGTGACCCGGCCCGGACAGCACCGTGATCTCGGTGCCTCTTTCGGGCTGCGGCGCCCTGTCAATCTCCATCGCCGAATTGAGCCTTTTCAATCGGTTGCAGCGACTTTTCCATCCCGCCCTGCTTCGGGCGGCGGCGCGAGCGCGTGCGGCTCCTGAGCCGGCAGGGCGAGCCGTCGCCGATTGACCGGCGCCCTCGCGCGCCTCGGAAAGAAGCCGTGATAACGGTCCATCTCGCTGACGATCCTCAGCACCCGGTCGACCGCCTTGAGATTGCCGCCGGCCATGGAGCCGTATGCGACGATCATAGCCTCGTTCAGACGGTTGACCTGCAGCGCCAGATATTCGGCGGGCGGCGAAGGAGCTCGCCTGGCGAGTATCTCCTGCACAAGGATCTGCATCCTTCTCAGCGTCACTCCCTGGCGAGCCGCGAGTTCCGCGACCGATATGCTCAGATTGAGCTTGTCGATGATCCATTTCTCGCCTGCGTCTCTTTTCAGCCGCGCTTTGCGACGGGCCTCGGCGGCTTTTTCGCGCCGCGTCGGCGGCGGCTTCGGGTCGGCGTCTTGCCGTTTCGCCATCTGGGCGCTTCCGAAATTGAGAACAAAATCCAGACTACCACGCATTCAGACAATCAGAAATGAAATGTCTTGAAATTCTGAATTAACCATGCCGCCACGCGTCGCACTCTTGTCGTTGCTGCCGATGGTGCAGAACCCGTCGCCGCAAAAAAGATAAGTTGCAATGAAATTTCTTCTGTGATAGTTTACCGATGAATTATCGAGGAAGCAATATGCGGGGTATCGAACAACTCGCGGCGGTCAATCGCAGCACTCCTGCGATGGCTGAGGCTTTGCCCAGTCTGCCGATGCCGCAAACGGTCATGGTGCGGCTGATTCGGATCGGCGTAGTCGGCCTCGGGCAGTTCTTCGAACCAGTCTTCCGCGCCATTGGCCTCAACGAGAATTCGTTTCACGTTCTCTGCCTTCTCATGGCGAACGATCGTGGCGAGGCGTCCCCCAGCGAATTGAGCGAACTGGTGGGGACCAGTCGCGCGAACATGACCCGGATTCTCGACGAGCTTTCGACTGAGAGATTCATAACTCGCTTGCCCGAGCAACGTGACGGGAGACGGTCAGTCGTTCAGATCACCGCCGCGGGACGCAAGGCAGCCATCGAGGCGACGCCCAAGCTCGCGGAACCGTTGCGGAGGGCCTTTTCCGATCTCACGTCGGAGGAATTCGGCCAGCTCGACGTCCTGCTGCGCAGGGTCATCATGTCCTTCGACAAGAGCGCGTCGCCTTTGCGGGCGAGCGCCTGAAATGGGCGACGTTCGCAGATACAAGTCGTCCTCAATGCTCCCCGGCGGGAGACGGACCGTCGGATGATCTTCAACGAGGATCAGCGGGCGCTGAAGGAAGCCGCGCGAAAATTCTCGCGAGAGCAGCTGGCGCCGAAATACCAGCAACGAGAGCGCGAGGCGCGGGTCGACCGCGACTTGGTCCGGGAGATGGGATCGCTTGGCCTGATCGGCATGGACATGCCAGAGCGCTACGGCGGCATGGACGCGGACGCGGTGACCACAGGCGCGATCATCGAGGAATTGTCATACGGCGATTTCAATGTCGGCGCGCTGGCCGTGGTTCAGTCGCTCTGCGGCGCCATCATCGCGAGGAATGGGTCCGAGCAGATCCGGTCATCGTGGTTGGCGCGGGTGACGCGGGGCGAGGCGATCCTCGCTCTTTCGATCACCGAACCGCACGCCGGCTCAGACGCCGGCGCCCTGCGGTTGAAGGCAGTTCGCGAAGGCGACGGCTATCGGCTCTTTGGAGAAAAGACCTCCACGACCTTCTCGGACAGCGCCGACGCCTTCCTCGTCTTCGCCCGAACCGGACCAGAAAGCGATGCCGCAAAGGCTGTGACCGCTTTTCTTGTTCCCGCTGGGGACGCCGGCTTGACGTCGACGCGCTTTCGCGACGTCGGCAGCCATATGTCGGGGCGAGGATCGCTTTTCTTCGACGGGGTTCGTGTTCCGGTAGATAACCAACTCGGCGAAGAAGGCCGCGGCTTCTCCGAGGTCATGGCCGGATTCGACTATTCGCGAGCGCTGATCGCGCTGCAATGCATCGGCGCGGCGCAAGCCTCGATCGACGAGGCCTGGGCCTATACCAAAGAGCGCGAAGCCTTCGGCGTCCCCATCGCCCAGTTCCAGGGCGTGACCTTTCCCCTGGTCGAGGGCGAGACCCAGCTCGCTGCGGGTCGTCAGCTCGCGTACCACACGTTGGCGCTTCGGGACGCGGGCCGGCCACATACGGTAGAGGCCGCCATGGTTAAGTGGTTTGGTCCCAGAACCGCATTCGAGGTCATCCACCAGTGTCTGCTGACTTTCGGCCACTACGGCTGGTCGATGGATCTCCCGCATCAGCAGCGCCTGCGCGACGTGATGGGCCTAGAAATCGGCGATGGAACAGCGGGCATCATGAAAATGATCGTGGCGCGGGCCCGTGCCGGCCGTGCCGCCAATCCGAAACAAACGAGATCGAACGCATGATCTATGAATCCGTGTTCCGCTCCGGCCTGTTCGCAAACCAGGTCGTCATCGTGACCGGGGGCGGAAGCGGCATCGGCCGCTGCACGGCGCACGAGTTGGCAAGCTTGGGCGCCCATGTTGCACTGGTCGGTCGCAACGCCGACAAGATCGAAAGGGTCAAGGGCGAGATTTCCGACGATGGCGGCAATGCGAGCGCACACATCTGCGACATCCGCGACGAAGCGGGCGTCGTCGCAACGGTCGACGGTGTGCTCACCGAATGCGGCCGCGTCGACGGTCTCGTCAACAACGCTGGCGGCCAGTATCGCGCCCCGCTGGAGACAATCTCGACGAAGGGCTTCGAGGCGGTCGTCCGCACCAATCTCACCGGTGGTTTCATCTTCATGCGCGAGGTTTACGCGCAATGGATGAAGCAAAATGGCGGCGCGATCGTGAACATGATCGCGGACATCTGGCACGGCTGGCCCAACTTCTCCCATTCCGGCGCAGCCCGCGGCGGCATGCTCACCCTAAGCGAGAGCGCGGCAAGCGAATGGGCGGCTGCCGGCGTCAGGGTCAATACCGTCGCTCCCGGCGCTATCGCGTCAAGCGGACTCGATACCTATGACCCGAAAGATCGTGAGTTCATCCAGCGCCAGGTCACAGGGGAAATCCCGCTCAATCGCTTCGGTTCGGAAGCGGAAGTGTCCGCGGCGATCGTCTTTTTGTTGTCACCGGCCGCCGCCTTCATAACCGGCTCCTGCATTCGCATCGACGGGGGCGCGCCCAATATGCGCAGGATCTGGGGGGTGCCGGAACAGTCCGATAAGAGCAGGCCTTTCAACGGCTTTCATCGCGCCGCGGCGCCAGAAATCCTCGCCAACCAGTCCTAAGCCCCACAGGGCGGCTCGCGATCGCAAAACAATCTCGGAGGAACGCCATGTCGGAAAAGCTGCTGTACGAAAAGAACGGCGAGATCGCCACCATCACCTTCAACCGGCCAGAGGTGAAAAACGCGATCGACCTCGATGTCCACCACCGCCTTCGCGAAGTGTGGACGGATTTTCGCGACGACGATTCGCTTCGTGTCGCCATCCTCACCGGGACGGGAGACGCCTTTTGCGCGGGAGCCGACCTGAAGACCCATGTCCCGGAATGGGCCGATCATGGTCCAAGTCTTGGACGTGACAAGCTGGGAGAAGGATTCGGCGGCGGGATTACGCGCGGCCTGCATCGCCTGTACAAGCCGATCATTGCAGCCTGCAACGGCTGGGTTCTAGGTGGCGGCCTCGAACTCGCCCTCGCCTGCGACATCCGGATCGCTTCCGAGCGCGCGCAGTTCGGCTCCTTCGAGCTGAGGCGTGGCATGCACCCCGCGGATGGCGGCATTGTGCGGCTCGTCAACATCTGCGGCGTCGGCGTTGCTCTTGAGATGGAGCTTACGGGTGAGCCGATTTCGGCGCAGCGCGCTCTGGCCGCCAACATGGTGTCGAAGGTCGTTCCGCACGGCGAGTTGATGGCGGCGGCCGAAGATATGGCGAGGCGGATCCTCCGCAACGACCGCCGAGCGGTAGAGTCGGCCAAGGAGACAATCTTCGAAGTCATCGGCCGAACTCTCGACGAACAGCTCAAAGTCGAATGCCTTTACGGATACGCGCTGTGCGGCGGAAACCCGGAGATCGTTCAGCGATCGCAGGAATTCTTCGACAAGAAAGACAAGGGCCGCGCCGGCGCCACCGCGACAGCGCTGTAGGCGCCGCTCGTCGCGGCAAACAAAACGGGGAGGAAGTCAGCGATGTGGCGGCATTTCGAGATCAGGAAGATTCCGGACATTGCGAGCTATTGGGCGTCGAAGCAGCCCGACAAGATCGCGCTGATCGATGGCAAGGCCTCACGAACCTATTCACAGCTTGCGAAGCGCTCGAACGGCATCGCGAGAAAACTCCTGCAGAGCGGTCTTCCGCCGGGATCGCCAGTCGGATTCCTAGGCAAGAACTCGATCGAGTTCTTCGAAGTCTGGTTTGCCGCCGGCAAGGCGGCTTGTCCGATTGCCCCGCTCAACTGGCGCAGTCCTGAGAACGAACTGCTTCGGCTGGTCGACGACGCGAAGCCCCCGATCGTGTTCGTCAGCGTCGAGTTTCTGGACGCGATGCGGAGTGTTCAGGCGCGAGCGCGTCAGCCATTCGACATCGTCGAATTCGATCCTGCCGACACCCTGGAAGGTCGCCTGTCGCGCTGGATCGTCGGAGTCGATACTGACCCGGTGCAGGCCCCGCTGAAGTTAGAAGACATCGCCCTCATTACCTATACCTCGGGGACAACCGGCAATCCCAAAGGGGTGCAGACGTCACACGAGGCCTTCCAATACTCATTCCTCGCGACTTCGCTCGACGCGGAAATGAGCTTGCGGGAGGGCGACGTCATGCTGATGGGCATGCCGAATTTCCACCTTGGCGGGAGTTGGCTCATCCTGTCGGCGCTTTATTTCGGCGGAGCGGTCTCGATCATCCCCGCCTTCGATCCTGCCGCGCTTCTCGAGGCGTTGCGACAAGACCGGCCGACGATCCTACCGATGGTGCCGACCGCCATCCAAGCCGTTCTCTCAAAACCGGATTTCTCGCAACGCGAGCTCTCCTCGGTGCGGAAGGTCATCTACTTCGGTTCATCGATCGGCATCGATCTTCTCAGTCGCGCGCTTGAAACCTTCCGCTGCGAATTCCTCCAATATTACGGAACATCCGAGACATGGATCATCTCGGCGCTAAAACACGAGCAGCATCTTTCCGGCAATCTGAAGCGGCTGGCTTCGTGCGGGGTTCCGATCCCGCTCGCGTCCATGAAAATCGCCGATGCAAGCGGCGCGGAGATGTCAGACGGAACGGTAGGGGAGATTCTGGTTCGTTCGCCGATGCTCTTTTCCGGCTACCACAACCAGCCTGCAGCAACGGCGGCGGCTATGTTCGACGGTTGGTACCGCACCGGAGACCTCGGCCGTCGCGACGACGCAGGCTACTACACCATCGTCGATCGCGCCAAGGATATGATCATCAGCGGTGGCGAGAACGTCTACTCGGCCGAGGTCGAGGCGGCGCTGCTCAAGCATGTTGCGGTCGCGCAGGTCGCCGTGATCGGCGCCCCTGACTCCCGATGGGGTGAAAAGGTAACCGCACTGGTCGTCGCGCGGCCGGGCATGACGGTTACGGAAGCCGAGCTCCAGAAGCACTGCCGGACCCATCTTGCCGGCTACAAAGTCCCCAAAACGATTCTGTTCGAAGCCTCGCTTCCGATGACGTCCACCGGAAAGATCATGAAGCCGCTGCTTCGCCAGAGGTTTCGCGCCTGACGGAGTTGCTGGGGCGACATCGCAAGGAGGGAACAGGGACCGACGTGGCTGTAGAAGCGCCAACTGGATTTGAAGTGCTGCCGTTGGGTGGAGGCTTCGCCGAGGCGTTCGGTCCCATCTACGTGAACCGGACCAAGCAGGCGCTGGCTTTCGTCGTAGCGCCAAACCATCTCAATCCGGTAAAGGTCTGCAATGGCGGCGCTCTGGCGACATTCGCCGACATGCAGATCGCAGCAGTGATCGTCTCCGGTCCGGGAACGGCCGAAGGACACCAACCGACGATCAGCCTAAGCATCGACTACCTCGCGACGGCGCCCCTCGGCGCTTGGGTCGAGGCGACCGTCACGCTGATCAAGACCACCCGCACGCTCATCTTCACACAGGCGTTGATCTCCGCCGATGGCGCGATGGTCGCGAGATCTAATGCGATCTACCGCAACTACGGGCACGGCGCCCTGCCCAGGATTTTGCCACGGGATCGTTCTTCATGAGCGCCAAGCCACTTTCCGAATGCGCCGTCATCATCCTCGGCGGCACGGCGGGCGTTGGAATTGAGACCGCCGTCCATTTCGCGCGCCAGGGATCACGGCTTGCGCTACTGGGCCGTAATGCCGATCGCGGGCGGGTCGCCTGCGACGGCGTTCGTGAACGGGTCCCGTGCGCCGCTGTACAGTTCGTCCAGGTTGACGCGACGAGCCCGGTCGCGGCGGTCGACGCGGCCCGGATCGCATTGGTACGCCTCGGCGCAATCGACGTGCTTGTTTGTACCACCGGCCCAAGTCATCCGCCGCAGCTCCTGGCACGGGTCTCAATCGAGGGGATCCAGGAACGGCTGAACGAACTCATTCTGCCGCCTCTGCATATGATGCACGCCGTGCTGCCGGCCATGCGGACACAGAAATCCGGTGCGATCGTCAATGTGGCATCCGACGCAGCAAAGGTCGCAACGCCCGGCGAGACGCTGATCGGCGCAGCGATGGCGGCGATACTCACATTCTCGAAAGCGGCGGCTTTGGAAGAAAAGCGCAACGGAATTCGCATCAACGTGCTGACGCCGTCACTGATCGCCGGAACCCCGGGCGCGGCTCTGATCTCGGCCGACCCTTTCAGCGCAAAGATGTTCGAGAAGGCGGCCGCGATGGCGCACCTCGGTGTCGCGGAGGCTGAGGATCTGGCGGCGATGGCGGTGTTTCTGGCGAGCCCCGCAGCGCGGCGAGTGACGGGGCAGGCGATCAGCGTCAATGGCGGGATCTCAGTGGCCTAGGCGGAGGCGACAGCTGGCCCTACGGACGAACACAAGTACATCGATCACGATCTCTTCACCGCGGAAACGCCGTGTGGGACCTATCAGGGGATGACGGACCAGGTGGTCATTCGGACCCCCCGCTCCTTCCGAACCGTGCTCGTCCTGCGAGGCTCGAGCAAGCCCGAATGGCTCGCGGCCTGACGGAGCGTGTCCTTGGAGAAGCGGCGCCGAAATCGAGAATGAGTTGCTGACAAAAGTGCAGGCCGCCGGAACGCTCAACGCCAAGCCCAAAAGGGGATAACGATTACGGCTTCACCCACTTGCCGTTGGCTTTCGAGGACTTGACCGCGGCCTCGATGAAGGCGAGGCCCTTGACGCCGTCTTCGATGGTCGGGAAATGAACGCTCCTCGGCGGTTTCTTTCCCGCCCGTGCCGCTTTGATCGCAAGCGCCACCTCGGAATAGATGTTGGCGAAGCCCTCGAGATAACCCTCCGGATGGCCGGGCGGAACGCGGGTCACCCGCGCCGCCGCCTCGCCCGAATCCGGCCCGCCGCGGGTGACAATGCGCGTCGACTTCTCGAACGGCGACCACAACATTTCGTTCGGATTGGCCTGCACCCAGTGGAGGCCGCCCTTGGTCCCATAGACCCGGAGGCGAAGTCCGTTCTCGTGGCCAGGCGCGACCTGGCTCGCCCATAGGCTCCCACGCGCGCCATTGGCGAAGCGCAGCATGATCTGGACGTTGTCGTCGAGCTGGCGCCCAGCCCCGAACGAGGTGAGATCGGCGGCGAGCTCCGCAAGATCGAGGCCGGTCACGTAATCGGCGAGATTGTAGGCGTGGGTGCCGATGTCGCCGAGCGCCCCGCCGGCGCCCGAGCGCTTCGGATCGACCCGCCACTCGGCCTGCTTGTTGCCGGTCGTCTCCGTCGGGCCGGTCAGCCAGTCCTGCGGATATTCGACCTGGACGAGGCGGATCTCGCCGAGATCGCCTGCGCCAACCATCTCGCGCATGCGGCGCACGAGCGGATAGCCGGTGTAATTGTGGGTGAGCGCAAAAATGCGCCCGGACTTCTCGACCGCGGCCTGCATCTTCCTGGCTTCCGCCAGCGACACCGTCAGCGGCTTGTCACAGATGACATGGACGCCCGCCTTGAGGAAAGCGTAGGTCGGGCCGGCATGGACGTTGTTCGGCGTGACGATCGCCACCGCCTCGATCCCGTCGGCGCGCTTGGCCTCGGCCTTCGCCATGCTCTCATAGTCGTCATAGATGCGGTCCTTGGCGAGGCCGAGCGCCTCGCCCGAGCGGCGCGCCTTTTCCGGGGTGGACGAAAGCGCGCCAGCGACGAGCTCATAGTGGTCGTCGATGCGCGAGGCGATGCGATGGACGGCGCCGATGAACGCGCCCTCGCCGCCGCCCACCATGCCGAGCCTGATCCTGCCGCCCTTCTTGGCGTCGCTGCGTCCTTCGATGGCCATGGCCCGTCTCTCCTCAGCGCAGTCCGAGCGCGCGCTTGATCTGCTTTTTGTCGATTGCGCCGCCGGCGAAATCGTCGAACGCTTTGTCGGTGACCCGGATGATGTGACGCTTGATGAACTCGGCGCCCTCGCGCGCGCCGTCCTCCGGGTGCTTGAGGCAGCATTCCCATTCGAGCACCGCCCAGGACGAATAGCCGTATTGCGCCATCCTGGAGAAGACGCCCGAGAAATCGACCTGTCCGTCGCCGAGCGAGCGGAACCGGCCAGCCCGCTCGATCCACGGCGCATAGCCCGAATAGACGCCCTGTCGCCCTGTCGGTTTGAACTCCGCGTCCTTCACATGAAATGCGGAGATCCGCTCGTGGTAGATGTCGATGAAGTCCAGATAGTCGAGCTGCTGCAGGACGAAGTGCGACGGATCGTAATTGATCGTGCAGCGCTTGTGTCCTTTGAGGGCGTCGAGGAAGCGCTCGAAGCTCGTTCCGTCGAACAAGTCCTCGCACGGGTGAATCTCGTAGGCGACGTCGACGCCAGCCTCGTCGAAGGCGTTGAGGATCGGCTTCCAGCGCCTGGCGAGCTCTTCGAAGGCGGTCTCGATCAGGCCCGGCGCGCGCTGCGGCCAGGGATAGAGATAGGGCCACGCGAGCGCGCCCGAGAAGGTCGGATGGGACGTGAGGCCGAGATGTTGCGACGCCTTTGCGGCGCGCAGCATCTGCTGAACCGCCCAATGCTGCCGCTCCCTTGGTTTTCCGTGGGTCTCCTTCGGGGCGAAGGCGTCAAAGGCTTCGTCATAGGCCGGGTGAACCGCGACCAGCTGACCGATCACATGCGTCGCGAGCTCGGTAATCGCCAAACCATGGCTCTTCGCCGTCCCGGCGATCTCGTCACAATAGGTCTTCGACGCCGCGGCTTTGGCGAGGTCGAAGAGCCGCTCGTCCCATGCCGGAATCTGCACGCCCTTGTAACCGAGCGAGGCCGCCCATTTGCACAAGCCCCCGAACGAGTTGAACGGCGCCGCGTCGCCGGCAAACTGCGCCAGAAAAATAGCAGGTCCCTTGACCATGCCAGCCATGATCGCTCCTCCCTCCGCATTCACGCGCGCTTCGTCTCATGTCAAAAAAGGGGGAAGCGCGCGGACGCGCCTCCCCGACCTCGCGCCGATCAGAACGGCGAGTCCTTGAAGTAGAAGTCCTTCGCGTTGTCCTTGGTGATCAGCGTGGCCTTGAGGATGTACTCGCCTCGGACCGGGATCTTGTCCTCGAGGCCGAGCGCGGTCACGTCCATCGCGACTGCGACCATGGAGGGCGAATAGAGCACGTCGACCGGCATCATCGGATCGCCGTCCATTACCCGCTTGACCATGTCCTTGGCGCCGGCGCCGGCGACGACGAACTTGATGTCGGTGCGCTTCGCCTGGGCGATCGCCTCGAACACCCCGATCGCCATGTCGTCGTCCTGGCACCAGACGGCGTCGATCTTGGGATGCTTGGTCAGGAAGTCCTGCATCACCTTGAACGCGTCGTCGCGGCTCCAGTTGCCGAACTGGCTGTCGAGCACGTTGATCTTGGTTCCCTTGATGCCCGCGTTGAAGGCGTCGACGCGCATCGCGTCGATCGGGATCGGCAGGCCGCGGATGACGACGATGTCGCCGCCGTCGGGCATCTTCTGCTTGAAGAAGGCGGCGGCCGACGCGCCGAGGCCGGGGTTGTCGCCGCCGACGTAGACGTCGTAGATCGAGCGGTCGTTCGCGATGCGGTCGACGACGGTGACGAACGTCCCCTTGTCCTTCACCTTGCGGATCGGGTCGGTCAGCACGTTGGGATCATGCGGCAGTACGACCAGAGCGTCGATGCCCTGGGTCGAGAGGTCCTCCAACGCGTTCGCCTGGGCGGCGGGGTCGGGCGACGTCTTCACGATCACTGTCAGTCCCGGATATTTCTTTTCCAAGGCCTTCGCTTCCTCCATCGCAAAGAACACAACGCCGCCGGTCCAGCCGTGGTCGGCGGTCGGAATCGAGACCGCCATCGTCTTCTTCTCTTGCGCCTGCGCGGCTCCGGCCAAGAAGCCAATAACCGCCAGGCTAACCAGTACGCGTTTCATCTTTTCTCTCTCCCGTCTTGCATATGAGGCCGTGAAGCTCACGCCTCCTGCTTGTTCCTCATCGACCGCGCAACAGGCCGCGTTGCGCCAGCATCGCGATGATGATGATCGCGCCCTGAACCGCGCCGATGAGGTATTCGCTGACCAGATTCGACAACAGCATGATGTTGCCGATGACTTCGAGGATGAGGGCGCCGGCGATCGTCCCCCAGATGTGACCCACGCCGCCCTTGAGCCGGGTGCCGCCGACCACGACGGCGGTGATCGCCGTCAGTTCCCAGCCGAGCCCCGTCGTCGAACTGGCCGAACTCAGCCGCGGCACATAGACGATGACGGCGATGGCGACGCAGAGGCCCTGGAGCACGTAAGTTATGGTGCGCACGCGCGCGACGTTGATGCCGGAATAACGCGCGACGTCCTCGTTCGAGCCGACCGCGCGCACATGCCGCCCGTAGGCGGTGCCGTAGAGGATGAAGGCGCCGATCGCCGCCACGCCGAGAATGACCAACACTGGATAGGGCACGCCGAACACGTCGCCGAAATAAACCTGACGATAGGCCGCCCGTACGTCGGGGTTCTGGATCGTGATCGAACCGCCCTGCGCCAGCCAGGTGAGCAGCGAGCGGAAGATGCCCATCGTGCCGAGCGTCACGATGAACGGCTCGATCTTGCCGAGCGTCGTCGTCAGGCCGTTGAACAGGCCGCAGAGCGCGCCGACCGCGAGCGACAGCGCCACCGCAGAGGCGATCAGCAGCAGCACGTTGTCGATGAGCCCAGAGTTTAAGAACAGAATCATCAAACCCGAAACGAAAGCCGCCATCGCGCCGACCGAGAGGTCGAGCCCGCCTCCGGTGATGACGAGGGTCTGCCCGACCGCGATCGTGGCGATGAACGTGCTGCGGGTCAGCACGTTGGAGAGGTTGTCGAAGCTCAGAAAGCGCGGGTTCGCGACGCCGCCGAGAACGCAAAGCAGCGCCAGCGCCGCAAACGGCGCGACGGCCGCAACATTAAGCCGTCGGGCCGGCGTAACCGGAGCCTCGCGCACAGCCTGGCTCATGCGCGAGCGTCCTCCAGTTTCGTATCAATGCCGGTGGCGAGCACGACGATCGCATGTTCGTTCATCGCCTCCCCCGCCACTTCGCCCACCACGCGGCCGTTCCGCATGACGATGATGCGATGACAGATCCCGATCAGCTCGGCCATCTCCGACGAGATGACGATCAGCGAGCGGCCTTCCGCAGCGAGCGTCGCGATGAAGCGGTAGATCTGTTGCTTGGCGCCGATGTCGACGCCGCGCGTCGGCTCGTCGATGACGACGACGCGCGGATTGAGCTGCATCATTTTCGCGAGAAGTAGTTTCTGCTGATTGCCTCCCGACATCTGGCCGGCAAGCAGGCTCTTATCCCCGACCCGGATGTCGAAGCGTTGGATCGCCTCGTCGAGCGCGCGCGTCTCCTTGGCGCGATCGACCAGCGGCCCGCGCTGAAACTTCTCGAGCGCGGCCAGCGTGAGGTTGGTCGCGATATTCTCTTCCAGGAGGAGGCCTTTGCTCTTCCGGTCCTCGGTCAGATAGACGACGCCCGCGCGCATGCCTGCTCGTGCGTCGGGCCACCGCTGCGGCGCCCGGTCGAGACGGATCTCGCCTGCGCCCTTGCGCAGGCCGAACAGCGCCTCGAACAGTTCGGTCCGCCCCGCGCCGACAAGTCCCGAGAAGCCGAGAATTTCGCCGGGCCTGACGCTGAAACTGGCGTTTTCGGCAAAGCCCGGAGCGCTGAATTGCGACACTTCGAGAACAGGCTCGCCGGTCGGCGCCGCGGAGCGTGGGGGGTAGAGGGCGAGGAGATCGCGCCCGACCATCAAGCGGGCCATGTCGACCGGTTCGAGTTCGCTCGACGGACGGGTCGCCACACGCTTGCCGTCACGCAAGACCGTCACCACGTCGGCGACCGCTTTGACCTCTTCGAGCCGATGCGAAATGTAAAGAACCGCGACGCCCCTGCTTTTAAGTTCGCGAATGAGACGCAGGAGCGCCGTCGTCTCGACGGGCGTCAGCGACGCTGTCGGTTCGTCGAAAATGACGATCCGGTGGGGGACCGCCAGCGCCCGGGCGATCTGCGCCAGCTGGCGCTGTGCGATGGAAAGCCGCGCGACGGGTTCGGTCACGGGGGCGTCGACGCCGAAGACCCGCATCGCCTCGACCGCCCGTCGATTCATCTCCTTGTCGTCGAGGGTTGGCCCCCGGCGCACTTCGCGGCCGAGAAACATGTTCTCGGCAATCGTCAGGTCGGGCGCCAGCATGATCTCCTGGTGCACCAGCACGATTCCGCGCCGCTCCGCGTCGACCGGGCCTTTCAGTTCGATCGGCGCGCCGTCAAGCTTGATGGCGCCGCGGCTCGGTTGGAGATGGCCGCTGAGAATTTTCATCAAGGTCGATTTGCCGGCGCCGTTTTCGCCGACGACCGCATGCGCCTCGCCGGCCAGGACGCCGAGTGAGACGTCGCTCAAGACCTCGATCGGCCCGTACGAGCGCGACAGGCCGACCGCTTCGAGAACGGGTTCAGTCGAGCGCTGGGCGGCTTCCGGTTCCGCGGGCCGAGACGGGGATGACCCGGATGGTTCTTGCATTCCTCCCCCGGATCGACTTTTCGCAGCCGCCAGTAACATGTTAGCCCGACGCTTACACCGCCAATCCCCATTCGTAAAGCGCGGGCGCTCGCGGCCTCGTGTCACATCGGGCTGCGGCCGAGCGGTCGCCAATTCGAGCAAGGGTTGAAGGCGTAGAGCCGCTACGCCGTCAGTCGATGAACGCCGCGGCCGCAACCCGGGGTGAGAGGCGGCGCTGACGTTGCGAGCGCCCTAGCGGAAAACGACGCAGGATCCTGAAGTCGCCGCTGGGCGCCGTCTCGCCGAACAGTGTGACGGCGTCGACCCGCATCGCACGAGACGCGACCCGGAGACTGAATTCCCACTCAAGCGATTTCACGATCGGAGCCGGATCGGGAACCGCATTGGACAAGGTGAAATGCGGCCGAAACTCATCGATGACATAGGGATAGCCCCACGCTTCGAGATAGTAGCGCTGCCTTGGCGATAGCCGCGAAACGTTGCGTCGGAGGCGCTCTTCCTGGGTCAGAGGCGCGCGAACCGCGTCGAGCCCGCGCACCGTTGCTTCTTCGAGCGAGCGAAGCGACTTTGACTGGCCCCTGGGCTTGAGCACGACGAACGCGCGGCCGTCATCGGTGGCCATCACTCCCGCATGCAATTCGCCGGCGTCAAAGGGCGCAAGAGTTCGGGCGAACACCGAGACATGGTCCATCAAGTCGACGACATCGAGGTCCGCCCTGAGGTGGAACGGCGCCTTGAGCGTCGCGTGAAATCCGTGGCGCCTGGGATCGCTGGTCAGCGCTCGCCACGCCTCCGGTTCACGGCCTTCCGGCGCAAAGCCCTCGAGTGAGTCTCCGGTAAGAGCGTCGCGCCCGATGACTTCGCAACCAAAACGCCAGAGATCGCTGTCAGGAGGAGGCGCAAGGTAAAGCGCGTATCGCCGGTGGGACATGAGGTCGGAACTCCGCCGCAAGCTTGCCATGACTCGAAAGGCCCGAGCAAGAGTTGAAATCGCCGCGCTCCAGCAGAATAGGTTGCCTCCGGCGGCCAACTTCAAACGCGAAAATGCGACCCTTCGCGCTGACGAAGACAGTCGGCAGTGAACCGCGCGCAGGACGCGCTTACAAAACAGTAACCCGACCGCACTAGAAGGGGATTGTCCGAATGACTTGGACGCTTTCTGTTCGCGCATGGCTCTTTGCCGTGCGGGCCGTCGCCGACGCCATGAAAGGCGTGCGCGGCGCGACGATGGACTCTGCAATCACACGCGCACGGGGAACGGTCATCTCATGAATGCGCTGTTGCTGCTTCGCTCGCATCTTGGCACCGCCTTTGCGCTCGGCGCAGTGCTTTTGACTGCGCTCACGCTGACTGCGCTGCGATTGAGCTTCCCGGCCGAAGTTCCGGGGCTCGAACTTCTCCTGTTCGGCTGGATCGGCGTCGCGCTCGGCCGTCTCACCATCGGAGCCCGCTCGAGCGAAAGCAATGCCGCGAAGGGATCGCCGGGCACGGCCGAGAAAGTCGATCAGATCCTGCGGTCGGTCGCACGGCTGCTCCAGACGCATCTGAGCGAGAGCGACGCGTTCTCGGAGCGTCTGCACGGCGCCAACGACCGGTTGGCTGAGCACGAGACTTCGGGACCCCTCAACGAAATCGTGATGGCGCTCATCGACGACAATCGGCAAATGCGCGACAGGCTTTCCAACCTTCGCGATCAACTGGAGGAGTCCCGTCTCCGGGTTCTGCAACTGCAGTACAATCTCGAACGTTCGGAAGAAGAGGGCATGCGCGATGTGGTAACGGCGATCGGCAATCGCCGGTTCTTCGAAACTGCTTTCGCTGAGGAACTCGAGAAGGCGCGTACGACCGGAGAAGACTTTTGCCTCGCGCTCGCGGACCTCGACCGGTTCAAGCTCGTCAACGATCGATTTGGTCATCTCGTTGGCGACCGCTTGCTGCGTCTCTTTGCGGAAATCCTCGTCAAGAACGTGAGAGGTCAGGATCGGGTCGCTCGGTTCGGCGGCGAGGAGTTCGCGGTAATGCTCCCGGGCGCAGGTCTGAGCGAAGCGGTGGAGGCGGCAGAACGAATTCGTAGAGTTCTCGAATCCAAGCAATGGACGGTCGAGGCCAGCGGAGAGCGCGTTGGCAAGATCACGGTTTCGTTCGGCATCGCGAAACTGAGGCCGAACGAGACCGGAGCCGACCTCCTTCGGCGGGTCGACGGCCATCTCTATGACGCAAAAGCCGGAGGACGAAACCGCGTGGTTGCGGAGAGGCCCGCGGCCGTACCGCCACTCTCGCGGCAGACGCGCGGCCGCCGCGGCGCAAGTGTCTGAAACGGTCTCTGTCTAATGACGATCCGCGACCGCGAAACCGAATTGTTCCAGCGCGCTCTGGACGAAGCCCGCGGGACCAACGGCGCCGCAAGCGACGACAGCGAAGTAGGGTTCGATTCTACGCCCATCGTGCGGGCGCTGGCCGAATTCGGTCCGGCCCATGGCGGTGGCGGCGAAGCGCGCTGGGGCCTCGCGATGAACTGGGCAAGCGAACCGGACGAAAGACTTCCATCGCTAACCACCTTTCACGGAAGCGAAACCAAGGGTCATTGCGAGGACGATCGGCTGGCGATCGCAAACGAGCTTGGCATTGGCGGCGCCCTGACGGAACGTCAATTGACGCGCCGATGGCGCGCCTTCGTTTGGCGCAATCACCCAGACCGCCAACCGCCTGCTGCTCGTGAGCAGGCGACCGAAAGAGTCGCGATCGCCAACACGCTTTACGATGAGGCGCGGAACGAACTCGTCAAGGGACGATAAGGTCGCCATTTATTCGAAGATCCGCTTCCGTGCGAACAGCGTCGCGCCGTTGGCCCGTTTCGCGAGCGTCAAAAGCGTCGCCCCCTTGTCGTCAACCAGCGCCCATCCGCCGTCGCGCGGAACAATCGAGGCGATGTGCCCGACGCGGGGAACGTCGTCGCCGGGAGCGGCCGCGCGAATGGCGCCATCGATTCTCAGCCAAACTCGGTCTGCGCGAGCGGCAATAATCTCGACAGGACGCGGCGGGGCCGCAGGCCGGACGCCGTCGTCGACCGAGCCCGTCGTCGTCAGATCCACGGGCCTATCCAGCTCCGTCAGCGGCGGGAGCACGAGCGGCTTATCCGCGGCCGGCGCCCCGCGCGGCTGTGCGAATATGGCGAGATGCTCCATGCCATTGACGCGAATCCTCCCCCCGCCCTGCGCGAGCATATAACCGGCGAAGGCGACGGATAGGCCGGCCAGCGCTGTCCCGACCGCGCGTAAGGCGATTTCTTGTCCCAACGGCATCATTGGCTGGTCAGGCCTCCGTGGACTTGGCGTCGTTGCGCAACGACGCCGCGAGATCGATGAAAGGATCCTCGCAGCGCGGCGCATCGAGCGCCTGCGTCATTGCCTCGTATATGCGCGGCACGGACCTGATCGCCTTATCGAGGACAATGTCGGCGCCGGGCGTATAGCCACCCATCAGACGGAGTTCGCGCGTCTCTTCGTAGCGGGCGATGAGCGAACGTAGGTTCGCGACCAACTTGCGCTGCTCGGGCGTCCAGACCGGATGGGCGAGGCGCGAAACCGAAGACAAAATGTTGACGGGCGGGTAGCGCCCCTCGTCTGCGATGGCGCGATCGAGCACAATGTGACCATCGAGCGCGCCGCGAATGGCGTCGGCGACAGGATCGTTGTGATCGTCGCCGTCGACCAGCACGGAGAAGATCGCGGTGATCGACCCCGAGCCTTCCTCGCCAGGCCCGGCGCGCTCCAGGAGGCGCGGCAGATCGCTGAATACGCTCGGTGCGTAACCGCGCGCCACGGCCGGTTCGCCTGCGGCCAGGGCTACGTCCCGCGCCGCATGGGCGAAGCGCGTCACCGAGTCCACGATAAGCAGCACCGACTCGCCCTGATCGCGAAAATGCTCGGCGACCGCCATCGCCGTTTTCGGCGCCAGACGGCGCATCATCGGGCTTTCGTCGCCGGTCGAGACGACCGCGACAGTCGATGCACGATTCTCGCCCAAGGTATCGTCGAGAAATTCGCGCACTTCTCGCCCACGCTCGCCTACGAGGCCGATGACGACAGTGCCGAATTGCGGCGCCCGGGCGAGCATCGCCAGCAGCGACGACTTGCCGACCCCCGAACCCGCGAAAACGCCGACGCGCTGTCCGAGACAAAGGGGTGTGAAGAGATCCACGACCCGCACCCCCGTGCGGATGGCCGTCGACACGCGCGCCCGCCTTAGCGGCGGTGGCGGATCGGCGTCGAGCGGCGCGGCTCTATCGCCGTGTGCAAGGTCGCCCCCTCCGTCGAGCGGGCGGCCCAAGGCGTCGATGACGCGCCCCTTCCAGGACGAGTCCGGCGACAGCGACAGGTTCTCCGTGCGATAGGCGCGGGCGCCGATGGCGGCGTCGCAGCGCGTGTCGAAGGGCTTCAGGGTCGCTGAGGCGTCGTCGATCTTGACAACCTCGCCGATCTGGATTCGGTCGCCGACGTCGACGCTGACGCAACCGCCCAATCTCAGAAAGCGAGACAGCCCGGCGACGCGATAGTGCGACATCGACACCTCGGTGACGACGCCGCTGACGCGCGCGGCCTGCAGATTGCGCAAGCCCCAGGCAACCCGTCGCTCGAGACGCTCAAGCGCGGAAACGGCCGGGGCGGCGGGTCTGGAATCGATCACGAAGCCGATCCAAGCGTCTTGATGGCGTCTTGCAGCGATCCCTCGGCCTGGGAGGCCTCGGCCGCGAGCCCGTCGAAGGCGCGGGTCACTTCGATCAGGCGCGTCATCTCGCGGACCGGATCGACATTCGAGCTTTCTACCGCGCCCTGAACGACGCCGGCGCGGGTGAAATCGAGTATCGGCGTCACCGGCTTGTCGGAAACGACGCCCGAGTTCTCCGTCCGCTTAAGCGAAGCGCCCGGTTGGATCTCGAACAGTCCGATGGCGCCGACCTGCCGCCCATTCTGACTGATCATCCCGTCGCTCGACACGGTCAAGACGCCGGCCGAGCCGTCGACAAGGATAGGGGCGCCGCCGGCGTCGAGGATGGGATCGCCTGACAGCGTGCGCAGCGTTCCAGACTCATCGATGCGCGTCCGCCCATCCCGAGTATAAGCAGTGCCCGATGGCGTCTGGATCCCGAACCAACCGTCGCCCTGAACGGCGAAGTCGAGAGGATTGTCAGTCTTGACGAGCCCACCGATCCGCCGCGACAGGTAGTCGAAACCGGGAGAGACATAGTTGAGGCTCGTCTCTCCGGCCTTTGCGATTTCTGCTTCGAACGAGAACTCCGGTCGCCCGAAAGCCGACCGTATTCATGTTGGCGATGTTGTCGGCGATCGTCTCGAGTTGCCGTTCCAAAGCGACCTGAGCCGATACGGCGACGTAAAGCCCATTTTGCATGACGAGTTCCTGACTCGGCCGCGCTCAGCGGCTTGCCGGTCCTCAAGGAGCAATCGTCCAAACGGCTTGTCCCGGGCTGACTTCCCGCGTGACAGCCTGGCGTAAGTCTCGCGCCGCAAGCCTGCTGTTGGATTCCCGAGCAGGAGCGATTCTTGAATTTCGCCATTGGCCTCCTCATCGCCGTCGGATGCATCCTCGGCGGCTACGCGGCGCTCGGCGGACATCTCGAAGTGCTGATGCAGCCTTATGAGTTTGTCATCATCGCGGGCTCCTCGCTCGGGATCTTCATCGTCGCCAACACCATGACGACCATCAGGGATTGCGGCAAAGCGTTCCTCGAGGCTGTGCTCGACAAGGTCCCGAAGCCGCGCGATTACCTCGATGTGCTAAGCGTGCTGCACGCGCTGATGCGCGAACTGAGGGCAAAGTCGCGCAGCGAAGTCGAAGGTCACTTCGACAACCCGGGCGAATCGGAGATCTTCAGAGCCTTTCCGAATCTGCTCGCCAACAAGGATCTGGTGACCTTCATCTGCGACTATGGTCGCCTGATTATCATCGGCAACGCGCGCACACATGAAATCGAAGCGCTGATGGACGAGGAAATCGAGACGCTCGCGCACGACCGGTACAAGCCCGTGCACGCGTTTCAGGCGGTCGCCGACGGCTTGCCGGCGCTTGGCATCGTTGCCGCGGTTCTCGGCATCATCCATGCAATGGGCGCGCTCGACCAGTCGCCGGAGGCGTTGGGCGGCCTCATCGGCGCGGCGTTGGTCGGCACATTCGCGGGCATTTTTCTCTCGTATGCGATCGTTGCGCCCATAGGTCAGAAGATCAAGGCGGTGCGCCAGAAGCAGCTGAGGCTGTTTACCCTGGTCAAGCAGAGCCTGCTGGCATTCATGAACGGCGCCATGCCGCAGGTCGCGGTGGAGTTCGGCCGCAAGACGATTCCATCCAAAGAGCGGCCGACGATTGACACGGTCGAAAACGAGACGACTTCCAGCGGAGCCGGCGGCGAGACCCTGATCAAGGAAGCGGCATGAGCGGCGACGACGACGCTCAGGATTTCGACCGGGGCGCGCGCAAGCTCAGGGGCGCGATCCTGGAGCATTCGGGCTTCGCCATCGAGCGGATGCCCGGCCTTACAGCCGTGCTCGAGCACTTCATCGCCGAGGCTCAGCACGCAATCACGGCGCTCGCTCCCGGAATGCCCGGCGGCGGAACGGTCGAAGGCGTTCGCGCGACCACTCTCTTTCAGGCGATCGCCGATTGTGCCGGGCTGACCGCCGCGATCTACGCAAGCGACCAGCCCGAAGCGCGCCTTCTCATCGCTCTCGACGAACGGATCGACGATCTGATCGTCGCTTCGATCTTCGGCGAGAGTGTTTCCCCGGATTCGGAAGATGGTTCTGAGGACGAAGCGCCGCGACCTCGCACGGCGATAGAGACAGCGCTCCTCGAGGAATTCGCGCGTTCGCTCGGGCGCGCTCTCGAGGCCGGGTTTGCCCCGCTGGCTCCGCTCGCGCTCGCCTTCGAGCGCCTGGTCACGCTGAACGACGCCTTTGCGCTGGGGCGGCGCGATATGCCCGCGGCCGCGGCGCGTTTCTCCCTGCCGATGAACGGGGGCGCGTGCGAGGGCCTCGTCCTATTCTCTCAGTCGCTTCTCATGCCGCTGCGCAAGGAGCTGGAACACGACCAGGCGAACGAAACACCAGCTGCTGACCGGCGCTGGTCGAGTCTCATGGAAACGGGCGTCAAGAAAACGCGGCTGTCTGTGACCGCAGTCCTGGAGGAGCTTCCGATGAGTCTCGGCGATATCACCAATCTTCGTGTCGGCGGAATTCTGCCCCTGCAAAGCACCGACTTCGATGCTGTTCGCCTCGAATGCTCGGGCCGCGGAATGTTTCTCTGCAAGCTTGGCCAGGGCGAAGGGCGCTACCGCCTCGAAATCGAGAGTCTGATCGCGCAGGAACCCGACGCCGCCGCGCGTCCGGGCGCCGCAGGACCTTAATCCCACAGCGAGCAACGTCATCTCATGGATGAACCTGAAATCCTCCCCGACCCGCCGAAAGCCGCCGCTGACGCGCCGAATTCGGCGACCGCTCCCAACCTGAATACGATCCTGTCTATTCCTGTCACCGTGCAGGTCGTTCTCGGCTCGACGTCTTTGCCGGTTGCAAGTCTCATGAAGCTCGCGCGCGGCGCGGTGATCTCGCTCGATCAGCGCGTCGGCGATCCCGTCGACATCGTCGTCAACGGCAGGGTGGTGGCGCGCGGTGAGATCGTGGTGGTCGATGAACTCAGCCAGCGCTTCGGCGTCTCTCTTGTGGAGATTGTGGCGGGCGCGAGCCTCGAGCAAGCCGCCTGACGGATGGAACAGCCATGCCTGAGCCGATGATCCAAGGGGAGCGAGTTCTCAGCGGGCCGGAGAAAGCCGCAGCTTTGCTGCTGATGATGGGCAAGCCTCCAGCCGCCAGGCTCCTGAAGCACTTCGAACCGCCGGATCTGCGCGCGGTCGCGCGGGCCGCGGCAGGACTCGGCGCCGTCGCCCCGACGACGCTCGATCGACTCGTCGAAGAGTTCGCGACCGACTTCTCTGTCGGCGCCAATCTGCTCGGCGATGTCGGCCAGGCGCGCAATCTGCTTGCCGAGGCCCTTCCACCCAACGAAGTCGACGAGGTTCTCGAGTTCGCGCTTGGCGAGGGCAAAGAACTGGACGTTTGGCAAGCGCTCGCGCGAACGCCGGAGAGCGCCATCATCGCCTTCCTCGTCGCCGAGAGACCCGCGACCGCGACCTATCTCCTTTCCAAGCTCGATCCCCCTCTCGCGGCCAGGATCGCCAGCGCATTGCCACGCGAGCGCCGCAATGCGGCTCTGTGCGGACTGGTCGCGCCGTACGAGGTGACCGCGGTGGCGGCGCAGCTTGTCGAAACCGCGTTGCGCGGAATGTTGGCGAATGCGAAGACCCCGAGCGGGGGAAGCGAAGGGCGCTCGCGCATCGCCGGCATCATCAACAGTCTCGATCCCGACGAAGCGGAGGACGTCATGCGCGCGATTGGCAGGGCGCGCCCGAAGGACGCGGCCATCCTCAAGACGATGCTGTTCGGGTTCAACGACCTGCCGAGGCTCAGCGAGCGGGCCCGGGCGCTGCTGTTCGACCGGGCGTCGATCGACATCGTCGTGATGGCGTTGCGTGGCACCGACCCAGACTTCCGCAACGCCGTCCTGGCTTCTATGCCGTCGCGCGGGCGTCGACTTGTCGAGGGTGAACTGGCCTCCGGCGCCTCCGCGCCCGCGCGTGACATCGCAAAGGCCAGGAAGGCCATCGCCGATATCGTTCTCGGCATGGCGAGCCGCAACGAAATCGAGCTCGGCGGCCCGCCTGTCGACGAGGCGGCCTGAAGGCCGAGCGCTTGAATGAGCGCCGACGTCGATCCGGAGGACAGGACCGAGGAGCCGACGGAGAAGCGGCTCCACGACGCGGTCGAGCGCGGGCAGACGGCCTTTTCCCGCGAGGCGCCCCTGTTCGCTTCGCTTTCCGCCGCGCTTGTCGCGCTCATTTTCATCATTCCTGGACGCGCCGCTAGCCTGCTCGCTGGCCTCATCGGCCTGATCGACGATCCGGCAGGTTGGCGGATTGAACGCGGCGAGGACGTGCTCGCTCTATCCGGCCCGCTTGTCGTCGCTGCCGCGCAGTTCCTTTGGCCGGTGGTGGCCCTTCTGATGACCGCGGGCGTCGTCGCTTCGATCGCTCAGGCGACGCCCCGCATCGTACCCGAACGCGTCCTGCCGGATTTCTCGCGGGTTTCGC
Source organism: uncultured Alphaproteobacteria bacterium (assembly GCA_963721905.1). GTDB lineage: Bacteria > Pseudomonadota > Alphaproteobacteria > Rhizobiales > Beijerinckiaceae > Roseiarcus. The sequence goes on from CAVRMF010000021.1 coordinate 272,856, forward strand.
CGCGCAGCGGATTTCGCCGGCTATTCGGCGTGAGCGGGCTCGTGGAATTCGCCAAAAGTCTTGTCAAGCTGACGACGGTCGCACTTGTCGCGACAATGACTCTGACGGGCCAGAAGGCGATCCTCCTAGACGCAATGGATGTCGATCCGGGAATGCTGCCGGACCGCATCCTTGACCTCGCGGTCAAGACGATCGCAGCAGTGTTGGCCGCAACGCTCGCCGTCGCAACCGCCGACCTTGCCTGGTCGCGGGTCCGCTGGCGGCGCGACAACCGCATGAGCAAGCAGGAAGTGAAGGAGGAGCTGAAGCAGGCGGAGGGCGACCGGATGATCAAGGCACGGTTACGGTCGCTTCGGCTCGACCGTTCGCGCAAGCGCATGCTGTCGGCGGTTCCGCGCGCAACAATGGTGGTGGCGAATCCGACCCATTACGCAGTCGCCATGCGCTACGTGCGCAGCGAGGGCGGCGCTCCGCTCGTCGTCGCCAAGGGCGCCGACCTCATCGCACTCAAGATTCGCGCAATCGCCGCGGCGCATGACATTCCCGTCGTCGAGGACAAGTCCCTCGCCCGCTCGCTCTATGCGGCGGTCGATGTGGACCGTCCGATCCCGGCAGACTTCTACCGTGCGGTCGCTGAAATCGTGCATCTCATTCAGCAGAGGAAGATGGGATGGGCCCACCGAAAACATTGAGAGCGGGGCGCCGCGCGCGCCAGCGCGGCCCGCTCGAACGGGAACGCATCATCGCCGACGCGCTGGTGGACGTGGCGAGCGAACTGCGTCTGACCGACGCGGCAGAGCTCATTTTGATGATACGAAGCGACCACGCGGCCAACATCACCGATCTCGTCAATTCTTCGACCGAACTTTTCTACAAGAGCGGCACGCTTCGCTATGCCCTCTCGGCAAGCTTCAAGGCGCCGTGGAACTCAACGCCCGTCGTCGCCGTCGACATGGAGTTTCGTCACGCCATGGTGTCGGCCTTCTTTCGGCTGACGATCGGTCAGCGGCGCGCGGGGGTCGAGATTATCGACATTCTGTTCGACGAGCAGGGACTGGACGACCGTGCGAAAGCGGAACGCCTGCTGGCCGCCTTCAAGAGCGCGCGAGTTCGCCCAAATTAGCAAGACCGTCACGCACTGGTCGCTTAGCGCCGAAGTCAACCATCCTCCTCTAGAGGCCCCTCGAAGCGGCCTCGAAAATCAGGGAGTCGCAAGGACGACGGTCTCGTCCCCGGATCGCGGACTCGGACCGATCGCAAGGCGCCGCAAGCCTCATGCAAGGCGCCGCGGTGAGGATTGCGCCGCCCGATAGCGAGGACCTCTCTTCCCTTGTCGATCTACCTCTTTCAAGTCGCTTCACAGAAGTCGGAGTGGCTCTCGGCCCGCCAGACAGCGGTTGCGAGCAATGTCGCCAACGCCAATACGCCTGGCTACCGCGCGCTCGACGTCCAACCGTTCTCGGCGGTTCTCAACACGTCGCCGCTCGCCATGGCGGCGACCAATCCGGGGCACGTCACACCGGCTGCCTCGCCACTCAATTCGCTGCGGGAGATTGAGACAGATCCATCGGAGGAGACACTGTCGGGCAACACCGTCAATCTCGAACAGCAGATGATCAATCTCGGCGACGTCACCCGCGACTTTTCGATGACCGCCAACATTCGCCGCGCCTTTCATCAGCTCATTCTCTCGGCGCTGAAGTGACGATGACCGATCCCCTGCAATCTTCGCTCCGTATCGCCGCGTCCGGTCTGCAAGCTCAGTCCATCCGGCTGCGCATCGTCTCCGAGAACATCGCCAACGCCCAGTCGACCGGCCCGTCCGCAGGCGCAGACCCTTATGCTCGCAAGACTGTGTCCTTCGAAAGCGAAATCGATCACGCCTCCGGCGCCAATCTGGTCGAGGTCAAGACGATTGGCGTCGATCAAGCGCCGTTCAAGGTCCAGCGCGACCCGGGCAATCCCGCTGCGGACGCAAACGGCATGGTCAAGATGCCCAACGTCGATGTGCTGGTCGAGCTCGCCGACATGCGTGAGGCCAACCGCAGCTATGAAGCCAATCTCCAGGTCGCCAAGCAGTCCGCCGACATGCTCAGCCAGACCGTCGCCCTGATGAAGGACGCTTGAGGCTTCCCGACAGCGAGGATGAAACGATGATCGAAGGTCTTTCCGCTCTCGGCGTGCTGAGCCCGAGTTCGAGCGCGGGGCGCCGGCCGCGCCGGCTGCCCCTGCGGAGGGCGTGAGCTTCGAGCAGGCGCTCGGCCAGGCCATCGGATCGGCCGCCGACACGCTCCAGACCGGCGAAGCCCTCGCGATTCAGGGCGTTCAAGGCGCAGCCACGCCGATGAAAGTCGTCGAATTTGTGATGGATGCGCAGCGTTCGCTGCAATCCGTTCTTGCGATCAGGGATAAGATTGTCTCCGCATATCAGGAGATCGCCCGGATGGCGATCTGAGCGTCGCACGTCAAAATGACTGAAGAGGGGATGACACAGTGAGAGCGCTGGCGATCGCGGCGACGGGCATGAGCGCCCAGGAGCAAAACCTGGAGGTTATCGCCAACAACGTGGCCAACATCAACACAACCGGCTTCAAGCGCTCGCGCGCGGAGTTCACCGATCTAATCTATCAGACTGAGCGCCTGATGGGGGTCTCGAACCGCGGGCGCGACGCAACCATCCCTGAAGGCGCGCAGATCGGGCTTGGCGTCCGCACCGCGGCGATTCGTAGCGTCAACTTGCAAGGGGCGCTCACCAACACCGGCAACACGCTCGATCTGGCGATCAACGGGCGCGGCTGGTTCCAGGTGACGACCGCTAACGGGGACACAGTCTATACGCGCGACGGCGCGTTCAACACCAACCAGAACGGCCAGCTCGTCACTGTAGACGGTTATACGGTGACGCCGTCCATCCTGGTTCCGGCGAACGCGACCAACCTCACGATCAGCCAGACCGGTCTCGTCACCATCACCCTGCCTGGTCAGGCGACGCCACAACAACTCGGCCAATTGACGATTGCGAACTTTATCAACGACGCCGGCTTGCAGGCGTTGGGCGGGAACTATTTTCAACAGACCGCCGCTTCCGGTCAGCCGACCGTCGGCGTCCCCGGCGACACTGCTTTCGGCATTCTGCAGCAAGGCTACATCGAAGCCTCCAATGTCGATCCGGTGACCGAGATCACCAACCTCATCGCAGCCCAGCGCGCCTACGAAATGAACTCGAAGGTCATCCAGGCCGCCGACCAGATGTCGGGTACGATCTCCAACTTGCGGAGTTAGGAGAATCGCAATGCGCGCACCGAAGGCCGGCTTCGCTCTCAAGGCGGCGATCCTGCTGTTGTCTGCGTTCTGCGCCCCGCTTGGGCTCACGCAGGAAACGGGCGCTCCCACGCCAAAGGGCGTCATTTATCCGGGCGACGTGATCCGCGACGACATGCTCGCCGACCAGCCGCAGGGCGGGGTGCGCGACGGCGGAGGTCCGTTCGTCGAGGATCGCGCGCTCATCGTCGGCAAGGTCGCGCGACTGACGCTGCTTCCGGGTCACGCGATTCCCTTCGCGGGCGTTTCCAATCGCAAGGTTGTCGCCAACGGCGCGGAAGTCAGGCTCGTCTATGCGGAGGGCGGTCTCTTGATCATGACGACGGGCGCGGCCTTGCAGGACGGCTCGATCGGCGACGTCGTCAGGGTGCGCAATAGCGACAGCGGCGTTACCGTGTCCGGCGCCGTCCAGCCGGACGGCTCGGTCAATGTCGGCGGGGGATGATGCGTGCTCTGATCGTCGCGCTGATGTTCGTTCTGATCGCCGCGCCCGCTGCGGCGGCTCGCATCAAGGACATTTCGGTTTTGCGCGGCGGACGCGACAGCCAGCTCGTCGGCTACGGCCTCGTCGTCGGCCTGCAGGGTTCGGGCGACACGTTTCGCAACGCGCCTTTCACCCAAGAGGCCGTTCAGGGAATGCTGCAGAACCTTGGCCTCGACGTGCATGGCGTCACGCTGAGCAACCGCAATGTCGCGGCGGCCATCGTCACAACGGATTTGTCGGCCGGCGTCCAAACGGGATCGCGCCTCGACGTGACTGTCTCGGCGCTTGGCGACGCGGCGTCGTTGATGGGCGGAACGCTGCTCCTCACCCAGCTCCAGGGCTCGGACGGCGTAATCTATGCGAGCGCCCAAGGCGCCGTTTCGGTGACCGGTTTTGAGACGGCGGGCCAGGGCGAGACGCTGTCCCAGGGTGTGCCGACCGCCGGCCGCATTCCGAATGGCGCGATCGTTCAGCAGGAGATCGCCGCGCCGCCCGATCAATTGCGCTCGATGCTCGAACTGAAGAACCCGGATTATGCGACAGCGGTCAGGATTGTGGACGCGATCAACGCCTATTCGCTCGAGCGTTTCCGCGTCCGCGCGGCGTTCGAAGTCGACAGCCGAACTGTCGAAATCTTCCGTCCACGACGCGTCTCGTTCGCCCGGTTCATGGCGGAGGTCGGCGGATTGCAGGTCCAGCCCGACATGGCTGCGCGCGTGGTGCTGGACGCCCGGACAGGCACGGTCGTCGTCGGTCAGGACGTGCAGATCTCGACCGTCGCCGTCACTTATGGAACGCTGACTGTGCGCGTCAACGAGCAGTCGCAGGTCTCCCAGCCGAACCCTTTTTCGCAGGGCCGCACCGTCGTCACCCCGAACACCAAGATCGAAGCGGAACAGACTGGCGGCCCGATCGCCATCGTCGGCGGATCGAGCCTGCGCACGCTGGTCGGCGGCCTCAATCGAATCGGCGTCAAGCCTCCCGGAATCATAGCAATTCTGCAGGCGATCAAGACCGCCGGCGCGCTTCAGGCGGATCTCGTGATCCAGTAGTCCCGCTTGGGCCTTCTCAGGTCAGCCCAGCGCAAGGCGCGCCGCCGACGATGTCGGTCGATTTCGAGGCCGAAGCATGCCGATCTCACGCTTCCCGAGCGCCCCTCTGCTGAGCATCCTCGTCGCGCTTGTTTTCGTCGCTTGTCTTGGAGGCCCCGGCGCGGCGCAGGACGGCCGCACACAAGACGCGCAAAAGCCAAAGTCCGTCGCCGAAAAGCCAGTGGACACCGATGCCGGTCGCTATTGCGCCAACGTGGCCCCGTCGATCGCAGAGGCGCGCATCGCGTGGCAGACCAAGCGGTTGAATGACCTCGACGCGCAGCTCAAGCAGCGAATCGCCGATCTCGAAAAGGCGGAGGCCGCAGCGCGCGAATGGATCGCCAAGCGCGAAGAGGTGATGAAGGCCGCAAGCGACAATCTGGTCGCCATCTACTCCAAGATGCAGCCGGAGAACGCCGCCCGCCAGATCAGTTCGATGGACGACCGGATGGCGGCCGCGATCCTCGGCAGGCTGAAGCCGACTGTCGCGGGCGCCATTCTCGACGAGATGGAAGCGGAGCGCGCGAGCCGGCTAGCCAGCATGATCTCCGGGGCCGAGGAGAAGAAATCGTAATGCGGCGATCGTTGGCGTCCTTGCCGCTCCTCGCAACGCTCGCCCTGACAGGATGCTGGAACAGCCCGAACGAGTTCATGCGGGAGCCGATCTTCTCCCCTGTCGGGGCCGGCCTCGTGTCCGAGGAAACCGCCGCGATTCAGGGCCCTCAGGCGCTGGTTCCGCAGCCTCCCCCGATCGGCCCGCCCCCTTCGCTCTACGTCGAGCCGCGCATCACGCATGTGGGCGACATCGTCACCGTCATCATCTCGATCAACGACAAGGCGACGCTCGGCAACTCGACCGGACGCTCGCAGACGACGAAGGACGGCGTCACGATCAACTACGGCTTCAACAACGGATCGGCCTCATCGTCGTCCAATCAGCCTGCCTCGATCCTCGGCAATCTCTCCTCCACCTCGGGCACCCAGGGACAAGGGAACATCGACCGATCCGAACAGATTCAGGTGTCGGTGGCCGCGGTGGTGACCCGCGTTCTTGCCAACGGCAATCTCGTGATCTCGGGGTCGCAAGAGGTGCGGGTGAACTATGAGCTCCGCCAGCTGTCCGTCGCAGGAATTGTGCATCCGGCGGATATCTCGCTCAACAACACCATCGCCTACGACCATATCGCCGAAGCCCGCATCTCTTACGGCGGGCGAGGCCGGGTCGACGATTTCCAACAACCATCCTGGGGGCAACAGATTTATGACGCCCTCAGGCCTTTCTAGTGGCAGCGCGCATGTCTGATCCGGCGATCGCGCAACCAACGGCCAGAAAGGGCGTCGGTCTCTCGGTCAAGGACCTGGCGGTCGTCGCTTTGCTTGGCGCCGCTGTCGGCGCAGCCTTCGAGGCGACGCGTCCGAGCGCAGCGAAGGCGGAGAAGCCTGCCGAGTTCGGCAGCCGCGCCGCCGTCCGAGCCGTCGACCCTCTATGATCTACCCCCCGTCATCACCAATCTCGGCTCGCCGCAGGACACTTGGGTCCGGTTCGAAGGATCGATCGTCTTCGACCCCAAGACCCTGCCGCATCCCGAAGCCGTCGCGGGCGAAATTGGCGATGACTTCCTCGCCTATCTGAGGACGGTCTCGCTGAAGCAACTCGAGGGGCCGATCGGTCTGCAGAATATCCGTGAGGACCTCAAGGAACGCGCAGCAACCCGCTCAGGAGGAAGGGTGCGCGAACTCGTAATCCGTACGCTGGTGGTGCAATGAAACGTCTGGCCGGGGCTGGGATCGCGCTCCTCATCGCGACATCTCGCGCAGCGGCGCAGGCCGTCGACCTCAACGCTCTCATCCCGGCGGGCGGTGCCTCGGCCAGCGGCCGCATCATCGAGATGGTTGCGCTTTTGACGGTCCTTTCGGTCGCGCCCGGCCTCCTCATCATGGTGACAAGCTTCACCCGGTTCATTATTGCGCTGTCGTTTCTGCGGTCTGGCCTTGGCATCCAGAGCGCTCCGGCCAATCTCGTTCTCATCAGCCTGTCGTTGTTCATGACGTTCTTCGTCATGGCTCCGACCTTCGACCGCGCATGGCAGAACGGTCTCAAGCCCATGCTGGACAATGAGATCAGCCAGCAGGACGCACTGGTCGCGGTCGTCCAGCCGTTCCGCGAGTTCATGCTGTCGCAGGTTCGCGAAAAGGACGTCGCGCTGTTCGAGAGCCTGTCGAAAGGGCGATTCGACGCCGGCGACGGCGCCAAGGTCGATCTGAGACTCCTGATCCCCGCCTATATGATTTCGGAGCTCAGACGCGGCTTCGAGATCGGCTTCCTTATCGTGCTGCCTTTTCTCGTCATCGACATGATCGTGGCGACTCTCACGATGTCCATGGGCATGATGATGTTGCCGCCGTCGGTCATTTCGCTTCCGGTCAAGATCCTCTTCTTCGTGCTGATCGACGGGTGGAATCTCCTGATCGGCAGTCTGGTCCGCTCCGCGACCTGACGTCCTTCCATCCGCCAGCCTCACGCAAGGCCGCGCGCCTCAAATGAGGCCGTCCCGCCCAGGAGTCCTCATGACCATTCTGAACACCAGCGTTTCGGGCATGCTGGCTGATTCCAACTGGCTCTCGTCGATTTCGCAGAACGTCGCTAACGCGAATACAACCGGCTACAAGAACGCCGAAACGGAATTCTCGACGCTGGTCGACCAGGTCTCCACCGCCGCCGCAGGCGGCGGAGTCATGACGACCACGCGTAATCTCAATTCGCTTCAGGGCAACGTCGTCTCCTCCTCGACGGCGACCAATCTAGCCGTCCAGGGTTCCGGCTTCTTTGTCGTCTCGGACTCGAGCGGCGCAACTTACCTCACCCGCAACGGCTCCTTCGTGCCTGACGCGTCGGGCAATCTCGTCAACAGCGCCGGCTATTATCTGATGGGCACCGACATTCAGAGCGGCTCCACCCCGCCGGCGAACGCGCTGAGCACTCTGCAAAAGGTCAATGTCAATTCGGCCGGCGAGACCGCCACGCCGACCACGAGCGCATCGATCGCCGCCAATTTGCCTTCGAGCGCGACACCGATTGCCGCCGCCGACCTGCCCTCGGCGAACTCTGCAAGCTCGACCTACACCGACGTCACGTCGCTCGTCGTCTACGACAATCTCGGCGGGGCGCACACCATCAATCTCTATCTCGCCAACACCGGCGCAAACACCTGGGAGGTTGACGCCTTCGACGCATCGAAAGCTGCAACCGGCGGCGGTTTTCCGTATTCCTCCGGCCCTCTCGCGACGGCAACCCTCACCTTCGATCCGACGACCGGCTCATTGTCCTCCGGCTCTCCGCTGACGATCCCCGTTCCCGACGGACAGTCGACGAGCCTCGATCTCAGCAACCTGACCCAGCTCGCCGCCAGTTTCAGCGTGAGCTCTGCGACCGCCAACGGCAACGCCCCCGCCAGTCTTCAGGGCGTCTCGATCGCGGCTGACGGGACTTTGTCCTTCAACTACACCAACGGCGCCTCTATCGCGGCCTACGACATCCCGCTCGCCAATGTGGCGAGCCCGGACAATCTGACGTCCGTCAACGGCAACGCCTATACAGCCAATGCGGCCTCCGGACCTGTCTATCTCGGGACCGCCAACGCGGGCAGCTTCGGCGCGATCGACTCGTCTTCACTCGAAAGCTCGACCGTCGATCTCGCGACCGAGCTCACCGACATGATTCAGGCGCAGAGCGCCTACGAGGCCAATTCCAAGGTGTTCCAGACGGGCGCCAATATTCTCGACGTGCTCAACGGACTGAAGGCGTAAGCTTTGAAGGTCGAAGGAACCCGCGATGAGCCTCTCGGCCGCGTTCAACATCATCAGCTCCTCCTTTGCCGCCAACTCGGCGCAGACAGCCGCCGTCTCCAACAACATCGCCAACGTCAACACGCCTGGCTATTCGCGCCAGATCGCCAATCTCGTCACCAATTCCTACGGCGGGGCAGACGTCGTCTCGGTGACGCGCGAGGCCAACGCGGCGCTCGCCGAGCAGGTTTCGACCTCAACCGCGCAAGCTGCGACGCAGCAGGCGATCGCTGACGGCCTCGCCACTCTGGCGCAGACGGTCAGCGACAGTTCGTCGGCCTCGACAACGTCCGGCGCCGACGAGAACGGGGCCTCGCCCTCGGCGATGCTCGCCAATCTGCAAAGCGCGCTCACGACCTATGAGACCTCGCCGAGTTCCTCTTCGGCGGCCGACGCCGCCGTCACTGCGGCGCAGAATTTGGCCTCGTCGCTCAACAGCGGCAGCGCGGCGGTCGCGAACGTTCGCGAGCAGGCCGATCAAGACATGGCCTCGTCGGTGGCGACGATCAACTCGCTTCTGAGCCAGTTCACCGCCGCCAACAACGCGGTGGTGACAGGCCTTCAGGCCGGAACCAGCGTCGCGAGCGCCGAGGATCAGCGCGACTCGATCGTGACGCAGTTGTCGCAGCAGATCGGCGTCTCGACGATCACCGCCGGAAACGGCTCGATGTCGATTTATACCGACAGCGGCGTGACGCTGTTCCAGGATACCCCGCGCACGGTCTCCTTCACGCCGACGCCGACGCTGGTCGATGGGCAAAGTGGATCGCCGGTGACCGTCGATGGCGTGCCGATCACCGGACCGAATTCGCCGATGCCGATCCAGTCGGGCGCGCTTGCCGGCTACGCCGCCTTGCGCGACACGCTCGCGCCCCAATATCAGGCCCAGCTCGACCAGATCGCCGGCGGCCTCATCAACGCCTTTGCCGAAAGCGACCAGTCCACTCCGCCGACGCTCCCCTCGCTCCCCGGCCTCTTCACTACGCCCGGCGCAACGAGCCTGCCCTCGACGTCCGCGACTACTGGTCTCGCCGCGGCGATCGAAGTCGATCCGAACGTCGATCCTTCCCGAGGCGGCGACGCAACCCTACTGCGCGACGGGGGCATCTCCGATCCGGGGAATCCCGCCTACACCTACAATTCGACCGGCGCGGCGAGCTATACGGGGCGCCTCCAGCAACTCGTCAGCGCCATTGGCGCGACGCAAAGCTTCGATCCGTCCGCCGGACTTGGCGCATCGGCCAGTTTGACTGACTACGCGAATGCATCGGTCAGCTGGCTAGAGGGAGAGAACAGCCAGGCGAGCACCGCCTCATCCTATCAGAGCGCGCTCGCCACGCAGGCGACTTCGGCGTTGTCGAACGCGACCGGCGTCAATCTCGACGCCGAAATGACCAATATGCTCAACCTCGAGAATTCCTACGCCTCGTCGGCGAAGTTGCTCACGACAGTCAACAGCATGTTCTCAGCCCTGCTGGACGCAGCATGACGATGAGCGCGAATTTCGTCTCGAGCCAGTTTTTGGCCAACAGCATGATCCAGCCGATCACGCAGGCGCAGTCCGCGCTGACGACGGCGATGACGGAGGAATTGACCGGTCAGTACGCCGATCTCGGCCTGCAGCTTGGCGACCAGTCCGGCTACGAGCTTTCGCTCAAGGAGCAGGTTTCGCTCATCCAGACTCTGACCGGCGGAAACAGCCTCGTCTCGACGAATTTGTCGACGGCGCAAAATGCGCTGTCGGCGATCGGCACGAGCGCCCAAACAGCCATGTCAGCTTTGACCGTCTGGACGCCTAGCGCCAATTCCGGCGCGACGCTGCAGACAACGGGCCAGTCGGCGCTGCAAGCGCTGATCGCCTCGACCAATGCGACATCGGGCGACCAATATGTGTTCGGCGGAATCAATTCGTCCGGCGCGCCGATGGCGGACTATTATTCGACCCCGACCTCGGCCGCCAAGACCGCGGTCGACCAGGCGTTCCAGACGGCTTTTGGCGTCCTGCCGAGCGACCCGGCCGCGGCGAGCATTTCGGCCTCGGCCATGCAGAGTTTTCTCGCCGGCCCCTTCGCAGCGCTGTTTTCTGGCGCGGCCTGGACCTCGGACTGGTCGTCGGCGTCAAGCACGAATACGAGCGCTGAAATCGCTCCGGGCCAGACGGTCGCGACCTCGACCAACGCCAACGAGCCGGCGTTTCAGGACCTCGCCCAGGCTTACACGATGCTGAGCGAATTCGGCGGCTCCCAGCTCAGCGGCGCCGCGCAGCAGGCGGTCGCCTCGGCAGCGTCGTCACTGATTTCGCAGGGGCAGGACTCGTTGATGAACGTGCAAGCCGCGCTCGGCGCGACGCAAAGTGCCGTCACGGACGCCAACAATTCCATGAGCTCGCAATCGACGATCCTGCAAACGCAGATCGACGCTCTCGATAACGTCGATCCGAATGCGACCGCGGCTCAGATCAACAGCCTGACCAACCAGATCCAGATGGCCTACGAGCTCACCGCCCGCCTGCAGCAAATGAATCTGGCGCAATATCTGCCCGTCCCATGACGCCTGGAATCCTTTTGAATGTACGAGTTCGCCTACAACGAAGTGATCGAGGAGTTGCGCCAGACCATGCGCGCGCGCGAGCGCCAGGCGATGGACCGGGTCATCGCGATGCTGCGCGCGGCGCAGCAGAAAGGCCCGCTGTCGCGCGAGCGGGTCGAGGCGCTCTTCTATCTGCGCCGTCTCTGGACGATCTTTCTCGACGACCTCAAGGACCCGAACAACGAACTGCCGGAGCAATTGCGCGCCGGCATCATCTCGATCGGCATCTGGATGATGAAGGAGATCGATCGCGCGCGCGGGCGCGAGACCGACGACCTCAGCCCGATGATCGAGATCAACGAAATCATTTGCAACGGGCTCAAGTGAGGCGATGAATGAACATCACGCTGCGCGCAGGCGAACGGTTCTTCATCAACGGCGCCGTCATCCGCATCGACCGGAAGGCGTCGATCGAACTGCTCAATGACGTGACGTTTCTCCTCGAAAACCACGTCATGCAGGCGAAGGACGCGACGACCCTGACCCGCCAGATCTACTTCGCGGTCCAGATCATGTTGATGGACCCTTCCGCCACCGAGAGCGCGACGCCGCTCGCGAGTTCGCTCATCCAGACGGCGCTCGGCGCCTATCGCGCGCCCGAGCTCATATCGGGATTGAGAGGCGTCGCGCAGTCGCTCGCGCGGGGCCGTAATTTCGAGGCGCTGAAGGCGCTTCGTTCGCTTTTCGCCCTCGAGGACGAGGAGCTCAAGCCGCCCGCGGCGACCTCGAGCGCCGCCTGAAAAAGGAGAAAGAATGTGACCGTCGCCGCCACAACGCCTGTCGCCAGCCCCGCCGCCTCGACCTCGACCCAATCGGCCGCGGCCGCCGCCACGACGCAGTCGCTCAATTACAATGACTTTCTGAGCCTCCTGATGGCGGAGATCCAGAACCAGGATCCGACCCAGCCGATGGATCCGTCGCAGATGGTGTCGCAACTCGCAACCGTCTCCGAGGTCGGGCAGAGCGTGCAGACCAACACGACGCTGGCCTCCCTGTTGACCGCAAGCTCGCTGACGCAGGCCGAGAGCCTCGTCGGCCAGACCATCACCTCATCCGACGGCTCGACCTCGGGCCAGGTGGCGTCGGTCAGCGTCACGAGTTCGGGCGCAGTCGCGACGCTGACCAACGGCGCCACCGTGCCGCTCGCCAACGGAGCGAGCATCCAGTGAACGAGGGCGACGCGGTCGATCTCGTGCAGTCGGCGATCTGGATGGTGGTGCTCGGGGCGGGTCCCGCGGTCGGCGCGGCGATGGCGGTCGGCGTCACCATCGCGCTCCTTCAGGCGCTGACCCAGATCCAGGAGATGACGCTGACCTTCGTGCCCAAGATGATCGCCGTCTTCGTCGCCGGCGCTCTCACCATCTCCTTCGTCGGCGGCAAGTTCTCGATCTTCACGCAGGGCGTCTATGCGCGTATCGAGCAGGGGTATAAGTAACGCTGAGGCATTCGACCCAGTCGAAAGCCGTCATTGCGAGCGAAGCGAAGCAATCCAGAGAACATCGGGCGCCCCGTGGCCCCTCGATTGCTTCGTCGCTCTGCTCCTCGCAACGGGGCGCGCGTTTCCGCAAGCGATTCCATGTTTTCAATGACTTGAGTGCGTTTTTCTGCAACTTTTCAATCCTTGCGGAACCACTTGTCGGCGCGGTCGCTGACCGCGTCGGCCCGGCTGGCCGAACGCGGTTACAGAAACTCCCATTCCCATCGCCGGATTCAATCTTTTCAAGCCTTTGCGGCGCCAATTCGGGCCGACTTCTTTCTGCCACCCGAGCGACGATGGATCAATCACGTCAGGGAGGCACGTCGACCTTCAGCCCTTACGGCCCCCACCGAACTTTTCATTGCGAAAAAATCGCCCCACTTTCGCGCCGTGAGCCGATCCCGACGAAGACAAGCACCATAGCATAGAGTTCAGCTTTCCCGAAGCATTTGTTTCGGTCCCACCATTCACACGCGCCATTCGCGCTGCAAATGGGTCGGAGCAAACAAACGCTTCGCCAGCATGCCGCCAGAGTTGTTGGGCTGTCGCAGCCGCCGACCCGTATCCAGCCGGCGGGCGTTCAGTCCAACAGATCCGGTTGTTCCCGAACGACGCGCTCCCACAGCGGCTGGCACTGGATCCACCCTACCGCCGGCGAACCGTTCACCGAGCGCGTCGCCCGCGCGTTCTCGGGGTCGATCTGCAGCGGCTTGCCAACCGACTCGGCGAGGAACTGCGTCTGGCAGCAGCGCTCCATCGACACGAACCACCAGACCGCCTCGTCGATCGTCTGGCCGACCGTGATGAGGCCATGGTTGCGCAGGATCGCGGCCTTCTTGTCGCCGAGCGCCTGCGCAAGTCGCGCACCTTCGCTCGCGTCGGTGATCAAGACTTTCGGGTCGTCGAAAAAGACGTGGTCCTCGTAGAACGCGCAGGCGTCCTGGGTGATCGGATCGAGCAGCCGCCCGACGGCCGACCACGCCTTGCCGTTGACCGAATGGGTGTGCGCCGCCGCGACCACGTCCGGGCGAGCCTCATGGATATTGGCGTGGATGGCGAAGGCAGACACATTGAGCGGCCCGGAGCCCTCGACGACGTCGCCCCGTGCGTCCACGCGGATAAGGTCCGAAACGCGGATGCGGTCGAAACCCATCCCGAACGGATTGACCCAAAACGTGTCGGTGAACTCGGGGTCCCGCGCGGTGATGTGGCCGGCGACGCCCTCGGCGAATCCGAGCGTGGCGAAGATCCGCAATCCGCCGGCGAGCCGCTCCTTGCGGCGGCGCCGCTCCTCCGCAAGGCTCGCCGCCTTCGGCGGCAGAAGGCGCGCGAAGATCGGCGCGTAGGCATCCTGCTTGCTGCGGTCGTCGGCGGCTCCGGCGGTGGAAATCGGGACTTCGAGTTGCATCGTCTTCCTCCTCATCGCGTCCGCTTGCCTGGCGGAGCGTGAGAGGAAACTTGAACCCGACGCCGGCCTTCTGTCCTTAAGGCCGCCCGAAAAGTCCCGAAAACTCACGAAGCGTTGTATATTGACGCGAATGACCGCTCAGAAGCTCGCTTTCGGTCCCTTTGTGCTCGATCTGGGCGCCGGCGCGCTTTCCCGGCACGGCGCGCCCGTGCCGACGAGCTATCGCGGGCTCCTACTGCTGACGGCGTTCCTGAAGAGGCCGGGTGAGAGCCTGTCCAAGTCCGATCTCATGGAGACGGCGTGGCCAGGCCTCGCCGTCGAGGAGAGCAATCTCTCGGTCCAGATCGCCTCCTTGCGCAAGCTTCTCGGCGAGACGCCCGAGGGCTCCGACTGGATCGCGACCGTGCCGCGCGTCGGCTATCGGTTCGCTGGCGCAGTCGAGCCGCTTGCCGAGCGCGCCGCGGAGGAGCCGGGGGAGGCGGCGCCGTCCATCGCCGTCCTGCCGTTCAAGAACCTCAGTCAGGACGTCGAGCAGCAATATTTCGCCGACGGCCTCGCTGAGGACATTATCACGCGGCTTTCGCGCCTGCGCTGGCTTTTCGTTTCCGCCCGCAATTCGTCCTTCACTTTCCGGGGAGCGCTCGACGTTCGGGAGATCGGACGCGTTCTCGGCGTCCGCTACGTGCTGAACGGCAGCGTCAGGCGCTCCGGCCAGCGCCTGCGCATTGGCGCGCAGCTTTCCGACGCCTCGACCGGGGGCCAAGTCTGGGCGGAGCGCTATGACGTCGAACTCGCCGACTTCCTCTCCCTCCAGGACGAGATCGCCGGGAGCGTCATCGGGGCGATCGAGCCCCAGCTCTACGCGGCCGAACACCAGCGATTCCAACGCCGGCGCCCCGAGAGCCTCGACGCCTGGGGGTACGTGATGAAGGCGATGCCCTATGTCTGGACGTGGCTTTCGGCCAAGGAAATGGGGACAGCCCAAGCCTTGCTCACGCGGGCGCTCGAAATCAGGCCAGACTACCCCCGCGCCATGAGTCTCCTGGCCTGGACCCGCTCGGCAGCCTTTCAGCTCGGCTGGACGGACGAGCAGTCGGCCATCGTGGAAACTCGCATGATGGCGCAGAAGGCCATTCAGGCCGACCCCGACGATCCGTGGCCGCATTTCGCCGCCGGCTATGTGCATATGGTTTCCCGCAGCTTCGACCACGCGGTCGCGGAACTGACGGAAGCGATCGACCTGAATCCAAGCTTCGCCTTCGCGCACATGATTCTCGGCTGCGCTTACGGCTATGGCGGCATGCCGACGGACGGCCTCCATCATCTCGCGCTCGCCACCCGGTTGAGCCCGCGAGATTTCACACGGTCGGCAAACTATTCGACTTGCGGCATGTGCTGCTTCGTCGCCGGGCGGTTTGACGAGGCTGCAGACTGGGAGCGGCGGGCGGTGGAGCTGCATCCCGATTTCGGCACGGCCTGGCGGACCTACGCCGCCGCCGCGGGCATGGCCGGGCGACCGGAGGAAGCCGCGCGCGCGCTCAAGCAAGCCAGGCGGCTTCAGCCGACGCTATCGGTCGAGTGGGTCGAGAGGTTTCATCCGATCGTCAAGGCGTCGGACCGCGCGATCTATATTCGGGGGCTGCGCGCAGCGGGGCTGGAATAAGCTCGCCTCCCCGCTTCGCGCGCTTGCTTTCGGCCGCAGCGGTCTCCGGATGCTTGCCTTCCTGATCAGTCCAGCTCAGCCGCGGCGGCCTTCGCGGCCCGGCGTCGGCGTAGGAAAAGTCCGCCAAGCCCGCCGGCCAGCAAAGTCATCGTCGCCGGCTCGGGCACGACCAAATTGCCGGTTACGTTGATGTTGTCGACGTAATAGTCTCCGCCCGTGGTGATCCCAGGGGTCAATGTCTCGAAGGCAACGACGCCCGACAGCAAGCCAGGCAGCATGTGGTCGGTGACTTGGATCCATCCGTCCGTGGGGCCATGGGTCGGCGTATTCGACTGAAAGGCACCGTCCGCCGCCACGAGCCCACCCGTCACTGAGCCCGAAACGACATCGAGGTCATAGGTCACGGTGGCGTCCGCTAGGAGCACGCCGCCGATGAACCCCTGGCCCCAGCCGTTGCCCTGCTCCGCCGGCCCATAATCGCCGCTGTCCGTCACGATGTGGAGCATGTCGCCGCTGCCAGAGGGGTCGGTGGTCGGCAGAAGCGTCGTCGTCAGGGTGCCTCCAGGCCACACGACAAACTGGCTCCAGCCCTCCGCAGCGCTCGGCCCCCCGGCGTAAGGCGGCACCACGGCCGGAGCGGTCGTCGTCACCGTGCTGCCGTCGGGACCCACTGCATCCAGACCGGGATTGACCAGATATTGGGCCTGCGCGGGGCCGGTCAAACATGCGGCGCCGACAAGCATGCCGCACAGCGCGCCAAGACGGATCGCGGAATGAGTCCACATGAGCGTCTCCTTCCCTAAGAGTATTTTTGCTACCCCTAAGTTCAGTAAAGTCAAACCCCAGTTTATACAGGCACAAAATCGGCCGTCAGGCAAGCGATAAGTATAAGTTGACGGCGTTCCTTCATGCGCGCGAGCGCCGCGCCGTGGAACCGCCCTTCGATCCTCGCGCAAGCTTCGCCGCCCACTCTTCGATCCGCGCCGCATGAGCCGCGGCGCCTCACGGAGCGAGCGTCGGGGGCGCCCCAAACCTGACACCTGCCACACCGCGTCTCTCAGGGATTGACCGGCACGCTATGGCCTACGCCACTTTATTACCTACGACTCGATCCGTGTCGATCGCGAGCCGAACCCTCTGATTTCGGACGGCTGGCGCCATGTTATGGCGGCGCTCAAACCGGCGGCGGAGTTCTGACGGTTTGCGCTCGCAAACGCCCACGCAGAGGGTGAAAACCGCTCTCACTCGGGCAGCCCGGCCTGCCGCAGCGCGCCGACCATCTTCTCACGATAGGCGGCGTCAAAGCAGACGAGCTTGTAGAACGCGTCGGCTTCGCGAATGGTCATGGTCGGATACATTTTCAAGAGCGCCGCCACATGCTGCTTTGCCTCGTCGAGGCGGCCGAGGAACGGCAGGGTGTAGGCGAGATCCAGATGCGAGAGCCAGAACGATTCGATATATGAGCGCTGAAACGCCTCATAGGCCTCGGGATATTCGCCCCGTAACCAATGTCGCTTCGCTGTAGCCCACCACCAGTATGGAACGGCGGAGGGACCTGCCAACTTGATGGCCTTTTCGGCGAGCGCGGCCCCTTCGTCCCAGTGGCCCGTAAACGCAACCCAATTCCCCATGCTCCCTAATACGTTCGCGTCGTAGGGATTGAGCGCCGCCGCTTTTTCCGCCTCGACCCTAACGCGGTCCGCTTGACATGTGGCGTAATAGCCCATCGCGACGTAGCGCTGAGCTTGGCTGTCCAGGGGCGCGAGATCGCCGGCGCGAAGAGCCGCTTGCAACTCCCGGTCGGCGAGATGGGCGCGCTTTTCGACGCTCGCCTCTTCTGACGGCAATCCCCAGCCCCAAATCCTCTGCTGCTGAATGACAGTGGCAAGCGCTTCCCAGACGTTGGCGTTGGTGGGCTCTCTTTGCGCCGCCGCTTCGAGGCAAGCGCGAGCGCTCGCGACCGTGTCTGGTTTTGTGGGGGTCGCAAAGCCTTGAAGGACACAACCCCAAGTCGTTTTCTCGATGTCGCCAGCGGAAGAAAGGCGGACGCGGTCGGCGTCCAGGATCGCGTTGCTCAACAGCCCTTCCGCGCGCCCTGCGACTTCATCCTCGGCGGCCGGCGCATTGACGCTTTCCAGGACCGGCGAGATGGTCCGGGACCAAAGGCGCGCACCCGAATGGACGTCATCGACCTGAAACGTCACGCGCAGCGCGTCGCCGCCCGCCTCGAGGTTCCCAGTGACGACATAGTCGGCGTTTAACTGCCGCCCGACTTCGATCGGGTCGGCGGCGCCCGCAGCCGTGCCCCCCGGGCTGCCGACGATGCGCCAGATCGTCTCATTGCCGGCAGCGTTCCTCGTCTTCTGACCTATACGCTGGGTGAGCGGGTCATATTGCGGATTGCCCGTCGCGTTGGCGAACGGCAGAACCGCGATCGTCGGCACGCCGGAACGGGCCGCCGGCGCCGGCGCTGACGAGACAACGGTCGCTGCGGGTTTGCCCGCCGTCAGATACCACACGGCGGCGCCCGCCATCACGATGAGCGCTGCGAGCGCGGCGGCGAGCGGAGCGAGCCAGCCTCGCGGCGCCGGCTTCGGCGCGGGCGCGGCGGCGGGCTTGCCGACCTCGACCGAATAGACGCGCAGCGGCTCGGCGATGTTCTTCAAGGCCGTCGGGCCGAGATCGCTGACATTCATATCAAGCCGCGACTTGACCTGCCGGTAGGCGTCCTCCGAGAGGCAGATCGCGCCGGGCTTGGCGACGCTTTCCAGGCGCGCCGCAATGTTGACGCCATCGCCCATCAGGTCGCCGTCGTCCTCCTCGACGACGTCGCCGAGATGGACGCCGATGCGGAATTCGATGCGCTGGTCCTCCGGCACGCCCGAGTTGCGCTCGACCATCGCGTTCTGCACTTCGAGCGCACAGCGCACCGCATCGACCACGCTGCGGAATTCCACGATCACGCCGTCGCCGGTCCGCTTGACCACCCGGCCCTTGTGAACGGCGATGGTCGGATCGATGAGATCGCTGCGCAGCGCCCTGAGCCGCGCGAGCGTCCGGTCCTCATCGGCGCCGGTCAGCCGGGTGAAGCCGACCACGTCGCCGGCGAGGATCGCGGCGAGCTTCCGGGTCTCGGTCACGGCGCTTCCCCAGCGGGCGAGCGACAGCCGCTTCGCCGCGCCGCAACGAGATAGAGCAGCCTCGGCGTCCAAAATCAACTTGGCGCTTTGTTCGCGGAATCCCGGCGGCGGTGAATGAGGGTCACGCCATTTGCGAACGTCCGGATTCAGAAGTATTTCGTTGAAAAACCCTATGTTCAGGCGACCACGAGATGCGTGAGCGGCGGCTGTCAGCGAGGCAAGCCGGGCCTCTCCGCCTCACGCGGCGAAGACTGGCGCCGGGAAGGGGATGAGCTTCGCCAGTTTCCGCAGATTTTGGGCTGTGGCGGCTAATAGGAACTCGTCTTTGGCTCCACTCGGCCCACGCAGACGCAATCGATCAAGCCTGAGGATGCGCTTCAGGTGAGCAAAGAGCATCTCGACCTTCTTTCGCTCCCGGCGCGAAACGGCGTAGGCCTCGGTCTTGGCGATAGCGCGCGCCTTGTCGCGGGCGGCTTCGTGAATGGAGCGCGCGATCTTGCGCGCGGGCGTGTTGGGGCAGCATTTTGGCTTGAGCGCGCAGGCCTCGCAGTCCTGCTTGCGCGCGAAGTAGATCATCGTGCCGTCTTTCGTCAGCCCGTCGCGTGGCTTGGCGAAAGCGCGATGGTATTTCCTTAGCTCTTTCCCGCTGGGGCAGACATAAAGGTTGCTCTCCGGATCGAAGGCGAAGTCGCTGTGGGAGAAGGTTCCGTCCGTGCGCTCGGCCTTGTCGATCAGTTTCACATGCGGCTCGATCCCGCGCTCGTCCACCAGCCACCCAACCATCTCGGCCGAGCCGTAGCCCCCATCCGCGACAAGGCGCGACGGGGTGACATCGAACTGTTCAGCCGTGCGGTCGAGCATTGCTTTAGCCGCGCCGACTTCGGCTTGGCGAATGGCGGTCGTCGCCTCGACATCCATAATCACCGCATGCTTCAGATCGATGAGATAGTTGTCGGAGTAGGCATAAGCGGCGACGGAGTTGGCCGAAGCGGTGTAGCGGGCCGCCGGATCGGTTGGCGAGATCGCCTTCGGCTCGACCGGCGTCGCCCCGCCGAAGGCCGCGTCATCGAGGACCGACAGATATTCCGCGACTGCGCGACTGGAGGTCGGATCGAGATCCTCGACCTTGGCGACGCCTCGTCGTCGATGCGCGTCCGCCACGATTATGCTGGCGTCAACTGCGAAAGCTTCGCCTCCCACGATCCGTTCCTTGATGCAGCGCGCAACCACGGTCTCAAACAGTTTCCGCAACAGATCGCTCTCGCGAAAACGACCGTGGCGGTTCTTGGAAAAGGTCGAATGGTCGGGAACCTCGCCGTCGAGCTCCAAGCGACAGAACCAGCGATAGGCCAGATTGAGGTGGACCTCCTCGCACAACCGCCGCTCAGAACGAATGCCGAAGCAGTAGCCGACGATCAGCATGCGCATCATCAGCTCGGGATCGATCGAAGGGCGGCCCGTCTCGCTGTAGTACGGCTCGAGATGCGTCCGGACCTCCGAAAGGTCGACAAACCGGTCAATCTTGCGAAGCAGGTGACTGTCCGGGACATGCCGTTCCAGGCTAAAGCCATAAAACAGCGCCCCCTGCATAACCCGCCGTTCGCCCATCATCGCGAGAGCCCCAGATTCATTGAGAAAACTGAATCAGAGCCGAGTCGGCGACGCAAGTGAGTTTTTCAACACAATCAGAAAGTCAGACTTCTTCCGCTGGGCGAGGGCTTGCCCCCGCGGGGAAGCGACTTCGCGCGCTTCGATCCTCGCGCAAGGTTCGCCGCCCACTCTCCGCTCGGCGCCGCATGAGCGGCGGCGCGTCAGGAGCCAGCGCCCGCATGTCCGTGACGGCGATACCCTCGGCCCCCGCGGGCCGCGGCGGCAAGGACATCGGCTTCGCCGTCGGCATCGTCCTCATCCTCTGCCTCTTCTTCCTTCCCGTGCCGGCGACGCTGATCGACTTTGGCCTCGCGCTGTCGATCGCGCTCTCGGTGCTCATCCTGATGGTGGGCTTGTGGATCCAGAAGCCGCTCGAGTTCTCCGCCTTCCCGACGGTCCTGCTCGTCGCCACCATCCTCCGACTCGCGCTCAACATCTCGACCACAAGACTCATTCTCTCGCACGGCGCCGAGGGGCCGACCTCTGCCGGCTACATCATCGGCGGCTTCGCGCACCTCGTCATGGGCGGCGACTTCCTCATCGGCATCATCGTCTTTCTTATCCTGGTGACGATCAACTTCCTCGTCATCACCAAGGGCGCGACCCGCATCGCCGAAGTCGGCGCCCGCTTCACCCTCGACGCGATCCCCGGCAAGCAGATGGCGATCGACGCCGACCTGTCGGCAGGCCTCATCGACGAAAAGGTCGCTCAAGGACGCAGGCGCGAGCTCGAGGAAGAGAGCGCCTTCTTCGGCTCGATGGACGGCGCGTCGAAATTCGTGCGCGGCGACGCGATCGCCGGCCTCATCATTCTCGCGGTCAATATTTTCGGCGGCATCGTCATCGGCGTCACGCGGCACGGCCTGAGCCTCTCCGCCGCGGCCGACATCTTCACCAAGCTCTCGGTCGGCGACGGCCTCGTCACGCAGATCCCGGCGCTCATCATTTCGCTGGCGGCGGGCCTGCTCGTCGCCAAAGGCGGCACGCGCGGCTCGGCCGACAAGGCGGTCATCGATCAGCTCAGCGGCTATCCCAATGCGCTCTTTCTCGCGGCCCTCTTGATGGCGACGCTCGGCGTCGTCCCCGGGCTGCCCTTCCTGCCGTTCGCGACGCTCGGCGGCCTCATGGCCTTCGTCGGCGTCGCCATTCCGCGCCGCATCGCCAAGGACCGCTCGGAAGAGGCGGCGCGGGAGGCGGCGAAAGACGAGAAGGCCAAGGCCGAGGCGCGCGCCTCGATCAGGGAGCAATTGAAGTCGTTCGAGATCGAGCTTTGCCTCAGCAAGGAATTGAACGCCGCGCTCATTCTATCGCGCGAAGAGATGGCCTCGCGCATCGCCAAGATGCGGCGAAAATTCGCCCGCCAATACGGGTTCGTCGTTCCGGAGATCCGCCTCTCCGACGACATCAAGGCCCCGCCGAAGACCTACCAGATCAAAATCCATGGGACCGCGGTCGCAACGCAGGAGCTGAAGAGTCAAGGAGCACCTCGTCATCATCGGCGACGGCCCCCGCCCTAATCTGCCCGGCGACGAGGTGCGCGAGCCTGCCTTCGGCATCCGGGCGATCGCGATCCCCGAGGCGATCGTGAAGGAGGCCAGGCGCGAAGGGTTCAAGACGATCGATCCGGTCTCGGTTCTCCTGACCCACCTCAGCGAGGTCATCCACAACAACCTTGCGCAGCTTCTCTCCTACAAGGACATGCGCGCGCTGATGGACCGGCTCGAACCCGAATATAAGCGCCTGCTCGACGACATATGCCCCTCGCAGATCTCCCAGTCGGGCCTGCTCGCGACGCTGAAGCTCCTGCTCGCCGAGCGGGTCTCGATCCGCCATCTCAATCTCATCCTCGAGGCCGTCGCCGAGATCGCGCCGCATGTGCGCCGGCCCGAGGGAATCGTCGAGCATGTGCGCGTTCGTCTCGCACAGCAGATCTGCGGCGACCTGCTCGACAACGGCGCGCTCAGCGTTCTGCGCCTCGGCAATCGCTGGGACCTCGTGTTTCACCAGAGCCTCAAGCGCGACGCCAAGGGCGAGGTCATCGAATTCGACATCGATCCGCGGCTCATGGAGCAGTTCGCCGCCGAGGCGTCCGCCGCCATCCGCAAGCGCATGGACGAGCATCGTCTGTTCGCGCTCGTCACCACCGCCGAGACCCGCCCCTATGTGCGCATGATCATCGAACGCATGTTCCCGACGCTCGCCATTCTGTCCCAGCTCGAGGTCGCGCGCGGCTTCGAGGTGAAGTCGCTGGGGACCATCTCGTGATGCGGTATTCGGGCGACTCCGGAGGTGTGCCGGCTCTCAGCGACTCCGCCGCGACAGCGGGGTCCAGAGATGACGCGCGCTGACGGTCGGACCGGCGGCGCGGCGGCGCTGGACCCCCGCGTTCGCGGGGGTGACAGTGTTGGAACGGGCTCGCCGAGCACGGGTCAGGCGCGCCCCCCGCATTCGGAGACGGCATGACCGCAGGTCTCCCCGAGGCGCTCGCAGGCGCGCCGCATGTTCTCGGGCCGAGATTCTCGATCGGCGCGTTTCTCTTGTTCTGCCGCATCGGCGGCTGCCTGATGCTCGCGCCCGGCTTCTCGAACAGCCAGATCCCCATGCAAATCCGTCTCTTCGTCGCTCTCGCGGTCACGCTTTCACTGACGCCGCTCCTGATCGACAAGATCCCGAGCGCTGCGCTTGGCGACGATCCGATCCTCACCTTCAAGCTGATCGCCGTCGAGCTCCTGGTCGGCGGGATGATCGGGATCCTCACCCGCATATTCTTTCTGGCGCTCGAGACGCTGGCGTCTGCGGCGGCGCAGATGCTTGGCTTCGCCAACCCGTTCGGCCTGCAGATCGACCCGAACGAGCCGATGGCCCCGTTGGCGACCCTTGTTTCGCTCGCGGCGGTCACGCTCGTCTTCGTCGCCGACCTGCACTGGGAGCTGCTGCGCGGGCTCGCCGCGTCCTACGACGTCGTTCCGGTCGGCGCGGATTTCAACGCGCGCTCAGCGCTGCGGCAGGTCGCCGATGCGCTCGGCGAGTCGTTTCGCCTCACGCTCAGGATCGCCTCGCCCTATGTGATCTACGCGCTCATCGTCAACGTGGCGCTTGCGCTCGTGAACCGTCTCACCCCCCAGATCCAGATCTTCTTTGTCGCGACACCGTTCGTCGTGGCTGGCGGCCTCGCGCTGCTCTACGCCACCGTCAAGCCGGCGATCGAAGCCTTCCTCATCGGCTTCAACGCCTGGCTCGTTTCAGGATGATTTCGACGATTGTAGCCGCGGTCGCTGACCGCGGCGGCCGCGCTCAGCGAGCGCGGCTACAGCCCTTTTCGGGAGTTCCATGGATGAAGAAACGTATCGATGCGTTGACCCGGCTCGGAAAGCTGCAGGCCCGGATGCACGATCTCGGCCGCTGGCGCCTCTCGGCGATCGAACAGGAGCAGACGAGCCTCAATGAGGATTTGCGGGCTATGTTCGAAGCGCTACAATCCTGCGATCTGGCCTTTGGGGCGCAGGCGAAACTGAGCGCCCGCCACATCCGCACGCTGCAGAGACAGCTCGATTCGCTTGCCCGCGAGTCTACCCATGTGCGCGCGAAGGCGAAGGCGCATGGCGTGACCGCCAGGCTCGCCGAGCAGGCCGCGGAAACCGCGGCGCGGCGCTATCGCGACGACAGGGAGCGCAAGGAACTCGCCGACCTCATCGAGCGCGCCATCGCGCGCCGCCTCGCAAGCTCGACGTAAGCATGCGGGCGGAGGTTGGCTGCAGACTTGCCCTCACCCCAACCCTCTCCCGCGAGCGGGAGAGGGGGCGCATGCCCTTCTCCCGTTCACGGGAGAAGGTGGACGCGCGAAGCGCGGCCGGATGAGGGCCGGCGCGACGGGTGGCATTCCATGGCTTTCAATCCCCGCTCCGACGTCATCCTTGAAGTCCTGAACGCAGCCGACCCGGCGCGCGCGAGCCTCGCGGCCGAGCGGCTCGGCGCGCTTGCCGGTTCTGCCCCGTCGGCGGATTTCGCCGCCGACCTGGAAAAGGCCGCTTCGTCCGCGCCTCAGGCGGGCCTTGCCGCCGAAGGCCTTGCGGACGCCCGCTCGCGCCTCGCCGCAATGGCGGACGGGCCCGACAAGGCCTCGCGCGCCAAGGTCGAATTCGAGGCGACGCTCATCAATTCCTTCGTCGGCGAGCTCCTGCCAAAGGATGCGGGAAGCGTTTTCGGCGAGGGCTCCGCGGGCGACATGTGGCGCTCCATGCTGTCCGAGCAGATTTCGGGGCAGATCGCCAAGTCCGGCGCGCTGGGTCTCAGCCGCCGCCTCTTCGCGACCCACGACCTCGTGCCCTCGCGCCACGTCGAGGCGAAGACGATCGCGGGCGACGCCGCGCAGATGAGCGCGAACATCCTCTCGGCGCCGAGCGCCGCCACGTTCGTTAACGGCGCTGTTCTCGTCGCGGGGCGCAAGCGCGGATGAGCCCTTCCCGTCGACAACCCTCGGCAGCGCCCAGCATCGAGGCCGCGCTCGCCATGGCGCTGCCGATCGTCGAGCGCCTGCGCCAGACGGCGGCGTCGGAAACCGAGGACATCGCACGAGGGCGGCCGGTCCCCTACGAGGCTTACAGCGCCCGCAAGAACCAGGGGCTTCTCGAGCTCAACCGCCTCCTTCCCGCGCTCGCGGGCGCGACCCCGACTGGCGCCCTGCGCGAGGCCCTCGCCGATCTCGCCGCCGCGCTCGAAGCCAACCGACGCGCGCTCGGCGTCCAACTCAAAGCCTCCGTCGCGGTCGCCGAGATCATCGCGCGCGCGATCCGCGACGGCCAGTCGGACGGAACCTATACTGCGCTCGCCTGGGGGCGCTTCGACGAATGATCCGCGCGATCATCATCGGGCTCCTCGCGTCCGCCGCGACGGTCACGGCGGAAATCGGCGCCCGGCAGCTTCTGGTTCTCCGCGAGGAACACGCGGCCGCCTCGCCGCAGAGAGAGACGGAAGCGCGCAAGACCCACGAGATCAATGTCCCGCGCATCAAGGACGGCGCCGTCAAGGGCTACGCGGTCATGCTCTTGAGCTACACGGTCGATCTCAACGCGCTCAGGACCGCTGCGATGGCGCCCGACTCGATCCTGGTCGACGAGGCGTTCCGCTATGTCTACAACGACGACACGATCGACTTCGACCATATGGACCGCTTCGACTTCGCCACGATGGGCAAGGCGCTCATTCGCGCTGTGAACACGCGGGTGAAGGGCGACGTGCTGGTCGACGTCGGCGTGCAGGAATTCACCTACGCCCCGATCAGCTTTAGGCCCATGACGACCCGTGACTTGCTGAGACGTTTTCTCGCGCAAAACCCCTTGTTTTGCCTTGCTTTCGCCGATCCGACCCATACATACAGAGACATTGGGGGACACCCCAAGACAGGGGGTTTTGGGCACCCCTGGGAGACCGGGGTAACGCATGGCAAGGATTTTGACACAGGCCTTCCTCAATTCGTTGAGGCCGCGCGACAAACGGTATGAGGAATCGGACGCGCAGGTTCCGGGTCTGCGCATCGTCATTCAACCATCTGACGCGCGATCGTGGGCGCTCAGATACAGGTTCGGGGACAAGGCCCGAAAATACACCATCGGCCCGTTTCCGCTCATTGATCTCAAGACAGCCCGCAAGAAGGCGACGAAGGCGAAGGCGCTCCTCGCCGACGGCATAGACCCTAGCGCGCACAAGCGAGAGGCGAAGGCGGCCGCGAAGGCTAAGGTCGCCGAGAAGGAGCCGGACGATCTCATCGAGACCGTCGCCCAAATCTTCATCGAGCGCTACGCGAAGACGTCGACGCGACGGCGCTCATGGCGAGAGGCCGAACGCATCCTCGCGCACGACATCCTGCCTAAATGGGGCAAGCGGAGACTGTCGACCATCACCAAAGCCGATACGCATCGGCTCCTCGACGGCGTTCTCGACCGAGACGCGAAGGTCATGGCGAACAGGGTGCTAATCACGCTGAAGTCGATGACAAGGTGCGCGAGCTACCGCCAAGGCGGAGGCGCTACCAGCCGTCGATGACCGAGGAGGCGCGGCTTGAGAGAGCGGAGCAGCTCAGGCCGATGGTCGAGAAGATCGAGAGAGCTGAGCTGGAGCGGCTCCAGCGGCTCTACGGCCCGAAGCCCAACGGCGAGGACAAAGCGCCGACCAACATCAACATACCGCAGATCGAGGAGCGGCTCCGTGAGGAAGAGCCTGAGAGCGGCGCACCCTCTCTACCGATCTCGGACTTCGTCGCCTTCTCGCCAGATCACACCTACATCCACCGCGCGACCGGAGAGACCTGGACGTCGTCGGCGGTCAATGCTCGGGTGAAGCCGGTCGACATGGGCGACGGCAAGAAGGCCCTCCCCGCCAACGTCTGGCTTGATCGCAATGATGCCGTAGAGCAGCGCATCTGGGCTCCAGGCAAACCGCAGATCATTAAAGACAAGCTGGTGGCTGAGGGCGGCCTCTTCGACAGGCGAAGCGCTCGCTTCTTCAACGTCTATAAGCCGCCGTCCGTCATCCGCTCGCTCAGCCGCGAGATCGGCTTTTGGCGTGACAGGCTTTATGCGCTGTGACCTGAGCAGGCCGCCCACATTGAGCGTTGGCTCGCCCATCGCGCTCAACGCCCAGGCGAGAAGATCAACCACGCGCTTGTCCTTGGCGGCAAACCCGGCATCGGCAAGGACGCCGTCCTTGAGCCCTTGAAGTACGCCGTCGGCCCATGGAACGTTGCCGACATCTCGCCGCAAGCAGTATTGGCGAGCTTCAATGACTTCGCCCGCTCGGTCGTCCTGCGCATCTCTGAGGGCAAAGACCTGGGCGACATTGACCGCTTCGCCTTCTTCGAGGCGACCAAGACGCTGATCGCCGCGCCGCCCGACACGCTCAGGGTAAACCCAAAGTACGTGTCGCCCTACTACGTGCTCAACGTCACCGGCGTCATCATCACCACCAACCACAAGGTCGGCGGGCTCTTCCTACCGCCTGACGATCGCCGTCACTTCGTCGCCTGGTCGACCATCGAGCCGAAGGACTTCACCCCAGGCGACTGGGCAAGGTACTGGGAGCAGATCAACGCTGGCGGGGCTGACGCGGTCGCCACACACCTCAGGCAGCTCGACCTCAGCGCCTTCAACCCCAAGGCCCCACCGCCACACACCCAGGCCTTCGAGGAGATGGCGAGCGCCATGCGCTCCGAAGAAGAGAGCGAGATGGCCGATGTGATCGAGGGCCTCGGCTCTCCTAAGGTGCTGATCATCGGCGATCTGATCGAGAGCGCCAAGCTCCTCGGCTCCCGCTACGAGCACTTCATCGCCTTTTTGCAGGACCGCACCAAGAGCCGCCTCGTCAGCCTACGCCTTGAAGAGAGCGGCTACCGGCGGCTGGCCAACCCGTACGAGCACGCTGGCCGATGGGTGATCAACGGACGTCGGACGGGCGTTTATGTGCGCGCCACGATGGACGACCGAGAGGCCTTCGAAGCCGTCAAGACCTTCAAGGGAGACATGTGAGATGTGCCACAGTGGCCTGACTGGCCTGATCTCTCTCTTCTCCTCCACCTCTCTTTTTTACCCTTCTTTTTCTTCTGCAGGGAGAAGGGGAAGATCAGGCCATACAGGCCACCCCATGGCAGATCGCCCATTTCAGACGACCGAGCCGACCCAAGCCATACTGTGGTCGTATGTAGAACCGGACACCAGCAGCTCGCTGAGGCCCCACACCAACGCGTCGACCCGGTCTGGCGATCCTTCGCCCATGTAGCCGTCGGTCGCCATCATGCATTGCTGGTCCTCAAGCTCCAGCATGTCCGGAGCCACGTGCGTGACCATCTGCCTCTCGTACAGCGCCGAGATCGGCTCGGCGCGCTGGACCTTCCCGCGCGACGCCACGACCTCGGTGAACGACACGTTCGGGTCGGTCGTCTGGATCACGTGCTGAACCATCGCACCGCCAAAGTTGCGCTCGGCGACGAGACGGTCGCACTGAAATTCGTGGTAGGCATTGACGGAACGTCTGCCCCAGCCAGCCGGAGACATCTTGCACGATCTGTCTGCCAGCACGTAGCCACGGCCGTCTACGCCGCGAGCTACGACCACGATCCCGATGGCGGCGCTGGCCTCGTCCTTCATATCGCGAGCGCCCGACGGGTCGACAGCGACGACCACACGGTTGAAGTCCGGCAGCGGCCTTGTCTCTCTGGCGGCGTCGATCATCGCCCTCGTCCACAGCGCGCCAGGGAGATCGTCAACCAGCTCGGCATTGATCTCTTGGCGGCCAACGCGTGTCCCCTCAAGCGGCTCGATGACCTGCTTGTAGAAAACCTCGCTCAGGTTCGATTGATTGTCCCAGGTAGAGCCGGTTGTCACGAACGTAGATGGGCTTTTCAACAGCTTCTTGATCAGCGGCAGCGGCCTCGGCGTGGTGGTGACGATCCCTCGGGGGTTGGCATCCTCACGCATGCCGAACAGCATGTTCGACCATCCCAGGTCTGCGTACTTGGCCTTCGCCAGCTCGTCCCACCAGAAGAATGACCCGGACGCGCCACGCGTCGACTCCGGGTCCTCGGCGGAAAATAACAGCGCCCTGCAGCCGTTTGGCCAGTCTAGCTGACCGCACCCAATGCCGGGACGGAACTTCGGCCGAAACGATGGCGATCCCACATGAAGAAACCCGCTCGGGCCCTCCACGCTGAACCGCCTCAGGTCGGCGGCCGTGTCCGCGATGATGGACATAATCGCCGGAGCACCGGGCGGCGCGATCAGCGGCGACGGTCCGGTTGAAGTCGGGGAGCGTCCGTGTCTCACGTGCGCTGTCAATCATCGCCCTCGTCCACAGCGCGCCAGGGAGATCGTCAACCAGCTCGGCATTGATCTCTTGGCGGCCAACGCGCGTCCCCTCAAGCGGCTCGATGACCTGCTTGTAGAAAACCTCGCTCAGGTTCGATTGATTGTCCCAGGTAGAGCCGGTTGTCACGAACGTAGATGGGCTTTTCAACAGCTTCTTGATCAGCGGCAGCGGCCTCGGCGTGGTGGTGACGATCCCTCGGGGGTTGGCACCCTCACGCATGCCGAACAGCATGTTCGACCATCCCAGGTCTGCGTACTTGGCCTTCGCCAGCTCGTCCCACCAGAAGAATGAGCCGCTCGCGCCACGCGTCGACTCCGGGTCCTCAGCGGAGAATAACAGCGCCCTGCAGCCGTTTGGCCAGTCTAGCTGACCGCACCCAATGCCGGGACGGAACTTGGGCCGAAAGGATGGCGATCCCACATGAAGAAACCCGCTCGGTCCCTCCACCGAGAACCGCCTCAGGTCGGCGGCCGTGTCCGCGATGATGGACATATCAGCGGCGATGGTCCGTTGACCATCATCGCGATGTTCTCGACCGCGGTGCGGTTCTTGCCCCAGCCGCGGCCGGCCATGATCAGCCATACGAACCAATCGTCCCCAGGCGGCAGCTGCTGGTCTTCCCTGCCCCAGAACTTCCAGTCGAACGGGAGCTGAGCGATCTGCGCTTCAGTTAAGGAGGCGAGGACCGCGCGCCTGACGCTCTCGTCTTCCAAGCTCAGCGAGCTTGCTTTCGATCGCTTCGAGCGCCGATCCTGCACGCTCCTCAGGTCGGACGTCGCCACCATAAATCTCCAAGGCTTGAGGCGGGCGGCCGTAGCCGCGATCGAGCACGGCGTTGGTCAAACCGTCCGTCACTTCCACAACCGCGTTGGGATGTTCCGAGCGAAACAAATCGAGCGAATTGGCGAGGTAGAAAGGTATGAGACTTCATGATGTGCCCAGGCGCACCGTCGCAGGGAGCTCATGAGACGCCAACGCGCGGAAGGCCTCGTCGTTTAGCTTCAGCATTGCGCGCGCGCTGTCGACAAGCGCCCGCCCCTGCGGCGTCAGCTCGACCGGGCCGCCCTTCGATCCAATCACCAGAGGCTGCCCGACCAGCGCCTCGAGCTTCTGGACCTGGAGGGTGACCGCGGACTGCGTACGTCCCACGCGCTCGCCCGCCTTTGTGAAACTCGCCTCCTCAGCGATGAAGACCAGCGTGCGCAGGAGCTCCAGATCGAGCGCGGGACGGAGAGCCATGAATGAGTTCTCCTAATGACGGCAATTAAGACAACTCGTTTCCGTTGACTGTCAAGTGCGAGCATTCTTTGCGCTGACCCGCAGCAGAAGGGACGCGCCGATGGCCACGTTAAGAATTCTCGCACCTACATATGCCCGCTCCAGGGCTCGTACGGCCTTTCGCCACAGCGTTCGGGGCGCTTGTCGCCCGGGCAAAGCGACTTTTCCCTCTCCCCGGGCCAGAGGCGGATTGGCGGTCGCTCGACGAACGTCTTCTCCGCGATATTGGGGAGTTGCCGGCCAGTGCGGAGTTCGCAAGGCTAAGCGCCCGAGTGGGCGCGGTCGAAGCCAACGCTTCGGAGCCGATCTCCTTTCGAGGACTCCAAGCGGACCATTTCAAGGCCCAGCGAAAGGGCGGCCTTTCGACCGCCCTCGAGCAGTAGCGAGTTCGCGCGTTCTTCTCCGTCTCCTCAGACGCTGCCTCCGCCTCACCCGATCGCGATCTTGCGCGGTTGGGCGTGCTTGGCTTTCGGCAGGGTGGAAAGACGAACACCCCGTCTTCTGGATCGGTCCTTGCCGATCTTCGCCTGGTCGATCGTCCCCGAAAGCGCGAATGAGCGGGCGTAGTGGCCGACGTTGTACTCCGGTGTAGACCGGCTCCATGTCCTTGTATTTCGCAAAGTCGATGCGGCCGTCCACGCGCAACACGTCGTTCTCAAGCGCTACGTCGAGGTCCTTCTTCTCGACGCCGGGCATCTCCAGCACGACGGCGAGCGCGTCGTCGGTTTCATAAATGTCGGCATAAGG
>CAVRMF010000022.1:0-186502 GCA_963721905.1 uncultured Alphaproteobacteria bacterium
CAGGCCGACCCGACAACGTTATCGGGGAAGGCTGATACGGCTAGGTGAGATGAGCGACGACGACGCCCAGTCGCTGCACCGGGGCAGTGGCGGCAGCACGTACACAAGGAAAGCGCACGCAACACGGGAAGCCCCAAGCGTGGTCAGGTCAGGGATGACAGGACCAACCGGACGCCCGTGAGGGACAGGCCGGGCGCTCTGGGGTGGCGGAGAGGTTCGTAGTACCGCGGAAACCGGGTAACTCTGGTGGAGGGAAGGGACCTCAGTTCAAGACGGACGCAAGACGTAGCGAAGGACATGGAGATTGGGCAACCTCACATGGGGAGCTTTGGGTCAAGAGCGTATTCATTCGGGCATGTGTCAAACTCCGAGGGCTGTTTCGGTATCCGAGGTCTGAGCCCGATTGCATGACGCGGCTCGTTTCCGAGCACGATCAACCTCATATGTGGAACGGCCCGCGGTGCAAGGAGCTTCTCAATCGATTTCACCCGCGTGGACGGTGCGTTCATATGTACGGCCTTGAAGCACGGTACATGACCGCTGGCCTCGATGAGATCCGCGAAACGAGCAGCTAAATCACATCCACGCACTTTAAGTGCAGTGAGGTTGGCGGCTTCACTCGTTCCGGGATTTCGTCCCATGGGTTCATCGTCTGTAGTTGCACCTTGCATCTGCCGGCCTTGCGCCGTTCAGATTGGTTTGTCGGTCATAACCCTCATCGGGCACATCGGGCAACCG
This sequence comes from uncultured Alphaproteobacteria bacterium, assembly GCA_963721905.1. Lineage (GTDB taxonomy): Bacteria > Pseudomonadota > Alphaproteobacteria > Rhizobiales > Beijerinckiaceae > Roseiarcus. Next base: position 739 of record CAVRMF010000022.1, read on the forward strand.
CAGCGATCGAGAGCGGCTCAGGACGATGATAAATCCCGCCCTTATTCAGAAGCGCCCAAATGATCCGGGCCATCTTGTTGGCCAACGCGACTGCGGCCACCTTGAACGGGCGCCTAGCGAGTAGCGCTTTCAGCCAGGGGCGCGCCCGATCATCGTTCCGGGCAATCCGCAGAACGGCTGTCGCCCCGAGGACCAGGAGAACACGAAGTTCGGGATTGCCCATTTTAGAGATCCCGCCGAGTCGTTCCTTGCCTCCGCTGGAATGGGGCCTCGGTGTCAATCCCACCCAGGCGGCGAAGTGGCGCGCCGATTTGAATCCGCCGGGATCCGGAACCAGAGCCTTTATGGTCGCAGCGGTGATGGCGCCGACGCCGGGGATCGTCGTCAGGCGGCGCATGTCTTCGTCGCGCTTTGCCTCCGTAACGATGGCACGTTCGAGCTTGAAGATCTGATCAGCCAGAGTGTCGATCTGATCGGCAACCGCCATCAGGGCGAAGCGTGCCGCTGCGGGCAGTCGAGTATCTTCACCTTCCCGCACGATGGTCATCAGCGCCGCAACACTGGGAAGGCCGCGGGCCGCGATGATGCCCAGTTCAGCCAAATGTGCACGTAAGGCGTTCACCGACTGCGTTCTCTGCTGCACCAGAAGAGCCCGCGTTTTCAGCACCATTGCGTCTGCTTGTTGTTCGGCGGTCTTGATGGGGACAAAGCGCATGGTCTTGCGGATCACCGCCTCGCTGATGGCTTCCGCATCGGCCGCGTCCGTCTTACCGCGCTTGACGAAAGGTTTGACGTAGGCTGGTGGAATGAGGCGCACATCATGGCCGAGGTTCGCGATCTCGCGCGCCCAATAGTGAGCGCCACCGCATGCCTCCATGCCAACCAGACATGAAGGCAGTTTTTCGAAGAAGCGCAGCACTTCGCCGCGACGCAGTTTCCGATTGAACAGGGGCGAGCCTGCAATATCGGCACCGTGAACCTGGAAAACGTGTTTGGCCAAATCGAGCCCGATGGTGCTAACATACTTCATGGAACGGTCCCTCCTTTGTGGCGTTCGAGCAACGACCACGTTTTAGCACTAGTTCCTCGGCACAGAGGTTTTGACTCTTTGCGGCCGTTTTAGGTTTGTGGGCCTCGGATAGGCTCGCCCCATTTTGGTGCGGGCCTTTTCGGTTGTGAAGCTCCAGTCGATGCGGGCGCGGGCGGCATTGCGCTGCTTCTCCCAGGCGGCGACTTCGGCGATGAGGCGCGGATAGCTTTCGATGCGACGGTCCAGGCATTGGCCGGCGAGGACGCCGATCTCGATCTCGACCATGTTGAGCCAGCTGGCGTGCTTGGGAACGTAGTGGAACTCGATGCGGCGAAGCAGGCGCCGCGCCTGCTCGGCCGGGAAGGCCTGATAGAACGCACCGGCCGAATGGGTCGACAGATTGTCGAGCACGACGCGGATGCGTTCGGCTTTCGGATAATGGAGGTCAGCGAGTTCGCGCATGCAGACGGCGAAGTCGATCGCCGTGCGACGCGCGGTGACTTTCACCTTGCGCCAGGGACGGTTGGCGTCGAGGAACACGAACAGATTGGCGGTTCCGTTGCGCCGGTACTCGCAGTCGTAGCGCTCGACCTGCCCGGGCTCGGGCGGGATCGGCCGGCGCACCTCGCCGATGAGCTGGATTGGGCTCTCGTCGAAGCAGACCACTGGCCGCTGCGGGTCCGGCGCCTCGGCATAGAGATCGAGCACGTCCTCCATGCGGGCGACGTAGTCGGCGTCGACCTGCGGGATGCACCACATCTTCCGGCGCCACGGCTTGAGATCGGCGTCGGCTAAGCGCCGCCGCACCGTCTCGCGCGACAAACTCTCGTGCGCAGTCAGCTTGACCATCTCGCCGGCGAGCAGGTCCAGCGTCCATCGGGCGCGGCCCGCCGGCGGGTTTGCGCAGGCGGTCGCTACCAGCAGGGCCTCCTCCTTGCCGGTCAACTTGCGTTTGGCGCCGGGGCGCGACTCCTCGCTCAGAGCCCGCTCCAGGTTGCCCTCCACGAACCGCCGTTTGGTGCGGTACACCGTCGAGCCGCCGACGCCGACACTGGCAGCGATCTCCTCGTCGCCGACGCCGGCGTCCGCCGCCAGCAGGATCTGCGCTCGCTTGAGTTTGCGCGCCGCCTGCCGGCCCCCGCTCAGAAGGGTTCCGAGTTCATCGCGCTCGTATTGGGTCAGGGTCACGCGATAACCTACATTCATGGCCACCTCCTGTTCGGAGGCGCAGTCGAATCGACAAGTGAAATCAAATGTCTGGCAGACACAAACCCGGCTTCACGCCTACCCAGGGCCAGTATCTCGCCTTCATCGACGCCTACATGCGCGTCAACCTCAAGCCGCCCGCCGAAGCCGACATCCAGCGCCGTTTCGGCGTCACCCCGCCGTCCGTCCATCAGATGGTTCTGGCCCTCGAACGCGCTGGCCTCATTCGCCGCCAACCGGGGGCGCCACGCAGCGTCGAGGTGCTCGTCCCACCAGAAAATCTACCCGTCTTGGAAATGCAAAACCAACCAGTCAAAACCTCTGTGCCGAGGTACTAGCACTACTTTGGCAGATCGGGCGCGGCGGCTTCGCTAAGGAGTTTTGTGCAGTGGGGACATCGCCTGGGCGGAGGGCGCATGAAGAGGTCAAGGATTGCTTGCCTGATGGCCGGCAGGCTCGGTTGTGGCGGCGGTCCCCCAATTCTTTTTTTCCGTCCCGCGGCCTTGAGGCGGCGGGTCTGGAGGAAGGCGTAAGCGATCATGGCCATCAAGGCGTGCCGGTGCAGCCCGATCCACGATCTGCCTTCGAAGTGGTCGAGGCCGAGTTCTTCCTTCAACTGCTGATGCGCCTGCTCGCAGACCCATCTGGCTTTGATGGTGGCGGCGAGCGTCTTGAGGCTGGTATCGGCCGGAAGGTTGGACACATAGTATTTTTGCTCGCCGGTCGACCGCCGTTCGCCGACGAGCCAGACTTCGTCGCCCGGCATGCATTGCATGCGATCATCAAGCATGCGGTGCTTGTGACCGTCCGCAATGCGAACGCGGCGAGCTGCGAAGAGGCATGTCAACCGGCCCTTTGTGCCCCGCCGCCAATTGACCCTTCGCCATTTCTCTTCCGACAACGACGCTTCGGCGGAAACCGGAGGCTGATCCGGGATGCTGTACTTGCGCGGCCTTCCGGCCTTGGAGACAGGAAAGATCAAAGCGACGTCGGCGGGATAGACATTCTGGCGCCGCGACAGCCCGACCGCCCACTTGAGACCGCGCTCGCTCAGAGCCTGACGGAAAGACCCGCTGGAGCCGTATCCCGAATCGGCGAGGACGCAACCGAAGCGCGCGCCCGAGGCGATGACGCGATCAATCTCCTCGATCGCGATCTCAGGCTTCGTCAGCGCGTTCCGTCTTTCCTTTGGCACGCGAGCCCGCGCCATGCGCTCGGGATCGTTTGTCCAGTCTTCCGGCAGGAACAGCCGCAGGCCGACCATCACCGGGACCTCGCGCGACGCCAGCGTCAGCGAGACCAGCGACTGACAATTGGCCGTCTTTCCGAGCGACGAGGCGTATTGCGGCGCGACGCCGACCGAATGCTCGCCCTTTTTCGGCAACGCCGTGTCGTCGACGATCAGCCACGCGTCGCGGCCGCCAACCATCTTGTCGGCCGCAGCAAGCAGGGCCTTCTCAATTGGCGCTGCGTCCCACACGCCGCTTGCGATGAAGTGATGAAGCTGGTCGTAACCGACCTCACCGTCGCGCGCCGCCATGGGTTGAACGCTCTTGCGGTCGCCCCCGCCGATCAGCCCCGCAACATAGACAGGGCACATCCGTGCGCGCGTCTTGTGCCGCAAAGCGCTCACGAAGGGCGAGAGCCATCGATCAAGATCGGACTTCCAGGTTTCTTCCATGGTCGGCCCTCCGCAATGCCGACCACCCATGAATCACGCCAAACGCGTTTCGGGAATCCTAAAAATGCCAAAGGCCAGAGAAATCTGCCAAAGTAGTGCTAGTTCCTCGGCACAGAGGTTTTGACTTTTTCGCGGCCGTTTTAGGTTTGTGGGCCTCGGATAGGCTCGCCCCATTTTGGTGCGGGCCTTTTCGGTTGTGAAGCTCCAGTCGATGCGGGCGCGGGGGGCGGCATTGCGCTGCTTCTCCCAGGCGGCGACTTCGGCGATGAGGCGCGGATAGCTTTCGATGCGACGGTCCAGGCATTGGCCGGCGAGGACGCCGATCTCGATCTCGACCATGTTGAGCCCGAGCCTGCGTGCTTGGGAACGTAGTGGAACTCGATGCGGCGAAGCAGGTCCTGCCGCGCCTGCTCGGCCGGGAAGGCCTGATAGAACGCACCGGCCGAATGGGTCGACAGATCGTCGAACACGACGCGGATGCGTTCGGCTTTCGGATAATGGAGGTCAGCGAGTTCGCGCATGCAGACGGCGAAGTCGATCGCCGTGCGACGCGCGGTGATTTTCACCTTGCGCCAGGGACGGTTGGCGTCGAGGAACACGAAGATATTGGCGGTTCCGTTGCGCCGGTACTCCGCAGTCGTAGCGCTCGACCTGCCCGGGCTCGGGCGGATCGGCCGGCGCACCTCGCCGATGAGCTGGATTGGGCTCTCGTCGAAGCAGACCACTGGCCGCTGCGGGTCCGGCGCCTCGGCATAGAGATCGAGCACGTCCTCCATGCGGGCGACGTAGTCGGCGTCGACCTGCGGGATGCACCACATCGTCCGGCGCCACGGCTCGAGATCGGCGTCGGCGAAGCGCCGCCGCACCGTCTCGCGCGACAGACTCTCGTGCGCAGTCAGCTTGACCATCTCGCCGGCGAGCAGGTCCAGCGTCCATCGGGCGCGGCCCGCCGGCGGGTTTGCGCAGGCGGTCGCTACCAGCAGGGCCTCCTCCTTGCCGGTCAACTTGCGTTTGGCGCCGGGGCGCGACTCCTCGCTCAGGGCCCGCTCCAGGTTGCCCTCCACCAACCGCCGTTGGTGCGGTACACCGTCGAGCCGCCGACGCCGACACTGGCAGCGATACTCGTTGCCGACGCCGGCGTCTGTGGCCAGCAGGAGTTGCGGTCGCTTGAGTTTGCGCGCCGCCTGCCGGCCCCCGCTCAGAAGGGTTCCGAGTTCATCGCGCTCGTATTGGGTCAGGGTCACGCGATAACCTACATTCATGGCCACCTCCTGTTCGGAGGCGCAGTCGAATTGACAAGTGAATCGAAATGTCTGGCAGACACAAACCCGGCTTCACGCCTACCCAGGGCCAGTATCTCGCCTTCATCGACGCCTACATGCGCGTCAACCTCAAGCCGCCCGCCGAAGCCGACATCCAGCGCCGTTTCGGCGTCACCCCGCCGTCCGTCCATCAGATGGTTCTGGCCCTCGAACGCGCTGGCCTCATTCGCCGCCAACCGGGGGCGCCACGCAGCGTCGAGGTGCTCGTCCCACCAGAAAATCTACCCGTCTTGGAAATGCAAAACCAACCAGTCAAAACCTCTGTACGCTCGCGGCCGCGACGCTGGGCTACGCCAGCGTGCCGGACGTCCCGCTCAACGCCGCAATCGCCCTCAGCATTCTGTTTCTCGGACCGGAGATCGTTCGCTCGTGGCGGGGACAGACGAGCTTCACCATTCGTCATCCATGGGTGGTGGCATTTGCATTCGGCCTCCTGCACGGCTTTGGTTTCGCCAGCGCGCTAACCAGCGCCGGCCTGCCGCACTCGGACCTGCCGCTGGCGTTGCTCGCCTTCAACGTGGGCGTGGAAATCGGCCAATTGAGCCTCGTCGCCCTGGTTCTGTTGCTTGAGCGCTCTTTCCGCATTCTGGAGATTCGTTGGCCGCGGTGGGCCGAAATGCTGCCCGGCTACGCCGTAGGATCGCTCGGCGCCTTCTGGACGATCCAACGCGTCGTCATTCTTCTCGGCGGAGTGCAGTGAGGAGGCGCCCGGACCAACCGCCCCCCTCACTCAGCCCGCCGGTCCAGAGCGAAAGTCGCACGGAACAAACGCAGGCTTGATCTGATGCATTCGCTGCGGCACGGCGGAATGGGCGCTATTTGCGCATTCCCACCGTCCGGCGCAGAGTCTTCGCATGGCTGAAACCCCGAACCCAGACGTTGCTCCCTCGGAGGCGCACCGGCAACGAATAGTGGCGGAGGGCAGCAAAACAGGGCAGCTAAGCTACTCGTTTCAATGGGTTATCCGTCGAACTTGTTGCTCTTCGGGAAGCCCTTCGGCGGCAGGCGGCCGGCTTCGGCGCGATCGCCGATCCATTCTTTGAGCTCGGGCCTGGCGACGGTGAAGGTGCGCCCGGCTGAGTCGCGCCAGGTGAGGCCGTCGGCGATGGCGAAGGTTTTGGCGTCGGAGACGCCGCCGTCCTTGTAGCGCTGGAGCCGCGTGCCCTTGCCGCGCGTCATCTCGTTGAGCTGCTTGATGGGAAACACCAGGAGCTTGCGGTTCTGACCGATGACCGCGACATGGTCGCCGGCGGCGGGGACGATCAGCGCCGCCGTGGCCGGGGCCGCCACGTTGATGACCGCCCTGCCCTTGCGGGTTGAGGACAGGAGCTCGTCATCGCCGATGATGAAGCCATTGCCGTCGCTCGCGACAATGAGCCGCTTTGTCCCGGCCGCATAGGGCCAGACCGCGACGATCGAGGCGCTCTCGTCGATGTCGGCCATGAGCCGGATCGGCTCGCCCTGCCCGCGCCCGCCCGGCAGCTTCGACGCCTCGAGCGTGAACACTTTGCCGTCGCTCGTCAGCGCCAGGATCTTCGACGTCGTCTCGGCGAAGAACGACGTCATCAGCCCGTCGTCGCCCTTGAAGGTTGCGCCCGATAGATCGGCGACCTGGCCTTTCAGCGCGCGGATCCAGCCTTTCTGCGAGACGAGGATCGTCACCGGCTCGCGCTCGATCATCGCCTCTGCGAGGTCGGCGACCACGACGTCGGGCGCGCCCTCGAAGCTGGTCCGCCGCTTGCCGAGCCTGGTCTCGGGACCGAACTTCTTTTTGACGTCGCGGATTTCGACCGCGATCATCTGCCACTGCTTCCTGTCGCTTGCGAGGAGCGCCTCGATCGAGGCCTTCTCCTTGGTGAGGTCGTCCTCTTCCTTGCGCAGCGCCATTTCCTCGAGGCGGCGTAGGCTCCTCAGGCGTGTGTCGAGGATATAGACGACCTGCGGATCGGTGAGGCTGAAGCGGAGTTTCAGCGCCTCCTTCGGCTCCTCCTCCTCGCGGATGATGCGGATCACCTCGTCGAGATTGAGGAAGACGACGATCATGCCGGCGAGCAGTTCGAGCCGCTTGTCGATCGCCGCCAGACGATGGCGCGAGCGGCGCACCAGCACCGTCCGGCGATGGTCGAGCCACTGCTGCAGCGCCTCGCCGAGCGACACGACCCGCGGCGTCACGCCGTCGACCAGCACGTTCATGTTAACCGAGACGCGCGTCTCGAGCTCGCTCAGCCTGAAGAGCGACTCCATCAGCGTCGCCGGCTCGACTGCGCGACTCCGCGGCTCGAGCACGATGCGCACGTCCTCGGTCGATTCGTCGCGGATGTCGGCGAGCAGCGGCAGCTTCCGCTCGTTGAGGAGGTTGGCGATCTGCTCGATGAGGCGCGACTTCTGCACGCCGTAGGGGATCTCGGTCACGACCGCGGCCCAGCCGCCGCGCCCGGCGTCTTCCTTCTCCCAGCGCGCGCGGAGCCGAAAGCCGCCACGCCCGGTGCGGTAGGTCTCGAGGATCGCCGCCGTGCCGTCGATGACAATGCCGCCGGTCGGAAAATCGGGGCCGCGAACGAACTGGCAGAGCGCCTCTGTCTCGGCGCCCGGATGGGCGATGAGATAGAGCGCCGCGTCGCAAAGCTCGGCGATGTTGTGGGGCGGGATCGAGGTCGCCATGCCGACGGCGATGCCCTGCGCGCCGTTGGCGAGCAGGTTCGGCACGGCCGAGGGCATCACGATCGGCTCTTTCGTATCCCCCGAATAATTGTCGCGCCAGTCGACCGAGTCCTCTTCCACGCCCTCCATCAGGAGGCGCGCGACGTCGGTCATGCGCGCTTCGGTGTAGCGGTAGGCGGCGGCGTTATCGCCGTCGATATTGCCGAAATTGCCCTGTCCCTCGATCAGCGGATAGCGCGAGGCGAAGTCCTGCGCGAGGCGCACGAGAGCCTCGTAGATCGCCTGGTCGCCGTGCGGGTGGAACGAGCCCATGACGTCGCCGACGATCTTGGCGCATTTCTTGAACGCCGTGCCCGGGTCGAGCTTGAGGATATGCATGCCGTAGAGGATGCGGCGATGCACGGGCTTCAAGCCGTCGCGCGCGTCGGGCAGCGCCCGGCCCATGATGGTCGAGAGCGCATAGGCGAGATAGCGCTCTTCCAGCGCGTCGCGCAGATTGATGTCAATCGGCGCCGAGGGCGGCGAAGGCGGCGGCGGAACGGCTTTGGCCATGGGCCCGGGTTAACCCGGCCCTTGAGTCGCCGCAAGGGACGGGTCCGCCGCCAGGACCCTCAATATTTGGTCTGGCCTCTTTTCGGAACCCCGTCCGATCCCAGGAGTTCTGGTTCGCCAACAAAGCAACGCGAAGGGTTGCTACGGATTTGAATTCTAAGCTCGGAGGATTCGCAATCGGGCAAGGACCGCCCCAAATAAATGCCGCGGAGGACGCTGAAAATGCTTGTCAGACTTGCTGTTCTTTCGGTCTATGTTCTTTGTGACGTGTTTTGCGGCGGCGCTCGAGCGCACGACGTCTGGGCCGACGGCAAAGTGGTGCCGACTTGGGTGAAGGCGGCATGCTGCGGGCCCGACGACGTTCACCATCTGCGGCCCGACCAGGTCCATCGGATATCCGACGACTACTACACAGTTGACGGCTATCCCAATCGCATTCCGGCGCGGACCGCGCTGCCGAGCCAGGACGGAGACTACTGGATCTTCTATAGGGACGATGGTCAAGGCGGGGCGCGATCCATGGTCTACTGCTTCTTCGTGCCAATGGGTTTTTGACCGAGCCGGGTCCGCCGGCCATGCGATATCTCTTGTGACAGGGTTTGACGCTGGGCCGCGCGGAGCGCTGGCGAGGCTGGGCAGTCCCGACTACATAGGGGCGCCCATTCCCTGTGGGCCCCTGTGAGGACCCATGGCGCCAATGATCTCCGTCGCCGCCGTCACCAAACGCTACGCGACCGGATTTCTGGCGCTCGATTCTGTCGATCTCGCCATCGAAAAGGGGGAGATCTTCGCTCTCCTCGGCCCGAACGGCGCCGGCAAGACGACGCTGATCGGCGTCATTTGCGGCACGGTGTCGATGACCGCGGGCAAGGTGCTCGTGGACGGCCACGACGTGGTGGGCGACTTTCGCGCCGCCCGCTCGATCGTCGGCCTCGTGCCGCAGGAGATCGCGCTCGACATTTTTGCGACCGTCCGGGCGACGGTGTCGTTCAGCCGCCGCCTGTTCGGCCGCCCGCCGGATCCGGGCTTCGTCGAAGGGCTCCTGCGCGATCTCTCGCTCTGGGAGAAACGCGACAGCCGGGTCGTCGAGCTTTCCGGCGGAATGAAGCGGCGCGTCATGATCGCCAAGGCCCTCGCTCACGAGCCAAGCGTATTGTTCCTCGACGAGCCGACCGCCGGCGTCGACGTCAATCTGAGGCGCGACATGTGGGCGCTGGTGCGCCGCCTGCGCGATAAGGGCGCCACCGTGATCCTCACCACCCACTATATCGAAGAGGCGGAGGAGATGGCCGACCGCGTCGGCGTCATCGACAAAGGCCGCATCATTCTGGTCGAGGACAAGACGAAGCTGATGCGCAAGCTCGGCAAGCGGCGATTGACGCTCGTGCTGCACGATCCGCTGCCCGCCCTCCCCGCCGCGCTTGCCGGCTGGCCGATCGAACTGGAGGACGGCGGCAGACGCCTCTCCTATCGCTTCGACGCATCCGCCGAGGACACCGGCGTGCCGACGCTTCTCCGGCGCCTCGGCGAGCTCGGCGTCGACTTCAAGGACCTCGAAACGACTGCGAGCAGCCTCGAAGACATTTTTGTCGATCTTGTCGGGCGCGCCGCATGAGCCGAATCAATCTCGGAGGCGTGTGGGCACTCTACCGCTATGAGCTGTCGCGCACCGTGAGGACGATCTGGCAGAGCGTCGCGACGCCGGTCATCACCACCGCCCTCTATTTCGTGGTATTCGGCAGCGCGATCGGCTCGCGCATGCGTGAGGTCGGCGGGGTCAGCTACGGCGCCTTCATCGTGCCGGGGCTCATCATGCTGTCGCTGCTCACACAAAGCATTTCGAACGCCTCGATCGGCATCTACTTCCCCAAGTTCACCGGAGCGATCTTCGAGATCCTCTCCGCGCCGCTGTCCGCGATCGAAGCCGTCGTCGCCTATGTCGGCGCCGCGGCGACCAAATCCATCGCCATCGGCCTTGTCATCCTCGCCACCGCGACGCTGTTCGTGTCCGTCCGCATCGAGCATCCGGTGTGGATGGTCGCGTTCCTTATCCTGACCTCGGTCGCCTTTAGCCTGTTCGGCTTCATTATCGGTATCTGGGCGAAGAACTTCGAGCAGCTCGCGGTGATCCCTGCGCTCATCGTTACGCCGCTCACCTTTCTTGGCGGCGCCTTCTATTCGATCGACATGCTGCCGCCGTTCTGGCGGACGGTGAGCCTGTTCAATCCGGTGGTCTATCTCGTCAGCGGCTTCCGCTGGAGCTTCTATGGCCAGGGCGACGTCAGCGTCGAGGCAAGTCTCGGCTTCACGACGCTGTTCATCGCGGCGTGCCTTGTGGTTCTCATCTGGATCTTCCGCACCGGCTGGCGGCTGAAGCCGTGAATCTCAGTCGAATTCTGGGTTCGCGATCCGATCCGCGCTCACAGACCGCAATTGCGCTTCTGCCTGCGCACGACGGTTGCTGGCCTGTTGGCTCTTGCGGTCGCTCGGAGTTTCAACTTTCCGTTGCACGGATTGTGGGCGGTGCTGACAGCCGTGGTGGTAACGCAGGTGAGCGTCGGCGGATCGGTTCGGGCAACGATCGAATATGTCGTAGGGACTCTAAGCGGGGCCGTCTACGCCGCGGCGATCGGCGTGCTCATTCCGCACACGACTGTGATTTCGCAGGCGGGCGTGCTCGTGCTTGCGGTCGCGCCATTGTCGCTTGCTGCGGCAATCAATCCGAGCTTTCGCGTCGCGCCGTTTTCCGCCGTGATCGTGCTGCTGATTGGGGGGGAGCTTGGCGAAACTCCGATCGTGACCGCGGTCACTCGCGTGTTGGAGGTCGCCGTTGGCGGCGCAGTCGCGATGGTCGTCTCGCTGCTGGTTTTCCCCGAGCGAGCGCACAAACTGGGGCTGGGGGCCGCCGCCAAAATTCTTAGACAGATGGCGGACCTCCTCCCCAAGTTGTCGGCAGGGTTTGAGCGGACGTTTGACGCAGCGGAAATTGCGCGCATGCAGAACGATCTCGGCAGGTCGGTGACCGCGTTTCAATCGCTCGCCGCCGAGGCGAAGCACGAGCGCATCGTCACCCTCACGCGCAATCCGGAACCGGCGCCGCTTTCGCGGACTTTACTCAGGCTCCGGCACGATCTCGTCATCCTGGCCCGCGCGGCTGCTAGGCCGCTTCCTGAAGCCTTAGCGCGGCGTCTCGGTCCGCTCATCGCTCGCGTCGCCGCGACGGCAGGCGAATTTCTGCGCGAGAGCGCGACCGCGCTGGTGGAACATCGCGATCCGCCGCTCCTCGCGCCGGCAGATGCGGCTCTGACGGCTTTCAACTCCGAGGTTGTCGCGCTCCGCAGCGAGGGTCTGACGCGCGCTCTTTCAACCGACGAGGTCGAGCGCCTGTTTGCGCTCGGTTTCGCCCTCGATCAGCTCTTCCGCGATTTTGCCGATCTTGCGCAGCGCGTGCAGGAATACGCTCATGGCGAGGGCCCACAAGATAAGTCATGAACGCCATTCAAGGCGGACAATATCGGCTCTCGAGCCTTCAACGGGCTTGTGCGCTCGACGGATTCACTCGCCGCGCCGCGCCGCCGCCGCCCAGTCGAGCGCCGCTTTCCGCTCTGTCGAGGGAAAAAGCCGGATGGTCACGGGCGAGACGTCGAAGCCGCTGAGCTTCGCCTCGTCCAGGAGGCCAACGTCGCAGACGACGGCGAGCTTGACCAAGCACTTGTGCGCCAGCGCCGCAGCCCCGAGCCCGCGCGCGAGCTCGGCCAGATAGCCGTCGAAATCGGGATCGATGACGATGACGAGGCCGGTCGCTGCGCTCGAAGGACCGACAGCCGCTTCGATCGCGGCCTCGACGTCGCGGGCCATGACGGTTCCGCTCGCGTTGAGCGCAAGCGCGTGCGCCGGCGCATCGACCACGCGTTCCAGCATCGCCGGGGTTCCTCCATCGCGGCGCGGCGAATTGCGCGCCTCGCATTCATCATAGCAGACGACCGCCGGCGATTGCATCCTCGCACTCGCCGCAGGCGCGCCGCCACTCAGGCTCCGAAGCGCCTGGCGAAGCTCTCCAGATTGACCGCGCCGCGCCGGTGCGTCCCCTCGCCGATCTTGCGCTCGCCGTCATGCGCCTCAACGGCGAAGAGCAGGCTTCGGCCTTCGACGTCGAGAACGCGCGCGGTCGCCACAACCGTCCGGCCGACAGGCGTCGGCGCAAGATGCCGGACATTGACCTCGGCTCCGACCGTCACCCAGCCGGGCGGCAGATGGCCCCTCACCGCCGATCCGGAGGCGACTTCCATCAGCATGATCATCATCGGCGTGGCATAGACGAGCGGCATGCCTTCGACATGGGCGCCGACGGTCAAGTCGCGCGTCACAATGGCCTCGGCCCGGCCGGTCATGCCAGCCTGGACGTCCTTCAGAGGCTCGGTCATCGGGGCCTTCAGCCGCCCCCGACCGCGCCTTCGATCGGCGCGCCCCATGAGCCCCAGATGTAGATGCAGCTGAAGAGGAAGATCCAAACGACGTCGACGAAATGCCAGTACCAGGCCGCGAACTGAAATCCGGTGTGTTGGCGCGGCGTGAACTGGCCGGCCCAGGCCCGGGCGAGGCAGACGAACAGGAAAATGACGCCGATGATCACGTGGGCGCCGTGAAAGCCGGTCGCCATGAAGAAGGTTGCGCCGTAGATGGAGTTCTTGAAAGCGAACGGCGCGTGAATGTACTCATACGCCTGGGTGATGACGAACAGCACGCCGAGCCCAATTCCGAGCGCGAGAAAGTTCTTGAATCCCTGCCGGTTGCCCTCCCTGAGGTCGTCGTGGGCGACATTGACCGCGAAGCTCGAGGTCACGAGCACGAAAGTGTTCATCAGCGGCAGCCGCAGTGGATCGAGCACCTCGACGCCCTTCGGCGGCCAAATGCCGGCGGTGAAGTCGAAGCGACCGTAGACCCACGGATCGCTGGCGCCGATCGATGACCAAAAGAACGCCCAGAACCAGGCGACGAAGAACATCACCTCGGAGGCGATGAAGAGCAGCATCCCGAACGCCAGACCGCGGCGGACGACCGGATTGTGGTAGCCTTCCTCCCCCTCGAGGATCACGTCGCGCCACCAGCCGGCCATGGTGAACAGGATCCCGGCGATGCCGATCAGGAGCACGCCCGGGCCGGGCCTGAACCCCGCGATCGCAAGATCCTTCATGAAAATGATCAGGCCGACCGCCGTCAGGAAAGCGAAGGCCGCCCCTACGACCGGCCAGGGACTGGGCTCGACCAGATGGAACCCTTGCCGGACGGGCATCGCGGCGTCAGTCATGGTTCACTCCTTGATCGTCCGGCTATGGTTATCCGGCCGGGCGCGCCGGCGCCGGCGGGTTTCTAACGGAATTCTGCGGCTCGGGCACCGCAAACATCGTGTAGGACAGCGTGATCGAATCGACCTTGGCCATCGAATCGTCCGTCTCGAGTTTCGGGTCGAGAAAGAACACTACCGGCCATTCGGCGGTCTCGTGCGGCCCCAGATGCTGCTCACTGAAGCAGAAGCACTGAATCTTGTCGAACCAGGCGCCGGACACTTCCGGCGTCACGTTGAACACGGCGTTGGCGGCGGTCGGCTTGTCGCTGAGGTTGCGGACGCGAAAGAAGACGGTCGCGGTCCGCCCCGTGCGTACGACGAGCGCGTCGGTCTCCGGCTCGAGGCTCCAGGGGAGCCCCGGCGCGACATTGGCGTCGAAGGCAACACGAAGAGTCCGCCGCCCCTCGAAACCGGCGCCAGATTTCGCGATCTGCGGCGTGCCCTCGTATCCGGTCGCGCGGCAAAACGCGGCGTAGAAGGGCACGGCCGCATAGGTGAGGCCGATCATCGTAAGCACGAGCGCCGCGCCGCCCAGGGCCGCCCGCCCATTGCGTCGCGACGTCTCGTCCCAAGCGCTCATGCGGCGCTCCCGTGCCCCACGACCACTGCGGCCTCGCCATGCTCGTCGTAGCCCGGAATATGCGGCGGCGTGAGAAAAGAATGGAACGGCGGCGGCGAAGACAGGGTCCATTCGAGCGTCGTCGCGCCCGGACCCCAGGGGTTGTTCCCCGCGGCGCGCTTGGCGGCGAACGCGTCATAGATGACGTAGAGGAACACGAGCGCGCCTACCCCCGAAATGTAGGCCCCGATGGACGACACAAAGTTCCACATCCAGTAAGCGTCTGTGTAGTCGACGACGCGGCGCGGCATCCCGGCGAAGCCGAGGAAGTGCTGAGGGAAGAACGTCACATTGATGCCGATGAACGTCAGCCAGAAATGCCACTTCGCCTTGACCTCGTCGTACATGTAGCCGGTCATCTTCGGGAACCAGTAGTAGAATCCGGCGAAGATCGAGAACACGGCGCCGAGCGACATCGTGTAGTGGAAATGCGCGACGATGTAGTAGGTGTCGTGGAGATAGCGGTCGACGGCGGCGTTGGCGAGCACGACGCCGGTGACGCCGCCGACCGTGAAGACGAAGATGAAGCCGATCGCCCACAGCATTGGCGGGCGAAGCGAGAGCGAGCCGCCCCACATGGTGGCGACCCAAGAGAACACCTTCACGCCCGTAGGCACCGCGATCACCATGGTGGCGAGCACATAATAGCGCTGCGCGTCGAGCGACATGCCGGTGGTGAACATGTGGTGAGCCCAGACGGCGAAGCCGAGCAGCGCGATCGCGAGCATCGCATAAACCATGCCGGCATAGCCGAACACTGGCTTCCTGGCGAAGGTCGCGACGATCTGACTGACCATGCCGAACCCCGGAATGATAAGGATATAAACTTCGGGGTGACCGAAGAACCAGAAGAGATGCTGGAAGAGAATGGGGTCGCCGCCGCCCGCAGGCTCGAAGAACGTCGTGTGGAAATTGCGGTCCGTCAGCAGCATGGTCAGCGCGCCGGCCAGAACCGGCAGCGCGAGCAACAGGAGAAACGCGGTTATCAGCACCGACCAGACGAACAGCGGCATTCGGAACATCGTCATGCCGGGCGCGCGCATGTTGAAGATCGTGGCGATGAAATTGATCGAGCCGAGGATCGAGGAGGCGCCGGCCAGATGCATCGAGAGAATCACGAAATCCACCGCCGGACCCGGCGAGCCGGCGTTGGAGGAGAAGGGCGGATAGAGGACCCAGCCGCCGCCGAAGCCCTTCATGCCGGGCGATCCCTCGACGAACAGGGACGTCATAAGGAGCAGGAACGAGGCCGCCAGCATCCAGAACGACAGGTTGTTCATCCGCGGGAACGCCATGTCCGGCGCGCCAATCAGGAGCGGCACCATCCAGTTGCCGAAGCCCCCCATCATCGCAGGCATCACCATGAAGAAGATCATGACGAGCGCGTGGCTGCTAAAGAAGACATTGTAGAGGTTCTTGCCCGCATCAGCCGATCCGTCGCCGTTCAGGATCGCCGAGAGCACCGGAAAGACATGGGCTCCCGGGAACATCAGCTCCGCGCGGATCGCGATCGAGAGCAGCATGCCGAGCAGGCCGGCGCAAATCGCGAAAACGAGATAGAGCGTGCCGATGTCCTTGTGATTGGTCGAGTAGGCATACCGACGCCACCCGGTCGGATGGTGGACCTCGTGGTCGTCATGATCATGCGTTTCCGCATGGGTGAAATCGCTGACTGACGTCATGCTGTCGGCTCCAAATCCTGTTTCGTTTTCGACGGCACGACGCCGTCAGGGTCTGACAAGAGACGTCTGCGCGACGTCGACGCCGTCGGCCTTGGCGAACTGCTTCTTCGCCCCCTCAAGCCACGCTTGATAGGCGTCCTGGCTGACGACATGAATCTCGATCGGCATGAAGGCGTGGTCGATTCCGCAGATGTTGGAGCATTGCCCGTAAAAGACGCCTTCGCGGTCGGCCTTGAACCAGGTCTTGTTGAGGCGCCCCGGGATGGCGTCGATCTTGATGCCGAATGAGGGCATTGAGAACGAGTGGATTACGTCCTGCGAGACGACGTCGACTTCAACGATCTTTCCGACGGGGACATAGGCCGCGTTGTCGACGGACAGAAGACGGATGTCGCCGGGCTTGAGATCCTTGTCCTCCTTTATGAGGGAATCGAACGAGAAGCCGCCGTCGGATTTCGGGTAACCGTAGTTCCAGTGCCATTGCGAGGCGGTGACCTTCAGGGTCATGTCCGGCACGGGGATAATCAACTGCTGCGCCAGAAGACGGAATGAAGGAACGGCGATCACGACGAGAATGAGCGCTGGCAGGACGGTCCAGGCGATTTCGAGCGGGGTGTTATGCACGGTTCTCGAGGCGACCGGATTGGCCTGCTCGTTGAAGCGATAGACGACATAGGCCAGAAGCGCCAGCACCAGGAGCGAAATGCCGACCGTGATCGGCAGAAGAATGTCGTTGTGAAACCATTCGATGTCGGACTGCACGATCGTGTTTGCCGGCAGGAAGCCGATCTGGCCGGATACAGGGGCGCCAAGCATGGTCTCAGCCCTCGCCGCGCCGACGATCGCGCTCGAGCCGAGCGCGGCAACTGCCGCCCGGATCGCAAACAACCATGCCCCCATCACATCCAGTCTCCGAACACCACTTGCCAAAAGCGCCTCACGCGATCCGCCGCAAAAGTCCGCGGTTGAGTCCCTAGGTTCTGCCGCCGACAATAGCCCGCGCGGACAAAATTTGACAAACGGAAAAATTCGCCTGCTCGATGAACGGACTGTCGGGGGCGGCGGCAGCCACGTGGGTGCTTTGTCCGCCCGCTCCGGTCAACAGCGCATGGCGGGACAAGTTCATTCATCCTGCGGCTTTTTTCCCACTTGGCGCGCGGCCTCCGCGCGCTCAATATCTAAGGCCACGAGCCTTGTGACATTGCAAAGAGGCGCTCGGGAACCGGAGAATTGGCATGGCTGACGACGCGGGCGAGGAATTCCGCCGGCCGGTTCCCCTGGCGTTGACGGGCCTGGCGATTATCGGCTGGGCGCTCGCTGCCTTCCTCTGGTCGCAGGATGTGCGGACCCGCTCCCAGCTGACCGATTCTCTCAATGCGGCGGAAAAGGCGCGCGAATCCCTGGCCGGGGACTTGCAAAATTTGCAGAAAGAGGCGGGAACGGCGGCCGACCTCAAGGCTCAGGCGGCGCAAGCGGAGAAGACGCTGTCGGATGCCGCCGCCGCGCGCGCCTCGGCGCAGAACGAGCTTGCCGACCTCACCAAGCAAATCAGCGACGCGAAGCTCGCGATATCCGGGGCGCAGGAAGAGGCGAGCGCCAAGTCACGCGATCTTCAGGCGGTCGACGCGAGACTGAAGGACGAAAACGATCGAATGGCCGGGTTGCAAACCCAGGACCAGGCTCTGTCCGCCGAAGCGGTCAGGCTCCAGGGACAGGTCGACGCGGCGCACGCCGCTCTCGCCGACGCCCAAAACCAGACGGCCGCGGCCCAGAAACAACTCGAGACGCTGCAGAACCAGATCAATGCCGCGACGGCCGAGCTCAACGCGCTTCAAAGCCAGATCCGCGAAGCCAAGCCGCTGGCCAGCACGCCCCCGTGATTCGCTGTCTCCGTTCGGCGGAAGCGGACGAACGCCGATTGTCGCGGGCGGCAGCCGTGTTACAACATGGCGCCGAGGCGAGCGACGGCGTCGGCCGAAACCGCGGGGGGAGAACCCATGGACGATCTGAGAACTGACGACGTCAAGATCACCAAAAGAGGCGAAAGGGGCCCTCAAACAGCGTCGGAACTCAAGGCTGCGGTGCTGGCGAAGCTGACCTATTCGGTCGGCAAGATTCCGGAGGCAGCGAGTCCGCGCGACTGGTTTCTCGCCGTCGCCTTCGCCACCCGCGACATCATTGTCGAGCGGTGGATGATCTCGACCGACGCCGCCTATAACGACGGGCGTAAACGGGTCTATTACCTTTCGCTCGAATTCCTGATCGGCCGCCTCCTGTTCGATGCGATGACGAATGTCGGAATCGCCGGGCCGATGGAGGAGGCGCTGAAAGAACTCGGCGTGAGCCTCGCCGAATTGCGCCGGATCGAGCCGGACGCAGCGCTCGGCAACGGCGGCCTCGGACGTCTCGCCGCCTGTTTCATGGACAGCATGGCGACGCTCGGAATCGCCGCCCATGGCTATGGCATTCGTTACGACAACGGGCTCTTCCGGCAGATCATCCGGGGCGGATGGCAGCAGGAAGCGCCCGAGGATTGGCTTATCCACGGCAATCCGTGGGAGTTCGAGCGCCCCGAATACAGTTATGCGATCGGCTTCGGCGGCTCGGTCGAAATGGTGCAAGGCGACGACGAGCGTACGCGCCATATCTGGCACCCCGGCGAGACGGTCGAGGCGGTCGCCTACGACACGCCGATCGTCGGCTGGCGCGGCAAATACGTGAACACGCTCCGCCTTTGGTCGGCACGCGCCCCGGATCCGTTCAAGCTCGACGCCTTCAACGCCGGCGATTTCGTCGGCGCGCTGTCGGACACGGTGAGGGCCGAGGCGATCTCCAAGGTGCTCTATCCAAGTGACGCCACGCCCGCCGGCCAGGAACTGCGCCTGAGGCAGGAGTATTTCTTTGCTTCCGCTTCCCTGCTTGACCTCATTCGCCGCCACATCAAGCAGCACAAGGACGTCCGCACGCTCGGAGATCACGCCGCCGTCCAGCTTAACGACACCCATCCCGCAATCGCGATCGCCGAGCTGATGCGGATTCTGATCGACCTCAACGGGCTCGAGTGGGACGAGGCCTGGGCGATCGCGCAGGCGACCTTCTCCTACACCAACCACACGCTGCTGCCCGAGGCTCTGGAGAGCTGGCCGGTGCCGCTGATGGAGCGTCTGCTGCCGCGTCATATGCAGATCATCTATCTCATCAACGCGGCCCATCTCGACAGCGCGCGACGTCGCGGCTTCATCGATCCGGGCCTGCTGAGCGCGCTCTCGCTGATTGATGAGCAAGCGGGGCGCCGTGTGCGCATGGGCAACCTCGCCTTCATCGGATCACACAAGATCAACGGCGTGTCGGCGCTGCACACGGACCTCATGCGCAAGACCGTGTTCCATAGTCTCAACGCCGTCTATCCCGGCCGAATTGTCAACAAGACCAACGGCATCACCTTCCGCCGCTGGCTGATCGAGTGCAATCCCGGCCTCGCCGGGCTCATCCGCTCCACCTTGGGCGATCGCGCGCTCGACTCTCCCGAAGCGCTGAAAGGCTTCGCCGCTTACGCCGACGACGCCTCGATGCAGGAGCGCGTCGCTTCCGGTCGGCGCACCGCCAAGGTGGCGCTCGCGCGCTATGTCGCTTCTCAGCTCAGCCAGCGCATCGATCCCGACGCAATGTTCGACGTACAGATCAAGCGTATCCACGAATACAAGCGGCAGCTCCTCAACATTCTCGAAACCGTCGGGCGCTACAACGCCATTCGCGCCAATCCGACCATCGAATTCGCGCCGCGGGTGAAGGTCTTCGCCGGCAAGGCGGCCGCGAGCTACACGCAGGCCAAGCTCATTATCAAGCTTGCGATCGACGTCGCCCGCGTCGTCAACTCGGACCCGACTGTGCGCGGGCTTTTGAAAGTCGTGTTCCTGCCCAACTACAATGTCTCGCTCGCCGAGACGATCATTCCGGCCGTGGATCTTTCGGAGCAAATCTCGACTGCCGGGATGGAGGCTTCGGGGACAGGGAACATGAAGATGGCCCTGAACGGAGCGCTGACAATCGGCACACTCGACGGGGCGAATGTCGAGATGCGCGATCTTGTGGGCGACGGCAACATTTTCATCTTCGGCCTGACTGCAGCCGAAGTGGAATCAAGTCGCGCCCAGGGGATCGATTCGACTGCCCGCATCGCCGCCTCCCCCGTCCTCAGAGAAGCGCTCGATGAGATCGAATCCGGGGTCTTCTCGAACGACGACGCCGGGCGCTACCACGGCCTCGTCGATACGCTGACCCATCACGACTATTTCATGGTTTGCGCCGATTTCGACGCCTACTGGGCGACACAGTTGCGGGTCGATGAGGTTTGGCGGAACCGGAAGGCCTGGACGCGCTCGAGCATCCTCAATACCGCCAACGTCGGATGGTTCTCATCCGACCGCACCATCGCCGAATATGCGTCGGAAATCTGGAACGCGCCGTTTACGCCGCTGACCTGATCCGACGACCGGGAGGATACACATGGAGGCTTGGCGAGCGCGAGACGCCGACGTCGCCGCAATCCAGGCGGCGCGCTGCGGCGATCCGTTCGCCGTGCTCGGTCCGCACAAGACGCCTGACGGTTGGGTCATTCGTGTTTTTGCGCCCGACGCCGTTCGCGTCCGCGCCTTGACCCGCGAGGGCAAGCTGCTCGCGGAGCTGCCCCGCCGCAAGGATGACTTCTTCGAGGCGCTGATCCCCTCGGCCAAAGAACGCCCGGCCTACCGGGTGGAGGTCGAGACGGTTCAGGGAACGTCGTCCTATATCGATTCCTATTCGTTCGGTTCGGCACTCGGGCCGCTCGACGATTATTTGCTGCACGAGGGCTCCCACCGCCAGCTCTACCGGCGGCTCGGCGCACAACTCACCCAGCACGAGGGCGTCGACGGGGTTTTGTTCGCGCTCTGGGCGCCAAACGCGACGCGCGCCTCGGTCGTCGGCGATTTCAACCGATGGGACGGACGCCGCTGCCAGATGCGCAAGCGCATCGACAGCGGGCTCTGGGAGATCTTCGCCCCTCACCTCGAGGCAGGCGCCGTCTACAAATACGAGCTTGCGGGTCCCGATGGCGCGCTCCTGCCGCTGAAGGCGGACCCTTTCGGCTTCGAGGCGGAGCTGCGGCCGTCGACCGCGTCGGTCGTCGCCGACAGCGCGGACTTCACCTGGACTGACGCCGAATACATGGCCAAGCGCGGCGATGGCGAACCGCGCCGGAAGCCGATGGCTATCTACGAGGTCCATCTCGGCTCGTGGCGGCGGCACGGGGACGGAACGTTTCTCACTTACGAGGAGTTGGCGGA
This sequence comes from uncultured Alphaproteobacteria bacterium, assembly GCA_963721905.1. Classification (GTDB taxonomy): domain Bacteria; phylum Pseudomonadota; class Alphaproteobacteria; order Rhizobiales; family Beijerinckiaceae; genus Roseiarcus. Next base: position 22,163 of record CAVRMF010000022.1, read on the forward strand.
TCAGCTGATTCCCTACGCGACCGACATGAAATACACCCATCTCGAGCTCCTGCCGATTAGCGAGCATCCGCTCGACAAATCCTGGGGCTACCAGCCGATCGGCCTTTTCGCGCCAACGCGCCAATTCGGCGAACCCGCGGGCTTTGCCCGCTTCGTCGACCGCGCCCATGCGGCGGGACTTGGCGTGATCCTGGACTGGGCCCCTGCGCATTTTCCCACCGACGCGCACGGACTTGCGCACTTCGACGGCACCGCGCTCTACGAGCATGCGGATCCGCGTAAGGGCTTCCATCCCGACTGGAACACCGCGATCTACAATTTCGGCCGGCACGAGGTTGCGAATTTTCTCTATTGCAACGCTCTCTACTGGGTCGACCGCTTCCATATCGACGGCCTGCGCGTCGACGCTGTCGCCTCAATGCTCTATCTCGACTATTCGCGGCGCGAAGGCGAATGGCTGCCGAACGCCGACGGCAGCAGGGAAAACCGCGAGGCGATCTCCTTTCTGCGCCGGGCCAATGAACTCGTTTACGGCGGCTTTCCCGGCGCTGTCACAATTGCTGAGGAATCGACTGCTTTCCCCGGCGTCTCAAGCCCGACCGACCATGGCGGTCTCGGCTTCGGCTTCAAATGGAACATGGGCTGGATGCACGACACGCTCGAATACATGTCGCTGGATCCGATCTACCGCCGCTGGAACCACGACAAGATGACGTTCGGGCTCCTTTACGCATTCAGCGAGAATTTCGTCCTGCCGATCTCGCACGACGAAGTCGTTCACGGCAAAGGCTCGGTCGTCTCCAAGTTTTCCGGCGACGAATGGCGCCGCTTCGCCAACGCCCGCGCCTTTTACGGCTTCATGTGGGGCCATCCGGGAAAGAAGCTCCTGTTCATGGGCCAGGACTTTGGGCAGACGAGCGAATGGAATGCGAGCGAGTCGCTTCCCTGGCGGCTGCTCGACCACTGGCCGCATCAGGGCTTGCAGGCGCTGATCCGCGACCTCAACGGACTTTATCGTCAAACGCCAGCGCTTTACGCGCGCGATTGCGAGCCGGAAGGCTTCCGCTGGATCGTCGTCAACGACGACACCCAGTCGGTGCTCGCCTTCCTGCGCCGCGGCGCGCCCAACGACCCTCCCGTTGCCGTGGTCTGCAATTTCACGCCCGAACCGCGTCTCAACTATCGCATCGGACTGCCCTACGAAGGCCATTGGCGCGAGGCCATCAACAGCGACGCGGCGGCCTATGGCGGCGCCAACATGGGCAATTTCGGCGCCGTGACCGCGCAGGCGCGGTCCTCGCACGGCTTTCCGGCGTCAGCCACGCTGACTCTGCCGCCGCTCGCGACCTTGTACCTCGTTTTCAGCCCGCCCGAAGCTGTGGAGGCGGCGACCTGACAAGGAGCGAATAATGGCCAGGACCAAGACCGCGAAGGAACTCGGCGTCTCTGCGCCCTATGCGCGTCACGCGATGGCTTATGTGCTCGCGGGCGGGCGCGGCAGTCGCCTCATGGAGCTAACCGACCGCCGCGCCAAGCCCGCGGTCTATTTTGGCGGCAAATCCCGGATCATCGACTTCGCCCTGTCGAACGCGCTCAACTCCGGCATTCGCCGGATCGCAGTCGCGACCCAATACAAGGCCCACAGCCTCATCCGTCATCTGCAGCGCGGCTGGAACTTTTTCCGCCCGGAGCGAAACGAGAGCTTCGACATTCTGCCCGCCTCGCAGCGCGTGTCAGAGACGATGTGGTACCTCGGCACGGCCGACGCCGTTTATCAGAACATCGACATCATCGAGCCTTACCGTCCGATTTTCATCGTGCTGCTCGCGGGCGACCATATCTACAAGATGGACTACGAGAAGATGCTGCAGCAGCACGTCGACTCGGGCGCGGACGTAACCGTCGGCTGCCTCGAGGCCTCGCTCGAAGAAGCCAGGGGCTTCGGCGTCATGCACGTCGACGAAAAGAACAACATCATTTCCTTCCTCGAGAAGCCCAAGAATCCGCCGCCCATGCCCGGCAAGCCGGACGTCGCACTCTGCAGCATGGGCATCTATGTGTTCGAGACGTCCTTCCTCATCGATCTCCTGAAGCGCGACGCGGCGGACAAAAATTCGAGCCACGATTTCGGCAAGGACATCATCCCCTATATCGTCAAGAACGGCAAAGCCGTCGCGCACCACTTCTCGCAGTCTTGCGTCACCTCGACTGAAGAGGCCAAGCACTATTGGCGGGACGTCGGAACTGTCGACGCCTATTGGGGCGCCAACATCGACCTCACCGACGTCGTGCCTGATCTCGACCTTTACGACCGCGCCTGGCCGATCTGGACCTACGGCGAGATCACGCCCCCGGCTAAGTTCGTGCATGACGTAGACGGCCGGCGCGGCCTCGCGATTTCGTCGCTTCTCTCGGGCGGCTGCATCGTCTCGGGCGCCGCGATCAGCCGCTCGCTGGTCTTCACCGGCGTGCACGTCCATTCCTATTCGACAATCCACGAGGCCGTCGTCCTGCCCTACGCGCGCATCGGGCGGAACGTGCGCCTCAGCAAAGTAGTGATCGACGCCGAAGTGAACATTCCGGACGGGCTTGTCGTCGGCGAGGACCCGGAGCTTGACGCGAACCGATTTCGGCGCACTGAGGATGGCGTGACGCTGATCACCGGGCCGATGATTGAAAAGCTCACGCAGTGAGCGGTCTCAAGGTCCTCTCGGTCGCATCGGAGATTTTCCCGCTGGTGAAGACCGGGGGCCTTGCTGACGTGGCGGGCGCGTTGCCGGAAGCGCTGAAGCGCGAGAGCGTCGTGATGCGAACGCTCGTGCCGGCCTATCCCTCCGTCAAGGCCAAGCTCGAAAAGGTCTCGACCGCGGGGGAATACGGCGATCTGTTCGGGGGACCGGCGCGCGTTCTCGCGGGCGTCGCCGCGGGCCACGATCTCTTCGCCATCGACGCTCCGCATCTCTACGACCGGCCGGGCAACCCCTATCTCCGCCCAGACGGGCTGGACTGGCCAGACAACGCCCGCCGCTTTGCCGCGCTCGCGCGGGTCGGCGCCGATATCGGACTGGGCGCGATCGGATCGTTCCGACCCGAGGTCGTCCACGCCCATGACTGGCAGGCCGCGCTGGCGCCCGCCTATCTCCATTTCGCCTCGGGATTGCGGCCGGCGACGGTGGTCACCATCCACAACCTCGCCTTTCAGGGCCACTTTCCGCTTTCCGCATTCTGGGAGCTCGGTCTACCCGAGCGAGCGCTCACGATCGACGGAGTCGAATATTTCGGCGGCGTCGGTTATCTGAAAGCGGGTATCAGGCTCGCCGACCGCATCACCACCGTCTCGCCGACCTACGCACGCGAGATCACGACGCCGGAATTCGGCATGGCGCTCGACGGCCTGCTGCGCTCGCGCTCCTCCGACCTGCATGGCATTCTCAACGGAATCGACGACGTCGTCTGGAATCCCGCCGCCGATCCGGCGGTGCCGCAGAACTACAGCGCTCTCAGGATCGACATGCGCGCGCGCAACAAGACGGCGCTGCAAAGCAAACTCGGACTGACGCCGAACGCTGACCGCCCGCTGTTCGCCGTTGTCTCCCGCCTTTCCGATCAAAAGGGCCTCGACCTCATGCTCCCGGCCTTGCCTCAGCTCGTCGCGAAAGGGGGCCAATTCGCCCTGCTCGGTTCCGGCGAAAGAGCGCTGGAAGAGGGTTTTGCGGATGTCGCCGCGAATCAGGCGGGTTCGATCGGTTGCGTCTTCGGCTATGACGAGAGGCTCGCCCATCTTCTTCAGGCCGGCGCGGATTTCGTGGTGGTTCCCTCCCGCTTCGAGCCGTGCGGCCTTACGCAACTCTGCGCCCTGCGCTACGGCGCGACGCCAATCGTCTCGCGTGTCGGCGGACTCGCCGACACCGTGATCGACGCCAACGAGGCGGCAGCCGCCGCCGGCGTCGCGACCGGGGTCCAGTTCTCGCCGACCTCGGTCGAGGCGCTATCATATGCGCTTAGCCGCGCGTTCGAGCTTTTCCACGACAGGGCGACGATGCGCCGCCTGAGGCTCAACGGGATGCGCGCGGACGTCTCCTGGCGCGGGCCGGCCCGGCGCTACGCGGCGCTCTATCGCTCGCTGGCCGGAAACGCCTGATGATTGGCGTAAAGGCGGGACTCGGCGTCGTTGTTTCTCCCCGCGGCCTCGAGGCGGCGCTCGACCTGCCCAACGCCGAACGCGCGTCCCTCTGCCTCTACGACGGCGACCGCGAAGTCTTCAGGGTCGCCATGGCGCGCGACGAGAGCGACGTCTTTCGCGGCCTTGCGCCGGGTTTCGGAGCCGGCGCGCGTTATGGCTTCCGCGTTGATGGCCCATACGATCCGGGGCGCGGCGCTCGGTTCGATGCGTCCAAACTGCTGGCCGACCCTTACGCTTGGGCGCTCGACCGGCCTTTCCGCCTGCGCCCGTCGATGTTCAAGTTCGGCGACGACAGCGGCTCTGATGCGCCGAAGGCGATAGTGGGCGCGCCGCCCTTGGGCGAGCCGGGGCACAAGCGCGTCGCTGCCGATTCGCTTATCGTCTATGAGCTCAATTTGCGTGGCTTTTCGCGCCTGAACCCGGCGATCCCCGAAAGCGCGCGCGGAACCTTCGCCGGACTGGCGCACCCGGCTTCGATCACCCATCTCGCCGCTCTCGGGGTCACCGCGGTCGAGATCATGCCGGCGGACGCCTTCGTCGACGAACGCCATCTCCCTCCGCTCGGCCTCTCGAACGCCTGGGGCTACAATGCGGTCGTGTTCGGCGTCCCTGATCCGCGGCTTGCGCCGGGCGGTTGGGCGGAGGTGCGCGCGGCGACGGACGCGCTGCATGCCGCGGGCATGGAGGCGATCCTCGACGTCGTTTTCAACCACAACGGCGAAAGCGACCAGTTCGGGCCGACGCTGTCGTTTCGCGGCCTCGACAACGCGACCTGGTTCCGGCTCGATCCCCGCAACCCGGCGATCTACGTCAACGACTGCGGCACCGGCAACTGCCTCGCGCTCGACCGGCCCCTGGTCGTCGACATGGCGATCGGCTCGCTGAGGCGATGGATGATCTACGGCGGCTTCGACGGCTTTCGCTTCGATCTCGCGACGGCGCTCGGACGCGGCCCCGACAGCTTCAATCCGAATGCCCGGTTTTTCCAGGCATTGGCCGAAGATCCGGTTGTGCGCGAGGCGCGGCTCATCGCCGAACCCTGGGACGTCGGCCCCGGCGGCTACCAGCTCGGCGCTTTCGGCCCGAGCTTCGCCGAATGGAACGACCATTTCCGCGATGCCGCTCGCCGCTTCTGGCGCGGCGATCCCGGATTGCGGGGCGAGATCGCGACGCGGATGGCCGGTTCCCGCGACATTTTCGCGCGCGCAGAGGCGCCGTCGAAGGGCGTCAATTTTGTCGTCGCGCACGACGGCTTCACGCTCGCCGATCTGGTGACTTACGAACGCAAGCACAACGAAGCGAACGGCGAAGGGAACCGGGACGGAACCGACGCCAACTTCTCCTGGAATCATGGCGTCGAGGGGCCAACCCAGGATCCCGCTATCCTCGCCGCCCGGGCGCGCGATCAGCGGAATCTCTTGCTCCTGCTTCTTGCCTCGCGCGGAACGCCGATGCTGGCGATGGGCTCCGAACTCGGTCTCAGCCAGGGCGGCAACAACAACGCCTACGCGCAGGACAATGCAACGACGGCGATCGACTGGAGCGCCGTCGATGGATCGCTGATCGCATTCGTCCGCCGGCTTGTCGCAATCCGCCGCTCGCGCCCTGCCCTTTCGCGCGATGCCTTCCTCACTGGCGGGCCGTTCGACTCGAGCGGTCTGCCCGATGTCGAATGGCGCGACGCCCAGGGTCCGCTGACCCCCTCGGCCTGGAACGATCCTGCGGGCGCAGTGCTCGTTGCGGTCTTCGCGGCGCCGCGCGAGGACCGGGCCGACCGCGTCGCTGTTGCGATGAATCGCGGCCATGACGATGTGGAGGTTGCGCTTCCTGCGCTGCGCGCCGGGATGGGTTGGCGCGCGCTCGCCGAGACCGGGAGGCCGGACGCGCCGGAGCGGCCGGTCGCCCTCGCCGACCGCCTTCGGCTCGGCGCCGGCGCGTGCGTCATTCTGGGCGAAACGGTCATCGCGGACGTCGGCCTCAGGGGCGGTCCGCCGGGCGCCGCCGTCGTCGACGCACTCGCCGGCGCAGCCGGCATCGCCGCCGAGTGGTGGGATGTAAGCGGCAGGCGCACCATTGTCCTGCCGGAAACCAAAATCGCGCTTTTGGCTGCGCTCGGCCTCGAAGCGGGCAGTGAAGCGCAAGCGCGTGAAAGCCTTGCCCGGGTTCTCGACGAAACACGGCGCCGGCGCGTGCCCCCCTCCCTCGTGCTCCGGTTCGACGAGAAGCTTGGAGCGCCCTTGCGCGATGCGCCGGGGGCCGGCGAAGCGCGGGTTGAGTGCGAGGATGGCAGCGTTCGCGAGTGGCGGATAGAAAGGGGCGACGGCGCGCCGCGGACGCTTCCCGACGGGCGTGTCGTCGCCGAGCGGTCGATCGCTCTGCCCGATCTGCCGATTGGCCGTCACCGCCTCATGATCGACGGCGTCGACTGCTCGCTGACGGTCGCGCTGCCCGAGGCCTATCGGCCCGAGCCGGCGCCGCGCAAGCGCTTCGGGGTCGCAGGACAGATCTACGCCATGCGCCGCGCCGGCGATCAGGGCCTCGGCGATTTTTCGACGCTCGCGCGCGCGGGCGAGGCCGCGGGCGGCGCTGGGGCGGCCTATCTTGGCGTCAGCCCGATGCACATGCTGTTCCCCGCGGATCGCGAACGGGCGAGCCCCTATTACCCCTCCGACCGACGCTTCCTCGATCCCATCCTCATCGACGTTCTCGATGCCGGACTGCCGCGAGACGAGCCGCTCGACGCCGCGCTCGCCGCGCTCGGGCCTGAGGCCGCCGCGGCGTCGGCCGCGAAATTCGTCGACTACCCGGCGGCCTGGGCGATCAAACGCACCGCGCTCGAAGCCCTGCACACGGCGTTCGCGCGGCTACGAGCCGCCCGCCCGAGGGACCCGCTCGCCCTCGATTTTGATGTCTTCGTCAGTGCGGGGGGCGACGCGCTAAGGCGCTTCGCCGCCTTCCAGGCGATCGCCGCGGGCGATTGGGGCGCGGACTGGCGGTCGTGGCCAGGGGAACTGCGGGACGGCGACGTCAATGCGATCGAGACGGCGATCGCGAGGGGCGCTGACGCGTTCGACTTTGCGCTCTTTTGCCAATGGCTCGCTGACTGTCAGTTGGGGCGGGCCGCGGAGCGAGCCCGCGTCAAAGGACTTAAAATCGGTCTTTATCGCGATCTCGCGGTTGGCGCGGCGCCCGATGGGGCGGAAGCTTGGGCCCACGCGCGCGAGCTCGCGCAGGGCGTTACGATCGGCGCGCCGCCCGATCCGTTCTCGACCGAGGGCCAGAATTGGCACCTGCCGCCGCCCAATCCGCTCGCGGGGGCGCGCCACGCCTGGGCGGCCCTCAGAGCGGTCGCCGCCGCCAATATGCGCCACGCCGGCATGCTACGCATCGACCATGCGATGGGCCTGCAGCGGCTGTTCCTCATCCCCGACGGCGCGAAGCCGGCGGAGGGCGCCTATCTCGCTTACCCACTCGACGATCTCATCGGCTATATCGCGCTCGAAAGCCAGCGCGCCAAATGCATGGTCGTTGGCGAGGATCTCGGTACGGTGCCGGAAGGCTTCCGCACCCGGCTGACCCGGGCCAATATTCCGGGCATGCGGGTGCTTTGGTTCGAGCGCAAGGGAGCCGAGGTGCTTCCGCCGGCCGGCTATCCGCCGCTCTCGGTCGCCTGCGTCGCGACGCACGATTTGGCGACGCTCGCCGGCTGGTGGCAGGGCGCCGACATCGCCGAACGGATGTCGCTGGGCCTTCTGACGCTCGCCAAGGCCGGCGAAGCGATCGCGGCGCGGCGCGACGAGAAGCGCGGCCTTGCGGCCGCCCTCCTGTCTGCCGGCCTCATCCGGTTCCAGCCAGACGAAGACGCGCCACTCGACGACGCGACCGCGGCTGCGGTCCATGCGTTTGTCGGTGGGGCGGGTTCGATCCTCGCCCACGCGCAATTCGACGACCTCGTTGGCGAGACGATGGCAGCCAACCTCCCGGGCACCGACCGCGAGCGGCCGAATTGGCGCCTGAAGGCGGGGCCGGATGTCGATGCGGCCTTTGCCGCGCCGCGAGCGCGGGCGATCCTGGCGGCGCTGGCCAAATGTCGAACCTGAGGCGGGGGGTCTGCTCGGCCTTCGCCGAAAAATAAGCCCGCCTTGGCGGCGGGCTGGAGCATCAGGGCTGGCTCGAGTGTCGGCTGGGCTAAGGGCCCGCATGCTTACGTGGCACGAGTGCCGCTAGAGTGTGATCGAAATGGCCTCGCGGCCTCTCGGCGTATCGACGACGCGCATATTGACTGACTGGCCCTCGTTGAGATGGTTGATGCCGGCGGCGTTCAGCGCGGAAATGTGGACGAAGATATCCTTGCCGCCGTCTTCGACTGCGACAAAGCCGAAACCCTTCGTCTCGTTGAACCACTTGACCTTGCCCTCGAGCGACGTTGCGGTCGACGGGTCCGGCGGGGTCCGGCGCGGCGGACGGGGGGCGTCGGAAAACGCACGGCGCGGACGTTCGACTGCGCCCGACGAGTCGATCGAGATGACCCGAGCAACCTGCGGGCCCTTCGCGCCGGCGCCGACGACCACCCGCATCTTTGCGCCGGCGGCGACGGTGTCGTGCCCGGCGGCATGGAGCACAGTCGCGTGCAGGAAGGCGTCACCCTGCCCGTTGGCCAGCTCAACGAAGCCGAAGCCCTTCTCATCCTTGAACCATTTCACAACCGCCTCGACCGTCGGCTGGCTCGCCAGGGCGGCCCCGCCGCCGTCCGACTCGTCCAACGGCATGTCAGACCCGCCGTGCGGGCGCGATTGGCGTTGCCTCGGCTCGTAGGGCATCGGTCCGTCGTCATCAAAGCCGTGCCGGCGCGGCTCCCAGAAATCCTTCCCTCTACTACTCATGGCGTTCAAACTCTTCGACCGGTGGATGCCAGGAAGAAGTCCGTCGCGGCCGCCGACGCTTCTTCATCCCGCCGCAAGGCGGCGGAACCTCATGGGCGCGCCCGAGCGCCCGAAATCGGATTGACGGAAAGGGAAGCGGAACAGGGCGGATCAGCGTTGGCCTCCCCCGATTTCGCGGGGCGGCCAAACGGCCAGCGACGAGACGACACTCTTCCGCACCACGACCGCGAAACCATTTGCCCGGCGAACCCAGCCTCGGGGCGCACAAGCGGCGCCACGAATTCGTCGAACAATGAGCCCTAATTCCCTCATGTCGAACATTCCAAACAAAACGATTTGGCGCAATTAGGGAATCTACGTAGCGCCGAAGCGAACACTCGGAAACCTTGCCGAAATCGATGCTTGCGGCGGCAAATTCGCGTCCCCATATCGGCTCGCATGTTTGAACCCCTTCAGCCGCCGTCTCCGGCGTTCACGCTCGACGTGGAGAGCGCCTCCCAAGGCCCGGGCGCCAAGCCCTCGTCCGACGCGAACCTCCTCGATGAGTACTCGCGGGTCGTCAGCGACGTCGTCGAACGCGTCGGGCCGAGCGTGGTCAGGATCGACGTCAAACGCGGAGGCCGCAGCGCTGGTTCCGGTTCCGGCGTCATCGTGTCCTCGGACGGGCTCGCGCTCACCAATTCCCATGTCGTCCAGGGGTCTCGCGTCGTCGCGCTCATAACGCTCGAGGGCCGCGAACTTCAGGCTCGCGTTCTCGGCGACGATCCGGACACCGACCTCGCGCTGCTTCGCGTGGAGGCTGACGTGTCTCTGCCGATGGCGCGGCTTGGCGACAGTTCGAAACTCAAGCGCGGCCAGATCGCGATTGCGATCGGCAATCCGCTCGGCTTCGACGCGTCCGTGACCACCGGAGTCATTTCCGCGCTGGGGCGGTCGCTCCAGTCGCGGACGGGGCGCATGATCGAGGACGTCGTCCAGACCGACGCCGCGCTGAACCCCGGCAATTCCGGCGGGCCGCTCGTGTCGTCGGCTGGCGAGATCATCGGCATCAACACGGCGGTCATCATGGGCGCCCAGGGCATCTGCTTCGCCGTCGCCTCCAACACCGCCAATTTCGTCGCGGGCGAGATCGCGCGACACGGCCGGGTGCGGCGCGCATATATCGGCGTCGGGGCCGCGACGACAGCGATCCCGCGCCGGATAGCCCTGCAACTCGAACTCGAACAGGCGAATGGTGCGCGCCTCCTCAGCGTCGATCAGGCGGGACCGGCCGCGCATGCTGGTCTTCTATCCGGCGACATCGTCATCGGCCTCGACGGCAAAACGGTGACGAGCGTCGCCGACCTTCTGCGGGCGCTCGATGCCGAAAAGATCAACCGCACCGTCGCCGTCGACGTCCTGCGCCGTTCGGAGCGGGTAAGGGTGTGGATCGGCGCGGTCGAGCGTCCGGCCGCCACTTAAACGAACTAGTGTCTCGGTTGGACCAACGGGCCCGGAAGGGCGCGCTCCGCCTCCTCCTCGAGAGCCTCCTCATGATAGCGCACGAAGCGCGCCCCGAGGACCACGGCGATCACGGCGGCGATGAGGGCCGCAACGCCGACAGGCCCGGCATAGGATTCGAACGCGCGGCCGAGAAAGTAGCCGCCCGCGCCGAAGATCGACGCCCAGGCGATCCCGCCCGCCGCATTGAAAAGGAAAAACTGCTCCCAGTTGAAGCGGTTCACGCCGGCGAGGAACGCCGCGAAGGCGCGCAGCACAGCGACGAAGCGGCCGAAGAAGACGATTTTGCCGCCGTGCTTCATGAACAGATACTGGCCGAGTTTCAGCCGCCGCTCATCCAGCCTCACGTAGCGTCCGAACCTGTAGATGAGCGGGAAGCCGAATTCGCGCCCGATCCAGTAGCCGCAATTGTCGCCGAGGATCGCTCCGGCCGCAGCGGCGCCGATGACGCCATAAAGATGAAGCTTCCCCTCGCCGGCCAGGATCGCCGCCGCGACAAGCACGGTTTCGCCCGGCATCGGTATGCCGGCGCTCTCCATGCCGACAATCGCCAAGATGGCGAAGTAACCATAGGTCGCAAGATACCCGTGCAGATGGTGCACAAGATCCATGTCAGGTAAGCGCCTTGGCTCCGCTCAATCGGCGGGCGTTGGCGCGCACTTTGCGCCTCGCCGGTTTTGCGGCGGCCTGGGCGATGCCGGCCAAGCCAAACGACACGTCGTTTGGGGTGCGCACGCCGCCGAACGCAGCTTTGAGCACAAAAGCGCCCCACGCCGCCTGGGCGGCCAAAGCGCCCTCGATCGCGGCGTCAAACTTTTCCTGCACCATGAGCTGGGCTTCGCGCGCCTTTTCCGCGGGCCTGCCGGCAAAGGACAACCAGTCCTGCGTACGCGCCGCGATAGTGAGAGCTGCGTCGACGCCGGTCTGGACGTTGGCCTCGGCGATCGCGAGCGACCGTCTTGCAAGACGTTTCGACATCATGCTCTATCCTTCAACGTCGTGAACTGCGCTTCGAGAATACAAAGTTCAGCGGTCACGAACAGAACATGGGGTAAGTTCAGCTCCCCGGCAAGATTGGACTTGGCCAGACTTTCGGACGCATTTCACAGTCAGGCGAGCGGCTCGATGCGGTACTGGATAAAGCCGGTGCGCTCGGCGACTGCGTCATAGAGGCGGCGCGCATCCGCGTTCGTCTCATGCGTGTTCCAGAATACGCTCGCCGCGCCGGCCTCCTTTGCCGCCGCGGCGACGGCGCCGATCAAGGCCCGTCCTACGCCTCCGCCCCGCTGCGCCGGACTCACGTAGAGGTCTTGCAGATAACAGCGCGCGGCGACGAGCCAGGTCGAGCGCTGGAAGAGATAGTGCGAAAAGCCGATCAGCTCATTGCCGCGCGCCGCAACGACGGCGTGGACCGGCTCCAGCGGGTCGAAGATGCGCGCCCAGGTCGCCTCGGTCACCTCCGCGGTCTCCGGCGTTCTATAGAACTCCAGATAGGCTCGCCATAACGGCGCCCATTGCTCCCGATCGCGGCGCACGACCCTGCGCACGATGAAATTGGCCACAGGCTTGTCTCCCTGATCTCGTCCTCAATTAGGCGATTCCGGCACGGGTGACCATCGAAGCGTCGCTGCGTCTTGACAACCGGCGCCCGGCCGCCTGCTGATCGCCGTCGCGTTGAAGCTCGCCTCTGACGGAGCCGCCCGAATGACCCGCCCACCCCTCGTTCTCGCCGCGCTCGCGGCGCTCATGGGCGCGGCTGGCGTCGCGCTCGCGGCGGCGGCGGTCCATATGGACGGCGGCGAGCTCGCAAGCCGCGGCGCGCTCTTTCTCATTCTGCACGCTGCGGCGGCGCTTGGGATCGCGGCGCATGCGCGCGTCAAGCCGCCCTCGCGGGCGCTCCTCGTCATCGGCTTCGTCATGGAGGGCGGCTCTGCGCTGTTCGCCGCCGACCTCGCGGCGCACGCCTTCACCGGAGCGCGGCTCTTTCCCTTCGCCGCGCCGCTTGGCGGCTCGGCGATGATCCTGTCGTGGCTGGCGCTCGCGATCGCGTTCGCGGCGGCGGCGCGGCGTTCGCAATGAAAGCAGTCACAAGATTAATCCCGCACGAACTCGAACTTGTCCACGTCGACGAGCCCCATGTCGGTGAGCTTGAGATGCGGGATCACCGGAAGGGGCAGGAAGGCGACCTGCAGGAAGGGTTCGGCGAGCGTGACCCCTAAACCTTTGGCCGCGGCTCGCAGCGGAATCAGCGTCTCGCGAACTTCTTCGAAACTCGCGAGACTCATGAGCCCCGCGACCGGAAGCGGCAGTTCGGCGACGACGTTTCCGCCTTCGGCCACCGCAAAGCCCCCCTCGATCTCGCGTAGCCGGTTGATGGCGACGGCCATGTCCGCCTCGTTCGTTCCGACGACGCAAAGGTTGTGGCTGTCATGGCCGACCGACGAGGCGATCGCGCCCCGCTTCATGCCGAAGCCCTTCACGAAGGCGGTCGCCAGATTGTCGTTGACGCCGTGGCGCGCGACGACCGAGACCTTCACGACGTCCTGATCGAGGTCAACCTGTCGCTCGCCGTTCTTGAAGGGCAGTGTGACGGGAACGCGATCGGTGATGATCTTGCCCGGAATGACGCCGATCGCCTGGGTCGAAGGCCCCTGCCCGCGCGCCGCGAAATCCCCGGGTTCGACGCGGCGCGCCTTCACGCTTTCGCGGCCGACCGCGGGCAGAGGGCCGCGCGCAGCAAAGAGCGCATCGTCGACCACGCGCCCCGCCGCAAGCACTATCGAGACTTCGCAGTGCTCCAGATCGTCGATCACGGCGAGATCCGCGCGCCAGCCGGGCGCGACAAGCCCGCGGTCGCGCAGGCCGAAGATGCGCGCAGCCGAAATCGTCGCGGCGCGATAGGTGGCGAGCGGCGGGGCGCCGAGCCCGATCGCGGTGCGGATCAGGAAATCGAGATGGCCTTCTTCGGCGATGTCGAGCGGATTGCGGTCGTCCGTGCAGAAGGCGATGTAGGGCGAATTGCGCTCGGTGATGATGGGCGCAAGCGCATGCAGATCCTTGCATACCGAGCCCTCCCTGATCAGCACCTGCATGCCCTTCATGAGCTTCTCGCGCGCCTCGGGCAGGTTGGTGACCTCGTGGTCGGTCCGCACGCCCGCGCTGAGGTAGCCGTTGAGGGCGTAGCCCCCGAGGAGCGGGCTATGACCGTCGATCGGGCGGGTCTGAAACGCGGCGAGTTTGGCGAGGCAGGACGGATCGCGGGCAAGGAGACCCGGAAAATTCATGAATTCTGCGAGGCCGAGCACTTTCGGGTGATCGGCAAGCGGTAGAAGATCGCCGACCTCGAGCCGCGCGCCCGAGGTCTCGAGGTTCGTCGCCGGCACGCAGCTCGAGAGCTGCACGCGCAAGTCCATCGCCGTCGCCATTGCGCCGTCCAGGAAATAGCGCAGGCCCGCCTTCCCCAACACGTTGCCAATCTCGTGCGGATCGCAGATCGCCGTCGTCACGCCGTAGCGCAGCACGCATCGATCGAATTCGAGTGGCGTGATGAGCGAGCTTTCGACATGGCAATGCGTGTCGATGAAGCCCGGAACGATGATCTCCCCGCTGACGTCGATCTCCCGGACGCCGCTGTAGTCGCCGAGCGTCCCTACGATCCGGTCGGCGCAGATCGCAACGTCGCTCAAAACGAGGTCGCCACTGACGAGATCGAAGATTTGCCCGCCCTTCAGCACGATGTCGGCCTTCGCGAGCCCCTGGCCCTGCTCGATGGCGCGGGAAAGAAAGGCGACGGCGTCGCTCATGAACCGGTTCCTTTGGGTCTTCAGCGGCGAAAGGGCAGCCGTATTGTTTCAGGCTTGCGCGGCCGGCTCAAGCATCGTGCCATGCTTCCGCTAGCTGATCGGGACCAGCGAGGTTCCGCGGCCCGATTGCAGACGTCAATGCGGCTCGGCCTATCGCAGTCGCGCGAGCATTGCATCCTCGAGTCGATAGTCAAAGAGGTCGTAGGGATAGGCTGCCAGCGCCGGAAAGACGACGCGCCAATCCTTTCCGGTGGCTGCTCGAACAAGCCAACTGCAAATCGGCCCTACCGCCTCCGGATAGGTCGTTTGAGGCCGATAGCCAAGCGACGCCGCCGCGGCGACGTCGAGCACGAACGGCCGCTGGACGGACCAGGGAGTGCCTCCGACGGACGGCGGATAGAGCGGCTCGTCGGGCAGAGCCACGACATCGCCGGAATAGTCGAAGCGCGAGACGATCGCGGCGGCGATCTCTGCGACCGACAGGGCCATCGGATCAGCGATGTTGAGAATGCGCTGCCCGCGTAAGCCTGCCGCGAGGAGCACCAGCGCCGCGATGTTTGCGACAGACGTCGTATGAAAGCGGCTCCGTCCGCCATACGCCAGTGGGATGATGCGGCGTCCGTCGAGGAGCCGTTTGACGAACCACCACTCTCTCGCGTGCGTCGAACCGACCCCGCTCACCGCGGCCGGGCGCGGGACCGTCGCCGGCACCCTCGCTCCATCCAGCAAGACCTTTTCGAGCGCCACCTTTCTCGTCGAATAGGTCTCGGAGCTCGGCTCCACGGTGGGTTGCGACTCGGTGATCGGGACCGGCAGTTCGGGAAATTCATTTTGTGCGGCTTCGTCCAGGGTTCGCCACTTCTCGTCGCGATAGACGCTGGAGGACGAGATGACGATGAGCGATCCCACCGCGCCCTGAGCGTCGAGCAGTTGGCGTGCGTGTTCCGCTCCGTAAGCCACGACGTCGATGAGGACGTCCGCGCCCGAAGACAGATGGCGAGCCAGGGCGCCGGGCTCGTCGCGATCCAAAATGACGACGTTCGCCCCACGCTTGAGAAGATCGGCCGGCTCGGGGCGCAGGCCGCGATGCGCAATGGTCACCGTCCATCCTGAGTTCGAGCAAATAGGACCCCGTCGCCATGCCGATCTGGCCATTCCCGCCCAGAATAAACGCGTGCGGCATTAGTTCAGTCCCCTCGATCTGCGGCGGCAGCTCTGCGGCCGCGGCTCGTTTCGACTAGACAAGGGTTTACGCCGCCCCCGAATCGTCGTCTCGTTGACGCCATGCTGGCGCCGATCCTCTCCATCCAGTCGCATGTCGTCTACGGCCACGTCGGCAATTCGGCGGCGGTCTTTCCGCTGCAGCGGCTCGGGCGCGAGGTCTGGCCGCTGATGAGCGTGCAGTTTTCGAGCCATACCGGCTATGCGGGCTGGCGAGGCCGCGCCTTCGACGCCGCCATGATCGACGAGTGCGCCGCAGGCCTCGAGGCGATCGGCGCGCTGCCCCGTTGCGCCGGTCTTCTGACCGGCTATCTCGGCAGGCCGGAGATCGGCGAAGCCGCGCTCCGCACGTTGGCTCGAATCCGCGCCGCCAACGCGGAGGCGGTCTACGCCTGCGATCCGGTCATCGGCGATGTGGGGCGCGGCTCCTATGTCGCTGCGGGCGTCGCCGAATTCCTCCGTGACCATGCCCTGCCGCTCGCGAGCATTGCGACGCCGAACGCATTTGAGCTGGAATGGCTGACGGGCGGGCCGGCGGGAACCCTAGCCGAAGCGGCGTCGGCAATCGCGGCGCTCAGGGCGCGCGGACCTCGGGTCGTCGTCGCAAAATCTCTGTCGCTCGACGACACGCCGCCGGACGCGCTTGACATGCTGGCCTGCGACGAGCGCGGCCTCTGGCGGCTGCGCACGCCGAAACTGCCGATCGCGGTCAATGGCGCTGGAGACCTCTTCGCGGCGCTCTTCTTCCACCATTGGCTGGAATTGCGCCTGACGCCCGAGGCGCTGTCGCGCACGGCCTCATCGGTATTCGCGATCGTGGCGGCGACCCTGGCTGCGGGGACCCGCGAACTTGCGATCGTCGCCGACCAGGAGGAACTGGCCAGGCCGTCGAAAGTCTTTCTAGCCGAGGCGATTTAGTTCAACCGATCGTGCATTTACTTTTTGCCGGTATCGTCGCTAAAGTGCTCGCATCAATACGGCGAAGGATTTGGCGAAGGAGCAGACCATGACGGGTTCAATCAAAATGTCCGCGGCGGCCGCCCTCGGCGTGGCCCTTTGCCTCTCTTGCGCCGCGAACGCTCAGACAGTTCATCGTCATGTGCGCCCTCCGGCCGCCACCGGGCATGTGATCGTAGTCCACCCGCGAGAATCCTATCTGACCGCCGGGCCGGGGGCGAGCGTCGGGCAGTACAGCGGCTACGCGCTGGACACGATCGGCCCGACGCCGTTTATGCCGAATATCGATCACACCTTTGTCGGCGTGCGCGGCTTGGAGCGCCTGCCGAACAACTTCACCGTTCCGGGTTGCTGCGCCCCATAAGCGCGGGCGGACGCCCAAGGCCGCAATCGGGGAACGGGGGATTCCTGCGATGACGCGCCGTTTCTTCACGCTCGACGTCTTCACCGAGACGCCGCTCGCCGGCAATCCGCTTGCTGTCGTGCTCGACGCCGAGGGGCTCGACGACGCCCGCATGCAGGCGATCGCGGCCGAGTTCAACCTCTCGGAGACCGTGTTCGTCTTTGAGCCGCAGAATCCGATCAACACGGCCAGCGTCAGGATCTTCACGCCCGCGCGCGAGCTGCCCTTCGCCGGTCATCCTACGGTTGGAACCGCGGCGCTGCTTGCGCATGTCCGCTCGCCCGACGCGCTGGCCGTGCAGGATTTGACGATCGTGCTCGAAGAACGGGTCGGCGACATCGTTTGTGTCGTTCAGCATCGCGCGGGCCGCGAGCTCATCGCGCATTTCGAGCTGCCGAAGCTGCCCGAGCGGCTCGAGGCCGCGCCGCCGTCAAGAGCCGCGATCGCCGAAGGCGTCGGCCTCGAGCCGGGGGACATCGGCTTCGACCGGCATGAGCCGAGCCTTTACACCGCCGGTGCCCCTTATCTGTTCATTCCCGTTCGTTCGCTCGAGGCGATCGGCCGCGCCCGGCCCGGCGCCATGTCCTGGGCCGGCAAGGACGGTCCAGCCGCCTATCTCTACACCAAAGAAGTCGTCGAGCCGGGTTCAACCTATCACGCGCGGATGTTCGCCGGCGGTTGGGGCGTGACCGAAGACCCGGCGACCGGCAGCGCTGCCGCCGCTTTCGCTGGCGTGGCGCTCGCCTTTGATCGTCCAGGAGACGGCGACCAACGGCTCACCATCGAACAGGGATTCGAGATGGGCCGTCCGAGCCTGATTACGCTCGGGTTCGCCATCGACGGTGGGATGTTGCGCTCGGCCTCGATCGGAGGCTCGGCCGTCGTCGTCTCAAGCGGCGCGCTCGACCTTTGAGCCCGCCTGTTCGACTGGTCGAAGTCGGCGAACTCGACTTCGTTCTCGAGCAGGCCGCTTGGCGCTTCGCGACCACTCATGCGGCGAGCATCGCTGCGCACTGGGCGCAGCTTCGCAAGGCGAAACCCGCCATCTACAACGGCCGAGTGCTGCTGATGGGGCGGCGCGAGCTCGCCCCGCGCGCGGACGGGGAACTAAGGTTGAGTGGGGCCTTTTTCGAAACGGCCTATGCGGATTTCGTCGCCTGGCGCGCGTTCGGCCACCCCGGCGAGCGCGTCGACAATTGCTTCTCGATGGCCGCGGTCCGCTCAGCCGATGGCGCGTTCCTGCTCGGCGAGATGGCGCCCCACACCATGAACGGCGGGCAGATCTATTTCCCCGCTGGCACGCCCGATCCCGAAGATGTTTTCGACGGCAAGGTCGACTTCGACGCGAGCGCGCGACGCGAACTCCTGGAGGAGACGGGGTTGAAGGCCGAGGAGGCTGCGACCCGCCCAGGATGGACGGTCATTTTTGCGGCGCAGCGTATCGCCTGCATGAAGCTGATGACGCTTCCGGTTGCCGCGGATGAGGCCAAGGAGCGGATCGACGCCTTTCTGGCGCTCGATCCTCACTCGGAATTTTCGCGCATGCATATCGTCCGCGGTCCAGACGATATCGACGAAGAGCGCACGCCGGCCTTCGTCGCCGCCTATCTGCGGGCGGCCTTCGGCTAGAGGTCCGTCGGATAGCCGTGGCGCTTCTGCGAGGCGACGATCATGCTCTTCGCCTCGGCGTCATGTCCGGCCGCGCAGACGCGTTCCGCAGCGTCGATCTCCCGCTTGATCTGGTTATAGACCGATCGCGCGACATGGCCCATGGAGAGATCGTTGTCCTGGATCGCACGGTAGCGAGCGATCTTCGCCGAACAGTCCTGGCCCTCAGGCAGCTGAAAATTGGGGGGCGTGACGGCGACGGAGCCCGGCGCGGGCGGCGCCGACGCCTGCGGCGCGGGCGCGTTGCAGGCGCAAAGCGCCAAGGCGGCGAAGGCGAGCGGCGAAATCGTTCTCATCAACGGTCCCAGGCGAGGCGATTCGAAGGGGACCACAAGACTGGCCAAAGCGCGAGGTCCGTCAAGAGCCAGTCCGGCGCAAGCCGCCTTGTCCATAGGCTTGACCTATGCGGCCGAAATCGCAGCTCGCGGCTTTCTCCGAAAAGCGCTCGCTTCACCGCGCCCGGCGTTCCCGCTCCGCGCATTGCGTGTTCAACGAGGGAGCGTCAGTTCTTGATGTCGTCTTGCGAGACGTCTCGCCCCGCGGCGCGCGTATCGCCGGCGCCCAAGTCGTTGGCTTGCCTCAGACCTTCGAACTGAGGATTCCCGACGGAGTTGGAGGCTATTCGGCGCGGAGGGCGCTCGTCCTCTGGTCCAAAGCCGCAGCCGCCGGACTGACGTTCATCGACGAGGCCTAGCCCCGCAACGGCCCCCGGTCAAAGGCCGCCGCGAGGCGACCTTCGACCTTGCGCAGTGCGTCAAGAGCGGCGCGACGCGCCGCTCAGCTTCTCACCGCAGTCTGGTTCTGGACGATCCAGATCTCCGAGACCGACGCCAGAGCCACGACCAGCCCGAGCACGACCATCGTCCACGCAGCGAAATGCATCGCCGCGAAGCCCAGCACCCAGGGCGAGATGATCATCAGGACGCCGGCGATCAGCGCCACCCAATCCTCCCACTCGGCGAACTGAACGAGCGCGGCGATTCCCATGGCCGCGATCACGATGCCGCCGACCCAGGCGGTTCTCGCCGCCATCATGTCGTGGGAAAAGCCCAGCGCCCAGGGCGAGATGAACAGCAACACGCCGCACACCAGGTTTATCCAGTCTTGTACGCTTTTGCCCCCGCGCCACGAAGTCTCCATTGCCATTGATACCTCCTCGTTTGACGCGGCGTCGAACAACGCCTTTACAGTTGACTTAGTTTCCGAATTGGGGCGATTCAAGGCGGCTCCGCATGTGATTGGCGCCATCAGCCGGGAGCCGCATAAACCGCAGCTGCCTCTTCGCGCAGCACCTTCCGGAACCACTGGATCGCCGGATCAGCGGCGCGCAGTTTGGTCGCCACCACCGTGAGATCGAGCTCGTCATCAAACGGCGGCGGCTTCAAGACGAGATCGAACGGCTCGGCGAAGCGGCGGGCGAAAGCCGCCGAGATAGTGGTGACGAGGTCGCTGGCCGCGACCGCGGCGATGGTCGCCATGAAATGCGGGCTCGTCAGCGCAATCCGCCGCTCGACGCCCGCAGCCGCGAGCCGGGCGTCGATCTCGGAAAGGCCGTCGGCGAAAAAGGCGACGGTCGCGTGAGGGTAAGCGGCGTAGTCGCCCAGGGTCCACGTCCGGTTCGCCGCGGGATGGCAGCGCCGCATCACGAGCGCCAGGCGGTCGCTCGCTAGCGACTCGCTGAAGACGCCCGGCGGCAGCGGGGTCGTGGCGGTCGCGAAACAGAGATCGGCCTCGCCCCGCTCCATCCGACTTATCATGTCGCGGCCGATTGGCTCGATCTTCAGATCGACGCTGGGGGCTTCGCGCTGGAGCCGCGCAATCAAACGCGGCGCGAGCAGGATCGAATGCACGTCGCCTCCCGCCAGGCGGATCACGCGATGGAGCGCCGACGGATCGAAATCCTCAGCGCGGAAGAGCCCGCGAAGCTCATCGAGCGCGGCCCCAACTTTTGGCGCGAGGCTCCGGGCGAGCGTTGTCGGCGAGAGACCGCCGCCGGCGCGGATCAGCAGCGGATCGCCGAATGTTTCGCGCAGGCGCGCGAGCGCCCTGCTCATCGCCGGCTGGCTGAGGCCGACGTCGGCGGCGGCATGGGTGACATTGCGCCGCCGGAGCAGCGCCTCGAGCGCCGGCAGCAGATTGAGATCGAGTCCCGCTAAATTCACTTCACGCATGATCGATATATAAACAATGCATTTCTGATATGATCAAGGCCGCGCTACGCTGCCTTCAGATCAATGGAGGCGGCGATGAGCGGCAGGATTACGATTTTCGGCATGGGTCCGTGCGGCTGCGCGACCATGACGCGGCTTTTGGCCGAAGGCCGCGAGGTCGTCGTCGCGCAGCGCCATGCGTCGGGCGATCTCCCGAAGGGCGCGCAATTCATACCCTGCAATGCGCTCGACCGCGAGAGCGTGGTCATGGCGACGCGCGGCTCGGACCAGATCGTGGTCGCGATCGGCTTTCCTTATGAGGGCAAGGTCTGGCGTGAGGCCTGGCCGAAGGCGATCGGCAATTTCGTCGCCGCCTGCGAGGCGACCGGCGCACGGATGGTGTTCATCGACAATCTCTATATGTACGGGCCCCAGACCGCGCTGCTGGTCGAGACGATGTCGCTGACCTCCTATGGCGTAAAGCCTGCCGCGCGCTCCGTGGCGACCCGGATCTGGATGGAGGCTGCGGCGGCGGGCCGCGCCCGTGTCGCGGCGCTCCGCGCGCCCGACTTCTACGGGCCCGACGTCGGCCTCTCCTGGCTCGGCGATACGGCAATCGGCGCCATGGCCAAGGGCAAGGCCGCCTTCTTCGTTGGATCGCCGGACATTCCCCACGACTACGCCTTCGTGCCGGATATCGCCCGCGCGGCGACGACGCTGCTTGACGCGCCCGATTCCGCCTTCGGCCAGGCCTGGCATGTCCCCTGCGCGCCGACCCGGACGACTCGCGAAATTCTCGAGATGGCGGCGGAGGCGCTCGGCGTCCGGCTGAAGGTCCTGGCCGTCCCCGAGGGTCTCCTCGGCGCTGCCGGGCTCCTTTCGCCCTTCATGCGTGAACTCAAGGAGATGCGCTTCACCTGGGACCGCCCCTACCAGATCGACGCGACGAAATTCGCCAAAGCCTTCTGGTCGGACGCGACGCCGTTCGAGGCGGGTGTGCGCGAGACGGCGTTCTCGTTCCGCGCGGCGGCGGCCAAGAGCGGAGGCCAAGCGGTCGTTCTTTCTCGCTTATCCCGAGGCGCGCAATCGTAACGGCCGACTCAATTGTTTCAAACACTTGGGCGCGCCTTTTTCAGTAACTTTGTAACTCCGACCCGTTGGATCGTTTCATGCCCGCGGAAAGCGGGCATCCCGTCGCTCGCGGGGCATAAAGACGATTGTCTCTTCAACGCCTTGCGGCGATCCGCGCCCGTAGTTCACGCGGGCGATAGCGAGACCGCGAGTGCGATTCCTCATCGCCGTTTCGTGCGATCCCAAACGCTTGCAGCGGCTTTTCGTTCCCGACGTTCTCCGTCTTGACGGTCCTGCGAGTTACAACGGCGGCTTGCGCCTGCTTGTGAATTCCAATCGGTCGTCGTGCAGCCGTCGGGAATGGCATCGGACTTTGTTGAAGGGTCATGGAAGCAAGACTAGCACGAATTCCGTATTTCAGAAACAAGAAAATGATAACGCTTTGAGATCGCTAAGGAATTGCGGGGCGGCTTCGCATCCGCGCTCACCAGTAGCGGCGCATGAACTCGCCGGCTTGCATGAGGGCGCGGCGGCCGGGCTCGAGATGGGCGTTCCAGATCGGAAACGCGTGTATCATGTGCGGCCAGACCTCAAGGGTCACGGCGGCGTCGGCCGCGCCGGCCGCCGCGGCGAAGCGGGTCGCGTCGTCGAGCAGGGTTTCGGCCGAGCCGACCTGGATCAGCGTCGGCGGAAACGCGTGCAGGTCGGCGTAAAGCGGCGAGACGCGCGGGTCCTTCCTGTCCATTCCGGCGGGCACATAGGCCGCGGCCAGCTCCTCGAGATAGCCCTCGTGGATGAGCGGATCGACGGAATCCTTGGTCGTCATGGTCGCTTCCGACATGGTGAGGTCGGTCCAGGGCGAAACGAGCCAGGCTGATGCCGGCGCCTCCCCGGTTTCGGCGCGGAGCCGCACGATCAGCGCGGCGGTCAGCCCCGCGCCGGCGCTGTCGCCGCCAATCGCGATCTGCCCGGCGGAAAATCCCTGGCCGCGCAGGAACGCCCATGATTTCCGCGCATCGTCGTAGGCTGCAGGAAAGGGATGCTCGGGGGCGAGCCGGTACTCGACCGCGAGCGTCCTTGACGCTGCCGCCCGCCCCGCTTCGGTCGCCATCCGGCGATGGCTCCGAATTGAGCCCGAGCAATAGCCCCCGCCGTGGAAGAAGAGCAGCACCCGGGAGGAATCGCTGCCCGGAACGATGGACCATTCGCCCTTGAGGCCGTCGATGTCGACCGCTTCGAGCACGACGTCGCCGGCGACCGGCCAGACCGCGCAAACCTCCTCGATCCGCCGCCGCCGCTCCTCCCACCCGACCGGCCGCGCTTTCGACTTCAGAAGGTCGCGGATGGCGTCGATTTCGCTTTCGGCCATTGGGCGGTCCTCGAGGGACGGAGGACGCACGATATCAGCGCGCGCAGCGTCCGGCCACGGGCGGGTGGAGTTGGGATTGAAGCCCGCAATCAGACACCGATAGCGAGACTTGAGGGGCTTGCGGCGCCAGTTGAAGCCGAACTCCAACCCCGGGCAGTTTGTTTCCGAAGAAAGCTGCTACAGGTCGATATCCGCATCGGGGTCGCCAGCGGCTAGGGCGTTCAGATATGCGAGGCACAAGTCACGCGACCGATAGCGATTGAATACCCCCATTTCCTCGCGCTCGACAATGGGGAATGTCGAATAAATGTACCGCACGTCGTCGCGGTCGGTGACGCCGTAGAGGCAAAAGTAAACCGCGTCCAACTTCGCGCGCAGCTTAAGGCGGCGGTCCTCGTCCCAAATGAAGGGCGGCTTCGCCTCACCCAGATCGTCCACGTAACCCATATCGCGGGCAAACTGCGCCAAGTCATGCGAGGTATAGGTCAACTCTAAAACCGCTCTTCGAATGATTTCACTCGCGGTTCTGGTCCCGAAGCGACCTCGCTCTGAGGCGTGTTGGCGGCACAAAAGGCAATTGCTTGAGAATGTACCAGCTGAAATTCTGGCCATGTAACTTATTTCTCGCAATAAAATCGAATATTGTAGACATTAGATTGCCTTGCAATTCAGATACGATTTGTGGCCACTCGGTCGTCGGCAAATTCTCGTCGGGCACTAATAGAAAGAGACTGTCACCATAGCCGACGAAGGGGCTAATTGCAGATACCATGGTTCTAGCATTTGTCGTTGCTGTGCTACGACGAAACGCCACTAAATATCCCTGATTAATATCAGACGGCAGCGCGTTTTGAGGAACAAAATATTGAAATTTGATTTGAAAATCCGGATCTTTATGCTGTTCCAGGGTTGCCGTAACCGAAACATATCCCCGTCGTATATTAGCTGGATTAAACTCCACTCCCGCGAAACGATGATCATAGGCTTCGAGAGAACGTCCCTGATAGAGCGGCACCCACGCGTTTGTGTCAGATTGCCAAGTGTTATTGCTTAGAGGCCACGCGTGTTCTCTCTCTTCTAGTTCCTCTTTTGTGCGGAACAACTGGGAGTTGTTTGACATGTGAAAGAAAGTGGCAAACTTAATCGGCCATTCCTGGGTTTCCGTTTGACCTGATTGATCCAAAATAGGGACCCGACTGTAAATAGCCGTTACGAGCGCAGCATCGCGTCGCGAGCGAAAAATCGGTGCGGTTCCAGTAATTGGATTGACGCGGGCAAAATCAGCCGCCGTCAGAGGAAAGCAACGCTCCGGGTCTCGTAGTTCGCTGATACTATGTAGGTAGAATGCGCATCGTGTTTCGCCACCAATCGGAGTTGGGCTGGCCACGAAGACGCAAAACTTGAATGACGCATGAACGTCAGGAAAAAATACCTTCTTGTTCTCGAAATCGTAAAGGGCCTTGAGGCGACCGCCTGTTGCAACGCCTTTGAAAAAAATTGCGGCGGTTTGGTCGGACGCGATACCAGAGGGCGTCACAAGGCCGACCATGCCGGAACGCTTCACGATGGTCATGGCGCGTTCGACGAACAGCGAATAGAGATTCACATCGCCGCCTGACAACAGCGGATAGTCGCCGCATTCCCGGGCGACACGTACCGCAGTTTCGGCGCGCTGAGATGCCTTTGCGGCGCGGCTGTTCGGAGTTACGTCGATCCGCAAACCAGGAGCAGCGGTCAGCACGGGAATTTAGATCGAGCCAATCCAAAGCGTGAATAAGCGAAAGGATTGAATCCAGCGGCGCAGTCATGTCGCGCACTTCGTCAAACACGTCTTGGGAGCGATGGGCCTCGGCGATTTCCGCGTCGCTCAGCCCTTCGATAATCTGCATCTTCGAGGCGGCACGGAGGGCTTTCGTGAGGGACTCATGCAAAAACAAAGGCGCGCCGAGCGCGGCTGCATGATCGAGCCCTTGCCGCACCCACAAGCCAAAGAGGCTGTCGCCATTGCGCAGATGATGGTCGAGAAACGACAGCGGCGCGCCGACCGTGAAGGTGTGCAGCCACAGGGCGACCTTTGTGAGCTCGACCGCCATCATATGCTTGTCCACGCCGTAGACGCAGCGCTTCAAAACCATGCGACGGACAATATGCCGGTCGTCGAGTTGCTCGTGGTCAACAGTCCAACCACGCTCATCCGCGTTGCGGATAATGGTTGCGCGAATTGCTGCGACACGGGCGTAATCGATGGCGAGCGGATCGCCCGCGTCTTCGAGCGCGGCAATCATGCGTGCCCGGTCACTGGCGCGTTGAGCCAAAGCGATTTCGCGCTTTCGCGCCGCGAACCATTCGACCTGCTGAAGCTTCATTCTGTCCCACGGCGGATTACCGATCACGGCATCGAAGCCGCCGCTCAAACCATGATTTTCCCAATCAGGGGGATGTCCCGCTGTCTGTTGAAAATCTCGAAGCGGTCGTTGCGCATTGAAATTTACGCAGCCTCGGCGATTTGAACAAGCGCCTCGTCGGAAGGCGGCTGTTGGCCTTGCTTTGCAAGAGCAGCGCGAAGAGCTGGCAGATGCTTGTATGCCTTCAATCGACGGAAGCCCTTGATAGCTTCCTGCATGGCGGCGGCGGCCCATCGCAGGGCCATCGAGGGCGAGCGCCAGTATTTGACGTTGCGGCAGACCCTGCGCACCGTGCCCATGACATTCTCGATGATGTTGGTGCAGGCGAGCGAGCGGCGCAGTTCGCGGGGGAGGCCGAGCCTGGTGACAGTGAGCATCTCGTCGATCCCTTCCAGGATCGAAGCGGAAACGCCGTTCCAGTCCCGTTCGAGACGGCGGGCGAGATTGCGAATGAGCGTTTCGGCCCTTTCGGCGTCGTCCATTTCCCAGGCTTGCCGCAAGACGCGCCGCACCGAAGCGTGCATCGATTTGGGCAACCGCTCGAGAATGTTGCGCGCCTTGTGAATCTGGCAACGCTGGATCGCCGTGTCGCGTCCAAAGTTGCGGCGGATCGCCTTGGACAGCGCCTTCGCGCCATCGATGATGAACAGGCGTCGCACGGTTGGATCAAGTCCACGCTCGACGAGATTGTCGATGAGCGCCTGCACCGTCGTCGCGTTTTCGGTCGCACCCTCGACCAGGCCGAGCGGATGTTTGTCACCGTTCGCGTCGACGCCAATCGCCGCGACGAGGAGCATATCTTCATCCATGTAAATGCCGTCGATCTGGATCGCCAGCAGATCGAGGTCGTCAAGCCTGGTTTCCATCCACGCCTTCATGCGCGCCGCCGACAACGCCATGAAGCGGCGGGAGGTCGCCGACTTCGACAGCCCCGCTCCGTCGGCCGCCGGAACGTCTCCCTCGGGCAACCGGACCGAACGCTTGAAACGCCGCGTCGAGACGTTGATCAGCATCTGGTTCATCGCCCATTTGCCGAGCAAGTCTTCGCTGACGGCGCTCTTCCAACTCGGCAGTACGCGCTCGGCCCCGTCGAGCCCGCGAACCCGTGGGCGCTCGATCTCGACCTTGCCGCCGTGAAAGCCGATCTTGCCTTTGGTCCGCCCCCAGCGGTGCGCCTGGCGTCGCTCACCCCGCTCATGGCGCTGGCCACAGGCCGCTGTCGCATCCTGCTCCAGCATCTCGCTCAGCGTCTCGAGCCCGGCGGCAAGGCAAAAGCGTTCGAAGCTCGCCGACATGCTCGCCAGCGCCTCGGCCTTCAACGCATCCGTGGGAATCGCGGTCGACGTGGTATGCTTCTTCATGGCGTTGCTTTCCTTTCGTGGAATCAGCACCCCGAGCCTAAAGGCTCAAGGCGAGCAACGCCGCTCCTCCCTTTTCAACATTCTTCGGGACAACCCCCCAATCAGACCACACCCCGGGGAAGGCAACCTGCCAGTTGAGGAAACGCTCCTCGCTAACCAGATCGCGGGCCGCGGCAAGAATTTCAGCAAAAGGGACCGCGCCAGGCGCGCTCACGTCGATCTCCTCATTTCCAAGGAGCCTCTTGCAGAATTCCCTGAGGGCGAGGAATTTCCCGTGGTTTTGGATTGCGGGCGCCGGCGGCTCAGGCTGGCGCTGGCCTGAAGCTGGCGACGCGGAGGATTTGATCGGCGGCGAGCGCGACGATGCCGAACATGAGGTGGCATTTGACCTTGATCGAGCCGCGCACGCGCAGGAACCTGGCGCCGAATTCGTCCTTCAATCGAGCATTGACGCGTTCGACCATGGTGCGGAAATCATAGATGACGTCATTTGCGTCGGGCATGTGGATGAACTTCATCCTGTCGACCTCCCGTTCCCATTCGGCCTTGACCTCATGCTGGGCGCGAAAGTTGCGGTCGATGATCGGCGCGTGGCCGAGCGTGCGGCTGTGGTCATGAATGGCGGCGGCGTCGTAGGCGGCGTCCATGAGATCGTAGAGATAGGAAACCCGCGCGCCGGTCATGGTCATCAAGGGAATGGCGACCTGACTGTCGTGAACGGAGGCCGAAGTCAGCACGCAGGAGACGGGGATCTGGCCGCAAGCGACGTCGATATGCAGCTTGTAGCCGATCCAGGTTTCCTTGTAGCCCTTGCTGTTTTTCTTGGAGCCGACATCGCAGGCGGTGGGCAGTTCGGCGAGCATTTGGTTGACGTTCTGTGAGGTTTGTCGCTCCAGCCGCGTCGGCTCGGGCTTTGGCCGTTGCTCGTCCTTGCGCGGGCGTCCGCGCTTGCGCGGCGGCTGAGCGCCATCGGACGGCGGATCGTCCTTCTTGTCGCTGGCCTCTTTCGCCGCCGGCTTCTCGCGCGCCTCGATCTCGGTGGCGTCGCGGGCGATCACGCCGACGATGCGCCCGCCGAGCGAGCGCTCGATCAGCGCCGCGTGCATTTTGTCGGGCAGATCGCCCTGCGCGAACTCCGCGAAGGCGCGAGAGAACGTGGCTTCTGAGGGCACTTGCGAGCGTCGCTCCCAACCAAGGATACGCCGCAGCGACTTGTCGACGGCGAGTCGCTCGATCAAAGCGGAAGTGGTGGGAATGCCCAGCATCGCCTTGGCGACGAAGGCCCTGGCAAGGGCGCGCCGATCCTCGGGCGGGCGGCCGGGGCCGCGCGGCGGCTCGGGAACGAAGGCTTCGAGGCCGATCACGTCGAGGGTCGTGACGAGACGCCCAAGCGCTTCGGTCATTGGGTCGACTTCCTCGCGCAGCCAAGGAAACAGAGTGCCCTGGATATGGTTCCAGCGGGCTTTCATGGCGTCTAGGGGATCGTCGGACATGCCTGTTGCTACGAATCGGGACGATAAGCCAAAACAATACCGAAACTACTCTCAATGTACAGCGATATATATTATCTTATAGTAGTTGACAACTGTCATATCGTTCCTACATGCCCCACCTCAATTTGCTTGGTATTCAAAATAAATTTGCAAGAGCCTCCAAGGGTAATCTGAACTGGGTCGCCAAACTGGCGGCTCAGGAAGGCTCGGACTAGAATTGGACGAGGAACAGCGCCATTGGCGATCAGTGGAGATACGTAGTCGTAGAATGTAACTTCGGCCTGCGCGTCCGCGAGCGCGGAAATGACCCGGTCGGCGAGATAATCGACCAGCGCCACAAGAAAGTGACCGGACCCCATGGCTGGATCGCAAATCCTTAATTCCAACAGCTTTTCTGCGGGATCAAGACCAACCAGGATCGCGCTACGCAGTTCAAGCGGCCGATCGCTCGACTCCAATTCCTTCGCCTTGGCAATGAAAGCGTCTATGCGCGCCGAAACGAGAGGATCGATTGCTTCCCTGATGATCAGGGTCACGAGGTCATCGGGCGTATAGTAGCTCCCCGAGCCCTTGCGAGCGAACACGTTGAGCTGAATCCGAATCTCGCCATCGACGCGGGAGACTTCATGTTCAAGCAGGCGTTCATAAATCGACCCAAGCTGCTGCACGCTCAGATCACGGTAATTGATGTACCTTCGACCCGCATCGGTCTTTTCGAACGACAACGTGTCGATGACTTGGGCCAAGACGGAATTGCCGAGGCGCACCTGTGTCAAGAGCGGCGTCTTCCTCGGATCGAAAAGGCCGCCGTTATATGGCGGCAGGCCTGTGGACCTGTCGCCGTCGTTGATCGAACGGCAAAGGTCATCGAACATGGCCCAATAACGCGCAGCCGTTTCCGATAGCGGATCGTTCCGATCCAGTCTCCTGCCAATGTCAACGCGGACACGGTTGCGCAGGCCATAGGCCTCGTAACGAGGATCGTTGACCGGCAAAAGGTTTCGGTCCTCGGCGTAGAAAATGAACAGAAGGCGATACAGCAGCACCAAAGCTGCGTCACGCACCTCGGCGAGCGGCGCTTCGGGCGCGGCCGCGGCGATGGCCTGCACGAGCGTGGGAAAGATGAAGCCGAAGACGAGGTTCGACAAACTGGCAGCGACACGTTCTTCGTAAAACCGCCCCTGTTCGATGGCGCGCTGGTGAAAAGTTCGAGGGTCGGCCGTTACGGACATGAACGCTTCGCGTCGGAACATCAGCGCGAAGACTTTCAACCAATGGCGGCGGTCCTCCTCCGAAGGCGCGAACAGCCCGCCGTTGTGGCCGGGGACGTCCAGCAAAAGGGCAAGGTCGATCTCGAAAAAGTTCTCAGATACTGATCGGGCGCCTTGGTAGTAGAGCCGCCAGCGCGCGCCGTTGGTGAGGATGCCCCAACGCAATGCGCCGTTTGTCAGATCGTCCACCCGCCTGAGGTAGCGCAGCATTTGCGTCGATGGCGCAGTTTCTTCGCCAGGCGTTCCCGATTGGCGATCTAGCGGGCGAGCCCAACGCTTTGATTCGACAATGGCGCTCCCAAACTCATATCGTCGCCATTCCTCGTGAAACGTATTGGCCCGCGTCTTTGCGGCCCAGTCAGAAAAAAGCAGGCCGTCGGGGACGTCATCGCGGCCATATGCTGTCAGATTTTGGTTGCGGAGGCTTTGGGTCCAACCCAGCCGCAAAAGGATCGGCCAGATCAGGTCATTTTCGGTCTGGGCCTCGTTGGGCCTCGTTGACGTCGGAAAGTCGCTGAAGAGCCTGTGCAAATCGGTTCGAAGCCTCTCGAGCTGGGCGTCGTCGAACTCCAACCACTCAGGTAGCGTCTTGATTGTTTCTTTGAGGAAATCGACGGCGAAAAGACTGCCATGTACGGCGGCTTCGGTCATTGGGGCGACTGTCTCGAATGCTGCCGACCCATAGCAGCAGGAAAGATTCGAGAACAGCCGCGGAATTTTATTCCGGCCTTGCACGCGAGGCGCAACAAGCCCTCGCTCTCTCGGCTTAGCCCCTACTCTCTTCGTTAGGCCGGAGGAGATCGGCATTCGGCTCGAGCAGCGTGTCGAAATGGGCGTGGCGCTTGTCCATGCGGGACGCGCCGATCGCCTGGGCCTTGTCGTCGGACAGCTCCGCCGTGGCGAAGCTGCGGCGGCGCTGCCGGAAGCGACGGAATTCCTCAGATTCGTCGGGCCCAACGAAATAGCCCGTCAGATCATTCGTATTGGGCGGACTGTCGCGGCCTGACGGTCAGCCACATATTTTCCGTGCAACCTTCCGCCCGGTCGATGGTTTTCGAGGACCTCGACCTGTCCAAATCGCCGGCAATTCGAATGTGGCTGTAGCTACATCGATCGAGCGTGTAAAATGTTCAGAGCGGTATAAATGATGATTGAGGTTTGCAATCCATTGCCGACCAGAGCCGGTGAGACCGAGATACTTTTTCCCCTCTGCGATACGGGACGAAACGTAGCTCCAGTAAAATTGCGGATACTGCTCGACGAGGTCAACGGGACATGAATAGCCGAGTTGGCGGCCTTCGCCGGCTTCCTCAAGTTCTCTGTACAACGCATTGGCCTTGTTGGGATAAAATGGGTCGCCGAGTTGTCCGATGAGATCGGCGGCCTGGACCAGCTTGGGTTCGAGAACCGTCGTGACAGCGGTCTCGGCAGACGGCGGGAAACGGGTGAGTTCAATCGCCCGTGCAACCCGCGCGGCGTCGAGAACCGGAGAATTCCCCAGCCGCTCAAACGCAAACATCTTGGAACGGTCGACATGATACGCGGTGAGGGACGCGTCGGACGCGCCCCGGGGAAGCGTCACAGTTTTCCCGTTGGGGTCCACAACGAACGCGGTCTTGCTGTCGCCACTGAGGACGCCGCGCACATATCCGATATCGTGCAGGAGACAGGCAGCAATAAGGTGACAGTAGTCCTGAGGCTCAACCCGCTCCAAGAACATGCGTCCGCGCAGAATTTCGCGACCGACCAGAGTCACCAGCATGGTATGTTCGAAGTTGTGGTAAAGGCAGTCGCTCTTGCCGATGCACTCGATGGCGCTCAGCGCGAGCGCGCCGAGGAGTTCGGCGGCCTCATCGTGGCCGGAGCCGAAGCTCTCGCGAAAATCCTTGACCAGAAGTTTGCTGAGTTTCCGGGCGGCCAGGGCGGCGATGGTTTCCATCATCTTTCGACATCCTGTCGGAGTCGAGTTTTAGTCCGCTGCTGCCGATATGCGGTTTCTTCATAAGAACGAAGCCGAATTGCTCGAATCATCCTAATCCCCTATCGACGCCAACTCGCTTCCCCGTCACGCGCGCAACACGGGAGCTGGTTCTTGGCGTCGCCTTCATCGTGGAATGAAGCGCACGCCCGTCGACGTTGAGCACGTGTATAGTCACCGTTGAAGGTCGCGCTCCGCTACCCCTGTGCTCAAATCGCCCGCGTTTCCGCAAGCATCGCCGACGAGGGCGTGAGGGATCGTCTTGGCCGATACCTCAAATTCGGCTAAGCTTGCTTTCCTTCTGCTGGCAAAAACCCAGACAACGTAAGCAACAGCAGCGACAGCGCATGCTGCGGCGTACAGGTCGGGAATGAATTCGGTCATCAGCCACCGTTTTGCGTCTTTGAGTATCCAGCACAAAGGTTGCACAACTCAGTTGCGACTACCTTTCTATAGGTGTCACCCGCCGAGGACAATCGACAGTTATGGGGAGGCGGAAAAGTGAACGACGGTGATGATGGTTGCCTTGCCGGCGCTTGAAACTGTGTGCCTCTTGCGCTGCACTAAATCCGAGGGATATTCCGCAAGACAAGGGAGTCGGTTCGCGCTCCGAGCATCCAGTGAGTAGAGATCGCGCTGCGCTTATTCCCAGCGTTCGACCCAGCGAGCGCCTCTATTTGGCATCGGCGCATGGAAATGAGCGACCGCTAGACCAATGTCAGGTCGAGGGCCTGAGGTTCGTGACCATCGACCGCTCCCTCGTTTCCCCTGCGCTGGCGGAGAAGGGACAGGGATTGTCGCCCTACGAATGCGTTTCCGCCGCGAGAGCCCTTGGCGGCGAGAGGCCGCCGCTCACCGCCCCGTCCTTCGCTTGCCCTCACGCAGGCCCGCCCGGGAGAGGGGGCGCAAGCCCCGGACAACCCACGCTGCGTGTCATAGGGTGGAAAGGTAGCGGTGGAATGGTGGAACGATGTCCCTCAACATTAAGAACCAGGAAGCCCATGCGCTGGCGGCTCGCGTCGCTATCGCGACGGGCGAAAGCCTGACCGAAGCCGTCACTGTCGCGCTGCGCGAGCGCCTCATGCGGATCGAAGCGCCCGACCCGCTCGAGCAGGAACTGCTGGCGCTCGGACGGGATTGCGCTGAGCGCCTCAAGGAGCCGTGGCGGAGCGCCCATCACGCTGACATTCTCTATGGCGATAGGGGATTGCCGCGGTGATCGTCGCTGCATCGGCTCTCCTCGCCCTCCTCCGCGCGGAACACGACGCGCCGCAATTCGCCCGCGCGCTCGCGGGGCGAGGCTACCCCAAGCGCATCTCGGCGGCGACTTTTCTGGAGGCGGCCATTGTCATTGACGGATCGCGCGACGCCGTCGCCAGCCGGCGCCTCGACGACATCGTGGCGAAGTCGGATCTCTCTATCGAAGCGGTCACCGCCGAACAGGCCCATATCGCCCGCGCCGCCTACCGCGACTTCGGCAGGGGCAGCGGCGATCCCGCCCGGCTGACTTTCGGCGACTGCTTCGCCTATGCGCTGGCGAAGGCGACCGGAGAGCCGCTGCTGTTCAAGGGGCAGGACTTCGGCTTCACCGACATCCGCCCGCATCGCTGAGCCGCCCGACTGAAAGCACGGAATGACCGCGAGAAAAGGAACGCGGGCCGCCCCCCAACAATATATGTTCTGAGGCCGAATAATTTTGTGGCGGAACCTTCCCGTCAGCCAATAGTTGGCCACCGGTGCTCCAGCGATCGATCCAACGGATTGGAGCCGCGTCCGCCGCGCGATGCGCGCGAAGCGGGGCGCAGGCGTTCGAGCAATGCCCTAGTCGGAATCAACACGTGACGCCTGCGCTCACTTGAGAGGAGGCGAAAATGCGTACAACGCTTGCTTATGCAACTCTGTTCAGCGCTGCGTTCCTGGGCTCCGGCGCGCTCGCGCAAACGGCCGCCACAGACAATCCTACGGCGCCGATGAAGCCGGCCCAGGCCCAGATGTCTACGCCCGACGTCCAGCCGGCCAAGAGCCAGGCCGGCGTCTCGTTCGTGACGACGCAGGCCATCGATCAGTGGCGCGCGCCGAAGCTGGTCGGAATCGGCGTCTTCGGCCCGGACGACAAGCAGATCGGCAAGATCAAAGACGTGCTGATGAGCCATGACGGCAAGGCCGAGACCGTCGTTATCGGCATCGGCGGTTTCCTCGGGTTCGGAACGAAGGACGTCGCCGTGCCGTTCGCCGCGATGCAATGGCGAACCGAGGCCCGAAAGATGCCGGCGACGGATCAGCCGCCGGCCAACCCGGTCGCATCAACCACGGGCCAAGCGTCTGGGCCGCCCCCGACGAAGGAGATAGACCCGGCCGCCACCGAAGCGAACCAGGGCTATCCCGACAAGGCGATCCTCGGCGTTGACCTGGCGGAGCTGAAAGCCGCTCCGGACTTTCATTACGCGCCAAGTCCGCTCGACCAGTCCGAGGCGCGGTCGACGACCGACAGCGGGATGGTGAAGAAGACAACTCCATGAGCGAACTTCGCGGGCTCAGCGCAGGTTAAACCACCCCGAGGAGCGGCGCTTTTTCGAGGTGGGCTCGGTTGGCGCCTCAGCGCACCCGCCCCCCTTGTGGGAGCGGGCCGGGGCGGGGGTCGCGCAAAGCGAGGTTCGCGTAGCCTTCTTACATTACACGCGAGATCCCGTCCGGCCGACGTTGGCGGGGGCGGGATCAATCGGCGTCGTGCAGCGCGACCCCCTTCCGTGGCCCTTCCCCACAAGGGGGAAGGGAAGGCGCCTTCCCGGGCAAACCGCTATCAACATAACTGCAGTTCGCCTTAGCGGATGGGCGGCGCGTATTGGATGCCGCCGGCCGTCCACAGCTGATTGAGCCCGCGCGGAATGGCGAGCGGCGATTTCGCGCCGAGATTGCGGTCGAACACCTCGCCGTAATTGCCGACCGAGCGGATGACGTTGGCGGCCCAGTCGTTCGTGAGGCCGATCTGCTGACCGAAGTTTCCGGTCGTGCCGACAAGACGCATCACTTCCGGCTTCTGCGATTGCAACGCCTGCCCGATGGTCTTCGAGCTGACGCCAAGCTCCTCGCCGTTGACCATGGCGAAATAGACCCATCTCACGATCTCGATCCACTGAAGGTCGTTCTGCCTCACAACCGGACCGAGCGGCTCCTTCGAGATCACGTCCGGCAGGATGACATGGTCGTGCGGCTTTGCGAGACGCAGGCGCAGGGCATAGAGCTGGGAGAGATCGCTGGTCAGGACGGTGCAAAGGCCGGCCTCGTAGTTCTTGATCGATTCGTCGGTCGAAGACGACACGACTTCCTGGAGATTCATGTGGTTGCTGGAGAAGTAGTCGGCGAGATTGTCGATGGTCGTGGTTCCGCTCTGCACGCAGACCTTCGCCCCGTCGAGCTCCAGCGCCGAATTGATGCGGATCGCGCGAGGAACCAGAAATCCCTGCCCGTCGTAATAGGTGACGCCGACGAAGGTGAGCCCGAACTCGGTCTCGCGCCCCATCGTCCAGGTCGAATTGCGGGAGAGCACGTCGATCTTCCCGTCTTTCAGCGCCTGAAAACGGGCGTCGGCGGTGAGCGGAACCAGCCGGACCTTGTTTGGATCGCCGAATATGGCGGCCGCGACCGCCCGGCAGAAGTCGACGTCAAAGCCGGACCAGGCGCCGCGGTCGTCGACCGAGGAGAAGCCGGGCAATCCCTCGTTGACCCCGCAAATCAAAGCGCCTCGCGCCTTGACCTCCTTCAGGGTCTGCGAGGATGCAAACGCGGGAGCGCCAACGGCCATGACGAACATGAGCGTCGCCGCAATCCATCGAAGAGCGGCTCGACCTGATATTGCTCGGTTTCGACCCATGTGGATGCTCGTCGGCGATTGTCTCGGGGCGACAGCTTAGCGGGAAGTTTGACAGCCTGTCAGCAGGCGTTTGGGCTCAGCGCAGATGGCGTCTCGTCCCCGACCATGCCGGCTCGGTCGACAGCGCCCAGCCGTCGCCGCAGAGCCAATCGGACCGGCTGGGACTCCCGCCAAAGCGAAGCGAGCGCACCTGGTCCGAGCCGCCGCGCCGGAACGCTTCATCGAGCTTCCGCGCTATGCCGGCGTCCTGGGCGCCCTCGCAGGCGATGAACACGACGCTGGTCAGGAAGCGGGCCGGCCAGGCGTCGCCCGAGGGCGGCCGCGTGACGAGCAGCATCGCCCCGGTCGAGTGCGCCGCCTGAAGCGGAAACAGGAGCCGCCCGCCGACCTTCAGCGCGTCGAGCCAGGCGCGGACCGGATGCGAGGCGGCCGCGCTGACATAGATGCAATCGGCGGCGGGCAGCGGCTCGCCGACGCCCGAGCGGGCGCGAACCTCGACCTGAGGGTATCCGGCCAAGTTCGCCCGGGCGCGCTCGGCGACGTCCGGTTCGATCTCGTAGGCGATCACCCTCCCCGATGGCCCGACCAGGCGGGCGAGGATGGCGGTGTAATAACCCGCGCCCGCGCCGATCTGGACGACCGTCTCGCCCTCTTTCGGCGCCAGCGCGTCGATTGAGAGCGCGTGCAGCGACGGCTGGCCATTGTTGATTCCCCGTTCCGCGTCGATCGCCACCAGCACGTCGCCGTAGAGGCTGGCGAGATCGTTCTCGCCCTTGCCGCCGAACCAGCCGCCGGAGATATGCCAGGGCGGAGGCCCGGCAAAATCCTCGCGCGGCACCGCGGCGAAGGCCTCCTCGATGCGCGGGTCGCGCACGCCGGCGCGGCGCGCGATGTCGGCGGCGTAGCGCCGCCGGAGTTCGGCGGATCGGTCTGGCACTGCCTCCCCTGAGCTTTTGTCGCGCGTGAGACTTCCACGTCTCGCCTCGCGCGGCAATCGCCAGCGCGTCCCTGGCCGTTACAAGCCCGGCCATGACGCCGAGGGTTTCACTCGGCAGGCGGATTCGGTCTGTCTCTTGATCAAGTGCGTTCCGAAGGCGGCGCCAAAGCTCTATGCTGGTTCAATATCGCGAAAGGCGGAGATCGATCATGGCGACTGACGAGGGCGCCTGCGCCTGCGGGGAAGTGCGTTACCGGCTTCGCTCGAAGCCGATGTTCGTCCATTGCTGCCATTGCCGGGACTGCCAGAGGCAGACCGGCAGCGCCTTCGTACTGAACGCTCTGATCGAGACCGACCGGGTCGAATTGTTGTCAGGCGCGACGGAGGCCGTTCCCGCTCCGACAGACAGCGGCCGCCCGCATCTCATCCATCGCTGTCCGACCTGCAAGACGGCGCTCTGGAGCCACTACGGCGGCAATCAGCCGCTCGCCTTCGTGCGGGTCGGAACGCTCGACGAGCCGTCGTTGCTGCCGCCCGACGTCCATATCTACACCCGCACCAAGCTGCCCTGGATCGCTCTGCCGGCGGACGCGCCAGCCTTCGAGGTCTACTACGATTTCGAAAAAGCTCTGGCCGCCGGAAAGTCTGGCGCGGCGAAAAGCGTTGTTCGGGTGAACGCCGCGCATAGGGTGTGGCGCGCGACAAGAAGGGGCGAGCGATGAGTTCATATCGTTTGCCGCATGACCTGGCGGGCGAGCAGCAGCGTCTGGCGCTCATGTCCGCCCTCCTGGATCCGGCTGAGCGGGTTTACATCGACCGCCTGGGCGTGGGTCCAGGCTGGCGCTGCCTGGAACTCGGCAGCGGCAATGGATCAATCGCGAAGATTCTGGCTCAGCTTGTGGGGCCGACTGGCCACGTCGTCGCGAGCGACATCACTACGAGGACCCGCACTATTGGACGAGCATTATGACTTTCACAGCAAGCTGGGGCCGCAGGCCCGCGTAAGGATAACCGAATAACCGTGGCGAGCAAGGTAGCGAGTTTTCCAAAAGTTACCGCCTGGATTCCTCTGAAACGAGGGCTCGGGATGCTCGCTAAGGTCTGGTCTCGGGGCCTGCGCCGGACGAACGGACGTCCAGCTGTCTGCACAATGGCGGCCCTGTTCTTTCCAATCCTCGCGAGCGCCCAGGAGGGATCGCCGGCGAATACGCTGATCGACCTTCGCCGCCAGTTCGGCGCTTGCCTCGCGGCGACGCCGTTTGACGCCGAGGGTTCGCGCGTGACGATCGTCTTCATGCTGAAGCGCGACGGATCGATATTTGGCAAGCCGAGGATCACATATTCGCATCTTGAAGGCGACGCCGCCGCGCGTCAGCGCTTCGTTGACGCCGCCGCGCGGGCAGTCGATCCCTGCCTGCCGCTCAAGGTTACGCCTGCGCTCGGCAACGCGATCGCCGGGCGGATGTTCTCGATTACGCTGGGGCGGTCAAAGCCGCAGCAGGGCGCCTAGAGCCTGCTGCTCTTGAACGCCGGGGTCGCGCCACGGCGTCTTTTAACGTTCATGAGACGGCGCCTTATAGATCCCTCTCGCCTTTCGCCCGCTGAGTTCAATGATCTCGTTGGTGATCTCCTCCTGACGCAGCTGCCGCGACCGTCCGATCAACTCCTCGAGCATGGTCGTGACATTGGACTTGGCCGCGGTCATCGCGCGGAGCCGCGCTTCGTTCTCGGCGGCGAGCGAGAGGGTGAGGGCTTCGCAGAGTTCGGCGAACACGTATTCCTGCGCGAGCTCGGCCAGCAGGATTTGCGGCGGCAGCGAAACGATCGGCAGCGAGGGATTTTTCGCGCGCGGGAAGCGCGCGAAGTCGAAGGGGGCAAGCATGCGCTCGACGACATGGATCTCAGCTTGGCCCGGCGCGGCATGGACGACGCTGACCCGCGTCGCGCGCCCCGCCTCGAGCCGCGCGTAGAGTTGCTCCGTCACCCGGTCGGCGAGCGCCCCGACCTCGTCGACATGGGCGACCATCGCCGCGCTCCAGCCGACCTCGAGCCCCCGCTCCTCCGCCGCGGCGAGCCCGCGCCCGCCAAGTAGCAGCAGCTCCCGGCCACGCGATCCATCGGCCTTCAAGAGCCGCTCGGCGACGTCGAGAACGCGCCGGTTGAACATGCCGGCAAAACCCTGCTCGGCGCAGAGCGCGATGACGAGGTGGCCGTCGCGGCCTTCTCGTGACCCGGAGGGAACGCCGCCGTCCTCGGCCAGCGCCAGCGCCTGGCCGATCGCGGCGCCGATGGTCTTGGCATAGACGCGCACGCCCTCGACCCGCGCCCGGGCTTCGCGGGCGCGTGCCGCCGCTATGCCGCGCATCGCCCCGATCACCGACGACAGCTGGCGCACCGAGCCGATGCGCGCGACGACGTCGCTGAGCCGCTCGGTCATGGCGGCCCGGCTGCGCGGACGAGCGCGCGCACCGCCTCAACGAGCCTCTTGCGTCCCGTCTCGTCGCAGGTCCCGGTCGCCATGACCGAGGCGACCGTCTCCGGCGCCAGCGCGTCGAGTTGCGCCGCGACGCGGGCGCGAGCCTCGCCCACTTTCGCGACCGGCGCGCCATCGAAGACGCCGTCCGACAAGGCCGACAGCAGCGCGACCTGATCGACGAGCCTCAGCGTCGCGAAGCGGGGCTGGGCGAGCGCCGCACGGATGCGCTCGCCGCGAACGATCGTCGCGCGGACGCGCGTATCGGCGATGCCGCCGAAGCGAGTGAACATCTCGAGTTCGAGAAACTGCGAATAGTCGAGCCTCAGTCGCCCAGAAGCGGCGCGCAGCGCCTGCGCCTGCGCCTTGCCGCCGACGCGACTGACGCTCAGGCCGACATCGACCGCGGGGCGCTGGTTGGCGGCGAAGAGGCGCGAATCGAGCACGATCTGGCCGTCGGTGATCGAAATGAGATTGGTCGGAATGAAGGCCGAAAGATTGCCGGCGTCGGTCTCGGCGATCGGGAGCGCCGTCAGCGACCCGCCGCCGAGCTCTGGCGAAAGTTTGGCTGCACGCTCGAGAAGGCGGGCGTGGACGTAGAAAATGTCGCCCGGAAAGGCCTCGCGTC
This sequence comes from uncultured Alphaproteobacteria bacterium, assembly GCA_963721905.1. Lineage (GTDB taxonomy): Bacteria > Pseudomonadota > Alphaproteobacteria > Rhizobiales > Beijerinckiaceae > Roseiarcus. The sequence goes on from CAVRMF010000022.1 coordinate 61,788, forward strand.
CGGGGGGCTCATGGGTCAAGAGCGCAAGTTCGCGATGGGTCGCCGCGTGCTTCGTCAGATCATCGACGATGACGAGCGCGTGGCCGCCGCGATCGCGGAAATATTCGCCGATGGTGAAACCGGCGAATGGCGCGATCCATTGCAGGGCGGCGGAAGCGGCGGCGGAAGCCACCACGAAGACGCAGCGCTCCGGCGCGCCGAACTGGCGGGCCGCCTCGACCACGCGCTCGACCGCGGTCGCGCGCTGGCCGACCGCGACATAGACGCAGATCATGTCCGAGCGCTTCTGATTGATGATGGTGTCCACCGCAATCGACGTCTTGCCGGTGGCGCGGTCGCCGATGATGAGCTCGCGCTGGCCACGCCCGAGCGCAAAGAGCGCGTCCACTGCCAGAACTCCGGTCGCGACCGGCTCGGAGACGAGATCGCGATCGATGATCGCCGGCGCGGGCCGCTCGATCGGATGGAACGCCTCGGCCGTGATTGGCTCGTCGCGGTCGAGCGGGCGCCCGAGCGGATCGATGACGCGGCCGAGCAGTCCGGGGCCGACCGGCACGCGCGCGATTTCACCGGTCGCAGCGACCAGCGAGCTGACGCCGATCGCCTCGGCCTCGTCGAAGATCGCCGCGTTGATCGAATCGGGCTCGAGCGACAAAACGTAGCCCATCCGCCCGCCCTCGAACCGCAGAAGCTCGCCGAGCCGAGCCTCCGGCAGGCCCGACACTTGCGCGACCCCGTCAGCGGTCGCCTCCACCCGTCCCACCGACTGGGCCTCTGCCTTGAGATCGACGCGCGACAGCGCCTCGCGCTCGGCCGCGAGCCAGTTGGGACCGTCAATGCTTGAGGCCGTCATGACGGGTCAATTCCTCGACGATGCGGTTGAGGTCGGAACGCAAGCTGTTTCTGACGACAGCGTGCGGCGTTTCGAGTTCGAGCCCGGCGATCAGATCGGGGTCGGTCGCAACGACGAAGTCCAGCGGCCGGCCGAGCGCCCTGGCGAGGGCGGCGCGGCACGATTGCGCCTCTTCGGGGGTCAGCGCGCGCGCTGCCGTCAGCTGCGGCTCGCCGGCGCCGTCGATTCCGTCGCGACTCGCCTCGGGGAGAGACGCGAGCGCCTCGGCAAGGCCGTCAATGAAGCCGTCGACGCGAGCCGAATCGGGCAGGCGCGCCAGGAGCTTGCCGGCGATGTCGACCGCGAGCCGGGCGGCCCGATCGGACGCCGCAGAGGCCTCGGCCGCTCGGGCGCCCCGCATTTCCGCCTCGGCGCCGGCGCGCAACTGCTCGACCTCGGCGCGGGCGGCGGCGAGCGCCGCGGCGCGCTGGGTCTCCGCGTCCGCGGCGGCCCGCCGCAACGCTTCGTCGCGCCCGGCGGCGATCTTCGCCGTCTCCGCCTCGGCGGCCTCACGCGCCGCAATCGCCTGCCTCTTCGTCGCCTCCGCGTCGTCGAGGAGCTTGGCCGCCGCCGCGCGCCGCTCCTCGATGATCGCCATCACCGGGCGGAACAGGAACCGGCTCAGGATCCAGATGAGGATGAGGACGTTGACTGTCTGCAAGGCCAGCGTCTGCCAGTCGATCCGCATTTCCAAAGCGGCCTATTTGATGAACGGGTTGGCGAACAGCACGAGCAGCGCAATGACGAGGCAATAGATCGCCATTGTTTCGATCATCGCGAGGCCAACAAAGAGGGTGCGCGAGATCGTCCCCGCCGCCTCGGGCTGGCGCGCAATCGCCTCCATCGCGGAAGCGACCGCCCTGCCCTCGCCGAGCCCCGGCCCGATCGCGCCAAGGCCGACCGCGAGCGCCGCGGAGAAAATGCTGACAGCTTGAATGAGGTCGTTCACTTAGGTCGCTCCGAAACGTTGTGAGACGCTTTCCGCTCGCCGACAGCGGCGCCAATGAAGACGGTCGCGAGAACCGCGAAAATGTAAGCCTGCACCGTGCCGGTCAGGAGATCGAGCGCCATCAGCGGGATCGGCACGAGAAGACCGGCGAGCGTCAGGATGATGCCGATGACGAAGACCCCGCTCATCACGTTGCCGAACAGGCGCACGATCAGCGAAAAGGTGCGGGTGAACTGTTCGACGACGTTGAGCGGGATCATCACCCAGCTCGGCTCGGCGAAAGTCTTGAGATAGCCGCCGAGGCCCCGCGTCCTGACGCCCCAGGCCACGGTCGCAACGAAGATGATCAGAGCCATCGCGGCGTCGGTCTCGATATGAGCGGTCGCGGGCTCGACGCCGGGAATGAGCGAGGACCAGTTCGACACCAGCACAAAGAGGAAGATCGAGCCGATCAGCGCGCGGAACGGCGCCGAATCGCTCTGCATCGTGTCTCGGATCTGGCTGTCAATGGCGGAAACGATGAGCTCGAGCGTCGCCTGGGTCTTCGAGGGCATGAGCTTCAGGCGGCGCGTCGCCAGCGCCGAGAACCCCGCGAGGACCGCGATGACCGCCCAGGAGACGACAACCGGCTCGGTGATGCCGACCGGGCCGATCTCGAAGAGCGGTTCGAGCATGAGCGGCGACGTCACGCGAGCCTCCGATAGCGGCGTATGAGGAACGCCCGCGCCGCAAGAACCCCGAGGGCCGCTGCGAGAAGGGGCGCGGCGCCCTGACGCGCGATGAACGCCAGCGCCGCCGCGAGCGCGACAAAACGCAGCGCCTGGGCAGCTATGCCCGCGACGGTGCGGCCGTCGCGCAGGAGAACGACGCTCCACCACAGCGAGCCAAAATGCGCGGCCCCGAGCGCCGCGCCTGCGGCGAAGGCCGCGATGAGAGCAAGCGTCATTGCCGGTGCATCCATCGCCATGCGGTCCATAAGCCCGCCGCGGCCCCGAGCATGATGAGCGGGGCGGTGAAGAAAATGCCGGTCTTCAAGGTCCAGTCGAGCCAGCGGCCGATCACGACGCCGATCAGGATGGGCGCGACAATCGCCCAGCCCAGCACGCCGATCTGGCCGAGGCGCGAGGCGAATGACGGTTCGGGATCGTCACGGAAGCGGCGCACCCGCTCCGCCGCGAGCCGCGCCGCGTGCTCCATTTTTCCGTCGGGCCTCCCCCCGGGCGCGATCATGGGGCGGCCTCTCCGGTGAATAGCGCCTCGACATCGCCGAGCTGGCGAACGCCGGGACGCAGGTAGCGCATGAGCTGGCGGAGCGCACGCGCATGCAGCCGCGTCTGCTCGACCCTCGCGCGCCGGTCCGCGTCGAGTTCGGCCGAGCGCTGAGCCGCGATCGCGGCCTCGAGCGCCGCAAGATCGTCGCCGACCGTTCCCCGCCGGCAGGCGATCGCCACGCGATCGCCTCCGGAAACCGTGAGCACGCCGCCGCTCAACGCACAGTAGCGCGTTCCCTCGCCGTTCCTGGTCCAGCGCACGACGGAAGGGGGCAGCACGGTCAGGAGATCGGCGTGGCCCGGCAGGACGCCGAACGCGCCGCTCATGTCCTCGGCCCGAAGCGAGCGCACGTCGCCGGCGTCGACCAGGAGCGAGGCCGGCGTCGCGATCGTCAGACGCAGACCCTCATTCATGCGGGCGCCTCCGCCGGGGTTCGTTCGGCGATGCGCGCCGCGTCTTCCTTGTCGCGCGCCTCGTCGAGCGTCCCGACCATGTAGAGGGAGCTCTCGCGCCAGTCGTCGCATTGGCCCGCGAGGATCGCCTTGCAGCCCGCGACCGTGTCCTCGACCTTGACCGAGCGGCCTTCGACGCCGGTGAAGGCTTCGGTCACCGCGAACGGCTGGGTCAGGAACCGCTGCAGACGGCGCGCCCGTTCGACGATCCGCCGGTCCTCGGCGCCGAGCTCCTCCATGCCGAGGAGCGCGATGACGTCCTGCAACTCCCGGTAATGTTCGATCGCGCGTCGTGTTTCGGTCGCGACCGCGACATGCTCCTCGCCGACGACCAGCGGATCGAGCAGGATCGAGGACGAGGCGATCGGATCGACCGCCGGATACATGCCCTCGGCCGACATCGCGCGCGAGAGCACGACCATGCTGTCGACATGCGCGGCGATGGCCGTGACCGCCGGATCGGTGAAGTCGTCGGCTGGAACATAGACCGCCTCGATCGCGGTGATGGAGGCGTCGCCGACGGACGCGATGCGCTCATGCAGCGCCGCGACCTCGTCGGCCAGCGTCGGCTGGTAGCCGACGCGCGAGGGCGCGCGGCCGAGCAGACCCGAGACTTCTGAGCCCGCCTGGACGAAGCGGAACACGTTGTCCATCAGGAACAGAACGTTGCGATGGCGCACGTCGCGGAAATACTCGGCGATCGTCAGCGCGGTCATCGGAACACGCCAGCGCGCGCCGGGCGGCTCGTTCATTTGGCCATAGACGAGGGTGGTGCGCGCCAGAACGCCCGATTGGGTCATGTCGAGCAGCATCTCGTGGCCTTCGCGCGAGCGCTCTCCGACCCCGGCGAAGACCGAAATGCCCTGGTAGCTCTCGACCATCGCGTGGATGAGCTCCATCACCAGGACGGTCTTGCCGACGCCGGCGCCGCCGAACATGGCGGCCTTCCCCCCTTGCGCGAGCGGCGCGAGGAGGTCGATCACCTTGATGCCGGTTGCGAACAGTTTCGTCGCGCCGGTTTGGGCCGAGAATGGCGGCGGCTTGCGGTGAATGGGCCACCGCGGCGCGTCGGGGGGCAGCGGCGGCCCCCGGTCGCCGACCTTGCCGAGAACGTCGAGCAGGCGCCCGAGAGTCGCTTCCCCGACGGTGATCGTGATAGGTCCACCGGCGGGCCGCGCCCCGTCGCCGCGCCTAAGGCCCGTCGTCGGCTCGAGCGCGATCGCCCGCGCGCAATGCGCGTCCAGATGGGCCTGGATTTCGGCGACAATGATGCGGCCGTCGGCCTCCACGATCTCGACCGCGTCGTCGATCGGCGGCAACTTGCCGTCAAACGCGAGGTCGATCACGGCGCCGCGAATCGCGACCACTCGCCCCTCGAGAGAGCCATCCGTCGCCATCGAAATCTCCCGCTTCGGGCGCACGGACGCTATTTCGCACGCCTTGAAGAGACCGCAAAGCGTTGCCGGGTCTCCTGCCAGGGGAATCGCTTCAGGTTAACGGCGGGGTTTGGCGGATGAGGAACTCAAGGTAATCGGGGTTCAGGTTGGCGAGTTTTCGGCGAGTTTTGAGGCTGTGTCTGTCCTTTGGGTCGCGGATCAGGTTGACGTTCATGTGTTTGATGACAGCCATGTTTTGAGGGCCGTTAGCGGTTCGCAGGCGGGCGAGGTCATCGTGGAAGACGACGTCGAGCACCCAATGGAGCCGGTTCTCGACGCTCCAGTGGGCTCGCACGGCGGCGGCGAAGGTCTTGGCGTCGAGCTTGGCTGAGGAGAGATAATATCGGCGTTCGCGCGCGAGGAGGCCGTTTCGTTCGACGCGGCTTTCGACCAAGCCGATCATCGCCAGATGCGGGAAACGCGGTTCGTCGGCGTAGCGGCGGTCGGAGAACAGCCAGTCGACCTTGTGGCAGACAACATGGCGGCGCTCTTCGATGCGGCCATGGTCGCCGTCAGTGGTGTTGTGGCCGGGCTCCGTCATCTCCGCGGGCGGATTGGCGAAAAAGTCGACGACATCCTGGTGCAGGACCGGTCGGTTGGCCTTCAACGCGAGCAGATAGTCGCCGCCGCCGGCGACGATTCGTTCCGCGATGTCGGTCTGGGTCCCCATGGCGTCGATGGTGACGAGCGCGCCGGTCAACTGCAATCGTTCGAGCAACAGCGGAATAGCGACGATTTCATTGGACTTCTCATCGACCGCCTCCTGCGCCAGAACCAGACGCTGACGGGCGGCCCAGGCGCTGACCATGTGCAGCGGTTGGCGGCCCTTGGCGCGCGCGTGGGTTCGTCGCGAGGTCTTGCCGTCGATGGCGACGATGTCGGGCGCGCGCTCGCGCAGCGTCTCGACCCAGGCGGAAAAGCACGTCTGGAATAGAAACGGGTCGAGCGCGTTGATCACGTCGTTGAGCGTGTCATGGGCCGGCAGGCCACGCTCGTAGGCCAGAAAACGCCGCAGGAAATCGAGCCGCTGCTCGCCCCACATCCTGATTTCGACGAAGTCCTCCATCCCGCACAACGTCGCGCACAACACGAGCAGCAGGATTTCGGGTAGCGGATAGACAACCCGCCACCTTTGGCGCGGGTCCGAGAGCCCCGAGAAATGGTCGAGAAGGCTGGCCGAAGGCGGCGCTTTGAACATGGTTGGCTCCGAATCAATCGAAGCCACCCAGGAATCATATTTTCCAACCCCGCGCTGAACTCGTTAACCTGAAGCGATTGCCCTGGGTCTCCTGCCTTTTGGGGGCGCGCGGAGACGATGAAAGCCGGCGCCGGCCCTGGCGGGCGCAGCATCGGCTTTTCGCGGCGAATTTGCGGCGCGCGATCAATCCGGAGTTTGTTGACATTTTCGCGATTTGATCTATGTGAAAGCGCGCCGAGGGCGAAGGAAGGCCCCGGCGATGCGTTGGCGACGCGCTTCGCGCCACGCTTGGCGCGAGTGAATCAAACGCTACGGCCTGCGCGCATTTGACCCGGCCCTCGAAGCCCCCACACCCTTAGTCGCGGATGTATCATCCGCGCCAGCGAGAAGTCATGAAATTCAGCGAACTCGGCCTGAGCGAAAAAGTGCTCAACGCCGTCGAAGCGTCCGGCTACGACACGCCGACGCCAATCCAGGCGCAAGCCATTCCCCACGCCCTGCAGGGCCGCGACATTCTGGGCATCGCCCAGACCGGCACCGGCAAGACCGCCGCCTTCACCCTGCCGATGCTGTCGATGCTCGAGCGCGGCCGCGCCCGCGCCCGTATGCCGCGCACGCTCATTCTGGAGCCGACCCGCGAACTCGCCGCCCAGGTCGAGGAGGCGTTCGGCAAATACGGGATCAACCACAAGCTCAACCTCGCCCTTTTGATTGGCGGCGTGTCGTTCGGCGATCAGGAAGCCAAGATCGCCCGCGGGGCGGATGTCGTCATCGCCACGCCCGGGCGTCTGCTCGACTTCACCGAGCGCGGCGGCCTGCTCCTGACCGGGATCGAGATTCTGGTCATCGACGAAGCCGATCGGATGCTCGACATGGGCTTCATCCCCGACATCGAGCGCATCTGCAAGCTGGTGCCCTTCACTCGCCAGACCCTGTTCTTCTCGGCGACGATGCCGCCGGAAATCACCCGCCTGACCGAGACGTTCCTGCACAATCCGGTGCGCGTCGAAGTCTCGCGTGCCGCGACGACCGCGGACAACATCACGCAAACGCTCGTGCCGTCGGGCGGCTCGCCGGAAGGGAAGCGCGAGACGCTGAGGCGGCTCATCCGCGGTGCAGACAATTTCAAGAACGCGATCATCTTCTGCAACCGCAAGCGCGACGTGCAAGTCGTCTACCGTTCGCTGGAGAAGCACGGGTTCTCCGTCCTCGCGCTGCACGGCGATATGGACCAGCGCGCGCGCATGGCCGCGCTCGACGCGTTCCGCAACGACCAGGTGCAACTCTTGGTCTGCTCCGACGTCGCAGCGCGCGGGCTCGACATTCCGGATGTCAGCCACATCATCAACTACGACGCTCCGCATCACTCGGAGGATTACGTCCACCGGATCGGCCGCACCGGCCGCGCCGGCAAGACGGGCGTCGCGCTGACCATCGTCACCCGCGCCGACCAGAAGTCGATCGCCGAGATCGAGAAGCTGATCGCTCTCAAGATCGACTGGGAGGAGGGGGCGGAGATGCCCTCCGAAGACGAGGCCGAGGCGCCTGCGCGCGAGCGACGCGGCGCCAGGGGCGGCCGCCATCGCGGCGAGCCGAGCGAGGATCGTCCCAAGGCCGACCGTCATCCGGAGCGCGGCGCCAACTCGCGCCGCCACCACGCGGAGCGCCCCGCGCAGGAGCGGGTCGCGGCGGAAAGGGAGCGCCAAGCCAACCCCCGCCGGCGCCACGCCGAGCGCCCCGCCAAGGAGCCAGTGGCGGCGCAACCGGAGAGCGCGCCGGCGCCCCGTCTCGCTCCGGCCCGCTTCGCCGATCCCCAGCCGCGCCGGGACGCCGCTCGCCCGCGCCGCGACGACGAGCCCGTGATCGGCCTCGGCGACCACGTGCCGGGCTTTCTCTTGCGCCCCGTGCCGAAGCGCGTGCGCCACCCGCACGACCACGAGCGCATCGAGGCTGAGGAGTAAGCGGGCCCCATTTGTAGTCGCGATTGGTGATCGCGGCTGACGCGGTCCATAGGGCGTCCAAACCGACGCCCGTCTTTCGACGGGCTTTAGACCGCGTCTACAATCTCGCCGGTCAAGCCTTCGTCGCTTTGAACCTCCGCCCCGGGCCTACGATGGGCAAGATCGGAATCTTATCGATTGCGGCGATCCTGCTGTTCGGGCTGATCATCCCGTTCGCGGCGTATCGCCTTGCCCGTCGGCTCGGGTTCAGACTTCTGGTTGCCTTGGCGCTTGCGGTCGGGCTTGGCTATGGCGCGATCAAATCGGAACAGCCCTGGAGCGGCCAGGGAGTCGTCGAAAATCTCGCGCTCATGCTGGCCAGCGCGCTGGTTGTGGTTCTGTACGTTGGTTTGAGCGCTGGCGCGGCGGGCCTCGTCGCGAGGGCGATTTCGCGCAACCGGCAGTGAGAGCAATGCTCGGCAGACGCCGCCGAGGCGCTAGAAAGCCCGCCCCGTCCCTATTTCGCCTTCGCGCCCTTGCCTTTGGCAGGCTTCGGCTTTGCCTTCGCCTCCGCCGCCCGGCGCGCCGCCTCCAGCCCTAGCGCCGCCCAGCGGATGAGTTCGTCGGGCTCGTCGTAAGACGCTGACGGAAGACGCCAGAAGGACGTCGTCATCGCCTTGCCCCTGGCGTTGTAGACGAAGGGCGAGGAGCCCGCGGCGGAATAGCTTGCTTGAGACTGCGCGTCAGCCTTGAGGAACACTTCGCCCCCCAACTCGATCGCGAAGCAGAGGTCCTCGGCGTAGATCCCCGAGCCGCCGAACATGCGCTTGACGGCGACCGCGCCGAACGGCTCGAACAGCGCTTTCAGCCCGTCCGCGTTCACGCCATCGCGTCGAGTTTTTCGGGGCTCGCGGGCGTGATGGCGACGCTCTCGCCGCAGCCGCAGGCCGAGGTCTCGTTGGGGTTGGAGAAGGCGAAGGTAGCCGTCAGCCGGTCGACCTTGAAGTCCATCTCGGCGCCGAGCAGGAACAGCACCGCCTTCGGATCGATGAGGAGGCGGACGCCTTTGTCCTCGACAATTTCATCGAGCGGAGACACGGCCTCCGCGATCTCCATTGTGTAGGCCATGCCGGCGCAGCCGCCGTTCCTGACGCCGACCCTCAAGCCCGCGACCGGCCTGCCGGCCGCCTCGGTCAGCTCCCGAACGCGGGCCGCCGCAGCGTCGGTCAAAGTCATCACCTGTCGCCGTAACAGTCGGGACGCCATCGTCAATCTCCGTCGACCGGGGTCAAGGCCCGGCCTCGTTCCCGTCATATAGCATCCGACCGCCCGGTTTGACAGGGCCGGCGGATTTTCGACGCAGGGCGTTTCCGGCCCGTGGCTTTCGTGATAGGCGAAATCATGTCCTCACGGCGCCCGAACCGGACTCGCAAGCCTCTGCTCACCATGCACGACTGGGAGGCGAAACATTATGTCGTCGCGGCCGTCATCATCCTCGTCGTCATGGGGATGTTCGCCTACAGCTGGTCGTGAGCGGGGTCGATCCGCCCCGATGCCGCCGCTCCAAAGTCAAGCCGACCTCCTCAGCCGCATCGCCGACGCCCTCGAGCGGCTTGCGCCCGCACAATCCGCCGCGCCCAATTTCGACGCGGCGGAGGCCTTCGTCTGGCGCGCAGAGCGTGGGACGCTCGCGCCGGTCGCCCGCGTCAACCGCATCGATCTTTCGCTTCTGCGCGGCGTTGACCGGGTGCGCGATCTCCTGGTCGAGAACACGGAGCGCTTCGCCCGCGGACTGCCGGCCAACAACGCGCTCCTCTGGGGCGCGCGCGGCATGGGCAAGTCGTCTCTGGTCAAGGCCGCGCATGCCGCGATCAACCGGCAGGCCGCAGTCGGCGGGCGCCTCAAGCTGGTCGAGATCCACCGCGAGGACATCGAGGGCCTGCCGGTGCTGATGAGCCTTCTCCGCGAGGCGCCCTTCAACTTCATCGTTTTCTGCGACGACCTGTCGTTCGACGCGGGCGACGCGTCCTATAAGTCGCTGAAGGCGGCGCTCGAGGGGGGCGTCGAGGGGCGCCCGGCGAACGTCCTCTTCTACGCGACCTCCAACCGCCGGCACATGATGCCGCGCGACATGATGGAGAACGAGCGGGGAAGCGCGATCAATCCGGGCGAGGCGGTCGAAGAAAAGGTCTCGCTTTCGGACCGGTTCGGGCTCTGGCTCGGCTTCCACCATTGCAGCCAGGACGACTATCTCGCGATGGTCATGGGCTACGCCAAACATTACGGGCTCGACGCGCCTCCGGATGAGATCGAGGCCCAGGCGCTCGAATGGGCGACGACGCGCGGCTCCCGCTCGGGCCGCACCGCCTGGCAGTTCACCCAGGATCTGGCGGGACGGCTCGGGAAGCCGCTTGCTGCACACGATTGACACAGCGCGCCGCCGGCGACCGCGAAGACGCCATAAACTTCTGCCTGGATAGCAAGCTCTGCGTCACGCGCGCCGGCCAAAGTAAAGTGGAGTGACAATGGATCTCGTCGCGAATCTGGACAGGTGGCGACCCTATGCGCTCAGCATCCTGCGCATCGTCGCCGCGTTGCTGTTCCTTCAGCACGGACTTGGAAAATTCTTCGGCTTTCCGGAGCCCGGGCCGCCGCTCACGAGCGTGATCATTCTCGCCGCAATCGTCGAGACGTTCGGAAGCCTGTTTCTGCTGGTCGGGCTCTTCACCCGATGGGCGGCGTTCATCATGTCCGGTGAAATGGCCTTCGCCTATTTCATCGCCCACGCCCCGAAATCCTTCTATCCCGCCGTCAACGGCGGTAGCGGGGCGGTTCTCTATTGCTTCGTGTTCCTCTATTTCGTCTTCGCCGGCGGCGGGCCGTGGAGTGTCGATCAGGCCGTGCTGAAGCGGGAGTAGCGGCGGCGGCTAATTTTCAAGCCCGGGAGGGCGCTCGTCGTGGCCAGTTGACCAGCGCGACGCCGGCGACCACGAGCGCAATCGCGACGGCGAAGCCCGGCGTGACCGTCTCGCCGAACACGAGCCACCCCGCGAAGACGCCGACCAGCGGCGTCACGAAGGTGAAAGCCGAGAGCTGAGGGGCGGGATAGCGTCCGAGCAGCCAGAACCACGCCACGTAGCTCAAGCCCACCACCGCGACGCCCTGCCACAGCAACGCGGCGAGCGTCGCGGCGGAGAGATGGGTGGGCAGAGGCTCGCCAAGCGCAGCGGCCGCGAATGGCGCGATCAGAGTCGCCGCGCCGATCTGATAGAGGAGCACCTTCGTCGGATCGGCCCGGCGCAGCGGCGTCGCCTTGATGACGAGGGTCGTCGCGCCCCACAATGCGGCGGCCAGCAGCGCCAGTGCGTCCCCGATCCAACCGCCGCCTGGCGAGCGTCCCGCGAGACCGATGGCGACGCCAAGAAAAGCGAGCGCGAGGCCGAGCCACTGGATCCGGCGCAGCCGCTCGTCCTTCAAGAGAAAGACGGCGCCGAGCGCGACGAAGAACGGCGCAGCAAAGACGAAGACGGTGGCGCGAGCCGCGGTGGTCCAGCGCAAAAATTCGTAAAGGGCGATGAACTCGGCAGTGAAGAGGAGCCCCGCGAGCGCGCCGGCTGCTTCTGTGCCGTCGATCCGGAAGATTCGCCGCCCCGTCGCCGCCGCGTAAGCCATAACGCAGACGCAGCCGATCACCGAACGAACGCCTGTCTGCGCGATCGGCCCCACGTCGACAAGCGCGATTTTGGCGACGACCTGGTTAAAGCCCCAGAGGACGCAGAGCGCGAGGGTCAGGGACGCGGCAAACGGGTCGAGGGGTCGGGTTTTCATCGCTTCCCGTCCCCGTTTGGCGCGCAAAAATCAAGGGCGGCGGGCCATTCTTGGGACCCGCCGCCCTGATCGGCCTTTTCGAAGACGACGTGTCTCGCGGAAATCCTCGAACGGCCTTGGGGTATGTCCAGAGGGGAGACTGGACCCCGGAATCTCGCGTGGGGCCTAGAGCCCTGCGAGATAATTGGTCGGATCGACGGGCGTCGAGCCCTTGCGGAGTTCGAAGTGGAGCTGCGGGGCGTTGACGTTGCCGCTGTCGCCGGACTTGGCGATGATCTGGCCGCGCTTGACCGTGTCCCCGCGCTTGACGTCGAGTTCGCCGTTGTTGGCGTAGGCCGAGACGAAGCCGTTCGGGTGCTTGATCAGCACCAGATTGCCATATCCCTTGAGCCCGTCGCCGGAGTAGACGACAACGCCATTCTCGGCCGCCCTGACCGACGTTCCAGCCGGCACCGAGATATTGATGCCGTCGTTGCCGCCGGCCTTGAATCCCTCGATGATGCGCCCTCGCGCCGGCCAGCGGAATTCAGGCGTCCCGCCCGAAGCGTCGGCCTCGTCGCCGGTGACCGGCGCCTTCGAGCCCGCGGCCTTGGGATCGACGTTGCCGGTCGGCGTATTGTCGACCGCAGGCTTCTTGCCGCTCGCCGAAGGCTTGGCGGGCTCCGCCTTGGCGACGATTGTCGGCGCGCCTTTCGCGTCGGCGGCCTTCTCCTGCGGCTTCGCCTTGTCGGCGACCTTTTCCTGATCTTTTTTCGACAAGGCCTTCTCCTCGGCCTTGGCCTTCTTGGACTTCGCTTCGTCGTTCTGGGCGAGGTCTTCGGCGTGCTTTTTGGCGGGCTTCGCCGAGGCGTCGGCGACGGCCTTGCCTTCTTTCGCCGCCGCGACCGCGCGATCGCCGGCGTTATAGACGGGAACGACGATATGCATGCCGCCCTTGACCTCAGTTGCGCTCGAAAGGCCGTTGGCGCTCAACAGCGCAGCGGAGGGAACGCCGTAGCGGCGGGAGAGCGTATCCAGGTTTTCGCCCTGGGCGACGGTGACCGCCGAACCGCCGACCGCGGTCCATCCGGCGGCCGATCCGCCAACCGCCTGGTGCGGCTGAGGAGGCGAAGCGGAGGCGACGCCCTGCGGCGGCGCGATCGGCGCGGCGGCGACGTGACTGCTGGGCGCCGGGCCCGCCGGCGCGGCTTCCGCCGTCTGCGATCCGAACGGATTGGAAAAGGGATTCGGGGCGTCGAACCGGGCGATATCGGAAGAACATCCCGAGAGCCACAGAAGAGCCAGGCCAGTCAGCGCAAGACGCGGGAAAGCGCGCCCTTCCAAAAACGCAACGCGATTACTCATTGTTGTACCCACGGGCTACGCGACTGAAAACACGGCGAATGTGAGCCAATGGAGTTAAGGGAAGGTTTAAGATGAATGGTTGGTGAGGATGATTGTCTGTTTTGTGGCAATCGCATCACAGCCCGCGCGAAAGCCCGCGCTCGAGCGGCCTCAACGCCCGGCCCCGCCCGAACTCCATAATGCCGACCGGACCTTTCTTGCCCACGGCGAGACGGACGATGCGCTGCTCGCCGCGGCCGGGCCCCGCGAAGGCCGACGCCAGCACGCCGTCGCCGGCGATAAGCTTCAGGAATTCCTGCGCCGGCGGCTCGATCAGGCCGTGCACGATCACCTTGTCGAAGCGCTCGCCGGCTTCGTGATAGTCGTAGCCGTCGCCCCACAGGACCGACGCATTGGCGAGGCCGAAGGCCTTGAGCCGGGCCGACGCCTCGAGCGCCAGCGTCTGGAAGCGCTCAAGCGACACGATCTCCTTCGCAAGTTGCGCGAGCAACGCCGTGCAATAGCCTGTTCCGGTTCCGATTTCGCAGACTCGATCCGAGGGCTCAAGGCCGAGCGCGGAGATCATGGCGGCGAGCACGGAGGGCGCCGGCGAGGTCTGTCCGCAGCCGATCGGCAGCGCGATGTCGCGCCCGGAGATATCGGCGAAGCGCTGGGGCATGAAGAGCGCGCGGGGCGCACGTTCGAGCGCGCGCAGAAGTTCGAGATCGTCGATGCCCCTCGTGCGCATGGCGAGCGTGAATTGGGCGCGTTCTTCGGCTTCGGATGCGCTCAACGGGCGGCTCCCGATTCGCCGATCCTGCTCACCGCTCCGCGAACGCCTTCTCGAGCCGCAGGCGGTGGTCGTCGTCGGTAAGATCGAGCCTCAGCGGCGTCACCGAAATCTTCTGCGCGGCAAGCGCTGCGAGATCCGTCCCGTCCTCAAACTGGATCTCGCCCCGCTGGAACATCAGCCAATAATAGGCAATGCCGCGCCCGTCGCGCCGCTCTTCGACCCGCATCAATTCGGCGTTGCGCTGGCCCTGGCGGGTGAAGGCCACGCCCGTCACCTCGCCAGCGCTGCAAAAGGGGAAGTTCACATTGACAAGGCCGCCGGGGGGAATGCCCGCGCTGAGAATCTTGCGAATTCAGAGGCGCCGCATGCGCTTCTGTGGCGTCCCAGGCGATCGTGGTCCGGCCCATGGCGCCGCCGTAGGCCTGCGACAGAGCAATTGCAGGCACGCCGAGGATCGCCCCCTCCATCGCCCCCGCGATCGTGCCCGAGTAGGTGACATCCTCGGCCACGTTCTGACCGCGGTTGACCCCGGAAAGCACCAGATCCGGCTTGTTGCCAGCCATGATCATCCGGACGGCCATGATCACGCAGTCGGTCGGCGTCCCCTTGAGGGCGTAATGGCGCGGGCTGACTTCGCGCAAGCGCAACGGATCGCTCAGCGACAACGAATGGGCGACGCCCGACTGGTCGCTCTCCGGCGCGACCACGACCACATCGTCGGAGAGCTCGCGGGCGATCGATTCGAGGATCTTGAGGCCCTGCGCATGGATGCCGTCGTCGTTGGTGAGCAAGATTCGCATGGGCCATCCCTCTCGCCCGCTATACGCCGGTGGCGAGGGCGGTTCTAGGGCGGATAGGCGATTCATGCGACCGTGGGATTGAGGCTCGAATCAGGCGGCAGGATAGAAGAGCGCGTGGCCCTGCGGCTTCGCCGCCGGCGTGAGGACTGCGGGCTCGACGCGGACCGCCCCCATGAGATGAAAGACACTTCTGCCGGCGACCAGAAGGTAGTCGGCGACGATCCGGCGATGGCACCGCCACCAGACCGCCTCCGAACACATGATGGCGCAGCGCTTTGTTTCACTGAGTTCAAGCAGGTTCAATAAGCCCGCGCGAAACGCATCGGAAAGCGCATAGTCCGCGAAGTTGTGAAAGCTCGGGTTGGTCCAGAACCCGTTGACCTCAGGCGGAACGCTTTTCGATCGGCCTCGCAACCCTCCCAGCTCGCGGATATGCCGATAGCCGATCTGCCAGGGAACGAGCGCGTCGGGAAGGGTCTCCAGGTTAAACTGGGGATTGGTTCGCGACCGCGGCACGCTTCGAATGTCGACAACCAACTCGACGTTGCCGATCCGCAGTAGGTCGACGAACTCCGGAATCGTTCGGGTCGAGTGGCCAATCGTATGAATGGGATGACGTTCGGACATGGCTTGACGGATTTCTCGGGCGCTGCTCTTGCCACATCAAAGCGGGCCGAGCTCCGGCCAGCCATCCGCGGTCCAGAATAGAGGCGAAAACTGAAGCTTCGAGGCGCCGCCATCGGCGCCGTCGTAATAGTGGTAGGCGAGCATCTCGCCCCTGGAGGTCTTTACCACCTCCTGCCCGCCAGGGCCGATGAAGCGTCCGGTCGTGGCGAGCACCAGCGAACCGCCGCCTTGCACCATGTTTTTGCCTTCACGGTCGAGATAGGGGCCCTCGATGCGGTCTGCGCGGCCGACACGAATGTTATAGGTCGAGGCCACGCCCTTGCAGCATTGGTCGAAGCTGACGAAGAGATAGAATTTCCCGTCATGCTCGAGGATCGAGGACGCCTCGATCGCCCCTCCGTGACGCCCGGCCAGCGCAAACGTCGG
Organism: uncultured Alphaproteobacteria bacterium; assembly: GCA_963721905.1. GTDB lineage: Bacteria > Pseudomonadota > Alphaproteobacteria > Rhizobiales > Beijerinckiaceae > Roseiarcus. The sequence goes on from CAVRMF010000022.1 coordinate 77,724, forward strand.
CGTATCGTCGTTGATCAGCTCGCCGGTCGTCGGATTGAGCTCCCTGAGCTTGATCCCCGACCAGAAAGAGCCGAAGGCGAGGAACGCGCGGCCGTCGGACACATCGATGCGGAACGGGTCGATGGCGTTGAAGTCGTCGCGAGGGGTGGACATGAGGACGAGGCCCTGATCCTGCCAGCCTTCGCCGGGCTTCTGGGGATCGAAAGACGCGCTGGTCATGAGTCCCATGGCGCTCGCGTTGCTGCCGAAGCTCGAGAGGCAATAGTAGAGAAAGAACGTCCCGCCGCGCCGGCTGATCGAGGGGGCCCAGATATTGATCGGCTGGTAGCCGAGCGTCGCTACCGCCCATTTGGGGACGCCCTTTCCGATGGCGCCCGCGTCGGTCCAGTTCACCCCGTCAGGAGACGTCTTGACCAGGATCGCGCCGCGATAGATGCCCTGCTCTCCGGTGCCGAAGGCGGCGTATCGGCCGTCGACCTCGATGACCGACGGGTCGTGGATTCGCGTGTCGCCGGTGAGCTGGGGCTGCGGCGGGAGATCGGTGGCGTGGAGAGGCGCGGCCATCAGGACGGGCATCGCAAAACAGGCCAGAGCCATCGCCGTCGCCTTCCAGCCCATGCGGATTCCTTGCGCGTTCCAACCCCTGCGTTCGATTAGTGGCCCGCGTCAAGAAAATCAAAGGGAGGCGATATTCCCTCACCCCTTGTGGGGGAGGGTTAGGGAGAGGGGTCGCGCCGCCAGATCCAAGTGAGCGCAGGGTCCATTATGTGCCGGGCACGCGCGACCCCCCATCCCTGCCTTCCCCCACAAGGGGGGAAGGAGAACGCTTCCAAATTAGCCGACGCGGACAATTAAGTCTTCGCCTCGATCCGCGCGAGCCCGCCCATGTAAGGCTGCAGGACATCGGGAACAGCCACCGACCCGTCGGGCTGCTGGTAGTTCTCCAGGACCGCAACCAGCGCCCGGCCGACGGCGACGCCGGAGCCGTTCAGAGTATGGACGAAGCGGGTCGATTTGGCGTCGGCGGCCTTTGAGCGCGCGTTCATCCGCCGCGCCTGGAAGTCGCCGCAGACCGAGCACGAAGAAATCTCGCGGAACCGCCCCTGCCCCGGCAGCCACACCTCGATGTCATAGGTCTTGCGTGAGGCGAAGCCCATGTCGCCCGTGCAGAGGACGACGGTGCGGAAATGGAGGCCGAGCCGCTTCAGCACTTCTTCGGCGCAGGCGGTCATCCGCTCATGCTCGGCGCGCGCCTCTTCGGGCGTCGTGATTGAGACGAGCTCGACCTTCTTGAACTGGTGCTGCCGGATCATGCCGCGCGTGTCCTTGCCCGCCGCACCCGCCTCTGCCCGGAAACAGAGGGTGCCGGCGGTGAAGCGCAGCGGCAGCGTCTTCTCGTCGACGATGCTCTCGCGCACGAGGTTGGTCATCGGCACTTCCGCGGTGGGGATCAGCCAGAAGTTCTTTTCACGAAGAAGCTGAACTCGTACGCAAAGGCACAGTCATCCCCCCCGTCAGTTTGCCGTGATCAAACTCGTCCACTGCCTGATTTGCAGCTTCTTCGATCAATATATCATTTGTTACGGCGAACTGGTCTTCGCGGAACTTCGGGAGCTGCGCCGTGCCGAACATGGCCGCGTCACGCACCAGCACCGGCGGATCGATTTCCGTATAGCCATGCTCGGTCGTGTGAAGGTCGAGCATGAACTGTTCGAGTGCGCGCTCGAGCCGCGCCAGCGCCCCTTTCAGCACGACAAACCTCGCGCCCGAGAGCTTAGCCGCGGCGTTGAAGTCCATAAGGCCGAGCGCCTCGCCGATCTCGAAATGCTCGCGCGGCTTGTTGATCCCGCCCAGGGTCGGCGGGAAGCCGTGCCGGCGCACCTCGACGTTGTCGTTCTCGTCCTTGCCGTCAGGCACGTCGTCGAACGGCAGGTTCGGGATTTCGGCCAGCGCGTCCTCGAGCGCCTTCGTCGCTTCGCGCTCGGCCGCCTCCAGTTCCGGCATCGTCGCCTTGATACCCGCGACCTCCGCGCGGTAATCCTCGGCGGCGACCGTATCCTTGCGCGCCATCGCCACGCCGACTTGCTTCGATGCGGCATTGCGGCGCTCCTGCGCGCGCTGGAGCGCGAGTATCGCCGCGCGGCGCCGCTCGTCGAGCGCGATCAGCGATTCCGCCCGCGGCGGCAGCCCGCGCCTTGCCAGGCCCTTGTCAAACGCTTGAGGATCGTCACGGATCGATTTGATATCGTGCATCAATCACCTGAGAACGGCCTCGCGGGGGCGCAGCATCCAGTCGCCGAAAACATTGAGGGCGAGGCCTGCCATTACCAGAACGGCGCCGATAAGCTCAACCGCCCGCAAGGGCTCGCCGAACACGACCGAGCCCGCGACCATGCCGACGACCGGCACCAGGAGCGCGTAGGGCGCGACGGTCGCCGCCGAATAATGCATGAGCAGCCGCGCCCATAAGCCAAAGCCGAACACCGTTCCCGCGTAAGCGACGACGAGCACGCTGACGATGAGCCTCCAGCTCGGATGCGTGAGCGCCAACAGCGGCCCAGGGCCGTCGACCGCGAGCGAAAGGGCGAGCAGCGGCAGTGGCGCGGCGAGGCTCGACCAGACGGTGAAGGCGAGCATGTCGATCTTGCCCACTGTCTTGGCCAGTACGTTGGCGGAGCCCCAAAAGAACGACGCCAGCACGACGAACAGGAAAGGCCAGAGGGATGCGCCGTCGAGCCGCGCCGAGCCGATGACAGCGAGTCCGGCGAAGGCGACCAGGCCGCCGACGACCTGCGTCCGTCGCGGCCATTCGCTCAAGAAGAGCCAGGCCAGCGCGACCGTGAAGAACGCCTGGGCCTGGACGACGAGCGAGGCGAGGCCGACAGGGAAGCCCTGATGGATCGCGATGAACAGGAAGCCGAATTGTCCCACGCCGAGCAAGAGGCCGTAGACCGCTGCTTTCCAGACCGGCGCCTTCGGCGGGGATATGAAAAAGACAAACGGGAACGCCGCGAAAATGAACCTGAGCGCCGACAGCATCAGAGGCGAGGTCTCGCCGACGCCGACCTTGATCGCGATGAAGGTGAGGCCCCAGACGACCGCGACGCTGACCGCGGCCAGAATGTCGCGCGGGCTCATGCCGCGACCCGGCGATCGAAGACGGACAAGAGGACGGCCGGCCGCATCACGGGACTCTCCATCCTCCCCCGGCTTCATCGATACGCCGGTCCTAAAGCATGACGGGCGTCAAAGGAATCGGCGCGCTGCAGGCCGTCGCCCCATGCCGCAAAAAATTCGACGACAATGTCTTCCGTAAATCAGAATACTATGGTAAGGTGAACGTATGATCAGATCGACGCCGCCGCTTCAACACGCCCCAGCCGTAAAAGTTAGGGTTGATGTCCCGCACGCGATTTTTTCGAAGAATCGGTAACCGGGGCAAATTGCCGGGCGGAGGGGGAGTCAGAGCGGACAAAATGTGATTCAAGCTTTGGATGGCGGCGCGCATCCCTGATTTGCTCGATCGGCTTTCGCATGACGACCTGATCGGCGTGGTGCGCGAGTTGATCCACGAAGTGACGCGGCTTCGCTCGGAGAACGAGAAGCTGAGCGTGGCGCTGGGCAAGCTTCGGATCGAGCATCAGGCGGTCAAGGACGAGCTTGTGCGGCTGAAGCATTTGCCGCCGGGTCCGCCGATCAAGCCGTCGGGCATGGACAAGGCGACGGACGCCAGAGGGCCGGAGGGCGAGGGCGGTGAGAAAGGCGGGCGCTCGACGCAGCGGCGCGGCAGCCAACTCGACAAGCTGACGGTCGGCGCGACGGTGGTGGTGACGGCGAAGGCGCCGGCGGGCTCGCGCCACAAGGGCTACGAAGACATCGTGGTTCAGGACTTGAGCCTGAAGCCGACGGTGACGCGCTATCGGCGCGAGCGGTGGGAAACGCCAGACGGCGAGACGATCGTCGCCAATCTCGATTCCGGCATTGTCGGGGGTTACGGCCCCCACCTGAATCGCTTGGTCTTGGCGCTGCACTTTGCTGGACAAATGACCTGCGAGCGGATCGTCGCGCTTCTCAATGGGATGGGGGTGGTGATTTCGAAACGCCAGGTGGTTCGCCTGCTGACGGTCAAGCTGGAGAGGTTCCGGGCGGAGGATGCGGCGGTGTTGAAAGCGGGCTTGAACGGCGCCTATGTCACGGTCGACGACACCGGGGCGCGTCACGCCGGCAAGAGCGGCTACACCACCCAGATCGGCTCTTCCAACTTCACCGCGTTTCGCACGGGACCCTCCAAATCGCGTCTGGCGTTTCTGTCGCGGCTTTGCGGCGGAACGTCGCTCTGGGTGATCAACGAGGCCGCGCTCGATTATATGAAAGGGCGCGATCTGCCGCAGATCGTGATCGACAAGTTCGTCGCCCATGAGGCGCGCTCTTTTGCCTCCTCGGACGCGTGGGAGCGCCATTTGCAGGCGCTGGCCTTGGATAAGATGAAAGTCCTGCCCGACCCCGTCTTGATCGCCAGCGAGGCGGCGCTGTGGGGCGCGATCCATCACCAGGGCTTGCTGCGGGGCACAGTGATCGTTTCTGACGACGCCGGCCAGTTCCGCGTCGGCGTCCACGCGTTGTGCTGGGTTCACGCCGAGCGGCTTGTTCACAAGCTCATTCCCGCCAACGACAAGCAGCGCAACGCCGTCGAGGTCGCCAAGCGGATGATCTGGTGGTTCTATCGCGGCTTGAAAGACTACAAGCTCGCGCCGAGCCCCGAACAGGCCGAACTCTTGCGCTCCCGCTTCGACCGCATCTTCAAGCGCGCCCGAAGCGGCTACGCCATGCTCGACAGCCTGCTCAAACGCCTTCATCGCCACAAGGACGACTTGCTGCGCGTGCTCGAGCGGCCCGAAATCCCGCTCAACACCAACGCCTCGGAAAACGACATACGCGCCTTCGTCACCAAGAGAAAAATCTCCGGCGGAACCGTCTCCGTCAAGGGCCGCGACGCCCGCGACGTCATGCTCGGTCTGGCCAAGACCTGCATGAAGTTGAAACTGTCGTTCTACCAATTCGTCGGCGACCGACTGGGAATCCCGGGCCCCAAAATTCCAGACCTCGCAACCCTCGTCAGCCTCGTCCCTTCCTGACCAACACCAAGCCCGCCCGGGAATCTGCCCCGGTTACCAAGAATTGTGCATAAGTCTCTGAAAAGTCCCGGTTCGCGCGAGAAAAAAAGGGTTAAAATCGCGTCCCGGGCGTGTCCCGGACCTGTTCCGGACGCGGCCTCAAGCGTCGCCACCTTTACACCAAACATGACTTGTGCTTAAAAGTTGGGCTGAGCCCTACGTCGGGGCGGCGCCCTGCCCGGCCGCCGCGGCGTTGCGCCGCTTCTCGACCCACCGCACCGCGATCACCGAGCCTTCGTAGAGGGCGAGCATCGGCAGCGCCAGCGAGCACATGCTGATGAGGTCGGGCGGGGTCAGGATGGCGGCGATGCCGACCACCGCCACGATCGCGTAGCGCCGCATTCTGACGAGATAGGCGGAATCGACGATGCCGACCTGGCCGAGCAGCGTCAGGATCACCGGGAGCTGGAAGGCGATGCCGAAGGCGAAGATCAGCGTCATGATCAGCGACAGATATTCGCTGACCTTCGGCAGGAGCTCGATCGTCGCCTCGCCCGGCTGATTGACCTGCTGCAGGGACACCGAGAAGCGGATCAAGAGCGGCATCACGACGAAATAGACGAGCAGCGCGCCAGCTAGGAAAAAGATCGGCGTCGCGATCAGATAGGGCCGGAAGGCCTGGCGCTCGTTCTTGTAGAGGCCGGGGGCGACGAACTTGTAAAGCTGGACCGCAATGACCGGGAAAGCGATGACGCCCGCCCCGAACATGCTAAGCCGGACGTTCGTGTAGAACTGCTCGAGGAAGTGGGTGGCGATCAGCGTCGCCTTCTCCGCGCCGACCACGCGGACATAGGGCTCGGTCAAGATGTTGTAGATCGTACGCGAGAAGTAGAAGCAGACGAGGAAGGCGGCGAAGAAGGCATAGAGGGACCGGATGAGCCGCGCCCTCAGCTCGATCAGGTGGTCCATCAACGGCGCCTTGGTGGCGTCGATGTCCTCCTGGCTCATTCCGCAGCGCTCTGCTTGGCGGCGGGAGCCTCGTCTGGGTGATGCGCCTCATGAGGCTCGGGCGACGGCGAGGCCGGCGCGGCTGCCTTCGCCTTTTCGTTGAGCGCTTCGAGCTCCGCGCGGACTTTATCCAGGTCCGCCTCGATCTCGGCGGCGGTTTCGTGCGGTGGCGGCGACGCGTCGGGAGGGTTCAGCGCGATCTCGGAGGTCCCGATATCGACGGGACGCTCGACGGCCTTCATCACATCGTCGCGGATCATCGTTGCGGGATCGAAGGATGTCTCGACTTTCGCCTTTTCGTTCAGCGCTTCGAGTTCTTTGCGGACGCTTTCGAGGTCGGCCTCGCGCATCGCGTCCATGAACTGGCCCTGGAATTCGGCGGCCATCCGCCGCATCTTGCCGACGACCTGCCCGACGGTGCGCATCACGCGCGGCAAATCCTTCGGCGGGATCACCGCAAGCGCGACGATCGCCACAACCATCAGTTTGCCAAAGTCGAAATCAAACATCGCGGGGATCGGTCCGGCCAAACGTCAGGGATACGCGGCAGGCGTTCCCCGTTCAAGAGCCTGAGAGCGACGCGCTCAGCCGACCTTGTGCACGTCGTTGGCGTCGACGCCGACGCGATTCTCGATGGTGCGCGGAGCGCTCGAGGCGACCGTCGGCGCGGGCTTCTCCTCGTCGTCGTCGGCCATGCCTTTCTTGAACGATTTCACGCCCTTGGCGACGTCGCCCATGATGTCGGAGATCTTGCCCTTGCCGCCGAACAGCAGGAGCGCCACCGCGATGAACAACATCCAATGCCAAATGCTGAAGCTACCCATGGCCGTCTTCCCGATCCTCAAGCGCCGCCCGGGGTCGACCGGCGGCGCGCTCCTCTTTGCCGCCGAACCTAAGCGCGAGGGGCGGCAAAAACAAGCTTGCCAAGGGGCGAACGCGGGCGGGAGCGGGAATAATCCGGCTCATGGCGCCCGCGTTGCGCGGCGCGCGCCTAAGCGTAGAACGATCGCAAGCCCGCCAACAGAAGGATTACAACTCCCATGAGCCAAACCGCCAAACGCCTCGCCGAGCTCGGCGTCGTCCTGCCGAAGGCCGCCGCGCCTGTCGCCAATTACGTTCCATTCGTCCGGACAAGCGGCATGGCGCCCGGCGCCCTGCCCCTGCTCTTTGTCTCCGGACAGCTCCCGCTCGGGCCCGCGGGAAAGCTCGACGAGCGCCACAAGGGCAAGCTCGGGCCCGATTCGCCGATCGAGGCGGCGCGCGAGGCGGCGGAGCGCTGCGCGATCAACATCCTCGCCCAGGCGCACGAGGCGCTCGGCGACCTCGACAAAATCGTGCGGGTCATTAGGCTCGGCGGCTTCTTCAACGCCGCCTCGAGCTTCGATGCGCTGCCGCAGGCAATGAACGGCGCGTCCGACCTGATGGCCAACGTTTTCGGCGAGCGCGGCCGCCATGCACGCACCACCGTCGGCGTCGCGCATCTGCCATTGAATGCGCTGGCCGAAGTCGAAGCGGTGTTTGAGATCTCGTTTTGAGGGCGCTCAGCGCTCCGGCCTGGCTGACCGAGCGTCCGATCGCCCACCGCGGCCTGCACGACGCCGCGAGCGGCGTCATCGAGAACACGCTTCAAGCGGCCGAGGCCGCGATCGCGAGCGGGTTCGCCATCGAATGCGACATCCAGATCAGCGCCGACCGCGAGGTCTTCGTCTTTCACGACGATACGCTCGATCGCCTGACCGACGCAAAAGGCGCGCTGATGGAGATGAGCGCGGCGGCTATCCGAAAGGCGCGGATTGTGCTGCCCGGCGCGGCTGTAGACGCGGTCGCCGACCGCGTCAGCCGCGATCAGCGATCGCGGCTACAATCAGACCGCATCCCGACCTTTGCCGAGTTTCTTGCGCTCGTCGCCGGCCGGACGCCAATCATCTGCGAGCTCAAGAGCCGGTTCGACGGCGACTGGCGGATTGCCGACCACGCCGTCGCGCTGGCCTCCGCTTACGAGGGCCCGCTGGCCCTCAAGAGCTTCGACCCCGACCTCGTCGCCTACTTACGGCTGCGCCGCCCGCTCGGGGCTTCCGAGCGCCCCTGCCCGATCGGCGTCGTGGCGCAGGGGTCCTACGACGATCCCGATTGGGACTCTCTGACGCCTGAGCAGAAGCGCGACTGGACCACATTCGAGCAATTCGACCAGCTGAGGCCCGATTTCCTGTCCTGGAACGTCGACGACCTGCCGCATAAAATCCCGTTCCTGATGAAGGAGCTCACCGGCGCGCCCATCATGGCCTGGACCGTGCGCAACGCCGCGCAGCGCGAAGTTGCGGGCAAATGGGCCGACCAGATCGTGTTCGAAGGCGACGGGCGGCCGTGAGGCGCCCGCTCTTGCGGCGGTGCAGCATAGGCCCCATGTCCACTTACTCCATCAACTAAGGCAAGGATAGGCTTAACATGCCGACGCTGCTTGACCCGATCACGATTGGTGACCTTCGCCTGCCCAACCGCATCCTCATGGCGCCGCTCACGCGCAACCGGTCGAGCGGCGCAGGCCGCGTGCCGAACGCGCTGATGCGCGATTATTACGTCCAGCGCGCCTCCGCGGGCATGATCGTCTCTGAGGCGACGTCGGCGACGCCGATGGGCGTCGGCTATCCGCATACGCCCGGCATCTGGTCGCAGGAACAGGTCGACGGCTGGCGCGCCATCACCGGCGCCGTGCACAAGGCCGGCGGCAGGATCCTCCTTCAGTTGTGGCACGTGGGACGCATCTCCGATCCCAGCTACCACGATGGCGCGCTCGCGGTGGCGCCGAGCGCAATCGCGCCGAAGGGCCATGTGAGCCTGTTGCGTCCCGAGCGCCCGTATGTCGTCCCGAGGGCGCTCGAGACCGTGGAATTGCCAGGAGTCGTCGAGGCCTTTCGCAAGGGGGCCGAGAACGCCAAGGCGGCGGGCTTCGACGGCGTCGAGATTCACGGCGCGAACGGCTACCTTCTCGACCAGTTCCTGCAGGACGGCAGCAACAAGCGAACCGACCGCTACGGCGGTTCGATCGAGAACCGCGCGCGCCTCATGCTCGAAGTGACGGACGCGGTTGTCTCGGTGTGGGGCGCGGGCCGCGTCGGCATGCATCTCGCCCCGCGCGGCGACGCGCATGACATGGGCGATTCCGATCTTCCGGCGACGTTCGGCTACGTTGCGCGCGAGCTGGGCAAGCGAAAAATCGCGTTCCTCTGTGCGCGCGAGTCGCTGACCGGGCCCCGGCTCGGGCCCGCGCTCAAGAAGGACTTCGGCGGCGTCTATGTCGCCAACGAAGGCTTCACCCCTGAGACCGCAGCGGCGACGCTGGCCGCCGGCGAAGCGGACGCCGTCGCTTTCGGCAAGCTTTTCATCGCCAACCCCGACCTGCCGCGACGGATTGCGCTCAACGCCTCGCTCAACCGGTGGAACTCGGCGACCTTCTACTCGCAAGGGCCAGAAGGCTATATTGACTATTCCGAGCTCGCCGAGGCGGCGGAGTAGACTCCGCTACCGCCGCCAGAGCGAGAGAAGCAGCGCCAACCCGAGCAGTGCCGCTACGCCTTGCCAGAACCGCACGGGGGCGCGTTCAAGCAGCGTCAGCGGGCGGCGCGCGGAAGGGGGCGCCCGCGGCGGTCCCGCCTCCATCTCGAGCGCGAACTCCATCACGTCGCGATAGCGCTGAGCGTGATCGCGCGCGATCGCGCGCCCGAGAACCGCCTGGAGCCAGGCGGGGAGGTCGGGGCGCAGGGCGGTAATGTCCTTCGGCCGGTCGCGGCGCGCCGGACTGACAGCGTCGAGATTGCCGTAAGGGTATTCACCGGTGAAAGCGCGAAACATCGTGACGCCCAGCGCGTAGATATCGGTCGCCTCGTCGCCCGGTTCGCCGTCGAACATTTCGGGCGCCATATAGGCCGGCGTGCCCGGAATGTCGGTCGGCGGAGCGTCCTCCAGCCCGGGCACGCGCACGACCCCGAGATCGAGCAGTTTCAGCGATCCCCCGCCTTCGAGCATGACATTGTCCGGCTTGATGTCGCGATGGATCACGCCGGCGCGATGGAGCGCCGCAACGCCCCTGGCGAGCCCGATCGCGATATGGCGTCCTTCCTCGAGGCCAAGCGCCGGACGCCGCGCCAGTCGCGTCTCCAGAAGTTCGCCCTGGTAGAGCGGCATGACGGTGTAGAGGCATGTTTGCCGCCCCGGCGGCAGTTCGATGACGTGGACGACCCACGGGCTATTGACCCGCGCGCCGACCCACGCCTCGCGCACGAACGCCGCGTGACGGGTCGGAACGGCCGCGACCTCAGGCTTCGGGAACTTCAGTGCGACCTCGCCGCCCTCGACCTCGTCGAGCGCACCGAACAAGCGGCTGTACCGGCCGTCGGAAAGCACCGCCTTGAGCACAAAGCCGTCGACCGTCTCGCCGCTGATCGGGGTCGGGATCAGCGGCAGCCGCATGATCGCGCCGCCGACCTCGGCGGAGTCCGCGGTCGGCAGGGAGATGACGTCCAGCACCAGGGCGGTGCAATTGTCGGAGCTGCCCGAATCGAGCGCCGCGGCGACGAGCGCGCGCGCGGTGTCGCCGGGAGCAGAGCGCTCGCGCATCGTCTCCGCGATGGTCTCGTCCCTCAAGACGCCGTGCACGCCGTCGCTGCACAGGAGGAAGCGGTCGTAAAGCGCAACCGGTTGGGCCGCGTAGTCGAGCCGCACCTCCGCCTCTGCGCCGAGCGCGCGGGTGAGCAGGCGGGACTGGCCTTGGCCGTCCGCCCGCGAATGATCTTCGGTCAGACAGATCAGACGGTCGCGCCTCAGCCGGTAAGCTCTCGTGTCGCCGATGTGAAGTACATGAGCCACGCGGCCGCGCAGCACGAGCGCGGTGAAAGTGCATCCCATTCCCGCTAGTGCAGGATCCCGGCGGCCTAAATCATGAATCCATCCATTGAGCGCATTGACGACCCTGGCCGCCGCGCGGCGCACCTCCATGGTCTCGGGAAGGTCCCAGAATCCGTCGAGAAAGCCGCGGACGGCGGTCTCGGCGGCGACGCGGCCGCCCTTGGCGCCGCCGACCCCGTCGGCGATCGCCGCCACCACTTCCTGGCGCGGTTCAGGAAGTTCCGCGCCAATGACCGCGGCGGCGAAATCCTCGTTCTCTTTGCGCGGGCCTTTGTCAGACCAGAATCCGACGCTCGCCCTCACGCCGGCGGCGGCCTCTACCACAGCGGTCGTTCCCATTGAGCCCGCCGGCGCCCAGAAGACTGCGACGCCGCCGTCTTCGATGTCTGGGATTGCGACGTCAATTCGCGAGCCGGCAATGATCGTAGAGGAAATTTCCGCCGGTCGCCGACGCCAGGACGACAGTCAGCTTGCCCGATTTGCGATCAAGCGTGTAGCTCCAGCCATCCTTCGCGTCGCGCCAGGAGATTTCTGCGTCGCTGATGCGGGCTGGATTGGAGTTTACGGTTTTTTGATCGTAGTCGATCGCAATCTGCCAGCTCGCCCCGCTATAAGGATTGGTGCAGGTGACGGCGATCTCTCCGGCCTTGGCGCCCGAGGCGAAGCCGGCAAGGGCCAGCGCCGCCGGAGCGGCCAGCGCCGCCGCGGTTCGAACTGAGGTGGGAAACATCGGCCGCCGGAGCATCGCCCTGATCACTAGCCAACTCTCGCGGGCGCGCAAGCCGGCCGATTTGCAAGCATGGCGAAAAAACGATCCTGCATCCCGAATACGCTGTCAACTGCCACTTTTTTGTTCAATATGCCTTTTTTCGTCAAACAAGCCTAATGCATAGGCGGTTACATTAAGAAAACGTAACCCGACTTGGGCCGAGTTGCGGCACAGATTTTGCTCGCGCTTTTTGTCCGCTTTGGCGAGGGCAAGTCGTCAAGGCAAAGCAGGCTGATGTGCCGCCTTCAAAGGATGTCATCGTCGATCATTGACTGAGGAGTGATCATGGCGCTCGTACCTTCACCGCAATGGCTGGATACCGGAGACAATGCGTGGCAGCTCGCGGCTGCAACATTCGTCGGCCTGCAAAGCATTCCCGGACTGACGGTCCTTTACGGCGGCATCGTCAAGAAGAAATGGGCGATCAACTCCGCCTTCATGTCGATGTACGCCTTTGCTTCGGTGCTCGTCGTCTGGGTTCTTTGGGCCTACAACATGGGGTTCGGGCCGCAATGGTTCTCGTTCGTCGGGGTGCCGAGCCCGGCGACATCGGCCTTGTACACGACGGGACAGGCGACAATTCCCGCCGCGGCGTCCGGCATGCCGCCGCTCGCCTTTCCGATGGCGACGCTTATCTTCTTCCAGTTCGTGTTCGCCGCCATCACCGTCATCATCCTGGCCGGCTCCGTTCTTGGCCGCATGAACTTCTCGGCGTGGATGATCTTCTGCCCGGTGTGGATGACGCTCGTCTACACAGTTGGGGCGTTCAGCCTGTGGGGCGGCGGCTGGCTCGCGGGCCTCGGCGTGGCGGACTTCTCCGGCGGCTACGTCATCCATCTCGCCGCCGGAACCTCCGGGTTCGTCGCCGCCTGGATGGTCGGTCCGCGGCTTCAGGCCGATCGCGACCATTTCCCGCCCAATAGCCTGCTCATCACGCTGGTCGGGGCCGGCATCCTGTGGCTCGGCTGGAACGGCTTCAACGGCGGCGACCCCTACTTCGCCAACGCCGATGCCGGCGCCGCGGTGCTCAACACCAACACCGCGACTGCAGTCGCCCTGCTGGTCTGGACGGTGATGGACAAGATGGCCTACGGCAAGCCGTCGGTGCTCGGCGCCGTAAACGGCATGATCGCGGGCCTCGTGGCGATCACCCCCGCCGCCGGTTACGTGGATGGCTGGGGCGCGATCATCATCGGCATTGCCGCCGGCATCATTCCGTGGATGAGCATGAACTGGCTGCAAAAGACCAGCTTCATGATGAGAGTGGACGATACGCTGAGCGTCTTCTCCACCCACGGCGTCGCCGCCATAACCGGCGGCCTGCTGGTCGGCGTCCTCGCCAACCCCGCCATGCTGCAATATATCGGCACCGAGAAGGACGCGCCCGGCGTCAACGTGACCGGCCTGTTCTTCGGCAACCCCGGCCAGCTCTTGCTGCAGTTCTATGGCGCGGTGTTCATCATCGTCTACAACGCGATCTTGACCTACATTATCCTGAAGGTCATCTCGTTTATCGTGCCGCTGCGAATGGATGAAGCGACCCTGAAAGTCGGAGACGACGCGGTCCACGGCGAAACCGCCTACGCGATCGGAGCGGAAGGCGAATAGTCCGCGCCGACGATCGCATTGCGCTATTCCTTCTCCCCCGCGCGCGGGGGAGAAGGTCAAGGATGCGGCCTCCACCTCCCCGCATAGGGCGTCGAAAGACGTCCATTTTTTTGACTCAACCGCGGCGGGCGGAAGCGTCAGGCAAGGATCTCGATGGCGAGGGCGATACCCTGGCCGCCGCCGATACAGAGGGTGACAACGCCACGCTTGAGCCCATCCCGCCGCATGGAATGGATGAGGCGTGTCGTGAGGATGGCTCCGGTCGCGCCGATCGGATGGCCATGGGCGATTGCGCCGCCCTCGACATTGACAATGCCCTCCGGCAAGCCGAGTTCGCGCACAACGGCGATCACGATAGCGGCAAACGCCTCGTTGATCTCGACCCGCTCAACATCACTGATTTTCCATCCGGCCCGCTCGAGCGCCTGGCGGACTGCCGGGATTGGTCCGAGACCGAACATGCCGGGCTCCACGGCGGCGATGCCATATGAGACGAGCCGGGCGACGGGCGCCAGATGGCGCCGGTCCGCAAACTCGGCGTCGGCCAGCACCATGGCGGCGGCCGCGCTGTTCAAACCTGGCGCGTTGCCGGCGGTGATGGTCCCGCCCTCTCGAAACGCCGGCTTCAATGCGGCAAGCGTCTCGAGGGTGGTGGCCGGCCGGTTATGCTCGTCCTTCTCGAAGCTCGCCGGGCCTTTGCGAGAGGCCAACGGGACCGGAACGATCTCGGCCGTGAATCTTCCCGCGGCCTGAGCTTTGCTGAACCGTTGCTGCGATCGCCATGCCCATTCATCCTGCGCCTCGCGGCTGATCTGGAACTCGCGCACGAGATCTTCGGTGTGCCACCCTGAATGAGCATCGGAGAAGGCGTCGTTCAAGCCGTCGCGAAGCACGCTATCGGCGATCTCTCCGCCGCCCATCCGATAGCCCCAGCGTCCTTTGGTGATGAGATACGGCGCGAGATCCATATTCTCCATGCCGCCGGCGATCGCGCTGTCCACGGTTCCCAGCATGATTTCCTGAGCCGCCGACACGATCGCCTGGGCTCCGGACCCGCACACGCGATTCACGGTCAGGGCGGGGACGGCGACGGGAATTCCGCCATGAACGGCGGCCTGACGGGCGGGATTCATCTTGGCGCCCGCCTGGACGACGTTTCCCATCACCACCGTGCCAATCTCGGCGGGCTCGATGCCGGCGCGCTGAATTGCGCCCTTGATGGCGACGGCGCCCAGGTCAGCCGCCGGCACGTCCTTCAAACTGCCGCCGAAGGTTCCGATCGCCGTGCGGACCGGGGTGGCGAAAATCACGGATCGCGTCGCAGTCATGGAGGAGACTCCTTTTGCCTGATCGCCCGAATGACGAGCGGGAGTTGACATAGGCGTATATGCGCGCACATAAGCGCATATGCGCATAAATCAAGACAAGGGCGCCGCAATGCGGACCGATACCGCCAAGGGACCTGAGGAGTGCACTTGCCTGGCGATCCGCCAGGCCGCCCGTCACATCACCCAGTTCTATGACCAGCACCTGACGCCCGCGGGCTTGCGCATCACCCAATTCTCGATCCTTGCCAAACTCAGGCGGCTGGGTCCGATGACGATCAATGCTTTGGCCGATGAACTGGTGATGGACCGCACCACGCTGGGCCGGAACGTCTTGCCGCTGGCGCGCGAA
Source organism: uncultured Alphaproteobacteria bacterium (assembly GCA_963721905.1). GTDB lineage: Bacteria > Pseudomonadota > Alphaproteobacteria > Rhizobiales > Beijerinckiaceae > Roseiarcus. The sequence goes on from CAVRMF010000022.1 coordinate 92,802, forward strand.
GGCCTTCTCCGCATCGCGTCTGGGCGGACCGATCGCCGCAGCAGGGAGCTCCGGCTGACGAAGGGGGGTATCGAGCGGCTGGGCGCCGCTCGCAAGGGTTGGAGCCAGGCGCAAATCCGATTTGCAACTGTTTTCGGTGAACAGCGCACCGTCGGGCTTCGCGCGCTGCTGCGCGAGGTTTCCGGGACTGACCTCGCGGCCACCCCCGCAGCGAAGGGCTGAACCAACCCAAGCATCGGGCGCATTTGACATAGTGTAGTTTATAGACTACACGGTTCGATGGCCCTCGAGCTCCGGCAAACAGAAACCTTTCGGTTGTGGAACGAGCGGCTCCGGGACCGGCGAGCGAGAACCATCATAGCGGCGAGGCTCTTGCGTCTGGCCGAAGGTCTGCCCGGCGACGTCGCTCCGATAGGCGAGGGAGTGAGCGAGCTCAGGATTCACTATGGTCCCGGCTACCGGGTTTATTTCCAGAGGCGAGGTGCCGCCCTCGCCGTTTTGCTGTGCGGCGGCGACAAGTCCAGTCAGGCGCGCGACGTCGCGACGGCGAAACGACTAGCCAAAGAATGGAGCGAAAGCGATGGCTGAGAAATTGACGGCTTACGATCCCGCCGCCGCTCTTGTCGACGACGGCGAAGTCGCCGCTTTCTTGGCCGACGCCCTTGAAACCGGCGACGTGGCGTTCATCGCCAAATCCTTGGGCGTCGTCGCCCGCGCCAAGGGAATGGCCGAGATAGCAAGGCAGACCGGTCTTTCCCGCGAGCAGCTCTACCGCTCGTTCAGCGCCGACGGCAATCCGACATTGAAGACGACGCTCGCCGTCATGAAAGCGCTGGGCGTTGATCTGACCGCGAAGGCCCATTCTGCGGCGTGAGTTGGGTCCGCGGAACTGGAGCGACGCAAGCCGCGGGAACTGGCGGGAGGCCTTGCCGGAGGGGCGACCGCTCGTGGATCCTCCTGTCATGCGCTAATCGGGCTGGTCCTCGGCGGGCGGCGACAGCGGGACGGCGTTGTGAACGCGACTGCACCGGTCGTGCGCCTGCCTGACCTCCGCCAGACTGCGAAAGGTCCGGGAGGCGACGCCAGCGCAATAATCGTCCATAGGCTCGTCTGCGTTCGGAGGTCCAAAAGGATCGGCATCGCCTGGCGCTCCAGAAGGAACGGTCGCGTCTTGCGGCCCGGAGGGAACGACGGGCGAATTCTCGAACAAGCCGGTAGGATAGTCCTGCGCCGCGAACGCCGGACTTGCCGCGAGCGCGGCGGCGAACGCGAGGATCGAACGATTCATGGGTTGCGGGCCTCAAGCGCGCCGGAAGAAGTCGTCGATCGGAATCGCGCCGTTTTTGCCGTTGGCAGGGCGCGCCCGTTCCGCACGGACGCGCCAGCCGAAGCAGATGCGGACCCTTCGACTTTCGGGTCGTCACTCTAGCCGCGCTCGGTCGAAAGTCACGCGTCTCGATCAGTCTCGAGCGGGGTAAGATTAACGAACACCACTGCCCCTCCGACTTCGATTGGCAACCCTGCCTGCGGAAGGCAACGGCGCCAGCCCAACTTTTGCTCCAAACGAAAAGGACGGGGAGAAGTGCTCTCCTCGTCCTTGGAGGTCGCTGCAAAGAACTGTGTTCACTGTATAAGCTCAGCACAAACCCCGCGTCCGTATGATCGGGGATTCTGGCGCGCCCTATACCTCGCTTTCGTCTAGCGCCTGCTCGCGAGGATTGTCTACCTGCTCGCTAGCAACGCCGATCTAGCTACGGCCTGAGAGCGAAGTCAATGGCGGCGGTCGAGCGTCACACAGAATTCGCATTGCTGTTGCGATCCTGCAACCTTGGCGCGATCGTGCTTCACGCCGTGGAGGGTTGCACATGCGGCCTTCCAGGGGGGCGGCGGCGCCTGACGCTCGCCTGCGTGCGCATACGCGGGCGATTGCAACCTTCCGGCGAGATCTGCCTATGTCGCAAACGAGCTCTGCGGGCGGAAAAGAAGCGTGATTTCCTTTGAAGCCATTCGCATCCGCGCGGAACAGCGCAAGGGCGGCGCCGCGGCGCTCGATCGCCTCATGCCGCCGAAGCCCGACCCAAAAGCCCTCGCCGCGCTTAGGGATGACCGCGTGCTGGCCGAAATGACGAAGCGGGTCTTTTCGGCGGGCTTCGCCTGGAGCGTCATCGAGTCGAAATGGTCCGGCTTCGAGGAGGCTTTCCTGGGCTTCGAATCCGCCCGCCTCTCGTTCGAGCCGGACGATTTCTGGGATGGGCTGACGAAGGACACGCGCATCGTACGCAACGGCGCGAAGATCCTCTCAGTGAAGGCCAACGCCCGTTTCGTGCGGGACGTCGCCAAGGAGCATGGCAGCTTCGGCGCCTTCCTCGCCAAATGGCCGTCGTCCGACGAGGTCGGGCTGCTCGAGAAGCTCGCAAAGCGCGGCGATCGCCTGGGCGGGAACACCGGCCAGATGCTCTTGAGGTTTCTCGGCTGGGACGGATTCGTCGCCTCGAAGGACGTCGTCGCCTGTCTCCGCCGGGCCGGCCTCGACATCGCGGAGGAGGTCAAGTCCAAGCGCGACCTGAAGCTCGTTCAGGAGCAGTTCAACGCCTGGGCGAAAGAGACCGGCCTGCCCTATACGCACCTCTCGCGCATCTGCGCCTTTTCGATCGGCGAGAATTACGGGGCGCAGTAACCTGCGCAGTGTCTCGGCACGATCAGTCCTCCCTGAATCCATACTCGGGCACGCCCTGTTCGGCGCCATAGTATTTGTAGGGCAGAAATTTGCCGCTCATCATCAGCTGCACGCGGTCTCCTTTCGCGTGAGGCAACCGGTCGAGCGCGAGATCGAAGTCGATCGCGGACATGATCCCGTCGCCGAATTCCTCCTCGATCAGCGCCTTCAGCGCCGGGCCGTTGACCATCATGAGCTCATAGAACCGGTAGAGAAGCGGGTCGGTCGGCGGCATCGGCGTCCCGCGGATCGGAACCTCGTTGAGCATCTGCTTTTCGACGTCGGCGAGGCCGAATAGATTCCCGGCCTTCTCGGCCAGGGCCTTCGGCAGCCTCATCTGGCCGAGCAGCGCGCCGACCACGAGAATAGGCGACATGCCGCCTATCTCCTCGGAGACATACTTCCAGCTCCAACCCTTCTCGCGCTTGATGTCGAGGATCTTCTCGGTCAGCTGCTCGCGCTTCATCGTCGATTTCCTTATCCGCTCAGGCCGCAGCGTCGCGATCAACCGATCGGCCGCCGACCCGAACGGATGCAATGATCGGACCGGAGTTCCCCATGTCCGCCGCGATAGCGCGCTCGTTATCTTTGTCCGCCCGAGACCGAAATGCGCTCGCCGGTCACCCACGCGGATTGGTCCGACGCCAGAAACAGCGCGACCCGGGCGATGTCCTCCGGCTGGCCGAGCCGCCCCATAGGCAGGGAGAAGCCCAACGCCTTGGCCGATTCTGCGCTCAAGCCCGCCGCGGCGAAGCCTTCGGTCTCGGTCATGCCGGGCGCGATGGCGTTCACTCGAATTCCCTTGCCGGCGAGCTCAATGGCCAATTCGCGCGTGATCGTGTCGATCGCGCTTTTCGAGGCGGAATAAAGGAGGGAGTTCGGCGACGGGTTTGTGCTCGAGATGGTGCTGAGGTTGATCACGCTGCCGCCTGAGCCGTCGAAGGCCTTCACGGCCTCCTGGGTGGCGAGGATCGCGCCCAATACGTTGGTGTCGAAATGGCGATGGAAATCCTCCTCTGTCAGCGACTCGAGGGGACCGAACTTGTAGACGCCCGCGTTGTTGACGAGGATATTGGGCCGGCCAAGCTTTTCTCTGGTCTCATCGAACAGCCGCTTCACATCGGCGCGTTTGGCGACATCCGCCTGGATCGCGACTGCTTTGCCGCCGGTTTTGAAGATCTCGCCGACCACCCGATCGGCGTCGGCCTTGTTCGAAGCGTAATTGACCGCCACAGCTGCCCCCGCTTTGGCCAGGGCTCGCGCGATCGCTGCGCCGATCCCCTTCGACGCCCCGGTGACGACTGCGACTTTTCCGGTGAGCTCGCCCATGATTCCACTCCTTCCGTCTCGTCCGTCCGGCGCCGCGCTCCGCAGGCGTCCGGCTGTTGAGCGAGAATTAGGTCATGCAAAAACTGGCGACTAGCGGAGCGGACCGTATAAGATAAATGCGGTGAGCGTATGAAACGACCGGCGCCAGCGACCTTGTGGCCGTCGTTGGCGCGGTCGAGCTTCCCTTCAGATGGGTTGATGACAACGACCATCTTGGCGCGCTGATGCCGTTCGGGGCGCCGTCCACCCTATCACCGTAATCCGCTTGCGTCATAAAAGCGCCATTGATTTGTGCAAGGTGCTCATGGGGTTTTGCGGCAGCGAGGCTAATATGAAAACCAAACTCTTTGCCCTACTTGGTTTGCCGGGATTAGTGCTTGTTGGCTTGGTTTCCCCGGCCGCGATGCTCGAGGCTATGGGCGCCGAACTAACGGTGCTGGATTTCAGCTGGATCGGCACAGGCGAATTAACTGGGGATAGTGCGAGTTGGGCCATGTCGAGCGACCCAACGCCGACGAGTTTTATTACAGGGTTTGGAACGAATGTTGCGGTTACAGATGGCGTTGAGAACGTTGCCGGCGTAGATTCGGCTGTCCCAGACGTGACTTTTTGGTCCGAGGCCATTGGCGGCGGGTTTACGACCCTTGGTGTTACCCCCGTCGATGAAAGTTGTCTTCCACCCACATGTGCCGGTATGCTGAGCCCCCAACTCTACACGGGCACGGAATTGGCTCCGATATTCTCTGTCGGCGTCTATATTCTCGACCTGGGCACGCTCACCGTCGCCGCTCCCCCTCCCGCCGTCCCCGAAGCTTCCACCTGGGCGATGATGGTGCTCGGTTTCGCCGGGCTCGGCTTCGCTCGTTACTGTTCCTTGAAGGTTCCACTCGCTGTGCCGAGAGCCCGAGCGGAGTCCAAGCGCACACGCTTACCTGCCCTCCCAGGCGATCCCGCGCTCGAAGTCCCGATCTAACCCTTACGCGCTACTGGCAATTGTCCCAGAAGCCGTTCCGTTGGCTGGGGTCGGTGTAGTACCAGCAGAGCCCCGGCTGTGGCGGTGCGCCGGCCCAGGCGGCGGCGCTCGCCGCGGAGACGAAGCCGATCGCCGCCCCTGCCGCAATTGCCCCGCCTGGCGCCCAGCGATAGGGCCGGGCCCACGCGCCTGCATGGTAGGCGCCGCCGTGATAGCCGTTGACGTGCACGTTTCTGTTGACGTTCACATTTCGATTGACATGCATGTTCCGGTTTACATTCATATTCCGGTTCACGTGCATGTTGCGGTTGACGTGTGCGCCGCCGCCGCGATGAACCTGAGCGCGCGCCGCTTCTGCCTGCGTCGGGATCAATGAGCCTAGCGCCAGAAGCAACACGCTTTGTGCAATGATGGACTTATTCATAGTTTTTCTCCCTTTTTTCTATAGACCGATATTGCTTGCATTTGCTGTTTTTGTTCGTCCGCAAGGGGTTACGGGGTTTCCGACCAAGAATTTTCTCCCCCCTTCTTTTCGTCCTGGGCGGCTCGCAAGACGCGGCTTCGATCCGGCGTGCGGACAAGACCATAGCACGGATTCCGTTTTTCAGGAGGAAATTTGGCGATGTTCCCCTACTCTATTTATTCATACGCTGACGTCTCCATTAACGCTGACAAATTCCTTTTTTCAGCGACAAGTCTGTTCTTGACCACATCGTATCGAAAATCGCAAACCAGCATAAGCGAATCGTTGAACGGCCCCCAACAATACGACGGAATGGCAGACTTGTCTGCGAATCGTTCCCTGGCGGCTGGGCCGATATTCTCGAGAAGCCACTTAGATGTTTTATCTTCCCATGACGTTGTATCTTTGATGAACTTGTCGACCTCTTCTTGCTTCAATTGAATAGTTGCACCAGGCTCAAGTGGTATCTTTCTATCAATCAAGTCCCCGCTTTCGATATATAAATAGGACAACGTATTATGTTTTATCGTATGGTCAATCCAATGATAGAGGGCAAAGCCAATAAATAATACGTATACGATAGAAAAGGTCGTGATCAAACGAACGAACAAATATTTCATTTGTCGGTCAAGCCAAACACGGAACTCTAGGACAAACAAGGCTCCCACAGCGCATATCAATGTTGTGACTTTGAGCACAACTGAATAATCTTCGATTAGCGAGAGCAAGGAATACTCTCCAGCCAATCCAAGCCCCACAGCCCAAGCCGAAGCCCAGGTAATGGGTTTATCCAGCAACATACGCTAGCTCTCCATCCCGATTGACGGAAACTATCACAAAAAGGCAATCCGTCGCGTAGGGGAACATCGCCAGAAATTTCACGCCAGAAAACGCACGCCTTCACATCTCACCGACGGCGCATAAGGCTTGACCAGAGCCAGCCGAATGTTCCACTTCTGTTCTCATGGAAGTCGAGACACTGGGCATGGCGCGAAGCCTCGGCTGGAAGGTGCACATGCGCTGCGCCGATGGCTATCGCGAGGGCACGAGATCCATGCGCCGGTGCGTTTATCGCAAGCAGCTTGACCTCGAGACGCTGGTCGCTACGCGCGGGCCAAACTTTCCTCTTTCACGGCTGGAGTCGCGCCTCATGTGTCCGGCTTGTGGAAGTCGGAGGGTGACGGTGGTTTTTGAACCGCCGAGCAATGCGCAGGTCCTTGGCGAATGATGGAGGGCCCTGCCACGATGACCTACTATGTGGCGCGCGGCCTCGCTGGGCGCGCCCGTAGCAAGGCCGCACTATCATAATCATTGGTTGGCTCGAATACGCGTATTAATTGCGCTAACTACAAAGCTATCTATCTCATCGGAAATGAAGGATCATTGGTTGCTTACTATCACGGGGGTGACACAGAGGATCCTGATGAACGGCTAGCGAAGATAACGCAGTCTTCGACAAGCTCATACCTGGATCTGAGGTTTAAGGAGAAATAGGATCTTGGCAGCGGCTCAGTGTTATATCACGCCTCGATTTGGCGTTACAAGCTTTCTGGCACCGGCCCCACCATCATAATCCTTGGTTGCGCTTCGAAATAAGTGTGTTAATTGCGCTCACTATATCGCTGTAGTCTTTGACCGTCTTCTTTGCGATTCGCTTCTTAGGATGCGGCTCATATGGATTATCTCCGATGCTATCCACATAATAATTGCCCGAAGGGCCTAGTGTGCGCAATAGCGTGTCAACTACTTTCGTGTACAATTGTTCATGCAACTCAGCCTCTACCAAAACGATATCCGAGAACGACAGCTCATCGCGGGGTGTTGTTTTAGTCGAGTACGTCACTTCATAAATTGCCATTGTGCTTGTTTACGTCTCAATTCATTCCAATACCATCTACGTGGTATTCCGACTTTGGCCAGTTCATCAGTTTTTCTTACCCTTTTCACGCAAGGATCTCTGAAATCGCTCTTCCTGCAATAAGGTCTGTATATTCGGCGCATATTCATACAATTCCACATCCACCACTTCCGCGTCCACGTCACCATAATAAAATGGCACTATGGGCATTATCTTTCCATAATTATCCACGGGCGATAGATTACAATCAAATTTCAAATCGGTACCCTTCTTCTTTGCCTCTTCCTCATTGGCTGCTTCCACTATCGCATATGCGTTGATATTAAGTGCCAGAGTCAACAGGTAATTGACCACACGATTGCGTCTCCTTAGTTGCGCTCCATCATAGTACTCCAGCTATGTGGTTTTTGGATGATGGATCTCGCATCTAGCGAAAGAAAGGCGTGGTCCGATTTTTGAAATTGAGGATAGTCGGCGGGCTGCTGCGCTCAGCCATTGAGCTGAAACAGGTCCAAAACAGGTCCGCAGTCGAACGGCGCAGATCCACGCCACGTGCTTGACTGAAGCCGAACGGTAAGGGTCGGATTCTACTCATCGCCCTGCCCTTGGAGGGTGTGGGTACTTTCCGAACCTATGGCGGCGTCGATTTCTGGACCATGGTTGCTTGTCAGGCGGACGCGAAAATTCCGTCGCGCGTCACGTCCAAAACTCTAAGGAGGTATGGACATGGACACGAATACATTATTGATCCTGTGAGTGGAGGTCCGTCATGGCTGTATTTGCATGGGATGCAGGCATCGTGATGCTACTCGCGTCTGTGATCATGTTTGTCGGAGCGGGGATCGTTACGATTATAACCAATAGGGGCGCCAGATAGGTTATCTTCGAGCGGCCTTTTCGTTGCAGTGACGTCCTAGATTCGCCTGTAATCGTTACGAGTATTCGATCCTCATTGCCCTTTCTATGGGATTATTAAAAACGATGAAATTGTGGATTGGTCAAAGCCAGGCGTCAAGGCCAGTGCACCTGATAGAGACGAACGGCGTTTTCGTCGCAACCTCCATCAAACTGGTCGCGGCCGCCACCACATCCTGCATCGTCCAAGGTCGAACGGTTGGCAAGGCAGCCCAGGGGTGAGCTGCGCCTCTGTGCCTCCCTCAGACGGCGGCAAAGCCGACATGCGCGCCCGTCAGCGCCCCTCGGAAAATGTCCTCAGCTAGTTCCAACGGCAGCGAAGCTAATAGGGTCTCTAATGGGTCCTAATAGAAATAGGGATGGTAAAAATAGGGACGATAGTAATAAGGATGGTAGTAATAGCGATGGTAGTAATAGGGATGATAGTAATATGGATGATAGTAATGATGGTAATAATAGGGACGATGGTAATAGTGATGGTAGTAATAATGGCGATGGTACCCATAATAGCGTCGACGGTAGTAATAGTAAACCTGCTGAACGTCGGCCTTGATGACTTGCTCGCTGAGAGACGGCGATGATAAGGTGAACGCGAAAGACGGGCTGGATGATACGGCTACCGCCATCGCGACACCGGCTATGGCGGCGAGAACGCCGCTCGGAATGAGACGCGGAATCATAGTTTCCTCCAGGGTGCCCGGCGATTGTCAGATTAATCGCGTTCGCCGCTGAACCGGGCCTGAACGTAGTAAGTCTACGTCGATTTTGTTGTTTATCAAAAGGATTTTTGAAAGTTTGACGCACTTCCGGAGGGTGTTGCGTCTGGCCCATGAGCTGAAACAGGTCAAAAGCACTTTTCGCTGCGACTAAAGGCCCCAGGGACCAAAATCGAAGATCGATCCTCTTTGGAGCAAGGTCTGCCGGATCGAGCTGGCGACGGGCTGCATCGACAGCCCCTGGGCCATTTGCCTGAGCTTCACGGATCATGACCCATCAACATTGAACCAGCGCTCATTGTAATTGCCCTAGCAGGGCAACTCTCCCACGCAGAATCAATAATGATATCAAGATGTTCGTTATCCTCAACGATCTCTAATGAGTAGATAGCGAGCGGCGCAGCAGTCCGTTGCCGCCAAAAGTGGAGCTTTCACTACGCTCTTCCAAACCGCCTAACCGTCCTCACCATCCAATCCGCCGCCTTGAACGGCCGCCGCGAAACTCAACGCCGAAGCGACGGCAAGCGCCGCGCCGGTAAGCAAGACGTTGCGACGTTTTGGGTCGATACTTCGGTCGTTGTCATCCCTGTCGCTCATGACGTTTCTCTCCCGGCTCGAATGACGCATCGGAATCCGACGTGGCTCGTTGATGTATCCACTGGTTCCGCATGGCGGGCGGCCGGACGATAGCGGCGGCAGTAGTTCGGCGCGCAGAGATGCGAGCCGCCTTTGATGACCTTGCGCGGTATTTTAACTTCCGGCTGGCCGGGGTCGTAGCTCGCTTCCTCGCGGGCGCCGCGCGGGTTTTGCGGGATGCAGCATGCCTTCGAAGCGTCAGCCTCGTGCTTCCGCGTGTACCAGTCGGTGGTCCACTCCCAGACGTTGCCGATCATGTCGTAAACGCCGTAGCCGTTGGGCGGAAACGACAGCACGGGCGAGGTGCGGTCGAACCCGTCGTCGCCGCGATTTTGGTGCGGGAAGTTTCCCTGCCAGGTATTGGCCCGATACTCTCCGCCCGGCGTGAATTCATCGCCCCAGGCGAACTCGGCGTTGTCGAGGCCGCCTCGCGCGGCGAATTCCCACTCGGCTTCGGTCGGCAAGTCCTTACCCGCCCATTTTGCATAGGCGAGCGCATCGGCGAATGCGACGTGCACGACAGGGTGATTGTCGAGCGCGTTGATATTGCTGTTCGGACCGTACGGATGCCGCCAGTCGGCGCCCTTGAGGAACGTCCACCATTGACTCCAGTCTGTCAGGTTGACCGGATGTTTCGGCGGGGTGAAGACGAGAGAGCCGGCGAAGATCATGTGCGGAAGCGCGCCGGGATAGTTCTTCGGATCAGGCGGGATTTCCGCAAAGGTGACATGGCCCGTCGCCTTGACGAACTCCTTGAACTTCCGGTTGGTGACGGGCGCGCGGTCGATCCAGAAGTCGTCGACGGTCACGCGATGAGCGGGAGCCTCTTCGGGATAATGCTTGTCCGATCCCATTCGGAACGCGCCGCCGGCGATGCGGATCATGTCGGGATGAGAAGACTCGGTTGTGGTTGGCGCGTCGGCCCGCCGTGCGATTTGCTCTGTAGCCATAGGCCGTTTGCCCTCACGATGCGGAAAGCGGTTCTTGAACGGCTCTCATAGATTGAAATCCTCGCGCCTTCCAGCCGGGAGACATTGCCTTGTTGCCGCCGGTGAAAAGTTGCCTGTCGACGTCGGGACTTTCCCTCGACGGGTTTGAGGTTCGGTCGATTGTTCATCGAAGCGACGTTCCGGTATCGTTGGACCTAGGGCCTACAGCGCCGATAGGGCATCGCCGAAGCCAGGCATCGGATCTCAGGCGAACGAGCACGCCATCAACCGCTTCCTCGAAGAGCACAATCAGCAATCACAGCCCTTCATGCGGACGGCCGATCCAGACAAAATTATCGCCGCCGCAATGCGCGGGCATCAAGTGCTAGGAAGAGGGCATGAACTGGCTTCCCGCCATTGACGCTCCAACGCTCGCGCTTCTGATGCTCGCCGCCCTCGTGGCGGGCATGGCGCGAGGCTTTTCGGGATTTGGAGCCGCGTTGATTTTTGTTCCACTCGCCGGCGCGTTGGCGGGACCGAAGCTGGCGCCGCCGCTTCTACTCGTCATCGACGGCGTCTTTGCAAGCTATCTCATTCCCTCCGCGTGGAGATTGAGCGATCGGCGAGACATTTCCCTCATGTTGATCGGGGCCTTGGTCGGCATTCCCGCCGGCGCCGCCATTCTGACGCGCTTCGCCCCGATCAGTTTGCGCTGGCTCATCGCCGTGATCGCCTCCGCGATGCTCGCGCTGCTGCTGTCGGACTGGCGCTATCGCGGCCGGCCACACGCGGCGGCGACGGTCGCGGTCGGAATGATATCGGGGCTGTTTTCGGGAATAGCCCAGATCGGCGGACCTCCGGTGATGAGCTATTGGCTTGGCGCCGACATCCCCCATGCCAAGGTGCGCGGCCGCCCCGGGATGGGAGGCGGCATAGGCGTCGGGACTCGGGGCTAAGGCCACGAAGTCCGGCTGGGGCTCGTTATAGGCGTCGAGACGTAAGGGATTCTGGACGCTGATGAGGACAACGCCGTCGGCGACGGCGCGGGCGAACTGCTGCTCGAGCCTTCTCGTGACGGCGGCGAGCGGACTGCCGATCGGGTTCAGGTCGAAGACGTCTCCGTCGATCAGCTCGACACGCTGGGGATGGGAAAGGATGCCGGCCTCGGCCATCCGGTAGTAGGCGCCGACGTCAAGCCGATGCCTGGCCGGGGCTTGCGGACGTTCCGGAACGGCGCCCATGGATCCTCCTTCAATCGGCCGCGAGTGTACTTCGGGTTGTCTCGAGCGCCAATTGGCGGGCGGCCGATCCCATGGCGCGACAAAGTTTAGCTGTTGACTCTTTATCCCCGTTATGTTAACGATAATTAAGTTTTCCTCGCGGCGACGCACGGGACTGTCGGTGCGGCAATTGGGGGCGGGTCATGAAGCTTCGATCTGCATTGCTGAAAGTGGCCATACTCGCAGCGGCAGGCTTCGCGCTGTCCGGCCCGGCGAAAGCGGATGTGACCTGGCTCGTCAACGGAACGTTCGACGACGGCGGAATGGTGTTCGGCCACTTCACAATCAACGTCTATGGGTATTTGGAAAATAACTACAATCTCCTGACGACGGCGGGGGGCACGCTGCCGGGGTTTGATTACAACCCGAGCGACGCCAACATTACCATTGCGACCACCGCAAATTCCGTCGATTTTCAGATTAACTACCAACAGGACTTGCATCTTACATTCGCCGACAATCTGGGCATCCCAGCGTTTAGCAACCCCATTGTCGGCGGCTCGCCTGGACCTTCATGGGAGTGCGCGCTCTCATATAGCTGCTACATCCCGCTCTATGGTCTAACGCGTTACATCGCCAGCGGATCCGCAACCGCCGTGCCGGAACCGTCCACTTGGGCGATGATGGGCCTGGGGTTCGTCGGGCTCGGAGGGCTCGCTTTTCGCCGCCGCGCCGGGAAGGCCGCTTTGGCGGCGTAGGCCTCCGGAGCTCGCGAAAGCCCGCCGCGGGCGGCGCTGGCCAAACAACGCCCGAGACTGTCGCGTTGAGGGGGACGGGCGGTCAGCGGCGGAAGCCTCGCCGCCTGTTAGCGCCCTGTTATGGACCTGCTGCGGTCCTGTTCTGCCGCGCATGCCTGGTTTCGGTCATCCTTTTGAAACCAAACGCCTTTCCGCCGCAAGAGCGAGCCCTACGCGCTCAATTCTCCCTGTTTTTGGCCGATAACAGGGAGTTACAGGCGAGCGTTGGCCTCCGCCTCACGCGCGTTCCATCCGCCGCCTACCGCCCCGCCTCGGCGGCGTCGACCAGTCGCAGCTGCGCCCGCTCGCGCCCGCCGTAGCGGTTGAGGCCAAGCGTGCCGGCGAGATGGACGGGCGAGCCGCGGAGCCGGGTCAGCGCCTCGCCGAGCGGCTTGCCGGCGGCGCGGAAGGCGATCGCCTCGACGACGGCGCCGTCGCCGGCGACGGCGCGCACCCGCAAATGATCGGCGCCGACGGCCATCACGTCCGTCACGCGATGACGCGGCAGGACGAAAACCGGCTCGGGATTGCCGGAGCCATAGGGACCTGCGGCCTCGAGCCGGTGGGCGAGCTCGGCCGTCGCGGCGCCGGCCGTCATCGCAGCGTCGATATGAAGGCTCGCTTCGGCCCGCGCCCGGGCGACCGGCCCGGCGAGCCGCTCCTCGAGAAAGGCGCGCCATTCGCCGAGCCGTTCGCTGATGAGCGTTGCGCCCGCCGCCATCGCATGTCCGCCGCCCTTGACCAGCACCCCGGCGTCGACCGCCGCGCGCACCGCCTTGCCGAGATCGACGCCCGCGATCGAACGGCCGGACCCGGTCGCATGTCCGCCGGCGAGCGAGAACGCGAAGGCCGGACGGCCGAACCGCTCCTTGAGCCGCGCCGCCAGCAGGCCGACGACGCCCGGCGGCCAGTTCGCGCCGGCGACCACCACCGCCGCGCCGCGCTCCTCGAGTCCGAGCGAAAACAGGGCCTCGGCCTCCGCCTCGGCCAGCGCCTCGATCTCGATCAGCTGGCGGGCGCGGTTGAGTCGGTCGAGTTCGGCCGCGATGTCGCGGGCTTCGATCTCGTCCGAGGTCGTGAGCAGCCGCGCGCCGAGGGCCGCGTCGCCGATCCGCCCGCCCGCGTTGATCCGCGGCCCGATCATGAAGCCGAGATGATAGGGCCGCGGCGGACCATCGGCGCCGGCGACGTCGAACAGGGCCGTCAGCCCCGGCCGGCGGCGCTGCCGCATCACCTGAAGCCCCTTGACGACGAAGGCCCGGTTCAGGCCGGTCAGCGGCACGACGTCGGCGACCGTCGCGAGCGCCACGAGATCGAGCGCGGCGATGAGATCCGGCGGTTTCCGCCCGATGAAAAAGCCGCTGTCGCGCAGCGCGCGATTGAGCGCCACGCACGCCATGAAGACGACGCCGGCGGCGCAAAGATTGCCGAGCCCGGAGAGATCGTCCTGTCGGTTGGGATCGACGAGCGCGAGCGCCGGCGGCAGCGTCTCGGGCGCCTGGTGATGATCGAATGCAATCACGTCGAGGCCGAGGCGGCGCGCGTGCTCGAAGGGCTCGTGGCTGACGGCGCCGCAATCGACCGTGACAACGAGCTTCGCGCCCCGGGCCGCGAAGCCGGTGATCGCCTCGACGTTCGGGCCATAGCCTTCCGTGACCCGGTCAGGGATGTGGATGATCGTCTGGCAGCCGCAGGCGACGAGGGTTTCGCTGAGCAGGGCCGCGCTGCAGGCGCCGTCGACGTCGTAATCGCCGAAAATCGCGACGCGTTCGCCCCGCTCGACCGCGCGCTTCAGCCGTTCGGTCGCCGGCTCCATGTCGCGCATGACGAAGGGATCGGGCATGAGGTCCCGCAGCGTCGGATCGAGGTAGCGCCCGACCGCCTCCGGCTCGACGCCCCGCCCCGCCAGCACGCGGGCGATCAGTTCGTCCTGCCCGCCGATTTGGGCGATAGCGAGCGCGCGCAATTCGCCGCCAGAGTCGAGGCGCGGCCGCCATGGCCGGCCCAGCGCCGACTGCTCGATATCGAGAAAATAGCCGGAGGATTCCACGCTCGCTTGCCCTCACCCCGACCCTTCTCCCGCCTGCGGGAGAAGGTGGCCGACGCAGTCGGCCGGATCAGGGCCTTCCTCCGCCCTACCCCGCGAATCGCCTCGCCGCCGCCGCGCCGAAGAACACCATGCCAGAGAGCGCGGTGATCCAGAAGCTTGTTGGCCAGTCGGTATAGAAGGCGAGCGTCAGTCCTCCCCAGGCTTCTGCAAGCGCGAGCCCGGCCGAGAGCGCGACGGCGGCGGCCAAGCGGCGGGTCAGGTTCATCGCCGCCGCCGCCGGGCCGACCATCAGGGTGAACACCAGCAGGACGCCTACGATCTGCGCGCATTCGGCGACCGCGACCGCTACGATCGCCAGGAATGCCGCCGAGACGAAGCGCAGCGGCACGCCGCGCGCATCGGCCAGTTCCGACTGGAGGGACGCGAAGACAAGCGGGCGCCCGATCAGCGCCAGCGCCATCAGGCTCAGGACCGCGAGCAGGACAAGCGTGAGCAACGCGGACTCGTCGACCCCGAGCACGTTGCCGAACAGAAGCGCCGCCGCCTGCGTCGCCGCGGCGGTGTAGAAATGCAGAAACAGGAGGCCGAGGCCGAGCGCGAGCGACAGCATCATGCCGATCGCCACGTCGCGCTGGGCGAGCTTTTCGCCGAAGAGCCCCATGCCGACGCCGACCGTGAGAGTGAAGCCGACAAGGCCGGCGAGCGGCGAGAAGCCAAACAGCACCGCCCCGGTCGCCCCGGTGAAGCCGGCATGCGAGAGCGCGTGGCCGGCGAAAGTCTGGCCGCGCAGCACGAGAAAGAAGCCGACCGTGCCTGCCAGAACCGCTGCAACCCCCGAGGCGGCGAAGGCGGTACGCATGAAATCGTATTCAAACATGGGCGTCGTCGTGATCGTGCGACGCCCCATGCTGATGGTCGTGGCGATGGGCCTCGCGTTCGACGTCGACGTCGCCTGCCATCACGAAGTAGCGATCCTTGATACGGACGACTTCAATGTCGGAGCCGTAGAGGCGCGACAGCACCGGCCCGGTCACGACCTCGTCGACCGGGCCGATTACCGCCGCGCCCGACCCCAGATAGAGAACGCGGTCGATGGCGTTGACCAGCGGGTTGAGCTCGTGCGCGCTGAACACAATCGCGACCTTGAGATCGTCGCAGATGCGCCGCGCGGTCTCGACGATGTTCTTCTGATGCGCCGGGTCGAGCGAGATCAGCGGCTCGTCGAGCAGGAGGAGACGCGGCCGCCCGAGCAGCGCCTCGCTCAACAGCACCTTCTGGAGCTCGCCGCCCGAAAGTTCGCCGATCGAGCGGCGGGCGAGGTCGCGCGCGCCGACTTGGTCGAGCGCCCAGTCGATCTCGCGCCGCGTCGCCCCGTCGAGCCGCACGAAGCCGAAGCGCCGTCCGATCGCCGCGCTCGCGACGACGTCCCAGCCGGTGAGCCTGAGGCCCGCCATTGCGCCGCGGTTCTGCAGCATGTAGCCGATTGCGGGATTGCCGCGCGCGACCGGCTCATCGAGAACGCCGATCGCGCCGGAGGCGACCGGAATGAGACCGAGCGCGGCGCGCATGAGGGTGGTCTTGCCGGCGCCGTTCGCGCCCAGCATGCCGATGAATTCGCGGTCCTCGACCACGAAGCTCGCCGCCGAGAGAATGTCCCGGCGGCCGAGCCTGATCGTCACATCGTCGAAGCGAAGCGCGCTCACTGGGTCGGGCCGGCGAGCGCTTTGTCGAGTGCGTCCAACTGCCCCATCATCCACGCCTGATAGGTCGAGTTCGGCGGCTCCGTCTCGGAGACCCCGACGACCGGGATGCCGTTAGCCTTGGCTAAATCCACGAGTTTGGCCACCGCCGGCTCGCTCGCCTGGGCGTTATAGAGCATCGCCTTCACCTTCTTGCCCTTGAGGTCGTTCTCGAAGCCGGCCACTTCCGAGGGGGTCGGCTCGGCGTTGTTCATGATCGCGAGGGCGTATTTTTCGTTGTGGACCTTGAGGCCGATCAGGCCGGCCTGGTAGCCGAACACAGGCTCCGAAGCGGTGACCGGCTGGCCGGCGTAGGACTTGCGCATGGCTGCGATCTTGTCGTCCATGGGCTTCAGCGAATCGAGGAACTTCGCCTGGCCCTGTTCATACTCGGCCTTGTGCGCCGGGTCGATTGCGCTGAGATCTGCGACCAGCGCCTTGGCGGCGGCCTTCATGTATGCCGGGTCGTACCAAAGATGCGGATTGTCGCCGGGTTTGTGGCCGACCATCGCGCCGACGATGATTTCCTTTCGGCCGGGCGCCTTGTGGGCGCTGAGCAGTTTCTCCATCCAGGGGTCGTAATCGACGCCATTGACGATGACGACCCTGGCGTCGCTGAGTGCCCTCGCCGTCTCGGGGCTCGCCTCGAACATATGCGGGTCGTCGTCAGGGTTCGAGAGAATGCTGGTCACCGCGACATTGTCGCCGCCGATCTGGGACGCAAGGTCGCCGTAAAAATTCTCGGCCGCCACGACCTTCACCGGGTCGGCCAGCGCCGGCGCGCCAAGAGTGCAAAAGGCGATTGCGGCGACGAGAGGAAGCGCTTTCGTGATGGGGTTTTTTGTCATGGGTTCATCTCCTTGGGCGGCGGGCTCGCCAGCCCGGGCGCGGAGTGTTATGTTATAACAATGCGGCGCGCAACCCCTGACCGGCGGATCGCCGGCGACGGGCGGCGGCGCTCGTGCTAAAAGCGCGATTGACGAGGAAGAGATGGCGAACGCGTGCGGCTGTGATCACGACCCGGCGACCTGGGCGTCGCAGGTCAAGGACGCCTGCCTGCGCCAGGGCGCGCAGCTGACGCCGCTTCGCCGGCGGGTGCTGGACATTTTCACCGGCAGCGCCGCGCCGCTCGGCGCCTATGCGATCCTCGAGGAACTGTCCCGCCGCGAAGGCAAGCAGGTCGCGCCGCCGACCGTGTACCGGACGCTCGATTTCTTTCTGGAGCACGGCTTCGTGCACAAGATCGAGAGCCTCAACGCCTATGCGCCCTGCGAGCACCTCGACCATGCGCATCACGGCATGCTGCTCATTTGCGAATCCTGCGGCCGCAGCGAAGAGATCGAGGACGCCGAGGTGACGCGCGCGATTGCGGGCTCGGCGGCGGAGGCCGGCTTTACGCTGCGGCGGGTGATGGTCGAGGCGCAGGGCCTGTGCCGGAAGTGCGGACAGGATCGGCAGTCCGCGAGCGCTGCGGCGGTCGCCTAGACACGCCCGACATTCGCGCTATCAACGCGTATCGCGTTGGTCCGTCCGACAATTCGGGACCGCGCGGCGTCTTTCCAATGGGCATCCATCCCGCGTGTCGTATTTTCTTTCAAGCCTTCCGCTCTGGATTACCATTCTTCTCCTCGTCGTCATCCCGACCGCAATCGCGATGGGCGCGCAGGCGTTCATCCATCGCTGGGTCGGGGTCGAGAAGCTCGTCCAGAACAACGAAATCGCAGGGTTCAAGTTCGCAACGGTCGGCGTGATCTACGCCGTCCTGCTCGCCTTCACCGTCATTGTGGTGTGGGAGAAATTCAGCGCCGCTGAGAATGCCGTCGACCAGGAGGCGGCCTCGATCGCTGCGCTTCTCCGCTACGCCGAGGGGAAGGAACCGGCCGCCGTCGCGCTGAGGCAATCGGTCGCCGCTTACGCACAAACTGCGATCCAGGACGAATGGCCCGCAATGGAGAATGAGTCCGAGAGCCCGGCGACCACACGGGCGCTCGACGCCATCTATGGCGCTGCGATTGCGCTCGGCCGCACCGGAACTCGGGAAAACGCGGATATGGCGGAGGTGTTCGCCCAGGTCGACAGTATCACGGCTACCCGCCGCGTCCGGCTCCATCTGTCGACAGGACTGGTCCCCAACATCATTTGGGTGGCGCTGTTTGCAGGCGCCCTCCTCACCGTCGGCTTCACCTTGTTTTTCGGCAGCGAAAATCTGTTGGCCCAGATCGCGATGACCGGCGTTCTGTCCATTCTGGTCACACTCGGCCTGGTGGTGATCGTCTCGATCGACCACCCCTTCACCGGCCCGGTGCAGGTTCATCCCGACCCGATCGCCAACGTGCTGGCGGAATTCGAGACGCCTTAAGACGCCTGCGAAAGCTCACCACCAAAGTCCCGGCGTCGCCAGTTCGACGACCGCGCCGTCCGGATCGTGGAAGTAGAGGCTGACGCCGCCTCGCGGCCACCGGTATTCGCCAACAACCGCGATGCCGCGCTCCGAGAGGCGCGCACGCCAGAGGTCGAGATCGGCCATGGCGATCGCAAAAGCGAAATGCAGGCGGCCGCGCCCGTCGTGGCCGGGAATTGTGCCGCGCGGGTCGACCGTGTCGCCTTCGGTCGCGCCGGCCTGAAACACGAGGAGGACGCTTCGGCCGGCGACGTCGAACGCCACCAGACGCGGCGAATCGACGAGCGTCCTCAATCCGAAGAGGTCCCGATAGAAGGCGGCGGTCTCGCCGAGGCTCTGCGCGTAGAGCGAAGTCTCGAGTAGCCCTTCGACCGGCGGCGCATGGTCGGGCATGGCTTCCTCCGCGTCCCGGTCGCGAAGACTTAAGCGCCGTGAGGCTCCAGTCAATCGAACCTCGGCCGCCTCGCCGCCCGTTCGCGAAGCGCGAGCCACACCCCGCAGACGGCGACCAGCGAAGCTCCCGCGAGTGTCGCCGCCGGCGGCCAGTCGCCGAACACCACGAACCCCGAGACGATCATCCAGATGAGCTGGGTGTAGGTGAACGGCGTCAGGACCGGTGCGGGGCGAATCTATGGGCGACAATAAGCAGTCCATGGCCGGCGGCGGCGAATGCGCCGAGCCCCGCCATCGCCAGCCAGACATGGATCGACTCGGGCCATCGCCAGATCCAGGGCAGCATGGGCGTCAGAAACACGAGTCCCGCCGCTTGGGTCCAGACGAGCGTCGTCGGGGCGGAATCGACTCCGGCGAGCTTGCGGGTCGCGAGCACATAGCCGGCGTTGCAGACGACGCCCGCAACAGCGACGAAAACGACCGGCTGGAAGCCGCTCGTGCCCGGGCGGGTCGCGATCAGGACGCCGAGGAACCCGACCGCGATCGCGATCGCCCGCTCGCCACCGACCCGCTCACCAAGCAGCGGTCCGGCGAGCAGCGCGACGAAGATCGGGGTCAGGAACGAAATCGTCGCCGTCTCGGCAAGTTGCAACTGCCTGAGCGCGACAACGACCGAGACGGTCGCGCCGAGCAGCAGGAGCGAGCGTAGCGCTTGCAATCCCGGCCGCCTGGTGCTGAAGACGGCTGGGTGCGACCAGGGCTGGGCGGCGATGAGCGCGATCACCGTCGCCCCCGCATAACGCGCCCAGACGATCTGCGCCGTCGGAAGACTGAGGCCGAGCCACTTGGACGACGTGTCCAGGCCGGTGAAGCACACCATCGCGCCGCACATCAGCGCGATGGCGAAGATCCGCATCCGTCGATCCTCGGCCGCCGCGGCGAGGCTCGGCGTCGACCTCGCGAACTCCGATGGGCCAGCCTGCTTCAAAACGCCTCGCGCTCGATGCGAATGACCTGCGGCTTTTCGCGCACCACGCCGTCCTCGACAGCATGGGCGAGGGCCTCGCGGATCGAGGCTTCCGTGGTGCCGTGGGTCATCAACACCACCGGCACGACCCCCGAAGCGGCCGCCTCTTTCGCGGCGCGCTTCTGCATGATCGCCTCGAGCGAGATCATCTGCTCGCCGAACCGCGCCGCGATCGCCCCCATCGCGCCGGGACGATCGGCGACCGCGAGGCGCACATAATAGCCACCTTCGTGGCGCTGCATCGGCACGCGATCGGCGTCGACCAGGGTCGAGGCCGGACGGCCGAAGGTCGGCAGCCGCGTCCCGCGCGCGATGTCGGCGAGGTCGGCGGCGACCGCCGAGGCGGTCGCGTCCCCGCCGGCGCCGGGTCCGACAAGGGTCAGTTCGCCGACCGCGTCGCCCGCGATCGAAACCGCGTTGAGCACCCCCATCGTCTGGGCGAGCGGCGCGCTTTTCGACACCATGGTCGGGTGGACGCGCTGCTCGACGCCATGCGGCGTGCGTTCCGCCACCCCGAGCAACTTGATGCGAAAGCCGAGTTCGTCGGCCGCCGCAAGATCGGCGAGCGTGATCGAACTCGATGCCCTCGACCGAGACCGCCGCGGCGTCGATCTTGGAGCCGAAGGCAAGCGAGGCAAGGATCGCGAGCTTGTGGGCGGTGTCGAAGCCGCCGATGTCGAAGGTTGGATCCGCCTCCGCGTAGCCAAGCCGCTGCGCCTCGGCGAGGCAGACCTCGAACGGCAGCTTCTCGGTCTCCATGCGCGACAGAATATAGTTGCAGGTGCCGTTGAGAATGCCGGCGACGCGCTGGATCGTGTTTCCCGCCAGACTTTCGCGCAGGGTCTTGACGACCGGTATCCCGCCGCCGACCGCGGCTTCGTAGTAGAGTGGAGCCTTGTGGGATTCCGAGAGGTTGGCGAGCTGCAGGCCGTGCGCGGCGAGCATCGCCTTGTTGGCGGTGACGACGGGCAGACCGCGCGCGAGCGCCGCCTTGACCGCCTCGAAAGCTGCTCCATCCCCTCCGCCGATCAATTCGACGAAGACGTCGATATCCGCCGACGCCGCCATCAGAGCGGCGTTTTCGAAAAACTGTGCCTGTTCGAGACCGGCCGCGGTGTCGCGCTTGCGGCGGACGCTGTAAGCAGCGAGCACGCAGTCACGGCCGGCTCGCGCGACGAACTCGGTCCGTCGCCTTTGCAGCAGTTGAATGAGGCTGGTCCCGACCACGCCGAGACCCGCGACGCCGAGACGCAACGGCTTTTCCATGGATTCCTCGCTCCGCCGTCCGAGACCTTGACTGATGCGACCATCCGCCGCAGTTGCGGTCGCGGGATCAGCGAAGCGTGGGCGCTCGTTCAGCCGTACCGCTCGGAGGCGGACCTCTTCTTTTTCTTGCGCTCCTTGCGGGCGGCGTAGCGGGCGTCGCGCTCGAGCTTGCGCTCGTAGTCGAGCCGCTCCTCCTCTTCCCTCAGGCGTTGGGCCTCCGCCTCTCGAGCTACCGCGTCGAGCCGAAGCTGCTCCTGCCGGGCCGCCTCCTCGGCGGCGCGGCGGGCGGCTTCCTGCGCGGCCTCTTCAGCCTTTCGCTTGGCGCGCTCGACTTCGCGGAGCGCGCGCGCCTCGAGAATCGCCTTGCGCTTGGCCTCGCGCTCGATCACCGTGGGGTCCGCTGGATCATGTTTGGAGTTGGCGAGGAATTTTTCGGCCATCGCCTTCCGCGCTTTGGCGGCCGCCGCCTGGCGATCAGCAAAGCTGTTACCGTTCATAAAAGACATCGATTCCTAAGCGATTGATTGTGCGGGATGCGGGCTCATGCCACAGCGCGAGTGAATCGGCAATGTTTTTCCGCCCAGACCCCCTTGCTTCCCTCCCGGCCCGGCCGGCAAGCGATCGAAAGCGTTGATTACTCGCCTGGAACGTGATCCACTTCGTTGCACCCGTCAGAGGCATCGAAACAGGGGAGTGAACCAATGGCGACAGTGGTTGGCGCCGGGCGGTCGGCGGCAAGCGGGACCGAAGCGGAGGCCGGCAGGACAACGCAACTGCAGATTCGGAAGATCGACGTCGCGGACGTGATCGAGTGCATCCAGATGGGCGTCCGTGATTTCAGCCGGGCGTCGAAATACGGGCTGTTCTTCGGCGCCGTTTACGCGTTCGGCGGCCTCCTGATCCTGTGGGTCGCCTTCTCGCTCGGCTACTACTATCTGGCCTATCCCCTGGTCATGGGATTCGCCCTGTTCGCGCCCTTCGGCGCGGCCGGCACTTACGAAATCTCGCGCAGACTGGAAACAGGCGAGCCCTTGTCCTGGTCCGGCGTGTTGGGCGCCGTCTGGAACCGCGCGGGCAAGGAACTTGCGTGGCTCGCGCTGGTGAGCCTCTTCACCTTCATCATTTGGCTGGACCTCGCCGTCTTCCTGTTCCTGATGTTCTACGGCATCGACGTGCCCACGCTCGAGCAGATGTTCACCCGGATTTTCACCACGACCTACGGCCTCATGTTCCTAATCGTGGGCAACGTCCTCGGGGCGATGATCGCGCTCCTCGTCTTTTCCTTCACCGCGGTGTCGCCCCCGCTCCTCGTCGACCGCGACATCGACTTCGTCACCGCGATGTCGACGAGCGTCCGGGCGGTCATGGCCAATCCCCGCGCCATGCTGGCCTGGGCGGTCGTGATCGGCGCCGATCTCGCGATTTCCTTCGTGACCCTGTTCCTTGCGCTCCTCGTCATCTTCCCGGTGCTGGGCCACACGACCTGGCACCTGTACCGCAAGCTTATTGTCTGAATCTGAAGGTCTTCTGTTCGATCCCGCGTGGCGGCGACACTCGGGATCCGACGCCACGTCGAATGAAATGACTTAAATGCGTTCCAAATTGCTTTGGATATCATCATGGACCAAGTGAAGATATTCTTAAGTCACAACTCCAAATATGTTGATATTGCCAAGAGCCTGAAGCTCTCGCTACAGGCGCTTGAATCAAAAGTTTTGCTGGACGTCAAGATCAGCGAAGAAATGGCTGGAGCCACAGACTGGAGACAATGGATCGAAGAAAACATCCGCAGCTCGGATATATTTGTTCTCCTGTATCCATCCGCCAATGTGGATATGGGCTGGTGCAATTATGAGTTGGGTCGCTTTTATGATGTAAAGCGAAAGATCGTTTGCATCAAGAACACCGATATACAAAACCCCCCTCCGACGTTTCAACCCTATCAGGCTTACAACGCCGACGATGATGGGATTCGCAAATTCATTAACGAGCTGTTCGTGAAGGGAGTCTTTACGGACGGCAAGCCGCTGAACCCGAACGTGGGACAGCTCACAGATAAGCTTTACGAGCGGGCGGACAGTATTTCTCATGAACTAGCGGGAAAGTTTGCGCAGGCGAGGGTTCGCGATCAGCTGTACGAAAGGAGGATCGTCCTTTCAGTGCGGTACGATGACGCGAAGCGGTTCGACCCCGAAGCATCGACAGTCCAGGGAAACGCCGACGGCCTCAATCTCCTTGGACTCGGTCAAGTCGCGTCCGTTCCCTGGTCGACCATTCGGAAATCGATCGCCGGCGCGATCGACTGGCCCGTTCAGTTGGAAGCCGCTCTTCCATCGATCACCGTCGGCTCATTGCCACCGGCGCTCCCCCCGTTTTTCGCATCGGGCGGTATTTACCTCCCCGTCATCACCAAAGCGCAAAGCGTCGACGGTCTTTTACAGGAGGTCGTCCTCATCTTTGTCACTATGGACGCCGATCGGCTGCGGCCATTACTCGACTGGTCGTTGCCGAAAAACATGCCGGATACGTTCGCAATGCTGGTTAGGCTGATTCGAATGATGTTCAGAGCGCGCTGGGAAATCCTCGAGCCGCGCTATCAGGAAGCTAAGTATCGGCTCCCGACGCCTGCGCGTTGCGCCGAAATAGTGCGTTCGGTGGTCGCTGATTACGACCGGATGTCCCAGGATGCCGAGAATCAGGGAATATCCGGGCTCGACAAGTTCTACGCGATCTTCTCCCCGGACTTGCGACCCAAGATCGAAACTTTGGGCGACGAATGGAGCGGGCTGATGAAAAAATTGGCGGGCGAGCCTGTGCAAAATTCCGACGATCTTACCGTGCGGCTAAAGGCCCTTCTCGAGAATAACGCGAAGTGGTTGGAACTGAGCGCGAGCCAATTCGCGCAAACGGCCGCCGAGCTTCGCTGAGCCTAAGAGGGGCAGCGCGAGCTTGCGCGTATCGGGCGCGGCGCCGGATAATCCGGGCGAGCCCTTCTCAAGCGTCGGATGCGATGGCCTCGATCAACCTTTCGCGCACCAGCGCCCCGCCGTTGCGCGTCAGCGCCCGGTCGGGCGTCCGGATCTGGCTTTTCGCCGTGGCGGCGCTCGTCTTCGCAATGGTGCTCATCGGCGGGGCGACCCGTCTCACAGAATCGGGTCTTTCCATCACCCAATGGAAGCCGGTGACAGGGGTGATCCCCCCTCTCAGCGCGGCCGACTGGCAGGCGGAGTTCGACCGCTACAAGCATATTCCGCAATTCGCCCAGCTCAACCCCGACATGACGATCGAGGGCTTCAAAACCATCTTCTGGTGGGAATGGAGCCATCGGCTCATGGCGCGCATCGTCGGCGCGGCCTTCATCCTGCCGGGGCTCTGGTTCTGGGCGCGCGGCGAACTCAAGGGCGCGCTCGGCCGTCAGCTCGCCGTCGCGACCGGGCTGCTGGCGCTCGAGCCGATCGTCGGCTGGTGGATGGTGAGCTCGGGCCTCAGCGAGCGGACGGAAGTCGCCCAGGAGCGCCTGGCGCTGCATCTGATGATCGCCGCCACAACCTTCGGGGCGCTCATCTATGCCGGTACAGGCCTGAGCGAGCGGGCGCGCGCGCTTGCCCCGCGCGCGTTCGCGATATCGGCAGCGGTCTTCGCGGTTCTCGTCTGGCTCCAGCTCGGCCTCGGCGCCCTCGTCGCAGGCCTCCGCGCCGGGCTCATCTACAATACCTGGCCGTTGATGGGCTCGCGATTTCTCCCCACCGAAGCCTTCGGTTCGCTGCGCTCGCCCCTCGACGATCCGGCGACCGCGCAATTCGATCACCGGATGATCGCCTACGCGCTCGTCGCCTTCGCGCTCGTCCAGGCGTTTGCCGCGCTGCGGTCGGCGCCGCCAGCGCTCGCGCAACGGACCGCGCTCACTGCGGGCGTTGCGACGCTGCAAGCCGGCCTCGGCGTCGCAACGCTCGTGTTCTCCGTGCCGATCCCGCTCGCCCTTGCCCATCAGGCGACGGCGCTCGTTCTTCTCGGCCTTGCGGTCTGGCATTGGCGCGCCACCCTCATGGAGCGCAGCGCATAGCCGCGCACCCCGGCGCGCTCTCGTCGGCGCGGACGAGCCATCCTTACGAACTCTTAATGACAATGAAGATCGTTTGACATGGAGTTTTTGCGGCGTCCTCCTAGATAAGGGATTGAATAAGCCCCCTCTCATGGCAAAGGCCATGCAAGTCAGTCGCACGAACAAGCTCGAAGGCGGCCGCAACCATCGCTCAATCGGCCGCATCAAGGCGTCCGCCAGTTGGCGCGCTGTCAACGCCTCCGCGAGCGAAGCCGAACGTTTCAAGGCCGTCGAAGCGCTGATCCGCGAAGCGCAGGAATACGACGCCGACGCGATTATCGGTCTCGATTTTGAAGTCGACGCGGTCAAGTCTGCGGACATCGGGGGCGTACCGCTGCAGCGCGTCGCCGCCACCGGCATTGCGGTCAAGTTCGCCGAAGCGGCCTGACCAGCGGCCCCGCCTTGGCGAACCGCGTCCGGACATGCCCCCCAACATGCCGGGCTCGGGATCGCAACGCTGCAGCTCTCCGTCCCAATTCGGCCTCCTCGTCGACCATCAGGCGACCGCGCGGTCCTGGAGAAGGGTCGCGGATGTGGGCCGAGGCAGGCTAATTCGCCCGACGCGACCGCTCGGCGAGCTTGTCGAGACTTGCAATCGCCTCGTCGCTGTCCCAGTCCGCCGCGCCCTCCCGCCAGGCGAGCGGCGTTCCGTCCGCCCCCAGTATGAGCGTCGTCGGAAAGCCGCGCGCGCCGACTTCCGGCGCGAGCGAACCCTTCGGGTCGACGTAAAGCTTGAGGCGCTTCAGCCCCATCCTATCGAACGTCGTTTTGGACGGAGAGTCGCCGACCGAATCCTTCGTCACCGCGACAACGGCGAAGTCCTTGTCCGGCAGCCGCGCCGCCAGCCGGTCGAGCGACGGCATCTCCTGCAGGCAGGGGACGCACCACGGCGCCCAGAGGTTGAGGATCAGGACCTTGCCGCGAAAAGCGTCGATCGAGACCGGGTTGCCGGCCGCATCGAGGAAGGGACTGAGCTTCGCCGGCTCCATGCCGTGAAGCTCGACCAGCGCGGAGGTCGCCTCTGTGTGCATCGCGCGCAACCCGGCCATCGCGACGAGTCCGGCGGCGACAAGAACCACAAGCGCCGCCCTGCCCGAGGCGTTTGCGGACATCGTCGTCAATCGCAGCTCGACAGGCTCGCGCGAATTACGGCGGGTCGGGCGAGCGCCCGGATCGCGATAATGACAAAGGCCGCGCCGCCGAGGATGGTGAAGATGGAAGCGATGCCGTGCACCGCCATGCCGGTCGCCGCGACCGCATCCAACGAGCCGACACCGGTCGGGGTCTTGCGCGCCGCGCCATAGCCGCCGGCGACGAACATTCCGATCGAGGCGACGAACTGTCCGCCGCCATAGAGGGCGATCAGCGCGCGGGTCGCCAAAGCGGAGACCGGCTCACGGCCGAGCTCGTCCAGTCCGAAAGTCAGGAGCATGCCGGCGCTCGAGACGCTGACCGCGGTGACAACCGCGTGATAATGCGCGGGCGTGCGTGTGTCCGAGCCGGTGATCAGAAAGCCCATGACGCCGCCGAGCGCGAACAGGGCGAGCGACACCGTAAGGGTGAAGAACGCCGGGTCGCGCCAGGGCCATTGCGAAGGACGGCCGATCGCTGAGGCCCTGGCGATGAGCGAGATGGCGAAGATCAGCGTCGGGACGGCGACGCCGAACTGCAGCAGGCGGAACGCTTCGTGCTGCGCATTCGAGAACGGAGCAAAGGCCAGGTAGAAGAACGGCGCAGGGACCGCCAACACACCGACGATGAGGACCGCGATACGGAAGACCGCATCGTTCACTGCGTTTTCGCCGAGGCTGCGACGCGCCAGGATTCGCCAGTTCGTCAGCAACACGACGGCGGTGACGAACTGGAGCAGATGGCCGCCGCCCCAGAACAGGAGCTCGCGTGAAAACATGAGCACCCCGCGCTCTGCGAGCAGCGTCCCCGCGACCGCAAAGGCGATCAGGGCCAGACCATAGATGAAGCCGGCGATCGACATCGCGAGCGCTAGCGGCGGCAGCGCCGCCCGCCGGCCGGGCAGATTGAGAAAAAGCCGCGCCACCGGCGCGAGCACGCCGAGCGCCAGCAGAAGGAGTCCCAGGTCATAAGCCGGATGGCGGATGAGCGGGATATAGTTGGTGAGCTCCGGCTCGGCCGCGTTGAGGAACGCGGGCGCAAACAAGCACGGGAACGCGATCAGCACGAAGCCCTGCCCGATCCGGCCAAGCGGCGCGGCCCGCACGTCTTCGTCGCCGACGCGAAGCGTCGCCACCGAGACGAGGAACGCGAACACGCCGAGAAGCCAGATCACCAGCGAAAACACGACGTGGATGACGAGGCCCTTGTAGAAGAACCCGATCGGCCAGAACGGCGCAGCGTCCATCCCCGGAATTCTGGAGAGGGCGAGCAGAAGGGCGAACACGCCGGCGACCGCCAGCGCGCCGACCGCAAGCCAGGCCCAGTCGCGAAGCTCGCGGCGAATGGCGTCCGCGACGCCGGCGGCGTCGAGCCCGCCGACCGAAGAGGAAGCGGATCGCGCCGCTTGGCTCATTGCCGGTCAGCTCGCGTTCAAGGGATAGAGATGGACCGCCATCACATAGACGACGAGACCCGAAGAGGCGACGAAGAGCCAGAGCGGGAACGTCACCCGCGCAAAGCGTTTGTGGGTCGCGAAGCGGCCCTTCATCGCGTTGTAGAAGGTCAAGGGCACGAGAACCGCGACCACGAACGCCATGGCGACATGAACGGCGAGGAGCGTGAAGTAGATCGGGCGAATGGCCCCATAGCCGCCAAATTTCGCCAGGCCCGCGGAGGCGTGATAGACGAGATAAACCGCCAGGAACGCGACGCCGAGAGTGATGGCGACCATCATCGTGCGGCGATGTCCTTCCCGATCGCGGGCGCGAATGCGGCTATAGGCGTAAAGCAGAACGACGATCGTCGCCGCATTGATGACGGCGAGCACATGCGGCAGGTCGTGTATCGCGATCATCGCGTGTCAGAATCCAAATTTGGCGGCCTTGAGGATGATACCGACATACAGACCGGCTGCGACTGCCAGCAGGACCGCGAGCACCGCCCAATTCAACATCCTGCGCGTACGGTCGGATTTCGTTTTCGTCATGGCGGGGTCGTTCATCGCAGGAGCGATCGGGCGATGCAAGCTCATCACGTCAGCGATCGGCGCTCAATTCCTAGCCTCTCACCAGCACCTGCGCGAGCAGGGCGGCGAACAGCAGGAACATATAAAGGATGGAAAAGCCGAACAGCGCCATCGCCGCCTTGCGCCGCGGCGATTCTTCTGCCTCGCGAAGCCGATAGAGCGCAAATGCGCGCCACAAAAAACCGGCGTTGCAGGCCGCCGCGACCGATCCATAGAGGAACCCCACTCCGGGAATGGCGAGCGGAGCGAACGACGCCGGCGCCAGCAGGAGCGCGTAGATCACGATCTGCCTGCACGTCGCCGCATGACCGACGACATTGGGAAGCATGGGCACGCCAACTCGCTCGTAGTCGCCGCTTCGGCACAACGCCAGCGCCCAAAAATGGGGCGGCGTCCAAAGGAAAATGAGGACGAAGAGAGAGATCGCCCCGGCCGACAGGCTGTCTGTCGCCGCCGCCCAGCCGATCACTGGCGGCAGCGCGCCCGCGGCGCCGCCGATGACGATGTTGAGCGGCGTCCAGCGCTTGAGAACCATCGTATAGAGCGGGATGTAGATCGCGATGGTGAGCGCGAGGAGCGCAGCGGCGAGCCAGTTGACCTGTAACCCCAGCGCAGCCACGGAGACGACCGACAGAAGCGCGCCGATCGCCAACGCCTGATTGGGCGGCACGGCGCCGCGCGGAATGGGCCGCATCGCGGTCCGCGACATATTGGCGTCGATGTCGGCTTCCCACCACATGTTGAGCGCGCCGCAGGCCCCGGCTCCGGCCGCCATCGCGGACAGCGTCGCGACAAGCCTGATCCAGTGGACCGGTCCCGGCGCCAACGCGAATCCGACCGCGCCGGTGAACACGACAAGCGACATCACCCGAGGTTTCAGGAGAACGAGGTGGTCGACCACCCCTCCCCGCGGTCGCTCGCGCGTCCCGCTCCGGTCGCCGCTTCTGCGCGCAATCGTGTCCACGCGAACCGTCACCCTGCCCCGCCAAATCCTTCAAGCCATCGCAGTCCGGCGCATCCTGCAAATCCGCGAGCCATTCGCGCGCCGTCACGCGCGGATCGTCCGTCTCATTCCGTTCGGCCGGCCGATCCAGAACTCTGGTCGCAGAACTGACCGCGATCAAATGACATCGACGTCAAATGTCAAGCACGGCGCCGATCGAACCCCTCGACCCGCGTGTCGTTCGCCTCCGCTGGCCCGCGAAGCGCCGCTGCGCCAGGCTCGAATTGCAGCCGCGCCAGTCGTGCGTAGACGCCGCCTTTCGCGACCAGCCCAGCGTGATCGCCTTCCTCGACGATCCTGCCCGCTTCCATCACCAGAATGCGATCCGCCTTGAGTACGGTCGCCAGCCGGTGGGCGATCACCAGCGTCGTTCGCCCGCTCATCACGTCGTCGAGCGCAGCCTGGACCTGCGCTTCGTTGTGAGCGTCGAGCGCCGAAGTCGCTTCGTCCAGAAGCAGGATCGGCGCGTTCTTGACAATCGCCCGCGCGATCGCAAGGCGCTGCCTCTGCCCCCCGAGAGCGTCACCCCGCGCTCGCCGAGCTCGGTCGCGTAGCCCTTGTCGAGATCCTGGATGAAGCCGTCCGCGGCCGCGCGCCGGGCGGCTGCTTCAATCTCGCGCTCGCTTGCGTCCTCGCGTCCGTAGGCGATGTTCTCCGACACCGTTCCGCCGAAGATCGAAGCTTCCTGGGGAACCGGCGCGATGCGCGCGCGCAACTCGCTCGGATCGACGCTCTTCACGTCGACCCCGTCGACGAGAACGCGGCCCTCCTGGCAATCGTAGAAGCGCATGATGAGCTGGAACACAGTCGACTTCCCCGCGCCCGAGGGGCCGACGATGGCGACCCGCTCGCCCGGCGCGATCGAAAAGCTGAGGTCGTGGATCACGCCAATGTCCGGCGCACCGTCGTAGGCAAAGCCGACATGCTCGAAGGCGATCGCGCCCTGCGGCCGCCTAGGCATTGCGACAGGCGTCGGCGGAGCGACGATCAGCGGCTCGATCGCCAGGAGTTCTGAGATCCGGCCCGCCGCCCCCGCGGCTGCGACGGTTTCGCTCCAGACTTGCGACAATTCGCCGAGCGACGTCGCGCCAAGCACCGCGAAGAGCACAAACTGCGACAGCAGCCCTGGGCTCATTCGGCCCGCGAGCACGTCATGCGCGCCGAGCCACAGGACGAAGACGACGCTACAGAAGGCGAGCGAGACGGCGACTGCGATCAGGACTGCGCGCGTGGCTGCCGCTTTGCGCGCGGCGTTGTAGGAGCTTTCGACCGCGCGCGCGAAACGCGCCTTGCTCCCGGCCTCAGCGCCAAACGCCTGCATCGTCCGCACCGCGCCGAGACTCTCGGACGCGAAGGCGGTCGCGTCGGCGAGGGTATCCTGGGCGTGGCGGGACCGGCCGCGCAAGATGCGACCGGAGGCGATGAGCGGCGCGGCGATAACCGGAATGGCGACGAGGACGAGCGCCGACAGTTTCGGACTCGTATAGACCATCAGCGCTGTCGAGCCGATGAACATGAACATGTTGCGCAACGCCTGCGAAGCCGACGATCCGAAGGCAGCCTTGATCTGGGTCGTGTCGGCAGTCAGGCGCGAGACAAGTTCGCCGATTCGCGCGCGGTCGTAGAACGCCGCGTCGAGGCCGGTCAGATGGGCGAACACGTCGCGGCGCAGGTCCGCGACCACCCGTTCGCCGAGGGTCGTCACGAGGTAGTAGCGTGTCGCCGCGGCAAGCGCGATGACGAGGACCACCGCGCCCATGGCGAGGAAATAGGCGTCGATGGCGCCGCCGCCGTTCCTCGAGAAGCCAAAATCGATCATCCGGCGCAGGGCGAATGGAACCGCCAACGTCGCCGCAGCAGATGCGGTCAGCGCCGCCAGCGCCGCAAGGGCGCGTCCCGAATAGCGCCGGCCATAACGCACCAGGGGCAGAAGCGCCCGAAAGGACGCGCTCTTGATCGCGGGTTCCGCCATGGGCCTTCCTTAGACTCTTTTTTCTTTGAAGGACACGATAGCCGTCCAAGGCGTCGCTTCTGCCTTGATGAGCGTCTTCAGAAACTATGGCGTCCATTCGACAACCGACACCTCGTCATCGAGGCGCTGGACCGGCCCCGCTTTCAGCCCCGCGGCGGAGAAGATTTCCTCGGGCGACCCGGGCTGCTCTCGCCCGAAGAGCGGCACCCCGCCGGGCAGACGCACCTTGTCGGCGAGGCTGAGGTAGAAGTCATCGTAACCAATCTTCAGAAATAAGCTGTAGACATGCGGACCGCCGAGAATTGCGACTGTGCCCGAAAAGCAGCCCACCGAAGCGCACGCCTCCTCGAGCGAGGCGCCGGCGGGGTTCCACAATCTTCCGTTCGAGTTCTCGGGGTCGGGCGCCAGGGCGGCGACTTTGCGAGTGAGGATCAACCGGCGCCGCTGCCGCGAGTTGGGCTGATCCTCCTGCGACATCCGGCCATGCGCCACCACGGCGGCGTGATCCAGCCCCTTCTCAAAAAAACGCTGGTCGGCTTCGAGATTGAGCGACTTCGGCATATGTCCGGTCTCGTCCGCGATCATGCCGTCGGCGGACGCGATTGCGTAGGCTACGATGCGAAAGGGTCCGCGCATGTCTCGATCTCCCTCGGTTCCAGTCGCCGACAGGCGATCGCGCTCACGAGCGCGCGCTTTCAATGGATTGCCTTACGCCCACAGGCGGAATGCGAAATATCCCCGAACAGGGCTGGCTCAGCCCCACGATCTAGAAGATTGTGCTAACGATCGCAATCGCTCGCCTTCGACAGCCGAATGCGGAGAGTAGGATCATGAGCGCGTCCAGCCCCGAGAAGGTGAAAAGCCGCCCGACGGAAATCCAAGGCTACGCCATCATCTCGGACGACAACAAGATCGCCGGCGCCGACGGGCTCATCCCCGCTTCGCTGCGCAATCAGAAGGACTGGGACTATTATCAGCGAGCGCTAGCGGCCTCGGACCTGATCGTGTTCGGCCGTCGCAGTCACGAACTCGAACCTAACGTCCGGGGCGATCTGCGTCTCGTCATTTCGCGTGGGGCGGACGGGCTTGAGCAGCGTGCGGATGGCTGGTGGTGGAACCCGGCGCGAGTCGGCTGGGCGGAGGTCGTGAAACGGGTGCTGCCCGTTGGCGGCGACGTGGCGGCGCCGGGCGGGCAAGGCGTGTTCGATCTATTCCTGGAGATTGGTTACGACGCGTTTCATTTGTCGCGCGCGCATGGCGTGAAGCTCCCCGGCGGGCAGTCGGTCTTTTCCGCCTGCGACGCGGGCCTCTCAGCCGAGGCCGTGCTCGCCAAAGCGGGTCTCCGCCCCAGCGAGAAAATTGCGCTCGACCCGGAGCATGGCGTCGAAATGATCGTCTGGCGAACCGTCCGCGAGGCCGACGACCCATCTGCGGGCGACCATCTGTCCTGAACAGGCGGATTCCCAAGCCACCGGCCCGCACTCGGTTCTATTGGGGACCTCCCCAGCCGTCGCGATACAGCGTCATGTCTTCAACTATAGCCGGCGCGGCGGCCAGGTCAGAAAACCGGACCCAATCCGGCTCGAACGCCAGGAATATCGTGTGAGGATCGCTGTCAAACTGGCGAGCATTGGGGTGGACTGCATAGTGCGCAGCCTTTGCAGCCTCGAGCTCAGTGGGCGAGGTCAGGGCCCGCAAGCCGCCGCGCATCTGCACCGTCACCCACTCGGTTTCGCTCCAGCCCAACGCGACAGACGCTCGTGGATTCTCGCGACAATCCCTTGCCTTGGCGCTTCGGTCGTCGGTGCTGAAGAAGAGACCAGGCGGCTCGGCTGCGCAGGAGTAATGCATGACGCTGGAATGCGGCTCACCCTTCAACGTGCACGTCGAGAGCACGGACACCCTGCCTTCGCGCAGAAAGCGAAATAGTCTTTCTCGAGTTTCCGGGGACATGGGCCTCCTCCAATCTTCACCGCCGTAATCAGCGCGTCAGCTCGTATTCCACGTTCGCGAGCGCTCCGCTCGCCATCACAACGCCCTACCATGTGCTGAAGTTGCGGGTCACCCGCTTGAGATATTGTGTGCGGCGCTGCGACGTCGCCCCGTCCATGCTGTATAGCGCGAGATATTCGCAGCGCGCGCAGGGCGCGTTTTCAGCCAGGCCGCGCGTGACGAAGTGGCGCACCGGGTCGCCTACGTGGGACGTCCGCTTGCGGTCTGCGCCGTACACGCACACCGCAGCGAGCCGCTTGATATTCAGGAGCATTGGCCGAAAGACGCCTTCTCGATCGATCTTGAAGCTGACCCCCGGCAGGAAGACGCAGTCGAAGTAGCCTTTCAGAATCGCTGGAAGCCCATCGTGCCAGACCGGGGAGACCAAAATGAGGGCTTCGGCGGCAAGCAGCCGGTCGACATAGGGACCTACGCGCGCGCGGTTGGCGCCCGTATCGAGATAGTCCACAAAGGTCTGGCGCGACAGCACGGGGTCGAAATCCTTCGGCGTAGAGGTCCAGGTCATCGACCTCATGGCCCCGCAACCGCAAGGTTTCGACAATTCGGACGTGGAGGGCAGAAACGAAACTCGTTTCCAAGGGGTGAGCGAAGACAACGAGGATGCGCATGCATCAACCGAAACGTCCCGCTCCGCCGCCGATTTCGGCCTTAAGATTGCGCCATTTAGGCTTGTCGCGCAATCCCCGTCGACGGGCGGTGACGTCAAAGGTTTTGTGTCAGGCCGAGAAGGGTTGGGATTCCCTGCATTTTGTTTTCGTGGGTGAAGACGGCGAAGAGGATGCGGTCCATAGAGGTTCGATCCTGGAAGACGCCCATGGGTCGTGTTCGGCGGCGGACCTCGCGGAAGCGGCGTTCGATGGCGTTGGTGGTCCGCACGGCCTTGCGTTGGCCGAGAGTCTTGTAGCGAAAGCAGCTCAGAAGTTCGTCGAGATCGTCGCGCAGACAGGCGACGGCGGCGGGGTAGGCTTGGCCCCAGCGCTCGGCGAAGCGGCGGGCGGCCGAGCGCGCCTTCATCGCCGCGTCGGCGTTCATGACCGCGTGCAGATCGGCCTTGACCGCCTTCTCGTCGGCTTTTCTGACCTTGTTGAGGACGTTGCGGATCTTATGCGCCCAGCAGCGCTGGACGGGGATCTTGTCGTAGACCATGGGCAGGGCGGCGATGAGCCCTGAGCCGCCGTCGAGGCAGATCATGTCGAGGCCTTCGCCGGTGAGGCCGCGCCGGTAAAGGTCGGCGAGAAAGCGCTCCCATTCGGCGGCGCTTTCGCCGCGCGCCAGACGATAGTCGATGACCTCCTTCTTGCCGTCGTGGCGCAGGCCCAAAGCCACCAGCACCGGGCGGCGCAGCGCCCCGGCCCCGGTCTTGCGGGCGAGCACGACGCCGTCGAGCATCAGCGCCTTGTAGCGCCCGTCGAGGGGGCGGGCGTGGAAGGCTGCGACCGCCTTATCGAGACTCTGCGCCACTCGGCTCACCGTGGTCGGGCTGACCGGCCGGCCGACCAGACACAGCAAGACCTCGCCGAGCTTGCGGGTGGAAAGACCGAGCACGAAACCCGCCAGGATCGTCCGGTCGATCTCGGGCGAGCGGCGGGCGTAGGCGCGCACCACTTCGGTCGGGCAGTAGCGGCGGGTGCGCGGGACGCAAAGCTCGATGTCGCCGAGCTCGGTCATCAGCCGCCGTCGGTAATAGCCGTTACGGCGATCGGCGGCGTCCTCGGCCTCGAGGCCCTCCAGATGGCGATCGACCGCCGCCGCCATCTCGGTCTCGATGATCTCGGCCAAGGCTTGCCGGCCAAGCCGACGATAGCCCTCCCCCCAATCCAGCCCATCCGCTTGCATGGCCTTCACCACCTCGAAGGCAACCGGTAAACTCTCAAGCGTCGCAGCGCGCTGTGGCATGGGGTGCTCCTTTGCTGGGTCTTGGTCGACCGCAGGGAGTACCCCTTCACGCCTCCGACACAGAATCTCTTACGTCACCCGACGGGCGCCCAATTGGACACAACGCGAAAGCGCCGCGCCGCCGACAAGAGGCGCCAGCCTGGTTGCCGCTTTTTCGGGCGTCCAAGCCGAATTGAGGCGCTCCGCGCCCTGCGGCAGAGTGTTCAACTGCCGCTCCATGGCTTAGACCCGCTACTCAACCGTTGAATCCGCTAGGGCGTCGAAACCCATGAACGGCCGCATCTTAATTCCGGGCAAGCCCGTCCCCGCCTCGGAAATCCCCGACTATACGATCGCGCGCGACACGCTCGACGAGATCCTCTCCGACGCGTTCCGCCAACGGTTGCGGCGGCTCAACGCGATCGTCATGCACTCAGGCGACCGGCTCGAGGGCAATGTCTTCTATTCCGACCACGACGAGGCCTTTGCAGAGCGCCCGCCCGCTCCCAACCTTGCGCCTGCGCGACGCAACCTCTGGCGCGCGGCGCGCTTCAAGGAGCGCTTGCTCGAGGTTGGCGTCAACGCCGGCCACAGCGCGCTGCTCGCGCTCTCGTCCAACCCCAGGCTCGAATATTACGGCGTCGACGTCATGAGCCACCGCTATACGATCGAATGCATCGATTTCCTCAAGGGCGAGTTTCCGGGCCGGGTGCATCTCTTTCCCGGGGACTCGCGCGAGGTCCTGCCCTGGCTCGCCGGCCGCGCCGACGAACTCGGATTCGACCTCCTGCACGTCGACGGCGGCCACACGAGCGAAGTCTGCCTCTCCGACATGACCAACTGCATCCGGATGGCTCACGGCGAAAAAGGCCGACACCTTCTGCTCGACGACGTCCACGCCAGCTGGATTTTCGACATCTACTGCGAATTCGTGTCGCGGGGCGATCTGACGACGGAGACGTTCTTTGGCGACTGGGAAGACGCCGGCCGGAATGTCCTCGCCAGGATCGAATGAGGCTCTCGTATTCCAAAAATTGAGGCTGCCTCCGCATGACTGACCAGACGCCTGCCGCAGATGCATGCGGATTCGCCTCCTTCTGGCACGGTCCCCTCAATCCGTTCGCTTACTGCTGCCTTGCTTCGTTCCCGAGAGCCGGCGCGAAGCTCAGCCTCTACAGCTACGATCCGAAGCTCGATGTCCCGCCCGGAGTCCGCCTCGAGGACGCCCGCCTCGTGTGCCCCGACGAATCCTTCGTTCGGCGTTACACCGTCAATGGCAAACCCTCGATCGCCGCTTTCGCCGACATGTTCCGCTACCGAATGATCGAGAAGACAGGCTGCTGCTGGGTCGACACGGACATCATCTGCCTGACGAACCCTTCCTTCGCCGCCGAACTTTACGTCTTTTGCCGCCAGGCCGACGCCGTCTCCACTTTGCTCGTCAACAACGCCGTGCTTCGGCTGCCGCCCTCCGAGCCGGCTCTCGCCGAACTCGTCGCGACCGCTGAGAGCGCCGCCGACGCCGATCAGAAATGGGGCGCCCTCGGTCCCTTCCTGCTCACCCCCGTCCTGACGAAACACGGGCTCTATGACAGGGCGCTCGATCCGCACGTTTGCTACCCGATCGAACCCGAGCAGTTCTGGAAGCCGTTCCTGCCGAGCTATCGGGATCGCGTCGCCGAAAAGTTGAGGGGCGCAACCATGCTGCACCTTTGGAGCGAGGCGATCCGTTGGAGCGGTTACGACTTCAGCGTCTGTCCGCCCGCGGGCTCCTATCTCCACGAATGCTTTCGCGCGGTCGGCGCCCTCGACCGGTTCAGCCGCGTCAGCAATGAAGACGAAGTGCGTCGCCTCATGGCGCGGCAGATTACGGAGAGCGAGGAAAAGGTTGGATCGCGCCGCTAGCCCGCCACGGACGTCTCGACCGCTGGCGAACGCGCCGGGGCGGAGAAGCGCCGCCGGTGCGGACGGGTCCGCGTCGGGGACACGAGAAACGTCACTTTCGGCGGTTCGAGGAGGTATTGGTGAGCCCGTTGCTCAACGGCGCGATCCGCCTGGGTGACGCGCGCGCGCAGGTGCTTCAGTTCGAGCAAAGACTGGATCAGGAACGTCTCGACGACCCGGTCGACCACGGCCGCGTCCTCGAATACGTTCCAGGCGAAGGCGCCATCGCGTTTGCGCTCAAGGCCGATCTCCTGCATGGCGGCCAAGAACGGCGTCTTGTCCTTCGGATCGATCCGGTACTCGATCGTGACCAGGATCGGCCCTTCGTCATCCTCAACTCGGCGGACGAAAACGGGGCTGCGCCAGTGCATGGCGGGCGAGAGGTCGAGCGCTGCGGCGGTCTGGAGTTTCCGCCGCCATGTCACGATCAGACCCAGGAGCGCGCCAGCCGCCGCCAGATAGAGCGCCGTCGACAGGCCCTCGATGCTCGCCACCTTTCCCCAGAGGGCGCTGCCCAGCGTCATGGCGCCGAAATAGACCGTCAGGAAGATCGCGAGTCCGCGTCCGCGCACCCAATCGGGAAGCGCCACTTGCGCGGATACGAACAGCGTCGTCATCACAATGATCCAGGATGCGCCGGCGACAAGGCTCGCCGCCGTCGCAAGAACGGGCTCGCGAGCAGCGCCGAACATGGCGAGCGCCGCAATCGTGCCGGCGGTTCCGACCGCCGCGAGGCGATCAGGCCCCAACCGCTCTTTCAGCCAGTTGAGCGCGAAGGAGCCGACGATGGAGCCGAGCCCGATCATCCCGAGCAGAATGCCGTAGATCGCCGCGCCATTGTGCATCTGCGTTTTGGCGACAAGCGGAAGAAGCGCCCAGTACGCGCTCGCAAACAGAAAAAAGGCGACGGCGCGGATGAGCGTCGAATCGATGTCTCGGTTGTAGCGGGCGTAGCGAAGCCCTGTTCTCAGCGCGCTCGAAAGACGCTCGGCGGGCAGAGTCTCGCGGATGCGGCGCGGACCGCGCCACCAGACGACCGCGGCAAGGAGCGCAAGGTTCCCGGCGCAATAGCACCAGAACGGGACATCGATGCTGATCGCGGCGATGGCGAACCCTCCAAGCGCCGGACCGATCGCGCGGCTCACATTGAAGCTCGTGTTGTTGATGGCGATCGCGCTGTCGAGATCGCCTCTGGGAACCAGCATGGGCGTGATCAGCAGCCAGGCGGGCGCGGCAAGCGCCCCACCGACCCCGAGCAGGAAGGTCGTCGCGAGAAGGACCGTTGGGGTCGCCCAATGAAGCGAAACAATGGCCGCGAACGTGACGGAAATGACCATCACGGCGAATTGAGCGCCGATCAGGAGTCCGCGCGCATCCACGAGATCGGCAAGCGCCCCGGCCGGGAAGGTTAGGAGGAACAACGGCAGCCAAGTGGCGACCTGGACCGCCGACACCATCATCGGGTCCGGATTGAGGCTGGTCATGAGCCAGCTCATCGACGTGTCGAACATGCCGATGCCAAGGTTGGACACGGAGCTTGCGATCAGAATGACGGTGAACGCGAGGTTGCCAAAAATGCCCCAGCGCGACGCCACGTCCGCGGAAGAGTCCGATTTGACACTGGTTTGGCTGGACAAATAGGGCTCCGCCCGCACATCAAGAGGCTGGAAGCGCCCCGCGCGCCAGCCGACGTTAGATGGCCGTCGACGCTGTCTCTTTCAAGGCGAGTTGTGAGTGCGCCGAAGATCCCGGCGAGACCGGTTCCCGCGGCTGGCGAAAGCACGGTCCCGCCGCTATATTGGGCGCGGCGACCGTTCGGATCCAGGGATCGTCTGGTAAATGCCCATGTTGACAACCGGATACGCCGCGCCCCTCGTCGCGTTCGGATTGTTCGCAATCTCGCCTGTCTCAGTGACAACCGCATTGGCCTCGGAGGTGAAGTTGGCTGACGCCGTTCAAGCATTCGCGTCCAAAGCGGAAGCCGAGGCGTTCCTGTCGCGCGCTGTTCCGGCGGCGACGGCTGCGAATCCGGAATACCGCTCGCCTGG
The DNA here is from genome assembly GCA_963721905.1 of uncultured Alphaproteobacteria bacterium. Lineage (GTDB taxonomy): Bacteria > Pseudomonadota > Alphaproteobacteria > Rhizobiales > Beijerinckiaceae > Roseiarcus. Next base: position 132,344 of record CAVRMF010000022.1, read on the forward strand.
CAAAGACGTCGCGACGCGCTGGCTCACCAAGACGATCGCGTTCCGCCAGAGCCAAAGCGGCGGCCCGATCGTATCGACCGACGAGGACATCGAAGAATACCGCGACGGCTCGCTTGAGTCGCGCGGAACGCATGAAGCGACGTTCGCGATCGACGACGTCACGGTTTCCCGTGAATCTGCCGACCAGGACACGACGGAAAGCGGCGAAAAAGCCATGGGCGTCATATTTCGATGTGTGGCGGCGCCATGCATCGAAGCAGTCTGGAACGGACAGAAGTCGATGAGCGCCTGGACGGACATCTATTTGCAGGACGCGGGATCGCGAGAGCAGATTCTTGCCGCGTTCCAGGCGCTGCAGAAGGGCGCCAGCGGCAAGTAGCCGACTGGCCCGTCGCGGACGACTTCCTATCCTCGGAGGAATGCTTGGCCTTCTCGACCCTGCTCGCTTGCATGCGCACCGATCGTGCGAACGCTGACCTCCTCTCCGTCGTATCGGACACGGCCGAGCGTTTCGGGTCCTTCGTCATCGGCCTGGTCGCGAAGCAGGCGTCGGCCCATGTCCCAAGCAGAGGCGCGGGGCCGCTCGAGCCGCCGGAATATGGTCTGCAGGCGTTTACGGAGCGCGCTTCTGCGGCCGAGACGGAGTTTCGCAGTTTGCTGTCGAAGGTTGGTAAGCTCGAATGGCGGACGCAACTAACTTTCGGCCCGGTTTGCGAGCATATTGCGAACGAGGCCCGCAGCGCCGACCTCGTGGTCGCCCCGATCGAGGATCAGGAGCGGTCCTTCTTGTCTTCAGGCCAAACGCACCTCGGCGATCTGCTGCTGCGCCTCGGCCGTCCCGTTCTTGCGGTTCCACCCGGCGCTTCCGGCCTCGAGCTGAACGAGGTCCTCGTGTGCTGGAAAAACTCCCGCGAGGCGCGACGGGCCGTCGCCGACGCGTTGCCGATGCTCCAGGCGAGCAAGCGCGTCGACGTCGTCGAAATCGTCGAGGCGGAGGGGGTGGACCAGTCGCGTCGACGTCTCGACAGCGTCGACGATTGGCTCGCGCGGAACGGCGTTGAATCGCATTGTTCAGTGGAAGTCTCAACCGGTCCCGAGGCCCGGCAACTTGCGGCGATCGCCCGGGACCTCAGCGCCGATCTCATCGTTGCGGGCGCCTTCGGTCATAGCCGATTGCGCGAATGGGCGTTCGGCGGCGTGACGAAAGACCTCCTGCTGCGCGCCGATTGCTGCGTCCTGGCTTCTCATTAGGACCGGAAAGAGCCGATCGTATGGACATCCCCGCTTCGCAACAGTCGTCGTCCGGCGTGTCGCATTGGCTTGGCGTCTTCGCACATCCGGTTTTCGCCGTGGTCTGGCTCGCGAACACCGCGGCGCTGCTGGGCATTGCGATGTACGACACAACGTCGGGCTGGCTCATGACGACGCTCGACCTCAATCCGCTCCACGTCTCCCTGGTGCACGTCGCGACCAGCCTGCCGATGTTCCTCTTCACCCTTCCAGCCGGCGCGATCGCCGATATCGTCAATCCTCGGCGCCTCATCGTCGCCGTTTCCTGCGCGATTGCGGCGGTGATCTCGATCTTTGCGGCGTTGGTGTCGTTCGATCTCGCCTCTCCGGTCATTCTGCTCCTGACGACGTTCCTGCTCAGCGCCGCATGGGCGCTGAACGCGCCGGCATGGCTGTCGATCCTGCCCAGTCTCGTGCCGAAGCAGGACCTGCCCGGCGCGATCTCGGCCCACGGCGTCGGCTACAACCTCAGCCGCACGGTCGGGCCCGCGCTCGGCGGCTTCGCTATCGTGCATTTTGGGATGGCAACTCCGCTATGGGCCTTTGTCGCCGCCAATTTCGGCGTGATCGCAGCCCTGAGCTGGTGGCAGGGACCGTGCAGGCAGACTGGGGTCCTGCCCGCCGAGCAACTCAGCCGCGCGGTCAAGACCGGCATTCGGCATGCGGCGCACAACCGTTTCCTGCGGGCGACGCTCGTCCGAACTCTAGCGGTCTATCCCTTTGCCGCGGCCTACTGGGGCCTCCTGCCTCTCATTGCGCGCCGCACCGGCGAGGGGGCGGAACATTCCGGGATGCTGCTGAGCATGATCAGCGCCGGCGCCATCGTCGGTTCGCTCGGCCAGCGGTTCCTGCGTGACCGCATCAATCTCGACTGGATGGTCGCGCTCGGCACGATTGGCTCCGCAATCGCCCTCTTTCTTTTCGCCTGGACACAGGACTTCGCGCTCGTGCTCGCCGCCTGCTTTTTCGCCGGCGCGGGCTGGGTTGTCGTTCTGACGAGTCTCTACGTGTCGGCCCAGAACGTGTTGCCCGACTGGGTCCGGGGCCGCGGAACTGCAATATTTCTGGCGGTGATATTCGGCGCGATGACAATCAGCAGCGCGGCATGGGGACAGATCGCGGGCAAGATCGGACTGACGGAGGCGCTCTTTCTGGCGGCGGTCGGCATTGTCGTCGCCATCCCCCTCTCCTGGCCATGGAAGCTCGGCAGCGACGAGCCAATGGACCTCTCGCCGTCCCTTCACTGGGACCCGCCTAAGACCGCCGAAGCCATTTCCGACGATCGCGGTCCCGTCCTGGTCAAGATCGAGTATCGAATCGATCCCAAGGACCGAACGCGCTTTTTGCGCGCTCTCGACGAGCTTGGCGAGGAGCGCAGGCGCGACGGCGCATTCGCCTGGGGAGTCTTCGAGGACATGAGCGAGTTCGGGCGGTTCGAGGAAGGCTATTTGATCGAATCCTGGCTTGAGCTCATGCATTTGCGCGAGCGCGTCACCAACGAATACCGGATCCTCGAGGACGAGATCAGGGACATGCTGCTCGAGCCGCCGCACATCGAGTTTCTGGTCGCGGCTCAACGCGAGCCCCTGCGCCGCCGCCGGCGCGAGGCGGCCGTCGGAGCGTGAGGCGTTGCGCGTTCTGATTGCTTACGCCCACCCGCTCGATACGAGTTACCTTTCCGCCGTGCATGCGCGCGTCGTCGAGACGTTGCGCGAGCGCCGCTGGGAGGTCGACGATCTCGATCTTTACAAAGAGCGTTTCGACCCCGTTCTCTCCCGCGAGCACATGCGCAGTTACGTAGAGGTCAAAACGAATGCCCGCGAGGTCGCGGCCTATGTCGAGCGTCCGCGCGCAGCCGACGCGCGCGTCCTGGTGTTCCCAGTCTGGTTCGATGGCTTGCCCGCCATCATGCAGGGCTACTTTCAACGCGTTTTCCTACCTGGCGTCTTCCTGCCTGGCGTCGCGACCGTGATCGACGAAAACGGACTCTTTCACCCCAATCTCCCAAACCTCAAACGCATGACGGCGGTCTGCGCCTACGGCGAGAATCGCGCCGATGTCGCGAAGAAGCACGATCCGCCGCGCCGTTTCATTCGCGACAACATCGGCGCTCTCATCGAGCCGAACGGCCGGTTCGAATTTCTCGCCATCTACAGCATGGACTTTTCGACCCGTGCCCAGCGCGCCGCATTTCTCAAGCGCGTGACGCGAGCCTTCCGCGCCTGGTAGGCGCTCACGGCGGCAGCTCCGCCGCGTCGAGATGGACCGTCACTGCCGATTGACGGCGCTCCACATCGAAGCCGGCGGTGATCCGGTAGTCGCCGCCGCGAATTCGCCACCGGCGCGCACCCTCGTCGAACGTCGCAAGCAGGCGCGGATCAATTGAAGCGCTCACCTCACGTTCCTCACCAGGAGCGAGATCAACTCTGCTCCAGCCCGCGAGCCGCAGCGTAATATTCGCTCCCGCCGGCCCGGAGACATAAAACTCCGGAGTGGCGACGCCGGCCCTTGCGCCGGAATTCCAGACGGTCGCGCGGACGGTGACGCTTGCGCCGTCGGCAAGCGCGCTTAGCGACCGCAGGCCGAAGGTCGTGTACGAAAGCCCGAAGCCGAAGGGAAAAAGCGGCCGTTCGCTGCGTTCGAAATACCACTTGTAGCCCACCTCCGCGCCCTCGTCGTAGCGGGCGACGAAGGTTCGATCATAATGACCGCCCCGTCCGACCGGGCCAATCGGCGCCCCGGTCGGGTCGCCCTGGATAGTCGGGTGCGGCAGCTGCGCTTCGCTCCGGGGAAATGTGAGCGGCAACCGTCCGGAAGGATTCACGGCGCCCGACAGGATCTCGGCGATCGCCTCGCCGCCCTTCTGGCCTGGATACCAGGCTTCAACAACCGCGGCGGTCTCATCGAGCCAGGGCATCAGAACTGGCCCGCCGGTCTCGAGCACGACCACGGTATGCGGGTTGGCGCGGACGATCATGTCTATGAGCGTGTCCTGGCCGGACGGGAGGCTGAGGCTCACAGCATCGACACCCTCCATCCGCCACTGGTCGGCGAAAAGGATCACTGCGTCTGCCAGTCTGGCTGCGTTGGCCGCCCGTCCCGGGAACCGGCCGTCGTTGTAGTCGACGCGGGCCTGAGGAAATTGTCGACGGATCGCATCGAGCGGCGAAGACGGATCGAAGATCATCGCGCTGTTTCTGCCGATCTGCTCCGAGAAGGCGATTCCGCCGCGCGGGATGACCTGAGACGATCCGCCGCCGGAAGGTACGCCACGATCGGCGCGCGCGCCGACGACGAGAAGGCGCCGCACATTCTCGGGCAGCGGCAAAAGGTTTTCATTCTTGAGGAGGACCGCTCCCTCGCGCTCGATGGCGAGCGCCGTCTCGTCGCTGGCGGCGAAGTCAGGGGGATCGGATGCAACCTCTTCCCCAATGCCATGCGCAAAGATCGAAGTCAGGATCCGGCGCGCCATGTCGTCGAGCCTAGCCCGCGGGACTTCGCCCCCGGCGACCGCCCGCCCGAGACTGTCGAAGAAGTTCTGCGTGTCGAGTTCTTCCCCTGATTCTTGGTCGAGTCCCGCCACCGCCGAACGGACCGTCGAGTGGACCGCGCCCCAGTCGGACATCACGAACCCGGCATAGCGCCAGTCCCCTTTGAGCACCTCACTCAAAAGCCAGTCGTTCTCACAGGAATAAGCCCCGTTGACTTGGTTATAGGAGCACATGACGGCTCCCGGGCGGCCTTGCTCAATGCCGATCTCGAAAGCGAGCAGGTCAAACTCGCGCGCCGCGGCGCGGTCGATCCGCGCGTCGAGCACGACGCGATCCGTCTCCTGATCGTTGAGGGCGAAGTGCTTAGTGGTCGAAATGACATGGCCGCTTTGGGCGCCGTCGATTGCGGCCCCGGCCATGAGCCCTGTCAGCAGCGGGTCCTCGGAAAAATATTCAAAGTCCCGACCGCCCCTTGCGTCGCGAATGAGATTGGCCGCGCCTCCGAGCAGCACGTTGAAGCCTTTGGCACGCGCCTCTGCCCCGACCGCCGCGCCCTGCCGCCGCGCAATGCCAAGATCCCAAGTCGAGGCGAGCGCCAAATTGGACGGCATCGCCGTCGCCTCGTCGCCCGGGCGGATGTTTCCCGGATTCGCAATGCCGAGTTCGGCGTCGGTCTCTTGCAGCGCCGGTATTCCAAGCCGCGGGATTCCGGCGACGTACCCCGCCGATCCCACCGATCCCTGTGGTTTGGGTCTCCCGCCCCACGGCGCGCCGAGAACACCGCGCACGAGCGACAGCTTCTCTGCCTGGGTCATGCGGCCGAGCATGACTTCCGCGCGCTGCTGAGCTGCTCCCAGTTCGTCTCCCTGTCCCCTTTCCGCCTCAGCCGCCGCTAACACAAAGACGGCGGCCATTGCGACGAGCCGGACCGGGAAAGCCATCAGTCAGTCGAGCGGCCGCCAGCTGACCGGCGTTCCGATACGCGTCGTTCTGCCCTCGCCGACCTGGATCACCATCGCTTGAAGGAAGTCAGGCGCCAGGAACCGCGCGCACGCCTGGCCGTCGGCGACGAGCGCGAGCATGGCGACGCCGCCTGCGGTCGCCATCACGGCGTGATCGCCGGGCGGCAGGATCCGCGAGACCGGCGGAAGCGCCACATAGAAAGCGCGCACGAACTGGAACTGGTCGCGCGAAAGATCCTTCACCGTCGACACCGATGCGAAGGCGGAAACCGGAACGCACTGCGGCGCCTCCTCATTGAGCCACTTGTCGAATACGCCGGCGTCCTGCGCATGTGCGCCGACTGCGCCAAGCAGCGCGGTCGACAGGACCGCGCCGAACCAAACAGCTTTCATCGCGCCCTCCTATTCGAGCGGCGCCGGACGCAACGCGCCACGGCGCCTGGGCTAACGCGGCGGAGTTCAGGCTGCGGACGCAGGGCTAAGATACTGCATCGCAGACGATCTACGCCTAGCAACGCGCGCAGAGGTCGTTCGTTCCATCGCGCGTCGTACATTTGCCGCCACTAAACGCGGACGCCGCCCGGTTGGGCGGCGCCAGACTGCGGAAAAGTCCGTGAAATTATGGACCGCAGAGACTGGTGTACCTTCCGTTGAAGTCCTGAACGATGCGACATCGGGCGTGCGGCTGGGCCGCATAGGTCGGAGCGCCGACTACGCCCGCGCCCATGGCGCCGATGCTGCTCACGACCGCGCCAAACGGAAAGAACGGACCGCTGTTGTAGCCAAGCGCGGAACCTTGAGTCGGGGCCCAATACTCGTTCATATAGATCGTCGGCGTTACTGGCGCGCCGGGGTTGCCCGGCACTTGCGCGGCAACTGGCGCCGCCGATAGCACAGCGGCGATCGTCGCTGTCGACAGGAAGGCAGTAAACAGGTGTCTCATGACATACCTCCTATAGTTTTGGATCGAGAACGATTGAGATCGTGCGAAGGTTCCAACCGACCAACTAAGTTGTGGACATATCGGCTTCTCGACCACTCTTGGACTCGAGAGCAGGCACAACCGGGCGGCGTGGCATGGATTGTCGCACGATAACTAGGCGGAGAGGCTACAATTTGAAGGCAATCTCGGGGCGACCCCTTCACAATCGAGTGAAAAAATATTGATTATTACCGGGTCGTCCTCGATGCTTGCACCTTAAGGCCGAATACAGCTCGGCTTGAAAGTCGCCTGCAGGCACGGAGCCTTTGCGGCGCCTCCGCGTTCTTATGGTGAAAAGCCGGGCAGGCGGACGACCATGCGGCAAATGGACTCGACTGGTTCTAACCGCGCGATGGCGGATCACGGGCGGGTCGCAGGAGAACGGGACTCTGGCGGCGCAGCGACCGGCATTGTCGCGACGCTGATCCCTGCCCGGCTCGAGCGCCTGCCCTGGGGCCGGTTCCATGTCCTCGTCGTCACCGCCCTTGGCGTCACCTGGACCCTCGACGGCCTCGAAGTGACGCTGGCGGGATCCGTCGGCGCCGCCTTGAAGGCAAGCCCCGCGCTTCGGTTTTCCGACCCAGAGGTTGGCCTTTCGGGCAGCGCCTATCTGAGCGGAGCGGTCCTCGGCGCGCTTTTCTTTGGTTGGCTGACTGATCGGCTCGGGCGAAAGAAGCTCTTTTTCATCACCATCGCGGTGTATCTGACAGCGACGGCGCTGACTGGCCTCGCCTGGAACGGTTTCACGTTCTTCCTGTTCCGCTTCCTCACCGGCGCCGGCATCGGCGGGGAATATTCCGCCATCAATTCGACGATCCAGGAACTGATCCCCGCCCGCCTTCGCGGTCACCTCGACCTGATGATCAACGGCAGCTTCTGGGTCGGCGCGGCGCTTGGCGCGCTGGTCGCCGTGGCGCTGCTCAACCCTTCGCTCGTTGACCCCGAGCTTGGATGGCGGCTCGCGTTCCTGACCGGCGCGCTGATCGGCTTCGTCGTCTTCACGATGCGCATGTGGATTCCGGAAAGCCCGCGCTGGCTCGCGATCCACGGGCGCGAGGCGGAGGGCGAGGCGGCGGTCGCGACGATCGAGAAACGGTTTATCGAGGCGGGCGTTGATTTGGCGCCGATCCCCGAAGGCGCCGCGATCCGGCTGCGCTCGCGCACCCATACGCCGCTTCGTGAAGTTTTCGACACGCTGTTCAACCGCTACCGCCTGCGCACCTTCGTCGGCCTGACCCTGATGGCGGCCCAGGCGTTCTTCTACAACGCGATCTTCTTCACCTATGCGCTTGTTTTGACGAAGTTCTACGGGGTCAGCGCCGGCGACGTCGGCTGGTACATCCTGCCCTTCGCCGCCGGCAATTTTCTCGGACCGGTCGTGCTGGGCCGGCTGTTCGACACACACGGACGGCGGCTGATGATTTCCCTCACCTACGCTGTCTCGGGGCTGCTGCTGGTTGTTGTCGGGGCCCTGTTCGAGCGCGATCTTCTCACCGCCGTCACGCAGACCATCGGCTGGATGATCGTGTTCTTTGTCGCATCGCCTGCGGCAAGCGCGGCCTATCTAACGGTCAGCGAGACCTTCCCGATCGAGATCCGGGCGCTGACGATCGCGGTCTTCTACGCCATCGGCACAGGGCTCGGAGGCGTCGCGGCCCCTTATGTCTTCGGCAAGCTCATCGAAAGCGGATCTCGGCAAAGCATCTTCGGCGGCTATGCGTTTGCGGCGTTGCTGATGTTCGCCGCCTCCTTCGTCGCCGCCCGCTACGCCGTTCGCGCCGAGCGAAAGCCGCTAGAACAGGTCGCGACGCCGCTCTCGGCCGCGGGTTAGCGCATAAGGTCTGACGTTCGCTTCGTTCCCCGCCAACCGCCGGAGTACGAGCGTCCCGAGAACGAGTCTCAGGAGAACTCGCCGATAGGAGAATAGGGAAGGGCTTGGCGGCCAATGGCCGCTACAAACGAGGCGTCCTGAGGAAGCGGCTGAAGCCCTCCTCGACTTGCAGCAAGACGTCGCCCACCGTCGCGCATTGCGCCACAGCACGTTGCTCCTTGGCGGCGGCAAGGAGATCCAGGTGCATCGCCAGAGCGGCCGATCCCGCAGGAAGCGCCGAGGCCAAGTGAAGAATGGCCTGCTGGAGGTCATTTGGCGGCGCTCCGTGCGCGGAAGCGATCTCGTCCGCAGAGGGCGCTGCAGTAGGAAACGGCAGGCTCGTCGGACCGGAATTGCTCGGCGAGGTCAGCGACAAGGCGTCAAGCAGATCGGGGGCTGCGGCGTCTCGCGCGGTCAGCGGATCTCCGAGGCCGAAGAGCCGGCGCAATGTGGAGAGAATAGAGGCGTGGTCGAATGGATACTGGGACCCGGCAGGTGGACGGACGATGCTTCCGGCTGGAATCCAGGGAGAAATCAGGACGGCCGGCACTCGAACCCCGTAGCGGTCGAACCTGAAGCCGTCCGGGCTAGCGTCGTCGGGCGAAACGGCCTGTGGCGGCGGGACGTGATCGTACAGCCCTCCGTGCTCATCATAAACGACGATGAAAAGGGTTTGCTCCCAACAAGGGCTGTTACGAAGGGCGTCGTAGCAGCGTGCGATTAGGCGCTCTCCGTAGGCGACGTTGTGGGGCGGGTGTTGATCGTTCGGCATGCGATTAAGAACGATACTGGGAAAATAGCGCGGCTCAATGAAACTGTAGTCCGGCAACCGCCCCGCCATCGCATCGCCCATGAACGCGTCTTCGAACGGATAGAGATGCTCCGGAAGCTCGCTCAAAATGTTGGACAGCGTCGCTGTTAGCGGCACGTCGTGAAAATAGACGCGCCAGCTTCGCTGGCACTGGGTCAGACGGTTGAAGATCGTCTGCATCAGGTAAGGAAAGCGTACCGGCGAATTGTTCACGTAGCCGGCCGCCGTCCCCGCATGGACGAAGAAACGGTTTGGCCAGGTCTGGTTAGGCGCCGATGCATGCCAACGATCCGACACCCCGAAGGACCTCGCGAGTTGGCTGATCACCGGAACTTGGTCGGGCGTGAAGCCGTGCATCACGCCTCGCGGATCGTTGGTCGCGGTCCTCATGTAGTTGGAAACGAACCCCGCCATGGTTGGGGGCGACGGGGGCTGCAATCCCGCCCCGAAAATCTGCTCCGTCATGTCGGCGAAGAGTTCGTTGGGATCGGGATTGGGGATGCATGCCGCCTCGGGCGTCATTGCCTCGCTCGCCCAGACGTTGACTGTCCTGCCATCCCATTCGTTTGACTCTTCGCCCTTCAATCCGTCGAAATCCGCGCGGTCGGGATAGAGACGGCCCAGCAGCGAATCGAAAGAGCGGTTTTCAAGCATCAGGACGACAACATGTTTGATGTCTGCCATTGAAAACTCCAACGCGCCCGGACTTGACGTTCGACATTGTCATTGCCGATCATGTCCAAAGCGAATCTCAAAGCTTGCGGGGCGCCGATGCGGCGGATGCTAAGCGTTCGAAACGCGGCAAATCTAGCCGCAATTGCGATCGCCATTCCTTTTCTCGGAGGCTGCGCGCAGCTCCATCTCACTCAGGACCCGAATCAAGTCATCCAGCGAACCGAGGGGGAAGACAACTATTATACCAAGCAGGTTGCCGGCCCGACTGCGGCGCGAGTATTGCCCTATGCTTTGCTCGCGGAGCAAGCTTACGACCCCAGCGTCTACGCCAAGCATCGCATGGCGCCGCGCGAGGCTGGCTGCATCGCCGACGACCCCAAGGGCTGCGACGCGCTCCAGGATTCGAAGCGCGCCGCCGCCTGGCTCAATCAGTGGCGCTACGTCTGGAGTTGCGACGGGCCGGACGCGTGCAAAGTGCGGACGCCGGGTCAGAGCGAACCCGCTGGCGGCCTCGGCGTTCAGGTCTGGGCGCGGAAGGGCGCGCGATGTCCGGAGGCAGTCGTCGCGTTTCGCGGAACGGTCGGCGGCAACAAGGGAGACTGGGAATCCAATTTTCATTGGATATTGCGCGCTTTTCCAATTTACGACCAATACGATCAGGTCCGAGACCACGTAGGCGACTTCATCGGGCGTATTGAGCGGGATAAGTGCTACCGTGCGGGTCCAACGCAAATCACGGCGGTCGGGCACTCCCTTGGCGGCGGACTGGCCCAACTCGCGGCCTACTCGGATCCGCGAATACGGCGGGTCTACGCCTTCGATCCCTCCATCGTCACTGGCTACTATTCTGTCGATCCGCTTCACCGAGACCAAAACGTGAAAGGTTTGCTCATGGAGCGTGTCTACGAGCACGGGGAGATCCTCGCCTACGGCCGATACATTATTAGGCAATTCATTCCCCTGTCGCCCTGCAATCCTCGCGTCGTCAGCGTTCAATTCAATGTCATTCATGGAAGTCCAATCGCACAGCACAGCCTGACGGACTTTGACAACGGATTGCTCAGAGAAGCGCGCGGCTATCAGCCGGAAACATCGCCAATGGTCGAAGAGCCGTGCGGCGTCGAAACGCCAGGCAAGCCGCTTGTCGCGGCACAGTAGTCGAGCGTAGCCGATTGTTCTCGACGTCATCGTCGTGAGGTTGATGAAGCTGGTCCCACGCAACGTCCGCAAAGGTCCGATTTGACCCATTCGCCGGCCGTCGGCGAACAACCACGATTTCAGCCAGGCCACCATCCGGATGAGGACACGAATATCCGGCGCTCCCCAATAGCGGCCGGCAACGGCCCGATCATTTGGACGACAGCGTTTGATTTGATCCGCTAAGGCCCGACCGGAATGAGCTTGCCGATGAACACCGGCGGCCCGGACGGCTTGCCGTCGGGCGAGCCGCCCGGCGGCTCCACGGTCACAGCGTAGGTCGCGTTTTCGACGACAGCGGGGTCATAAGCCGAGAGGCTGGCCGCGCGCCCTGCCCCGCCGATCACGCCGAGCGAGCGCGGCGCGCCAAGCTTCGCATCAATGGTTCAGCCCGGCAGAAGCACTTTGTTGATGACCTGGATGACGCCGTTCGACAGCATCACGTTGGGGATGGTCACCTCGGCCTTGTCGTCCTTGGCGTCGATCACCCAGATATGCCCGCCGCCCCGCTCGAAGGTGAGCTCTTCGCCCTCGACGGTCTTCAACATCGCCTTGCCTCCGCCATCGCGGATCATTGCGTCGATCTCGGCTTCCGTCAGGCGGCCGGGCACGACGTGGTAGGTCAGGATCGAAGTCAGCTTGTCCTTGTTCTCCGGCTTCAACAGGGTCTCGACCGTTCCGGCAGGCAGACGGGCGAAGGCCTCGTTGGTCGGCGCGAACACGGTGAAGGGCCCGGCGCCCTCGAGCGTATCGACAAGGCCGGCAGCTTTGACCGCGGCGACGAGGGTCGTGTGATCCTTGGAATTGACGGCATTCTCGATGATATTCTTGCTTGGATACATAGGCGCGCCGCCGACCATCTTGGTCATTTCGGCATAGGCCGGCGCAACGAAGGGCGCGGCGAGCGCGACCCTGAGTTCTGGGGCGAAGTGCAACCCCCGGCGTCACTGAAGGGGCTCGATATTCCTTCTCGCCGAGCCGTCTTTGTCCCCTGGAAACCGAGCAGAAGGCCGGCGTTCGGAATGGGAAACCCGACTTTTCGTTGAGGAACCAATGCTGTCGACGGGGTTGCACTTCGCGCCGGAATCCACCGACGGTGGCGGCGAGCGCCGCGGCGAAAAGCGGAATCCTGGCGTTCATGGGTCGTCTCTCCGTTTGTTCAAGCCGATCGAAGCGATGCTCATGTCGATCGGGACGAGTTGGTTACGGAGCCGCCCCGGCGGAGTTTCAGACTTCGCCCAAAAAAATCACGAAACGACTATTAGACCCTTCGCGAAACTTCCGCGCTTCGCGCCTGTATTGTCTAAGCACGCGTACCCACGAGGCTCTTGAATGACGTCTCTGTCTTCGAGCGCGGCCCCGCGAGCCGGCGCTGCGCCAAACATCGTGTTGCGACACTCCGCGATCGTGCGGGTCTGCCATTGGGTGAACGCGCTCTGTTTTCTCATCCTGCTGATGAGCGGCCTTCAGATCTTCAATGCGCGGCCCGGCCTCAGTTGGGGCCAGGCGACCGATTTCGACCACCCGTTCCTCTCCTTTTCGGCGAAGGAAGACGACAACGGCGACGTGACCGCCGGCGAAACGACGCTGTTCGGACATACGTTCGATACGACCGGCCTCTTCGGCGCCTCGCGCGGATCCGACGGCGAGATGGAAGAGCGCGGATTTCCGTCGTGGGCAACCCTGCCGGCCGAACAGGATCTGGCGATGGGCAGGCGTTGGCATTTCTTCTTCGCCTGGCTCCTCGTGCTCAACGGCCTCGTCTATGCGGTGAACCTCATCGCGGGCCGGCATCTGCGCGATCTCTGGCCGAGCCTCGCCGATCTCCGCGCCATCCCGCGAACGGTGCGCGATCACGCGATTCTGCGGTTCCCCAAGGGCAAAGAGGCGCTCCGCTACAACGTGCTGCAGAAACTCGCGTACCTTAGCGTCGTCGTCGCCTTCCCGATCCTCATCCTGGCGGGACTGACAATGTCACCGGCGATGGACTCAGCCTTTCCGTGGCTGGTCCCGCTCTTCCACGGACGTCAATCGGCGCGGACCGTGCATTTTGTTCTTGCGGCCTACCTCGTGGCGTTCGTCGTCGTGCATCTGGTGATGGTGCTCGTGTCCGGCGTCTTCAACAACATGCGATCCATGATCACCGGGCGTTACCGGATCGAGGAGGATGTGCGATGAAGCGCGGTTCGCTGCTCAGCCGTCGCGCGGTGCTCAGGGGCGTTGCGGCCGGCGGCCTCCTGCCGCTCGCCGGATGCAGCCTCGACTCGCGCGACCCTGCGGTGATGTCGGTGCTCGACAAGGCGGAAAGCCTGACTAAGGCGGTTCAGCGCGCTCTGCTCGCGCCTCGCCTTGCGCTCGCGCCGGAATATCCGCCCGGCGCAATCACCCCGTATTTCAAGCCGAACGGCTCGATCGATCCCGACGATCCCGACTATGTCGCGCTCAAGCCGAACGGTTTCGCCAACTGGAAGCTCGCGGTCGCCGGGCTCGTCGAAAGGCCGATGAGCCTGTCGCTCGCAGAGCTGCGCGCGCTGCCTTCGCGCTCGCAGATCACGCGCCATGACTGCGTCGAGGGCTGGAGCTGCATCGGCCAATGGAAGGGCGCGCAATTGTCGGCGCTGCTCGCCGCAGCGGGCTTGAAGCCGCAGGCGCGCTTCATCGCCTTCTTCTGCGCCGACACGCTCGAGCAGACGCTCGACGACACCGGGCGCTATTACGAGTCGATCGACCTCGTCGACGCCTTTCACCCCCAGACCATTCTCGCCTACGAGATGAATTATGCGCCGCTCAAGGTCGAGCACGGCGCCCCTTACGGCTCCGGGTCGAACGCCAGCTCGGCTACAAGATGGCGAAATACGTGATGCGCATCGAGGCGATCGACAGCTTCGCCGCCCTTGGACACGGGCGCGGCGGCTTCTGGGAAGACCGCGGCTACGAATGGTACGCGGGGATTTGACGGGCCGGGTCAGCTTGCCGCCCTCGACGCCGCCGCAAGGAACGCGCGGCGCGAATCGGGCAGCGGCTCTCCGCGCGTCGCGAAGACGTCGCGAGCCAGGAAGAAGCCGGTCATGCGAAAGCCGTCGGCGATCTCCTCGGGGCCCGGCCGCGCTTCGAGCCGCGCGCCCTCGCGCATGAAGGCGGGCAAGGGCAAGAGGCGGTCGCGCCAGGGCGCTCCAGCTTCGGCGCTCACCGCCCGGCCCGATCTCGGCGAGACATAGGCGAGGCCTTCGCTCGCGCCCGTCGCCGCGCATCTACCAAGATCGAGCCGGAAGCCGCACTCGGCCAGGATCTGCGCCTCGAATCGGGCAACGAGCGGCGGCGCGAGCGCTTCGTCGTCGAGCCGGTCGGCGATCAGCGTCAGCGCTTCGTAGACTGTTTCGTGCGGATCGCGCTCGGGCAGGAGCCGCGCCAGCGCGCCGAGATAAGTGATTCCCGCGAGCGCCAGCGCGCTTTCCATCAGCCGCCCCGCCCGTAAGCTCAGCGGTTCGATCGCGAAGGCGCCGAGATGCTCGTCGAGCCGCGCCCGCCAGACTAGGCCAAGAGTGTTGCCCGGCTGCAGCGCCGCGTTGAGTCTCGCCGATCGTCCGCCGCGGACAAGACCGAGATGACGGCCGTGCGCTCGCGTCATCGCCTCGACGATCGAGGAATGTTCGCCATGCCTGCGGACGCCGATGACGAGCCCTTCGTCGCGCCATTCCATCCGACGCATCTACGATGAAAGCAGCCCGGAAACTACTCCTTTCCCATCACCGCCAGAACCTGCTCGAGCGGCGCTGAGGAGACGCGGAACACGCCCGAATAGGGGCCGCTCAAGTCGAGGATCAGGTAGAACGCCGATGCGACCGCAACAGCGCCGATCGCCACGGCGGCGACGGACATGGGATTGCCGCGCGACGTCAGGCCATAGCCGCAGAAAAGAAGCATCGCCCAGATGACCACAGTGATCACGAGCGGGAGCGAAATCGGAGCCGCCAGGGCAAAAGACATCTGCAGTCGCGATTGGGCAATGGAGTCGAGAGTCGCCTTGGCGGCGGCGAGGGCCTGCGTCTGCACGTCTGTCGTCGGATGGAGCGCCTCCAAGGTCCCCTCGCGGTTTTGCAGGTTCTTGATCGCCGCTGCGAAGTTGCTGGCTGCGAAGTCGGCGTCGCTGAGCTTCGAGTTCCAGATTTCGTCGATGGTCTTCCCCAGGCCATCTCGCACTTGCATCCGCGCATCCTTCGCCTCCGGACCGTAATCGGCCAGGGCGAGGTCGAGCTGCAGCACTTTGGCCGCGAGCGTCTGGATGGCGGCGTTCTGGCCCGCGTAGACACCGTAGGCGGTCCAGATGAGGAGGCCGAGGACCAGCGCGGCCAGGAGCGTCAGAAGGCCCACGACCGCGCCGATCATGTCGCGCGGGCCCCCGGTCGTGTGTTTTTCCGGCAGCACGCGCTGCAGGATGAGCCCTAGCGCGCCGGCCGCAAAGACCGCGACGGCGACGGCGAAGGCGAACTTTTCGGCGCTCATGGATGTCCCAGCAAGGCGGCGGCAGGAAGGCGCCAGTTAGCCGCTGAGCCGGACGAACGCAACCCGGCGCTGGACGACACGGCGCCGCGAAATCCGGCTTGATCAGAGACCCTTACGCAAAACGCTCAGGCGATGGCGGCCCTCGAACGCCGCGTGCGACGCAGCGCCGCGAATCCCAGACCGGCAAATCCGATCGTCATCATCGCCCAGGTCGAGGCTTCCGGAACGCTATTGGAGAGGGCGACGCCAATATCATAACTGTTCCCGATCAATTTATAGGTCTGTCCCGGCGCCAGATCCAGAACACCATCATCAATAAAGATTCCGTTTCCACTGCCGAGATACTCCGGAAGCGCCAAATTGGAGCTGGTTATGAAAAGCAGGTAAGGCGTCCCTGCGGTCAGAGCCTGACCGCTCCCTCCTAAGACAGCGATGACGATATTGGTTGGCTGACTTCCTGGCGCGATCGTCTCGTAGGAAGAGGTGGACAGCGTGAAATTGGTTCCAACCTGGCCGCCGACCGTCATCAAGCTGCCAACATCGTAAAATCCCAAGGTGACACTCGTGGGAAAAGTGGCCGTCGCCGCTGCAAACTCGATGCTTCGGACGGTCTCATTTGAGGATAAGGAAAACGCCTCTCCGACCCATTGGTTGCCAGAGCCGGCGCAGGTTGAGCATCCGCCTTCCGCGATCTTTGGCGCGACTGTCAGGTCGGAAATGGACTGATAGAAAACCCCGGCGTCGACCGACGTCGAGAGCATTCCGAGCGCCACCGCAGCCAGTCCTGGCAAAAAGATCTTCACAATAGTCCCCTTGGAGTTTCCTCGCGCCATCTCGAGCGCATCAATGCAGCGAAGCATTTGACGATGCCCGGCGCAATCAATATTTTCGTGGCCCAGGCTGGGTGGAGCAAATGAACGAAGCGAGCCCGAAGCTCACTGCGGCTTGGAGGCTGCGACGCCGAGGTCTCGATTATTCTTGTACGGCTCGACGCATTGTTCTTCGCGGGCTCGCTGGCGATCGCTCATCTCGTAGACTTTCGCGTCCGCTGGGGTCGCGAGCGATACGAGCGGCATTTGGGACGGGATGATCGGCACCTGAGGCGATCTGCGACGAAGGTCGAGCGCGCGTTCGAGCATCAGGCATTGCAGCACTTTGTTGACCCACCAGATGTGGCTCAACCTTGTGCGGCCCGGATCGGCGCCTTGATCGGGTTCCGCGGTTGCTGCGGGCCACTTGGAGTCATGGTCGGCTCTCGCCTGAAGCCGTCGGTCGATCTCGCCCTTGATGATGTTGTGGCAATTGTAGGAAATCTCCAATAATGCGCTCACCGACAACGGAGCCGCGCGATCGGGCTCACTGGAGTTCAGCGTGTAGCTCAGGCAATCGGTGTTGATCAGGGCCGGCGCCGTGTCGATGTCAATGCCAAACTGCGAGTCGACGTCGAGCCGCAGCGTCGACGCCAATTGCTGGTGCAGCCGTTCCCACTCTTTGTTGGCGGCGTAAAACCGATTGGTCGCCGCCTTCAGTTCGTCGCCTTCCTTTCTCGTCTTGATCGCGTCGTCCATCTGGTAGGCGGAAATCCATTTCTCATCGATGATCGTGTTCAGGCTCCCGAGAGCCGACACGACCGCCGCGGCGTCCTTGTCGATCCTTGCGACGCCGTTTTGATAGTCCCAGCTTCGTCCTTGAAAATAGGCGCTGATCAAGGTGCCAAGGAGACCGGCCGCCGAAATGAGCCCGACCAGCGAGCCGAAGATCGCTCTCGTTCGGGATTGGACCGCGCCAGCCGCCGCATCGGCTTCGGCCGGTGTTCGGCTCCCGGAATCCTCTGTTTTCTTGTCAACCACCCTTGGATCCTCGATCGAGCGGAATTCTCTATCCCTCGCGCAGGCGCGGGCTGTCCACCCCTCGCCCCAAACGGGAAGCAGGCGCGCGCCACTACGGCGCAACTTCGCGGTGGATCATCGCGACAATCAGGGCAAGCGCGCAGGGCAGGAAATAGATCATGGCCGAGCTGAGTCGAGAGCGGGTCCTGTTTCGCCTGCCAGGCGAGGAACCAGTCGCCCGCGACCACCATGAAGCCGACGCCCCAACCCGCAGTCCGAGCAAGATCTGCAGCTAAAGCACCAGCAGTTTTTTGACGAGAGCGAACACTTCCTTGTACGGCAGCTTCGTTGCGCCCGCGATGGCGAACGGCACGAGCGCGGCCCCGGCGAGGGGCGCGATCGCCGACCGGCTCATGAGGAAGACCGAGAGCTTCTTCGAGACGGCATACTGTCCGGACGGATCTGGAACAGTATGGTCCGGATCGGCTTCCGTAGCGTCGTTCGCCACGACATTGCGGCCAATGAGCGCCCGCTCTGCCGCCCGATGGGCCAGCGTCGCCTGCGCGGCGAGGATCTGGAGCGACCGCTCCTTCAGTTCCGACAGCGGCTTTGAGAACGCCAGCAGCGGAAAGGCGAAAAACGCGAACACGATCGCAAGCCAGCCCCCGATGATGGCGCCGAATGTGACCGAGGAGATGTTGTTTTCGAACACGTGCCGCACGACCGTGATCGCCATCGACGCGCTCAATCCGAACACGAACATCGAATAGGCGTTCGGATATTCGGCGAGAAAGCCGAGACCCGCTTTCCCGTCCGGGTGGGTCGCCACGAGCCTGAGCTTGAGCGAGGCGAGGCGCCAGAGCAGCATCGCCCAGACGAGGTAGCGCCAAAGCCCGCGCATCATCAGAAAATAGAAAAGCGGCGCGCTGAAGATCACCACCCACCATCCCGCCAGCGTCACATGCACGCCGTCGTCTGCGATCTGGACCGCCCAGGTCGAGTCGTCGACGGCAAGCAATCGGTCGATCAACGCGAGCGCCCCCGCAATCGCGAGCCCGAGACACACGAGTTCCGCGACGCCGGAATTTCTCAGTTTCAGCGCCTTCACCACGGCTTCCGCGGCGGGTTTGAATGACTCGGGCGCAAGAAGCGGCGCGCGGACGAACTCGCCGAGCTTGCCGCGCAGTCCGTATTCGACCTGCTGCTCGGCCAGGAGAAAGAGGCCCGTCGCGATGAAGAACCGCGCCCATGCGCCGAAGTCGAGAAGATAGGGGTGGCTGTCTTGCGGCCCGAAGGCATGGCCCTGAAGAAGGCTCAGCAGCAACGGAACTCCCCAGGCGAGCGCGACGAAAATCGCGGCCCTCCTGCCAGCGTGCAGAGCGTCTTCCTCCAGCACGCCGACCCGGCGCTGCAATTCGAAGAAAGGCCCACCGTGCGAAGCGAGGAATTCGCCGATGCCCGTAGATCGATCGTCCCCCACGTCAGCGCCTGTCGCAAGATCAAAGTCTTTTTGCGACATCCGTCATGTTTCCAGCCTCCGCCCAAACCGCTCGAGGCGATTCCATCGGATTTCCCCCGCTCATCCTCACACCCTCCGGGGCGCGCGGCAAGCATCGTCTTGTAACGGAAAGCGGTTTGGCTACCCGCACTCGCCGGCGAAGAGCCAGGATTGACACTCGAAGCGCGCCGCGCCGATGATGACCTGCCAACGATCGGTTCGATCCGGGTGCGAAGTCGAACCTCGGGCTGCGGCGCCGGATCGCATCGACAAAGGAAGCGAGAGCGGGCAGGACACATGCCGCGGAACCCACGCCGCGCTCGAAGTGTGGCTGAGGTTCCGTTTCACCAAATCGAATGCAGCGTCAGGGAGAGACCATGGGCGGGGATCAAGAGAACAACGGTCCGCAGATGCAGGGGGCCAACGACGACGCGAATAAGAAAGGCCTTTCACGGCGCGGCATCCTCAACATCATGAAGGGCATCGGCGCCGGGCTTGGCGCCGCGGTCATATTGGGCAAGGAAACGATCGTCGCTTTCGCCCAGCAGATCACCGGCGTTTTGGGTTCGCCGAGCGCCACGACGACGATCCCCGGCAACCAGCTCCCGCCGCCGCCGCCCGCGTTCGGCGGCGTCATCAATGAGAGCGCCAAGGATTCGAAGCCCTGGTGGCCGCCGCGGGTCGTGCCACCTGCCGGAGCCCCCAACGTTCTGCTGATCATGACCGACGACCAGGGTTATGGCGTCAGCAGCACGTTCGGCGGAATCATCCCGACCCCGGCGATGGACAGGGTCGCGGAGACGGGACTGCGCTATACTCAATTCCACTCCACCGCGCTCTGTTCTCCGACCCGCGCCGCGCTGATCACTGGCCGTAACCACCACGAAGTGGGCTTCGGCGTCATTAGCGAGCTTTCCACGGGCTTCCCCGGCTATGACTCCTACATCGGGCCGGAGCACGCAACCATCGGCACAATCCTCCGCGACAACGGCTACGCCACGTCCTGGTTCGGCAAGAACCACAACACCCCCGCCTTCCAGTACAGCGCGGCCGGTCCCTTCGATCAGTGGCCGTCGGGGATGGGCTTCGAATATTTCTATGGTTTCTTGGGCGGGGAGTCCGATCAGTGGACGCCTTACCTGTTCCGCGATCATACCCAAATCTTTCCGTGGATCGGAAAGCCCGACTACAACCTCACCACCGACATGGCGGACGAAGCGATCGACTACCTGAAGCAGCTCAACGCCGTGGCCCCCGACAAGCCGTTCTTTCTGTATTACGTTCCCGGCGGAACCCACTCGCCGCACCAGCCGAAGAAGGAGTGGATCGACAAGTTCAAGGGCAAGTTCGACATGGGCTGGAACGTCATGCGCGAACAAATCTTCGCCAACCAGAAGCGGTTGGGGGTCGTCCCTGAAAATGCTCAACTCACTCCCTGGCCCGACGAATTGGCGAAATGGGAAACGCTGTCAGCCGACGAAAAGAAGCGTTCGCCCGGCAGGCGGAGGTGTTCGCGGGCTACGCGGCCTATACCGATTACGAGATCGGGCGCGTCATTCAGCAGATCGAGGACATGGGCAAACTCGACAACACGCTGATCATCTACATCTGCGGCGACAATGGCACGAGTCCCGAGGGCACGCTGCTCGGCACGCCCAATACGATGACCGCCTATAACGGCATTCTCGACATCCCGGTCGGCGCGCAACTCGAATACTACGATTCCTGGGGCTCCGCAGCGACCTATCCGCATATGGCGGTGGCCTGGTCGTGGGCGTTCGACACACCGTTCAAATGGACCAAGCAAGTCGCCTCGCACTTCGGCGGCACGCGCCAGGGTCTCGCGATCTCGTGGCCGGCCCGCATCAAGGACTCCGGCGGCGTCCGCAGCCAATTCCACCACATCATCGACATCGTGCCGACGATCCTCGAAGCCGCGGGCCTCAAGGCGCCGGACATGGTCAACGGCATCCAGCAGAAACCGGTCGAGGGCGTCAGCATGAGCTACACCTTCGACAAGGCGAACGCCGCCGGTCCCACGACCCATACGACCCAGTATTTCGAGATGATCGCCAACCGCGGGATTTTCCATGACGGCTGGTACGCCAACACGACGCCGCCGGTCCCGCCGTGGGTGCTCAACGCGCCGATGCCGGACGTCAACGATTACAAATGGGAGCTCTACAATCTCGTGGAAGATTATTCCCAGTACAATGACCTCTCGGCGAAAATGCCCGACAAGCTCAAGGAGATGCAGGCGATATTCGTGCAGGAAGCGAGGAAGTACAACGTGTTTCCGCTGGATAACTCAGGATTCCAGCGCGCGATCACGCCACGCCCGAGCGCGACGGCGGGACAGACTGTCTTCACTTACTCCGGCGAGATCTCCGGCATCCCGCTCAGCGACGCGCCGAGCATTCTCAACCGGTCGTACACAATCACCGCCGAGCTCGAAGTCCCGGAGGGCGGCGGCGACGGCATGATCGTCACCGGGGGCGGGCGTTTCGGCGGATTCGGGCTCTATCTGCTCAAAGGGAGGCCGGTGTTCACTTACAACCTGCTCATGCTCTTGCTGCCCCGCTGGGCAGGGGACCAGCCGCTGGCGGCAGGCAAGCACACGATCGTTTTCGATTTCAAGTACGACGGGCCCGGCGTCGCCAAGGGGGGGACTGGCGTTTTGAAAGTGGACGGCGATGAGGTCGCTAAGTTGACGGTGCCGAAAACGATCCCGTTCCTGCTGCCAGGTGACGAAACTTTCGACATCGGGGTCGACACCCGCACCGGGGTGAACGACCAGGACTATCAGCCGCCGTTCCGCTTCAACGGGAAGATCGTCAAGGTGACGTTCAACCTCGGCAAAGTGCAATTGACGATGGACGAGCACAGAAGGTTCCGGGAGGCGAACGCAATCGCGAGAGATTAGCAGCGGACCGGCGGCGAGCGTCTCTTCTCCCCGCTAAAAAAGCGGTGAGAAGGTTAGGATGAGTAGGGGCGCGGGCGGTGAGCGGCCAATCGCCTTGCCCCTCACCCCTGCCCTCTCCCCGCAAAGCGGGGCGAGGGGGCTGCATTAGCCTCAGGCTGCCAGGAACAGCACCACACGGGCGTCTTCCATGGACGTCACAACGCATGAAACAGGATCAGGAGGGCAAGATGACCAAATCAATCGGCGCGGTGGTGCTTGTTTCAGCCTTGTTTGTCGCAAGCGGCGCACTGGCCCAGGGCATGCTCCTGGACTTCGCGGCGGACAAAGTGATCAAGAAGTTCACGACTTCCACCTGCGAGGAATTGAAGGCGATGAAGGGCGAGCCGCCGACCGAGAAGGAGAAGATGGCGATCGACTTCCTTCATAGCGATCAGCAGGCGCGCAAGGACTTCATCGACAAGATCGCGCCCGTCGTCATGAACAAGCTGTTCGAATGCGGGATGATCCCGTGAGAGCAGCTGAGCCGCGAGACTGATCCGGCTCGGCCGAGAACATGACAGAATCAAGCCTCTCCGTGCGAAGGAACACCCTCGCATTCTCGACGATTGTGGATGTCGCGACCGGACTTGCTCTGATTGTCAACCCAGCGCTTGTGATCACGCTGTTGCTGGGGACGAACCACTTCGGAGAGCTTTTGCCCCTCGCCCGATGCTTTGGCGTCGCGCTGCTGGGACTGGGGCTCGCATGTTGGCCGAGCCGCTTGAGCGCTGTCGGAACTGGCTCGCCGGCCCATCGCGGGATGTTCACCTATAATGCGCTCATCGCGCTCTTCCTCGCCTATTTGGGCGCGGTCGAGCGCATCCGCGGCATCCTTTTGTGGCCGGCCGTCGCGCTGCACGCCATCGTGGCGCTCATGCTCGCCGGATCATGGGTTGCGCCCGAGCCGGCTTCAGGTCGACGCGGTAGCTAGCAGATGCGCCGTCCATTCACGATCCGGCAGTGCGGCCTGACGACAGCCGCCCCTCTTGGCGTCACGACGGCAGCATGCGCCACCGGCGCGCGACGTACGCAACCGGCGTGGTAGACGCCCGCCGCGCAATAGACGACGGCGTTGGCGTCCGTAATGGAAAAGGCCAAGATCATCGCGACGACGGCGTATTTCATGTCATTCCTCCCAGACTAATTCGTGCGGTCAGCCTAATACGAATTTGTCGGCAGGGATAGCACGAGCCCGTTCACAATTCTCTACAGTTTCGTTACGCGACACAATGCCGCAGCTCGTCAATGACGTCCCTGTTTCGTCGCTTTTACCAGGGTTTGTTGGATGGTGTTGCGCCGCAAAAACCTGCGACAGCCATCGCACCCCGCGCCCGCTGATGGCCGCCCCCACCTTGCGTCACCTAAACCACACCTACCGTGTGCTATCCACTTTTCCGAACATTTGCTTTTGGAAAATCGAAATCGGCGCTATGATAGCTCCTACGGAAGCGATCGACGTCGGCATTGCGCGGACAGTGGCCGGCTGTCCGGCCGGACAGGCTTGGCCGCGAGCCTTTGCCCAGTTCGGAGGCGGTCTTTGCCGAGGAGCGGCGCGCGAAGCCTTTACCTGCAAAAGTCGCGATAAGAATTTGAGATACTTTGAGTCTCCTGCGCAAGGGCTCTGTTCGGTTTCCGGGGTTTGGCCGGTTTTCAGTCCGTCGCGGACCATTCGCTTGGGCGAAGCGAGGGAAGGGAGTGCGATGGAAAAGTCGCTGCAAGCCTTTGAAATCGCGCAGAATGGCGATGGGACCACGAGCCAGCCGGCGTGGGAGCTGCAGCGTGTCAAACTGACAGTTTTTGACACTTAAGCTGTTGAAAAGCCTCGATCGCGACCAAAACTGCGCGGTCCGGCGGCCGTTCCTTGGCCGCAAATCAGCTCGGCTCGGCCGCAGACCGGGCGGCTTCCTCGACCAGAAACTCCCGCAAGGCCTTGATGCGCGGCTTTCCCGCTTCTTCCGGGCGGCAGAGGAAGTAGTAGCCGAAGGGCGTCTGGACGCTGGTGGAGAAGGGCGCGACGAGACGGCCGGCGGCGAGTTCGTCGGCCGCGATCGCAAACGAGCTCAGCGCGACCCCCTGCCCCTGCGAAGCAGCGCGCATCGCCATCGCCATGTTGTTGAACCAGACGCCGTGCCGGGCGTCGACATCGCGGGCGCCGGCGGCCTTCAGCCAGTCGGACCAGGCCGGCCAGGAGGGATAAGCCGGGACTCGCTTCGAGATGCAGCAGGGTGTGGCGGCTGAGGTCCTGCGGAGAGCGCAGGGGACTGTCACCATCGACGAGTTCGGGCGCGCAGACCGGAAACACATTCTCCTTGAAGAGGAGCGTGGTGGCAAGGCCAGGAAAATCGCCCGCGCCCCAGCGGACGAGCGCATCGGTGGTGTTCGAATCGAGCGTGTCGTCGTTGGGATTGGCGTCCAGCAGCACGTCGATCTCGGGATGACGCGTCTTGAACCGCCCGATGCGGCCGACGAGCCAAGTCGCGGCGAAAGACGGGCTCGAGTTGATGATCAGAATACGGCGCCCCTTGGTCTCGCGCATCGCGCGCGCGGCGCGCGCCAGGATCGAGAAAGCCTCGGCGAGACCCGCGGCCCCCGCCGCGCCGGACTCGGTCAGCGCAAGCCCGCGGCCGGAGCGCTCGACCAGCGGCGCGCCGATCTCCTGCTCGAGCAGCCGGACCTGCTGCGCGACCGCCGCCTTGGTCACGTGCAGTTCCTCCGCCGCGCGGGCGAAGGACAGCCTGCGCGCAACAGTTTCGAAGGCGCGCAGCGCGTTCAGCGGAGGCAATCGGTCGGTCGATCCCATAGTATGGGTTCTCTATCCTTTATCGGCATAAACATTGACTTGCTCCAGCCCAGAATGCCCCTATATCGGGACCAAAACAAGCGCAATTCCGCGCCTGAATGAGCAAAAGAGGGCAAAATGGGTGCATATCTCGCAGGTTTGAGCCAAGTCCACACTGATATTGGCTTTTCCAGAATTGTTAAGATTTATAAACAAATCATTAGCGCCGTCGCGGAGCGCGCGGTCGTAGCCGCCGACAGGAGCCGGTTCGCCGCGCTGCCGGCACGCTATCTCGACGACGTCGGCCTGACCGAGGCCGAGCGCGCGTCCGCGCTAGCCCTCGAAGAGACGATGATCGACCCCTGGCGTGTGGTCGCCTCGCACCTCTAAAGTCCGCTTGCGCTGCCCTCATCGTCCTTGCGTGACTGCGCGGATGAGCGGGAAATAGAGCGGGTAAGGCAGGGTCGAAAAGAGGCGTATGAGCAGCGCGAAAAGGGTCGGGAAGCGGATCTCGAAATCCGCCCCGCTCGAGCCCGTCGCAAAGCCTCCGGCAGGCCTCGTCGCACTCCATCAGAAACGGCATCGGAAAGTCGTTCTTGGCCGTGAGCGGCGTCTTCACGTAGCCCGGGTTGACGACTTGGATCGTCACGTTGAGCGGGGTCGGCGGCGAACTTCATTCCTTCGGCCAGCGAAATGACGGCGGCCTTGCTCGGCCCGTAGGCCGCCGCTGTTGGGCAATCCGCAATATCCGGCGAGCGACGCGACGAAGGCCGATCTGGCCCCGCCTACGCTCACGCATCGCGTTGAAGACCGGGTTCAATCCGTTGACGGCGCCCTTGAAGATTGAGCGCCATCGTCTTCGCGAAGCCGTCGCCGCCGATATCGCCAGCCGCGTCCCATAAATTGCCGCCGGCGTTGAGCAGAGCCAGCGCGATCGGCCGGTCGCGTTCGATCTCGGCGACGAGTTCGGCCATTTGATCTCGATCCGTCACGTCGCCGGGCGTCGCGACGATTGAGCCTTTGAGCCTAGCGGCCTCGGCGCTCAGCGCCTCGAGTTCGGCCCTTCGCCGCGCGGTCGCCCGAACGCGATAACCGCGCCGCGCGAGTTCGAGCGCGGCTCCCCTGCCAATTCCGCTGCTTGCCCCGGTGACCCAGGCAACTCCATCTGAGGGATTGGCGCGGTAGGTCATCATCAACTCCGTTGGAGGAGGCCGCACTCCGGCGCAGCTTGACGGGCGGTGCGCGGCGTCGGAAAAGACGGCTCGCCCTGAGCGGGAGGGAGAATGCAACGCGTTGCGCTGATCGACAACTATGACAGCTTCACGTTCAACCTTGTCCACTATCTCGGCGAGCTGGGCGCGGACGTTGCGGTGTGGCGAAACGACGAGATCACCGTTCAAGACACGCTCGCGCGCGCGCCGGACGCCATCGTGCTGTCGCCAGGGCCCTGCACCCCGAACGAGGCTGGGATCTGTCTCGATCTTGTGCGGGCCGCGAGCCCAACGACGCCGATTCTCGGCGTCTGCCTTGGCCACCAGGCGATCGGCCAGGCGTTTGGCGGCGACGTGGTGCGCACACCCCGCCCGATGCACGGCAAAGTCTCTCGCATCGAGCACAACGCGCGAGGTTTGTTTCGCGGCCTGAACGGGCCGTTTCAGGCGACGCGGTATCACTCGCTTGTCATCGAGCGCTCGACCGTTCCGCCTGAACTCGAAGTCAGCGCTGAAGCTGACGACGGCGTCATCATGGCAGTCTCTCACTGCGAGCGCCCGGCATACGGCGTGCAGTTCCATCCGGAGAGCATCGCGAGCGAACACGGTCATCAGATACTCCGCAATTTCCTGGACTTGGCCGCCGCTTTTCATGCGCGCCGGACGCATTAGGCGGCCGGGCGTATGAAGTCTTTCAAGCCTTTGATCGCCAAGGTCGCCACCGGGGCGACGCTGACCCGGCCGGAAGCCGCGGCGGCCTTCGACGCTATGCTCTCGGGCGAAGTGACACCCTCGCAGATGGGCGGGTTCCTGCTGGCGCTGCGCGTGCGCGGCGAGAGCGTCGACGAGATCACCGGCGCGGTGTCCGCGATGCGACAGAAAATGCTGCGCGTGACGGCGCCCGCGGACGCAATCGACATCGTCGGAACCGGCGGAGATGGTTCGGGCTCCCTCAACGTCTCGACGCTGGCCTCGATCATCACGGCCGCTTGCGGCGTCCCCGTCGCCAAACATGGGAATCGCGCCGCCTCTTCGCGCTCGGGCGCAGCCGATACGCTGTCCGCGCTCGGGGTGAAGATCGGGCTCCAGCCGGAAGGCGTCGAGCGCTGCGTTCGTGAGGCCGGGATCGGCTTCATGATGGCCCCAACCCACCACGCGGCCATGCGGCACGTCGGGCCGACGAGAGTCGAACTCGGCACGCGGACGATCTTCAATCTCTTGGGTCCGCTGTCCAATCCCGCCGGCGTCACGCGGCAGGTGATTGAAGTCTTCTCGGCCGCATGGCTGGAACCGATGGCCGAAGTGCTGCGCAATCTCGGCTCGGAGCGCGTCTGGATCACGCACGGGCTCGACGGGCTCGACGAGATCACGACGACCGCGCCGACGAAGGTGGTCGAACTCAAGAACGGCGCGATCCACGCTTTTGAGGTGACTCCGGAAGAAGCGGGTCTCGCGCGAGCTGAACCAGCGGCGCTCAAAGGCGGAGAACCGCATCAAAACGCCGAGGCGCTGATCAGTGTCCTTGACGGAGCGGCCGGCGCGTATCGCGACATTGCCCTCATGGCCGTCGGCGCGGGGCTCGTCGTAGCCGGAAAGGCGGCTTCGCTCAGAGATGGCGTCGCTCTGGGCGAAGCGGCGATCCGCTCGGGGGCGGCGCGCCGCACGCTTGACCGATTGATCGCAGTGTCCAACGCTTGAAAGTCGAGGACGCGATGCCCGACATTTTGAAAAAGATCGAAAACTACAAACGGCGCGAGATCGCCGAGGCCAAGGTCCGAGTCCCCCGTGCCACGCTCGAACGCGAGATCGGCGGCCAGTCCCCGCCCCGCGGCTTCATCAAGGCGCTGGAGCGGGCGACGGAGGAGGGCAGGTTCGGGCTGATCGCCGAGATCAAGAAAGCGAGCCCTTCCAAAGGCCTGATCCGCGATCACTTTGAACCTGGGGCGCTCGCCAAGGCCTACCAGGCCGGCGGCGCCTCATGCCTCTCGGTGCTGACCGACGGGCCCTCCTTCCAGGGCTCGCCCGAGCATCTGATGAAAGCGCGAAAGGTGACGTCGCTGCCGATCCTGCGCAAAGATTTCATGTTCGATCCCTACCAGGTGCTGGAGGCGCGCGCCTGGGGCGCCGACTGCATCCTCATCATCATGGCGGCCGTCGACGACGAAGCCGCCAAGACGCTCAACAAAGCCGCGCACGATCTCAGTTTGGACGTGCTGATCGAGACCCATGACGAAACCGAGCTCATGCGTGCGCTGGCGCTCGAAGGTCGGCTTATCGGCATCAACAATCGCGACTTGCGCAGTTTTGAGACGTCGCTCGACGTTTGCGAGCGTCTCAAGCCTCACATTCCGCCCGGCAAGATCGTGGTCGCCGAGAGCGGCATTTCCGATCATGCCGATTGCAAGCGCCTCGCCAAAATGGGCATCGAGACGTTTCTCGTGGGCGAGGCGCTCATGCGCCATCGCGACGTGGAGGCGGCGACGCGGATGCTGTTGACCGGAATGTAGCGCCGGGCCTTCGTCCGGCCGCGGGCCAATTCCTACGTTCTCATTTCGTTCCCATCACCGCCGTGCTATCCTTCCCGGTGGACGAATCGGCGTCCTTGTGAATCGATATGAATGACCTTTTCGGCGCCTCGCCGTCCCAACGCGGAAAATCCGTCCGGGTGAAAGCCAAGGCTCCTCTGCGGAGCGGAACTCCGGGCGAGGCGGACTATACCGCCGCCTCGATCGAGGTGCTGGAGGGGCTCGAGCCAGTGCGCCGCCGCCCCGGCATGTATATCGGCGGAACCGACGCCAACGCCATGCATCATCTCTTCGCTGAGGTGATCGACAACGCGATGGACGAGGCGGTCGCAGGCCACGCGACTTTCATTGAGGTCTCGCTGGAGGAGAGCGGTTTTCTTAGCGTGCTCGACAACGGGCGAGGCATGCCGGTCGATCTGCACCCGAAATTTCCCAAAAAGTCGGCGCTTGAAGTCATCATGACGATGCTTCACGCAGGCGGGAAGTTCGACAGCGGCGCCTATGAAACCTCTGGCGGTCTGCACGGCGTGGGCGTCTCGGTGGTCAACGCGCTTTCGGAAAGGCTGGAGGTGGAGGTCACGCGAGCGCAAACGCTGTATCGCCAGACCTTCGCGCGCGGACAGCCGACCTCGGCGCTCATCATCGTCGGCAAGGCGCCGAACCGGCGCGGCACCAAGGTTCGCTTCTTGCCCGATCCGGAGATCTTCGGCGAGAAAGCCCGCTTCGATCCGTCGCGCGTGTTCAAGATGGCGCGGTCGAAAGCCTATCTGTTCGGCGGGGTCGAAATTCGCTGGCGTTGTGCGCCCTCGCTGCTCGGCGACGACGCCAAAGTCCCGGCGGAGGCCGCCTTCCATTTCCCGGGCGGTCTTAGGGATTATCTCACCGCCGACATCGAAGATGAGGAACTCGTCGTCGATCAGGTGTTCGCGGGCCGTGTCGAGAAATCGGGCAGGCACGGCTCGGTCGAATGGGCAATCGCATGGCTCGCCTGCGCTGACGGTTTCGTCCATTCCTATTGCAACACGATCCCGACGCCCGATGGCGGAACCCACGAGGCCGGCCTGCGCACCGCACTGCTGCGAGCGCTGAAGGATCACGCGGACCGCATCGGGCAGGCCAAGCGAGCAACCGCCCTCACCACCGATGACGTAATGGCCAGCTGCGCCGCGCTCATATCCGTCTTCATCCGCGAACCGGAATTCCAGGGCCAGAACAAAGGCCGCCTGCAGACTACGGAAGCCGCTCGCCTTGTCGATAGCGCGTTGCGCGACGCCTTCGACCACTGGCTCGCGGCTGCGCCCAGCCAGGCGGCAAAGCTTCTCGACTGGTCGATCGAGCGCGCCGAAGAACGCGTTCGACGGCGCATGGAGAAGGATGTCGCGCGCAAGAGCGCAGCGCGCAAGCTGCGTTTGCCGGGAAAGCTCGCCGACTGCACGAACTCGTCC
Source organism: uncultured Alphaproteobacteria bacterium (assembly GCA_963721905.1). Lineage (GTDB taxonomy): Bacteria > Pseudomonadota > Alphaproteobacteria > Rhizobiales > Beijerinckiaceae > Roseiarcus. The sequence goes on from CAVRMF010000022.1 coordinate 162,374, forward strand.
GCGCAAGGCTCTGAGCTGTTTATCGTGGAAGGCGATTCTGCCGGGGGCTCCGCAAAGCAGGCGCGGGACCGGGCTTCGCAGGCCGTCTTGCCGCTGCGCGGCAAGATTCTCAACGTGGCCTCCGCCACACGCGACAAACTTGCGCAGAATCAACAGCTCGGCGATCTGTTACAAGCGCTTGGGGCTGGGCAGGGCGCCCAATATCGGTCTCAGGACTTGCGATACGACAAGATCATCATCATGACCGACGCAGATGTGGACGGCGCTCACATCGCTTCCCTCTTGATCACGTTCTTCTATCGCCAGACGCCCAAACTGATCCAGGAGGGCCATCTCTATCTGGCCGTTCCGCCCCTCTACCGGCTGACGCAGGGCGCAAAGTCGGTTTACGCGCGTGACGATGCGCATAAGGAACAGTTGTTGAAGTCGGGGTTTGCCGGTCGGGGTCACATCGAGGTCAGCCGTTTCAAGGGTCTCGGCGAAATGCCGACGCGCGATCTGCGAGAGACGACAATGGACCCCGCCAAGCGCACGCTGCTTCGCGTCGCTGTGGTCGAGGCTGATGCCGACGCCACGTCCGAAACGGTCGAGAGACTGATGGGATCAAAGCCGGAAGCGCGGTTTGCCTTCATCCAGGAGCGCGCTCCGAAGGCCGTCGAGCTCCTCGACGTTTGACTACGAACTGGAATTCCAAATTCCTGTCGCGTATCGTTTGCGCTCGGGCGCGTGAAATACTTCCTGTTGATGCGCCGAACCGTCTGGAAACGGCTATGCGAATGCGCTATGTTGTGGGGAGTGGGGTCCGTTTGTCCCTTGCAAACGGGCGGGCGAGCTGTCGATGATTTAAGTGGTTGATCTTGTTGCGACGCGGACGGCGGGGTTGCTCCGGCCGGTACCCGCGACGGGAGGCGTTGAATCGTCTGGGACACCGCCCTGGGCCGCTGAAGGACGTCGACTTGAAAGCTTCGGTCGCTGACTTTCGGGTGCAACCGCCGACGGTTGGGAACTCCAAGAGTTTCGCCAACGATCTGGCGATCGCGAGGGGCGGCGATGCGCCTCGATCAATTGGGTTTTTGCTTGGAGAATTTGGAACAACATGAGCAAGGGTAAGGATTTCCGAGCGCCGCGAAAACGCGGCTTCGATGATGACGGACCGATGTCCTATGAATCGAAGCCTCGGCAGTCACGTGGTTACGGCGGCGCTCTGGATGGAGGCTTTGGGGGACCGCCGGCGGGCGGCGCCGCGCCTGCGCAGATCAATCCGGGCGCCCCGGCTGTGGACGCAGTCGTGAAGTGGTTCAAAGCTGACAAGGGTTACGGCTTTGTCGAGTTGGCGGGCGGCCAAGGCGACGCGTTCCTACATGCGAATGCGCTGCATGGCGCCGGTCACGAGACGGTCCCCTCGGGCGCGAAACTTCGCGTTCAGGTGGGAGCCGGCGCGAAAGGCGCTCAGGTGACCCGCGTGCTCGAGGTTGACACGTCGAGCGCGGTCGAGCGGCCGCAGCGCTCGTTTGGCGACGCGCCAAGGCCACGCCGTGTCGCCCCCGATCCGTCCACAGCTGTGTCGGTCACCGGGCGGGTCAAATGGTTTGACGACGCGAAGGGCTTCGGCTTTGTCGCTAGCGAGGACGGCGGCAAGGATGTTTTCGTGCACATCTCGATCCTCGGGCCGGCCGGCATATCACACCTTGCGGAGGGCCAGCAGGTCAATATGCGGGTCGTGGATACGCCGAAGGGACGCGAGGCGATTTCGCTCTCGATCTGAAATTCCAACCCGAACCGTAACGTCAGCGAGTGCGGAAATTCGAGCGCGGCGCGCGGCGTCGCGCTCTTTTGCGTTTCGCGAGCCGCAGCCAAAAGGTCGAAGCCATGCAGTCTTCGCGCCATATTCACCGCCTGATCGACATCATGGCTGCGCTTCGCGATCCGGCAGGCGGTTGTCCCTGGGACCTGGAACAGACATTCGCATCGATCGCGCCCTTCACGATTGAGGAGGCCTACGAGGTCGCCGATGCGATTGAGCGGGGCGAAACGGACGACTTGCGCGACGAGTTGGGCGATCTCCTGTTGCAGGTCGTCTTCCACGCGCGCATGGCGGAGGAAGCGGGACTGTTTGACTTCGGGGGTGTGGTCGAGGCCATCACGGCGAAGCTTATACGCCGCCATCCTCATGTCTTCGGCAATGCTGACAGGCGGGACTCTGGAGCGGTCAAAGCGTTGTGGAGTTGAATAAAGGCCGACGAACAGCGTCTTCGCATCGAGGCCCGCGCGTCGTCCGGCCTGCCCGCTGAGGCGCCGAGCGGCGCACTCGGCCACGTCCCCCTCGCCCTGCCGGCGCTGTCGCGCGCGCTGAAGCTCCAGGAGAAGGCTGCGAAGGTTGGGTTCGACTGGAATGACGTCCGGGCAGTGCTCGTCAAACTTCGGGAGGAGATCGCTGAGGTCGAAGCCGAGCTTGGCGGCAGTTCGGCCAAGGCGTTGTCCGACGAGGTCGGCGATCTTCTCTTTGCGGTGGCGAATCTGGCTCGCCACCTGGACGTGGACCCCGAGGCTGCGCTGCGCGCCGCCAACGCCAAATTCTCGCGGCGGTTCGCCCATATCGAACGTCGACTGGCGGAGAGAGGGCGAGGGCCGGCGAGCGCCGATCTCGACGAAATGGAGGCGCTTTGGGTCGAGGCCAAAGAACTCGAGCGAACGAGGCGATGAGGATGTCAACGCCGGCGGCTCGCGAACGTCCCATCGCGGGGCACGTCAAATTCCCCCGTTTTCGCGCAACTCCGCCAGACCACCAGCCGCGCGAATTTTCCTGTTCTTTCGGCCCGCCGAAGGATCGATCCATCCGAGCGAAACCTGCATCAACGCACAAACGACCGCCGAGGAGCAGCTTTGGGGGGCCCGTTTAGACACCAGGTCGCAGGCCGAACTCGGACTGGGTCGCGGAAGATCCGGTAACCGGAAAACGGCGCTTGACGCGCTCGACCTGGTCGGCCGCAACCCGAACCGTGAGATGAAGACCGTCGTCGAGATCCGACCGACTCATCACCTCCGCATGCTCATAGAGCCAGTGCAGCCCTTTCCCGTCCGCGTGGTCGAGGGTTAGTTCAACCAGCGACCGTCCTCGCGCCAATCGGTCCTCGATTGCATCGAGGAGACGATCGATCCCCTCCCCGGTCACGGCGGAAACCGCGAGCGGCGAATCCTCTCGCGGTCCGTGAACCTCAGTAAGCATGGCGCGCTCGTTGTCGTTGAGCCGGTCGAGTTTGTTCAGCGCCTCGATAACGCGATCGAACTCGGTCGCCGACGCCGAGCTCGGCGAGAATCGCCTCGACGTCCTGGCTCTGCGCGTCGCTGTCGGCGTGGGAGATGTCGCGAACATGGACGATCACGTCGGCTGCCCGAACCTCCTCGAGGGTCGCGCGAAAGGCCGATATCAGCATTGTCGGCAGATCGGATATGAATCCGACGGTGTCGGAAAGGATGGCCATCCCACCGTGCGGCAGGGTGATGAGCCTCATCGTCGGATCGAGCGTTGCGAAGAGCATGTCGACGGCCGTGACCTCGGCTCGAGTGAGCCGGTGGAAGAGCGTCGACTTGCCGGCGTTCGTGTACCCCACGAGCGCCACGATCGGATAAGGGACTTCGGCCCGGCTCGCCCGATGCAGGGCTCGCGTCCGCTTGACCCCCTCCAGCTCACGCTCGATTCGGACTATGCGTTCCTCAATCAGCCGTCTGTCGGTCTCTATCTGGGTTTCGCCCGGTCCGCCGAGAAAGCCGAAGCCGCCCCGCTGACGCTCAAGGTGCGTCCAAGATCGGACTAAGCGCGAACGCTGGTAGGCCAGATGCGCCAGCTCGACTTGCAGGACCCCTTCCGCGGTGCGGGCCCGTCGCCCGAAGATCTCGAGGATGAGCCCCGTCCGATCAATGACCTTGCAACCAAAAGTCTTCTCGAGGTTGCGCTGCTGCACCGGCGACAGCGGACAATCCAGGACTACCAAATCTATTGAGAGTTCCTTGACCTCGTAGGCGATCGCCTCGACCTTGCCCTTGCCCAAGTAGGTCGCTGGACGTATGGAGCCTAAGGAGACGGTTTCCGCGCCTGTGACGTTGAGATCGATGGCTTGGGCGAGACTGACCGCCTCGTCTCGGCGCGCTTCTGGAGTCCGCAAAGAGTTGCGCTCGCCCCTTTGGGGGCGGGCCGAGTACGGACAAACAACAAGGGTCCGCGTGCACGAGGCGACTTCCCACTCTCGGTTGTCGACCTGGCGGCGAGGCGCGGGAGCGGCGTTCTCGTTAATGGGCGTCGGACCCGTCCTCCACAGCCTCAAACATGGTGATCGGACTCGCGGGCATGATCGTCGAAATCGCGTGCTTGTATACAAGCTGCGAATGACCATCGCGCCTCAACAAGACGCAAAAATTATCGAACCAAGTGACGAAGCCTTGTAGTTTGACTCCGTTGACCAGAAATATAGTGACGGACGTCTTGGACTTCCGAACATGATTGAGGAACGTGTCCTGGAGGTTTTGCGCCTTCTCAGTTGCCATGAGTTTTTCCGCTTGTTGGGCCCTTGCTGGCCGTCGTTTTCGATCCTCATGCGCGCCTTGTGCGACACGCCACTCGATCCCTATACCATATACGAGACCGGGAGCGAAGAAATAACCGAAATTACGATGTTAAAACGGTCTTCATGATTTCTCCGCGATCTCGTGAAAGGCGCGTCGAAGAGCAGCCACAATTGCGCCCGGCCGTCCCTCGCCGACAGCCTTTCCGTCAATTGACACAACGGGCATGGCGATGGTCGTCGCGCTCGAAAGAAACGCTTCTCGCGCGTGCTGAGCCTCCTGCGGCGTGAACGGCCGTTCCTCGACGCGAAGCCGGAGGGCGCGCGCGACATCGAAGAGGGTCGCTCGTGCTACGCCGTGAAGGATCAACTCATCCGCCTGTCGAGTGACGATTGCAGATTCGGCCGTGACGATCCAAGCGTTGGTCGACGCGCCTTCGGTGACGAAGCCGTCGCGATCGACGAACCAGGCTTCGAAGGCGCCAGCGTCGCGAGCGGCCTGTTTGGCAAGCACGTTCGGAAGCAGTTGCAAAGTCTTTATAGAAGGACACGCCCACCTTTGATCCGGCAGAGTGATGACAGCCACGCCCGACAGGGCTCGCGCCACGCCGATCGCTGGATCAAGCGCGCGGGCGGCAACGACGAGGCCAGGTTTAACGTCGCGTGACGGAAAGCCGTGATCGCGGCGGGCCGCGCCGCGGGTGATCTGGATGTAGACGAGGCCGTCCCGCACCCGATTACGGCGCGCAGTCTCACGCATAACGGTGCGCAGAGCGGCTTCCTCGATCGGCCACGAAATACGAAGCGCCGCAAGCGAGCGTCGAAGGCGCGCGAGATGGCGTGTCTCGTCAATCAAAGCGCCGCCGCGCACCTCGCATACTTCATAGACGCCATCGCCGAACGTGAAGGCTCGATCTTCGATGGACACGGACGCGGTAGCGCGAGACAGATAGCGGCCGTTGACATACACGAAACGCGACACGCTTTCTCCCTTGAGCAGCTCCCGGCGTTAGAGACCGGCGGGCGCCGTTGCGCTCGCATGTGCGGCGACCGGATTCCATATCGGAGAGCTTCACTCCACGCCGAGCGACTTGAGCTTGCGATGCAGTGCAGAACGCTCCATTCCGATGAACTCCGCTGTGCGGGAAATATTGCCGCCGAACCGGCTGATCTGCGCCACGAGATAGTCGCGCTCAAACGCTTCGCGTGCCTCGCGCAAGGGCAGGCTCAACAGCTTCTCGCCGCCAATGCCGCTCGCGACCGTCGGTACGAGCGCGCCGACCTCGGCCGGCAACATCGAGGCCGAGATTTCCGCGTTCGGATCGCCGAGCGCGAGGATCATCAAACGTTCGACATTGTTGCGCAGTTGGCGAATGTTTCCTGGCCAGTCGTGCGACTGCAGCACCGCGATCGCGTCCGCCGCGATCCGCCGCGACGCGACGCCCATGCTCGCCGCCGTCATCTCGAGAAAATACTTCACGAGCTCGGGAATATCCTCGCGTCGTTCCGCGAGGGACGGAACCCGAATAGGAACGACGGAGAGGCGATGAAAGAGATCCTCGCGGAAGCGCCCCTCGGTGATCGCGTCGGCAAGATCGCGACTTGTCGACGAGATGATCCGTACGTCGACGTGCACGCGCGACGAACCGCCGACGCGTTGGAAATTCTGGTCGACAAGCACGCGCAGGATCTTGGCCTGCGTTTCGCGGGGCATATCGGCGACTTCGTCGAGGTATAGAGTTCCGCCGTGAGCCTCTTCGAGAGCGCCAACCCGCCGAGGGCGTTCCGGCGCGGCCTCGACGCCGAACAACTCCGCCTCCATCCCGTCAGGAGACATCGCGGGCGCGTTGAGCACAACGAACGGACCATCTGCCCGGGCCGAACGTTCGTGAATCAGCCTTGCGGCGAGTTCCTTGCCAGACCCTGCTGCGCCGGATATCAGCACGCGAGAATTTGCGGGGCCGAGTTTGTCGATGACGCGTTTGAGATTGACGACCGCGGGCGAGGAACCGACCATATGGTTCGTCGCCCCAGCTCGCGTCTTCAGGTCATGGACCTCACGTCTCAGGCGCGATGTCTCGAGCGCACGCTCCGCGATCAGGATCAGACGGTCCGCCTTGAACGGCTTCTCGATAAAGTCATAGGCTCCCAGCTTGATAGCCGTTACTGCTGTCTCGATATTGCCATGGCCTGAAATCATCACGACCGGCACATTTGGGTTCTGCCTCTTGATCGTCTCGAGCAGTTGCAAGCCGTCCAGCTTCGAACCCTGGAGCCAGATGTCGAGCAGGATCAATTGAGGCCGCCGCGTTTCAATCGACGCGATTGCTTCATCGGAATTGCGGGCGAGACGTGCGCCGTGGCCTTCGTCTTCGAGAATGCCGGCGACAAGCTCGCGGATGTCGTCTTCGTCATCAACGATTAAAATGTCAGCCATCACCGTGGTTCGACTTCCTCATTCCGTCGTTATGCCGCTGCATCAGCAGGCACGGACGCGGGCAGTTTCATGACAACTTTCGCGCCCCGTCCGCCGTCGGGGCGCTCGAGTCCATCAAGCAGTTCGACGCTTCCGCCGTGGTCCTCGAAAATCTTGACGACAATCGGCAGGCCGAGCCCGGTTCCTTCGGCGCGGGTGGTTACATAGGGTTCGATCAGCCGATGCCGGTCCTCGCTGGGAAAGCCTTTGCCATTGTCGCTGACAGCGATCCCGAAGTGGCCCTGCGCATCTACGCCGAGGGTCACCACGACTTTCCCGCGCTCGTTGAGTTCGCCTAAGGCGTCGATCCCTTCAGTCGCGTTCTTCAAGACGTTTGTAACCGCCTGAGAAATGAGCCGGCGATCGAAATCCGCCAAGACCGGCTCGTCCGGCAACTGTTCTTCAAAAGCGATGTCCGCACGCCCGACCCGCATTAGGAAGATCGCCTGCCGCACGCAATCGGTCAGGTCATCGCGCGCAGGACGCGCCTTCGGCATGCGCGCGAACGACGAGAATTCGTCAACCATTCGCTTGATGTCGTCGACCTGCCGAATGATCGTGTCAGTGCACTGGTCGAAGACTTCCTTGCCCTCGACGATGTGGCGGCCATAGCGACGCTTCAGCCTTTCCGCCGAAAGCTGAATAGGGGTCAGCGGGTTCTTGATCTCGTGGGCGATCCGACGGGCCACGTCCGCCCACGCGGCCGTGCGTTGAGCCGTGACGAGATCACTGATGTCGTCGAGCGTTATGACGCTCGCCCGATCGTCGCGTCCTGGATTGCCGGTTACGCGAACATTAAGGATGCGCTCGCGACCTTCCAGAAAGATGGTCGTCTGTCCCTGGAAGATTCGCAGCCGCAGAGAACGAGCCTTCTCCCAGATCGCGGATATGCTGTGCTGGGCCGCATTCAGCGGAAGGCCAATGAGACCCTTTCCCCCACCTAGCAGACGCTCGGCGGCGGCGTTCGAGATGGTGACTACGCCGTCGTTGTCGACGCCCAAAACGCCGGCCGGCACGCCAGACAAAACCGCCTCGATGAAGGCGCGCCGTTCATCGTTCAGGGCGTTCGCCTCCAACAGCCCCGTTTGCTGGCGCAATAATTCCGAAGTCATTTTGTTGAAAGTGTCGCCGAGATGCCCAAGATCTCCGTCGGAAGCGCGGGTCGGGACTTGAACATGCAGATTTCCGGAAGCCACCTCGTCGGTCGCCCGAATGAGGCGACGAATTGGTCCAACGAGGCGATTGGCCCATGCAAGTCCGAGCCAGATGGCGGAAAACAACATCGTCAAAGCGAGCAATACGAAAACGATCGCGAAACCAAGTTCGAGGCTGTGACGATGCGCCTCGAAGCGCCCGAAAAGATTGGAGACGCTGGCCGCGTCCTCCGCGACCTTTGCCGCCAAGGGATCGATCGTGCGCGCCGCGTAGAGGAACTGTCCGTCTGCGCCGGGAATTGGTCGAATGCCGACAAAAGTATTGCCAACGCCCAGAAAGCCGCAAAGCGCCTCGCCGTTGAGTGCGTCCTGGAAATCAGACGGGTCCGGTTTGGCAATCAGCTTCTCGTCCGACCCCTCGGCAATCTGGATCGGCGTCCCGTCGCTCTTCATCAGCGCCGCGGCGTTGAACCCTAGTACCTTGGACCGAGAACTGAAGTAGATTTTGAACTGTGTCGGATCAGAGCGAAGCAATAGAGCGCTGCGAGCAATGTCGCCCGCAGTCAATTCGACGTCCTGGAGCAATCCTCGGCACTGTGATTCACGGTAGAGTTGCGTTGCCTGATTGGATTCGTTGATGAACGCTGCGACGTCGCTCATGAATCGTGGATTGATCGCCCACTCGACCGACACTGTGGCTACGACAGCTGTGACGATTGCGGGGATAGCGGCGACCAATGAAAACAAAGCGACGAAGCGGCTATGCAGGCGGGCTCCGGCGCGGGCGGCTTTGCGCGCGGCCCTCAGTCTGGCCAACTCGATCCCGATTAGGACAACCAAGGTTACGACGACCAACCCGTCGCCCAGCAGGAGGGTTGCGACGACGTTCGCTGTAGGCAGGATCGAGGTGAAGCCGGCGAATACGAGGAAAGTCGCGATCGCCAGTACAAACGCCGCCCCCACCGCGATGAGACCGAACCGGCCGGTGGGACCGCTGTCGTCGAGTGCCGTCGTTCGCCTCGCGTCCGAACTTGTTGTCGTTGCTGTCAAGACCCAGCCACCTGCCCGCCGCCGGAATGGTCGCATTGACGACCGTTGCAGTGTTGCAACGATGTTGCCCAATTACGACATTTTGGCGGCGGCTCTAGCGAAAGTTCGGCATGCCGCGGAGGTTGAGGTCGCGAATTCTCTTCCGCAACGTGTTACGGTTGAGACCCAGAATTTCTGCGGCTTTGATCTGGTTTCCCCGGGTGAGCGACAGCGTCGCGGCGATCAGGGGCGCTTCAAGATCGTGTAATACCCGATGGTAAAGCCCGACCGGAGGGACGCCCGCGCCGAAGGACCGGAAAAGATCGGCGACCGCACGTTCCATGGCGGCGTCGAATCCTTCGCCCGCGGCCGCGGCGGCGTGCGCCGCGCCGCCGCGCGGCCTGCCTTCCTCGCCGCCCGCCGCCGCAGGCGCAAGCGGGGGCGCGAATCCCGCGCTCAGCTCGGCTTCGATCAAAGAATCCGAGATGACTTCCTGCGGATAAAGCGCAGCCAACCGACGCGTCAAATTCTCGAGCTCGCGCACGTTCCCAGGCCATGCGTATCGCCGCATGCGCTCCATAGCAGCCGGTTCGATCGCTTTGAGGGGCAGACCTTCGGCGACGCCCCGCCGGAAGAATGAACGCACCAGATCGGGGATGTCTTCGGAGCGCTCGCGTAGCGGAGGGAGACGGATCGGCACGACGTTCAGGCGGAAAAACAAGTCCTCTCGAAAAGCGCCTTGCTGGATCGCGAATTGCAGGTCCTTGTTCGTCGCCGCGACAATACGAACGTTGGTCTTGATCGGCGTCCGCCCCCCCACAGTCGTATACTCGCCTTGCTGCAAGACCCTGAGCAGGCGCGTCTGCGCCTCCATCGGCATGTCGCCAATTTCGTCGAGGAACAGCGTTCCGCCTTCGGCCTGTTCAAAACGTCCGACGGAGCGCGCAGCTGCTCCGGTGAACGCGCCCTTCTCATGGCCAAAGAGTTCGCTTTCGATCAGATCCCGCGGAATAGCCGCCATATTGATGGCGACGAACGGGCCGGACTTGCGCTTGCCATAGTCATGAAGGGCCCTCGCCACCAGTTCCTTGCCGGTCCCGGATTCGCCCGAGATCATAACGGTGAGGTCGGTCTGCATCAGGCGCGCAAGGACCCGAAAGATATCCTGCATCGCCGGTGAGCGCCCCACAATGGGCATTGCCTCAGCCGGCGCGTGAGTTCAGCCTCCTCCCGCCTCCGTTTCGGCTCCGCAAGAGCCCGGCCGACGATGGCGACGAGTTCGCGCAGGTCGAACGGCTTGGGCAGATATTCGTAGGCGCCGCGTTCGGAGGCCTTGATCGCGGTCATGAACGTATTCTGCGCGCTCATCACGATGATCGGCAGATCGGGGCGCATTCGCTTGATGCGCGGCAGCAAATCGAACGCGTTATCGTCCGGCATCACGACATCGGTGATTACGAGATCGCCCTCCCCGGCCGCCACCCACCGCCAAAGACCTGCGACCGTTCCCGTCGCGCGAACCTCGTACCCAGCGCGGGTCAAGGCTTGATTGAGCACTGTGCGGATCCCGGCGTCGTCGTCGGCGACCAGAATATGCCCTGACGCCATCCATCACGCTCCTTCGACCAATCGCGCGAAACCTTTCACTTGGAAACGCCCTTCGTCTGGGGGCCGCCCGCACGCGGCGACAGAAGCGGCATGAGGACGCGAAAGGTCGTCCTGCGCGGATGCGACTCGCACTCGATAATGCCGCCGTGGTCGCCAATCAGCTTTGCGACCAGTGCAAGACCCAGACCAGACCCCTGCGGCTTGGTCGTAACGAACGGGTCAAACAGATTGCTGAGGATTTCCGGTGCAATTCCGGGACCGTTGTCGCGCACGCAGATTTCGAGTGGCAAGGCGACTGGTTCGTTGCTTGGCGCGGTGCGCAGGCGAACGCCTGGACGATAGGCCGTTGTCAGCGTAATCTCTCCGTCAATGCTATCATCGCCAAGAGCTTCGGCCGCATTCTTGATCAAATTCAAGAACACTTGGATCAACTGGTCACGCGATCCAAAGACATGAGGCAAAGAAGGGTCGTAGACCTCGAGAAAGCGGATGTGACGACCAAAGCCCGCCTGTGCAAGACGCTTAACATGATCGAGCACGGCGTGAATGTTGAGACTTTCCCACTGTGTCGGCGTCGAATCCGCAAAGGACTGCATGCGGTCGACCAGCTTGACGATCCGATCCGTTTCCTCGCAAATCAACCGGGTGAGCGCGCGGTCTTCGTCGCTGGCGCCGGCTTCGAGCAACTGCGCCGCGCCGCGGATGCCGGAGAGCGGGTTCTTGATTTCGTGTGCAAGCATCACACCGAGCGCGGTGACCGAACGGGCGGCGCTCCGATGGGTCAGTTGTCTGTCTATTTTTTCGGCAATTGCACGCTCCTGCAGCATAATCGCGACAACTTCGCCGGGTTGGGGCAGCGGCGCTATGAACACATCAACGGCTCCCCGGTTGCCGGTTCGAGGCGTCGATATGTCGATCTTGTAGCCGTTGACCGTCGCGCGGTTGCTCAAAGCCTCAGACACGAGCGTCAGAACCGGCGAGCCGAACGGCAGAAGATCCGTCAGGTGCGAACGGAGCAATGCGCCTCGTCCCATGTCGAAAAACGTCTCGGCCGCGACATTGACGTCGAGCACCATGCCTTCAACGTCGACCGTCAACAGCGGCTGGGCGAGCGCATTCAGCACCTTTGCCGCGTCCGAACGGTTTCGCTGAAAGGGGGCCGTCATGCCGCCGCCTTGATCGGCCGCGGCTCAAAAGCGGCGACAAGCAGTTTGCGAGCCAGGTCCGGATCCTCAGTCGTCACGAGTTCGCGCCGTATGTGGGCTGGCGCCCCGGCGACCTCGGCGTACGCGGCAAGATGCTTCCGGGCATGGCGCAGGCCTACGCGAGACCCGAGCTCGGCCACGAGCCAGTCCAGGTGTTCGATCGCCGCCTCGGCCTGAGCCTTGCGCGGCGGCGGAGAAAGTGGACCGCCCTCGGCGAGGGCCCGGGAAACTGCGCCGACCAGCCACGGCGCCCCGAGCGCCGCGCGGCCCACCATCACGCCGCTCGCTCCTGACTGAGCCATCATTGCCAGTGCATCCTCGAGGGTCGCGCAGTCGCCGTTCACGAGGACGGGAATTTGGATAGCGTCGACGATTGCGCTGACCGCCTTCCAGTCGGCCCGGCCGTCATACATTTGGCGCCGCGTGCGCCCGTGAACGGTCGCCATCTTCGCGCCCGCGCGCTCGGCGCGACGAGCCAACTCCGGCGCGTTGAGCGAGGTCTCGTCCCATCCGAGACGCATCTTGAGGGTCACTGGAGCCGAAACCGCCTCGACGACCGAGGCGATGATCCGCTCGGCATGGTCGAGATCGCGCATCAGCGCGGCTCCGGCCAGGGCGCCCGATACGCGCCGGGCCGGACAGCCCATGTTGATGTCGATGATCTGAGCCCCGGCGCCTTCGACCCTGCGCGCGGTCTCGGCAAGCGCCCGCGGCTCGCGGCCAACCAACTGCACCGCATGGGGAAAGACGCCCTCCCCTTCGGCCCGCAATGCGGCCTCCGTGTCGCCGTCCAGATAGGTCTCAGCCGCCACCATTTCGGAAAAAACTAAGGCCGCGCCGAACCGGCGCGCAATTCGACGCATCGCCAGATCGCTCACGCCAGACATGGGAGCGAGCATTGCGACGCCGTCCAAAACGAGCGAACCAAGCACGATAGGACTCGTCGTGCTCAAACTTTCGGCACTTTTCATGGCGCCTATAGTCTAGTCATCACCAGGCCGGACGCAAGGCGACCGATGTCTCACGAAAAGAGCGGTGATCGCGGATTTGTTTTCGGCCGGTGTTTGAGGGCGCTTTGAGGAGGTCGGCTCGAGGGCCATTTAGGGACAGGTCGCCTGACCGGCCATTTTTTGGGACGGAGTAGATATGCGCGCTTTCGCTATCGCCTTGATCGTGCTTGCAGGGTCGTGTTCGTCGTCCCTGGCTGTCGTTCGCGTCGGCGCCGCAAATGAATGCTCCGACCGGAACGCTTTGCAAGATATCGCGGTGGACGCCCGTCTGACCGCGATCCAATTCTACTACAAGGGATTGATACAAAACCTCGCGGACAAACACAGGCAAATTTGCTACGAAGCGCATGTTCTCATGGATGAAAGCTTCGCTGTCTTCAACAAGACGCGCGCGCTGATCGAGACAAATTGCCTTCCGGTCGACGTCGCCGCCCGCATCGCGGTTGAGGGCCTGTGCCCATGACGCGCGCTTGACCTCCGGACCCGTCCAAACGAGACAAAGCGGCATGTCGCCGCCCACAGAATCCCCTTCAACCCTCGAAATCGTCATCGCTAGCCTTTGCTCGAAGGGGCCGCGAGGCCGGACGATCTGCCCGACGGACGCAGCCAAGGCCTACGCGGCACAGCGCGGCGAAGATGAACTCGCCTGGCGCTCGCATCTGGCTGAGGTTCGCCGCGCGGCGATTAATCTGGCTCTGAGCGGAAAACTGGTCATCTATCGCAAGGGCAAGATTGTCGATCCCAACGACTTCCGCGGCGTGTACCGTCTCGGTGCGCCGTCCGCAGAGTAGGGCCGCCGTTTGGTTCGACCGTGATGGCGCGACTTCAAGAGGGCGCTTAAGGCCGCTCGCCGTTCCGCGCCGGCGCGACAACGCCGAGCACCCAGGGCGAATGCGATAATGAAGCGGCGCATCCATGACGGTCACCTCGCCGTCGGTGGAGACGTTGACCGATCGGGTCGCGGTCTCGACCCAGAACTCCTCCGCCTCGAAGGCGTCCAGCTCACGGCCGGTGACGCGTCCCAGAAACGCCCGCAGCGCCATTCGCACGAGGTTTCGGCGCCCGGTGCGGGGGCGTGACGCACGCCCATAGTCGGCCCGATTCCAGGCTCGAGCGCGGCGCCGAAGGCCCCTGTCAGGCCACCGACCACGTGTTCGCGGATCTCGACCAGACCGAAACCGTGGACAAGCACGGTCAGCGCGATCAGCGGCAGGCTCGACAGCCAGTTATTGGACCAGCCGTCCGCAAGCACCGATGCGGCGTCCGAGCCTGCAAGCGCTGCGGACAGCGCAACCTCCTCAATGCAGTGCTTCGAGAACCCGGACCGGGAACGCTTTCATAGTCGCGGGTCTCGCAGGCCTCGATCAATACCAGTAGGGCACCATCGGCCCCCACGCGCCGCCCCAGTCGTTCGCCGCTTCGGCGTTCAGCAAGGCCGTCGTCTCCTGCATTTGTGCAATGTTGTTGGCGGTGCGCAGCTGCTGGTACTGCTGATAGGCGGCGTCATTGCCAACGTAGGCGCAATTGCATCCGGCCGCGTCAGCGTAGATGTAAGCGTTGCCTCTCTTCCTCTGCGCGTAGACAATGGTGTTCTGCGGCAGCGCCTGCAGCTTGGCGGCCTTCTGCGGCGTGTCGGCCTGCAGCCTGACGAAGCCTGCGGCTGCTAGCTGGCCCTCTTTCTCCTGGGCGCCGATAGTGACGCATGCGCCCAAACCCAGCGACGAGGTCAACACCACGCCGACAATCGTCCTTTGAAGCATGTCGAACCCCGCCTGCCCAATCCGTTCGTGGTGGCATCGCCCCGGCCGAGGCGAGTTCATATCGCCAGCCGATCAAGACATTGGCCCTGCGCTCTCCCGGGAGTCAACCGCATGACGAAATTCAGTTGAAGTCAGGGTTCGGCGATCCAATGCATCGCCTCGTTCTCCCGCCTCTTGTCGAAAGCCTTCGCCTCGGGGTGCAGGAACATGCGCAGCGTGTCAACAAGCCAGTGCTGCCAATCATGACCTGCAATAACCGCGAGCCGCTCCACATACATCTGGTGCATTTTGACAAAGCCGGTGTGAACCTCAAAGGCTTTGAAGTTTTCCCAGCCGCCGAATTCGGTCGCGTCAATCAGCAACCGAATTCGTCTGCTCCGATCGATCATTGCGTCGATCTGAGGCCCAAGCTGCCTGAAATCGGCGACGGTCAGCTTCTCCGACAGGACGACTTTCATCGTGCTCGCGGAGATCGGTTCAAACCTGATCATGCTGCCCTGGTGAATTGCCGGCTCGACCGGGGGCGTCGATCAGTTTCGCGCGCCCACGATCGCCCGCCAAAAGCCGCTGTACGCCAGTTCAAAGCCGACAATCGAATAGTCGAGGTCGACCGAATCCAGCACCTCATAGGCCGAATTGTTGCATATCGAAAAAATGATCAAACCATCCTTTGAAAGATGATGTCGCGCCTGGCGCAGGTACGATTCCGTGATGCGTCCGTTGGGGTCGCAGAGGCTGAACTTTTCGATGTCATTCTCGGGATTCTTGTCGATCATAGGTGTATTGAAAATGATAAGGTCAAAGTCCGATTCTTCGATTTTTTCAAAAAGATCCGATTGGTAGGCCGTCAGACCGAGGTTGTTGAGCCGCGCGTTGTCGAGGGTCGCCTGCACCGCAATTGGCGATATGTCGGTGGCGACGGTCCTCGACATCCAGTTGGCGGCGATAAAGAGTGAGATGATGCCGCAACCGGCGCCGATCTCGAGCGTCTTGTCGACGAGTTCTGGGCTCATCGCCTTGATGTTGCGAATGAAAAATTCAGAGCTCGAGTCCGGCAGAGGATGATACACGCCGGCCGGCACATCGACGATCAAACCGTCGGTGTGAATGCGCTCCGGAACCGCCTGACGCCGGACAAGCGCTTCATGCGCCGCCGCAATGTCCATGCGCTCAGTATTCACCAGATTCGCGAGGCCGAGCTTGCGGAGCACGGAAAGTCGGGGCCGGACCCTATATTCAACGTTCATGTCGCTTCGCCTTTATTGGGCCCGCGCATTTTTTGCACGCGTTGGCCGAACGGCGGCGGACCGGAGGCCAGCCTGAAAAAATTCTACGAGGGTTTTTCTTGTTTGGTTCAGGTTTCGCTCGCCCGCTCGCTATCATGCCACTCATGCAGCAGCCAGTGCGAAAACGCGGTGAGCAGGACATGAATTGTGATCCCGGCGACCGATATCAAGAGCAGCGCCGCGAACATTCTCGGAATATTCAGGCGAAAACCGGATTCGACGATGCGGTAGGCAAGACCCGAGCCTTGGCCAGCTGAGCCGGCCGCAATCTCAGCCACGATCGCGCCGATCAGCGCAAGACCGCCGCTGATGCGCAACCCGGCGAGAAAATAGGGGAGCGCGGAGGGCAGCCGCAGCAACATGAACTGCTGAAAACGCGTGGACCGGTACATCTGAAAGAGATCGACGAGATTATGGTCCGCCGACGACAGCCCCAAAGTGGTGTTGGCGAGCAGCGGAAAGAATGCGACTAGGAAAGCGCAAACAAGAACGGCGACGGTGGGGTTCAAATAGATGAGCAGCAGCGGCGCGATGGCGACGATCGGCGTCACCTGCATGGCGACTGCAAACGGGTAAAAGGCGCGCTCGACAAGCCGCGATTGTGCGAAGATCACCGCCAAAGTCACGCTTCCGATAACCGCAGCCAAGAGCGCCTTCAACGTAATCGACAGGGTCACCCAAAGCGAGCTCGACAACGTCGGCCAATCGGTGAAGAGCGTGGAGATGATGACGCTCGGCGCCGGCAACAGATAGGGCGGGATGTCGAAGAACCGCACGACCGCTTCCCAGGCGACGAGCCCCATCCCCAGGGTCAGAGCGGGCACCGCATAACCGATGAAGTCGTCCCGGTTCATTGGCAGAGCTCGCTCGGCGGAGCCTCGCCCATCGCAACGTGGAGCGCCTGGGACGTCCGCCGGCAGGTCTCGGCGTAGGTAGCAGTCATGCGAAACCCCTCCCGCCGAAGCGGCGGCGCTTCGACAACGATCTCGGCGACTGCGCGCCCAGGCCGGGCGGCCATCACGACAATCCGGTCAGCGAGATAGACGCTCTCGAACACCGAATGGGTCACGAAGACGACAGTCGCGTTGAGCAAGGACTGCAGTTCCGCCAGGTCGTCGTTGAGCTTAAGGCGCGTGATTTCGTCCAGGGCGGCGAAAGGCTCGTCCATCAGCAGCACCGCCGGCCGCGTGACGAGCGCCCGCGCGATCGACACGCGCATCTTCATTCCGCCGGAGAGTTGGCGCGGGTAGGCCTTGGCGAAACCCGCCAGCCCAACTTTCGCCAGCGCCTCCTCCACGCGCGCCCGCGCCTTCTCCTTGGACACGCCGGCCAGCCGCAATGGGAGCCATACATTGGAGAAAACGTCCGACCAGGGCATCAGCGTCGGCTCCTGGAAGACGAAGCCGAATTCCGGGCGGTCGCAACCCCAGACGATTTCGCCGTTCGTCGGCGTCGTCAATCCCGAAAGAAGCCTCAGTACGGTCGACTTTCCGCAACCGGAAGGTCCGAGCAACGACAGGAACTCGCCCGAGCGGATCTCGAGGTCGAGACCCGACAATGCAGTGACCCGATTGGCGAAGACTTTGTCCACGCCTTTGAACGTCGCGAGCGTGGGACGGTTCACATTCGAGGCGGCCGCCCCTCCACCTGGCCTCAAAGCTACAATCTTGCTCATCTGGCGAACCGACGGGGCTGTCGCTCGGCCGGTTCCAGCCGGCAGATTAAGAGCATAGTCACAACAAACGAAGGAGACATTCTATTGGTTCCCCCCTTTGCAGGCATCCTTGCTCTCGCCGCCGACGTCCAGCCCATTGTCCACGTCCAACGCCGGCTCAGGCGTCCGTAGATATAGTAACCAATTGGGGACTTTACAGACCTCCTAATACGGGGTCAAACGGATGCGCAAGTCACGACACAAATCCGCCTATCTGCGAAAACGGTCCCCAGCTTGACGCCGAACCGGAGGGCGTGCGATCCGCCTTCAGCGGCCAATGCCGTGCGCGACGGCTCATCGCTTGGGGTTCGACTGATGGCGAAGGATTATGTCGCGGACAATCTCGCGGCGCCGTCTCTCGATCACCTGTTTCCAAACATGATCGAGGTCGACAAGAGCGTGTCGACCTGGCCCTGGCTGCGCAGGGACATCGATCACGCTTTTCGGGTCGACCGGCGCAACCCGATCGTCGGCTTCATCAATCGCGACGAAGCGTCCATCCTTTATTCCAACGCCCGGCTCTTTGGCGGACGCAGCGGCATTGAGATCGGGGCCTGGCGCGGCTGGTCGACCGCCCATCTCGTCGCCTCGGGCCTCTCGACGCTCCATGTCGTCGAGCCGCTGCTCATGGATCCGGGCTGGCGGGCGGAGTTCCTCGAAGTGACGCGTCGCGCTGGCGGCGGCGCGACGACAATTCTCGTTCCAGAGACAAGTCCGGAAGCCGTCGCCCGTCTCGGGGAGTCCGGCGTTCGATGGTCCTTCGCCTTCATCGATGGCGATCACGACGGCGAGGCGCCGACCCGCGACGCCCTCGCCTGCGCCCCCTTCCTCGAAGCGACCGCGATGGTCCTCTTCCATGATCTCGTCTCGCCGCATGTGGCGAAGGGCCTGCGCGCCCTCGAACACGGGGGATGGAACATCATGGCCTATCAGACCGCGCAGATGCTGGGCGTCGCGTGGCGCGGGGAGGTCGCCCCGGTCGCGCACAAGCCGGATCCGACCCAACGCTGGAGTATTCCCGATCACCTGAAGGGGATTGCGATATCGGGCGTCATGCCCGCCCGTTGACGCGAAGGGAGCCAAGAATGACGCGGTTTACGGAGGCAACGGCGATTGCGGCGTTCGCACTCTCGGCCTGGGGACTTTCGCCGCCGGCCGCAGCCGACGATGCACAGATCGCGCGGGGTCGCTACCTTGTCGGCATCGCGGGTTGCTCGGATTGCCATACGCCCGGCGGCATGACGGGCGCCGCGGACATGAAGCGCTATCTTGGCGGGTCGGATGTCGGCTTCTCGATCCCGGGCGAGGGCGTCTACGTCGGCCAAAACCTTACGCCGGACAAGGAAACGGGTCTCGGCGCCTGGACGAGCGACCAGATCGTCACCGCGATCCGTACCGGCAAGCGGCCGGACGGGAGCGAGCTCTCGGGCGTGATGCCCTATGCGTCGTTCTCGCGCCTGACTAACGAAGACGCCGCGGCGATCGCCGCCTTTCTCAAGAGCATTCCGCCGGTCAACAACAAGGTTGTCGGGCGGTACAAATCGTCGGACACGGTCCCGATCTCGGTCTCGGTCGTGCTGCCGCCCGAGGTCTACAACGCGCTGCCCGCGTCGCAGAAGTAAGAAATCGGGAAGCGGCGGGACCGGCCGCCTCCGCGCCCGAGATCAATTCTTAGGCCGCAGATCGACCCCGACGCCCTTGTTGACGAACTGAAGCGTGTAGGCCTGTTTGTAGTCGATCCCGGGTTTGACGATTCCGGCCTTCACCATCTTGTTGTAGAAGTCCGACCATCGTTGGTCGGTCATCGCACCGACGCCCTTAGTCAGCGTGTCGCCGGAATCGACGATGCCGTATTCTTTGATCTTCGCAATCGAGAACGCGATCTGCTCATCCGTCATCTCCGGATTTTCCTTCTTGATCGCCGCGTTCGCTTTGGCGTTGTCGCCATAAAGGTAGTGGTTCCAGCCGATCGCCGAGGCGCTGACGAACCGCTGCACCAGATCGGGGTTTTTCTCCGCGATTTGGCGACGGGTCTCGATCAGCGTCGCGTAGGTGGTGTAGCCGTAGTCCGCCAGCAGGAAGAGGTTCGGCTTGAAGCCGCCCTGCCTTTCGACCTCGAACGGCTCCGAGGTGATGTAGCCTTGCTGGATCGAGTTCTTGTCGACGATGAACGGAGCCGAGTTGAAATTGTACGGCTTGATGTTCTCGTCCTTGAAGCCGTAAGCCAGACGCATCCAGGCCCAGAAGGTGTTGACCGCGCCCGCGCTGACAAAGGCGGGATTGGCCTTGGGAAGGTCCTCCCACTTGTCGAGGCCGACGCCCGGATGTGACATGAAGCATTGCGGGCTCTTCTGGAAATCGGCGGCGACGACGATGGTCGGAATGTTATTCTGCACGTCCAGATAGTTGCCGATCATGTCGCCGCCCATGAAGAACTCGATCTTGCCGGCGATCAGCAGCATGGCCCCGTTGGAGGTCGGCCCGCCCTGCAGGATCGTGACGTCAAGCCCGTATTTTTCGTAGGTGCCGTCGACCAGAGCCTGATAATAGCCGCCCGCTTCCGGATCGGCGAGCCAATTGGTCCCGAAGGTCACCTTGTCGAGGGCCCAGGCGGGCTCGGCCAGGCTCGCCAACCCGATCAGCCCCGCAATGATCGCAACGCGCATTCCAAACTCCTCATTCGGTTATGTTTCCGGAGGCGCCGAAACGCATGCGTCGCCTCCCCCAGCGTCGGCTGTTCCCTATCCCGACGGTCAGCGTCAGAACGCTCTTCAGCGGCGCCCCGCGTAGCGGCCACCATAAGGGTCGGTTTCCGATGCGTCGAATCCAATTTTCAAGGCGCAAGCTCGAGAAACTGGCGGTCGGCCTGAAACGCGGCTAACCGATGACCTCGATGCGCACTTCTCGAAGCTGCGCATTCGGATCGGAGTTCTTCGTCTCATGCGTCTTTGGATCAAGGATCCGCTCGCTATCCTCGCCGCCGGCGCCGAGCGTGGCGTCGTCGTCGAGGGGTCGCAGATCGTCGAATGCGTCGCGCGCGGCCGCTCGCCCGAACGCCCGTGCGAGGCGACCTTCGACGCTTCCCGCCATGTCGTGCTGCCGGGTCTCGTGAACGCCCACCATCATTTCTACCAGACGCTGACGCGCGCCCATCCTGCAGGAGAGGGCCTCGAGCTCATCCCGTGGCTGGTCGCAATGGAGCATGTCTGGGGCCGGATGACGCCTGAGGCGCTCCGCATCGCCGTCAGGACGGCGCTGGTCGAATTGCTCCTGTCCGGCTGCACCACGACCGCGGACCATCATAATCTGTTTCCGCCCGGCCTTGAGAGCGCCGTCGACATCGAGGTGAATGAGGCGCGGAAGCTCGGCATGCGCATGACGGTGACGCGCGGATCGATGGGAATCTCGCAAAAGGACGGAGGCCTGCAGCCGGACTCGATCGTGCAGGATTCGGATGCGATTCTGGAAGACAGCGAGCGCGTCCTGAACCTCTTCCATGATCCCGGCCCCGGCGCCATGATCCGGGTGGCGCTGGCGCCCTGCTCGCCGCTCGCCGTGCCGAAACGCGTGATGAGCGAATCGGCGAAGCTCGCCGACCGATACGATGCCCGGCTGCACTGCCACCTCTGCCAGTCGCCCGACGAGGACGTCTACAGCATGCAGGCCTTCGGGGTCCGGTCGGTCGATCTTCTCGAAGAAGCCGGGTGGCTCACGTCCCGGACCTGGGTCGCGCACGGCATCCACTTCAACGCCGACGAAATCGATCGGCTCGGTTGTGCGGGCGTCGCCGTATGCCATTGCGCCGCGTCCGACATGGCGTTCGGGATGGGGATCTGCCCGACGAAGGTTCTCGAGGCGGCTGGCGTGGCGGTCGGGCTCGGCGTCGACGGCTCGGCGTCGAACGATTCCTCGAACATGATGGAGGCGGTCCGCCATTCGCTGATGCTGCAGCGCCTGCGCTATGGGCCGTCGACCGTCACCCCGGTCGATGCGCTCCGCTGGGCGACCGAAGGCTCGGCGCGCTGCCTAGGACGCGAAGACATCGGCCGCATCGCCCCTGGGCTCCAGGCGGACCTTGCGCTCTATCGGCTGGACGAGCCGCGCTTCGGCGGCGCGCAGGATCCGATCGCGGCGCTGGCGCTTTGCGGCGCGCATCGCGCCGACCGGGTGATGGTCGCGGGCCATTGGCGCGTGATCGATGGCGCGCCCGAGGGCATCGACCTCGAGGCGCTGATCTCCAAGCACAAGGCGGCGGCGAGGGCGTTCGCCTAAAACCCCTCCCCCCCATCGACCGTCAGCACTTGCCCGACGATGTGGCGCGCGTGGTCACCGCACAGGAACAGGACGGCGTCAGCGATGTCGTCGACGTCGGCGATGCGCCCGGCGGGAATTGAGCGGATCATCGCAGCCTCATCGAGCCGCCCGGCGCGGAAATCTTCCAGCACCCCCTCGGTGTTGACGTGACCGGGCGCGACTGCGTTCACCCGCATGCCCAGCGGCGCCCATTCGACCGCCATCGACCGGGTGAGGCTTTCGAGCGCCGCCTTCGACGCGGAATAAAGCCCGCATCCGGGCGCGGGCCTAGCGCCGGCGATGCTGCTGACGTTGACGATCGCCCCGCCGCGTTTCTGCTTGACCGCCCAATGCGCGAACGCGCGCGCGCATTGCAGCGCGCCCATGACGTTGATGTTGATGAACCGCGCCGCCTCGGTGTGGTCCGCCTCCAAGAGCGGCACGAGCGCGAAGAGGGCCGCGTTGTTGACGAGAATGTCGAGCCTGTCGAAGCGCTCGACCGTAGCGGCGATGATTCGCTCGCAGTCCGTGTGCTTCCCCACGTCCGCCGGGACAGTGAGAACCGGCGCGCCGAACGCCTCGCCGATCGACGCCGCCGCATGCGCAAGCCTCTCCTTCGTGCGGCCGGCGATGGCGACGCGTGCCCCCGAACGGGCGAAGGCTCGGGCGATGGCAAAACCGATGCCGGCGCCTCCTCCGGTCACGACCGCGACCTTGCCGGCGAACCCGGAGTCGCTTCGGCTGTCTTCCGTCACCTCATGGGCCTTTCGCGCTCTTTCGCGTCAGGGCATCGCCTGGAACCGGCGCGCCGCGGCGCTGATCCGTTTGGCGGTCTCGATGTCGAGATCGGTGATCTTCATTCCCGCGTCGTGGGTGCAGAACGAAAACGAGACGACGTTATAGGAGTTGTGGAACTCCGGGTGATGGTTCATCACCTCGGCCTCGATCGCGATTTCGACGATGAAGGCGATCGCGTCGCGAAACGTCTTCAGCGAGAACTTCGCCTCGATGTTCGGCGCCTTGAGCGACCAGTCGGGCAAGTTGGCGAGGGCCGCGCGGATCTCGGCGTCGCTTAGAATCTTGTAGTGCGCCACTGTCGTTCCTCCTTGCTCACTGCGAAGCGCCCGCGCCCGCCGCGGGCTGGTCGAGGGCGAGGATCGCCTGTTCCAGCGGGGCGGGCGAGACGCGGATCGAGCCGCTATAGGGCTTGCTGAACTCTAGGATCAGAAAGATCGCAAGCCCGATCGAGGCGCTGCCCAAAATGAGCATCGCAACCGACATCGGGCTCAATTTCGACAAAAGCCCCATGCTGCCGAACATCACGGACGACCAGAAGGTCACGGCATAGACCAGCGGCCAGGGGACCGGGGTCGCCGCCTGAAGCGACATGAGGAGCCGCTGCTCGCCGATGAAGGCGTAGTTCGCGCGTGCGGCGGAGAGCAGATTCGTCTGCGCGGGCGTCTTGGGCTCGAGGCCGTCGAGGAACTTGTTCATGTTGCCCATGGCCTTGTAGGAGGCCTCGTAGGCCGCGGCGCGCGAGTTGTCGTCGCCCCAGAACTGCTCGTGCGCCCAGACGAGATCGGTCCTCAGGATGCTGCGGCCTTCGTCCGCCTGAGGCCCGTACTGGCGCATTTCGAGATCGAACTCGAGCGCGCGCGCCGCAAGCGTCTGCAGCTCCGTCTGCTGGGTGCTGTAGACGCCGTAAGCGGTCCAGATGAGGAGGCCGTTGACCAGCACGAGCAGGAGCGTCAGCTGCCCGACGACGCCGCCGATCATGTCGCGTGCCTTGTCCATCGTATAGCGCTCGGGGAGGACGCGCTGAAGCACGAGCCCGACGAGGCCGCCCGCGGCGATCCCGCCGGTGACAATGAGCGCAATGACGAGCGACTGATCCAATGTCGGCCTCCCCGGGAGCCGGAACGCGCCAAGGCGTGCCACGTTATCGGCGGCTCGTCTAGCGCCGACCGAGAAGGTCACGTCCCCCTTGCGGCCCGTCTACCTCCAGGTCAAAACCCAATCAGATTGATCGGCTTCG
>CAVRMF010000023.1:0-34569 GCA_963721905.1 uncultured Alphaproteobacteria bacterium
GCGTCTCAGGCAGGCTTCAGGCCGAAGGTCTGCACCATTGCCGCGGCGTTCCTGTTCCCGTCGGGCGTCGACAATCTCGGCGCGCGCGGCGACGGCATGTCGTCTGAGGTCTGGTGGACCCCCGCCTTTCCGTTCAAGTCGAGCCTGACCGGCCAGACGGCGAAGGAAGCGGCGGACGGCTACACGGCGGCGACCGGCAAGCAATGGACGCAGCCGCTCGGCTATGACCACGCGCTGATCGAGGTTGGCGTCGCCGCGCTGAAAGGGGCCGCCGATCCCAAGAACAAGGAAGCGGTGCGCGACGCGCTCAGAGCCATGAAGATCGATACCTTGGTCGGTCCCGTCGATTTTGCTTCGTCGCCGCTGAAAAACGTCGCCGTCACGCACACGGTCGGGGGGCAGTGGCAGAAATCGAAATCCGGCGCGTTCAAGTTCGACCTGAACGTGGTGGACAACTCGACCAACCCGGTCGTGCCGGTCGCCTCAAAGCTCGCGCCGCTCGCCTATTGACCGTCGAATTGATGAAGGGAGAGGGCATCTCTGCGTTCTCGGGCGCGGTTGAGGGCCACTCGTCTCGCGACGCCGAACCGACGTTCGGGGGAGGTTGAGTTTGCCGACGCTCGAAGTCAGCGGCCTCTGCAAGCGCTTTGGCGCCATTGTCGTGGCGGACGACGTCGCGCTCAGTCTCGATGTCGGCGAATGCATCGGCGTTATCGGACCCAACGGCGCGGGAAAAAGCTCCGTCTTCGCCCTGATCGCCGGCAGCCTGAAGGCGGACGCCGGCCGCATCGCCCTCGACGGGCGCGATATCACCAAGAGCCCGGCGTTTCGGCGCGCTCGGCTCGGAATCGGCCGCGCGTTCCAGATCCCTCAGCCGTTCGCACATTTGACCGTCTATGAAAATGTGCTCGCGGCGGTGGGCAGCGGAGCCGAACTTCGCGGGACCGCGCTCGTTGACGCCGCGGTGGCCACGCTCGCACGTGCGCGGCTTACGGCCAAGGCGGACATCAAGGCCGGAAGCCTGAAGTCTACTCGACCGCAAGCGGCTCGAGCTCGCCAAGGCGATGGGCACGGGGGCGCGCGTTCTGATGCTCGACGAGATCGGCGCCGGGCTCACGGAGCGCGAAGTGCACGAGTTGATCGAGGTGATCGCCGAGCTCAAGCAGGACCATGGCGTTATCTGGATCGAACACATCGCCCACGCGCTGAAGTCGGTCGCCGACCGGATCCTGGTGCTGCACTATGGCAGGAAGCTCATGGAGGGGCCGCCCGCCGAGGTCATGGGCAGCGCGGTGGTGCGGGAAATCTATATGGGTCTCAAGGCCGATGAACCTGGTTGAGATTGAACAGCTGGAAGCCTTCTACGGCGATATGCAGGCGCTGTTCGGCGTCGATCTCACGCTGGCGGCCGGCGAATGCGTGGCGCTGGTCGGGGCCAACGGCGCAGGCAAGTCAACGCTGCTGAAGTGTCTGACAGGTCTGCTTGAGGTTGGCGGCGGCGACATTCGCCTGGCGGGGCGCTCGCTCAAGGGCCTGCCTGCCGAAGCGGTCAGCCGGCTCGGCGTTTCGATGTCGCCCGAAGGACGCATGCTGTTCGCTTCGCTTACCGTCGAGGAGAATCTGACTATGGGCGCGCTCAACAAGCGCACTGGCCCTTGGTCGCTGGCGCGAATCTACGATCTCTTTCCCGTGCTCATGGAGCGCCGCACGCAATTTGCCCCGACCTTGTCGGGCGGGCAGCAGCAGATGGTGGCCATTGGCAGGGCGCTGATGGCCAATCCGGTGGTGATGCTGTGCGATGAGATCTCTCTCGGCCTGGCGCCGATCGTCGTCGGGCAGATCTATCAATCTTTCGCCGACATCCGGCGCGAGGGGACGGCGATGATCGTGGTCGAGCAGGACATCCAGCGCGCGCTCGATGTCGCTGACCGCGTTGTCTGCCTTCTCAAGGGGCGGATAACTCTCGAGGCAAAGGCTTCTGATGTGAGTCTGACCGCGCTCACGCAGGCCTATTTTGGCGATTGACCATGATCTGGATCGAGACGCTTCTCAACGGCATCTTCCTCGGCGCGCTCTACGGCGTGCTTGGCCTTGGCCTCGCGCTGGTGTTCGGGGTCATGCGCGTCATCAACGTCAGCCACGGTGAGTTCATCGTGCTCGCCGCCTATCTCGGGGCTTTTCTTGCGGCAGCGTTCCCACAGATCACGCCGCTGCTGTTCGTCTTCCCGATCGTCGTCGCCGGTTTCGCGGTCGGCTGGGCGTACCAGGCGACGCTCCTGAACCGCGTCGTCGGCGCGCCTAATCCGCTCGTGCCGATGCTGCTGACCTTCGGCGTGTCGATCGTGTTGCGCAATCTGATGCTGGAAGTCTTTGGGTCGAACCAGACGGCGATCAATCCGGGGCCGGTTGCTCAGGCGAGCCTCGTCGTGTTCGGCGTCCATCTCGGCGTGCTGCCGTTGATCACCCTGGGTCTGTCGATCGCCCTTTTCGGCGCTTTGAGCTACGCCGTGCGCCACACGACGCTTGGCCGGATGGTGCGGGCGACTGCCGACGATCCGCGGATCATTCGGCTCATGGGCGTGGACCCCCGGCGGATCTATGCGCTGGTCATGGGCGTGTCGCTGGCGCTGGCAGGCGTCGCCGGACTCCTGCTCGCGATGCGAACTTCGTTCAACG
Organism: uncultured Alphaproteobacteria bacterium; assembly: GCA_963721905.1. Taxonomy (GTDB): domain Bacteria; phylum Pseudomonadota; class Alphaproteobacteria; order Rhizobiales; family Beijerinckiaceae; genus Roseiarcus. Next base: position 2,677 of record CAVRMF010000023.1, read on the forward strand.
CCGCCTCGGGCGTCGACCGCATTCTCATTTCTTTCGAGGTCGTCGTACTTGGCGGGCTCGGCTCGTTTTGGGGCGCCTTGCTCGCCGGCATTATGCTCGGCGTCACCCAGCTCGTGGGCTTTCGATTCGACGCCAACAGCGGCCTTCTTTACGCGCACATTCTTTTTTTCGCCTTTCTCGTCGTCCGACCGAATGGCCTGTTCGGGGCCCGTCGATGAACCCGGCAATTCGCCTCCTGCCCCTCGTCGCCCTGATCGCAGCAGTCATTATCGCGCCGCTGACGCTGAGCGACGCCGCGTTGCATCTGGCTTCCGAACTTCTCGTCGTGCTGACGCTGGCGGTGATGTGGAACCTGCTGGCCGGCTACGCCGGTTTGATGTCGCTCGGGCATCAGGCGTTTTTCGGCATTGGCGGCTACGCAGTGTTTCTGTTCGCAAATGCGACCGGGATGGCGCCGTTCTGGGGTTTTCCGATCGCCGGCGCGGCCGCCGCCATCGCCGCCGCGGCGATTGCGCCGCTCCTGTTCCGACTGCGCGACGCCTATTTCGCCATCGGCACCTGGGTTCTTGCGGAAATCGTGTCCATTCTCGCGCAGCGCACTGACGCGCTCGGCGGCATCACCGGCGTCGCTCTCGCCCGCATGGACGCGATCGACTTCACACGTTTCGAAGGCCAGATGTTCCTCGCCGCGGCCGCAACGGCTTTGGCGGCGATCTTGGGGAGCGTCTGGCTGCTCCGGTCGCGCCTGGGGCTCGCATTGATGAGTGTGCGCGACAACGAGCAGGCCGCCGCGGCGATCGGCGTCAACGTCTGGGCCAATCGCTTTATCGCCTTTGTGATTTCGGCGGCCGGTTGTGGCGTTGCGGGCGCGATCAGCCTGCTAGGCGGCCTCGTGGCCCAACCCGGAAACGCCTTCTCGCCGGAGTGGACCGTCATTATGACCTTCGTCGTCGTGATCGGTGGCATCGGCACGCTCGAGGGACCGATCGTCGGCGTACTCGTCTATTTCGTGATCCGGGAGGTCACGACCGTCGCCCTGGGCCTATCGGGAAGTTGGTACCTCGTCGCAATGGGCGCCGTCGCGATCGCGACAATGTTGTTCGCGCCGCAAGGCTTTTGGCCGCTGCTGCGCGACCGCATGCAGGTCTCCTGGCTCGATGTTCAACGCCGCTTTCCCTCGATGGACCGATGACCGACCACGAAAAGATCTTCTCGCTTGAAGGCCGGACGGCGATCGTCACCGGATCGCATCGCGGCATCGGCTTCGCCGTTGCGCGCGAAATGGCGCGCGCCGGCGCGAAGGTCATTATCTCCAGCAATGACGAATCTGGCTGCGAGGCCGCCTGCCTGCAGCTTCGAAACGAAGGGCTGGAGGCAGCGCCAATTCCATGCGACGTCGGCGCCGACCCCGACCTTGCGGCGCTCGTCGACGGCACGCTCGCCCAATTCGGTCGTCTCGATATCCTTGTCTGCAACGCGGGGGTCAATCCGCACGCCGGGCCGATGGCGACCGCCTCGGACGAGCAATACGATCAAATCCTTCGCATCAATCTGCGCGCCGCGTTCAAGCTCTGCAACCTCGCGATCCCGCACATGGCGGCGCAGCGCGACGGCGCCGTCATTCTGACCGGCAGCATTTCTGGCGTTCGCGGCAACAAGACGATCGGCATATACGGGCTGTCGAAGGCCGCCCTCGCGCAGCTCGCGCGCAACCTTGCGGTCGAATGGGGGCCGAGCAACATCCGCGTCAACGCGATTTCACCGGGGCTGATCCGCACGGAGTTCGCAACCCCGATCCTCGACGCACCGGAGCATCTGGCGCGGCGGATCGCGCAGACGCCGCTGCGACGCGTGGGGGAGCCTGACGACATCGCCGGCGTCGCCGTCTTTCTCGCTTCCCGCGCGGGGGCGTTTCTCACCGGCCAGAATCTCATCGTCGACGGCGGGACGACAATCAGCGATTGAGGCGCGGAGGAGGGGGCGCCGTTCAGATCGGCTGGGTCAGCGCCAGCATCGAATCGCGCATGATGCGGGCATGCTCTTGCTTGTCGCCGTCTTCCATTTCGATGCGGCACAGCCGCGCCGAATTCTCGATCACCATGCGGCAGCGCTCCCACCGTCGCGCGTGGAAGCGGTCGAGCGCGTCCTGCAGACGGCCGGCCCGGCCGAGCTCGTCGGCGAGCACGATCCCGCTCTCGATGCCGATGCCGGCGCCGGACGCCAAATGTGGTGTCGTGGCGGCGACCGTATCTCCGATCATCACGACGCGGCCGCGGTTCCATGGCAGCGGTACGAGTAGATTGGCGAGCGGCCGGTAATCGATCGCCGCGGCCTCTTCGAACACGAAGGGAATCAGCGCCTGCACCACGGGATCGGCGAATGGCCTCATCAGGCCGGCAAACACGGTCGGAAAAGCGGCTGCATCAATGCGGCTCTTTTCGGGACGATGTTCGGTGATGAACATGTACATGTGCGTGTTCGACACTGGATTGACGCCGACCTTGACGTGGACGCCCATCCACATGCGCGGACGATCAATCCCTTCGGGCCGCGGCAGCAGCGCTCGCCATACGCTCTGGCCGATATATTGGGGCGGCTTGACCTCCGGGAACATCAGCGCGCGGATCCCCGAATTGACGCCGTCCGCGCCGATTACAAGGTGGTAGCTGTTGGCGCTTCCGTCATTGAACCTCACCGTGACGGAGCTCGCGTCCTGGTCGATCGAAGTAAACGTGCAGCCGAGGCGCACCGCCGCGCCGCTCGCGAGCGTGGCGTCGGCGAGAATGCGCGCGAGGTCCGGCCGCATGATGCCGCCGCCGCCCGGCACGTCCGAACCGACGACTTTGGGCGTCGCGATCTCGCCGATCTTGTGGCCATCGGCGGCAAACATGTCGACGCCGTTGGACGTGAAGCCTTTCTTCTGGAACTCGGGATAGACGCCGAGCGTCTCCAGCGCGCGCAGGGTTGCGCCGTTGATGGTGATGCCGGCGCCGAGCGGCCGCCAATCGGGATCGATCTCGACGAGGTCGACCGCAATGCCGACCTTGCGCATTTGAATCGCAGCGGCCATGCCAGAAAAACCGCCGCCGATGACCAGAACCTTAGCGACGGCAGCCATCAAAACCTCTCCCTAATGAATACCAGGTCGCCGTTTACGTCGACCGTGACGGGCGCCTCGATCAGGCGCTTGCCGACGCAGGGGCCCCGAGCGCACAGGCCGCTCTCTGGCAGGAATTCCGCGCCATGGGCGTGACAGACGATGCGCGAACCGTCGGCGTTCAGATAGCCGTCCTTGCGCCAGGCCATCGGCGCGCCGTCGATGTGCGGACATGCGTTGCGCCACCCGCGGAGCTTGCCCTGGCGGCGAACGACGAAAATTGTGTCCTCTCCCTCGCCGTCGAGATCAAATCCGCGCGCCCGCCCTTCCTCGATCGCATTGGCCGGACACAAGCGCACCGCCCTATCCAGCAGCGCCTCAGGCATAGTCGCCATTTTCGTGAATTCCCGGACCGGGTGACCATTTTTTGCGGAACTTGAAGAGGAAGGTCTGCGAGTTGTCGGCAGTCAAGTCAGCCTCGCGCGGCGTCCATGTGGAGTCGTGCAAGTCCATGTCGGCGTCCATCTCGATATGGCAGGCGAATGGGCTGTTAAAATACCAGAACCAGTTCGAGCCGAGGATGTGCCTGCCCGGCCCCCAGAACGGCTGATAGCCCTTCTCGGTAAAGCGATACCCGTTAGCGATCATTTCTGACGGCCCCGCGAAATGGAACGTAAAATGCTCCACGCCGTGCATGTGCGGGGCGCCAATCAAGAAGTGCGTGTGGTGATCGAGCGTCCCGGCCGGCTGCAGGAAAGGCCCCGCGCCTTTGAAGCGGTCGGTGCATCGGAACCCGAGCCGGTTCACATAGAACGCCTCCGCCTTCAGGGCGTCCGGTACGAAATAGACGACGTGCGAGAGAGAACGCGGGCGGATCACCGATCCCGGCGGCGGCACGCCGAGATGATTGACCGGCCGGAACATCACCCCGCCGGGCGCATTAGAGATTTCGCCCGGCAGGACCAGAGGCTTTCGCACGGTGACCTGGAATCCGATTACAAAATTCGAGTCGTCGACCGACTCGATCGAGCCGTCGGGAAAGCGCCGGACTTCACGATCGCGGCGAAGCTCCGCCGAGATCGCCTCGAGCGTCGCGACGTCGGCGACACCCATGACGGTCTTGCGCAGCCGGCAGCCCGGCGCCGGCGGCGAAGGCAAAGCGGGATTGTCCTCTCGTGCTATCACCGCCGCCGTGCCGTCGAGCGCTTCGAACCGCCCCCCAGCGGCTGATGCGTTTGTCGGGGTGAGACCGTAGTCAACGAGAAAGCGCGAAGTAGCCGGGACATCGTCGACCCCGAAAATCAAAGCGTCCAAACCAACAATCTTCATGGGCGTTTCTCCTGCTGACTGACAGTCATGCGGTGCGGCCGCCGAGGGTCTCGGCGACCCAATCGGCGATGTAGTGGCCGGCATTGATGCTGTTGTCGAAGCTCGAATGCTGCGAGCCGCCTTCGCGGTCGGTGAAGATCTTCAATTCGCGCTTCGGGCTGTTGGTGAGCTGCTCGTAGGTGCGTTGCGCCCAGTGCACGGGAATTTGCAAGTCTTTCTCGCCATGCGCGACGAGGAAGGGAACCTTGATTCGCTCGACGACGCCGTCGAGATGGACCTTTTCGGCGATGCGCATGAAATCGTCCTGATCCTTGGCGCCCCAGACCCAGCGCACATGCTCCCAGTAGTGCGGAACCGGAAAGCTGCCTTCCTTTTGCAGGCGCTTCTTCTGCACGTCACGCCAATCGTGATTCGCGCCCCAAGCGACGCCGCAGGCGAATCGCGGCTCAAACGCAACTGCGCGGGGGCAGTAGTAGCCGCCGAGAGAAACGCCTTCGAGCCCGATGCGCCTCGGGTCGACGTCGTCGCAGGTCTCCAGCCAATCGACGATGCGACTCGCCCAGCGCTCGCTGTCGAAGCGGGCGGGCAGCGACTGCAGACGCAGCGCCTCGCCCGTTCCCGGCTGATCGACGACGAGCGAGGAAACGCCGCGTTTGGCGAGCCATGCCGGCAGGCCGACGCGATATTTCATCTCCTTGGTCGAATCGAGTCCGTTGACCTGCACAAGGATCGGCGTCCGGCCAGGGGCGCCCTCCGCGCGCACGAAAAGGCCGGCGAGATGCGTTCCCTCATAGGGAATCTCGACCCGTTCGCAGTTCTCCCGGCTTAGCTCAACTCCCCGCGCAAACGTGTCGAGGAAGCGTTTGTAGAGCTCGAGCCGCCCAGGCGCGTGATGCGCCTGCAGGCGCTCGCAGGTGAGATAGTAGATTGCGGCTCTGTTGTACTTTTCCCCCGCCGAGAGCAGGCGCATGAGCGCTTCATCTTCACGCGCCAACTCGCAGAGCTTGTCCGCCATCTGCGACCAGGTTTCGCGGAAGGCCTTGGTTCCGGCCGCGTCGGGCTGTCTGGCTGCCTCCTGCAACGGGGCGCACATCGCCTCGATCTCGCCGATCCGCGCGCCCATCTCGATCGCCAGATCGACGGAAAGATTCCAGACGTAATTGGTCGGGAAATACTTGAACACGGGCCTCTCTCTGTTCTCGACCAGGGGTCGCGCGAGAAGCAGTTCGCCGCCGACAAAAGAGTCGGAACGCTCTTCCGACCCGGATTGGCTTCGGCGACGCCAGCGGCGTTTTTGAACGCGCCGGGTCTCCTCCCAGCGGCGGTGATAGTCGGAGAGACGGCATTCGGGAAATTGATTCTTTTGTTAAGAGGTATCATCGAACGTGATAGCTTCGGCTCAGGCGCCGGGCTGCGCCAGCGAAAGTTTGCAGTGGTCGGCGCCGGAGAGGAACGATGCGTTTCAACAAGCTCGATCTGAACCTACTCGTCGCACTCGATGTCCTGCTCGTGGAGCGCAATGTCAGTCGATCAGCCGATCGATTGCACGTGACCCAATCGGCGGTCAGCAACGCGCTTGCGCGCCTGCGCGACTATTTCGACGACGAAATTCTCGTTCCGGTGGGCAGGCGAATGGAGCTAACCCCGCGCGCGGAACTGCTGAAAGAGGCAGTGCGCGACATCCTTGTCCGCATCGAGAGCTCAGTGACCGCCAAGCCTCTCTTCGAGCCGAGGACCTCGGACAGAAATTCCGTATTTTCGTATCCGACGAGGCTCTTGCAAATTTATTCCTGATTACGCGGCAACGTCAGCCAGCTTTAGCAAGCGGTAAGGCATCGGGGTGGTCCTCAGCGCAACGAATGCGAGGCGGGGGATCATAGTTTCGAGATCGTATCGGCGATTGAATTGATATTCGAACTCCGCGAGATATCGAGGAACGTGTTTTTCTTGCACGGCTCGGTAGGTCCCCACGAGGGCGGCTTTGATATTGCCCAACGCGGTATTGACCCATTTGAAAGCAGGGGTGCGAGCCGCTTGCTTGCCGCTTCCGGTCTTGATTGAGGTGTGGAGGCATCCGGCTTGGGTGACAGCGGCGAAGCATGCCAGACCGTCGGAGACGATATTGGCGCCCGGGTTGAGCGCGGTGCTCGCGAGCTTTCGGATCGCAAAGCTGCTGAAGGCTTTGATGGGCCGAAGGATGATTTGATCTGGCTTGCCATCGTCCGTTGTCGCGATCGCGGCGACGAACGGCGTCTTGCCTGTTGCGCCGCGCCCGCGGCGGACGGACCGGGCGCCGCCGATATAAGCGTCGTCCATCTGGACGTTGCCCTTCAAGCGTTTGCTCGCGTTACGCTCCAGCATGACTTGAGCGAGCTTGTGCTTCATCATCCAGGCAGCTGTCTGGGTGACGCCAAGGCGTCGACCGAGTTCGATGCTGGAAATGCCCTTCTTCGATTGCGTGACCAGGTAGATCGTCTTGAACCAGATGCGCAGCGGCAGCTTACTCGAAGCGAAGATCGTTCCCGCTTTGACAGAGGTCTGCTTGCGACACGCGTTGCACTGGAATAGACGCCGCGCGCCGCGCGTGACGACGCAGTGATCGGCGCCATTGCACCCAGGACATTCGAACCCGTTCGGCCAGCGCCATTTGACGAGCGCCGCATGACATTGCTCTTCGGTTCCGTAAATCTCGGCGAAACGAGCCTCGCTGAGGCCTTTCTGGAACTGGACCTGATTGCGCGCCATCGGAGAACCCCTGCGAAAACAGCATGTTCATGCTTTGTTCTACTCAAAACCTGAGGCTGACGCAAGCGCGTAATCAGGAATTTATTTTGAATGCCAAGCAAATTGAGGTGGGGCATGTAGGAACGATATGACAGTTGTCAACTACTATAAGATAATATATATCGCTGTACATTGAGAGTAGTTTCGGTATTGTTTTGGCTTATCGTCCCGATTCGTAGCAACAGGCATGTCCGACGATCCCCTAGACGCCATGAAAGCCCGCTGGAACCATATCCAGGGCACTCTGTTTCCTTGGCTGCGCGAGGAAGTCGACCCAATGACCGAAGCGCTTGGGCGTCTCGTCACGACCCTCGACGTGATCGGCCTCGAAGCCTTCGTTCCCGAGCCGCCGCGCGGCCCCGGCCGCCCGCCCGAGGATCGGCGCGCCCTTGCCAGGGCCTTCGTCGCCAAGGCGATGCTGGGCATTCCCACCACTTCCGCTTTGATCGAGCGACTCGCCGTCGACAAGTCGCTGCGGCGTATCCTTGGTTGGGAGCGACGCTCGCAAGTGCCCTCAGAAGCCACGTTCTCTCGCGCCTTCGCGGAGTTCGCGCAGGGCGATCTGCCCGACAAAATGCACGCGGCGCTGATCGAGCGCTCGCTCGGCGGGCGCATCGTCGGCGTGATCGCCCGCGACGCCACCGAGATCGAGGCGCGCGAGAAGCCGGCGGCGAAAGAGGCCAGCGACAAGAAGGACGATCCGCCGTCCGATGGCGCTCAGCCGCCGCGCAAGCGCGGACGCCCGCGCAAGGACGAGCAACGGCCAAAGCCCGAGCCGACGCGGCTGGAGCGACAAACCTCACAGAACGTCAACCAAATGCTCGCCGAACTGCCCACCGCCTGCGATGTCGGCTCCAAGAAAAACAGCAAGGGCTACAAGGAAACCTGGATCGGCTACAAGCTGCATATCGACGTCGCTTGCGGCCAGATCCCCGTCTCCTGCGTGCTGACTTCGGCCTCCGTTCACGACAGTCAGGTCGCCATTCCCTTGATGACCATGACCGGCGCGCGGGTTTCCTATCTCTACGATCTCATGGACGCCGCCTACGACGCCGCCGCCATTCATGACCACAGCCGCACGCTCGGCCACGCGCCGATCATCGACCGCAACTTTCGCGCCCAGCATGAGGTCAAGGCCGAATGGGAACGGGAGGTCGACAGGATGAAGTTCATCCACATGCCCGACGCAAATGACGTCATCTATGATTTCCGCACCATGGTCGAACGCGTCAATGCTCGATTGAAGGACGAATTCGGCGCCAGGTTCCTGCGCGTGCGCGGCTCGATCAAGGTCAAATGCCACCTCATGTTCGGCATCGTCGCGCTCGCCGCCGATCAAATCCTCCGCGTCGCCAGCTTCAGGCCAGCGCCAGCCTGAGCCGCCGGCGCCCGCAATCCAAAACCACGGGAAATTCCTCGCCCTCAGGGAATTCTGCAAGAGGCTCCGACTACACGATGATTACCTTGGTCCCGCATGTGCTGGCGTTGGCCGGGCAGCAGGCTAAAGCGGTCGAATTTGAGCTGCTTCCACAAACCAACCTGGCCCATCGTCCGCTCGAACGCGGGGAGGCCGACCTATTAATCATTCCCAGCGAATATGCCTCTTCCGAGCATCCCACGGAAGCGCTCTTCGACGAAGACTTTGTGTGCGTCTGCTGGGATCAGTCCGCCTATGCCGGCGGCAAGCTCACGCGACGGAAGTTCCTCGAAGCGTCTCACGTCGTGATGCAACCGACCAACCAGGCGCTTTCCTATAAATCGGCGATCATGACCCGCCTCGGCGTCGAACGGAGAATCGGCGTCCGAACATTCAGTTTCGCGGCCCTGCCGTATCTCATCGTCGGCACGGACCGCATTGCAACCATCCATGCGCGCCTCGCTCTGCTCGCGCAGAAATCGCTCCCCATCCGGCTGATGCGTCCTCCTTTTGACATCCCGCCGATGCGGCAGGTCATGCAATGGCACAGTTATCTCATGAAAGATCCAGGAATGGTCTGGCTGCGGAACTTGTTGCGCGAGGCGACCGAGAGAATGGACAAATTCGATGTCGCGACGGCGCTTTGATCGACCACGTGGAAACCGACTTGAGAGCTTTCGTTCGGAACACGTCGACTTGTGAACCCGGACAAGTAGACACGACCGATTGAGCCGCGGTCCCTGCCGGTACAGTCACTTTTGGTCCACGATCTTCCTTCGGCGTCAGGGCCGCCTCCCCACTTCATCAACCGGCGATACGCGCGCCAACTCCACCCGCCTTCGCCGACCCTTGCTTAGCCCGAACCACGCTCGGAGGCGTCTTGGCGCTTGACTTGTGCAGGCGAATATGAAATTGATTGGTCGACCAACCAAATAGTGTGTCCAACGCTCGCGAAATGTTGCTAGCCGCCGCGCGGAAAAAGCCGATTTATGCATGGGTCGTCACTGGACTCGCCGCCCTATCGCCCGCCGGTGATCCTCCTGACGCGATGAATGTCGGGGCCGAATTGCGAAACGCTGCAACCAACTCCCCGCAATCGGTCTCGAGACGCGGTCACCAGGGAATGCGATTCCGGCCGCGTGAACGATTATTGAAGGGCGCACGAAACGCCAGGCGAAGAATTCGCCCCTTGTTCACCTTCGTTTGGCTGATGAGGAGAAACTCGGCGTATCCGTGCAGCTTAGCAACTCTCCGTCACAAGCCTTGGGCAGGCTTGGAGCCTCGGAGGTTCAGCAGAATAGAATCACCTCCGAGACGCAACGCCCGCTAAGAAAGGTATGCTCAAAATGAACTTCACCATCATTCCGCAATCCTGGGCGCCGGCGCTCCTGTCGCTCCTACGCGTCATGACTGCCTTGCTTTTTCTCGAGCATGGAACCGCCAAGATTCTTGGGTTCCCGGCTCTGGAACCGAGTCCGCTGCCGGCCTTCATGCTCATTGTCACGGGCCTGATCGAGCTGATCGGCGGCGCGCTCATCCTCGTGGGCTTCTTGACTCGGCCGACCGCTTTCGTCCTTTCCGGTTATATGGCGGTGGCATATTTTATCGCTTACCCGCCGATGGGTTTTTTCCCAATGAACAATCACGGCGAACTGACGGTCTTGTACTGCTTCGTCTTCTTGTATCTGGCCGCCGCCGGCGCCGGCCGCTACGCGATCGACAAGGCGTAAAAGGGCATTGTCACGGCGCTCCGGGCTTGCGGCGTTCTCGGTGGCCGGGTAGCCCCACGCGGATGAACAAGATCAGCTACAGCGGGTATCGTTTCCCTCCTGAGATCATTCAGCAAGCGATATGGCTTTACCTCCGGTTCACCCTCAGCCTGCGCGACGTCGAAGATTTATTGGCGGAACGCGGAGTGGCGGTGTCTTACGAGACGGTTCGACGTTATCTCTGGCAGGCCGTCGACGCTGAGGGCGAGGTCCTCGATGTGCTGGTCCAGTCGAAGCGCAACAAGCACGCCGCGCTGAAATTGATGCGCAAGCTCATGAGGAAGTATGCCTTCGCTCCTGAGCGGTTGGTCACCGACGACTTGCGATCATACAGCGCCGCGGTCCGGGATCTTGGGATCGAAAGCCGGCACGAGCGCGGGCGATGGAAGAACAATCGAGCTGAGAATTCGCATCAGCCGACGCGGCGGCGGGAGCGCAAGATGCAGCGGTTCAAGAGCCCGGGTTCAGCCCAGAAATTTCTTTCCACACACGCCGTCGTCTACAATACCTTCAACGTCCAACGCCATCTCACCTCAGCCCGAACGCACCGCGTGCTTCGTGCCGCGGCGATGACCACGTGGCGGACGGCGGTCGCAGCGGCCTAACAATTCCTGGAGGTGCCGACACTTCGGGCTCGCGGCACGGCAACGTGACAAAGCCCCTGGAGAGGCTCTGCGGAGGTCGCGAGGACATCGCCTTTCTGTTCCGGCGCGCGGCTGGAGGCGAGGAGAAGCGGCGTTGCGGGGCGGGAAGCGCGGCGATGGTCATGACGTGTCGATCCTGATCGGGCTCGGCGATGGCGAGCGCGCCGGGCGCACGCCTTGGAAGGTTTCGACGATAAACATCCGGCCGCCGCAACACGGACATTGACGCGCAGGCGAAGCCGTTTCGGCCTCGCCGTCCGCCTCGTTGCGCGAGCGCTCGGGCGCGGCGAGCAATGGGCGGGGCGCGCTCGATGTTGCGGGCCCGAGCGGTTCCGGCGAATAGGCCGTAGTCGCGGATGCGGTGGAAGCCGCTCGGCAGCACGTGGAGGAGGAATCGGCGGATGAACTCGGCGGCGTCGAGCGTCATGGTTTTAAGCCGGTCGGGGCCTTCGATCCGGTAATCCTTCCATTTGAAGGTGACGCCTGCCTGGTCGAGCGCGACAAGCCGCGAGTTGGAGATGGCGACGCGGTGGGTGTAGCGCGACAGATAGGCGAGCACGGCTTTCGGCCCGGCGACGGCCGGTCGCTACCGGGCGGGGTCCGGATAGATGAGGGCGCGCCAGCCGCTGCGGTCGAATGGCCTCCAGGCGCCTTCGGGCTGCGCGAGGCGATCGGCGACCGCATAGACGACGGCAGGATGGTGACCAAGGCCGCAATGGCTGCCCTGGACCTCGATGTTTTCCGTCAGCGCGCTTGGGCGCTCGACGCAGCCGCGCCAAGCGCAAACACCGTCGCTACGACTGAAGACCGCGGTGGTCGGCACTGGCGGCGGCTCGCTGAGCGCGCGGCCGAAATCGCCTTCCCGATCGTCGGCGCGTTTCCCGCTGGCGAATTCGTACACCCGCCAGGCGTTCGTCGAGCGGGAATGTGCGGCGAAGGGGCTGCCGAGCGTGATCACCGTTCGTACGTCGTCGGGACGAAGCTTTGCGAGCTGGCGCGCATAGAGACCGCCGAGACTCCATCCGATCAGGCTGACCTTACGCCCGCTTCGGTGGGCGATGTCGCGTAGCGACCGGATCATTCCTTCGGCCACGCCATCGCGCGGCCCGTAGTTGCGCCCCTGGCCCCAGCCGCTCACCGCATAGCCATGGCTCGAGAGGAAGCTTCTCAGCGGGCGCGTGGAAAGATCGCCCGTGACCAGACCCGGAAATACGAGGACCGGACCGCCATCGCCCCTGGGGGCGAGGCGCAGCAGAGGCAGGCTCGCTAGAAACGCGCCGAATTCATGGATCGCGCGGCTCTCGAGCAGGAGCAGCGCTTTGGAGGGCGGAGGAATCGTCTGCGAGGCGGCGGACATGCTTTCGCTCCCTTCACGAGTTTCTGTGCGCGAAAATCGCCACGGTCGCGCGGATTCCAACATCGAACGCCACATAATTAGGCGTGTTCCTGCGCAATTTCAAATGCGCCCGCGCTCAATCGCGGGCCGACCGTCGCCGATTGGAATAAGGTCGGCTCGCGCGCGCCTTTTCAGATTACACCATCAGGATCGAGGGCTCACGCCGCCTTGCGGGGGAAGACCGCCGTCGTGGCGACGTTCTCCTGCACGGTCTTGGCGCTGTCGGACAAAAGCTTGCCGACATGGGCGGTTGCGGCGCGAGTCCGCGCCACCGCGAGGTCGGTGCGGCTTTGCAGGTAATCGACGTAGATCTGAACCGCTTCGCCAAGGCATTTGGCCGAGGCCAGTTGGTCCACCCCCGAGAAGAACGCCTCGGCGTCCTCGTAGGTCGCCTGATGAGCCTGACGGGTTAGCTTGGCCACTACGCCGACGGTATTCACGATCGTCTGCTCGACGCTGTTCGTCGCCTTCTGGGCGCTGGCGTGGAGGGTCGTAGCGCGCTCTTTTGCGGCCTCGGCGGCCTTCTTGACGAACTCGCGGGTGGCGGCAGTCGCGACGATCGGCTCGTTCTGCGCGGCGGCGGAGGTGTTTTCTGTGTCGGTCATGGATTCCATCTTCTTCGAGAGCTATGGGTCGCCTCGTCCGTGATCGGCCCAGGGCCAAGCCCTCTCCCGTAGGGAATATTGCAGCGCAACAATTATATTGCAATGCACCATCACGATTTCGTGATCGCGGTTGAGGGGAAAGTAGCCGTGCTCAGCGCGAAGAGAGAGCTTCATCGCCGTTGGCCGGCAGCGTCTCCCAAGGCTCCGAGGCTAGCCGCTGGCCCAAACGTCGAGCACATAGCGGTTCTGCCGCCCCATTTCGTCCATCCAGTGCTCCGCCGCCTCATCGCCATCGCTCCGCCGCCTGCGGATGTCGATCAATGCGCGCTTGACGCCGGGCTCCATCTTCGACCCGTCGCCGCAAACGTAAATGACCGCCCCGCGGTCGACGAGGGCAAAAACAGCCTCCGCCTGCGCCAAGATCAGGTCCTGCACATAGGTCTTAGTTTCGCCAGCTCGGGAGAAGGCGACGTGCAGGTCGGCGAGCCCCGCGGCCGCGAAAGCCTTCAACTCTTCAGCGTAAATGAAATCCTGGTCGGGATAGCGGCAGCCGAAAAACAATATCGCCGGCCCCAGCGCCGTCCCATTCGCCCTTTGCGCCGCGCGCTCCTGCAGGAAGCCCCTGAACGGCGCAAGGCCGGTGCCGGGGCCGATCATGACGATCGGCGTCGCGGGATCCTCCGGCAGGCGAAAACCAGCTTTGGTTTGCCGAACCGAGGCGTAGATAAGGTCGCCGGCGCGCCGCGCCGCCAGATAGTTTGAGCAAACCCCCTTGAATTCGCCGACGCCCGAATGGGCCGGGCCGGCGACGACCCCGACGGTGACGCTGCAACGCGTCGCGTCGCGGCTCGGTGACGACGAAATCGAATAATACCGCGGCGCGAGCGGCGGCTGCATTTCCAGAAAGACGCCGAACGGAAGCTCGCAGGCGCAATGCTCGTCGAGCAGATCGCAGAGGGATTTCCGCCGTGTGAACACTTCAGTGCGATAGCGCTCGGACGATTCCGGATCGTCGCCAGCTAGCGCCAGCAGTTTCGGCTTGGTCACCGGGCAGCGCGTATGCTCGGCCATGATCTGGATCTGCTTGCGCGTCGCCACCTGCTGCAGCTCGACGCGGTCGCCGAGAAGCCGGCCTACGGTGATCGCTTCGTCGACCGGCAATTGCGCGCGCCGGCCCAAGCTCGTTTGCAGTCGGATGGCGTCGGAGGCGTTGAATCCGAAGCGGCGCGCCACGGCTTCGACGAGACCAGGGTCGTTGTGCGGAACCACGCTCAGATGATCGCCGACCCGGTACGTCGTGCGCTCGGGCAGTTGGACCTCGATGTGGCGCGTGGAGCGCGTCGAACCGTTGGGGCCGGTCCGATTCTGCAGTTCTTCGTTGACGATAATCTTCACCGGAACGGCGCCGATGGAGACCCCATAAGCGTCGGCGTGCGCAGTAGCGACCGTCTCGACCCGATAGAGAGGTTCGGCGCCCGCCTGGCGGGCAAAATCAGCGGCTATGCCGAACTCCCGGGCGGCCGCCGGGCGCAACGCGGCGAACCAGCGCTCGAAATCGCCGTCGAGATCGCCGCGCGCGTCGCCCTCGCCGCGCGCATAGACGCGCTTGGCGCCGACCGCGGCGAGGCGCTCATCGATGCGCCGGGGAACGCTTTGGTAAGTCGCCGTCCAATCCCTGTTGCCGCAGCCGAAAACGGCGTAGCGCGTCTTCACCAGCGCGTCCGCCGGACGATCGCCCTCGAGCCATTCGACGAAACGAGAGGCGTTGTCGGGCGGCGCGCCGTTGTAGGATGCGCAGAAGATCAAAACGCCACCCGCTACGGGCAGCTTGCCGACGAAATCGTCGAGCGGCGCGAGCGTGGCGACGAAGCCGCTGACCTGGGCGAGGTCCGCGACCTGGCGCGCCAACTCCTCGGCTTTGCCGAGATTGGAGCCGAACAGAATCAGCAATGGCGTGTTGTGGCCCCGCCGCACGCGCGCGGCCGGCGCCGCCGTTGCCAGCGTCGCGGCGGCGGTCAGGCGCGCCTGCGTCGCCGGCGGACGGTCGGCGCGCAAGCGCGCCTTGATCTTGAACCCCTCCGGCTTGACCGTCAGCGTCTCCTTCAAGGCGAGCTTGTACCTTCGATGATCGATCAGCTTGAAGCGCTGCAGGATCTTGCCGACAGCCAGGGTCGCCTCGTGCATCGCGAAGGCGCGGCCGATGCAGGCGCGCTGTCCGTTGCCGAACGGCTTCCAAGCGTTGGCCGGCCGCTTCGCCTCCGCTTCCTTCGAGAAGTTCTGCGGATCGAAGATTTCCGGATTGGGGCCCCATACCGACGGGTCGCGGTGCAACGCCCCGACCAGGATATTGATCGGCGTTCGCCTCTTCAGCGGGTACTTGCCGTCGATCGTCTCGTTCTGCAGCGGCATCAGGCTGAAGACCGGGGCCGGCGGCCATAAACGTAAGGCTTCCTTGAGGATTTGCGTCACGTAGACGAGTTGCGTCACCTGCGCGTAGGTCGGCTTGACCGACAGATCGCCGCCGAGCACGCGGTCGACCTCCTCATACGCTTTCTGGAGAACATCGGGATGCTTTAGCAAGGCGTAGATAGCGTACGAGAGAAGCCCGCTTGTCGTCTCATGACCGGCGATCAGGAACGTATTGATCTGATAGCGGATGTTGACGTCGTCCAGTTGCTCGTGCGTGACGCGATCGACGCCAGTCAGCATGGCGGCGAGCATGTCTTTCTTACCCTCGGCGGAGGCAACGTCGGCCCGCCGTCCACGCACGATCTCATCGACCATGTTGTTGAGAAACGCGATGTCTCTCCGCATGTCGCCTTGACGACGCCGCATCGTCAACTTTTCCAGGGGCAGGCCACGCGTCATCATCACGGTCTCGAGCGAGCGCACGAGCGCCTCGACGAAGGGGTGGTAGTCGAGCCGATAGAAAGAATTGAATCGATAATCGAAGCCGCAGAGGCCGATCGTGTCGAGCGTCAGGGCGGTCATGTCGTGGACGACGTCGATTTCGTCGTCGCCGTTCATCCGCTCCCATTTGAGGACGAGTTGCTCGGCGATGTCGACCATTGCCGGATGATAGGTGTGCATCGCTTGACCGCCGAAAGGCGGCAACAAGATGCGGTGCGCCTTGCGCCAGTTCGGCTCGGTCGTGTCGGCGGTGAAGAGCCCGTCGCCGGCGACGGCGCGCACGCGGCGCAGCGAGCCGCGCACCGCCTTGTCGAAACGCTTCTCGTCGCACAATTCATCGACGAGCGCGAAGCTTGAGACAAAGACGACCGGCGCGCCCAGCAGGTCGAGCCAGAAGATCGGCCCAAGCTCCTGTGCGATCCTCGTCAGGCTCTGGATCGGCGCCTTGGCGTCGACAGAGAACATGTTGCCGACGATCGGCTTCTTGGGCGGATGCGGAATCGGGCTCAGCGGATTGCCGGTTGCCATCGCGATGCGTCTCCGCCCTGGTTCGCCCTAACCTCGCCGTGCGAAGTTAGCCGCTCGCCTTTCCTTTGCAAAGGCGATCGCCGGTCGCGATTGGTTCCAGGCCCTACTCGGCCTGGGCGCGCTTACGCGCCTCCTCGTCGACGAGATCCTTCTTCGAAAGCTTGCCGACCTGAGTCCGCGGCAGAGCGTCGCGCACCTCCAGCTCGGAAATCATTTCGTGCTTGCCGAGACGGCTCTTAAGGAAGGATTTCATCTCCTCCAGCGTCAGACTCGGTGAGCCGGGCTTCATTGCAATAAAGGCCTTCGGGGACTGGCCGCGGTAGGCGTCCGGCACGCCGATGACGCAGGCCTCGGCGACGGCCGGGTGCTGATAGATCGCCTCTTCAATGTTGCGCGGATAGACGTTGTAGCCGCCGCAGAGCAACATGTCCTTGATCCGATCCACGATGAAGACGTAGCCGTCCTCGTCCATGTAGCCGACGTCGCCGGTGCGCAGGAACCCGTCCTTGGTTCGCATCTTGGCCGTCTCCTCCTCGTTTTTCCAATAACCAAGCATTACGTTGGGCCCCTTGATACAGAGCTCGCCGCGCTCGCCGAGCGGCACGTCGTTGTCGGGGTTGTCGACGCTGATGAATTTGAGCGTGATGCCCGGAAAAGGAATGCCACACGACCCCGGCTTGGGCGGACGGCCAGCCGGCGTGAACGTGCCTGCCGGCGAGGTCTCCGTCATGCCCCAGCCCTCGGAAATGTCGCAGCCCGTCTTCTCCTTGAACCGCTGCAGCACTTCGACGGGAAGCGGCGCGCCGCCCGAACTGCAGTGTTTCAACGAGGATAGATTGATCGTGTTTATGCCGGGATAGCTCAGCATGCCGAGATACATTGTTGGAACTCCGAAAAAAACGGTAACGCGTTTTCGTTCGATGTCCTTGAGGACGGGCTCGAGTTCGAAGCGGGCGTGCATGATCAACTCGGCGCCGATTCTGATGCAAAGGAGCATATTGGCGGTCAGCGCGTAGATGTGGAACAGAGGCAACGCGACAAGAGTCCGTTCCTCGCCGTCTTTAACCACGCTGGCGGCGGCTTGCGTGGATATCCAATATTGATAGCTGGCGGCGGACAGATTCGCGTGCGTCAGCATCGCGCCCTTCGGCAGCCCGGTCGTCCCGCCGGTATATTGCAAAACCGCGATCTCCTTTGTCACGTCCGCGATGAGATGCGGCTGATAGCGGCCCTCGTTCGAGAGAAGCTGGGTGAATGGGATATGTCGCTCGTCCGAAGGGACGGCGACGATCTGCTTGGCGGCCTCCATTTGGGCGCGCGTCGCCGCGGGATCGGCCGACATTTCCGCGAGTTCGCCGACGATCAGCCCCTTCAGGCGCGTCCTGCCGAGCAGTTTCGCCATCTGCGGATAGAGCGTCGGCAGGTTCAGCGTGATGATGAAATCGGTCTGGCTGTCCTCGACCTTGTGTTCGATGACTCTCTCCGCGTCCAGCGGCGAATAGTTCACGACCACGCCGCCGGCCTTGAGGATCGCAAAGAAGCTGATCACGGTGTGCGGCGTGTTCGGCAGGTAAAGACCGATGTGGCTGCCCGGACCAACGCCCAATGCCCGCAAGCCCTTGGCGGCGCGCTCGACCAGCGCGCCCAGCTCGCGATAGGCGATTTTGCGCCCCATGAAATCAATGGCGGGGCGGTCGCCCCATTTGGCGACCGCGTCGTCCAAAATATGGGGGATCGGCGCGACTTCGACGGGCGCCGTCCAATCGAGGCCGGCCGGATAGGAATGAAGCCAGGGGTGGCTCATTGTGGTTCCTCCCATATTGTTGACGGTGCCTCGGGCGGCGCGTTTCAAGTGTCGACTTCGCTCTTGTAGCGTCTCCGGCAGGGCGCGTCACGCGGGCGCGCTTTGGATACGGTTTGGTCGAAGGACGGCCGGCGAGGAGGCGGCGAGGCGCCCCGCACTGCCTCGATCGTCAATCCGCTGGACCGGTTCGCCGGCTGGCGATTTGCCACCGAACGCATTCGCGATCTATTCTGAAGCCGGCGGGGTTGCGAACCCGCCGACAGAAGCAGTTCGGGGGAGGCGAGGGTATGGCGAGAACGATCAAGAAGCTCTCCGCCATGGACGCGTCCTTCCTTTACTTGGAGACGCCGGAGGTGCCGATGCATGTCGGCAGCATGGCGATTTTCCAATTGCCCGAGAATTATCGCGGCGACTTCTTCGAGGACCTCAAGTCGATGATCGGCGGGCGTCTGCATGTCGCGCCGATGCTGACCTGGAAGCTCGCGCACACGCCGTTCGATATCGACCGCCCGCACTGGATCGAGGACGACCAATTCGACATCGATCGCCACGTTTTTCGCGGCGCGTTGCCGGCGCCCTCGGACATCCCGACGCTTCAACGGCTGGTCGGCTGGATGCACGCCAAGCTGTTGAACCGGGCTCGGCCGCTGTGGGAAATGTGTGTCTTCGAGGATCTGCCCGACAATCAAGTGGCGATCTACTCGAAGATGCATCACGCTTGCATCGACGGTGGCGCGGGCGCCGCGATGGCGCAGCTTCTCTACGACGCGACGCCGACGCCGCGCGAAACGACGAAGCCCGCCGCGCTCAAGGCGGCCAAGAACGCCGACGAGCGCGAATTCATCTCCTCGCTCGTCGCGTCCTCCTTGCAATTTTGGAACCTCGGCGAGCCGGGGGGCGGGCTGCCGAAAATTGAGACGCCACGCACCGGCAAGACCGACCTGGGCTCGGTTCTGGTCGACGCTTTCATGGATGGGCTCAAACAGAGCCGGCAATTCGTGGAGAAGTCTTCCCGATATTCTGAAGGTCATGAACGATGTCGGCGGCAAGGTCATCTCGCCGAGCGGCATCGGCGATCTGATGAAGATGATGGCGCCGCCGACGCCGCTCAACGGTTCTGTTTCCTCCGAGCGCAGCTACGCGGCCGTCAGCCTTTCCTTGCCCCGCGTGAAGGCGGTGGCGGCCAAGGCCGGCGTTAAGTTGAACGACGTGGTGCTGGCGTTGTCGAGCGGCGTGTTGCGCAGGCACCTCCTCAGTCAAGACGCCTTGCCCGGAAAGTCGCTGACCGCCGCCGTCCCGATTTCGACGCGAGACGCAGGCGACGCTTCCGCGAGCAACCAGGTGATGGGGATGATCTGCGTGCTCGCCACCGATATCGAGGATCCGAAATCCCGGCTCGAGACGATCTTCGCTGAATCCGCCAAGGCCAAGGAATTGTCGAGCCCGTTGAGACAGCTCATGCCGCTGGTAACCGATACGGTCGCGCTCGGGTCGCCGATCTTCATTCAATTGCTTTCGCTGTTCTACAGCCGCTCGAACCTGGCGAACGTCTTGCCGCCGGCCGTCAATGTCTCCATCTCGAACGTCTTCGGCCCGAAGTTCACGCTTTACGCCAATGGTGCGGAATTGCTGCATTCCTATCCGGTCTCGATCGTGATGCATGGGATCGGCCTGAACATCACGCTGCAAAGCTATCGTGAGCATCTCGACTTCGGCTTCATCGCCGGCGCCAATATTTTGCCGAACGTGCAATCCTTGGCGGACGCGTTGCCCGGGGAGCTTGCAAAACTCGAAGCGGCCTATGGTCTTGCGGCATAGAGGGCCAGATTGATCTTCGCGGCTGATCCGCCGCCGCGGCCTCGTCTGCGCCGGCCGCGGCCGAACACCAACGAAGCTAACAAAATCAGAGAGGGCAGGCGTTATGGATGGCAGCGTCAATCGTCAAATTCTGCTGATCGAAAAGCCGACCGGCAAGCTCGGCGCCGAGCACTTCCGCCTCGTTGAAACGAAGGTCGCGGAACCTAAGGACGGCGAAGCGCTTCTGCGCGTGCGCTACATTTCGCTCGACGCGGCCAATCGGGCATGGATGCAAGGTGCGACCTATCGCGCGGCGGTCGAGACCAATACGGTCATGGCCGGCGGCGGCATCGCCGAGGTCGTCACCTCGAAGGCGCCGGGTTTCGCGCCGGGCGATCTCATTTTCGCCGACACCGGCTGGCAGGACTACGCCGTCTTGCCGGGCAAGCATCTCATCAAAGTGCCTCCCGTCGAACCGATGACGCATCTCCTAAGCGTCTACGGCATCGCCGGCCTGACCGCCTATCTCGGGCTCTTGAACATCGGGTGCCCGCAGCACGGCGAGACGCTTGTCGTCTCTGCGGCCGCCGGCTCGGTCGGATCGATCGTCGGGCAGATCGGCAAGATCAAAGGATGCCGCGTGGTCGGGATCGCCGGCGGGGCCGAGAAAGGCCATTGGCTGACGGCGCATCTCGGCTTCGACGCGGCGGTCGACTACAAGCAGGGCGGCGTGTTCAAAGCGTTGCGCGAGGCCGCCCCCAAGGGCGTGGACGTCTATTTCGATAATGTCGGCGGCGATATCCTCGAAGCGTGCCTACCGCAAATGAACCTGCGCGGCCGCATCGTCTGCTGCGGCGCGATCTCACAATATGACGGCGCGCCCGCGGCCACCGGCCCGCGCGGCGTGCCGGGACTGCTCGTCGTCAAGCGCCTGCTCATGCAGGGCTTCGTCGTCACCGACCATTTCGGCGAACGCGACAAGGCGACCGCCGATCTCAGCGCGTGGGTGAGGGACGGCAAGCTCAAAGTCGAAGAGGACGTGATCGACGGGCTCGAAAACACGCCAGCGGCGCTGATCGGACTGCTGGCGGGCGAGAATCGCGGGAAGCGCATGGTCAAGGTCTGACCCCGC
Source organism: uncultured Alphaproteobacteria bacterium (assembly GCA_963721905.1). Classification (GTDB taxonomy): domain Bacteria; phylum Pseudomonadota; class Alphaproteobacteria; order Rhizobiales; family Beijerinckiaceae; genus Roseiarcus. The sequence goes on from CAVRMF010000023.1 coordinate 23,889, forward strand.
GGCATTGCGCTCGCCCGCAATGCGAGTCGGCGATCCCACTGGGACTTCCTTGGCCCAAAATGCCTGGGGCAACTTTGCGAACCGCCTCGCGTCCCAACGCCGCATTGAATTCAAGTCGCTTCTCTTGGGGTCGAACTGCTTAGCGACTTTCTAAATCGTCGCCCGTGAAGAACGCTCTCAGGCCGATTTGAGGATACTGTCCTGGCTTGTCGCGGCGGTGAGTGCAGCCAGGATTATGGACAACAAGAGAGCCAGCCATTCGAGCAGGCGGCGGAAGATACTATGGGGCGTCCGGCGAGGGCATTTCGTCCGAAGAGCCGGCTACTGGGTATGGAGCGCCCCATCATGAACGATCTGAGCCGGTCTCGGAAGGTCTTGGAACAAGACAGCACATTGATCGCGGTTGTGGAGCTGAGCTTATCGAACTGGGTTGTGGCTGGGATTGTGCCCGGGCTGGATCGCCACCCTATGAAAAAGCTTGGCGCCGATCACGACGCGTTGCTTCAATTGGTTGAGCGATGGCGCGATGAGGCGATCAAGGCCGGGCGAACGATTACGAGGACTGTCGTTGCCTTCGAAGCGGGCCGAGATGGTTTTTGGCTGGCGCGCTGGCTGAAGGCGCGCGGCATTGAGGCGTTCGTGATCCATTCGACGAGCGTCGCCGTGCCGCGAGAGCACCGGCGGGCCAAGACCGACCGGCTTGACACTGAACTATTGAAACGCGCCTTCCTTGGCTGGCTACGCGGCGAACCGGACCACTGCCATATGGCAGCGATTCCAACGCCCGATCAGGAAGACGCCAGGCGACCGAACCGCGAGCGCGAGAACTTAATTGGCCAGCAGACCCGTATCATCAATCGGATGAAGGCCTGCTTAGTGCGCTGGGGGATCCGCAATTTCAAGCCGACGCTTCGGAAGGCCTCAGAGCGTCTCGAGGCGCTCCGCACGCCCGAGGGTAAGTCCTTGCCCTCGAATACCCTCGCCGAAACGCGCCGAGACATGGCGCGTCTGCGACTGGTGAGAGAACAGATCAGAGAGATTGAGGCGGATCGGAAACGCCGCTTGGACCAAGTCTCAGAAAACGAACCCCATGAGATGATCCGACAGCTGGGGGTCAGGACACGAAAGTGCACTTTATGTCCCTCTCGCGCGAACGAATGGGGAACTTAAGCGGCCAGAATTGAACTCTCATTTCGCAGGGGTCTGAGCGCATCCGGGGCAAGCGGCGAGGCGAGGTTCCAGGTGTAGTCGCCGGTGAGCGCGATGTGTTGCCAGCCGAGCGGCGCCACGTGGCGGATCAATTCGGGAGAAACGTCATGGCCGCGCCGTCCAAGTTCGGCGAACGCCGGCGCCAAATACTGGGTGTTCCACAGGATGATGGCCGCGACGATGAGATTGAGGCCTGAGGCGCGATAGGCTTGGTTTTCGAAAGAACGATCGCGCAGCTCGCCGAGGCGGTTGAAAAAGATCGCCCGCGCGAGCGTGTTGCGCGCTTCGCCCTTGTTGAGGCCGAGACCGGTGCGCCGACGCAGTTCGGGATCGCTGTACCAGCCGAGCATGAACAGCGATCGTTCTATACGGCCGATGTCCCTCAGGGCGACCGCCAGTCCGTTTTGTCGTGGATATCCGGACAGCTTCTTCAGCATGGCTGAGGCCTGGACCGCGCCCGATCTAATCGACGTCGCGAGGCGAAGGATTTCGCTCCAGTTGGCGGCGATGTGATCAGCGTCGATAAACCCGCCAACGAGCGGGGCGAGAATTGGCGGCGCATTAGAGCCGGGGAACACGTGCAATCTGCGATCTTTGATATCCCTCATTCTCGGGGCAAAGCGGAAGCCCAGCACGTGGCAAAGGCCGAACACGTGGTCAGTCGCCCCGCCCGTATCGGTGTAATGTTCCTCGATCCGAAGGCCGCTTTGGTGGTTCAGCAGGCCATCGAGGACGTGAGGCGCCTCGCTCGCGGTCGCGGCGATAACCTTGGTATGATACGGGCTGAACCGATCGGAAACATGGGTGTAGAACGACACGCCCGGCTCGTCGCCGTGGCGAGCGTTCACATCCGCGATCGCCTCGCCATGGCCGCCGGCCTGAAAATACTGGCCGTCCGATGACGAGGTTTTCCCCTCGCCCCAAATTTGCGCGAGTGGAAGCGCGCTTTGAGCATCGACCAGCCGCGCAAGGGCCGCTGAATAGGTCTCGTCGCGGATATGCCAATCGTGCGCCCAGGCAAGCTGCGGCAGATTGGCGCCCTCGCAAACGTCGGCCATGCGGGTGAGGCCGAGATTGACGCCATCGGCAAGGATGGCCGTGAGCAACGTGGTCTTGTTCTCGATCGCCCGGCCGCTACGCTGGTGCGTGAAGCACGCGCTGAACCCCGTCCAGGCATCGACCTCGATCAGCAAGTCGGTGATGCGAATGCGCGGCAATAGCGCGTCGACCCGGACTTTGAGCGTCTTCGCGGCGTCAGGGGTTATTGCGGTGAGCGGCGTGATTTTCACCTCGCCGCTTTTCAGATCGACGTCCTGCAGCTGTTCGGCTTCGGCGAGGCGAGCCACGCGAGACAGCTCAGCATCGAGCGCCGCGCGTCGCTCGGCAATCCAGGCTTCGCCATCGAGATTGACTGCGACGGGCAACGAGCCTGACGCCTTAAGAAGATCGAACGTCGGCTTGGGGATGAGGTTCGCTTCAAATGCCTGATATTGGCGGGACCGCTCGACCCAGACCTCGCCGGCGGCAAGTCGTCCGCGCAGTTCGCTCAACACACAGAGTTCATAGGCCTTACGGTCGATCGCCCCATCTTTGAATACAAATGGGCGCCACGCGCGCTTAACGAAGCCCGTGGGGATTGTGGCGGGCAGCGCGCGTTTTCCCATTCGATAGAGATCGCCGATGAGCGCCACGGCCTTGAGAAGGCCAGCTGACGATCCGCTGCCATGGAACGTGAACGTATCGAGCAGTTTGGGTGCGAACTGGCGAACCGTGGCGTATCTGCCTATCAAATCAGCTTTGTTGCCGGTCATGTCGGGCGCGGTCAGAGCTTCCACGTCGGCCAGGCTCCGCGCGAAGTCGGCGAGATTTCCGGCCTTCGTGATCGCCGCCGTAACGTCTTGCTTGGAATCGATCGCCCGCAGCATGATCCGGCAGGTTGTCGTCACTGTCCGAAGCGACTTCTGCATGTCGCGAACCGTATCCGCCGCGCGCGCCGCCGTCTTGTTTTCGGCCCTTCGCGCCAACGACCCCATCAGTTTGTCGAACATGAATAGGGTCGCGTCGGTCAGCTCGGTTTCAAGCGCGACGACAGTCGCAAATAGAACGGCGTGGCGCCGGCCGGTCGTCAAATCGCGGATATGCTGCGCCGTCATGCGCCGCCCCTCGGCGGCAAGTCTCTCGAATAGGAGGGCCGGGACCCTTTCCGCCAAGCGGCGATCAAGGGCAAGTTCGCGAATGACCTGCAAACGATCGATGATGCGCAGGATGTTTCGCGCCGCCGGCGACCGCGAAACGTTTTGTAACCACGCGAGTTGGGTCACGGTCGTTTCCGGCCTGATCGCGAGAAGCTCGTCCAGCGCGGCCCGCTTCTCGGGAGGCAAGATTCCGATCAGCGCCTCATGTATGATGCGTTCGCCCCGTTGGCGGGCCTGATGCACCGCGAGTTCGAGAATCCTTGGAGAAGGGAGAAGAATTTGTCGGCGGCGTAGCTCACCTATCATTATGTCGATTAAGGGCTCGGCGGCGCGCGTCACCTGGGCGGACGGCGTCAGCCAGCCGATTAAATCCTTCAAGACGGCGCGGTCGAAGGGCCGATAGCCAAACCGGCGCATGGCTTCGGTGAGATGCTTGCGCCGTTCCTTGTCCCGCTCAGGGCTATTGTCGAAGACGCCAGGGGCAATGCCGAGTTGCCGCGCGACATACCCTACTATTTGGACCGGGAGCGCTTCGCCCTGCTCAAGGGAGCGCCCCGGGTGGCGCATGAGGCAAAGCGCGAGGGCGTAACCGAGTCGGCTCGCGTCCAACCGCTTTCGCATTATGGCATCAAAATCGTCTTCGCTCAGCGTGTAATGTCGAATGACCTCCCTGTCATCGACGACCGGCGCCAGCCGCGCTGCCCAAGCCTCATTGCTCAAGAGTTGCCGTCTCGCCATGCCGGGCCTCCCAGATCAAAGGCCGATTAAGGCGAGGTTTGGGCTGTCCGTCATTGGATCGTTTGCCGACTTGGCGAGACTCTGTCCGTCAACATACTTGACAACGGGAAAGCGGACAGGTTGATTTACGGACGGATAAACGGAACCAAAGCCCAGTGCCCAACGTCGGCTATGCCCGCGTATCGACGAGCGAGCAGGATCTCGCCCTGCAAAAAGACGCGCTGAAGAAAATCGGCTGCGAGAGAATATTCACCGACCACGCTTCAGGCGCCAAGACCGATCGGCCAGGGCTGAATGAGGCCTTGTCCTATGTGCGCGACGGCGACGTTCTGGTTGTGTGGAAGTTCGATCGGCTCGGCCGCTCGCTGCCGCATCTCATCGAGACCGTCACCGATTTGAACGCGCGCCGCATCGGTCTGCGTTCGCTTACGGAGAATATCGATACGACGACGCCCGGCGGCCGGCTGATCTTCCATGTCTTCGGCGCTCTGGCTGCTTTCGAGCGCGATCTCGTCAAAGAGCGCACAATGGCGGGGCTCGTCGCCGCCGCCGCGCGCGGTCGGCAAGGCGGGCGAAGACCGGTCGTCACGCCCGGCAAACTTGAACGCGCTCGCGCCCTGCTCGCCCAGGGCCTGAACGTCCGGGAAACCGCCACCAGGCTAAAAATTGGGAAAACCGCGCTTTACGACGCCCTCGCGAATGCGAAATCGCCATGAGTTCGAGCCGACCCGAGTATGCGTTGCCGATTCGTTCGCACGAGAGGGGCATAAAGTGCACTTTCGTGTCCTGACCCCTAGTTGTCCCAGAACTTGCGCTCATGCACGTCGGACGCGGAAAACTTCCAATTCTTCTCGGGCCGCTCAAGACGCTGCATGAATTGCTTCCTCTGTTCCTCGCGCGACACGTTCAGGAAGAACTTGAGGACGATCGTCCCCTGTCGGGTGAGGTAGTCCTCGAAGTGCGCGATGTCGGCGAGGCGCTCGTCCCAGATGCGCTTGCTGACGAGCGGCGGGGGAAGCTGTTGCCGCTTCAGGATCTCCTCGTGCACGCGCACGACGAGAACCTCTTCATAGTACGACCGGTTGAAGATGCCGATCCGTCCCCGCTCGGGAAGACGCCTGGAATAGCGCCACATGAAGTCGTGATCGAGGTCTTCCGACGAGGGTTGCTTGAATGAGACGACCTGGCAGCCCTGCGGATTGACGCCTGACATCACGTGCTTGATCGTGCTGTCCTTGCCTGCTGCGTCCATGGCCTAGAAAACGAGCAGCAACGACCAACGGTTCTGGGCGTAGAGCATATCCTGCTCCTCTGCGAGCCAAGCGGTTCCGGCTTGAAGGAGCCCGGCCGCCTCGCCTTTGTCCAGCTTCAGGCCGCGGGTGTCGCCGGGGTCGAAGTCCTTCAGCTGAAAGCCCCTGCCCTTGGTGATGCGGAATGGGTGGACGTACCTCTGGATTGGTCGAGGATTTCTTTTCTCGCCATGGCGCAACCTCCCTTCGCCGGGTCTCAGTCTGCGCTGAATTCTCGAGTTCGCCCAGAAGATTTCGCTGCAGCAACTTCGCTTCGAATCGGGGCCGCGAAAAGTTCCGGGCTCCGCTCAATAAATCGCCCGCATGACGCCCCCGGCCCATGAGCCATGAGGGAGGAGCGAAAGGGTCTAGGCCGCTCATCGGACGCGCGGGCGACCGGTCGCCGATCGCATCAGCCGTGAAGAATGAGCGCCGCTCAACCTCCGTACGCGGCCATCGCGGCCAGTATGAGGGCGATCGCAAGAAGCGACAGGCTTGCCGCCGGCCATTGACGCAGCCGCGCGTCGAGGCTCTCGAACAGCCCGCCCAAGGCAAAGCTGGAATTGAACGCGGCCTCGGCCGCAACCACTGTATCGCCTTCGGGAATACTCGGGAGGCTCGCCCCCCAGCGCCGAAGTCCCAACGCCAGGACGGCGCCGATCACGATGGGCCACAGCCCGTCCCACAGCGCGACGATGGTCACCGACCCCGAAGGCTCGCCGACGGCGGGATAGAGGAGCCACAGGATGAAAATCGCGCCGATCGCGACTGCCGGCCAAAGCCGGACGATCGAGGCCGGCGCCTCCGTGTCTTCGTCTTGACGGGCAGACCGCGCGAGACGCGTCAGGAAATGCAACATTAAGAGCGCCGTCGCCGCCGCTGAAGCATTGGCGAGGCTTGCCGCGAGGCCATATCCGAGCTGGCCCTTGACCGCGAGCTTCGCCAGCGCGCCGCCGGTGAGGGGCAGTCCGGCGAGGCTCAGCGCAAGCACCGCCGCCAGGATCAGAGGCCACCTGTCACGACGGAGGTCGGTTGCGGCGGCGACGCCGACGGCGAGAAACAGCGCGCCCTTCGCGAGCACATGATTGGCCGCGTAAAAGGCGACTTTGGACGGCGCGCCGGCTTCGCCAGATGCGAGCGCCATGCCGATGACCGCGGCAATGACGCCCATCTGGCTGATGCTCGAATAGGCGAGCACGGTCTTCGGATTCTGCTGCGTGATCCCGATCGCGACGCCATAGAAGGCGGAGACAAATCCGATTGCCGCGAGGGCCTCGCCCCAGCCTTGCACCGGCGCACCGAAGGGCAGAAAACGGATGAGGCCGACAACTCCTGCCTTCACCGCCGCCCCGCTCAACACTGCCGCGGCGGGTATGGGCGCCGCAGTATAGGTCAGTGGCATCCAGCCGTTGAGCGGCGCGAGCGCCATCTTCATCCCAAAGCCCGCGATGACGAGCGCGAGCGTGGCGTCGCGCCAGGGCGAGGCCGGCAGCGCCGCCATGACGTCGTCGATCCGCAAACTGCCGTTGGGCTCGCCCGCCGCGAGCAGCGCGAAGGCCATGATGAGCAGCGCTTCGCCAAGAATCGTAAAGGCCATGTAGACGCCGCCCGCGCGCGTCGACGAAGGCGAACCGTCACGAACGATGAGCTCATAGGCCGGATGCTCACGAGCGCGTAGACGAGATAGAAGGTGAGCAGATCGGCGGCGACGAAGACGCCGAGACTTCCGATGAGCGTCAGGAGCCACGAGACCGCGAAGCGCCCGTTCGGCTTTCGCGCCCCCGAAAACGTCGCAGCGCCGACGACGATCCACAACAGCGAAGCGGCCGCGAGAATGAGCGCCCCCGGCAGATCGAGCTTGAGACTCATGCGCAGAGCGGGCCAATCGACCGCAAACGGGCCGCCGCCGATCGCGAGGATCGCGGCCCCCAACGCGGGGACCGGCGCGAGCCACTGGAGCGCCAGCGCCGCACTGCGAAGGCGCCCCAAGAGACAGGCCGCCAGGAAGAGGAGCGGGACGGCGAGCGTCGCTGCGAGCAGCCAGGGGCCGAGGACGTTCGCCGTGCCGGTCATGGAAGCGCCGTCGCGGCCGCGCGGCCGACCTGAAGAAAGTCGAAGAACGATTGTGGCGCGAATCCCAGCGCGACCGCCACGATCGCCAGCGCTATAGCAATCGCCTCCCGACTCCGCTGCGGGCGCCTTCAGGACGATTGCGCCGGCCGAGAGCGCGGGGGCCTGAATTCGATAGACATATCCAGCGGCGAGCAGCCCGCCGGCGAGCATCACGATCGCCCAAGGCCATTGGCCGGCCGCCGCCGAGGCCCGCAGAAGCAGCCATTTCGCGGCGAAGCCGCCGCTCGGCGGCAGGCCCATCAGCGACAGTCCGCCGAGGCCGAGGGCGAAGAAGGTCGCCGGCATCGCGCGGCCGGCCCCGGCGAATTCGGCGATCCGGTCGTGGCCCAGCAACTCGGCGAGTAGGCCCGCGGACATGAACATCGCCGCCTTGGCGAAGGCGTGGGAGAGAGTCTGCATCATTCCGCCGCTCCACCCGTCCGCGATCCAGGGATGCGCGCCCGAGGCGAGCGGAAAGATCAGGAAGAGGTAGCCGATCTGCGCCAGCGTCGAATAGGCGACGAGGAGCTTCAGCCGCTCCTGCCTCAGCGCCAGCACGCTGCCGAACAGGATCGCCGCCGACCCTAACGTCCCGAGAACCGCCTCCGCCGCGCTGCCCGGAAGAGCCGGCAGCACAGAGAACCACAGGCGGACGGTCAGGAAGAACGAGCCTTTCACGACCAGTCCGGAGAGGACCGCGCTTGCGGCGGCCGGTGCGTTGGCGTGCGCCGGAGGCAGCCACAGATGCAGGGGAAAGAGGGCGGTCTTGGCGAGCAGCCCCGCCGTCATCAGTCCGGCCGCGAGCCATACGGCCGGGAGCGCCCGCACGCGCTCTGCGAGCAGCACAATGTCGAGCGTTCCATAGGCCCCGTAGAGCAGCGCGGCGCCGAGCAGGTAGAAGACGGAGCCGAAGAGCGCAAAGAGCAGGTAGCGGAGCGCAGCGACGAGCGTTTCAGGCTTTCCTCCCAGGCAGACCAGCGGGACCGCAGCGAAGGTCAAGAGCTCCAGCGCGACATAGAGATTGAACAGATCTCCGCCAACGAAAAGAATGGTGAGGGCCGCCCAGACCGCCTGAATGAGGATCCAGAACGCCAGCGGCGCGCGCGCTTCCGTGACCCCCTCGGGCGTGGCGAAATTGGCGCGGGCGTAGAAGGCAGCGGCGGCGACCACCAGGGCCGCCGTCATCAGCATGACGCAGGATATGCCGTCGGCGCGGAGCGCGATGCCGAGCGGCGGCGGAAGTCCGGAGACGTTATAGACGAGCGGCGCTCCGGATCGCCAAACAAGAGCAGCGATGGCGATTGCGATCGCGAGCCCGATCGGCGTGAGGCCAAGCGCGACGCGCTCCGCGAACCGCCCGCCGAGCGCGAACGACAGCAGAATCCCGGCGACCGGCGCCAGGATCGCGAGCACGAGCAAGGAACCGTTCCTAAGGAGGCGGAGCATGCGCCGGACGTCAGCGACCATGCAAAAGGTAGGAGCGATGCCATTGCGACGGGAGCAGTCGACGCGCTCGCCCGTTAAAGCTTCCTTAACAATTCCAGAGTTATCTTGCCGGTCAGAGTAACGCGCTGCAACTCTCGCCTTCTCGCTTTCCCTCCTTTTGCGCGCTCTCCCGTCCTCCATCTCTCGGAGCAGTACACAGGCCCGGCGCTCACGCTGGCATCGGAGACGCCAGTAGGTCGCTGTTGCATTTAGGCGGTGCCATCGGCCCTCATCGCAACGGGAGAACGCGTGCGGGTTCGGCGGTGCGCACAAAGCAGGGGCGGCCGAATGGACCGCCCGAGGAAGTGGGAGGAAATGTTGGAAAAGGCGCTCGGGCATCACCAAGCATCAGTCCTCCGGACGGCAGCGTCTCAGCGAAAACTGCGCGGACGAGGAGGAGCGCCTCGCCGACCCCAAAAGGGAATCCATGAAGTCGCGAAGCCGAGGCAGGAAAGCAGACCAACGGCGAACATGTGCCAACACCTCGTCACTAATCCGCGCAGACCAAAAGCCAGGCCGAGAGGACAACAGTTGCCGAAGCGTCTCCGGCGATCCCGGCGGCCGCCCCTCCCGATACGACGCCGACGTGCGCCAATCTGGCGCGCGAACATGGTCCGGACGCCATGTAGAATCAGGGCGATCATCGAGGTCGAGCACGCTGCGCATGGCGCAACTCGACATGGCCGACTCTCCGCTCGGCAGGGGCGACGGCCGTCCGTCGCAGTCCGTTGAAATGCATGGGCGGACCCTATCCCGACTGGAAATGAGCGCCCTTGAGGGAGCTCACAGCGAGACGGAGCTCATCGCGGCAGCCTAGATATAGTCGCCTGGCTAACATTGAAGCGACGCGCCAAGTCGGCTTGGCTGGCGCTACCGTCGGCGAGCGCATTCAGGGCCTCGCGCTTTTGATGTGTGGTAAGCTTTGGTGGTCGACCCATATGAACCCCACGCGTCTTGGCGCGAGCTCGACCTTCGCCGGTTCGGGTACGGATCAATTCACGTTCAAACTCGGCGAGGCCGCCGAGAGCCGTGAGCATCAGGCGGCCATGCGGGGTGGTCGTGTCTGCCCAAATGTCGGCCAGTGAACGGAACCCGGCCCCAGCTTTGGCGATAGCGTCGAGAATATTGAGAAGATCGCGCGTCGACCGGGCGAGCCGGTCAAGCCGGGTCACGAGCAATGTGTCCCCGGCCGTCATAGACTTCAGCGCGCGCGCCAGCTCCCTCGGCTCTCCTGCCTTCGCCCCGCTTGCCGTCTCGCGATAGATCCTGGCTGCTCCCGCCGCCTTCAACGCAGCGATCTGCACGTCGAGCGTCTGCCCGTCCGTGCTCAGGGCGTATCCGATAGTTGCCATCCGCTAGACATGGGCATCTCGCGATACTTACGCAAGTATCTTTTGCATACGATAACTGCTTGAAATCTGGGATGGCGCTAGGCCATGCAAAAGTTAAGACTTCTGCATGAAGCGACGGCCCGCTCCGGCGATGAGGCGCAAAAAGCTTTGCCATGTCCGCCGAGGCTCGCCAGCGACAGTCCGGTGTCGACGTAGAGCGGGCCTTGATAAATCCTCGTGGCTTCACGCGGCTTCACACCCAAGTCGCTGAGATATTTATTTAATTTTCCAGCCTTGCGCCTATCGTCGCTTCACGTCATAT
>CAVRMF010000024.1:0-104382 GCA_963721905.1 uncultured Alphaproteobacteria bacterium
TCGCTAAGCCATGGCTTCGCCATGCGTGCGACCAGCGTGTGATGAGTCGACGCCATTCCTCTCAAGTGCACGGTCGAAGAGCGTGCAGGGCGGCGAGCTTGTCGCCGTCGTTGGGCGACGACATCATCAGGAACACCTTGCCGAGCTTCTCGACCACGTCGGAATCCAGCGGCTCGTTGGCGGGGTTCTTCTTAGGGGCGTGCTGCATTGCCCCAGCACTTCGTTTTGAAGTCGCACAGCCCGCAGCGCCAATCATTTGGGTCGGTCGTGAAGCGTTCGAGAAGCTCACCCCTCCGTGTCGCTGCGATGATCTCGGCCGCCCGTTCGGTCCAGAGGCCTGCAAGCTTGGCGTCGTAGGGCAAGGCGAAGTGCAACGTCTCGCAAGTGGTCGCTGTTGACGCAGGAAATGAGAGCCGGATTCAACTGGTCGAGAAACTTCTGGTAGAGGCAGGCCTGCACGCTGTAGCGCGGAAAAGTCCGAGCGAACCCGTCGCGTGCGACCGCGCGAAAGTTTTTGGCGTTGAGCGCCTGTGCTGCCCGACACAGGGGAGAGCGAGGTAAGCTCCGGGCATGGCCGGCGCGGCGATGATAACTCCATCGGCGTGCCCCTGCAGGTCGCCATTCAGAGCGACGAACTTGAGCGCCTGCGAAGAGCGGACAAAGGCGAACCCGGCGCGGACAAGACGCTGTCGCGTATACTCTTCGAAATAATGTCCGCGATCGAAAATCGAGGCACCCGCGCCGACAGCAGCGGCTTCGACCACCAGGCATATTGCGTCTGACGCATACACTCATGGCCGACAGCGCTCGCACCGAGATACCCGCGAGGCAATTCCCGGGTCATCGTGCGCTCGATGCGCTCGTTGATCGCGACATAAACGGGTCGTCGACGAGGTTGATGTTGACGCGGCTCAAATCGATCACAGGCGGCGCTCCTCGAAGTTCACGACGTCGTTGAACTCGGCGACCGTCATCATTGGATTGCCGATCGAGCCGTCGTCTGCCGGGCGATCACGTCCGCGCTGACCGGCTTGCCGGCGATCTTTTCTTCGGTCACGTCACGCGCAGCCATCGCGCGCTGAATTAGACTGAAGGCAGCCAGGAGAAATTCTGCGAGTTCCTCCTTCGACCAGTTATTCGCGGGCTTCGTCCAATCGAATCCTGCGCACGTTTTCGCCAGCTCGGGCAGGATCGACTTAACCGCGCCAACGTCCCAGGGTTTGGATCAGCTCGAGACTCGGATCGCGCGCTCGACATCGAGGCCTTCGGTCGTCGCCTGCTCGGCACGGGTCGAAACCCATGCCCAGATGACCGTCGAAACGATCCAGCCCCATTCGAAATCCGTGAGCCGTCCGGCTGGCGTGCTTGAGCGTATCGGACCCTGAGTGGCGACAAGGTCCTTCGCTGCGGCGATGGAGGCGGCGGTCGCCCGCCGCAACCATGCGTCAGTTTCAGCGCTGATCGAGGCGATGCGCGCCGTCTTCATCACTCACCCCACGGTGGCGGGTCGATGGGCGGGGACGCCGACCATGGCGGCGGGTCGATGGGCGGGGATGCCGATGGCGGGGCCATCGCGCCGGCGACGCCGTCATCGAGATCCTGGACGACCGGGCCCCATGGGACTCCATTCCTTCGTCATGTCCTTGGTGACCCCGGCGACGATGGTGTTCTTGTCGGCCACCTCTCGCCGGCCCTGTCAGGCTTGCCGCGCTAACTCCGACCTTGCCGATGAACCTCAAACCGTCGAGCGATGAAAGTCGAAATTCTTGAGCTTGGCGTCGACCTCCGCGCCTTCATTTTTGGCGCTGAAGTTGAAAGCGGACCGCGCGATCAGCCGAGGAGGTCGCTAGTGATCGCGATTGCCGTGGCATGGTTCTCGCCCTCAACAGTGAGCATTCCAAATCTTGCGATCCTTGTGCGCCCCTGCGGTAATAGTGAACTCAAGAGCCAAAAACGCGCTCTTGCCCTTCTCAGTCTCCGCAGGAGTGAGCAGGCCGCCTTCACCATAGCCGCCAGGCTTGATGCGAACCTGCATCGGCGCAATGGCGCCGCAGGAATCAAAGCGCCAAAGTCGCGCGGGGTTGAGGTCTTCGACAGGTCGAGTGGCATGGTTTCAGTCTCCTAAGTTTGTCGGGTTGAAAGCTTGTTGAGCAGCTTCTCCAAATTCGGCTCTTCGATTGGAGCGAGCCGACCGCTCCTGTCCTTCACGGGGTACGTGTCGGATTGGCAGACAAATGCGCGTCGCGGCTTGTCTTTGAATGAGACCCAGACCATGGCGATGATGACATCGAGAATCGCCGGCAGTTCGCGGCGCGCCCGCTGGCCCTCAAGCTGGATTTGCCACGTCGGAGCGCCGCGATCGTCGACGACCTTCTCCAGGATTGTGACCAGTATGATTGTGCGCGCGCGCGTTGAAGTTGCTGCGTCCAGCTGATCAATTCGCGACCAACCAAGCCGTACGTCGCGCGCAAACTCCCTTGCCGTTACATTGAAACTTTCGGATTGCTGTTCGCTCCACGCGCGGCACCGACGCCCGAGTTCGGTGTAGCTGTCGACGAAAATGATTGAGTACTGCGCGAGGCTAGCGAGCGTGCTGTCCGCGATGACGCTGTCGTAATGACTCTGCGAGTAGGGCGACCCTGCTCGCGCAGGGTCCGGCCCTCCGATGGCGACAGCGAGATCGCGAAGATCGGTCCACGTCTGCGGGCGCACGGACGCGACCGGCAGGTCAGCCACGGGGAGATCGCCAGCCTCGAGATCGACCAGCGCCGCCGTCGACAACAGTTCCGACGATAGCGTTTTGAGGAACTCGTCTTGCCGATCCCGGTCGGGCCGGTGATTAGAATTTAGGCCCGCGCAGCTCGCTCAGGCGTGCAGTAGCGTCGAGAAGGCGCATGGTCATGCGGCGGTCCTCCTCGTGGAGTCAATGCGGGCAGGGCCGATGCGCCCAATGAAGCGAATCGCGGTGACCGCATCGGGTCGCGGTCGGCCGAACAGGCACCAGCAGCAGTTTTCCATGCCGGCGTGTGGCGAATTCGCAATCCACTTCACCCTGCCGACCGCGGCAACCGCCCGAAGGCGCGGCAGCTGGCGTCGCGCGCGAGGTAAAGAGCCAGTCGGCATAGACGAGGCCCCATAGCGGCCGCTGATCGGAGAGATTGACGATGATGTCGTTCATGCCGAACTGGCGGCGCCACGGCAGATTAGTCACGAAGATCGTGTCGGGCTCGATCGCATAGCTTGCGGTCCGCGCATCGATCGGCAAGTCGCAGGCCACAGCGCAGACATGGCCAGCGCGCTTGAGATGCTCGACCAACTCGCCAGCGCCGCAACACGGCTCGATGAATTTGGTGCGGGGCTCGAGGAGCTTGAGTAGCGGGACGACTGCCGGCCAGGGCGTGGGCCAGTCGTCGCGATCACGAGGCTTGAGGCCGGGGCGACGCTTGCTCATTGGCGTCATCCCTCTGCCGGTTCGCGCACGAGCGCTTGCTTAAGAGAGCGCAGCGCTCTGGCGGTCTTCCAGTTAAAATCCTTGAAGGCGCTACTTGCCTCTCCCGGCGCATCAACAAGGCGAGCGAGAGGAATCTGAGCTCCGCCACGTCGACGCGGGCGACGTTGTTCTCCACGACGAGGATCTCGCCCTCGATGTCGTCATCGATATCGACGATGTCCGCGATCGCGGCCTCAAGATCTGTGAGCGCGCGCTCAAAGTCGTGTTCGAAGTCGCAAATCGCCTCGACGGCCGTCATGACGACAACTCCACGACCTCTTCGGGTTCCCCCTGTGCCTTGCGAGGCTGTTGTTTTCAGAGGTTTCCGGTGCTGTTCGCAAAGCCACTCGCCGTCGATGCACAAGAGGTCGAAGGTCTGCGCGGTATCCTGATCCAGGGTCAGGGAACGGCTCGGCATGGCAAGCAGCGCAATAAATTCCAACGCCATAGCTCTTCGTCACGGGCGCTCCTCCTGGCGAAGGATCCCGCTTCAAAGTGGCGCGCGCATTGGCGTTGGCGCGGTGATCGCTTGGCGAGTGAGCGAGGACGAGCAGGCGGTGGCGACCATCAGCTCGAGATCCAGCAAATCTTGACGCGTGCCCCGTTACCGAGGTCGACATCGGCGGTGCGGCCATGCTCATCGAGAATGGCGACCGCCATGCGGACGGGTTCGGGGAGGCGAAGGCGGCGGCGGCTCATTGCCGGCCTCCGCGACCCTTACGGAAAATCTTGGTCGTCTCGTCGGCAATCGCGAGATCGATGGCCGTGACTTTGGCCGGGCTGCGATGATTATTATTGTCAGGATTGGTCGAAAATGTATGCGCAACATGAGGGCCTAATCTCCTCTCGACTTTCCCGAGCGCGGCTAACGCCGGGATTGGTTGAAGTCTCAGCTACGAAAAAAGGCCGACGGTCCTTTCGGATCGCCGGCCTTTAGTTTGCGTCTACGAGTGCGGACGTGCGGCGACGGACTGCGGTCGATCTCGGATACTTTGAAGGCGCGGCGGGCTTCTTGGTCGGCGGCTTGACCAGGGCGGGCTTGGCCGGCGTCTCGATCGGCGGCGGCGAGGGGTGATGCTGACCCCTTCCAGCATCAACTGCTCCATCCGCGCGACCGATCACACGCTTCAGCCGGCCGACCTGAAAGTACGGAATCTCGCCCTGGCCGCGGCGTCATAAGCGCCGTTCTTGCTCAAGCCGAAATAGAGATGACCCGCTTCCGGGATCGACAGGGTCTTGGCCGGGGCGGCCTTGTCGGCTCCGGCGGTCGAGAGGCGCGCGATAGATGGCCTTACCTGTGACTTGAAGGGCATGGGGGACTCCGTGGATTACCGGAACTGGTAAACCCCTAACCGAAACCACATCCGGGGCAATTACCACTTGTGGTAAAGGCTGTTTCGGCCTATGGAGACGCTCCTAGACCCACCAATTCCGTTTTGAGGAGGCCCCGGTGCCACGCAAACCAACGCCATCGCGCAGATAAAGTGAGGATTCCCGAGAGCTTACGCCGCAAGTTGGAGGCTGACGCCCGACGCGGTCGCGTCAGTCTGAGCGGTGAAGTGACGCGGCGGCTTATAGCAGTTACGAGACCCCGCCGGTCGCGGGGATCCTACAAAACATCGACCGGAGACCACCCTAAGGAGGTTGCCTGGCTGCGGTTCGATGTGACCCAGGAGTTTCTGACCCGGGTGGATCAGCTCACGACAAAGATCCTCGACCACGGCGTGCGGGATGAATTTAGCGGGGAGCTTTCAGGGGAGCGGGTCAATTCGGCTGGGAGTTTCAGGCACCGCACGGGAATTGCGGGCGGCGACCGTAGTCAGCCTCTCCGTCGCCAGGCCCGGGAAGAAGGCTACAAGAGGAGCCTAACATGAGCGGATCAATTCGAAGCCAGGGCAAAGGCTCGTGGGAGGTCAAATTCGATGTTGGCGCTGACCCCGCGACCGGTAAGCGCAAGACCGTGTACCGCACAGTCAGGGGCACGAAAAAACAGGCTGAAGCCAGGCTCGTCGAACTGCTCGGCGAAGCCGCCCGTGGCGGGCTCGTCGACCACAGCAAGGAAACGCTCGGCCAGTTTCTGACACGATGGAGCCGGGACTGGGCCGCGATGAACGCCTCTTTGAAAACGAGAGAGCGGTGGGAGCAATTGATTGCCAACCAAATCACGCCTTCGCTCGGCGGCGTGGCGGTGCAGCGGATTAGGCCTGCGCATCTCGTCGAGCTTTACGGGATGTTGATGCGCGAGGGCGCAGTCGGCGGCGGGCCGCTAGCCGCCAGGACTGTCCATCATGTCCATCGTCTTTTGCACCGGGCGCTTGGGCATGCGGTGGTCTGGGAGCTCATTCATGAGAATCCGGCCGCCCATGCGCAGCCGCCGCGAGTGACACAGCAAGAGATCGAGATTCCGACCGAGACGGAAGTCGCTGCGGTGCTCGATCGTCTCGGGCGGCGTAATCGGCAGCTGCACGCCCTCGCCGTGACAGCGCTCGCCACCGGAGCAAGACGCGGCGAACTATGCGCCTTGACCTGGAAAGATTTCGACGCCAAGGCCGGCGAGCTTAGGATCGAACGCTCGCTCGAAACGACTGCGGGGGGATTGCGAATCAAGAGCCCCAAGACGAAGCACGGGCGGCGAACGATCGGCATTCCCGCGCCGGCAGTCGCCGAGCTTCAGGGGCACTGGAAACGCCAACAAGAGGAGCGTCTCGCATGCGGCCTCGGTCGGTCTGGACCTGACGATTCGATCTTCGCCCTGCCGGACGGATCGCCGATCGATCCCGATACCTTGTCGCGCAATTGGCTCAACAACACCCTCGCGGCGACCGGCCGGGCGATCAATCTACACAGTCTGCGCCATCACCATGCTTCGAACTTGATTCGGGCCGGGATCGACATTCTGGCCGTGAGCCGTCGTCTGGGGCACGCCAATGCGGCGATCACCTTGGGCGTTTACGGGCACCTGTGTTCGAACGTCGACAGCAGGGCGTCGCAGGCGCTTGAGGCGATGTTCGCGCGCGTCTCGCGCTTGTCGGCAAAAGACGAAGCCGCGCGCCATGACTAAGAGCCACCTCACTCCAGAGCAGCGTTTTAAGCAGCTATTCAACTTGTCTCTCGACAAGTCGGCAACTCCGAAAGAGCGCGAAGCCGCCGAGCGCAAGTGGGAAGAATGGCTGAAACGACACGACAAAACACGGCTCGATATTCCGGAGATTCTGGCGGATGCGGTAGAGCACGACAAAGCCGCTAAAGCCGCTAATCCGCCTCCGGATCCGCGCGACCACGGCGCGACGAGCACAGGGGGGGGCACGTATTCGACGACCCAAAGCGCAATCCCGCCACCCTGATCGAGCAGTTCGTGCGCCGCTATCTGGTCATGAGCGAGCACACGCTCGTCGTCTATCTGCTGTGGATCGTCGCGACCCACGTCTATGAGCGGTTCGGCATAGCGCCGAGAGTCCTCTTTACCAGCGAGGAGCCCGACTCCGGAAAGTCGACGGGCGTCGAGATCGCACGATGCTTGATATTTCGGGCGAACGAAGAGGTCTTCGCCACCGAGCCGTCGATCAGGGATCATCTCAGTCAAGGTCCGTGCAGCATCGTCCTTGACGAGGGCGACCTCCTCGACGCCGCGGCTCGCAAAGCGTTGCTACAACTCTGGAACTATGGCCACGCCAAGGGAGCGAAGCATTCCCTCATGAGCGGCGGGCGGAAAAAGTTGACCAATATATTCGCCCCTGTGATCGCGGCTGGGCTCGGCCGCATTCTTGGCCCGGCGCAGCTCACCCGAACGTTCGTTCTTCGTATGCGCCCCTACGAGGAGAGGACGAAGCCGGAGCTCGATTGGTGGGCGCCGGGCGCCGACGGCGACAGCGACAGTGCTGAATCTAGAAAGGAGGAGACGGATACGTTCTATAGGTATCTTCGCCACTGGGCTGCGACCCGGAAGTTCAACCTTCGGCCGCAACTGCCCGCCGGAGTCATCCGCAGGTCCGCCGACAACTTCAGAAGCCTGCTTTCGGTCGCCGACGTCTGCGGCGGCGCCTGGCCACAGCGCGCCCGCGAAGCGCTTGTCACCCTGGTCAGGGAGACGATCGACGATCAGCCGAAGGCGATCATCCTTCGACATGGACTCCTGCTCTTCGAGCGGCTCGACACCGACACGCTCGAAGTCGAGCTGTTCAACAGCGAGCTGCGCAAGCTCGGCGAACCGGAGTTTGATTGGAATCGATATTGCAGCCCCACCGGAATCAACCGAAGCGAACACCCGATCAGCGTTTCCGAGCAGGGCCGCTTACTGGCCCCGAAGGTCAAGTCGCATCCGACGTGGCCCCGAGGCGTGCGGAAGGCGCAGCGCAGGTCCGGGGACTGCAAGCGGGTGTTCAAGCGCAGCGAATTCGAGGCCGCGCTGAGCAAGGCGGGGGCGGCGGCGTCGCGGCCGAGGTTGCGGCTGGGGCCGCCGGCCAAGTAGCGCGTTGCCCCCTCTTCTCAATTCCTCCGTAACCCCGTAATCCCGTAACCCTGCCGCTTGACGAGCTTGCTCCCCTCATGTCTCCATCATTATCAAATCGGGGCCGCGATCGGCGTCCGGTGGGAATCCGGTGGGAAAAGCGCTTTTTCGCCCTTGTTTTGTTCCTGCGACTATGCGGTAAGTGCTTGATATTGCTGATAAGGAAGGATGGCCGAGTGGTTTAAGGCAGCGGTCTTGAAAACCGCCGTGGGGGCAACTCCACCGTGAGTTCGAATCTCACTCCTTCCGCCAGTTCGTTGATGCAATGGACTGCGACATTCGCGACGCCAGCGGGAATGTGTCCCCCCGGGCGGCCGATGACAGCCTCTGAACCGGCAGAACATCGCGGGCGGCTACTGAGACGCTAATCGCTTGCGCCATGTCCGCGAGGCCCGGATCGATCCTCGGCTCGTCGGCGTCGGCCTTGGATCGAGTTGGCCGCGGCCCCACCACCTAGGAAGATTTGCATGCCGAAAGCCGGTCCCGCGGTCGCGTTGATGGAATAGATAGAACGCCTCAATTTCAGGCCGCGAGCGCTCCCAAGGCTCGCTGCTCCCGCGCGATCCGGTCGATCAGGGCGTCAAGCTCGCCGGTTTTTTGGCCCTCCGACCGCAGCCGCGCCTTGAAATGCGCTATGGGTTCGGCGAGGACGTCCTTAAGCTCTTTCGCGCCGGCGAAGTCGCCGGCAACGCGCTTGACCTTCGCATTGTCGAAGAGAGCCGGCCACGTCTTGTCGCCCATGAGCGGGCCTTCCCACTCCGGATGGTATCGGACGAGGGTGTCGGTCGGCACATGAACGATATCCGCCTTCGCGCCGAGACCCTCGGCGATCGCGCCATAGATATCGTTCCACGTGTAGGCGTTGTCCGAGGTGACGTGGAAGTCCTCGCCGAGCGCCTCTCTTAGGCCAAAGAGCTTGACAAACGGCACGGCGAAATCGGCGCATCGCGTCAACGTCCAGATGGTCGTGCCGTCGCCTGCCACAATCACCGGCTTGCGCTCAAGGATGCGATGACCGACGGAATCGCCCTCGTTGAACATCGTGGGCAGCATCGAACGCACGGTGTGGCTCGGCCGCACAATGGTCCAGGGCAGCCCGCTCGAGGCTTTCAGGCTGCTCTCGCAGGCGATCTTGTTCTGGCTGTATTTCCAATAGGGATTCGCGGTCGGCGTTTTTTCCGTGATCACGTAGTGCCGCGGCGGTTTCTCATAAACCGAGGCCGACGAAATGAAGATGTACTGGCCGGTCCCGCCTGAAAAGGCGGTGACGTCTTCGGCCATCTGTTCAGGCGTGAAGGCGATGAACTGGCAGACGACGTCGAAGCCGACCTTTCCCAGTTGGCGGTAAGCCGCTGCGTCTTTCAGGTCTCCCGCGATCGCCGTCACGCCCCGAGGCAAATCGACGGCAGTTTTCGCCCGATTGAACACCGAGACGCGATGACCGGCCTTGACCGCCTCACCGACGCAAG
Source organism: uncultured Alphaproteobacteria bacterium (assembly GCA_963721905.1). Classification (GTDB taxonomy): domain Bacteria; phylum Pseudomonadota; class Alphaproteobacteria; order Rhizobiales; family Beijerinckiaceae; genus Roseiarcus. Next base: position 9,467 of record CAVRMF010000024.1, read on the forward strand.
ACAGCGAAATGTTTCCAGTGCCGCCGATGAATAGGACATTCAAGGACATTGTCTCCCCCTGCCGGTTGACGAGTTATCACGGCGAGTTGTCGCTTTCGAACGCCGAGCTGCGCGACGCCCGCTCAAACGGCTCCTCTAGACTATTGCCAGAGGTCATGTTCGGCCCGGCCCTCTTTGGGTCAAGTCAGATTCTGTCCATAGACCTCGTCGCGGCATTCTGGACTTGCGAGTAGTGTGTTCGCACCTTCTTGACGTTGCCGCCCGACGGTGAGCAAGCGCAGGGGCATTGTCACCTCGCGCCGGCGCAAAAATGTCGGTTGGCGGGCCGACGCTATTGCCGGCGAACCCGCAGCACGAGCGCAAGGTCGACGGACGTCTCCCGGTGCACGGCGAGATCCAGATCGGCGAGGATGTGGTCGAGATGATCGCTCATCAACCCTGCGGCACGGTCGGCATCTCGGCTTTCAAGAGCCTTCAGAAACGCGACATGCTCATCGTGGCCGCACGCGGGGGCGTGGCTGCGGCCATAAAGCGCGATCACCAGGGAAGACTGCGATATCAGGCTTCTCAAGAAATCCGTGATTACGCCCTCTCCGCATGTCGCAGCGACGGCAACGTGGAAGGCGCCGGATAGGCGGATCGCCGCCGGCCTGTCTCCAAGATTGACGGCGGCCCGTTCCTCAGCAAGGAGCGCCCACAGGGCCGCGAGCTGGGTATCGTCGATGCGGCGCGCGACGTCTTGCGCGATTGCAGCCTCGACGAGCTTGCGCCCGGCAAAAATGTCGCGCGCGGTCTCGACCGTCGGCGCTGAAACGAATGCGCTGCGATGACGGGCCAGCGTGACGATGTGATCATGGGCAAGCGCCTGCAAAGCGCTGCGCACAGTCGTGCGGCTTGCTCCGAAGATCGCGCCGAGTTGCTCCTCGGTCAGCTTTGCGCCCGGCGGCAAACGATGCTCCACGACCGCATCGAGGACGCTCTGATAAATGTTACCGACCCGCGCGCCGCGCGCCGCCGAACCTTGGCCTGCGGGGGCTGGGGGCTTCGCGCCTATCGAAACCAACGAAGGCCGCATATTGGTGCTCGCCCCCCTCCTTTTTATACCGCAGCAATCATGTCATGAGGACGTGACTCGCGCCACGCCATTTTGTGTACAATCCCGCCGCGATTGTATACAGCGGCGCCCAATATAGCGGCTGATGCGTGGGCAGCGGTTTGCTGCAAGGGGTGGAAAGCACCGACCTAACAACCCTTTGAACCGCGTTGGGCGAGAGTGGCACGAGCGTTGCAGATTGGATGTCGAAGACGGACAGCCAGTCGCGAGGTGATGTTGGAGCCGGCCGACCTCGAGGTCATTCATCTCACCAAACGCTATGGAGCCGCGACTGCGGTCGATTCCATCGATCTCAAGGTTGCGGCGGGCGCCTATTGCTGTCTGCTCGGACCGTCGGGCTGCGGCAAGACGTCGACGCTTCGAATGATCGCCGGCCATGAGAGCGCGACAGAGGGGGATATCCTCATCGGCGCGGCCAACGTCACGGACTTGCCGCCCGCGAAGCGCGGCACAGCTATGATGTTCCAAAGCTATGCGCTGTTCCCGCATCTGTCTTGCGTGGACAATGTCGCCTTCTCACTGAAGATGAAAGGCGTCGACAAGGCGACGCGACGGCGAAAAGCGATGGAGTTCCTGGAACTCGTCCATATGGAGCCGTACGCCCTGCGCGTTCCAGCGCAACTATCGGGCGGTCAGCAGCAGCGCGTGGCGCTCGCCAGGGCGCTGGTCACCAATCCACAAATTCTCCTGCTGGACGAGCCGCTCTCGGCTCTCGATCCTTTCCTGCGCGTTCGGATGCGGGCGGAGCTCCGCCGCCTGCAAAAACAGCTCAAGATCCCGTTCGTCCATGTCACCCACGGCCAGGACGAGGCCCTCGCGCTCGCCGATCTCGTTGTCGTGATGAACAAAGGCCGGATCGAGCAGACTGCCACCCCGCGCGACCTATTTGAAAAGCCGGCGACCGAGTTCATCGCCCGATTTCTGGGCGGTCACAACGTGATCGCGACGCCGGTCGGTCCGGTCGCGGTGCGCGCCGATCGCATAACGGTCCGCCGCAACGGCGCCGGCGGTGGCGCCAATGAAGTGCGGCTCACGGCCGCGGTGCGCGCGATCGAGTACCAGGGCGCGCACTATCAAGTCGCACTGGACTATCCCGGCAATTCCGAACTTACAGCTCTGGTGAGCGACGAACAGTTCGCCGGCGAGCCCCTTAACGTCGGCGACAATGTTTCCGTTCTCTGGGCCGACAAGGACGTTCACGCGCTTGCCCCGCCGCCGTGACGCTTCGGGGAACTAGGAGGAGAAAGCGATGTCGATGAAGCATTCCAAGAAGGGCCTGTCCCGCCGCGCCGTACTCAAAGGAGCGGCGGGCCTTGCCGGCGCCGCCGCCGGCTCGGGCGCCATCACCGGCTTCCCGGCTGTTTGGTCTCAAGAGGACAAGGTGCTGCGTTATCTGGGCACCGCGGTCAACCAGTCGGACGACATCACCAAGAAAGTGAAGGCGGATACCGGGATCACGATTGAAAATATCGTCGCGACCACCGACGACGTGACCAAGCGCGTCATCACCCAGCCGAACTCGTTCGACGTTCTGGATACAGAATATTTCAGCCTGAAAAAGCTTGTGCCCTCGGGCAACATCCTGCCGATGGACGCCAAGAAGATCAAGGAATTCGACAACATCACGCCGGTCTTCACCAAGGGCCAATTGCCCAACGGTAAGGTCATCGGCGACCAGGGCACCGCCCCCAAGAAAGTCATGTTCCTGGAAGGCGAGCACTCGACCAAATTTTCTACCACGCCGACTGAATGGGTCACACTGATCCCGACCGTCTACAACGCGGACACACTTGGCATTCGGCCGGACCTCATCAAGCGGCCGATCGAGCACTGGGCCGAATTGCTCAACCCCGAATTCAAGGGGAAGGCGGCGATTCTCAACATTCCCTCGATCGGGATCATGGACGCGGCGATGGTCGTCGAATCGACCGGCAAGTACAAGTATCCCGACAAGGGCAACATGACGAAGCCCGAGATCGACATGACGATGGGCGTGTTGACCGAGGCCAAGAAGGCCGGCCAGTTCCGGGCCTTCTGGAAGGACTTCAACGAGAGCGTCAACTTGATGGCGTCGGGCGAGACGGTCATCCAATCGATGTGGTCGCCGGCTGTGACGGCGGTGCGCTCCAAGGGCATCCCCTGCGTCTTCCAGCCGCTGAAAGAGGGCTATCGCTCCTGGGCGTCCGGCTTCTGCATGTCCAAGGGCGTGACGCCGAAGCAGGCCGACATGGTCTACGAGTTCGTCAACTGGTACTTGTCGGGATGGGCGGGCGCCTATCTCAACCGCCAAGGCTACTATTCGGCCGTCCTCTCCACCGCCAAGGCCAATATGGAGCCCTACGAATGGGCCTATTGGATGGAAGGCAAGCCGGCCGAAAAAGACATCCACGCGCCCGACGGCTCGTTGCTTGAAAAAGCCGGCACAGTGCGAGACGGCGGCTCCTACGACGAGCGCATGGGCAACGTCGCCTGCTGGAACGCCGTGATGGACGAGAACGATTACATGGTCCGCAAATGGAACGAATTCATCGCGTCTTGATCACGCACGAGCCTTGACCGTTCGTGTCACGCCCCTTTCGCGGGCGTGACACGGCGGGCGGCGCTCGTGTCCGTCGGCGGATTCGAGCTTCGCCCTCCGGCGGGAGGGTAACCCGCAAAACGATGGACTTTGGATGACCGCATCAACGGCCAGTGCGACGGCGGCGAAGACGGCGCCTCTCAATGCGGGCGCGGCCAGGAACGCCATCGACCGCGTCGGCGTGCCAGGGTGGATTCAGGCCATGCCATTCGGCCTGGTGTTCCTGTTCTTTTTCGTCATCCCTCTCATCCTCGTCGTCATCGTCAGTTTCTGGGACTACAACGATTACGAGATGCTGCCGTCGTTCACCACGCGCAGCTACACCGAGACCTTCGAGGGCTGCCTCACGCAATTGCCGGATCTCTGCACGATCCTGAAGACATACCTGTCGACGGTGAAATTCTGCTTCATCGTGTGGCTGACGACGCTGATCATCGGCTTCACCGTCGCCTATTTCCTCGCCTTCTACGTGCGCACCGTGACCATGCAGATGGTCCTGTTTCTCGTCTGCACGATTCCGTTCTGGACCTCGAACGTGATCCGCATGATCTCGTGGATCCCGCTGCTCGGCCGCAACGGGCTCGTCAATCTCGCGCTTGAGCGCGCCCATCTCGTCGACAAGCCGGTCGAATGGCTGCTCTTTTCGCCGTTCTCGGTCGGGCTTGCGTTCACCCACCTCTTCACCTTCTTCATGGTGGTGCCAATCTTCAACTCTATGATGCGCATCGATCGCCGCCTCATCGAGGCGGCTTACGATTCCGGCGCTTCCGCTTGGCAGACGCTGTGGAATTTGATCATTCCTCTCTGCAAGCCCGGCATTGTCATCGGTTCGATCTTCGTCGTCACGATCGTGATGGGTGATTTCATCACCTTCGACGTGATGGGCGGCGAACAGATCGCCTCCGCAGGCAAGGTCGTCGAGACGCGCCTCAACGCGCTGCAGTTCCCCCCTGCGGCCGCGAACGCGGTCATCCTGCTTGCCGTCACGCTGCTGATCATCGTTGGCCTCAACCGCATCGTCGACGTGCGCAAGGAACTTTGAGATGGGCGAGAGCCGCTCTCCGGCGTTCTATTGGCTCGCCGCCTTTTTCGCCGCCTTCGTGCTGTTTCTCTATGGGCCCATGATCGTCATCTTCATTCTCTCGTTTCAGGGTCCGAGCGGCGGCTTGACCTTCCCGTTGAACGGTCTCTCCTTCCACTGGTTTGAACGGTTGTGGCATGGCGGCGGCATCGTCGACATCTCCGGCGCCTTCGAGCGTTCGCTTAAGCTCGGGTTGGTGGTGATGATCCTCACCGTCCTGCTCTCGCTCAGCGCCGGCCTTGCCTTCCGCAAGAAGTTTCGAGGCTCGGACCTCCTGTTCTTTGTCGCGGTCGCGAGCCTCATCGTGCCCTCGATCGTCACGTCCCTTGGCATAGCGCTGGAATTCCGCCTGCTTGACGACTTTCTCAAGAACCATGGACCCAGTTGGCTGACTGGAGACCTGAAGACGACGATGGGGACTTTCACCTCCGGCCTTGGCGCGCACCTGACATGGACGTTGCCCTTCGGCCTGCTGGTGATGTTCGCGATCTTCAATCAATTCGACAATCGCTACGAGGAGGCGGCGCGCGACCAAGGCGCCACGTCGTGGCAGACGCTGCGCTATGTCATCCTGCCAATCATTCTGCCTTCTGTGATCGGCGTCGGGCTTTTTGGCTTTACACTCTCGTGGGACGAGATCGCGCGTTCGAGCCAGGCGATGGGCGAACACAATACGTTGCCCATGGAGCTGCAAGCGCTAACGACGACGGTGACGACCCCCGAGATTTACGCCCTCGGCACGGCGACGACCGGGGTTTCCTTCGCTGTTATCGCACTTTCGATATTGTCGATCGCGGTGATACGAGCGCGCCAGGCGCGACACGGCTCCGACGCCGGCCAGGCGTAAGGCTTGAGGCCTTGTTCCGTCAGGGGCCCGGCCATGTCACGCTTTCGGCTGCCGGGCTGAGCGGAGAAGCTGGGGCGGCGGTCGAAGGAAGGTCTGGCGGCCGTCCTTCCACCCGGTGACTGCCGGGGCGATCTCGGCAACGGCGTCCGAACTCGAACATGCGTCAAAGATGACAAGGTCGGCAGGAGCGCCGACCTCGAGGCTTTTCCGCCCCTTTCCAACAAGCTTCGCCGCCGTCACCGTGATCATGTCGAAAATCCTCTCGAGGTCCGCGGGCGCACCGATTTGCGCAATATTCGCGTAGAGGTTGGCCATTCGGATCAAGGATACGTCGCCGAAGGGAGTGAATGGGTTCAGCACGTTGTTGGTCGAGAGAGTCGTCACCACGCCCTCAGCCGCAAGACGGTGGATGGGCGCGACGCCGCGAGGGGTCAGGCGGTCGAACTCGCGGCCCATAAGGAAAAGGTCGGTTGCGGGTAAGGCGGTCACCGCGATCCCCGCCTTGGCAAGCCGCTTGCCGAGCGCCTCAAGCTCTTCAGAAGTGGTCGCAGACAGGTTGGTGACATGTCCGATCGACACGCGTCCTGCGTATCTGCGCTTCATCGTCTGCGCGATGATCTCCGGCAGATCGGATCTTCTCGGGTCGAGATGGAAATCCAGATGGAAATCGACGGGGACGCCGAAGCGCTCGCCAAGATCGAAAATGCGGCGGATGTGTTCGGCCGGCTGCGAATCGGTGTACGGGCAGCCGCCGACGAGATCTGCTCCTGACTGTAGCGCGGTTTCGAGCATCGCTTCTGTCGCGGGTTCGTTGGTCAGACCTTCCTGGGCGAAGGCGCAGATTTCGATCTCTATCGCGTCGACATAGTCGACCTTCAGTCTCTTGATCGCGTCGAAGGAGCGATAGCCGGCGCGCGGGTCAACCTCGACAAACGTCCTGAGACGCGTCGTTCCATTGAGGACGGCTTTTTCGAGGACCAGGGAGGCCCGCTCGTAGACATCCTCCTCCGTGAAGGCGGACTTGGCCCTGGCCGTTTCGCTCACCGCCTCGGCAAGCGTGCCAGCGCAAATCGAGCATCTGCCGATGATGCCCGCCTTGTCGAGATGGATGTGAGTTTCGATCAACCCGGCGCACACAAGCTTGCCGCCGGCGTCATGTTCGGGCGCGTCGCAGACAAAGCCTCGCTCAATGGCGGCGATCAAGCCGCCCTCAACGCCGACGTCCGTCGGCTGAAGAGAGTGCGGCAGGCGCACGTTGCGGATGGCGAAATCGATGGCCATACGGTCGCTCCAACTCTTTCTGTCGGCCGCCTTCGCTTCTTCGACGCCTACGCGCCGGCCCCAACCAGCCGCGCGAGCATGACGCCAATTCCGGAACAAAGCGCGGTCCATCGGCCGGGAGGCGACCGGCGCGGATGGAATGATCGCGCGCGAAAAGATCTTAAGGTCGGCAGTCGAACGTCTCGCTCCGAGCCGACGCCATCGTCAGAAGGTCTTGATGAATGCGATCAGGGCGCGCTTGTCGTCATCGCTCAGGGGCGGTTCCTTGCCGAAGGCCTTCTCGTCGGCGCTCAGATTGTCCGTGTTGTTGAATTCGTCCGTGCCGAAATAATGGCCGCGATTGACGACGAAGTCCGGACACTTCAGAAGCGTGCGGAACGGCAGGCGCAGCTTGGAACCCCAAGCCAGCATCGAAGCGTCGTCTCCATTGAGATCAAGGCTCGGCCAGTTGAGGACGGCTTGGCCCACGAGCAAGGTGAAGGCGAGTTTATGCGGCAACTGCTTGCCGAACGGGATGTCGGCCAAAGGCTGGTAGCTCGCCGCGAGGTTGATGGGAAAGCCTTTCGGAATCGGTCCGAGCTTGAAATTGCCGTCGCGGTCCAAAACCTTTCGGAACTGGGCAGGTAGCGAGCCGATCAGATTCTGGAGTTCGCCCGGAATACTGCGCTTCGGAATGTCCACATAACTGCGCTCAGTGGTGCGCACGATATAGCCGTCGAATCCGGGTTCGCGCTCGCGCTTCTCCGGCCACAGAAGCTGCTCGATCGACGCGTCGAAGCTCTTCATCCGGCCGTCGACCGAGACGTCGTCGCTGAAGGGTCCAAGCCGGTTGTTGACCAGGAACGGCGCGGTGGACCAGATGCTGATCAGCGAGGGCACGCGGGTGAAGCCGAGGCCGCCGCCCGGCATCTGGTACTGCCAGCGCTCGGCGGTGAACGGGTCCTGAACCGTGATCTTGCCGACCGAAGGCAGGCTCTTGTAGGTCTCGGACGAGAAATTGTCCCAGATGTTGCCGCGGATCGCGTTGGTGCCTAGCGGACTGCAGGCGTTGGTGCGCAGCAGCGTCACCGGGACGCGCGCGTCGGTCGACAGATAGTTGTCCTTGAGGAAATCGGGGGCCGCGACGATGTCGCGCATTTTCGCCTTGAATTCGTCGGTCTTGGTATAGGCCCAATAGCGACTGAAGCACTTGAGATAATCCGGACCCGAACAACCGCCCGGCGTGAGCTGCGCGCGCGCCTCATCGGGCAGCTTGCTCGAGTGGCAGCGGGCGCAGGTCTCGGCGAAGACCTTTTTGCCGCGATCAAGCGTCGCCGCATCGGCGGTCAGATATTTCCCTCCGCCCGGCGCCGTCGCCAGCAAATCCGGCTGGCCGGCCGCGACCAGGAATTTCGCCATGAATGGCGTGCCGGCTTCGGTCGCGCGCCAGTAGGCCGAATTCTTTTCCGCGGTCGCGATCTCGATCGGCGTGATCGGCTTGCCGCCGAAGAACGGATTGAAGTGCCGCGTCCACTCTTCACTGTAAAGTCCGATGTTGAGGTAGACTCGATTGAGCGCGCCAAAGATCCCCACGGAGTCGGAGCCGTCTTTCAATACGCGCGCCGACCAGGACGTGTCGGGCGGGTCGAAGAAGCCGGGGAGCTGTTTGTTATTGAGTTGCGGGCCTTTGAGCGTTTCCTTTCCCCAGAGCTTCGCCTCGGCGAGACGGGGGCCCAGCAGATAGACCGCGTTCATGGTGCGCGGATTGTTGATGTAGTCGGTCGAGACGAGCGAGGTGTCAACCGTACCGGGCGGGTACGAATGGACGAGCTGATAGAGGAAGTTCTTCGCATCGCCGGCGTAGTCGAAGACACGGTCGATCCATAGGTACTGGCTGCCGACCGTTGAATTGAGATCGGACCATTGCGGGTGCGCCGGGTTGGCCGGCGGGTGGATGGGGCTTGGGCCCACGTGGCAGAACCCGCACGCCATGCCGACCCGATACGGCCGAACGAGATTCGGATCGTCGTAGTAATTCGGGTCGGTGTAGTAGCGCTCGGGGTCCCATTTGTCCCTCGCGGCCTGGTCGAAGTCCGGATTGGGAAAGAGGCGCAGCCCGACGATGCCGGTTGCGTAGCCGAAATAGGAGGCGACGGGCAGCGTCGATCCGTCCTTGAAGGTCGTCCCCCGCGCGCCGAGTTTGACGCCGGGGTACTTCGCCTCGTTCTCGAACGGATCGGGCGCGCAATCGGCGCTGCGCACGTCGAGCCAAAGCCCGAACCGCTTCGGGTCGGGGCTGCTCGGTTTTTCAAAGCACGGCTCATTGATCGCGCCGAGCCAATGCCAGCGCAAGTCGCGGTCGCAATGCTGACCGTCGCAGTAAGTCTGGCTCGGATGCGAAGTTATGACCTTGAGGATATCGAAGGTTGCGAGGCTATCCTTGGTGACGCTGTCCCAGAAGCGGTCGTTGCCGCCGGTCCAGACGATCCACATATTCCGGCCCTGAACCTCATCGGCCGTCAGTTGCGCGCCGTTGTCCATGTCATGGAAGAAGTCTTCGGTCGCCTGCGGGAGGGTTGCCTCGCTACGCCCCGCGCGCTGCGCCTCGTCGAGCGGCGCCGGCGCCGCTGCGGCCGGTGCGAAGGCGACAGCCGGCGCCAGCATGAGGCCAAAGAGCAGGATCCGAGCGCAGGACAATCCCAACCTTCGCATGCCCCCCTCCTTCGCTGGAAGACCGTTCCGGTGACGCTTCACGTTCGCGTTCGCCGCCCTCGCTTCGGCCCTCGGCGCTCCATCCTTGCGCCATTCCCACCCGCGCGCAATAGCGTCGCGAGGACGGTCGCGCCCATCGCCGGTCCGCCCTTTGAAAAGCCCCAGCGATCAGTCCTTCCCGTTCACGGCTGCCGGGACGGCGCCTGCAACATCCTCAGCTGCTGGCGCGTACCAGTCGAGCTTGTCCCGCAACGCGACGACCGTGCCGACAATGACGATGGACGGCCCACGCAGTTCGGCGGCGCGCGCTTTCGCGCCGAGCGTTCCGAGCGTCCCGACGACGACTTTCTGGTTGAGCCGCGTTGCGTTGTCGACGATCGCGGCAGGAAGATCTGCGCTAGCGCCGCGGGCGACGAACTCCTTCGTCAACGCCTCCAGATTGCGCAACCCCATGTAGATCGCGACTGTCTGGCGAGGCTGCAGCAGCGCCGTCCAGTCGAGGTCGAGCTTGCCGTCCTTGCCGTGCCCGGTGACGAAGACGCAGGCCTGGGCGTGGTCGCGGTGGGTGAGCGGAATGCCGGCGTAGGCGGAGGCGCCGATCGCCGCCGTCACGCCGGGGCAGACCTGGAACGGCACGCCGTGGGCGGCCAGCGCCTCGATCTCCTCACCGCCACGGCCGAACATGAACGGATCGCCTCCTTTGAGTCGAAGCACCCGCTTGCCCTCCGTCGCCAGCCTAACGAGGAGGGCGCCGATCTCCTCCTGCGGCAGTTCGTGGTCGTCCGGCCGCTTGCCCACATAGATGCGCTCCGCCTCGCGCCGGACGAGGTTCATGACGCCTTCGCCGATCAGCCGGTCGTAAAGCACGACGTCGGCTTTCTGCATGAGCCTAAGCGCGCGAAAGGTGACGAGATCCGGATCGCCAGGCCCCGCGCCAACCAGATAGACCTCTCCGCGCGGCGTCATGTCTTGATGTTCGCGGGCATGCTCGATTTCGCGCGCCAGATGCGCGCCGGCGGCGCGTTCATCGCCCGACAGCGCGGCTTCGCCGATCGGACCTTCGAGCACGGCCTCCCAGAAGCGCCGCCGCATCGTTTGAGAGGGGATAGCCTCGGCGACGCGCTCGCGAAAGCGGCTCATCAGATTGGCCATGCGGCCGTAAGCCGCCGGAATCAGGGTTTCGAGTCGCGCCTTCAACATTCGTCCCAGGATGGGCGAAGCGCCGCCGGTCGAAATGGCGATCACGAGCGGGCTGCGGTCCACGATCGAAGGCATGATGAAGTCGCACAGTCGCGGCTGGTCGGCGACATTGACCAGCGCGCCCGCCGCTTTCGCCGCCTTCAACGCCGCTTCCTGCAGACGCTGGTCCTCGGTCGCGATGAAGCAGACCGGAGAGCCCTCGAAGTCTTCGGGTGCGGGATCGCGGGCGACATGGCGAAAGCTGGGACGGTCGCGAAGCTCGAAGAAATCCTCGCTGAGCGCGGGCGCGAAGACGGTCACGCGGGCGCCGCAGCGCACGAGATACTCGGCGCGACGCGCAGCGACGACGCCTCCGCCGACCACGATAGCCGGCCGGTCCCGCATCTCCAGGAATATCGGCAGATTCCGCATCGCCGCCTGTCTTAGCTCATCGTGTGCGGCCCTATAGCACGTCCAGAAAAGCGCCGCCGGCCAGAGCTCGCCGCCGGATTTGACAGCGCGCACGGTTGGCCGAATAGAGGCTTCATGCCCTTGTCCGCCCTGTTCACGCTCGGCACGCGCGGCTCGCCGCTGGCGCTGGCGCAGGCGAACGAGACGCGGCGGCGCCTCTCCGAGGCGCACGGCTGGGACGTCGAGCGGATAGAGCTCAAGGTCATCCGCACCAGCGGCGATGCTATCCAGGATCGGCCGCTCGCCGAGGCCGGCGGCAAGGGCCTCTTCACTAAGGAGATCGACCTCGCGCTTCTGGCGGGCGAGATCGACGCCGCCGTCCACTCGGCCAAGGACCTGCCGACGGCCATGGCCCGCGGCGTCACGATCGCCGGCTTCCTCCCGCGCGAGGACCCGCGCGACGCGCTGGTCTCCGCCTTCGCCGACACGATCGAAGGGCTGCCCGAGGGCGCGAGCCTCGGCGCGGCGTCGCTGCGCCGACAGGCGCAGGCGCTGCGGCTGAGGCCGGATCTCAAGCCCGAGCTCCTGCGCGGCAACGTCGAGACGCGGCTCAAGAAGGCCGAGTCGGGGGCGGTCGGCGCGACCGTCCTGGCGATGGCGGGCCTGAAGCGCCTCGGCCTTGTCCATCGCGCCCGCGCCGTCCTCGACCTCGACGCTTTCCTGCCTGCGCCCGGGCAGGGCGCGATCGCGCTGACGACACGCGCCGCCGACACGCGCGCGCTTGAGGCGCTGGCGGCGATCGGGCATGCCGAGACACACGCCGAGGTGACCGCCGAGCGCGCTTATCTGGCCGAGCTCGAAGGCTCGTGCCGGACGCCGATCGCCGGCCTCGCGCGGCTCGAAAACGGTCGGCTCAGATTGAAGGGTCAGGTGCTGAGGACCGACGGCTCCGAGCGCTTCGACGTCGAGACCGAGGGCGCGGCCGCAGACGCTGAGCGCCTCGGCCGCGAGGCGGGGCGCGAACTCGCCGGGCGGCTGCCGCCGGGTGTGCTGGCGAAGGGCTGACACGGGCCGTCGTTCAATTTACATAATGGATTGTTTTTATTAGCTTGCGTTGGCTTGCATTCTTGCTTTCGCGAGCCTGCATTTGCTTTCGGGAATTTGCATTTGCTTTTCCGAATCGGGACTTTTCAAGGGGTTAGGAGGCGTGAGCGAAAAATTTTTTCTCCGTTTCCGCCGCCCCGCCGTCATGGCCGGTTGACGGGGAATTTGCTGCCCCATCTCGTCCCTGTAGAGTCCGCGTTCACCTCATGAAAAGCAGAATAGCATAGCTTTCTGATTCTCACAAGAAATATCGGCTCCGAGCCAGGCGATGCGGCCGAGCCTCGAGCCTGATAGACTGCGGGCAAGAAAGCCGCAGGGAGATCGCCATGAATGATCAAGGAAAGCACAGCCAGGCAAAGCCTGTCTCGGTCAAGGGCAAGGTCAGCGACGCCGAGTGGCGGACGCGCGTCGATCTCGCCGCCGCCTACCGGCTGGTCGCGGTCTATGGCTGGGACGATCTCATCTTCACCCACATCTCGGCCCGCGTGCCCGACAGCGACCATCACTTCCTTATCAACCCCTATGGCATGCTGTTCGACGAGGTGACCGCCTCGAGCCTGGTCAAGATCGATCTGCACGGCAAGAAGGTGATGGAAAGCGAGTTCGACATCAACCCGGCCGGCTTCGTCATCCATTCGGCGATCCATGCGGCGCGCGAGGACGCGCACTGCGTGATGCATCTCCACACGCCCGCCGGCGTCGCGGTCGCGGCGCAAAAGGACGGGCTCCTGCCGATCTCGCAGCAGTCGCTGTTCGTGCTCGCGAGCCTCTCCTACCATGCTTATGAGGGGGTGGCGCTGAACGACGCCGAGAAGCCGCGGCTGGTCAACGACCTCGGCAAGAGCACATTCCTCATCCTACCGAACCACGGGCTGCTCACGGTGGCGGGTTCGATCGCCGACGCGTTCCTCGCCATGTACACGATGCAGCGCGCCTGCGAGATCCAGGTGCTCGCCCAGTCGGGCGGGGGCAAGATGATCCCGATCCCGCAAGCCATCCTCGACGGCGCCGCCGCCCAGCGGGCGCAGGTCACCCGCGGCCTCGGCGGGCAACTCGCCTGGCCGGCGCTGCTGCGCAAGGCGGACAGGCTGGATGCGGGCTATCGGATGTAAGGGCGGGCCGCCCGCACCTTTGTGGGGGCGCGCCTCGTGGTTTCCCGGGCGATGCGCAGATGGAGGGCGAGGAAAGTTGTGTGACTAGCCGAGATGGATTCCGAGTAGCAAACACAGCGCCGCTATAGCGGCCGTAATTATCGTATTGATCAAGTTGTCCGCGAACTTGATCGCTAACCATCTCAACGGAACGATCAGGACAGTCACTGCCGCCGCGAGCCTGATCCGAACTGCCCGGAGGAGCCGACTTCCACCTTCCAGTTCGGCAATCCGCTGTTCGTGCTCTTCTGGATCGCTCGCAGCGTATTCGTTATTTGACCGCAGAGCTTCGATGACTTGCGCTAATTTCGAAACCGCATCTCTGAACTCTGCCGAATTGTGATCGATTCGGACGAACCTGTCGGACGCTGGGAACCCATCGTTTCCAGCTCCCTCTACCCCAAGAGCGGTGTCATTCAGAATCGTACTGTACGCCTGCCTCAGCCTTTCGATTTCCGCATTTGCGGCAGATTGTACGCCAGTTGCGTTGTACGGTTCCACGCTCTCAGGTCGCCCGCCGCCTCGAAGCCTGCGATCGGTCTCGACTGCATGCTGGCAGATGCGACTGCCAAACACCCTCAGTTGACCAGCGGTTCTTTCGAGGGATGGTTTTCGAACATCGCGTGGATAACCCTCCACTGCCTCCTGCCAGCGGCGGAATTGGTGGTGGACAAAATCGACAAGATATCTTTCAACAGATTGCCAATAGATGGATTGGATTTGGCCCTGAAATACGATCCCTCCAACGCGAATCCGACCGCCATAGAAATTGTCGACGTCGACCGACATCCCTTGATTGTTGATGTTGTACCATCGAAAGAACCATTCGTTGGAAATTCGCACGAACTCGCCCTCAAGCTCTCGTTGAAGGGCTAGGTCAAAAGGTGTCAGTCGCGACCGCTCCAAAGCCACCTCCCAGCGGAAAACTTAGGGATCGCCTGTGGGTCGCGGATTCCGTCCGAGGCACTGCATCGCTATTTCGAAATCGAGCAATGCTTCTGAATCAGAGCGAGATGTATTGCCTCTTGCTGGCCCTTGAGACTCGCAACTTGTGGTGCGATGTTCGTGCCACTGAGGGTGGAGACGGGAACTCCGATCAATAGCACCCCGACCACGTCACTGCCGTGCGCTTGCTCCTGCTGTGATGAGGCCTGGGTCAGGGCGGCGTCGACACGAGCGGACTCAGCGATCAAGTCGCCACAGCCAAAGCTACTATAGCTCATTGGGCTCACGTAAGAGGGAGCGATGCTCTCGGGTGGCGCCGCACAGGCGCAGAGAGAGAGGGCTATTCCTACACTGGCAACCCAACGGAACATCCACGCCCCATCGCGTTTCAAATTGTTGCGCGACAGATTGCTGCATCGGGCCGCCAGCCGCACGGTTCACATCATTACATCCACGCGATCGCCGTCAATAGAGGTTCGGCGGACGTCGATGATATCAACTGTTGAATTGGATTCGTCCCCAAGTCCCGCGCGCTCGATCAGGCATGTCCTCTGCACGCGGCCGCAGCGCGCCTGGAGTGCGGATGGTGTCATTGTTTGCTTTGGCGGAGCGGGGCGCGAAAGGAATTCGAAGTCAAGGATGCGCCCTATGGGCGCACCGCCTCCGGCGGCGGCCCTTTGGGCCGTCCTTGAGTTCGCATTCCTTTCGCGCAAAATCGCCTTCAAGCAATCAATGACGGATGGTCGCCGTGCGCGGCGGGCGGCGGCGCCCTAACTGACCGGCGGGAGGAAAGCATGAAGCTGGAAGGCGGATGCTATTGCGGCCGGGTTCGCTACGAAGCGGCGGGAGAGCCGATGCTGAGAGCGCAATGCCACTGCCGTCCTTGCCAATATTTCTCCGGCGGCGCGGCGAACATGTTCATGCTGATGCCGCCCGAAGGTTTTCGCTTCACGAACGGCGAGCCTCGGCGGTTCAAGCGCGATGATCTCGAGAACGCCGTCACGCGGGAGTTTTGCGGGGATTGCGGCACGCATCTGGCGACGCGCCGCCCAGGCCTCCGCGCCATTGTCCTCAAGGCGGGCACGCTCGACGATCCGAGCCAATTCGGACTCTCGCAGATGGCGATCAACACCAAGGACAAGCAGGCTTTCAACTGCATCGCCGAGGGCGTGCCGACCTTCGAGGAGCTGCCGCCACGTTAGCTGCCGGCGGGCGGGGCGGACACAGGAGCCGATGAGGGATAAAGTGGCGGCTGCGGCCCTGGATCGCCGCGTCGCTCCCTCATCCGGCCGCGCCTTCGGCGCGTCCACCTTCTCCCGCGAGCGGGAGAAGGGAGGGCTCAAATCTCGAATTCGACGCCGATTTCCATGATCTGCGAGCCGGGAATCTTGAAAAACGCGCCCGGACGCTGGGCGTTGTGATGCAGGAAGGCGAAGATCGCCTCGCGCCATCGGGGCAGGCCGGGGCGGCGACCGGACGGGATGATCGTCTCGTGACCCGTGTAGTAGATCACCCGCTTAGGATCGAACGGCTCGATCTGGCCCTGCGCGACGCCGATGGCGAGCGCCTCGGGAATGTTGGGCTCGTCCATGAAGCCGAAGCGTATCTCGACGCGGGTGAGGCCCTCGCCGAGCGGCCTGACGAGGACACGCTCCTCGTCCGGCATCCGCGGCACTTCGGCTATGTTCGCCGCGACCAGAAGCACACGCTCATGCAGCACATGATTGCAGTAGACGTTGTGCGAAAGCGCGAGCGGCACGCCCTTGGCCATGCGGCCAAGCACGATGGCCGTGCCCGGGAGGCGAATCGGCGGGTTGCGCCGGAGTCCCTCGATGAACTCCTGCGAACGCTGGCGGACCTCGAGGCGAACCGTGTCCATGACCTCCTCGCCCTTGCGCCAGGTCAGCATCAGGAACGAGATGACAAAGGCGATCAGCAACGGGAACCAGCCGCCGTCGAAGAGCTTGGTCGCGGTCGAGGCGAAGAAGAGCAGGTCGAGCGCGAGAAGGCTGCCGTTGACCGAATAGACGATCAGCGGATTGTGCTTCCAGTGCAGCGCGACGAAAGTCGCCAGCAACGTGGTGATCACCATCAGGAGCGACACGGCGATGCCGAACGCGCCAGCCAGCGCGTCCGACGACCCGAAGCCGATCACGGCTGTGAGCGTGCCCAGCGCGAGCGCCCAGTTGACGAAGGGGACGTAGATCTGGCCGATCTCGCGGCCTTCGGTATGGACCACCTTCATGCGCGGCAGAAAGCCGAGACTGATGGCCTGCTGCGTCATGGAATAGGCGCCGGAAATGATCGACTGCGAGGCGATCACGGTCGCGACGGTTGCGAGGAGCACGAGCGGATAATGGGACCATTGCGGGGCGAGCGCGTAGAACGGGCTGTCAATGACGGCGGGGGAATTCGGCTCGGCGAGGAGCAGCCCGCCCTGGCCGAAATAATTGAGGGTCAGCGCCGGCAGCGCGACGCCGAACCAGGCGATGCGGATCGGAATCGGCCCGAAGTGTCCCATGTCGGCGTAGAACGCTTCGCCGCCGGTCACCGCCAGGAAAGCGCCGCCAATCACGATCAGTGCGATCGGCCCGGCATGCGAGAAATAGCTGACGGCGGGCAGCGGGCTCAGCGCCGCGAGCACCGCGGGCGACTTCACGATTCCCCCGATCCCGAGCACGCCAGCGATGATGAACCAGATCAGCATGACGGGCCCGAATATGCCGCCGATAAAGGACGTGCCGTTGCGCTGGATGAGAAACAGGACGACGAGGATGACGACCGTCAGCGGAACCACGAAGCGGCTCATCTGGGGCGCATAGATCTTCAACCCCTCGATCGCGCTCAGGACGGAAATCGCCGGCGTGATCGTGCCGTCGCCGTAGAGCAGGGTGGCGCCGATAAGGCCGATCACGACCATGGCCGCGCGCCAAGTGTTGCGCTTGGCGCGCCGCGGGCTGACCAGCGCAAGCAGCGCCAGAATGCCGCCTTCGCCGTGGTTGTCGGCCTGCATGATGAGGATCGCGTATTTGATCGAGATGACGATGATCAGCGACCAGAAGATCAGCGACACGATGCCGAGCACCGCCTCAGGGGAAACCTGCCCGTCGGGACTGGCGGACTTCACGGCGACGTTGAGCGTATAGAGCGGGCTCGTGCCGATGTCGCCGAAGACGACGCCCATGCAGGCGAGCGCCGCCGGCGCCCACGAGCGCGCTGTCCCCGCGTGGGTGGCCGCGCCGATCTTCGCCGTTGCGCTCATTTGGCGCCGCCTTCGCCCGATGACAGCCTGACCAAGGCTGAGACTGCGCCGATCTCCTGACAATGGCAACATTGCGACGCAGGCGGTCGCTGCGGCACGGACGGGGAAAACGCGGCGGCACTGGATCGCCGCGTCGCTTCGCTCCTCGCGATGACGACGCTCCTGCCGCCCCACCGCGCCCGCCCGATCGTCTCCGTCATTCGGCCGGAGCGGGCCGGGCGCGCTGGTTGAAGAGCAGCTTCACGCGGCGCTCGCGCTCTTCGGGCGATAACGTCTCGGGGTCCTCCGTCGGACCGGCGGTCACGGCGAGGCCGCGCTGGACCGCGGGGCGGGCACTCAGCTCCTCGAACCAGCGCTTGAAGTACTTGAACTCGTCGATGTTCTGCTGCTGCCCCTTCCAGTTCACCGTCCACGGGTATGAGATCATGTCGGCGATGGTGTATTCGTCGCCGGCGAGATAGCGCCGGTCATAGAGCCGGTTGTTGAGGACGCCGTAGAGCCGGTTGGCCTCGTCGGTAAATCTTCGGACCGCATAGGACTGGTCGCCCTGCTTGTCGCCGAGCCGCAGGAAGTGGCCGGCCTCTCCGAGCTTCGGTCCCTGATTGGCCATCTGCCACATCACCCACTGGTTCACTTCATAGCGGTGGCGGATGTCCTGCGGATAGAAGCGGCCCGCCTTCTCGGCGAGATACATCAGAATCGCGCCGGATTCGAAAATGCTGATCGGCGGCCCGCCGTCCGCCGGCGCATCATCGACGAGCGCAGGCATTCGATTGTTGGGGGAGATTTTCAGGAAATCCGGATTGAACTGGTCGCCCTTGCCGATGTTGGTGGGCACGATCGTGTACGGCGTGCCAAGCTCTTCCAAAAGGATCGTGACTTTCTTGCCATTGGGCGTCGGCCAGTAGTAGAGGTCAATCATTGGGGGGCGCTCCGGGGTTCGGGGAGCGAGGACCATAGCAACGCAACCGGCCGCGCCCAAGATTCGTCATTTTCACCCGGGTCTGCGGCGCCATTATCGCCTCTCTTCGAGCAGGTCGGCGACGGGGCTGCGCCAATCGGTCGCGCAGGCTCACCCCAGGTATACTGGACAAGGCCGCGCCGGGCGGTTAGCGATTTCAGGCAGTGGGGGAATGGCGCTCGAGGCGCCGAACCCTGTATAAAGGGCGCATGATGGATTACGAGCGGCGCTTCGAGGATGCGATCAACCGCCTGAAGGCGGAGGAACGCTATCGCATCTTCGCCAATCTCGAGCGTGACGCGAGCCGCTTTCCGATGGCGATGTGGCGCCCGGCCGGAGAGGAGCATAGCCCTCGCGAAGTCACCGTCTGGTGCTCGAACGATTATCTCGGCATGGGCGGCCACCCGGATGTGATCGAGGCCTCGGTTCGGGCGGCGCGCGCCTACGGCGCCGGCGCCGGCGGCACGCGCAACATTTCCGGGACCCACCATCCGATCGTGCAGCTCGAGGCCGAGCTCGCCGACCTGCACGGCAAGCCCGCTTCGCTCGCCTTCACCTCGGGCTGGGTCTCCAATCTCGCCGCCATCTCGACAATCGCGAGCCTCTTGCCGAACTGCCTCATTCTCTCCGATGCGCTCAACCACAATTCGATGATCGAGGGCGTGCGCCGGTCGGGTTGCGAGAAGAAGGTCTGGCGCCACAACGACGTCGCTCATCTCGAGGAGCTGCTTAAGGCTGAGCCGATCGACCGCTGCAAGCTCGTCGTGTTCGAGAGCCTCTATTCGATGGACGGCGACATGTCGCCGATCGGCGAGATCGTGGCGCTGGCCGAACGCTACAACGCCATGACCTATATCGATGAGGTCCATGCGGTCGGCCTCTATGGGCCGCGCGGCGGCGGTTTGAGCGAGCGCGAGGGGCTGGCGAGGCGCATCGACGTGATCGAGGGGACGCTCGCCAAGGGTTTCGGCTCGCTCGGCGGTTATATCGCGGCGAACGCGGCGGTGATCGACGCGGTGAGGAGCTACGCGCCCTCGTTCATCTTCACCTCGACCATGCCGCCCAGCGTCGCGGCGAGCGCAACCGCCGCCGTCAGGCATCTCAAGCGCTCGAACGCCGAGCGCGAGCGCCATCAGCATATGGCGCGGCTGGTCAAGCACGCGCTGCGTGCGGCAGGCCTGCCGGTGATGGACAATCCGTCGCATATCGTGCCGGTGTTCGTCGGCGACGCCGAGAGGTGCCGAACGGCGAGCCAGCTCCTGCTCGAGCGGCACGCGATCTATATCCAGCCGATCAACTATCCGACCGTCGTCAAAGGCACGGAGCGGCTGCGCATCACCCCGACGCCCGCGCATAACGAGGCGCAGGTCGCGGACCTGGTCGAATCTTTGGTCGACGTGTGGAAGACGCTGGGGCTCCGCTTCGAAGAGGCGAAGGTCATCCGGCTCAGGCCCGCCGCGGAGGACCCGGCTCAGTGCGTCTATCCCGAGATGAAGAAGGCGGCGGAATAGGCGCGGCGCTCCCCTTCTCCCCCTGCGGGAGAAGGTGGCGCGAAGCGCCGGCTGAGGGGTCGCGAAGCGCCTTCGCACCGCGCGCCTTAGCGGCGCGGACCCCTCACCCCTGACCCCTCTGCCGCAAGGGGAGAGGGGGAGAGCCGCGGTCCGCTCCGCCAAGCAAACAATGACCCATCCGCACTCGTTACGCTTTGTGCAGGGGCTTGACCGTGTTTCGCAGTGAGGCCATTTGGCTCGCGAGGAGTTAGCACCTTCAATGCGTCAGTCCGTGAGCAAGCGGGAAGAAGGAGCGGTCGTCGAACTCGACGAAGCCGGCCTCGCGCGCGCAGAAACCCTTCCTCGCCGCGCTCGCGGGCGAGCGGCAGGCGAGGCCGCCGATCTGGCTCATGCGGCAGGCGGGACGCTATCTGCCGGAGTACCGCGAGATGCGCTGCCGCGCCGCGACATTCCTCGATTTCTGCTATACGCCCGCCTTCGCGGTCGAGGCGACGCTGCAGCCGATCCGCCGGTTCGGCTTCGACGCGGCGATCCTTTTTTCCGACATTCTGGTGATCCCGGACGCGCTCGGCCAGACGGTCGCGTTCGAGACCGGCGAAGGCCCCGGTCTCGATCCGATCGCCGACGCCGGCGGGCTCGCAAAGCTCGCCGAAGAGCCCGACTGGTCGAGGCTCGCGCCGGTGTTCGAGACGCTCGATCGGCTCAAAACGGCGCTGCCCGGCGACGTCGCGCTGATCGGCTTTTGCGGCGCGCCGTGGACGGTCGCGAGCTACATGATCGCAGGTCGCGGGACGCCAGACCAGGCGCCGGCGCGGCTCTTCGCCTATCGCCAGCCAAAACTCTTCGCGGCGCTGATCGAGCGCCTCGTCGACGCTTCGGCCGCGTATCTGACGCGCCAGTTCGCGGCGGGCGCGGAAGCGGTGCAGATTTTCGATTCCTGGGCGGGCGTCCTGCCGCCGGCCGAGTTCGAGCGCTGGTGCGTCGCGCCGATCGCCGACGTCGTCGCGAAAGTTCGCGCGAAAAGGCCCGATGCGCGGATCATCGCCTTCCCGAGGGGCGCGGCGACGCAGCTCGGAAAATTCGCGCATATGCCGGGCGTCGCGGCGATCGGCCTCGACACGGGCGTCGAGCCGCGCGCGGCGGTCGAGGCTCTGCCGGAACGGATCGTGCTGCAGGGCAATCTCGATCCGCTGGCGCTGGTCGCGGGCGGCGACGGACTCGACGAGGGAATCGACCGTGTGCTCGGCGGATTCGGGGCACGCGCGCATATTTTCAATCTCGGCCACGGCGTCCTGCCTGAGACGCCGGTCGAGCATGTCGAGCGCCTCGTGGCGCGGGTCCGCGGGCGATGACGCTGACGAACGAGCCGCCTTCGGACGATCCGCGTCTCGCCCGCGCGCAAGACTGGTTCGAGACGCTGCAGGGCAAGATCGTCGCGGCGATGGAGGAGCTGGAGCGCGAATTCACCGGCGTGGATCAAACGCGCGAACCCGGCCGCTTCGCGATCGAGCCCTGGACACGCACCGACGCGAGCGGCGCGCCCGGCGGCGGCGGCCGGATGGCGATGCTGCGCGGGCGCCTGTTCGAAAAAATGGGCGCGCATTACTCGACCGTCTATGGCGCCTTCCCGGAGGAATTCGCCGCCCAGATTCCCGGCGCGGCGAGCGACCCGCGCTTCTGGGCCGCGGGCGTTTCGGTCATCGCCCATCCCTGGAGCCCACATGTGCCGACTGTGCACATGAACACGCGGCTCGTGCGCACGACCAAGACCTGGTTCGGCGGCGGCGCCGACCTCACCCCGATGCTCGAGAAGCGCCGACGCCAGGACGATCCCGACGCGATCGCGTTTCACGCCGCGATGCGCGCGGCCTGCGAGCGCCATAAGAAGGTCGCCGACGCCGAACGCTACAAAACCTGGTGCGATGAATATTTCTTTCTCAAGCACCGCAACGAGCCGCGTGGAATCGGCGGCATTTTCTTCGATTGGCTCAACAGCGCCGGCGACGCCTCGAATTCCGCTTTCGACGACGACTTCGCTTTCGTTCGCGACGTCGGCGAGAGCTTCATCGCCGCCTATTCCGAGATCGTGCGGCGGAATGCGCTCACCCCCTGGAGCGCGGCCGAGCGGGAGGAGCAGCTGATCCGCCGGGGCCGTTACGTCGAGTTCAATCTGCTTTATGACCGGGGCACGATCTTCGGCTTGAAGACGGGCGGCAATATCGCCTCAATTCTGTCGTCCATGCCGCCCGAGGCGCGCTGGCCCTGAACGCCGCCAACTCCGAGGACTCGTCATGATCAACGCTGCGCAATCGGGACGCTTCCGCATCGGCAACGCGTTCGAAGTCAACCGTCTCGGCTATGGCGCGATGCGCATCGTGGGCAAGGGAATCTGGGGGCCTCCGCGAGACCGGGCGGAGGCGTTGCGGACGCTCCACCGCCTTCCCGAACTCGGCGTCGACTTCATCGACACTGCGGATTCCTACGGTCCCGATTTTTCCGAGGATTTGATCCGCGAGGCGCTTCACCCCTATCGCGGGATCCGCGTCGCGACCAAGAGCGGCCTGGCACGCACCGGACCCGACGTCTGGATCGCCCTAGGCCGGCCAGAATACCTCATCCAGCAGGCGCATAAGAGCCGCTGGCGGCTCGGCGTCGAGACGATCGATCTCTGGCAATTGCATCGCATCGATCCAAAAGTGCCGGCGAACGAGCAGTTTGACGCGATCCGGACCCTGCTCCGGGACAAGGTGATCCGCTGTGCGGGCCTCTCGGAAGTCAGCGTCGCGGAGATCGAGGCGGCGTCGAAAGTCTTCCCTGTCGCGACCGTCCAGAACCGCTACAATCTGACCGACCGCGCGAGCGAGGCCGCGCTCGACTATTGCGCGAGGCATGGCGTCGGCTTCATCCCGTGGTTTCCGCTTAGCTCCGGCGAACTCACGCGCGACGGCTCGGCGCTCGACGCGATCGCCCGCAAGCACAAGGCGAGCCCCGGCCAGATCGCGCTCGCCTGGCTCTTGAAGCGCAGCCCCGTCATGCTGCCGATTCCGGGCACCGGCAAGGTCGCCCATCTCGAGGAGAACGTCGGCGCCGCGGCGATAACGCTGTCGGACGAGGAGCTCGCGACGCTCGACCGGGCGGGACGCCGGTCGCGCTGACGCGACTAAGAGTGGCGGCTCACGCCTTCTGCGGCTGCAACAGGTAGTCCTGGAACCGCGCGCGCAGCGCGAGTTTGTTGAGCTTGCCGGTCGCGGTGTGCGGCAACTCCTCGACGACCACCACGTCGTCGGGGAGCCACCACTTGGCCACCTTCCCGGTGAAGACGTTTAGAAGTTCGTCCCGATCGATTGTCGCGCCGGCGCGCGGCACGACGAGCAGCAGCGGGCGCTCCTGCCATTTCGGATGACGCGCGGCGACGATCGCAGCCTCGGCGACGGCCGGATGCGAGACGGCGATGTTTTCGAGCGCGATCGAGCTGATCCACTCGCCGCCCGACTTGATGACATCCTTGGAACGGTCGACGATCTCGGCGCACCCGTCCGGATCGATCGTACAGACGTCGCCCGTGCGGAACCAGCCGTCAGCGTCGGCGGCGCCCTCGGCGCCGCGATTGAGATATTCGCGGGCGACCCAGTGGCCGCGCACCAGGAAGTCGCCGAACGCCTTGCCGTCCCAAGGCAGTTCTCGCCCTTCCGCGTCGACGATCTTGATATCGGTGCCGCAGGCCGCGCGGCCCTGTTTCAGCTGCTGGCGCATGGCGTCCTCGCCGGTCAGCGCTGCGCTCGCTGGCGTGGGCGCATTGTAGGTGACGATCGGGGTCGTTTCGGTCATGCCCCAGCCCTGCTCGACGTTGACGCCCATCGGCGAATAGGCCTCGACGATGAGCCGCGGCAGCGCGGAGCCGGCGACCAGCAGGCGCTTGAGTTGCGTCAGCCGCGCTCCGCTGCTCTCGAGGTGGGCGAGCAGCCCGAGCCAGATCGTCGGAACGCCCGCGGTCAGCGTGACACGCTCAGCTTCGAGCACTCTGTGCAGGCTGGCGCCGTCGAGATGCCGACCCGGCAGGATCAGGGTCGCGC
This sequence comes from uncultured Alphaproteobacteria bacterium, assembly GCA_963721905.1. GTDB lineage: Bacteria > Pseudomonadota > Alphaproteobacteria > Rhizobiales > Beijerinckiaceae > Roseiarcus. The sequence continues at coordinate 33,656 of CAVRMF010000024.1, forward strand.
CGACCATCGTCGCACAATACGGCAGGCCCCAGGCGCAGGCGTGGTACATCGACGACGCCGGCAGCACCCGGTCCACCGCGCGGAGCCCGAAAATATCCGGCGTATTGGTGGCGTAGGTGTGCAGCATCGTCGCGCGATGGCTGTAGAGCACTCCCTTCGGCCGCCCGGTTGTGCCCGAGGTGTAGCAGAGCGCACTCGCCGTGTTCTCGTCGAACTCGGGCCAGACGTAATCCTCGTCCGCCTCGGCCATCAGCGTCTCGTAGCAGTAGAGGCGCATGCCGGGCGCAAGCTTGACGTCAGGCATCCCGGCCGCGTCGGTCAGAAGCACCACGGAGCGGACGAAGGAATTCACCTTGGGCGCGATCTCAGCCAACAGCGCGACGAAGGAGGGGTCGGCGAAGATCGCGCAATCCTTGGCGTCGTCGATAATGAAGGCGATGTCGTCGGGGGAGAGCCGCGGATTGACGGTGTGGCACACCGCCCCCATGCCCGAGACGCCGTAGTAGAGCTCGAGATGGCGGTAATCGTTCCAGGCGAGCGTCGCCACGCGATCGCCGAAACCGATGCCGAGCTTCTCAAGCGCGCGCGCAAGCCGCCGGCTGCGGCGCTCGACTTCGGCATAGTTGGTGCGGTGGAGCGAGGCGCCGCCGAGGTTGGAAACCACCTCCGCGCCGCCGCGGTGCCGGGCGGCATGGACGATGAGGGAGGAAATCAACAACGGATAACGCTGCATCAACCCAAGCATCAGATCTCTCCCAATTGGCCCTGGAAGCAGCCATGGCTGCGCCCGCTGACTGGCGCGTAACACGGCTAAACTGCTCTGCTTCCGCCTTTTCGACAATACCGCTCCTCTCAACCGGGAACGCGGTCAGCTCCGGAGCACGGCACAGGCGCCGCCCACGGCCTGAATGCGATCGCAGAGTCTTTTTGCTTCGCTGCCGGTCTGCGCGGGCAGGCGCACGCGATAAAACGGTCGCCAGCCTCGGCTTCGCAAGACTGAGCCGAGAACGAACGGGGTCATGTCCCCGATGACGCTTGCGTAATCGTGTCGGACGCGGGCGAAGGCGCGCAGCGCGGAGTCCTTGGAGAAGCTGGCGGAGACCTGCACGCCCCAGGGCGCAAAGAGGCCCGAAACGACGGGCGAGCCCTGAGGACCGCGCTCGACGCGCAGCTTTCCGATCGAGACCAGGCAGGAGTCGGCGGGATCGGGCGCCGCCGAGGACGGCGGCTTCCCCCCGCGCCATTCCTCGACGTCGTGGCCGGTGATCGCGAGCACATAGTCCTGCGTCTCGAACGGCATGAAGCCGGCGCCGGAAAGCCAGGCGGTGACCGCGTTTGGCCCTGCGTTATAAGCCGCCGCCGCGAGGCCCAGATTGCCGAAGCGCTGAGTGAGTTCAGCGATCAGCTTCGCCGAGGCCGGGATCGCGGTCGCCGGATCGAACGGGTTCGCAAGGCCGCGCTCGGAAGCCGTGCCCGGCATGAACTGGGCGACGCCCATCGCGCCCGCCGGACTGACGGCGCCGGGCTGAAACGCGCTTTCCCGCCAGATGAGCCGCGTGAAGAAATTGACCGGCAGCCCCTCGGATTTCGCCGACGTCTCGACGATGCCGCAGAGCGTCGCGAGCGCGTTGTCGCTCGCGGGTTCGGCCTCGTCCGCCGATGCGCAGGGGTCGAAGAGGACCAGCGTCAAAAAGACGAGCGCGAGACCTCGACGGAGGGCGCGCCCGACCCCGATCGTCGCCCGGATCAAGGCCCGGGCCCGCCGAGCCTCCGGCCGCGCGGACCAGAGCGCGGACGGCGCGCCGGCGCCGCCTCACTCTCCGAGCTTTTCCAGCCAATCGGCGACAAAATCGGCGACCTCCTCCCAGCCCGGCTCGACGACGACCATGTGGTCCCGGCCGTCGAAGGCACGGAATTCGGTGATCGAGCCGCGCTGCCTGTAGCGTGAAAAACTGTTGAAACTGAGCCGCGCCGGAGTAATGCGGTCGGCAAGGCCCGCCGTCATCAGAAGCGGAGGGTGGGGCTTGGCGAAATCAATGCGGCCGGCGGCGCCGCGCGCGTCGCGCGCGAGCTTGCGCGATTCCGGCACGATATATCGCTCGAACGCCGCCCTTTGCGCTTCGGGTGGCATGCTGTTGGCGAAGGACTGTTCAAACTCCTCAAAGGTCATGGCCTTTGGCGTCCCCGCATCCGCGAAGGGGCCGATCATGCCCCAGTTCGAGCGCCAGTACGAACGGCTGATGGGCCGAACCGCGCCGGACGGCGTCGAATAAATCGCGACCGCGGCGGCGGCGGCGCCGCGGCCGAGAAGGATCTGTGCTACGAGGCCGCCGGTCGAATGGCCGATGAGGATTGGCTTTCCCTCCAGCGCGTCGATCGCTTCGGCGAAGCGCCCAATCACGGCGTCAAGCGTCAGCCGACCGAGCTCGGGGTCCGGATGCGCGGCGCGCAAGGCCCCGACCGGGCGATCCCGGCCCGGCCAGGCAGGCGCAAAGCACCTATAGCCCCTGGCCCCGAACGAGGAGATCCAGTGCTCCCAGCACAGCGGCGTCATGAACGCGCCGTGCATGAAAACGATCGTCTTCGCCATACCCGCCCAGCCTCAGGTCCCCTCCCGAAACTATGCCAACAGGCTTATGGGAAACTTGCTGATTTGTCGATGGCGATTTGTCGATGCCGCGGCGTCCGGTCGCCTAAAGCAGAACTAGGCCGGTTTCCGGGCCGGTGCTATAGGGCGCAAGACTCCACGACGATCTCCCAATCCACAAGGAAGCTGCTCCCGATGTCCAAGATCAAGGTCGAGAATCCGGTTGTCGAGCTGGACGGCGACGAGATGACCCGAATCATCTGGCAGCTCATCCGGGAGAAGCTGATTCACCCCTATCTCGATATCGAACTGCAGTATTTCGATCTGTCCATCGAACATCGCGACGCGACCAACGACAAGGTGACGGTCGACGCGGCCCTGGCGATCAAGGCCTGCGGCGTCGGCGTGAAATGCGCGACCATCACGCCCGACGAGGCGCGGGTCAAGGAATTCCATCTCAAGGAGATGTGGAAAAGCCCGAACGGCACGATCCGCAACATTCTCGGCGGCGTCATCTTCCGCGAGCCGATCATCTGCAGGAACGTGCCCCGCCTCGTTCCCGGCTGGACGCTGCCGATCGTCGTCGGCCGCCACGCTTACGGCGACCAGTATCGCGCGACCGACTTCAGGGTTCCGGGCAAGGGGCGCCTCACCATCCGTTTCGAGGGCGACGACGGCGCGGTGATCGAGAGGGAGGTTTTCCAGTTCCCCGGCGGCGGCGTGGCGATGGCGATGTACAACCTCGACAACTCGATCCGCGATTTCGCCCGCGCCTCGCTGAACTACGGCGCCATGCGCAAATATCCTGTCTATCTCTCGACCAAGAACACGATTCTGAAGGCCTATGACGGACGCTTCAAGGACATTTTCCAGGACGTTTACGAGCACGAGTTCAAGTCAAAATTCGCGAGCCTCGGCATCACCTACGAGCACCGGCTGATCGACGACATGGTTGCTTCCGCGCTCAAATGGTCGGGCGGCTATGTCTGGGCCTGCAAGAACTACGACGGCGACGTCCAGTCCGACACCGTCGCTCAAGGTTACGGCTCGCTCGGCTTGATGACGAGCGTTCTGATGTCCCCGGACGGCCGCACGGTCGAGGCCGAGGCCGCGCACGGCACGGTCACGCGCCACTATCGCGAGCACCAGAAGGGTCGCGAGACCTCGACCAATTCGATCGCTTCGATCTTCGCCTGGACGCGCGGCCTCTCCCATCGCGCCAAGCTTGACGGCAACGACAAGCTCGCCAAATTCGCCGAGACGCTCGAGAGGGTCTGCGTCGAGACGGTCGAGGCCGGCTACATGACTAAGGACCTAGCGCTGCTCGTCGGGCCGGAGCAGAAGTGGCTTTCCACCGACGGCTTCCTCGACAAGGTCGACCAGAACCTCAAGGCGGCGATGGCGAGCCAATGAGGGCGATTCCGCCTGCGGGAACCAGATATGCGCTCGTTGCATGGGTAGACATGGAATCGAGCTAAAATCGATCATTCTCTCGGCTTTTTGAGCGATTTTCCCGCGAAGTCACTCAGCCGCCGCGATTTAGTTATGCAAAAATTACATCAATTTTCGCGCCGCACATTGACTTTTGCAGCGCAGCAATTTATGTGGAGCGCCTAGGAGAAGAAGCGACCTATGGTTCCTGTGAGTTCAGGGACTGACTGAAGGAGGGCGGTTCAAGCACAGGAGACCGCCATCATGTTACTCTCTCTCATGCGCTTTTTGCGCGCTCGCCGGACTTACTGGAGCGTGGTGCAGGAGCTCTCCGGCTATTCTGATCGTGAACTGCACGATATCGGCATCGATCGGGCGGACATTCACGAAATCGCCCGCGCCGCCTCGCACGAACAGTCCTGAAGCCTGAAAACCGCAACCTCTGGCGGCGGCGCCCTCTCGGGGGCGCCGCCAGACGTCAGATGCGATTATAGACGTCCTCGAAGCGTACGATGTCGTCTTCGCCGAGGTAGCTGCCCGTCTGCACTTCGATCAGTTCGAGATCGATCTTGCCGGGATTGCCGAGCCGGTGATTGGAGCCGATCGGCAGATAGATCGAATTCGTTCTCGTGCACCAGATGTTCGTTGCCGTCGAGGGAGACTTCGGCGGCGCCGCGCACCACGATCCAGTGTTCGGCGCGGTGATAGTGCTTCTGCAACGACAGTCGTCCCCCTGGCCGCACGACGATGCGCTTGACCTGATAGCGCGCGCCTTGATCGATGCTCTGGTAATAGCCCCAGGGGCGATACATCCGCCGGTGCTGAGTCGCCTCCGGATGGCGTTCCGCTTTCAGTTGTTCGACCAGCTGCTTGACCTTGTCCGCCTTCGACTGGTGAGCGACCAGGACGGCGTCGCCGGTCGACACAACGATGATGTTGTCGAGGCCAATGACGGCGGCCAGATGTTCGTCCGAACGCACCAGCACGTTCGACGAATCGATCGCCACCACCCGGCCGCGGAGACTGTTGCCGTCAGCGTCACGGGGGCTCAACCGCCAGACCGTCGACCATTGGCCGACGTCGGACCAGCCGACGTCAAGGGCCAGCACGGCGGCCCGGTGGGTTCGCTCCATGACGGCATAGTCGATCGAGATCTTCGGCGCCTTGACGAAGGATTCGCGGTCGAGAACGATGAAGCTGAGATCCTTGCCCGCCAGCGCAACCGCCTGGCTCGCCGCTGCGGCCACCTCCGGCTCAAAACGCGCGAGCTCCTCGAGCATCACGTCCGCGCAAAACACGAAATTGCCCGAGTTCCACAGATAGCCGCTCTCGATGAAGCCTTGGGCGCGCTCCTCGCTGGGCTTCTCGACGAACCGCTCGACGCGGCGGACCTGCGGATCGACGGAGAGCGGCTCGCCGGGATGGATGTAGCCGTAGCCGGTCGCCGGATGGTCGGGCGTGACGCCAAAGGTGACGATCTCTCCTGCCGCGGCCGCGACCGCGGCCTGGGCGCAGAGTTCGGCGAATCGCTTCCCGTCTTTGACGATGTGGTCGGCCGCCAACACGGCGACGATGGTCTTGGGGTCGCGCATCGCCGCCCAGGCCGCCGCGGCGCCGACCGCCGCGGCGCTGTCGCGCCGTTCCGGCTCGAGCAGAACCGTCGCCTCGGCGCCGATCTCGGTCAGCTGCTCGGCGACCCGGAAGCGATAATCGAAATTGGTGATGACGACCGGCGGCTCGAAAATCGCGCGATCGCCCACGAGCTCGACGATCGACTGAAAGGTTGATCGGTCGCCGATCAGGGGAATGAACTGCTTGGGGAAGCTCTCCCGCGATTCCGGCCAAACTCGGGTGCCCGAGCCGCCGCACATGATCACCGGCTGGACCCTGCTCATCAATTCCCCGCGTTTCTGACGCTGCGGCGCCGCAATGCGCCGGACTTCTGACCAAAGAGGGCCGCGAACGCAACCCCAAAACGCTACACCTTTTTTGCGGCGCTCGCATTACGCTCCGAGGCCGCGAAGGCGGACATGCCGGCCGCTGCGGCGGCGAGCGCCACGGCGAAGGCGGCGAACGCGAGCGGCAGCGAGAAGCTTTGCGCGATCGCCCCAGTCGCGAGCGGGGCCGGCAGTCGGGTCAGCGCGCTGAACAGCGACGCGGAGGAAAGTCCGATCGCCGGCTGGGTCCCGGACTGGCGCGCCGCGAGGGCGAAGCTGCACGGAACAATGGCGCCGGTGCCAACTCCGATGAGGGCGAAGCCTGCAACGCTCGCTCCGAAGCCTCCCTCGGCCGCTACAACCGCGAAGCCGGCCGCCGCGACCGCGAACGATCCGACGATGATCCGCTGGTCGCTGAACCTCAGCCGAACAACATCGGCATTGAAGCGCAGCATCGCCTGGCAGCCGGAAAAGAACGCGGCGCCCAGACCGGCGATCGCGGCGAGTTGGGGCGCCTCGGCGCGCAGGAGCAGGGTCGACCAGAGCAAAGCCGCTGTCTCGGCGGCGATCGAGAGGCCGATGACAATTCCGAGCCCGATCAGAGCCGGCGCGAAGGAGAGGCCTCGCGCAGCCGACGGCAGCGCGACCTTCGCCGGCTCCGCCTCGTCCCGGGCGGTGCGGCCATAGGCGAGAGCCGCCGCGGCGAGGCCGAGCGCGGCGATGAGCCCCGCCGCCCAGGGCGCCCTGCTGGCGATGATCAGGCTGCCGAGAATCGCCCCGATCGCCATGCCGGCCGAGGCCGCCCCGTGCAGGCGCGCGAGGATCGGCCGGCCGAGGCGCCGTTCGATCCGGGCCCCTTCGGCGTTCATCGTCACGTCGACGACGCCGCCGACAAGCCCGGACCCGATCAGAATCCCGCCGACCGTCAGTGCAGTCTCGGCGTTCAGGAGCGCGCAGAGGGCTGCTCCGAATGCGATTGCGGTGATGCTGAGGACCCTTCGCACGCCGAAGCGATGCGCAAGCGTGCCGGCGGCCGACATCGCCAGGAGATAGGCGGCCGTATAGGCAGTCAGAATCGCTCCGAAGGCGGCGGGATCGACGCCGGCGCGCGCAAGAATCGCGCCCGCTGCGCCGCCCCAAAGGCCGATGCCAATTCCGAACGCGAAAAAAACTCCCGCGACCGACGCATGCACGCGCGCAGAATCACGGGCCGGGACCTGCAGGCCGATCGGTTTCAAAAGTCAGTCGGCGCGCCGCCCTCGGCCTTGCGGCGGGCGACGAAGGCCTCGAGCGCCTCGCGCCGTTCGGGCTCGAACTGAGGGGGGGTATAATTGCGCAGGCGTTCGGCGACGATGCGCTCGGCCGCGTCGGCGGCCGTCGGCGAGCCAGCCTCGCGCCAGGTCTCGTAATTGCGCCAGTCGGAGATCGTCGGCGGGAAAAAGGCGGTCCGGTAACGCGACTGGGTGTGCTCGGCGCCGAAGAAGTGCCCGCCGGGACCGACCTCGCGCATCGCCTCGAGCGCAAGATCCTGGTCCTCGACCCGCAGCGGCCGCAGGAACTCGGCGACCATGGCGAGGAGCTCCGCGTCAAGCGCCATCTTCTCGAACGACGCCTGCAGGCCGCCCTCCATCCAGCCCGCCCCATGCATGAGAAAGTTGACGCCGCCCATGATCGCCCCCCAGAGCGAGAACACGCTCTCGTAGGCGGCCTGCGCGTCGAGGGAGTTGGCGGCGTTGGCGTTCGAGGAGCGGTAGGGGACCGAGAGCCGGCGCGCGAGCTGCCCGCCGACGATCGCCGTCTTCATATATTCGGGCGTGCCGAACGCCGGGGCGCCGGATTTCATGTCGACGTTCGAGGTGAAGCTTCCGTAGACGAACGGCGCGCCCCGCCGCACGGTCTGGGTCATGATAAGGCCGGCCAGCGCCTCGGCGTGCTGTTGCGCGAGCGCGCCGGCGAGCGTCACCGGCGCCATGGCGCCGGCAAGGGTGAACGGGGTCAGCACCACGACCTGATTGCGCCGCGCCATCTGGATGACGCCCTCGAGCATCGGCGTATCGAGCCTCAGCGGCGAGGACGAATTGATGACGGTGAACAGCGACGGCTCGCGCTCGAGCGTCGCATCGTCGATCCCGCGCGCGATTTTGATCATCTCGATTGCGTCGAGATTGCGCTCGCGCCCGAGGCTGTAGGCGTGGATCGGCTTGTCCGACAGCGTCAGCATGTCGAAGAGCGCGTCGAGATGGCGGACGGAGGCATGAATGTCGATCGGTTCGACCGGATAGCCGCCCCAGAAATGGATCGAATCGAAGGTCTGCCCCAGGCGGATGAAGTTCTGGTAGTCGCGATGATTGCCGGGTCTTCGTCCGCCGGCGCGATCGAACGAATTGGGCGCGCTCGCGACCGAGCCGAAGGCGAGATGGCGCCCGCCGATCGTCAGATTTCGCGCCGGGTTCCGCGCGTGCAGCGTGAATTCCTTCGGCGCGAGCCCGATCCTCGCTTCGACCAGCGCCGGATCGAATCGCACGCGCTGCGCGCCTGGCCCCACGTCGGCGCCGGCGTCCTTTAGCATCGCGCGCGCGCCGTCGTGCAGAAAGTCGATCCCGATCTCTTTCAGCACCGTTAAGGCGGCCCGATGGATTGATTCGAGTTCGTCCTTCGAAACGAGTTCGACCGGCGCGAAGGGCGCAACCGGCTGCGCGGCCGGCGGCGGCGCGGAAGCGGCGGCGCGCTCGGCGCCGCGCCGGCGCCGGCGGCCGGTGTCCTGGGGCTCTGTTTCGGCGGACATGGGTTCCCTTCGGGTCGTCGAGCAGCGGTCAGGCTAGCCGGGCCGCGCTCTTCGGCCTCGCGCCAAATTGGCATCGCGACATGCAAAATTGCTCCGGCTCGAGCCTATTTCGCCGCGCGCACCTTCGGCGACTCGGGCGCGCCGGCGTCTTCCGCCGGCCGAGCGGTCGGGCCGGCGGAGAAGCGGGCGATGAGCCAGGAGCGGAACAATGCGACCGCCTCGTTGCTGAGGTCCTCGGGATGGGTCGTTAGGTAATAGCCGTAGCCTTCATCGAGCCAGAGGTCGAACGGGCGCACGAGGCGCCCCGCCTTGATCTCCTCATGGAACAGCAGCGGATCGAGCAGCGCGAGCCCGTCGCCGCTCATCGCATATTGCGCTTCGAGCTGCTGCGTATCGAAGACGAGCCCGCGATCGACGGCAAGATCGGGCCGTCCGATCGAGCGTACGAACATCTCCCAGAAGAAGTGGCGCGGCCGCCCATCGATCTTGAGATGCAACAGGTCGTTCGCGGCGATGAACCGCGCGGGATCGCTGGCATCGACGCCTTCGAGCAGCTTCGGGCTGCAAAGCAGGGTCGAGCGCACCATCCAGAGGAGATCGTGGATCGCGTCGGTGACGCGCGGCTCGGAGTAGACGATGGCGATGTCGATGTCGCCGTCGACATCCGGACCGGTTGTCGGCTTGGAGACGATCTCGAGCGAGATTCCGGCGTTCTCGGCGCGGAAGTCGCGCAGGATCGGAATTGCGAGCCTGTGCGCGAACGAGGTCGGCAGCGCGACCTTAAGGACGCGTTTCGGCCGGCCCTTCTCCTTGATGACCTCGCCGAGCGCCTGGTCGATACGGTCGAAGGATTTCGACACGACCGGCAGAATGTGCCGGCCGGCTTCGGTCAGCACGAGCTGCTGGGGACGGCGCTCGAATAGCGCCACGCCGAGAAAGTTCTCGAGCACGATGACGTGACGGCTGACCGCGCTCTGCGCGACCGTCAGACTATTGGCGGCGGCCGTGAAGCTGAGGTGCTGCCCAGCCGCTTCGAACGCTCTGAGCGCGTTCAGCGGCAACCACTTTCGATCCATCCGTCCTCCCCGCGCCCGGAGAGCCGTCAGGCAACTCGTGTCTTTGCGAGCGCGTTGAAATCAACCTCATAGCCCATTCCAGGCCGATCGGACAATATGATCGTGCCCGCTGAATCGACCCTCAAGGGCTCCGCCATCATATAGTCGCGCCGGTCGAGGTCCCATTCGGGCGGATCGTAGGGAAACTCGAGGAACGGCGCGTCGCAGAGGCCCGCGGCCAGATGCGCGTTGGCGACGACGCCCATCCCGTTCGTCCATGTGTGCGGCGTGAAGACGAGATTGTGCTCCTGCGCCATCAAGGCGACGCGGCGGAGCCCAGTGAGGCCGCCGACCAGCGCCGCGTCCGGCTGCAGCACATCAAGCGAGCCTGCGGCGATGAGGTCGCGGAATTCGTAGAGCTCCCGCGTCATCTCGCCTCCGGCGATCCTGAGGTCGGTCATGCCGCGCAGCGTCCGCATGCCGTCGCGATCGCCGCGATGCAGCGGCTCCTCCATCCAGTAGACGCCGAGGCGCTCGAGTTCCCTTGCGACCCGGACGGCGTCCTTCAGCGACCAGGGCGGATAGGCGTCCCACGACATGCGCCAGCCCTGGTTGCAGTCGACCATCAGCTCGAGGCGGTCGCCGACCCGCCTGCGCACGGCCTCGAGGGCGCGGATGTCGGCCCGCCAGTCGCCTCGATGGAAGCGGATCTTCATCGCCACGAATCCTTCGGCCAGATACCGCTCCGCGGCGCCGGCGAGCGCGTCGGGCCCGCGTAAGGTTCCGGACGATGCATAGGCGCGCACACGGTCGGAGAGGCCGCCGATAAGCTTCCAGCACGGCTGCCCCATGAGCTTGCCGGCGAGGTCCCACAGCGCCAGATCGAGCGGCCAGCAACGGCCCCCATGGAAGCTGATGTTGTTGAGGATGCGCCAGTGGCGCTCGAGCTTGAGCGCGTCCTCCCCGACGAACAAAGCTTCATGCCCCTCGAATCCGAGCATCATGTCGCCTGAACCGTAACCGGTCACGCCAAGATCGGTGCGAACGGCGACGATCGCAGCGTCCCAGAAAGTGCGGGGCTTGGTGTCCCAGCTCGCGTGGAACGGCGGATCGAAATGGAGGCGATGCCGGGTGATCTCAACGCCGGTGATGACGGCCTTCAGCGCGTGGGCCGGCGGAAGGAAGGGTTCGGGCACGATCGTCTCTCTTTGGGGCCGGGTCAGAAATCGAATTGCGCCGCGAATTCGTCGAGTTCCGCGTTGGCGGCGGCGACATTCCGCCGGGCGACGACGTAGGAGCGCGCCAGCGTCCGGTTGTCGATGGCGAAAAGCGCAGCAAGCCGACAGAGTGTATGAAGATCGACATCGCCGAACAGCGCGCGCAGATGCGAAGGCTCGCCCGAGCCCGTCTCGAGCATCCGCCTGAGGTCTTCACGCGTGGCCGGCTTCCGGCTGGCGTTCCGAACGGCCGACAGGGCGGTGGCGGTCGGATCGAAGCTGCGATCTCGAACGGTCATTCGGTCTGTCCAGCCCTGTCGTCGACGCCCTCGATCAGGGCCAGAGCGGAGCCGATCATCGTCGGAATCGTCTTTGCGAATTCTCCGATCGGCACGATGTCCTGCGACAGTTGATCCAGAGGCAAAGCGGCGAGCTCGCGGAGCCGGTTGACCTGTGGGCTCCGGCGCGGTTTCGAGGCCTCGATGGCCCTCGCAGCTGCAGCCGGCTGGACGAGCGACGCCGCAACAAGATCGAAAGCGTCGCGCGGCTTGAGCAAGGCGGCCCGAAAGAAGAGCTTTTTCGCCAGGATCTCTTCCGTCGTCTCGAGGACGATCTTGCGGCCGCCGAATTCGAGCGTCTCCTGAGGCTGCGCGCCAGTGACGCTTCCCGCGACCACAAAATCGATGTCGCCTTCTGAAAGAACGAGTTTCAACGAATTGGCCTGCTCGGAGTAGTCGCGCACCATCGCGGCAATGCGGTCGTTGAGCCGGGGGGTTAGCCGCGCCAGCCACTGCGCGTCATGTAGGAAGAGATCGACGTCTCGGCTCAGACGATGACGCATACGCATCATCAAAACCGTTCCGCCGCCCAAGACAACGTCCGGGGAGCCGAGGCCCGCCTCCCGCAACCCGTTGAGAATATCGAGCGCAGAACCGAGAAGGCCCTCCCAGCTTCGCTCGTCCATCGCTCGGCATCTCCGCGGCCTGCGGCGAATGCCGCCCGGACGTCTACCGATAGTGGGTCCAGATGGTCTTGAAGTCCACGTACTTGTCGATCGCGTGGGGCGAGCGGTCGCGGCCGAATCCGGACTGCTTGAAGCCGCCGAACGGGGTCGCGAGCGACGAGCGGTCGTAGGTGTTGACCCAGACCGTGCCGGCGCGGATCGCGCGCGACAAGCGATGCGCTGCCCCCATATCGCCGGTCCACACCGCGGCGGCGAGGCCGTAGATCGAATCGTTGGCGAGGCTCACCGCCTCCGCCTCGGTCTCGAACGGGATCACCACGACGACAGGCCCGAAGATTTCCTCCTGCGCGATCCGCATACGATTGCTCGCGCCGTCGAGAATGGTCGGCTCGACATAGAAGCCGCCGGTCTCGGCGAGAGCGCGTTTTCCGCCGTGCGCGATCCGGGCGCCCTCCTTCACCCCGAGCGCGATATAGCCGAGCACGCGCTCCATCTGCCGCTCCTCGACCATCGCGCCGAGCTGCGCGCTGGCGTCGAAGGGATGGCCGAGCGGGATCTGCGCCGTCTGCACCTCGGCGATCTTTTTCACCAGCGCCTCGCGGATCGAGGAATGCGCCAGCACGCGCGAGCCCGCATGGCAGGTCTCGCCCTGATTGTAGTAGATGCCCCAGGCGATGCCTTCGGCCGCGGCGTCGAGATCGGCGTCCGGCATCACGACGTGAGGCGACTTGCCGCCGCATTCGAGCGCGACCCGCTTCATGTTGCTCTGTCCCGCATAAACCATCATCAGCTTGCCGACCTCGGTCGAGCCGGTGAAGGCGATCATGTCGACGTCGGGATGAAGCGCGAGCGGCTTCCCCGCCTTTTCGCCGAAGCCCGGCACGATGTTGAGCACGCCGTCGGGCAATCCCGCCTCCTTGGCGAGCCGGCCGAGGAAAAGCGAGGCGAGCGGGCTCTGCTCGGCTGGCTTCAAGATCACCGAATTGCCGGCGACCAGCGCGGGCCCCAGCTTCCAGGCGGCGATGATGAGCGGATAGTTCCACGGCACGATCGCGCCCACGACGCCGAGCGGCTCCTTGCGCGCAAGGGCGACATCGTGCGGGCCCAGCGGCGCCACCTCGTCGAAGAGCTTGTCGGCGAACTCGGCGTAGTACTGGATGCAATTGGCGCAGAACGGGACGTCGACGCCGAGCGCGTTGCCGATCACCTTGCCGACGTCGAGGGTCTCGAGAATCGCGATCTCCTCGGCATGCTCGCGGATGAGTTCGGCGAAGCGCAGCAGCACCTTCTTCTTCTGCAGTGGATCGGCGTCGCGCCAGACCCCGCTCTCGAAGGCCGCGCGCGCCGACTTGACGGCGCGATCGATGTCAGCCTCGCCGCAATCTGCGACATGGGCGAAGACCTTGCCGTCGATCGGCGAAATTTTGGCGAAAGTCGCGCCGTCGAGCGCGGGGCTATAGGCGCCGCCGATGAAGGCCCGGCCTTCGATCTTGAGGGCTGCGGCGTGGGCGGTCCAGCCATCGCGGGTGTTGGGACGATCGAGCATGAACGAGAACCTTCCTAGGGGCCAAAGACGTTTGGTATTGACCATTGCTGCTGATTCGCCCAATCGAAACTGGATTTTCGAGATAGCGGGATGCCTGCCGGGCATGGCGCTCGCCGCACGAAGGAATTGACCAACGTCAATGCGGGATCCCCTCTGGGCGCAGGGCAATCGCATTTCAAAACAGGGTCAGTAGCCGGGCGAGGTAGACTTCGTCCCAACCGGCTCGCTTGAACTTGCCCCGGAGTGAGGCTTTTTCGCCATCTTTTTGCATGACGTTCAAGGCCATGTGGCGGAGAACGGCGAGATTGTGGGGACCGTTTCCCAGACGGCTGCGGTCCTGATCCTCGTTCATGACGACATCGAGCCGCCAGTGCAGCCGATTTTCGACGCCCCAATGCGAGCGGACGACGTCGTTGAAGCGTTCGGGCGTCAAAGGCGTGCTGAGCAGATAATAGGCGGTTTCGGACGTTGTCTTGCCGGCGGTTTGGCGGAGGCGCTCGACCTTGCCGACAGCGGCCAGGCCCGGCCAATGATGGTCTTTGTTCAGCCACGCGATGTCGGTCGAGACCGTGGCCGTGCGGGTTTCGATGCGGCCATGATCGGCCTCGACGACCGGCCCGGCGGTGATCGCCTTGCTGGCGGGATCGTCGAGATACAGCACAACGTCATCATGAAGCGTTCCCTGATTTCCCTTCAGGGCGAGGGCATAGTCGCCGCCCTGATCGACGATCTGCTGGGCGATGGCGCGCTGGCAATTGAGCGCGTCGGCGGTCACGATCGTTTCTTTCAGCCTCAGCATCTCCAGCAGTTTCGGCACGGCGGTAATTTCGTTTGATTTCGCGTCGGTGGCGATCTGCGCCAGCACAAGGCGTTGCTCGCAGCCCCAGGCGGAGACCATGTGCAACGGCGACTTGCCGCTGGCGCTGTCGAACGAGCGGCGCAGAAGCTTGCCGTCAATCGCCACAACCCCTTCGCATTGCTCGGAGAAACCCGCCATGAACCGCTGAAACGCCGCCCGGAACTGCTCCGCATCGAGCATGCGGAAAAGCCGGCTGAACGTGTCGTGGCTGGGAACGCCATTCTCGAGCTTGAGAAATCCGCGCAGGAACGGCTCCTTCGCCTTGGCGAACAGGCCCATGTCCACCGAGCCTTGCCCGCCGCACAGAACCGCGCACATCGCAATCGCCAAAATCTCATGAAAGTCGTGCAGCGCGGCATTGCCAGTGCGCGGGTCATCCAAACCGTCCCAGCATTCGATAAAGCGATCCAAGACATTCTCCCGCGCCACGAATCATCCGCGACCCGGTAGAATCCATCCCATCCGAAACGCAAAACCCGGCCAACGCAGCCGAAGAATTCCAAGTGCGATTCCCCTGCCTCTGGGCGCGGCTATCGTTGCGGAAATAGGAATCAAGGCCCATGGATAGGGGCATAATCATTGGCATCGTTTTGGGAGTCCTGGCCGTTGCAAGCGTAGGCTCTTACTTGGCATGGCGCCGTCGACTTCGCGCCAAGCGACTGATGAAGGAACTTCTCGAGGGGTACTTTGAGGGCGATATGAGCGCCGAGCAGCTCGCCCGGCGGGTGCGGGAAACCGGCAACTATCGATTTACCGGAAGCGCGGAATTTTATTCGCTGGCAATTGCGGCCTTTCAAAGCGCCGCGGAGGCGAAACTCGCGCGTCAGCCGCACAGCCTGGAAGACGAGAACAAACTGTTGAGATCGTTGGCGGCTTTGAAGCAAGAGTTCGGACTGCCGGATCGCTATCGGATCGAGGCGTGGCGGGCGGGCCGCGAATAGGTCCTCCGAGGCCACGATGTAGTCAGCCTTCCAAGCGCGAATGTCGGGCGGGCGATCTCCGAGGCGCGCCCTTCCCCTGACGTCCGGTTCGCACTAAGTAAGCCTCGCCATCTCCCCGAAAACCTGAAGCTCGATGCCTGAACTGAACCCCGTCGCGCGCCGGCGCACCTTTGCGATCATCTCGCACCCCGACGCCGGCAAGACGACGCTCACCGAAAAGATCCTGCTCTTCGGCGGCGCCATCCAGCTCGCGGGAGAGGTGCGCGCCAAGGCGAACCGCCGCAAGACCCGCTCGGACTGGATGGGCATCGAGCGCGAGCGCGGCATTTCGGTCGTGACTTCGGTCATGACCTTCGAATACGCAGATTGCGTCTTCAACCTTCTCGACACGCCCGGCCACGAGGACTTTTCCGAGGACACCTACCGCACGCTGACCGCCGTCGATTCGGCGGTGATGGTGATCGACGCGGCCAAGGGCATCGAAGCGCGGACGCGAAAACTGTTCGAGGTCTGCCGCTTGCGCGACATTCCGATCGTCACCTTCATCAACAAGATGGACCGCGAGACGCGCGACCCGTTCGACCTCCTCGACGAGATCGAAAAGACGCTGGCGCTCGACACAGCGCCGCTCAACTGGACGATCGGGCGCGGCCGCTCGCTCGCCGGCGCCTATGACATCCGCCGCAAAATGCTGACCCCGCTCGGCAAGGACGCCGAGGCGATCCCTGTCGCGGGTCCCGACGATCCGCGGGTCGCAGGGCTCCTGCCGGAGCATGAGCGGGCGCAAGCGATCGACGAGCTCCATCTCGCGGTCGAGGGCCTCAAAGCCTTCGACAAGCCGGCTTTTCTCGAGGGCCATCTGACCCCGGTCATGTTCGGCAGCGCGCTGAAGGATTTCGGCGTCAAGGATCTCATCGACGCGATGGCTGAATTCGCCCCGTCGCCCCGCGCCCAGGCCGCGGCGAGCCGGACCGTAAGGGCGGACGAACCGAAAATGACCGGCTTCGTGTTCAAGATCCAGGCGAACATGGACCCGAACCATCGCGACCGCATCGCCTTCATGCGGGTCTGCTCGGGCAGGCTTGAGCGCGGCATGCGGGCGAGGCTCGTGCGCACCGGCAAGCCCGTCACCCTCTCGGCGCCGCAGTTCTTCTTCGCCCAGGACCGTTCGCTCGCCGACGAGGCCTACGCCGGCGACGTCGTGGGCATCCCCAATCATGGGCTTTTGCGCATCGGCGACACGCTGAGCGAAGGCGAGGAGATCGTCTTTCGCGGTGTGCCGAGCTTCGCCCCGGAAATCCTGCGCCGCGTCAAGCTCGCCGACGCAATGAAAGCCAAGAAGCTGCGCGAGGCCCTGCAGCAGATGGCGGAAGAGGGCGTGGTGCAGGTGTTCCTGCCACACGACGGGGCGGCCGCGATCGTCGGCGTGGTTGGAGCGCTCCAGCTTGACGTGCTCGTCGAGCGGCTCAACGCTGAGTACGGCCTGCCGGTCTCGTTCGAGCAGAGCCGTTTCGAGGTCTGCCGCTGGGTGTCGTCGACGGACAAGTCGGAGATGGAGAAGTTCCTGGGGTCCTACCCGTCCTCGATCGCCTCCGACCTCGACGGCGCGCCGGTGTTCATGGCCTCGAGCGCCTTCAACCTCCGGTACGAACAGGAGCGCTGGCCGAAGATCGCTTTCGCGGACGTGAAGGACTACCAGAAGGCGGCGGCTTAGCGCCTATTGGGCTTGCGCTCGGCGCTCCGGATTACCGTCCCTCGCGCTCGTCCGCGGGCCTAAAATTGCACGCGTGGACGCAGCGTACAGTTTCGCGCGCGGCTCAATGTTTTCAGTTGCTTAATCTCACTTTTCTGCAGCTCGAAACGACAAAAACCTCCAAGTAGTACTAAATAACACTGTCTTATAAATCCTCACTTCGAGGGTCTTGCCACTGCGTTTCCCGGCGACGGCCGGTTCCTCGCCGTCTGTCCGTCCTCCGTCGCCTCCGACCTCGACGGCGCCCCGGCATTCATGGCGTCCCGCGCCTTCAACCTGCGGTACGAGCAGGAGCGTTGGCCGAAGATCGCGTTTACCGACGTGAAGGACTACCAGAAGGCGGCGGCGTGAGCCCCTGCGACCCTCGATTGTAGCCGCGCTCGCTGAGCGCGGGACGCGGCCAGCGGCCGCGTCTACAGAGACTCGCCTCGATTGCAGCGCCGAGCGCCGCGCGGCGAAGAAAGCCGATCAGACGGCCGCGAGTTCGAAGAGTCGTCCGGCGGCGGGGAGCGCATCGTCGACTCCCGCAAGCCTGAGACAATGCCAGGCCATTGCGTGATTGCTGGAGGTGACCGGCGCGCCGGTCAGCCGCTCGAGCCGCGCGACCGCCTCAGCGACGCGGAGGCTCGTGCATGAGACGAAAATCGCGTCAACACCCGACGTCGAGGCGAAGCGCTCCGCGGCGGCTTCGATCGAGGCGACCGAAATGCGCGCGGCGTCGCGGTCGTCGCGCCGGTCAAACGTTGCCACTGCCGCGATGTTGACGCCTCGGTCGCCGAAATATCGGACGAGATTGGCGTTGATCTGCGGCGCGTAGGGCGTGAGCAAGCCGACCCTCCGCGCGCCCAGCGCCCGAAATGCGGCCAGCGCGGCCGTGACGGGCGTCGTGCAGGCGACATTCGGCCGGACTTTGCGGATCTCCGCGAAGACTGCGTCCTCGCCGAGCGTCATGGTCGCCGATGTGCAGCCGAACGCGACGACATGGAGCGGAATGTTCGGCAGGATGAGCGCGACGCTCGGCGCGATCCTTGGACCGATGGCGCGCAAAGTGTCGGGGGTGATGTCATGGTCGTTGAAGACGCGGGACTCGTAGAAAGCGACGCCTGGCTGGCGGACGAGCGCGCGAAACTCATGCTCCATCGTTTGATCGGTGGCCAGCACCACAAGGCCGATCGCCGCGCGCGCCGCGACGCCGCCGTCGAGCTCGGACGGCAGGACGCCAAGGTCGATCGGCGCCAAGCGAGCGGAGGGGGCGGCGGTTTCGGCGAGCGACATCGGTTCTGCCCTTTGGTTCATTCGGTCAAGAGACCGTCCATGGAAATCGCTGGCTTGCGTCCGGCGATCAGATCGGCTGTGATCCTGGCCGAGCCGTGCGACATCGTCCAGCCGATATGGCCGTGTCCGGTGTTGAGGAAAAGGTTGCGGAAACGCCGTCGCCCGAAGAGCGGAAGGTTGTTGGGAGTCATCGGCCTGAGGCCAGCCCACATGTCCGCGCGGTCATAGTCGGCGCCCTCGGGATAGAGCGCCTCGGCGACTGTCTTCATGAACGTGAAGTCGGACGGCTTGTGGCTCGTGTCGTAGCCGGCGAACTCCGCCGTCGCAGTGACGCGGATCCGATCGCCGAAGCGAGAGATCGCGACAAGATTGTGCTCGTCGACGGAGGCGATCGTGGGCGGCGACGGGCGATTGCCGATCGGTATCGTGAGCGAATAGCCCTTGATCGGATAGATCGGCAATCCAATGCCGAGAATGCGCGCCAGGATCGGGCTATGCGCGCCCAGCGCAAGGACAAAGGCGTCGCCCCTGAACGCGCCTTTGTCGGTCAGCGCCTGCTCGATCCTGTCGCCAGCCGCGTCAAGGCCGGTGATCGTCGCGCCCGTGTGGATCGCGCCCCCGCGCGCGACGATCCTCGTCGCCAGGGCGCGGGCGAATAGGGCGCACTCGCCGGTCTCGTCGGTCGGGCAAAGGATCCCGCCGACAATCTTGCTCTTCGCCGCCGCCAGAGACGGATCGAGCGAGGCTACTCCCTCTCGATCCAGCACTTTGATCGCCTGGCCATCGGATTCGAGCAGCTTCATATTGGCGACGCCCCTGTCGAGCGCCTGCTGGTCGCGATGGAAGTAGAGGATGCCGCGTTCGTTGCGGTTGAAGTCGATGGCCTCGTCGGCTGCGACTGCTCTCAGCACGGACTGGGAATATGCGGCGAGACGGTGTTTGTTGAGCGTGTTGCGGCGGGCCTTCTCGGACGTGCATTCCATCAGGAATAGCCAGGACCACAAATAGAGCCGCGGATCGGCGGAGAATTTGAACCGCAGCGCCTGATCCTTGAGAATGAGGGACCTCAGCAGAATCATCGGCGCCTTGGGCGATGACCAGACGAAGGAATGACCCGGCGCGATCATGCCGGCGTTGCCCCAGCTCGCCTCGGCGGCGAGCTCGCTGCTGCGCTCAAGGATGACGACGTCGTGACCGTCCTTCTGCAGCTGATAGGCGGTGGTGACGCCGACCACGCCGCCGCCAAGCACGATTATGCGCATGACCTGTCCGGACCAGTGTTGGGTCGCCGAGCCATATTCCGAGCATAATAGACGCGCCGCACGCGCGGAGTCATCGGGAAGATCTCAGTTGGGGGCCCACCCTCCCTACGAGGACGCCCGCTCTGGCCATGGTCGTGAAAAACGAAGGCGAAACGATCGCGCGCGTGCATCTGGCGACCATCCCCTACGTCGCGGACGCGAGAGTCTCGCGGTTGTAACGACTTTGCCTAGCGTGGTATCCAGCGAGCAGGCATCGGGACGGCGATCCGCCGTGGCGGGGGCAATGACGGACTTCCTCAAATCGATCCCGGACCTGCGCTGCTATCGCGAGTACCCCGATCCGCCGCCGATCGTTCCCGGCCGGCCGGACCGCGCCTGGATGGACGCGACGACCGAGCGCTTCGCCTATCGGTGCACGCCCCTGCCGATCGCCAACTCGAGCGGCTGGGAGCTCACGCTGCCCATGTCGTTCATCGCCACCTGGAACGGCGGGCCGAATCTGACCGACATCCAGATCAAGTCGCTCGACGGCGACGCCCGCCTGCCGACGGTGGCCGGGAGCGTGTTTGGCCACGGCGTCCTCACCTTTCATCCGCACGTCGCCCGGCTGGGCCCTCTGGGTTCGCGGCCCCCCCAATACGCTGAAAGACGGCCTCGTCGCCCTCGAGGGCGTCGTCGAAACCGACTGGCTGCCCTTCACCTTCACGATGAACTGGCGCTTCACTCGGCCGACTACCGTGCGCTTCGACAGTGGCGAAGCCTTCTGCTTCCTCGTGATGACCCCGCACGGGATGCTCGACGAGGTTCACCCGGTGGTCTGCGACATCGGCGACGACCCGGCGGTCAAGGCCGGCTACGACGCGTGGCGGCAGAGCCGGTCGGACTTTCAGGCGCGTGTCGCGCGCGGCGATCGCGCGGCGATTGAACAGGGCTGGCAGCGCAACTACGTCCGGGGACATGACCCGTCCGGCCAGTCCGAGCCGATCTTTCACCTCTCGAAGCGGCGGCTGAAGACGGTCCGTCCGGCGAAAGGATCGAACGGGAAGTGAGCTTCGGTGATGCGGTTAAGGACTGGATCGCCCCGAAGCCGAGAACGGTCGCGATCGCGATCGTCGTCGTGTTCGCCCTGTCGCTCGCCGCGTTCCTGTGGGACATCGACACTCCGAATGTGATGATGTTCGACGAGACCTGGTACGTTCCGACCGCGCAGAAATGGCTGGCGGCCGGCGAGATGATGCACGAGGAGCATCCGCCGCTCGCTAAGCTGTTGATCGCCCTGGGGATGTGGTTGTTCGGCGACAATCCTTTCGGGTGGCGCGTGATGAGCGCAGGTTTCGGCGCGCTCGCGGTCTCGGCCACGTTCCTGTGGGCGTTTGCCCTTCTGCGCAGCGTGCCCCAGGCTTTGTGGGCGGCGGCGGTTGTTTTTTTCAGTCACGTGGTGTTTGTCCAGGCGCGGATCGCCATGCTGGATATCTTCCTGATGGCTTTTTCCACCCTGGCGCTCGCCTTGTTTACATTCAGCATCAAGGAAGCGGACCGCCGGCGCTCGCTCGGCTACGCCCTCGCGATGGGCGCCTGCCTTGGCCTTGCCTCCGCCTGCAAATGGTCGGGATTGTTCCTGCTGTTCGGCCTCGCGGGGGCGTACCTCCTGATTGCGCTCCTGAGGACGTGGCGCGTCCGGTTCGAGGACCCGCGGCCCACCGACTTTTACGCCCCCGGAGGCTGGCCGGCGATGACTCCCTCGGGTGCGTTCCTCGCGTTCTTCGTCGCCCCGTTCCTCGCCTATTTCGCCGCTTTTCTCCCACAGATCATCCAGGCCGGAACGCCGCTCGAGTTCATTGACTCGCATGCGCGAATGTTTGACATCTGGAGGGGCGCGGCGCCGCCGCACCCCTACGCGAGCCTTTGGCCGACCTGGCTGTGGATGAAGCGCCCGGTCTGGTATTATTTCTTCATTCCGGGCGGCGCATGGTCCCACAACCCGGCGTCGGCCATCGTCGCGCTGGTCAACCCCTTCGTTCTGCTCGCCGGCGAAGCCGCAATTCTCATCGCCATCCACCGATGGATCGCCAGACGGGACTTGGATTCGATGATCGTGGCGGTCGGATTTCTGTCCCAGTACCTTCCCTGGTCGTTCAACCCGAAGGGCCTCGAGTTCTCCTTCTACTTTTTCCCCTCGGTTATGTGCCTCGCCCCTGCTCTCGCGCTCGTTGTGTTTCGGGGCGCCGGGCCCTGGCGGGGGTGGGCGGCAGTCGGAGTTCCGGTGCTGGCCGCCGCGACCTTCCTTTTCTTCCTGCCCGTTCTGGCTGGCGGAATTGGCGTCGATCCGAAGGGGTATTACGCGCGGATGTGGCTGAAAAGCTGGATCTGACCCTTGGTCACGCCGCGGTCGGCGCCTCTCGGACGACGTGACCGAATCAAATTCGGTCGGGAGTGAGGGCGTTCGATCGCAAGGCGGCGGCCGGAAGCTCGTGATTGCCGGAACATGACGCCTCGCCGATTGGCGAATCGGCCCGGAGGCGGCGGGATTGATGTTTTCCAAATAGCATTGAACGCTGTCACTGTACGAGGCGCCACAGTTTCGGAAATATGCCCCTGCGTCAGCCGCTCAAGCGCGGGCGCTCTTGCGCATTGTGACGCGCCACGGGATAGATGGTCGAGGAATCGAGGCCCCGGGGCGGCAAATTCATGACCAACTGGAAGCCCTCGCCGGACGCGAAGCGTCGGCTGCTGGTCAGCACCGCGATGCTCGGGGCGTTGTACACCGGATATGGGCGTCGAGCCTATACGGCGGGATCCTGCGTCGAAGCCCCGACCGGGACATACGCGTGCACCGGCGCGTTCACGACGTCACAGATCTTTGATAACTCATCGGGGCCGCTCGTCGTAACGGGCACCTCGGGATTCGGCGTATCGAGTACAACCGGCAACGCCGTGACCCTGGGGAGCGGCGGGACGACCGGCGGAATCACCTTCACCGATACCGACCCGAGCAACATTGCGATCAGCGGCGCCTCGAACCCGCCGGACACCGTCAACGGAATCGGAATCGATGCAGAGCAGTCGGCCGGTTCCGGAAATCTCACGATCTCAACCGGCAGCTCGGTCGCCATCTCAGGCGGATCCGAAGGGGTCTTCGTCGAAAATATTGGGGGCACGGGCGCAGTGTCGATCACGACGCTGGGAACGGTGACAAGCACTAATGGGACCGGAATCAGCGCCTCGAACTCGACCGGCCTAGGAGGCCTGACGATCAACACCGCGACCGTGACGGCGGCTTCCACCGGCATCAACGCGGACAATTTCAAAGGCGCGCTCTCCATCACCGCGACTGGACTTGTGAGCGCGACTGGGGTCGGGGAAACCGGGCTTATCGCCTATAACGCTTCGACGGGTTCGAGCCTCACCGTCAGCACCGCGGCCGTTACCGGCGCCGGCGACGGCATACAGGTGACCAATCGGGCTGGCCCGATGATGGTCACCGCGACGGGAACGATAACCGGAACCTCGAGCAACGGCGTCATTATCACCAATGGCGGCACGAGCGCGACCATCAGCCTCGCAGACGTCGTAGGCGGGACGGGAAGTGGACTGCGGGGCGTCACAGGGACCGATACGGCCAGCGGCGATATGTCCATCACGACGGGCGCGGTGTCAGGCGGAAGCTACGGCTTTCACCTCACCAACTCCGGGACCGGCGCTATGTCGATCACCGCGACGGGACCTGTGACCGCTGCGGCAGCGTTGTCCACGGGCATCTACGCCGTAAACACGGGCGCCGCCACCGACCTCACGATCAACACGGCGGCCGTGACAGGCACGAGTCGGGGAATTTACGCCAGTAACCTCGGCACGGGAAATTTGTCGATCACCTCGACCGGAACCGTGACCGGGACCGCCGGTCAGGGAATTTACGCCAAAAATTCCGTATCCAGCAAAGGCATGACAATCCAGACGGCGAGCGTCTCGGGCGGCACGTGGGGCATTTACGGCAAGAACTTCGGCAGCGGGGCTTTGTCGATCACGTCGACCGGGACGGTCAGCGGCGCAGGTTCCGAAGGCATCAACGCCTACAACAGATCCGGCGTCAACGGCTCGGGACAGGCGCTGATTATCAGCGCGGCGAGCGTGACCGGCGAGCTGGATGGCATTGAAGCGAGAAATTCCGGCGCCGGCTCGTTGACCATTACCACGGCCGGCGGCGGCACGGTGTCGTCGCCCGTGGGCTCAGGCATCTACGCCACCAACTTTTCGAACGGCACGAGCCTGACCGTCAGCACCGGCGGCGCCGTGAACGGAACCGGCGGCTACGGCATTCACGCCAAGAATTATGGGACCGGGCCGCTGTCGATCACGGCGACCGGGCCAGTCACGAGCCCAAACTCCGGTGGCATATATGGCTATAGCAAAGGCTCCGATCCGACGACCATCAGGCGCTGACGATTTCCGCCACGGATGTCACCGGCCATCTGAATGGCATTTTGGCCCTCAACAGGGGCAATGGCACGTTGATGGTGACGGCGAACGGGACGGTGACCGGAACCACCGGAAACGGCATTTTTACGAAAAACTATAGCACAAACTACGGCGCTTCCATCACCGTGAGCTCCGGGGCGACCGTCAAAGGCTTCAGCCAGGGCGTCTACGCATTTTCAGGCTCCCAGCCGATCGGCCTCACCAATAACGGCACGATCCAAAATCTTTCGGGCTCCACGAGCGGCCTCGCGATTAGGGCGAATGGCGGCGTGACCACGATCACCAACAACAACACGATCACCGGCGAACTTCAGATCGTGGCCGCGGGTCCCAACAGCTTTACCAACGGTGGGACCGGGGCCGGAACCTGGAACACCACCGGCGAGAGCACCTTCGGCGGATCGGACACGGTCACCAATAGCGCGAACGGCACGATCGTCGCCGCCAACAGCGGCGCCAGCACCCCCGCGCTTACCACTTTCGTCGGATTGGCGACCTTCAACAACGCCGGCCAGCTCACGATGCATAACGGCTTCGCTGGCGACGAGGTTGGCATCCACGGGAATTTCGTTGGCCAATCCGGTGGGTCGGTTGCGATCGACACCTTCCTCGGCGGCAGCAGTTCCCCGACCGATTTCTTGTTTATCAGCGGCAACGCGAGCGGCGCCAACAAGCTCTTCGTCTTCAATACGACCGGGCCCGGCGCGCTGACGACCGGGTTGGGCATTGAGGTGATCGAAGTCGTCGGCTCGTCGACCGCCGCGTTCACTTTGGGAGCGCCGGTCGAGGCGGGGGCCTTTGCCTACGACCTAGTCGAGCACACCTGTCCTGAGGACGCATGCTGGTTTCTTTCTTCGGCAATGCCCACCCCTACTCCGACGCCGACGCCAACTCCCACCCCAACTCCAACCCCAACCCCAACGCCCACGCCGACGCCGACCCCCACGCCGACGCCAACTCCCACGCCGACGCCGACCCCCACCCCAACGCCGACCCCCACCCCAACGCCAACGCCAACTCCCACACCGACACCCACGCCGACGCCGACACCCACCCCGACCCACACCCCCACGCCAACACCCACCCCCACCCCAACACCGACGCCAACACCCACACCGACGCCGACCCCCACGCCGAAGCCTCCGACGACCGGCCTGCCGAACTACCGCAACGAGGATCCCGTCTATCTCGCCATGCCCGAGCTCGCGAACCAGCTCGGCTTCGCGATGATCGACAATTACGATGCGCGCATGGGCGGGGGACGCGAGGAAGTCGTGCTGCCGGGCCCGATGACCGGCGTCAATTGCGAGACCCAGGCGCTCCCGACTCACAAGGGATGCCTGTCGGCCGAGGCGCGAGCCGAGGCGGATGCTCAGATGCGCGCCGAGGCCGTGCAGAAATACCTCATGTGGGGACGCGTCATCGGCGCGACAGGCGAACAGGAGCCCGGCGGCGCCGCGAGCCTCTCGTTCGGGACGCCCTTCTTAAACGGCAAGGGACCGCAGTACAGCGCGAGCTACGGCGGCTTCCAGGCCGGCGTCGATCTCTGGCGCGGAACCAGCTTCGACGGCGGGCGCGACGACGCCGGCCTCTATATCGGCTACCTCGACGCGTTCGCCGACGTGGACCAAGTCTATTCCTCGGCCCAGGCCGGCACGCTCCACATGAACGCCTATTCGCTCGGCGCCTACTGGACGCATTTCGGCCTGCCGGGCTGGTATGTCGACGGCGTGGTCCAGGGCACGTGGTACGGTCAGGTCGAGGGCAGCACCCCCATCACCGGCATGAGTGTGTCGGGCTCGGGGTTTGCGGCCTCGCTGGAAGGGGGCTATCCGTTCCATCTCGCCCCGTCCTGGACGCTCGAGCCGCAGGCGCAAGTGATCTATCAATATGTGGACATCGGCTCCGGCACGGACGCCTTTGGCTATACCAGCTTCGGCGGCACGGACGACTTCCGCGGGCGGATCGGGGCGAAACTCTCCTATGTCACCCTGAGCGGCTTTAACGGCGCCCCGCTTCCGGTGACGCTCTGGGGCCGGGTCAATATCTGGCACGACTTCCTCGACAGCGCGCCTTCGGCGACCTTTGCCGCGCTCTCGGGACTCATACCAAGAGTCATGAGGTCTGACCGATGTGGGCCCATTCGCGCATTCCGATTGAGGTGATGGTTTCTGGCTGGGCGACGAGTTTGCGCCAGGCGTCGCAGGCGGCGTCGATGATGTCGTCGTAGGTTTCGAAGACGAGGTTTGAGAGCCAGTTGCCGCGCAGAAACTGCCAGATGTTTTCGACCGGGTTCAGCTCCGGCGCACGGGACGGCAGGAAGATCGGTGTGATGTTGCTCGGCACGTCGAGCTTCGCGGTGGTGTGCCATCCGGCGCGGTCGAGCAAGAGGACGGCGTGGGCGCCCTCGGCGACGTGGCGGGAGATTTCCTCGAGGTGAAGCTGCATCGCCTCGGTGTCGGCGAAGGGCAGCGCGAGCGCGGCCCCGACACCTCGGGCGGGACAAATGGCGCCGAAGAGATAGGCGCTCTCATAGCGCTGATCGGCAGGTTGGCGAGGCCGCGTTCCTCGCCTGGCCCACTGGCGCACCAGCCCGTTCTTCTGGCCGATGCGGGCTTCGTCCTGAAACCAGATCTCGATCGGCGTTGTCGCCGGCAGGCCGTCGAGATGAGCGCTCAGCGCGCGCGGGAAGTTTTTTTATATGCTTCGACAATCCGCTCGTCTTGAGCCGGATGGCGAGGCCGAGCGCTCATGTGGGAAAAGCCGAGCTTCTTGAGAAGCTTGCCGACATAGCGCTGGTGATAGTCGACGCCGAAGCGCTGGGCGATGACGCACTTAAGATCAATCCGCCGCCAGCGCACGACGCCGTCGACTTTCCGGTCCGGCCCCCTCTCGACGATCTTCGCCAACTCATCCAGTTGTTCCGGCGACAGGCGCGGCGTCGGACCGTCCGTCCAGTTGTCGAAGAGCCCATCCGGACCAGTGGCGTTGAACCGGTGCACCCAGTCCCGCAAGGTCTGGCGATCCATGCCCCCGATCTTGGCCGCCTCGCCGCGATCCATTCCGTCGCGAACCGCCGCAAGCGACAGGAGCCGCCGGCTCTGATTGACGTCCTTCGAGCGCCGGGCCAGCGCCCGAAGCTCCTCAGCCGAATAGTCGTCTCGCAATTTCACCGCTGCTGGCATGGCGCAAATCCTCCGACCTCAAAGAGTCAGAAATTACGCGCCAAGGGAATCCCCCCCAATGAGTAGACCGTGAGGCCTTTGGTATCAATCCCGTGACGCTTGACGGCACGCTTGGCGGGACGTGGGGCGAGGTCGACCTGGGCGTGGACGCGCCCATCAACAGGACCCTCAGCCTCTACGGCTCGGCCTTCTACGACCATTCGATCGACGGCGGCCAGAGCTGGAGCGCCGGCGGCATGCTCGGCATCAAGATCGAATTCTAGACGGGACGGCGCCCGGCTCGGGCGCTTTCGACGGTCGCCCTCCATTGAGGCCTTGCTGGCAGTGCGCCGGCCCGGGTAACAGTGCGGGCATGGTCACGCCCGCCGCCAACGCCGCCGACATCGAGCCTCCCCAGGATAGCGCGGAGCAGGCCGTCGAATATTCGCTTTCGCCGGGCCTCGTCGCGCGCCTTGCAAATCTCGAAATCTCGATCGCGTTCACATCATACCAATCGGCCATCCTCTATTTTCTCGGCCGGGGCGGCGAGGGCGCCCATCTGCATCAATCCGGCCTGCCCAAGCCCATGGGGATCTACGTCGAAGGTCCAGGCCGGCTGACGCTGGCGTCCGGCGCGCATATCGTGCGCTTCCGCAATGTCCTCGCCCCGCACGAGCGCGTCAACGACGCCTTCGACGCTTGCTACGTCCCCAGAACGTTCCACCTCACCGGCGATCTCGATCTGCACGACATTGGCGTCGACGCGGATGACCGGCCGGTTTTTGTCAACACGCGCTTCAATTGCCTGGCGACGCTGTCGCCAAAACACAGCTTCGAAGCGACCTGGAGGCCGCCGTTCATCACCGGATTGCTCGAGGGCGACAAATGCCATCTCAACGGGCTTGCGATGCGCAAGGGCAGGCCCGCCTATGTCACCTCGGTCAGCCGGTCGGACGTGATCGATGGCTGGCGCGACCGGCGCGCCGATGGCGGCGTCGTCATCGACGTCGAGGCCAACGCCGTCGTCTGCGAAGGCCTGTCGATGCCCCATTCGCCGCGCATGCATCGCGGCGAGCTCTGGCTCGTGAATTCGGGAACCGGCGAACTGGGCGTCGTCGAGGGTCTCGGCGGGGGCATGGGCCGATTTGCGCCGCGCGCCTTCTGCCCCGGGTTTCTCCGGGGTCTCGCCTTCCGCGACAAATACGCGTTCGTCGGCCTCTCGAAGCCGCGTTATAAGCGGTTCGAGGGGCTCGCCCTCGACGAGCGCCTGAGGCAGGCGGACGCCGACCCCTGGTGCGGGGTGCAAATCATCGACCTCGACACCGGCGGCTGCGTCGACTGGCTGCGCATCGACGGCGCGGTGGCGGAGCTGTACGATATCGCGGTGATTCCCGGCTTCGCGCGCCCGATGGCCCTGACGCCCTTTTCTGCAGAGGCGGCTGGCTTGATCACGTTCGACGCGAATGGTCGCGACGCCGGTCCATTATGACCCAATCGTCGCATCGCATGGGGCCGGCGTCGAGCGCCAAATGGGGGCGTGGCTTCGCATGACTGTCAATCTCGGCGCCAGGAAAATTACGCGAACGGCATTGGCGGCTTTCGTTCTCGGCCTTGGTTCGAGCGTGGCGCTGTCTACTGAGCCGACGCCGCCGCCGAAGCCAGCCGAGACGGCGCCGGCGGCCAAACCCGCGGCCGTGTCGAGCGAACCGGCCGTGACCACGGCGACCTATGGAGATTGGCTGCTTCGTTGCCAGCGCCCCGCCGAAGGCGACGGCGCCGCCAAGGTTTGCGAAGTCGCGCAGACCATTCGGGTCCAGGGTCAGCAGGCGCCGATCTCGGTCTTTGCGATTGGCCGTCAGCCCAACAAGACGCTGCACGCCACCGTGGTCCTGCCGACCAACATCGCTTTGCCGAGCCTGGTGCGCATCAGGAGCGCCGACGGGAAGGAGAAGCCGCTCGATCTCAACTGGACGCGATGCGTGCCAGGCGGATGCTACGCCGACGCTGTCCTGCCGGACGATATCGTGGCGTCATGGCGGGCCGCGTCGGAGGGGCGCACGCTCAAATTCGCCAGCGCTGGGGGCAAGGACATCGAGTTGCCGGTGTCGCTTCGCGGACTGCCGCAGGCGCTCGACGCGCTCTCGAAGCAGTGAGGCAATCTGGAAAGTGGCCAGGCGTCTCTTGAACTCCAGACCTCCGCCAGTCAGAGCCTGGAGACGACAACCAGCTTCTTGACTTGCCCGCTCTGGTAGGCGCGCAGGAAGGCGTCGTAGTCCTTGAACGACACGCATCCGTTGGAATCGCCGTTCGGGCCGAGCATGTAGGAGTGCGCGAGCAGGCCAGCCCGTCCGTAGAGCGTGCTGTCGCCGACCGGGATCAAGCGCAGCGCCTGCACCCCGTGGAAGGACGCCTCGCGCGGCTCCAGTTCATAAACATTGGGCGGGGTAGGCCCGCGCATGCGTTCGCTCACGTAACGCGGATCGTCCAGCGCCCCGCCGAGGCCCGAATGGGCCTCGAGCCGGGTTCCGTCGGGCAGGTACACGGTGCGCGCCGAGATGTCGTAGACGGCGGTATAGCGGTCGTAACCCGCCACCGAACCAACGGGCGGCCCGAAGAAGAAGCCGAATAGCGGTCTGCCCGTGACCCGGCCTTCCGGCGCCGTGAAGGTCGGGCGGGTTTCCGGCGCGATGGAGGCGACGTGGCTTTCCGGCGCCTTGCCGGCGATGGTCGGCGCGGAGGATTGGCCGAGGCCGAGAAGCTTCTCAAAGATGTTACGATTGTCGGCCGGCGCGACGGGGCCCGCGGGCCTGCGCGTCTGTTGGACGACATGATTGTCCGGCGTCGCCGGCGATCCGAACTCCGGAGGACGAACCGGCGGGAGAGGGGCCTCGTCGGCGACCTGGGGAACATCACGCTTCGGCGGCAGCGGGACGTTCTCGGGCAGCGGAATCGCCGCAGAGGCAGGCGGCGGGGCGGTTTCCGGCTGCGGGGTTGCGAAGGGCGTGAGCGGAACGGCTTCGAGGCTCGCCAGCTGCGAAGCATCGTCGGCAGGCGAGGCCGGCTTCAATTCCGCGACAAAACTCGGGTCGACAATGATATCGCCAAAGGGTTTCGTGTCGACCGCGGCGGGCGCGGCCGGCCGGGCGGCAATGATCTCCGGCGCGGCGGTCTGACGCGCATGAAGGACCCACACGCCGATGCACCCGGCGAGCGCGAGAGCGGCCGCGGCGGGAACGATCCTCAGAAGACCCCGATCATAGTCCCTAGCCTGATCGGGCAAAACGTCGTCAAATGTTGCGTCGATCCCCAGCATCCCTTCGCCCAACGCTTACGCCTCACACTTTGAATCAAGTTATATGAGACGCGTTGATTGATTATTAACGCAGTCCGCGGCGCATGGCCAGACTGTCACGGAGCGGCTGAAAGCCGCAAACGGGCGCGTGTGGCACTTCTGCAACACCTGGTCACTCACTCGGTCTTGGGAGAACCGCCGAGCCGCGCCATCAGGCCGCCGTCGACGCGGACGACCTCCCCGGTGATGAACGAGGCGGCCGGGGACGCCAGAAACGCCACGGTTTCGGCGATCTCCTCGGGATTCGCGGCGCGCCCCAGCGGGTGCATCGCCCTGATCGCCGCCCACACCTCGTCCGGGGCGCCGGCGAGCGCAATCGACTCCCGCAACATCGGCGTGTCGACGGAGCCGGGCGCAACCCCATTGACCCGCACGCCATAGGGCGCCGCGTCGACCGCCATCGCGCGGACAAGGCCGATCAGTCCGTGCTTCGCCGTGGAATAGGCGACGACGCCAGCCTGGCTCGCCAGCCCCTGGACGGACGCCATGTGGACGACGGCTCCCCTCGACTCGCGGATCATCGGCATCGCCGCCTTGGAGATCAGAAACGCGCCGGTGAGGTTGACGGCGATGACTTCGTCCCACAAGGCCTCGCTCGTCGACTCGACCGTTCCATAACGCTGGATGCCGGCGTTGTGCGACAGGACGTCGAGGCCGCCCGCGGCCGCGGCGCAATCCGCCGCGCGCCGGCAATCCTCGCTCCGGGCGACCGAACCCGCCACAGTCTCGACCCTGGTCAGGGGCGCGAGCTCTTTCGCGGCGTCGGCCAGCCCGGCGGCGTCGACGTCCATCAGGATCAGGATTTCATGGTCTCTCGCCAGCCGCCTGGCGACAGCCCGACCAATCCCGCGCGCCGCGCCCGTGATCAAAGCCCGCATCGATGCTCCATGCCCATGCCGGACTCGATCGATCGTCGCCGGATCGCTGTCCTGCCCGAGCCGAGGTTTGCCCCTTCGCCGGATTTTGGCAATCTCAACTTGGCGCAGCGCTAGCTTGTGGCAGCGCGTGCGTGTTCCACGCCGTTCGCATTCGGCCGCAGCGCCGGAGCGGCGGGCTAGCAAACGCTCTGTTTGGCCGCGACTTCCACCGCTTCGGAAAGCTGCCTGATCATCTGCTCGGCGAAGTCGACCGTCAGATAGATATCCACCAATTCCACCAGGTCCGGAAGCGTCGGAGCCGCGACCGCGACGGTCAAATAGATGTCCTCGTCCTGCGCGACTGCTGACGGCGGTCGCCGCGCAATCAGGAACATGTGTGGCGCGCATCGTTCGATCTCGCTCATCGTCTCTCTCGTCGTTCATGGCCGCGCCGCGTTTCGGTCGGGGAGCAAAGTATTGGAAGGAAAAACGGGGTCCGAACCGGGGCGGCGGGTTCAACTTTTCGTAATGAACTCCCTCTCGTGTCTTCCTAAGTATCCCGGCGTCGCATGAGCTTCGGCGGACATTGGCGATCCGTAATCCGCAAACCACAATTCAGGCGGACTGGGCGCGGAAATCGGCGCCTCGCGTTCGCGTCGGATTGGCCCGGGCGCCGTTGTCGAAACTCACCTTGGAGACCCATAATGATGAAGTCCCTCTTCGCCCTCGCGGCGCTCTCCCTCGCCGCCGGCCCCGCGCTCGCCGAAGGAAAATGCTCGAGCGCCCCCAAGTCCAAATGGCAGCCGAGTTCCGCTCTCGAGTCCCAGCTGCAGGCAGACGGCTATAGCGTCCGTCAGATCAAGGTCGAAGGCGGCTGCTACGAGGTCTACGCGACCGACAAAGAGGGCAAGCGCGCCAACATGGCGTTCAACGCCGAGACGCTTGAAAAACTCAGCAACGCCGAAGCCGGCGAGAACTGACATCTTGAGCTCCGCGTTGCACGCCGGAACGGCGACGATCCGGGTCTGGGATCCTTTCGTGCGGGCGTTCCACTGGTCGCTTGCGCTGAGCTTCGCGGTCGCGTGGCTCAGTGGCGAGGGGCCGGAGAGACTGCATAACCTCGCCGGATACGCGGCCGGCGCGCTCGTGGTCGCGCGGGTCGCGTGGGGGTTTCTCGGGACCGGCTACGCGCGCTTCTCCGAGTTCGTCCGTTCGCCGGTCACGGTCGTCGACTATCTCAAGTCGGTCGCGGCCGGATCGGAACGGCGGTTCATCGGCCACAACCCCGCGGGCGGAGCGATGATCGTCGTTCTGCTAGCGTCACTGGCGGCGACCGGGGCGACGGGCTGGATGCTGACCACCGACGCATTCTGGGGCTCGGTTCCTGTTCAAAGGCTGCACTCGCTTCTCGCTCACGGCGTCCTGCTGCTGGTGCTCGCCCATCTCTGCGGCGTCGCGCTGGCGAGCCTGCGGCATCGGGAAAACCTGGCGCGCGCCATGGTGACCGGCGACAAGCGTGCGCCCGGACCGGGCGACGTGGTTTAGCCGCGATCGGCTTATTCGTCCTGGTCGGCGGTCGCCAACGTGACCTTGAGGCCGGGATGATTGTCCGAGGCCGAGCAGTCGAGTCCATGCAGTTCGGCGATTGCCGCCACAAGGCTGAGGCCAAGCCCGCTTCCGGGCGAGTTCCGCGCCGCGTCCGCGCGATAGAAGCGCTGAAAGATCGCCGGCAGGTCCCGCGGGTCCACGCCCGGTCCGTTGTCTTCGACCGTCAAGCGAACGCTGCGAGTCGATTGGTCTCCGGCGACGATGATTCGAACGCCTTGAGGCGTGTGCCTGAGCGCGTTGTCGAGTAGATTCGCGATCAATTGGGTCAGCAGTTCCTTATCGCCCGGCATCGGCAGCGGCGCGTCGAGACGCGCAACGAGCGTCCGACCCCCTTCGTCGGCGGCGGGCTGGAAAGCCTCGACGACGTCGCGGGCGATTTCCGCCAGATCGACCGGCTTGAACGCGGCGCGCCGGGCGCCGGCTTCGATCTGGCCGATCCGCAACAGAGCGTCAAACGTCTCGAGCACGCCTTCAATCTCCGCAATCGATCCGTCGAGCCCGTTTCGGATTGCGTCGGAGGGGGCGTCGTGGAGCCGCGCCTCCTCCAGGCGGCGCAGGACGTGGGCGAGCGGCTTGCGCAAGTCATGCGCGATGTCCGCGCTGACGTGCTTGTTGGCCAGCAGAAGCCTCTCGATCCGGTCAAACAGCCGGTTGAACGTGCGCGCAAGGGAGGACAGGTCGTCGTTGACCGGGGAGAGCGGAATCCGGCGGCTCCAGTCGCCGGCCATGATGCCGTGTGCGGCGAGCCTCATCGCGTCGATGCGGCGCAGGAACTGCGCACTGAGCCAAAGACCTCCGGCGACGCCGAGCGCGATCGTCGCGCCAACCGCCCAGGCAAAAGCGGACAGAATGCCGCGCAAAGCTGTATCCGCCCGCCGCTGCTCGTCGCCGACGATGAGTATCGACCCGTCCGCGAGCGGGGTCACCAGCGCGCGCAGAACCTCGGGCTTTTCTTCCGGCGCTTCATTGTCTTCGGCCTCCTTCAGCTCGGTCCAGCCGGCGCGCGGACCGCCGGCGCCCGCGACGGGCGCGCTCAGATTCCCTTCCAACTGCCGGCCGTCCGGGCTTTGAAGCCCGTAGGTCAGCGCGCCGCCGCTCGAGCCGCGCGCCTCCAGGATTTCGGTGAGCCGCTTCCGCCCCTCGTTGGCGAAAATGCCCTCAAGCGAGTCGGTTTCCTCGACGATCCGTTCGTCGAAATCGGCGAGGATTTCGTGGCGCACGGAAAGGTAGACAGACGCGCCCAGCGCCAGCGCCGACAAGGTGAACAGGAGAAGGTAGATGGCGGCGAGGCGAAAGCTCGTCGTCCGGACGAGACTAAGCCGGGGCACGCAGCGCGTATCCAGCGCCGCGCACGGTTTGGATCAAGGCGGGGGTTCGGCCGCGATCGATCTTGGTCCGCAAACGGCTGATGTGAGTCTCGACGATATTGGTTTTCGGATCGAAATTATACTCCCAAACCTGCTCGAGCAGCATCCTGCGCGTCACGACACGGCCTTCGCTGCGCAGCAGATATTCGAGCAGGCGAAACTCGCGCGGCTGGAGGTCGATAGGGTCGCCGCCGCGGCGCACCGTGCGGGCGACGAGGTCCATTTCGAGATCGCCCGCCAGGAGCTTCGTCGGCGAGGCGCCGAGGGTCGGTCGGCGCGCGAGCGCAAGCAAGCGCGCCATCAGCTCTTCGAAGGCAAACGGCTTGACGAGGTAGTCGTCGCCGCCGGCGGCCAATCCCTCGACGCGATCGTCGATGCCGGAGAGGTTGGTGAGGAACAGCACCGGCGTCGATACGCCTTCCGACCGCGTCAGCGCGACGACGCCGAGACCATCGAGATGGGGCAGCATGCGATCGAGGATGATGACGTCAAAGCGCTCCCGGATCGCCATCTCGACCCCGTCGCGTCCGTTTTTGGCGACCTCGGACAGGTGCCCGCGCGCTCTCAGCCCGTTCGCCAGGAAGCGCGCGGTCTCTTCGTCGTCCTCGATGACCAGGATTCTCATTCCGCCGGAACTGCGATCTGTCGCCCGGGAATCGGGCGAGGGGACCAACCCAATACACCACCTCTCAATCCCTGGGCGACGCGCAATCTTTGCGCGCGGCGGCGAAAAAGTGGCGGGAACTATACTTATTCCCAATGTTCCCCAATCACGCGAGAACACTAAGTTCGCATTTACGAATGCCGGATACCGTCCGCGCATCGGATGGACTGCCGCGCGTCGACGCGGCAAAGGCATGAAGCCGCTCTTTCCCGTCGGCGAAACTCCGACATGTTCCACTGACGAATCTCTAGTCGCCGTCGCAAGATCGCGGGTCAAATTCGTCCCATCAACCGATTGCTCACGCATGGAGAACACGATGTCGGTATCAGCAATCTCACCCGCGCCCGTCAATGTCAGTTCGGTGTCATTGGCGACAGCGGCGGACGGCGACTACAAGGCTCGAAACGCCCTGTCCGCCAAGGCCAAGGACAGCGACGGCGATTTCAAGCCGATTGCCGCGGCCGGTTCCGCCGCCGCTCAAAGTTCGAGCGTCGTACAGTCGGCGCTGCCTTCTCTGAAAAAAGGAGGCTGGCTTCTGCGGCAGCCGAGACTGCCTTTGAGTCAAAGCGCGGCGCGGCGCGCCGCCATTTCATACCGAGCCTTCGTCTGCGGGGTCGGCCGGACGGCGACCCTCTCGGCGAGCAGCGCCCGGGCGAGTCTCCACTGGCCGGATCGCTCTGCGGCGGCGATCAGCGTCTGGTTCACGATGTCGCGCTGGGCATGGCTGCCGCCGATGCGAAACGCTTCGTAGCGCACGGGCAGGATCGCCTCGACCGCGCCGCGATAGTCGTTGTCGGCGAAAGCGAGCGCGCCGTCGATGAGCGCGCGGCCGACCTCGGCCGTCACCTGCCGGTTGTGGCCGACGCCGTCGCGTTCAAACTCGTCGAGCGAGCGGCGCAGGCGTTCGACGTCGCACCGGTCCTTCGAGCGCGCCGCCGCGAGCGCGCAATGAAAATCGTTGAACGCCAGCACGTGGTCGTCGACATGCGCCATCCAGGCGCGCGCGACCGGCCCCCACCGGTCGCCGACGTCGACGCCGGCGAGTTCGAGCCGCCAGAGCAGCGAAGCGGCGTCGACCCGGTCGAGCGTCATGTCGTCGGCAAGCTTCGGCGCGACAAACCGGTCGTAGTCGGCCAGCACCTCGCCGGTCCGCCCCCGTTCGATCAGATAGAGGGCGAGATGCCAGCCATTATGGCCCGCCATGAAATGCGCCGGGCTCCAGTCGGGCCGCGACGCCTTGAGAAAGGCAATTCCCTCCTCCTGGCGGTTCGCCGTCTCCATCACATGGGCCAACGCATGCACGGCCCAGGCGTCGCGCGGATTGCGCGACAACGCCTCGCGGCCGATATCTTCCGCGCGGCCGAGCTCGCCCGTTTCCTCGAGCCCGAAGGCGTAAGCCCCGAGGACGAAGCTCGTCAGCGGATCGTCGCGATCCCAGGCCGGCAGCACCCGCGCAATTGAGTCGCGCAGCGCCAGCGACCGGCCGAGAATGTAATAGCCGTCCTGTGCGAAGCGCAGCGCCAGCGCGTCGGTCGGCCAGTCGGTCAGGATCGCTTCCCATGCCAGCGTCGCCTCCGGCGTCCCGCCCGCGGCCCACGCCTTGACCGCCGCGAGATGAAGCCTTTCGCGCGCGGAGGCTCCGTCGATCGCGGCTTCCGCCGAGCGAAGCGCGGCGACGACCTCGGGATAGTCGCCGCGAAACCCGCCGATCATGAAGAGGCCCGCGATCGCCATGCCGCCGAGCGCGAAGCCGGGATCGGCGGCGAGCGCCTGCTTGAGAACGCCGACCGGATCGCCGGTGAGCGCGTAATAATCCGCGATGGCGCGATCGAAGGCCTCGGCAGACGCCTTCGAGCCGGCGAGCGTCAACCCTTGCTGGTCCTTGGCCATTGACTTGTCATCCTTCATCCGGCGACGCTCGCCACGCCTTAAGATAGCGCGAATGGATCGCCGCCGAAAACCAGGGCCGACAGGGGATGGTCATGAAGGGAAAGACCGTGGTCGCTACCGGCGCGACGTCGGGCATCGGCGAGGTTGCGGCGCTTGCGCTCGCACGGATGGGCGCGCGCATCATTGTCGTCGCGCGCGACGAGCGGCGAGCCGAGGCGACGCTCAACAGGCTCGAAGCCCAGGCGCCGCGGCTTGGCCACCGCGTGCACCTGGCCGATCTCTCGAGCATGGCGGAGACGCGCCGTGTCGGCGAGGCGATCGCCAAAAGCGAGCCTCGCATCGACGTGCTCATTAACAACGCCGGCGCCATGTTCGCCGAGCGGCGGGTGACGCCCGAGGGTCTCGAACTGACCTTCGCGCTCAATCACATGGCCTATTTCGTATTGACGGCGGAGCTCAGCGATCGGCTCGCGGCTTCCGCGCCTGCGCGCATCGTCTCGACCTCGTCGATGGCCCACCAGGGCGCGAGCCTCGACTTTTCCGATCTGCAGTGCGCCAGGGGCTTTAACGGCTGGAAGGCCTATGGCCGTTCGAAACTCGCCAATATCCTGTTCACGCGCGAACTCGCGCGCCGGCTCGCGGGAACCGGCGTCACCGCCAATTGCCTTCATCCCGGCTTTGTCGCCACGCGCTTCGGCGATGCGTCGGGAGGCTGGACAAGCCGGTTGATGCCGCTGGTGAGGACGTTCGCCATCTCTGCCGAACAGGGCGCGGATACGATCATCCATCTCGCCTCGTCGCCTGAGGTTCAAGGCGTGACGGGCCAGTATTTCGTCAAACGAAAGATCGCCCAGCCTTCCGCCGCCGCGCGCGACGACGCTTCGGCGAGGCGGCTATGGGAGGCGAGCGAAGCGCTCTACCAAGCGAGCGCGCCCGCGAAGGCAGGCGGTGCGAAATGAGAGCGTCTAGGTCGAACAACTCCGCCGCGTCTTCGCCTTGGCCACGCCATGGCGCCACGCCATCTCAAGCGCGGCGCGAAGCTCCGCATCGCTCAGCGCCGCGAGCGTCGCGCGCGTCCAGCCCTGCCGGCCCCAGGCGTTGTCGAGCGGCGCAAAGGCGTCGGGCGCCACCGCGCATTTGAGCGCCTGCTCGTCGAGAGAAAATTTGATGTTCGCGGTCAGTTCGTCCGGCGCAAGCGTTGCGAAGGTGACGCGCGCCTTGAACGCGCGGCGGTCGAAATGGGGGTATTCCGCGGCGCCGTCGAACGACAGCGCAATCCTGCGGAAGTCGGACGCGTCGGCCATGGGCTCTCCATCTCAAGTTCGCGATGTCTTTTGAAGGGCGGAGAGCGCGGCGGCAATGGGACCGGCGCGGCGGCGGCCCCGGGGATCGCGGGCCAAAAAAGAGTATACTGAACGCGACGACGCGCGTAGCTTTGGCGGCTGCCGGGAGGCGCGGAGGAACCCATCGCGTTCAAGCGTTGGGACGGCCCAGGGAGGCCAACGTGGACGCAACGGGTTTCGACAAGCTGAAGACCGTTCTGCGGGTCACCAGCGGCAATTTCCTCGAGATGTATGACTTCTTCCTGTTCGGCATCTACGCCCGGCAGATCGCGCTCACGTTCTTCCCCAACAACGACCCCTACGCCTCGCTGATGCTGACGTTCCTGAGCTTTGCCGCGGGCTTCGCCATGCGCCCGATCGGCGCCCTGGTGCTGGGTCCCTACATCGACCGGATCGGGCGGCGCAAAGGCCTCATTGTCACGCTGTCGATCATGGCCTGCGGCACCATCCTCATCGCCTTCGTGCCGTCGTACGCGACCATCGGCGTCATCGCGCCGCTGCTCGTCGTGCTCGGACGGTTGTTGCAGGGCTTCTCCGCCGGCGTCGAGCTCGGCGGCGTTTCGGTCTACCTGTCGGAGATGGCGACGCCGGGCCATAAGGGCTTCTATGTGAGCTGGCAGTCGGCGAGCCAGCAGGTCGCGGTCGTCGTCGCCGCGCTGCTCGGCTATGCGATCGCCAACCTGATGTCGCCACAAGCCGCCGACGACTGGGGCTGGCGCATCCCGTTCTTCATCGGCTGCGCGATCGTGCCGTTTCTCTACTGGATCCGCACCTCGCTCGAGGAGACGAAGGAATTCGCGGCGCGAAAAGTCCATCCAACGACGGCCCAGATCTACGAGACGCTCGCCGCCAACTGGGCGCTGGTGCTCGGCGGCGTGGCGATGGTGATCATGACCACGGTCTCGTTCTATCTCATCACCGTCTATACGCCGACCTTTGGCCGCAGCGTCTTGAAGCTCACACAGTCCGACGCGCTGCTGGTGACGATGGCGATCGCGGCCTCCAACTTCATCTGGCTGCCGATCTCGGGCGCCGTCTCCGACCGCATCGGCCGCAAGCCGATCCTGATCGCCTTCTCCGCGCTCGCGCTCCTCACCGCCTATCCGGCGCTGGCGTGGCTGGCCAGCGAACCGAGCTTCGGCCGGATGTTGGGGGTCGAACTGTGGCTCTCGCTGATCTACGCCTGGTACAACGGCGCGATGGTCGTGGCGCTGACCGAACTGATCCCGGCCTCCGTCCGCACCGCCGGCTTTTCGCTCGCCTACAGCCTCGCGACGACGCTCGGCGGCTCGTCGCTGTTCATCTCAACCTGGCTCATCCAGAAGACCGGCGACCACGCCGCGCCGGGCTACTGGATGAGCTTCGCCGCGGTCTGCGGCCTCGTCGCGACCCTGGCGCTCTACCGGCGGCGGACCGACGACAGGCAGTTCGCCGGCAAGCCTCTCGGGGCCTGAGGCGAGCGGCGTGCCGTTTTGCCTTCGAGTAAGCGATTTCAGGGATTTAGGCGCCTTTTTCTGTCGCGCTGTCGCGCTGCAGCTCCCACGCGGGCTCTGTTGGTCTCGAAAGGCGGCGAGCTCAGCGCGCCCTCCCAACCGGCGCGCATCGCTCAATGGTGCATCGCAGCAATCCCTTGTGCGTCGCACCATTTTGTGTTAGACCCATCGCCAGTCCAGGGAAGCATCGCTCGGGCCACCCAAGCAGGATGGAGATCCCATGCAGCATTTCAATCCGCAAAACCGTCACGAAATCAAGGACGCGAAGCCCGGCACATGGGCGACCGTCCTGTTCGGCGACATGGATACCTTCAGCGAACTGTCGAGGAACGGATTTTATCTCGTCGAAATGAGCCGCGATGTCTGGACGATGCGGCGCGTCGGCGGCGATGCGAGAGGCTGACCCAAGCGCTGAGGTCATCGCCTCGATCCTCTTGCGCCGGATGACGTTGAGGATTGCGCAGGCGATCGTTGTCCAGCCTATCACCATAGCCCGAGAACCCGCCGCCCCCGCCGCCGTAGCGCCCACGGTCAAAACCTATTCGGCTTCGACCCGGCCCGAATATTCGTCGCGAGCGATCGAACGTCACAAATCGACGTATAGTGTTCTCTAATGGGTCAAGGGCGGGGCCTTCCGGATGTCGACGCTTTCGGGTGCCTGTGTTCTCTGCGTGCTCGTTCGGCACTTGATGGGGTCAGCTGGGTGCAGGGCGGCTAGGTTGAAATCGCAGTCGGCCAACGGTTGGCCCCTGCAACAGAATCCGCGCCGTCGTCTACTCCCTCCCTAGGGCGTCGCTCCTCTTGGGAGCTAGGTGTGCAGTCCCGGAATGTAATGGTGCATCATCGTTCCTGAGTTGTCAGGAGGAGGATGTTCTATGGCAAGCGTTCTGCATGGCAGCGCCCGCACGACGCCGCGTATTCGAGCCGAGCTCCAAGCGTCGAAAGAGAGCGCCCGCTCCCTTGCAGCGCGCTACGACCTGAACCCCAAGACTGTGCGGAAGTGGCGCCAGCGGACCACGACGGCCGATGCGCCGATGGGGCCGAAGGCTCCGAAGAGCACGGTGCTGACGCCAGCCGAGGAGGCCATCGTGGTGGCATTCCGCCAGAAGACGCTGTTGCCGCTGGACGACGTGCTGGGCTGCCTGAGGGATACCATTCCCAACCTCAGCCGGAGCGCGCTGCACCGTTGCCTCCAGCGGCATGGGATCTCCAGGCTTCCGAAGGAAGAGGCCAGCGACAAGCGCAACCGGTTCAAGAGCTACCAGATCGGCTATGTCCACATCGACAGCTGCGAACTGCGACACACCGACGGCAAGCTGGTCATGTTCCTGGCGATCGACCGGGTCTCGAAATTCACCTACGTCGAGTTCCACGACAGCGCCGGAAAGAAGGAGGGAGCAGCTTTTCTGAGAAATGTCGTGGCCGCCTTCCCCTACAAAATCCACACCGTGCTAACCGATAACGGTATGGCCTTCGCCGATCTGCCCAAGAATCGCCAAGGCCCCAGCCGGCGTTTCCTCGGCCCGCACATCTTCGATCGCGTCTGCATCGAACATGGGATCGAGCACCGGTTGACCAAGCCCTATCATCCCTGGACCAACGGCCAGGCAGAGCGAATGAACCGAACCATCAAAGACGCCACAGTCAAAGTCTTCCACTACGAAGACCTCGAAAGCCTCAAGGCGCACGTACTGGCCTTCGTCACAGCCTACAACTTCGCCAAGCACCTAAAGGCGCTAAAATGGCGAACGCCCTATCAGGCCATCTGCAATGCATGGACGAACGACCCCGCCGCCTTCAAAATCAACCCGCGCCATCTCATTCCGGGACCACACACCTAGATTCGGCCTCCTGTCTCGTGGATTGTGCGGGGGCTAGGCCGATGTGAACTCGGTCCCGTCTCGCAGCATCGCGTGCATGATGATCGCGAGGCGGCGGGCCAGAGCGACCTTGGCCTTGCGCATCGTTGACCGCTTGGCGATCGCAAAGGCCCAGTCCTTGAGCTTGAGCTGGCCCTTATAGCGCGTCAGCATGACGTTGGCGGCCTCGTACAGAAGCGTCCGCACCCGCCGGTCCCCGCATTTCGAGATGCTGCCGACGTAGTCGACCTCGCCGGACTGATACCGTCTTGGGACCAGGCCCAGATAGGCGCCAACGTCTCGCGATCGGCGAATGCGCGAAGGATCGTCGATTGCGGCCACAAAAGCCAGCGCCGTCAGTTGGCCGACGCCCGGGATTGTCATCAGCCGGCTGCAGGCTGCCGAGGCCCTCGCCATACGTCTCATATCCGCGTCGATCGCGGCGACCGCCGTCATCACGGCAGTTCGCGCGGCAATCAGACCCCGCATGGCGGCAGAGAGGCCGGCGATCCCCTCGCTTGCTTGAAGAGCCTTGTCGATGAAGGCTGCGGTGAGCGCGCGAGGCAGCCTGATCCCAAACACGATCGCCAAACCTCGGATCTGATTTTCCAAGGTCACTCGCTGGCCCACCAGCTTCTTGCGCGCGGTTATGAGTGAGCGGAGAGCGTGAGCGCATAGAGACTTGACATGCACGGGCTTGAAGAACCCGGTGCGGGCCAAATGCGCCAGACCTCGCGCGTCGTTGCGATCGGTCTTGTGGGTCGCCAGCGACTTGAGCGCCTGGTAGGCCTGCCGGCTTTCGACGCAGACCACGGGAAGGCCGAGTTGGCTCAACCCGTGAAACAGGATCGGCGCCATGCGTCCGGTCTCGAATACGATCCGCCGACAGCTTGGCGCTTTCGCCAATTCGTCCGCGATCGCTTGCGCCGTCGACGCCGCCTTGCTCTCGTAAACCACCACGCCTTCGCGGTCGAGAACGCAAATATGCGTCTCGTCCATCGAGATATCGAGGCCAGCAAAATAGTCCATGTCGGATCTCCTCTTCCAAATCCCGGCCGATCGTATCGGCCTTCGCGGAAGAGCTCCCGCCCATTACCCGATGTTGAAAAACTCGGAAATTGGGCCGCCGCGAAAATCTCGTTTTCGCGCACGCCGGGTCGTATCAGCCCGCAGTCTTCGCGGCAGGGCATATAGGAGCGTCGCACGCGGCAAGACCGGTCGGTCCGCCGACCCCCTAAGGAATTTTTCATCGAGGCCGCCAGCGGTCTCTTGAATTGTGATCGATGCGGAAATTCGAGTTTTTCAACATCGGGTAATGGGGCCAGAGCTCTTCCGCGAAGGCCGATACGATCGGCCAGGATGTGGAAGGAGACTCGATATGGAATATTTCGCTGGCCTCGATATCTCAATGGACGAGACCCATGTTTGCGTTCTCGACCGCGAAGGCGTGGTCTGTAGCGCGACAATCTGGATGGGAAGGCAGCGACAATCAGGATGGCCATTTTGGCGGTCGCGGCGACGTGATGATTGTCCCGGCGGGGCGATAACGCAAGCTCTATTTCGTCGAGAGATGGTCTGATTGTCGCGGCGCGACAATCAGCGTGATCCTTTGATTGTCGCGCGTGTCGGCGGGCGTCCCGCCCCGCGTGCTTGGTCGACGGCTTCCTTTCGCCGATAGCTGTCGACGTTCATTTCGAGGATCGTGGCGTGGTGCACGATGCGATCGATGGCCGCGAGCGTCATAGCTTGGTCGGAAAAGATTCTTCCCCATTCGCCGAAGGGCTGGTTGGCGGTGATGAGCATGGATCGGCGCTCGTATCGCGCGCTGATCAGTTCGAACAGAACGCTCGTCTCCGCCTGGTCCTTGGTGACATAGGCGAGATCGTCGAGGATCAGCAGATGATATTTGTCGAGTTTGGCGATCGCGGCTTCGAGTGCGAGATCGCGGCGTGCGATCTGAAGCTTTTGCACAAGGTCGGTTGTCCGGGTGAACAGAACGCGCCAACCCTTTTCGATCAAGGCCAAACCGAGCGCCGCCGCGAGATGGGATTTCCCGGCGCCGGGCGGCCCGAAGCACAAAAGATTGGCTCCCTTTTCGAGCCAGGCGTCGCCGGCCGCGAGCGCTTGCACCTGCGCCTTCGAGATCATTGGCACAGCGGTGAAGTCGAACGTGTCGAGGGTCTTTCCCGGCGGCAATCGGGCTTCCTCCAGATGCCGTTCGAAGCGACGGCGGTTTCGCTCCACCATCTCCTGTTCGGCGAGGGCGGCCAGGAAGCGGGCTGCGGCCCAGCCTTCTTTGTCGGCTGTCATCGCCAGGGCGGCCCAGATCAGCTTGATGCCGGGCAGTCGCAACTCGCTCAGCAGCAGGTCGATGCGAGCGGCGTCGATCTTGTCGGTCGCCTTCATGCTGCTTCTCCAACGCTTGTCGCGATCTGATCGTAGATGGCGAGGGAGGGCAGCCTGACGACGACGACAGGCAATGCTGCGTCCTTCGGCCGGAA
Organism: uncultured Alphaproteobacteria bacterium; assembly: GCA_963721905.1. GTDB lineage: Bacteria > Pseudomonadota > Alphaproteobacteria > Rhizobiales > Beijerinckiaceae > Roseiarcus. The sequence continues at coordinate 77,842 of CAVRMF010000024.1, forward strand.
GCGTTCGATCAGCGCAGCGAGATCGGGAAGGACACCGTCGTCGAGAGCAGCCTGCAACGCGAGGGCGAGCTCCGCCTCGCAAGCGCGCTCGTGGGCGAGCGCGAGAAGGCCGACCATCGTGCGACATGCGGCTCTCTCGCCGAGGCCGGCGAGCAAGGCCTCGAACGCCAGGGCGAAGGCTCGGCGGGGGAAGAGTTGATCGCGATAGACCAGATTGAGCAGCGCCATCGGCTTGCGGCGCAGGGAATGGATGACGTGGCGATAGTCGACGACGTGGCCATGTTTGCCGTTCGGCTGGGGCCGACCACGCCGCAAGGTGACGATGGGCGTCGAGCCCTGGAAGCATTCCAGCCGATCGTCATAAAGGTGGACCCGCAGCCGATGGCCGATCAGTCGCGAGGGAACCGAGTAGAACACCTTGCGCAGCGTGAAGGCGCTGGAGCTGGTGACGTCGACGTTGACCTCCTCGTAGTCGACGGTCTTGCGGACCGGCAGCTTGTTCAACGCCGCCCGCTCCTGGTCGATGCGCTTGGCGTTGCGGAGGTTGCCGCGGCCGACGATGTCGTCGACGAACCCCCGCCATGCGGGGAGATCGTCAAAGTCTCGCGAGGCGCGCAGCAACAGGGCGTCCGCGAGCGCTCTCTTGAGATGGCCGTGGGCGCTCTCGATCGAGCCGTTCTCGTGGCTGACGCCCGGATTGTTGCGGGTCGGCGTCATGCCGTAATGGGCGCAGAACGCTTCGTAGCGCTTCGTCAAATCCTCCTTGGCGTCGGCGCCCAGATTACGGAAGGCCGCCGAGAGGCTGTCGCTGCGATGTTGCTCGGGAACGCCGCCCAGCGCCCACAGGGCGTTTTGTAGCCCTTCCGCCAGCGCGACAAAGCTTTCGCCGCCGAGCACGACATGGGCGTGCTCGAAGCCGGAAAAGGGCAAGCGGAAGTGATAAAGCCGGCAGTCGAGCAGCTCGCCGGCGACGGTGACGCCGAGATCGGCCACTTCAGTGAAGTCCGACAGTCCCATTCGGCCCGGCGGATGCTCCTGACGAAAGATCACCTCCCGATCCGGGCCGTTCACCGCCCGCCAAGCCCGGATGCGGCGCTCGAGGGTCCGTCGCGTTCCGGCGCCCAGGTCTGGATGCCGACGGCAGAGTTCTCCGAAGACGGCGATCGGCCTCAGTCCGGGCGCGGCCTTCAACATCGGCACGACTTCATTGTCCCAGACATCGGCGAACGGATCGGCTCGGCGTCGTTCTCGACGCGCCTTCTTCTGGCTGGGAAACCGGGGATCCGTTTCGAACCGGTAGGCGGTTGCCCTACTGAATCCGGCTTTCGCGCCGGCAATCGCCGGCGAATGGTTGCGACACAAGTTCATGAATAGCCTCATCTGACGATCGGTGACGTGTCGGCCGGGCAAGAAGTCGGTCCTCTCGACAAGAGAAGCCCGATCCCTAACCCAGCCGCCGTGACCGCCAGACGAGGCCACTTGGGCGCTCGCCGCCGCCGCGGGGATCTCTACGGTCGGGCTACGCCCTTCCTTCGTCACCCCCGCGGCGGCGCATTCTCATCCTGATTGTCGCGCGATTCTCATCCTGATTGTCGCGCCGCAGTGGTCGTTCACCAGGGCAAGACGGCGTCGACGGCAGCGGCGATCGCCGGCGAATTGGCGAAAGCGCCGAAGTGTCGTCGCATCGTATTCGAGACGGGGCGAATGGCGCCGATCCTGTTCCACGGGTTGAGCCAACTGGGTCTTCCCGTAGTCTGCGTCGAGAGCCGGCAGGCCTACCAGGCGCTCAAGTCGCTCGCCATCCACAAGACCGATCGCAATGACGCGCGAGGGCTGGCGCATCTGGCTCGCACTGGCTTCTTCAAGCCGGTGCATGTGAAGTCATTGTCGGCCCATGCCCTCCGCTCACTGATCATCGCGCGCAAGAAGCTGGTGGGCCAGCGAGTGACCTTGGAAAATCAGATCCGAGGTTTGGCGGTCGTGTTCGGGATCCGACTGCCTCGCGCGCTCACCGCAGCCTTCGTCGATCAGGCTCTCAAGGCAAGCGAGGGGATCGCTGGCCTCTCTGCCGCCATGCGGGGTCTGATTGCGGCGCGAACCGCGGTGATGACGGCGGTCGCAACGATCGACGCGGACATGAGACGTATGGCAAGGGCCTCGGCGGCCTGCCGCCGGCTGATGACCATCCCAGGTGTCGGCCAATTGACCGCGCTCGCGTTTGTGGCCGCAATCGACGATCCGTCGCGCATTCGCCGATCGCGAGATGTCGGCGCCTATCTGGGCTTGGTCCCCAGGCGGTATCAGTCGGGTGAGGTCGACTACGTCGGCAGCATCTCGAAATGCGGGGACAGGCGGGTGCGAACCCTCCTGTACGAGGCCGCCAACGTCATGCTGACGCGCTATAAGGGCCAGCTCAAACTCAAGGACTGGGCCTTCGCGATCGCCAAGCGATCAACGATGCGCAAGGCCAGGGTCGCTCTGGCTCGTCGCCTGGCGATCATCATGCACGCGATGCTGCGCGACGGAACGGAGTTCGCATTCGATTAAAGGCCCGGCAGACCCCAAGACAGGAGGCCGAATCCAGCTCCAAGAGGAGCGACGCCCTAGGGAGGGAGCGGCAGATGGCGCCGATTGTGTAGCTGCGGCCCTTCTAAGCCGACGGCGATTTCAACCAAGTCACACCGCACCCAGCTGACCCCATCAAGTGCCGAACGAGCACGCAGAGAACACAGGCACCCGAAAGCGTCGACACCGGAAGAGGCTCCCGCCCTTGACCCATTAGAGAACACAATCGACGTGAACCAGCCATGCAGATAGCGTTATGGGCGTCTCAGTCGGGCGGATTGTGCACCTACAAGGGTCGCGTTGGGAAGGACCGGAGTTCGCGTGAAAGTCGTCATTCTATCGCGTGGCCGCAATAGGCTTCAAAAGCTGTCCGGACACCCACGAAACAATGCGTGAACGTGCGCGGGCGGCCATTTCTGCACTCGAATTTTGCACCGCGTAACTCTTTGACTTCATCGACGCCGATTTCCCGGTGCAACATCTATTTGGCCCCGCTTAGCTCACATGTCCCTTGCGGTAGTCTCTTTTCACAGTAAGATCGCTTTGGGAGGGTCGTCCGAATGATCGCAAAGGGAGGGTCGTCCAAATGATCGCAAAGTTTTTGGGAATTAGCTTGCTGAGCGCCATCTTTCTTACGAACACGGCATTTGCATGTGATCCTCACCAAGATTGTAGGAGGAGGTCGCCTGTTGATGTACCGTGTCCGACGATTCCCGAGCCACTCAGGACTTGTCCCGGGTACTACGACGATGTCGCCTGCGGATTAGCTAACACCGCATGCCAAGGAAAGATATCAGCGTGCCTAATTAATGCTGGTGTTACGACAGGCACTACTGGCGCATGTATCACATGCCTCATTGCCGCAACCGGTGCCGGTTTTGCACTTTGCGCCCCAGCTTGCGGCGTCAGTGCGGTCACAGCCAACGAATTAGGCCGCAACTGTTTAGGGCAATAATTAAGCTGATTGCAACCACGACACAACTTGGTATTGTCAAAGCAAAGCAGCCTAAAACTACGCCGACCTTGCTCCTCGTGAATGATTCTAACCTACGTGTTTTACCTTTACCTTTCTCGGCGATCAAGTAATCCATAGTTTATTGCGGGAGTTGCTTAGTGTTCGAAAAACTTGATCTTAAGTATCCAATATTCGGCGGAATAGTCGATTCCATTGCTGGTTTTGCCATATGCTTGTTGTTCGCGGAATCCCTCGGTTGCGGTGCTTATGCACAGGAGCAAATTACGAAGGGCGCTCCCACCAAAGTGCAGGTCATTCCCATTGTATTTTCAGGGAAGGGCAAGCTCGGCGACTATTTGTGGATGCGAAACCAACCGGGATTTGAGCGCGCCTATTTCGTCTTCAACGACAATGAAGAGCAGTTTTTCATTCACCAGACGGACCCCAACAACGTCGACGGGTGCGCTCCGGGGGGTGGAAACGGCGCTGCGAGGCCATTCCAATGCGAGACTCCACCACGAGCGGTCGGAGTGCCAACCGGCACGCTGGCGAAGGGTGGCTACCAAACTTTGACGCCGCAAGTGAAGGCGATTATCGATCAAGCCGTTGCTGTGATCCGAGCTGACGTCCAGCGCAATGGCTTTGACAAGGTGATCTACAGTACTTGCCTTAAAGGAGGTTCGCCGAACTGCACTTTGGACGACGACCTCGGGACTGGCATTTTTGCTCCAAGTGAGGAAGTCCGTCGTTATATTGTTTCCAGCTTAAAGAATATTTTTCCATAGCGCTTGAGAAGAAGGGAAAAGAGAGATGGTGAAAAAAGGTTGCTCTATCATTGCTATTATTTCATCGCTGCAATTCCTAGGTTCATTAGCCTTTGCGGAGGACCATCAGGATGTATGGTTAAACTATTATACGTGTGGTGATGGAAAACTGCAGCCGGCTTCAGTGACCTGGAACTCAGGTCCTGGAATTTCTGATACTAACAATACCTTTGTTCATAGGGAAAACGGCGTAGACCATACGGACAATAAGATAATCTACGCTACTTGGGATGGAACCTGTTGGCAAGCCAATTGGGATTCGCAAAAAATTCAATTTTACCATAAAATGTATCCGTCTGGGGCAGGTGGACACTTTGATAGTGTTATAAACTATCTTACCTGGGGTATGACGAAGTGGAGCGCAACAAGACAGGGCGTCGCTTGGTATCATCACGGGCCTCTTCCCTAGCAAATATCGATTTCCCTAACGACACTAGACCAGATTGTCAGATCGCAAAATTGCAGTGCGACCGTTGGCCGAACGGCGGGAATGGGCGCGATAGCAGGCGTACCCAGGCCCGCGGCCGCCGGAGCGCCCGCCCGGCGCCAATCGGCGCCCTCTACCCGCCCCTCCCCCACGTCCCCCGCCACGGCGTCTCCGGCACGGGCGTCAGCGGCGGCCTGTCTTCCGACCAGGCGACGAGGTTGTCGACGACGCATTGCGCCATCGCGCGGCGGGTCTTGACTGAGGCCGAGCCGACGTGGGGCAGGAGCACGGCGTTGGGAAGAGCGATCAGCTCCGCCGGCACGTTGGGCTCGTTCTCGTAGACGTCGAGGCCGGCGGCGAGGATCGTCCCGGTCCGCAGCGCCTCGATCAGAGCCTGCTCGTCGACCAGCGTTCCGCGCGCGATATTGACGATGACCCCGTCCGGCCCGAGCGCGCGCAAAACCTCGGCGTCGACGAGTTGCCGCGTCTCCGGGCCGCCCGGCGCGGCCACCATCAGGATATCGCACGCCTTCGCCATCTCGATCAGCGAGGCGTAGAAACGATGCGGGACGTCCGGCTGCGCGTGGCGGCCGTGATAGACGATGCCGAGCCCAAAACTCTCTGCCCGTTTGGCGATCGCCTTGCCGATCCGTCCAAGCCCGAGGATCCCCATCGTCCGGCCGTTGAGCGACGCGGTGAGGGGGAACGAACTCGTCGGCCACTCGCCCGCGCGCAAAAAACGCTCGGCCTGGGGCAGGCGGCGCACCGCCATGATGGTCAGCGCCATTGCAATGTCGGCGACTTCGTCGTCGAGCACACCGGGCGTATTGGTGACGATGATCCCGTGCTCGCCGGCCCATTGAGCGTCGATATGTTCATAGCCGACGCCGAAGCTGGCGACGACCTCGAGCTTCGGCAGCCGGCGCATGAAGCCTGCGTCGATCGGGAACTGATGGCCGTTCGAGGCCAGCGCCCGCAGCCGCGGCCCCTCCTTTGCGAGCCACGCGTCGGGATCGGCCTCGAGCCACAGGCGATGCAGCGGCAGCCGCTCGGCGATCAGATCGTCGACCACGCCCATGCCCCGCGAGGGCATCATGACGTCGAGTGGCTTCCGCAATTCCATGCCCGCTTTCGCCTCCCACTTTCGCGCCGCCGCCGGACATGGCAGAGGGCCAGCCCATGGCAAACCCGGACGGCGCTCATCCCGCGCGACGGCGCCCTCTCGTGCGCCGCCTGATGCTCAAGGATTTCCGCTCCTATGCGGCGCTCGATCTCGCGATCGAGGGCCGTCTCGTCGTCCTATGCGGCGAGAACGGCGCCGGCAAGACCAATCTCCTCGAGGCTCTCTCGCTACTGGCGCCGGGGCGGGGCCTGCGCCGGGCGGAGCTCGCCGAATGCGCCCGCAGGGGCGGCGCCGGCGGCTTTGCGCTCTCGGTCGAGGTCGACGAGAACGGCGAGCTGCATCAGCTCGGCGCGGGCTGGTCGCCAGGGGACGGAGAGGACGGGGCCGAGCGGCTGAACCGCATCGATCGCGCGCCGGTCGCGTCGTCGCGCGCCTTCTCGGAGCACGTGCGTGTCGTCTGGCTGACGCCCGCGATGGATTCGCTCTTTCCCGGACCGGCGAGCGAGCGGCGGCGGTTTCTCGACCGTTTCGTGCTGGCGATCGATCCCAGCCACGGCGCGCGGGTCGGCCAGTTCGAGCGCGCCTTGCGTGGACGCAACCGGCTGCTCGAAGAGGATCGGCGCAACGCGTCTTGGCTCGACGCGATCGAGCGGGAGGCGGCCGAACTCGGCGTCGCCATCGCCGCGGCGCGGCTCGATTGCGTGAGCCGGCTCGAAGCGCTGATCGCCGCCGAGCGCGACGACGCCTCGCCCTTTCCCTGGGCGCGACTCGCGCTCGAAGGCGAGGTCGAGGCGCTGGCGGCGAGCGGGCCGGCGCTCGAGGCGGAGGACCGCTATCGCGCGATGCTGCGCAAAAATCGCGGCCGCGACGCCGCCGCCGGGCGCACGCTGATCGGCCCGCATGTCGGCGATCTCGCCGTCCGGCACGGACCGAAGGACGCGCCGGCCGCGAGCGCCTCGACCGGCGAGCAGAAGGCGCTCCTCGTCGGGCTGGTGCTGGCGCATGCGCGGCTCGTCGCTGAAATGTCCGGCATCGCGCCGATTGCGCTGCTCGACGAAATCGCCGCCCATTTCGACCCCAAGCGCCGGGCGGCCCTCTTCGACGCGCTCACGCGCCTTGGCGGACAGGCCTTCCTCACCGGCGCCGACCCGGCCGCTTTCGCCCGGCTCGAGGGAAGGGCCGAGATGTTCGAAGTGTCGGCGGAGACGGGGGTGAGGCCGAGAAGATAGGGCTGGGCGGCGCTCCCCTTCCGTCCGCCTTCGCCCATGCTATGTTTTTCGATGTCACGCGCGACGTTTTCCTCCCCTGCGAAGCGGGGGAGGGGGACCACGCGTAGCGTGGTGGAGGGGGTACAGCCGCCGACAATGAGAGCGCCGCCACGGAAATCTCTCGGCCCCGGAAGCCATGCTGTGGAGCCGGCTGCGGGCTCGCGCGCCTGGATCGCCATCGTTTCGACGGCAGCATCCGATCGGACGCTACGTGCTTGATTTCTTCTGCGCGAAGGCGCGGTTCGCCGCCGAGATCGACGGCATGAGCCACAACGTCGAGAACCGGCCGGAACGCGATCAGCGCCGGAACGCGTGGCTCAAGGCGCAGGGCGTAACAGTGATGCGGATCGTGGCCGCCGAGGCATTGGCCGCGCCCGACGACGTTGCCTACGGCATCGTCCGGGCGGCGACGGCAATGATGGAAGACCGCGCCTTGCGCCCCCTCCACCACGCTGCGCGTGGTCCCCCTCCCCCGCAAAGCGGGGGAGGATAACGCCGCCATCTACCCGTCAGGCGTGGCCGGCGTCGGAGGAGAGCATCGCCTCGTGGACGCCGAGCATGGCCAGCGCCTTGCCGTATTTGTGGTCGAAATCGGCGTCAAAGATGAGTTCGGGGTCGGCCGGGCAGGTGAGCCAGCCGTTGGCGAGGATTTCGCTCTCGAGCTGGCCCGAGCTCCAGCCGGCGTAGCCGAGCGCGAGCAGCGCATGAGCAGGCCCGGTCCCCTTGGCGATGGCGCGGAGAATGTCGATCGTCGCCGTCAGGCAGACATTGTCGGCGATCTTCACCGTCGATTCGGCGCCACCGTAGTCGGCGGAATGCAGGACGAAGCCGCGCCCGGTCTCGACCGGGCCGCCCCGCAGCACCTTGACCGCCTCGGCGCGCGACGGCAGGCGGATCTCCTGTCCGCCCGGAACGATGTCGAGCTGCACCAGAAGCTGGGCGAAGTCGATCTCGTCGGCGCGATGGTTGATGATGAGCCCCATCGCCCCGTCTTCGCGATGAGCGCAGAGATAGACGACCGATCGGGCGAAAGGCCCCTCCCGAAGTGAGGGCATCGCGATCAGAAACTGCCCTTCAAGACTGGTCGCGGGCGGAGGGTCTGCGCGTCTCATGTTCGCCTCCGGGATGCGAATCCGATGACGTTCACTTGAATGTTACTCGAAACCTTGACCAGGGTATAGAGAGGGATGACGTCGCAGTCGGGCGAAAACTAGGATCGGCGCCAAATCGTGAAGGGTTTTGGGAAAAGGCCTCGCTTTTGCTTGTGGACAATGCGCGGCGCGCGAAGACGTTCCATCGCTCCGTCCCTCAGAATCGGAAGAATTGCGCTCGCGGTCGGCGGGCTCGCGGTCCCCGCGCTTGCCGCGGACGCCTTCTCGACCGACTGGGCGGCGGGGGCGAAGTCCGAGGCGCGCCTCGTCGCGGCCGGCAGGGATCTCGCGGGCTTCGAGGTCAGGCTCGCGCCTGGCGCGATCACCTACTGGCGCGATCCCGGCGACGCCGGCGTGCCGCCGACGTTCGATTTCGCCGGCTCCGACAATCTCGCGAAGGCCGAGCCGGTCTTCCCCGCGCCGAAGCGGATCAGGGAATCCGACGGCGGCGAGGCGTTCGGCTACGAGCGCGACGTGGTCTTTCCTGTGAAGATCGAACCCAGCGACCCCGCAAAGCCGGTCACGCTCAAGCTGCACGCCAATTTCGCAGTGTGCGAAAAGATCTGCCTGCCGGCCGAGGCGCGGCTTATGCTGACGCTGCCAGTCGCGGGCTCGCCTCACGCAGGCATCGTCGAGGCGGCGCTCGCCGCCGCGCCGCGCCCCATCCCGCCAAAGGCTTTCGGCGATCTCGCGAGCGATGGCGCCGACGGCTGGCGCTTCTGCGCGCCCGCCGAGGTCGGGGGGCCACGCGACCTCTTCGTCGAGCCGCCAGAGGGCTGGTGGATTTCGGTCGCCGCCCCGCCCGCCGAGGCCGGCCGCGACTGCTTCAGACTCACACTCCGCCAGGCGCCCAAGGACGCCGCCCCGCCGGTCCAATTGCGCCTTACGATGACGGGAGGAGCGGGGCCGGTCGAGACGACGGTCGAGGCGCCGGCGCTGCGATAGGGGCGATAGCGTCGAGACCTTCGAGGGTCATCCGTCGTTTGGTTTTTGCAGCGCCCGGCGCGGGCCCGCCTGTCGATGACGTTCGAGCCAATCGCGCAATGCGGCATTGACGCGAGTTTGCCATCCCTCGCCCTGTTGTCGAAACGCCGCGACAATATCGGCGTCCAGGCGGATTGTCGTCGACACTTTCCGGGCCGACGCCCGCGGCCGCCCTCGGCGGACGGGCGTCTCGGCAAGCTTGGCGGCCCATTCCGGCGCTGACAGATCCGGGGCGTCGTCAGGGTCGACCCAGACGCCCAGACGGGGGCGGTAGAGCTTTTGTTCCGACTTCATGCGCCTTCCTCATCGAGATGATCCGGCGACCGCCGTCTCTTATCGGGAGCAGAGACGGCAAATTGGGGATATCACCGGCGAGCCGAAACGTTACGCCCGCGTCTGGCCGTCGCCGTGAACGCGATATTTGAACGTGCAGAGCTGCTCGACCCCGACCGGCCCGCGCGCGTGCATGCGGCCGGTCGCGATGCCGATTTCGGCGCCGAAGCCGAACTCGCCGCCGTCGGCAAACTGGGTCGAGGCGTTGTGCAGGACGATCGCCGAGTCGACTTCCTTGAGGAAGGCCTCGGCCGCCGCCTTGTCCTCGGTGACGATGCAGTCGGTGTGGTGCGAGCCAAAAGTCTCGATATGGTCAATCGCAGCCTCCAGGCTGTCGACGACCCGGACCGCGATGATGGCGTCGAGATATTCTGTCCGCCAGTCCTCTTCGGTCGCCGCGGTCACGCGAGGATCGGCGTCCCGGGCGGCCGCATCGCCGCGCACCGCGCAGCCGGCCTCGATCAGCGCCTCGATCAGCGGCCGCAGCATGGACGGCGCGGCGGAGCGGTGGACGAGCAGCGTCTCGGCGGCGCCGCAGACGCCGGTGCGGCGCATCTTGGCGTTGACCACGATCTTCATCGCCTTGTCGAGGTCGGCCGCGCGGTCGACATAGACATGCACGATCCCCTCGAGATGGGCGAACACGGGAACGCGCGCCTCGCGCTGCACCCGCTCGATGAGGCTCCTGCCGCCGCGCGGCACGATGACGTCGAGCGTCCCGCCGAGGCCCTCCAGCATCTCGCCGACCGCCGCGCGCGAGGCGAACGGCGCGCGCGATATCGCCGCCTCGGGCAGGCCCGTCTCCTTTAGGCCGGCGACGAGGCAGTCGTGGATCGCCGCCGACGAATGGAAACTGTCCGATCCGCCGCGCAGCACGACCGCGTTGCCGCTCTTGAGGCAGAGCGCACCGGCGTCCGCCGTGACATTGGGCCGACTCTCGTAAATGACCCCGATGACACCCAGGGGCGTCGCCACCCGTTCGATCCGAAGGCCGTTGGGGCGCTCGAAGGTCGCCAGCACCCGGCCGACCGGATCGGGTAACGCCGCAACGTCCCCAAGACCTTGCGCCATCGCTTCGATGCGGGCGGGAGTGAGCGTCAGCCGGTCGAGGAAAGCTGGGCCAAGGCCCTTCGCTTTGGCCTCGGCGAGATCGAGAGCGTTGGCGGCAAGAATGTCCGCCGACCGTTTGCGCAGAGCCCGCGCCGCGGCCGCAAGCGCCTGGTTTTTCTGTTGGGCCGACGCATTGGCCAGCACGCGCGCCGCTGCCCGCGCTTCGGCGCCGATCGCACGCATCGCGGCGCGGACGTGGGTTTCGAACTCGCGAATCTGAACGGCGGCGGACATGGACCTTTCCTAGAAACGGCTTGAGAATTACCGGATCGCCCGCGCAAGCGCCATTCTTTTCCTCGACGCCGGCCAGATCGTCGCCTCACGCTTTCGGGCGGAAGGCCCTGCAGAATTGCGGGTTCGTCTCCAGCCGGTCGCCGCCGATCAGATCGATGCAGTAGGGCACCGCCGCGAAAACCGCGTCGAGACAGGTGCGGATCGCCGCGGGCTTGCCCGGCAAGTTGATAATGAGGCTCGCGCCGCGCGTGCCCGCGACCTGGCGCGACAGGATCGCCGTCGGGACCTCGAGCAGGCTTTTCGTTCGCATGAGCTCGCCGAAGCCCGGCAACAACCGATCGCAGACGGCCTCGGTCGCTTCGGGCGTCACGTCGCGTGGGGCTGGCCCGGTGCCACCGGTGGTGAGGATCAGCGAGCAGCGCTCAAGGTCCGCAAGCGCGATCAGCGCCCCCTCGATCGCCGCCCGCTCGTCGGGCACGAGCCGGCGCACCGGGAGCCACGGCGAGGACAGGAGATCCTTTAGCGCGGCTTCGATGCCCGGGCCGCCCTTGTCCTCATAGACGCCTTGTGAGGCCCGGTCAGAAATGGTGACGACGCCAATGGGAATGTCCGACAAAGCTCACTCTCAAGGCTTCAGCGCGAAACGCTGCAACGTGCGTGTCGCTTCTTCTTCTGATAGCGCGTTTCGATCCGCATCAAAATGGACCGGCCCGGTCTGCCCCGCGTCGCCAGTCGCCCTGATCATGCGCGGGGCCTATAATTTGAGCCGGAGTACGGAGCAGGACATCCAGTGTTTGTGCGCAGGCTTGCTTTGGCGATCGCGCTGATCGCAGGTCTCCTGGGTTCGCAAGGCCCCGAATTCGCGCAGCAATATCGGCAGCGGATCGGAGGAGCGCTCGACGAACTCAAACGCATCGTGGCGGACTTCGATCGGGAAGCGGCAGGCGAGCAGCTCACGCCGGATCAGGCGATCAACAGACTTGAACGGAACAGCGACCCCGTGGCCAGCGAACGCGGCCGGGACATCGCGCAAACGATCGCCCGCGCCGACCGGCTCCAGGAACAACTCGACGCCATGCAGTCCTCAAGTCCGCTGAACCGTCTTTACGTGATGGCGAAAGACTTCGACCCCGAGATCGCGCAGCGCACGCTCGACAACTACGAACCCGCCGCCCCCTTGTCCCTCGAAGCCCTGACGGCGGCGGGCCTCGCGGCGATCTGGGGCTGGGCGGCGACGCATCTTTTCGCTTGGCCAATTCGGCGGCTTCGCGGCGGCGGCGCTCAGTCAGCGGGCAAAGCGGCAAGCCGATAGCCGCGCGCACGGGCGCAAGCTGGGCTCAGTGGCGTACGATAATATACGTGTAGCCGATGCCCGCGGCGATCAGTATCACTGCCGGCACATCCATTCCGCGATTGCCCAGCTGGTTGGCGATGGCGAAAGCGGCCGCCGGCAGCATGAAATGCGCCAACACTTTCATCCCGCCCTCGGTGAACATGAAGTATGTAAGGACGACGCACGCAAAACACGTGACCGTCACGATGTCATATACAGTCGCCATCCCGCCCCGCCCATTGCGCCTCGTCGCCCTCCCAGCCGCGCGCAGGGCGCGGAACTTCGTCGTTGACTATCTGCGGTCGCCGGCCAATCACGCCGGCCTCGGCGCCCCTCCTGAGCGCAACGCCTTTCCCGTGAGGTAGCCGATCGAAAGGATCAGGCCGTCGAGGAGGAAAAAGAGCCCCAGCGCGAAGACGAACAGCGCAATCCCGGTAAGATCGTGAAACAGGCCTTCGACCCTGTCGACGCCCATGTAATAGGAGGCCAGCGTAAGCGCCAGAACGCGGAAGAAATTGGCCAGGATCGTTATTGGAATGATCGAGGCGATCAGGATCAGCCTTCGAATCCAGTTCTTGTCGACAAACTCATGGATATAGAAGATGCCGATCGCGGACAGGGCGAAAATCGAATTCATTCCCGAGCAGGCGTCCTTCACCATCAATTCGTAGGGCCCGATCATGATCATGACGCCGTTCTGCGCGATCGGATAGTCCAGAGCGTAGAGAAAGTTGGTAACCAGATCGGATATCCATGCCTTCAGCGGAACGGTAAAGGCGTCCATCAGCCATCCGGGAGGAGGGACAGAGAAAATCAGGAACGCCAGGGGGAAGGCAAAGATTCGCGCCAGCGGCCAGCCGCCGATCAGCAATAGACATCCAAGCAGCACCGGAGTCTGCGTCGCGACCTCAATCATCAGGATGTTTTGCGAGCGGGTGACCGCCATGAGCGCCAGGGAGCCCAGCAGGATGATCCAACCCGCGACCGGCGCCGGCTTGAACGACACGGAAACGAGCTTCCCACGCTGCCGCCAAGCGAGCCACGCGGCCGCGAGCATAATGAGGGGGCCGTGACCTTCCTGTTCGGTCTGCCACGCACCTTTCGCTAGGGTTACGTAGGTCGGGAGGTACGCGATCAAGAACGCCGCCGCCATCGCGCCGAGATAGAAGAGGCTGACGCGGCGATGCTCGGAGCGCGCAGACAAAGCCACGCTCGCCATTGGGCTCGACTTCAAGGAATTGACTGACATCCCGCGTCCTGTCTCCCAAGAAACCCGACGATTTGCAAACGTCTGCTATCGTCTTCGCTTTGCCCGCTCAATATGCGTTCCGCCCGGAAAAGACGACAAAGATCGTCCTCACCATAATGGAGAAGTCGAGCCAAATGCTCCAATTGTTGATGTACCATAGATCGAGTTCAACCCGCTTTTGCATCTTCTCGAGAAGTCTCCGTCTCCCCTCGCGATCCATTGACTTGCGCCCAACCGGTCATTCCGGATTTGACGTGGTGTCGAAAAGCGTATTTCTCGATGGCGGACATGAAGTATCGGTCATGAGATGACGCGTGCGGGCGTGGTCCGACAATCGACATATCGCCAAAAAAAACATTCAGCAATTGGGGGAGTTCGTCGATGCTGTACCTCCGAATCCAATAACCAACTCGCGTTACCCGCGCGTCCCGCTTCTCGGCCTGGCGGACGACCTCGCCATTTTCCAAGACCCTCATCGATCGAAATTTGTAGCAGCCGAACGGGCGTCCGTTGAACCCATGCCGAGTCTGCCTGAAAAAGACAGGTCCCTGGGAATCCACCTTGATCGCTATCGCCACCGCGAGCATCAGCGGCGAAAGGAGCGCCAACGCCGCGAGAGACACCACAATGTCGACAACTCTTTTCACCACTTGTTCTGTCGGCGAGAGGGCGGCGCGCTGCAATTCGATCGCAACCGTCTCGCCGATATCGTTGTGGGCCCGTTGAAACAGCTGCGAGAGCGTCCCCAACGGCACAAATGTGACCGGCAACGGAAGCACGCGCAGACGTTTTGCGATCGACCGAAGCTGGGACATACGCTCTGGGTCGACGAAAAGAACGATCTCCTCGATTTCGGAGGTCCGACACATTGAGATGGCGTTGTCGATGACTTCGTCAACGAACGGTTCGTTAGACGGAATATGAAAATGGGCGACAATATGATAGCCGTGGCGAGTTAGGTTTTCGACGAAACGCTGCGGTATCACGTCTTCGCAGGTCAGGCTGACGACCGTGCGTCCACGCAATGCGCCGCTTTCGAGGGCGCCTGGCAGCGTAGCCCACCAGAACACTCGGTGCGCGAGCAATGTTGCGGCGCCAAGAGCCCAGAACAGCAGGATGTCGCCCCGAGACAGGTCATGACTCACTCCCCAGGTGAACACCCCGGAGGCCAGGATAAGGAACGCGCCGGACCAGGCGCTCAAGACGCTGCGCGCTTGGTCGTCCATGAGGATCAGGCGGTTTGGGCTATAAAGCTTTTGGACACGCATAGCCGCGACAAAAAGGACCGCTACAAACGTCGCCGCAGCCATGGTGTGGGTAAACTCGCCTTCAAGATCGTAGGGGAGCGAGTGATAAAGAATTTCGGCCCCAATCGCGCTGGCGAAAATCAAGGCGACGTCGATCGCCAAGGCTGTCGCAGGGATCGCACGATAGGCAATAGGGAGACGCCACGCTAGCGAACGGCCGCGCGACCACCCCCCTCCGGCGACCGAAGGCGCAGATTCAGGCGCGGCTTGACTGTCGGTCCTCATCCGTAACGCTCGCGTTCAGTCGGGATGCACCAGGGGTCGGCTAGTTCGGTACGGCTTGTTCAAGAATGAAGCTTCGGACTGTGTTCATGGCATCCCCTTAAAGCCTGCGGAACCCTGACCACCACTGTATGCGAAATTCGCTTCAAAAAAAAGTCACGTGTTTTGGGCTTTTCCAGCACGTCGAATCCTTAATCGATTGGGATGACTTTGCGGACATTGTCAAACTTGTCCGATTGCGCAATCCTTATGCGGCGCGCCAAAAAGATGGGCCTGCGGCGGATACCCCCGCAGACGCCCAACATCGCGTCACTGGGAACGAGCAAAACGAGCGACGCGGCAACCAGCGGGGCAAATGATGATCAGTTTAAGCGTGTTTTTCATGCGACTAATCGGCGGACTCATTGTACTATTTGTAGTCTGGTTCGTATTTGACAAAATTAATGACCGTAACACGGAAATAATTGTAGCGACGATCGGCTTATTGTACTCATTTATATTCATAATCTCGCGTCGACTACAATATTTTGGACTAACGATATTTTCATTCTTCGGACGAAGTAGCTCCTACATTCGGCATCTGCCATACGATCAGAATTCTCCGCGACGAAGTTGGAATCCATCCCTCCCCAGGCAGGCATCTATACCTTAATGTGCTATTCGCAGCGCTTATCGAAATCCTCTGCCTGTTTCGGCTCTTCGCATCGCTGCTGGGCGGCGGGTGGGAAACGTTGTCCGCCCCCATCCATAGTCTCCTTCATTCTGCCCAACTTTAGCGGCTTGTGGAGGTCGCGTTCGGCCGACGCGGGACTTGGCGCGCCCCGAACGAAGGAGCTTGGATTGACGTTTGCATTATTGCGACTGGGGTTGGCCGCGGTGGCGGCTTGCGCGGGCTCGCTTGCGTCGGCTCAAGCTCTTTCTGGCGATGGCGATCTCAAGATGTTCGCCGTGCATATCAATCGGACGCCTCCGCAGCCCTGGCCAGGCTATGGGGTCTATCTCGGCAACGGCTTCGTTCTCACCGCATCGCACGTTCCCGGAAATTTCGTGGAGACAAAGCCCCATGTCCTCATTGCCGGGCAGGATCTCCCGGCATCGTTGGTCAAGGAAGGGGCGTTGGAAACCGTGGACCTTACCTTGATGTCCATCGATGCGACAAAGCTTCCCCTTCGTTTGCGAATGAGCCGAATGCCGCTTTGCGAGAGGGCGCCGTACGCGGGCGAGACGGTTGTGGTCGCTGTCCCCGAGGGGACCGCACGATCGCGCGTTTTGCCGCCCATCGCAATTCCGCCCGATCTCCGCGGCCGATTTGACACGGCTATTGGCGATGTCGCGACGACCGGAAATTCCGGCTCGGGCGTGTTTGACGCCTGGAAGGAATGCTTGCTCGGAATTATCAGCCGCAAGATCTCCGTTGGCCGCCTAGGGACTGAAATCGGGGCGGCGCCGAAAACTCAAGACATCGCGAAATACTTTATTCCCGTCCGCGACATCAGACTGTTCATGCCTGCGGCCGTTTCATTTTAACTCCGAAGACTTTGAGGTCGATCGTCGGGAGCAACTCTAGTCGACCCAACGCCTAACGTCGAACCGAATCTGCGGCCGGTCAAATTTGCTTGATCCTCGCACAAGCTGACGTAAACGATGGTATTACCCTTAGCGCCGCCCGTTTCCGATCCTCCAGGGCTGTGATTGTCCACGTGTTGGAAGGACTTTGTTTGATGAGCTTTGGGCGTGCGGCGTGGTTGGCGGCTTTTGCGATCATCGCTGCTGCCGCCTATGGAATCTACGCTCCCGAAACGACGGATCGATTGGCGCCTGTTCTTGGGAAACTGGCCCACCAATTGCACGGCGAAATCTGGGCGCAACAGACTTCGGCGTCCGGTCAGGAGCCGCCGAAAGCGTCGGGCCAGGCGCAGTCGGGGGTGGCGCCGATCGCGGTTTCTGTAACGCCGGTGAAACGGGCGGACTTCTCGATCATCCTCGAAAGCCTTGGGCAAGTGCAAGCGTACAATACGGTGCTGGTGCGCGCGCGCGTCGACGGACAGATCGAAAAGATCGCCTTTCAGGAAGGCCAAACGGTGAAAGAAGGCGACCTGCTCGCTCAGATCGATCCGCGGCCGTTTCAGGCCACGCTCGATCAGGCTGTCGCCAAGAAGGCGCAGGATGAGGCTAATCTCGCCAACGCCAAGCTCGACCTGACGCGTTACGCGACCCTCGCGAAGCAGGACTTCGCCACCAAGCAGCAGCTCGACACGCAGAACTCCTTGGTCTTGCAGCTCACCGCCAGCCTTGCGGCCGACACCGCGGCGATCGACGCGGCCAAGGTCCAATTGGACTACACCACCATCCGAGCGCCGATCTCCGGCCGCGCCGGGTTTCGGCTGATCGACGAGGGCAATCTCGTGAACGCCGGCCAGCAAACCGGCATCGTCACGATCGCCCAACTGCAGCCGATTTCCGTCATTTTCAACGAGCCGCAGGAAAATGTCGTCCGCATCAATCAGGAGCTCGCGGCAGGCACGCCCGAGGTCACCGTCATGAACGCCGACGGCGCCGAACTCGCCACGGGCCGCCTTACGATCAGCGATAATCAAATCGACCTAGCCACCGGCACCATCAGGCTGAAGGCGGAATTCGAGAACAAGGACAATTCGCTGTGGCCCGGATTGGCCGTCACGACAGGGTTGAAGCTTGGCGTCGACAAAAATGTTTTGACTGTTCCCGCTGACGCTGTGCAACATGGTCAGAGTGGACTTTACGTCTATGCAATCGACGATCAGAACCGCGCTGCGATTCGGACCGTGAAAGTTGCGCGCCAAAACACAAACACGGCCGTCATTTCCGACGGCTTAAAAGAAGGTGAGCGCGTCGTGACGACAGGCCAGTTCCTGCTGCAACCCGGAACGCTGGTCACGATCGACACGGGACAGGGGACCTAGCCGAAATGTACGGTGGCATCTCTGCTCCTTTCATCCGTCGTCCGATCGCGACGACGCTGATTATGATCGCCGTTCTGTTGGTCGGCCTGGTCGCGTTTCCGTCGCTGCCCGTCGCGCCTTTGCCGCAGGTCGATTTTCCGACGATCACGGTTTCGGCTTCGTTGCCCGGAGCGTCGCCTGACACCATGGCCACCTCGGTCGCGCAGCCGCTCGAACGCCAAATCGCGCAGATTCCTGGCGTCTCCCAGATGACGTCGACGAGTTCGCTCGGCGCGACGGCGATCACCGTGCAGTTCGATCTCAACCGCAATATCGACGCCGCCGCCAACGATATCCAGGCCGCGATCAATGCCGCCGCCGGGCAGCTGCCGAAGGATCTGCCCAGTCCGCCCACCTATCGCAAGGTCAATCCGTCCGACACCCCGATCCTCATCCTGTCCGTTCAGTCGGACGTCGCGCCAATCATCGACGTCGACGACGCGGCCGAGAACGTTCTCGCCCAGCATCTGAGCCAGATCTCCGGCGTGTCTCTCGTGCGCATCGGTGGCCAGGTGACGCCGGCTATACGCATCCAGATCGATCCCGCCAAACTTGTCGAGATGGGCCTCCAGCTCGAGGACGTGCGGGCGCAGATCGGCATCGCCACCGTGGACAATCCCAAGGGCGCCCTCCTGGGAAACAAACAGACCTTCACGATCTACAACAACGACCAGCTGACGACCGCCAAGCCGTGGAATGACGTCATCATCGCCTACCGAAACGGCGCCCCCGTCCGCATCCGAGACATCGGCCAGGCGGTCATGGGACCGACCGACTCGACGCAGGCCGGGTGGTCCAACGGCAAGCGCAGCGTCTTCCTCGTCGTGTTCAAGATTCCCGGCGTCAACGTCATCAACACGGTCGAGGCGATCAAGAGCACATTGCCGGCCCTGCAGGCTTCGATCTCGCCGACCATTCATGTCGACATTCTATCCGACCGCACGACTACCATCCGCGCGTCCGTACGGGACGTCGAATTCACACTCATGCTCACCATCGCGCTCGTCGTGATGGTGATCTTCGTCTTTCTCCGCAACCTTTGGGCCACGATCATTCCCAGCGTGACGGTGCCATTGGCGCTCCTCGGCGCCTGCGCGCTCATGTGGGCGGCGGGCTATGGCCTCGACAATCTGTCGCTGATGGCCTTCACCATCGCGGTCGGCTTCGTCGTCGACGACGCAATCGTGATGCTGGAGAACATCACCCGTCACATTGAGGAGGGCGAAAAGCCGCTTCAAGCGGCGCTCAAGGGCTCGGCCGAGATCGGCTTCACGATCATATCGATCTCCGTCTCGCTCGTCGCGGTGCTGATTCCGCTCCTGATGATGAGCGGCATCATCGGCCGCCTGTTTCGCGAGTTCTCGATTACGATTGCGATGACCATTGCGGTCTCGGCCTTCGTTTCCCTGACGCTGACGCCGATGATGGCCTCACGCTTTCTCAAGAGCCGTGATGAGGAGCATCATGGGCGACTCTACAATTTGAGCGAACGAGGTTTCCTGGCCTTGGCGAACGGCTACGCGCGCGGGGTCGACTTTGTGCTGCGCCACCGCTTCGCGACGCTCATGACCTTCCTCGGCACGGTGATCGCGACCGGCTATCTGTTCGTCATTATCCCCAAGGGATTTTTCCCGCAACAGGACACTGGCATTCTGTACGCGACGACCGAGGCGGGACAGGATGTTTCGTTTGCCGAAATGTACAAGTTGCAGCAACGGGCCGGCGCAATCGTCATGGCTGATCCGGCGGTTCAGACGATGGCGATGGGGCTCGGCACCGGCGTCGGCAACTCGGCCCAAAACAATGGGCGCATGTTCATCACGCTCAAGCTGCGGGAGGAACGCGACGTCAGCATATTTCAGGTGATCGCGCGCTTGCGGCCGAAGCTGGCGCAAATACCGGGCTTCAGGGTCTACCTGCAGGCCGCCCAGGACGTGACGGTCGGCGCGCGTTTCTCCAGGACGCAGTTCCAGTACACCCTCCAGGACGCCAATTTCGACGAGCTCACCGCCTGGTCGTCCAAGATCTTAGACAAGCTGAAGTCCCTGCCGGAATTGCGCGACGTCGCAACCGACCAACAAAACGGCGGCACGACGCTGACCTTGAAGATCGACCGCGACATGGCGTCTCGCTACGGCATTCAGCCACAACTCATCGACGACACCCTCTACGACGCCTTCGGCCAGCGGCAGGTGACGCAGTTCTTCACTCAGGTGAATACCTACTACGTGATCGAGGAGGTGCTGCCGAACCTTTTGGGCGATCCCGCAACGCTCGATAAGCTCTATATCCGCTCGCCGACCAGCAATCAGATGATCCCGATGAGCGCGTTCGCCAAATGGACGACCGCTCCGGTCGCGGCCCTTTCGATCAGCCACCAAGGCCAATTCCCTGCGACGACCATCAGCTTCAATCTTGCGGAGGGCGAGGCGCTTGGTACCGCGACCGCGGCGATCCAGCGCGCGATGCAGCGGATGCAATTGCCCCCCGGTCTGACGACGACCTTCCAGGGCAACGCGCAGGCGTTCCAGGATTCGCTGACAACAGTGCCGCTCTTGATCCTCGCCGCGCTCGTCTGCGTCTATCTGATCCTCGGCGTGCTCTATGAGAGCTTCATTCACCCGCTCACCATCCTGTCGACGCTGCCCTCGGCGGGCCTTGGCGCGCTCGCCACCCTCATGCTGTTCGGCTACGAATTCAGCCTTGTCGCCCTCATCGGCACCATCCTGCTCATCGGCATCGTAAAGAAGAACGGCATCATGATGGTCGACTTCGCCATCTCCGCTCAGCGCGAGGAAGGCCTGACGCCGACCGAGGCGATCCGCAAGGCGGCGCTGTTGCGCTTCCGTCCAATCATGATGACAACCATGGCGGCGCTGCTCGCCGGCGTGCCGCTGATGCTGAGCCACGGCACCGGCTCGGAACTGCGCCAGCCGCTCGGCTACACGATGGTCGGCGGTCTTCTCGTCAGTCAGGCGCTGACCCTGTTCACGACCCCGGTCATCTATCTCTATCTCGATCGGCTGTCGCACTGGATCTCCGGCGGATCCGGGAAAGCCACGCCTCCGGAAGCGAGGGCGGAGACGGCGCAGCCCAACCTGCCGTTCATCGAGGAGCCGGCCAAGAGGCCGGCGCGCGAGCCCGAATGGGCGGATGAACGGGCGAAGGCTGCGGAGTAGCGTTCGCGACGGTCGGTTAGGATCCCGCCGGAACCTTGTCGCGCGCGAGCTCGCCGGCCAAAGCCCTGGCGATCAGCGCTCTCGTTTCCTCGAGCCCGTAGAGCGCGATGAACGACCCGAGGCGCGGCCCGCGCTCTTCGCCGAGCAGCACCGCATAGACCATGTTGAAGAAGTCGTTGGAGACGCCCGGCCGCTCTCGCGTCGCGCCCTTGGCGGTCATGTCCTGGTAGCGCGGGATGGGCCGGGCGATGTCGTACAGCACATGCTGGATCTCTTCCGCGCTGGCGCCGGCCGGCAATCGCCCGAGCGTCTCCGAGACCTCAAGAAGCGCCGCGCGCTCGACCTCGTCGGCTGCGCGGTAGCGCTTCTTCGGCGCCACGAAGTCGCGAAAGTAGGCAACCGCATAGCGCACAAGGCTGTCGAGCCGCGGATGGTTCTCGGGCGAGGCTGAGGGGGCGTAGCGGCGGAGGAATCCCCACAAGACCGCCGGATTGTCGCTGTTGGCGACAGCGGCGAGATTGAGCAGCATCGCGAACGAGATCGACGTCTGGGCCCCATCCTCATGCGCCAGCGTCTCCGGCGCCGGCGGTTCGCCTGAGTGAACGTGCCAGACCGGGTTGCCGAGCCGCTCCTTCCATTCCTGCCGCGGATAGGCATCGAGAAACCCGAGATAGTCGTCGACCGTCCGCGGAATGACGTCGAAGTAAAGCCGCTTCGCCGCGGTCGGCCTCTGGAACATGAAGAGCGAGAGGCTTTCCGGGCTGGCGTAGGTCAGCCATTCCTCGATCGTGAGGCCATTGCCCTTCGATTTTGAGATTTTTTGTCCCTTCTCGTCGAGGAAGAGCTCGTAATTGAACCCGGCCGGAGGGTCGGAGCCCAGCACCCGCACGATCCGCGAAGAGAGCTTGACCGAGTCGATGAGGTCCTTGCCCGCCATTTCATAGTCGACGCCGAGCGCGTGCCAGCGCATCGCCCAGTCGGGCTTCCATTGCAGCTTGCACTGGCCCCCGGTCACCGGCGTCTCGAACTCTTCGCCCGTCGCAGGATCGCGCCAGCGGATCGTCCCCGCCTTCGCATTATGCGAGAGCACCGGCGCCTGCATGACGACGCCGGTTAGCGGATGGATCGGCAGGAAGGGCGAATAGGTCGCCGCGCGCTCCTCGCGCAGCGACGGCAACATGATCGCCTGCACCTCGTCGAAGCGCGCGAGCATGGCGAGCAGCGCCTCGTCGAATCGCCCGCTCCTATAAGCTTCGGTCGAAGACATGAATTCGTAGTCGAAGCCGAACCGGTCGAGAAAGCGCCGCAGCATCGCGTTGTTGTGCGCGGCGAAGCTCTCGTATTCGCCGAACGGATCGGGGACTTTCGTCAGCGGCTTGCCGAGATGGGCGGAGACGAGCTCGCGATTGGGGATGTTGTCGGGGGTCTTCCTCAAGCCATCCATGTCGTCGGAGAAGGCGATTAGCCGCGTCTTGATCCTGTCGTCCGTCAGCACGCGGAACGCGTGCCTGACCATAGTCGTGCGCGCCACTTCGCCAAACGTGCCAATGTGCGGCAGCCCCGAAGGGCCGTAGCCGGTCTCGAAGATGACTTCGGACTTGGGCGCGTGCTCGAGCCGCGCGATGAGCTTGCGCGCTTCCTCGAACGGCCAGGCTTTGGAGACCTCGGCGGCCTCGCGGTAGGGGGACAACGGCTTGATCCTGTTGGGACGCCGGGCAGGAGCGGGCGGCGACAAAACGCGCATTACGGAAATGTGAGGCGGTGAGTCAATCGGCTGGCGCATGGCTCGCTTCGATCGAGCCGGAGCCTGCTTCAACCTGTCGGGAAGGCTTGGCGAGCGTCAGGTCTCCAGAAGAGCCTGGGCGAGCTTCTGAAACGCGCGGGCGCGGTGCGATAGGGCGAGAGAACCGTCCGGCGGGAGCCCGTGCTTTTCCTCCGAGCTCATTTCGCCGAAAGTCCGCGAATGGCCATCGGGCCGGAATATCGGATCGTAACCGAAGCCTTTGCCGCCGCGCGGCGGGAAAACAAGCTCGCCGTCGACGCGGCCCTCGAAAACGTCGGTTCGTCCGTCCGGCCATGCGAGCGCCAGCGCGCTGATGAAATGCGCCCGCCATGGCCTCGGCGTCCCCGCGGACAGCAATTCCTTCTCGACGCGAGCCATCGCGCCGGCGAAGTCCCTGGCCTCGCCCGCCCACCGCGCCGAATGGACTCCCGGGGCGCCGCCGAGCGCCGCGACGCAGAGCCCCGAGTTGTCGGCGAGCGCGGCCTGGCCTGACGCGCGCGCCGCCGCCTCCGCCTTCAGAACCGCATTGTCGCTGAACGTGAGGCCGGTCTCCTCCGGCTGGCTCAAGCCGAGGCTGGCCGCGCCGATCGCGTCGACGCCATAGAGGCTCAGGAGCTCCTGGATTTCGCGCAGCTTGCCGGCGTTATGAGTTGCCGCGACGATCCGTCCGGAAAGGCGGCGGCCTAGGCTTGGAGCCTGGCGTTCAGAGATCATTCTGCGACAATCTTGTAATGCTGGCCTGCGACCGCGGGAACGTCACGCTCGAGCCCGTTGAGGATGAGAAACTGGTCGATCGGATGCGGCAGGAACGCCATGCGCGCCGCCATCGTCTCCGCCGTGTCCGTGCTTCCGGCCGCGACAACCTTGATCGTCTGAGCCGCCGCGAGCGCCGAATCCTGCGCATTGATCAAATGAAACGATTGGAGCGAGGCGCGAAATTCCGAGTCGACGGGGGAAGACAGCGAGCGCGCGGCGAAGATCAGCCGATAGAGTCTCCCGTTCAGACGGACGGCGCCGAGTCGAAAGCTCCACTGCTCGCCCTGCGCGATAGCGGTGGCGGCCTCCAGGCCGCCGATCTGCAGGGGCTCGACCGAGGTCGTCTTGAGGTCGTCGATCCAGCCGGACGCAATAGCGCTCGCGACAGGCGTCGAGTCGGCGATCGCGATGCTGTCGAGACGCAACGCCTCCCCGCCCGCTTGCCCAACGCCGATCAGCGCCGACGTCTGGTTCTCCAGGGTGAAGCCCTCCGGCGCTTCGAAGGCGAAGCCAAGCTTCGGGTGAATGAACGTCGTCCCGCGCACAACGCCCTGGGAGGGATCGTCGCCAAAAGCAAGGCCGTCAATTGCTGCGAGATAGGCGTCCCGGCCTCTTGAGACTGCGCCCGGGGCGCCGCCGTATTGCCGCGCCTCCGCGACCGCCTGAGCGACGCGCTCGGGCGTCGAGGGATGTGTGGCCATCATGTCCGGCCGATCCGCGGTGCCCGCGCCGGATATCGAAGCGCCAAGCGCGCTCCATTCGCCAAGCGCAGTGAGGAAACGCGCCGCCCCATAGGGGTCGAACCCCGCATTGGCTATGTTTTTGATGCCGATCTGGTCGGCCTCGAGCTCCTGCTGGCGGGAAAAGCGGGCGATCGACAACCGGGAACGAGCTTCAGTCTCATCCGCGGCCTGCTGCTGACCGAGCACCTGCGCATTGACGTGGTTGAACAGCGCCGCGGTCCGCTCGAATTCCGCCCGCTGCGCCGCATGGCGAGCAGTTATGTGCGCGATCTCGTGCGCCATGACCGCCGCGATCTCGGATGTGTCCTCGGCGAGCGCAAGGAGGCCTCGGGTGATGAAAATATCGCCGGAAGGCAGGGCGAAGGCGTTGACGACCGGCGAATTGAGCAACGTGACCCGGTAGGGCTCGGCCGATGCGCCGGACGCCGGCGCAAGCCTCGCGAGCACGCCATCCAGGTAACTTTCTGTCGACGGCGCATGGTATTCGCCGCCAAACGCCTCGATCAGCCGCTTCCGTTCCGGACTGACCGGCGCGCCGCCCGCGGTCCGCGGCGCGGCGGCGACCGGAGCGACATTGGCCGGCGCGGGCGGCGGGTCGATCGAGGCGCAAGCCGACAACGCGAGGCAAAGCGCGGCCGCGAGCGGCACGAGCGCGCTGCGCCAGCGCCTGGCGGCGCTGAGCCGCCCCGGGCTCTCCGAAACGCATTCGCTCATTGGCGCAGCTTTTCTGCTCCTGACGCGTCGGCGCGACGCACGATCTCGATCATCGCCGGCTCGCTGACCTCGATTCTCGGGCCGATGCGATCGTCGAGCGCGCCGCGCGCCCGAATCGTCTTCCCTTCGAGCGCCTCGACCGGACGGCCCGCCTGAGCGAGGGCCTGCTCCAGCCTTCGCGCGATGACGATCGTTGGGCCGCCGCGGGATGCAAGATCAAGATAGATACGTGAACGCCCGACGCCAACCCTGCGCACTCGTCCCTCCACGATGACAAATTGTCCATCGCGACCTTGCAGGGCGCCGGCGTCGGAGGCCTGGATAACGGAATATTCCGGCTCGCTCCACATGCCGAGGCCTGCTCGACGCGCGCCGTCTTCGACGCCGAGCCTTGCTGCGGCGCAACTCCGCGACTCGAATTCCGGTCTTACGCGGGCATATCCGGCCGACAGCAGAGCCATTGCGACGGAGTTCGCTTGCCCGTCAGAGATGTTCCGAATCGAAAGATCCGCGAGCACCCTTCCCCACCGGTCCGTTCCGCCGGCCAGCAATTTGAGTTGGACCTCTCGCCCAACGAGACGATCGGCAAGAAATTTTCGGGCTCCTTCCGAGGTCTCGGGCGAGCCCCGGGCGGGATCGGGGACCTCCAGACCCGCAAGCCTGACAATCCGTCCGTCCTCGATTCGGATGTCAAGCCGCTCGTCGACCGCGACGACGCGCCCGGTCCCGGACGGCGCGCCACAGTCCGCGTGGACGCGAGCGCCGGACCCGAGCGCCAGACAGGCGACCCCGAGGCGCAGGGCGAGCCCCGCGCTTGCGCACACGATTTGTCGCCCGAGGCGATGCGCAAAGGCCAAATCCATGCTAGTGGCTTTGCCCGCTCGACGCGCCCTCGTCCATAGGGATCGCGTCGGGCAGGATCGCGGTTTGGCCAGGTCCCGGTAGCTCAGCAGGATAGAGCACAGGTTTCCTAAACCTGGGGTCAGGGGTTCGACTCCCTTCCGGGACGCCATCCATTCGATCGGCCCTTGAGAAATAAAGGAAAACAGCTCTTTTTGTCCCACCGCGTTTTTAGGTGGGACACTTATGTTCGTGGTTTGAACTTGGCCATTGCTCCGTCTGCCAACTTCGTGCGGCCAGCTTCTCTCGTATATCGCTCCACCTCCGCTATCGATCTATGGCCGGTGATCGCCATGATCTGTAAGGTGGTCGCGCCACATTCTGCCAAATAGGCAGCAGCGGCCTTTCTTAACCCATGGGCTGAGCAGTGCTTTAGACCGGCCTCGTCGCATCTCTCCCT
>CAVRMF010000025.1:0-172721 GCA_963721905.1 uncultured Alphaproteobacteria bacterium
GACTGCCTATTCACAGGCGCATCGCGGATTTACGGCCGCGCAGACTACAGAATGCCGTTGGCCTTTGCGAAGTAGAGCAGGGCGATCGTCTTCACGTCCGCGATCTCTCCGGTCGCTATCATGGCGAGGGCGTCGGCAAATGGCACTTCGATAACCTCGATATGCTCGTCATCGTCGACGCCGCCGCCGTCTCCGGCACGGTCCGCTTCGCCATAGGGCGCGATGAAGCAGGCGATCTTCTCCGTCATCCCTCCGGGGCTCATATAGGCGTCGAAGACGCGCCGAGGTTCAGTGATGGCGACGCCCGTTTCCTCCAACGCTTCGCGCACGACGCAGACCTCGGGCGCGTCGCCGTCCAGCATTCCCGCGCAGACTTCGATCGTCGCCAGCGCGCCGTCGCTCAGATAAGCGCCGACCCGGAACTGCTTGACCAGGGTCACAACCGAACGATGAGGATCGTAGAGCAGCACCGCCGCGGCTTTGCCGTGGCGGTAGACCTCATGCGAGAGCCTTCGGGTCACGCCGTCGTCCTCGACGACCTCGACATCGGTTCGGGTCAGATCGAACCGGCCGCGCGCGATGACGCTCTCTCCGGTAATGCGCGCCGACTTCGCCATTCGCCCCTCTAGTAGCCGAACTGCTCGCGTAAGATTCGCTCGTCGAGGGAATGCCCTGGGTCATGCAGCAGGATGAGCGAGGTCGCCCGGTCCATCGCCACCTCGACCCGGGTGACGCGGCGGATCTCGAAATGATCCGCTGCGGCCGCGACCGGGCGCTTGTCTGCTTCCAGTATCTCGATGGTCACCCGCGCCGTATCCGGCAACAGCGCCCCGCGCCAGCGCCGGGGACGAAACGGCGACAGCGGCGTCAGCGCCATCAGCGGCGCCTCGAGCGGCAGGATCGGCCCGTTGGCGGAAAGATTATATGCTGTCGAACCGGCCGGCGTCGCCACGAGGATCCCATCGGCGATGAGTTCGCTGAGCCGCGTAGCCTCGTCGACCTCGATACGGAGCTTCGCCGCCTGATAGGTCTGGCGCAACAGCGACACTTCGTTGATCGCCCGCGCCGTCGTCTCGACGCCATGCACGTCTCGCGCGCGCATCGCAAGAGGATGGATAATCGAGGGCTTGGCGGCGGCCAGACGCTCGCGCAGACCGCGCTCGGAATATTCATTCATCAGAAATCCGACCGATCCCCGGTTCATGCCATAGATCGGCTTTGGCGCCTTCATGGTCCGGTGCAAGGTCTGCAGCATCAGGCCGTCGCCGCCTAGCGCGACGATCACGTCCGCCGTCTCGAGAGGGGCGTCACCGTAGAGCCCGATCAAGCGTTCGAGCGCTTCGTCGGCTTCTCTCGCGCCGGAGGACAAGAAAGCGATCGTCTCGGTTCGGAGGGCGTGCTTCGCGACTGACATAGATCGTTCTTTCCGCTCGCGGGGGCCGGCCGTGGCGGCCTCTTCTCGAACGGCGCTTCTTATCCGAGCGCGGCGTCATGCGAAAGCGCGAGCCCTTGAAGGCGTGCGCTCAGAACGCCCTTCTAGGTTTGGGGCAGGGCGGGCGAGCTTCTGCGGGAGACGCGCTCAGGCGTCGGCAGCTTGATGAGAAAACGCGCGCCGCAGTAGAAGTCGTCTGCCTTGGCGGGCGCGAGCGCGATTACGCCGCCGTTGCGCGACACCAGGTCAGCCGCAATCGCCAGTCCGAGACCGGCGCCGACCTCGCTGGTCGATTGGTGAAACGGCTCGAAAATGCGTTCGCTTTGGTCGACCGGGAATCCGGGGCCGGTGTCGCTGATTTCGATCAGCGCCACGCCTTCGGTCCGGATCGAGGCGAAGCGTATCGCTTTCGGCCGGTCGCCACGCGCCCCCGTGGCCGTTAGAGCCTGCGCGGCGTTTCGGCTCAAATTCTCGATCACGCGCAGGATCTGATCCGGATCGGCGTAGACTTCAAAACGGGGCGGTATGTCGATGTGGTACTCGATGGCATCGTCGTTCTCCGCCCGCGCCGATTCGGTGACCTGCCGCACGAGTTCGCTCAGGTCAAATCGCCGCCGGTTGGGCGGCTGCTCCCGCGCGGCGCCATACGTCAGGGTGGCCTGACAGAATTGGATCGCCCGGTCGAGGGTCGCAACCAGGCGCGGCGCGAGGCGCTGCGCGAGCGGATCGGGAATTGTCGCCAGACGGTCCGAAATGAGCTGCGCGGCGGTGAGCATGTTGCGAAGGTCATGATTTATGCGCGCCACCGCCATGCCGAGCTCCGCAAGCCGTTTGCGCTGTGCAAGCTCGTGGGCCAACGAACCCTGCATTGCGGCGAGCGCGGTCTCGGCTCGTCCAATCTCGTCTTGACGTCCGCTCGGGGCGATCATGCGCGAGGCGTCTTGCGGGTGTTCGCCGAACGCAATGATGTTTGAGGTCAACCTTCGCACCGGTCTCAGCACCATCTGCCATAGCGCGATCCAGAGCACGCAGGTGACGACCGCCGCGATCATCAGGGCGATGTTGAGAAACGTGTGCGAGACCCGCCATAGCGCCGCGATGAGCTGCGCTTCGTCGAGGGTGACGGCGATGCCGGCCTCATCGAGGGAAGATCCATCCTTGACACGGATGAGCGTACCCGGCTTGGCGAGCAGCGTCTGGAACGCAGCCCCAACACTGTCGAGGAACGCCTCGCTGTCGAGATTAACGGCGCGTGCCTCGGCGAGCGGCTCGCCGGGAACCGCCAGCACACGCTCGCCGGACGGCGTTGAGCTCGAGATCGACTTGACCCCTACGCTCGCGAGCAGCTTGCGCGCCAATTCCGGCGGGACCTCAGTCGGCCCCGCGGCGTCGAATGCTTGGACGGCGGTCTCGGCGGCCGCCAGTTTGTTGTGTAGCCAGGTCTCGCGAAACGAAGCGAGACGGGTGACATAGAATAGCGCCATGGCCATAAAAACAAAGCCGATGGTGATGACGAGCACGCGGCCTGCCAGGCCCAGGCCCCGGTTCCTGGGCGCAGCGCTCGGCGCGATCTCCTTCTCGAACGCGAGGGCGGCCCCCGCTATCTCGGCCCCGCTCTCCGTTCGAACTGGCAAATCCAACATTGCCTGACCTCACCCGTCGAAATCGTCTTCGAGGTAAACCCTAATTATGGCTGAAAAATCAGCGTCCGCCTGAAAACCGAGGGCTTTCGCCCGGGCAGGGTCGAAGGCGCTAGGCCAGCCGGCGACGATGCGCGCAATTGTCTCGTCCCGCTCCCTGCGAATGAGCTTCACCGCCTTTTCACCGGCGACCCGTCGCAGCGCCTCGATCTGCTCGCCGACCGTCGCCGAGACGCCGGGAAGATTGAGGGTCCGGCGGGTCCCCAGGAGCGCCGTGTCGATTTCGGCCGCCCGGAGGAGGAACCCCACCGCCGACCGCGGAGAGGCGTGCCAGTGCCGGACCTCCGCATCGACCGGCAGGATCGCCTCCTTGCCGGAGAGCGGCTCTCGGATGATGCCCGAGAAGAACCCCGAAGCCGCCTTGTTCGGCGCGCCCGGCCGAACACAGATCGTCGGCAGCCGGAGGCCAATCCCGTCGAAGAACCCGCGCCTCGTATAGTCGCCCAACAACAACTCGCAGATCGCTTTCTGGGTTCCGTAGCTTGTCAGGGGCGCGGCGAGGAAATCGTCGCTGATTGGGTCAGGAAACGGCGCCCCGAAGACCGCGATCGAGGAGGTGAAAATGAGGCGCGGACGGTAGGCGCCGCCGGAGAGGACGTACTCCCGCCGGATCGCTTCGAACAAGGCCTGCGTCCCGCGGAGATTGATGGCGTAGCCCTTGTCGAAGTCCGCCTCCGCTTCGCCGGAGACGACCGAGGCGAGCAGGAAAATCACGTCTGGCCGGCGCGCGGCCAATTTTGGCGCGACATAAGACGCGGCGATGTCGAAAGCCTCGCGGACAACCGGAAAGGGCGCCTCCAGGGGCGGAGGCGTCGCAATATCCGCAAGATGCGCCTCTTCGATCGTGCGCCCCGCCAAACGCCCGTCGCGAGAGAGTCTCTGGCAAAGCTTGCGCCCAATCATGCCGGCCGCGCCAATGACGAGAACTTTCATGTGAAGCTCCTCCCTTGTCCTGGCCATGGCCATGGCCAGGACAAGCGCAATTTAGTGCCGTTTGACCGCGCCCGTAAACCTGACCGTTCAGTCAAGTCGTGAGATAGATCGACGCAGCGCAGTTTACGTCGCCTTTTTTTTGCCCTAACGTGCCGGCAGACGAGCAGAGTATCGTGGTCAACAAAAAGGTTAACTGAATGCGGAATGTCATTCTTGCTTGTGCGATAGTCACGGGATTTACGAGCGCGGCTTTGGCCGGCGAACAGGGAATTGCTTCATATTATCAAAATCCTCATTTCAGCGGCTTGATAGCCGCCCACCGGACGCTGCCCTTTGGAACCCAGGTCAAGGTGTTCAATCTCGACAACGGCCGCTCGGCGATCGTGAAGATCGTCGACCGCGGCCCCTTCATTCGCGGACGCATCATCGACGTCTCGCTCGCCGCGGCGAGCGCGCTCGGTTTCCGCCAGTCAGGTGTCGCTCGGGTGCGGATCGAGAAAATCTAGAACGGCGGGCGCGGCGGCGACTAGTTCCGACCTTCCAGCAGCCGCCGCGCGATCACCTGCGCCTGGATCTCTGCGGCGCCCTCAAAAATATTGAGTATGCGCGCGTCGCAAAGCACGCGCGAAATCGGATATTCGAGCGCGAAGCCGTTCCCTCCATGGATCTGCAGGGCGTTGTCGGCAGCCGCCCAGGCGACCCGCGCGCCCAGGAGCTTCGCCATACCGGCCTCGAGGTCGCAGCGCCGCCCCTCATCCTTGGCGCGGCCGGCGAAATAGGTGATCTGACGCGCGATATGGATTTCCACCGCCATCATCGCGAGCTTGTCGGCGACGCGCGGAAAATGGATCAGCGTCTTGCCGAATTGAACACGCTCCTTGGCGTACCGCAGGCCGAGTTCGAATGCGCACTGCGCAACGCCGACGGCGCGCGCCGCGGTCTGGATGCGCGCCGACTCGAATGTCTCCATCAAGTGCTTGAACCCCTGTCCCTCGAGGCCTCCGAGCAGTGCTTCGGCCGGCACGCGAAAGCCATCGAAAGCAATCTCGTATTCCTTCATGCCACGATAGCCGAGCACTTCGATCTCGCCGCCCGACATGCCCTTGGCGGGGAAAGGATCGGCGTCCGTCCCGCGCGGCTTTTCGGCGAGGAACATCGAGAGGCCCTTGTAGCCGCGCTCGTGCGGATTGGTGCGCACCAGGAGCGTCATCAGATCGGCCCGCACCGGATGAGTGATCCATGTCTTGGCGCCGTTGACCACATACGAGTCGCCCTCCCGCGAGGCGCGGGTCCGCAAGGAGGCGAGGTCCGAGCCGGTGTTGGGCTCGGTGAAGACAGCGGTCGGCAGAATTTCGCCGCTTGCGATCCTCGGCAGATATTTCTTTTTCTGCGCCTCGTCGCCGCCAACGAGGATCAGTTCGGCCGCGATCTCGGAGCGGGTGCCGAGCGAGCCGACGCCGATATAGCCGCGCGAGAGCTCCTCCGACACGACGCACATCGCGACCTTGCCGAGACCCATGCCGCCATAGGCCTCTGGGATGGTGAGGCCGAAGACGCCCATTTCGGAAAGCCCGGCGATGACTTCGAGCGGGATATAGGCGTTGGCGCGGTGCCAACCTTGGGCGTGGGGGACGACTTCGGCGTCGGCAAATCGGCGCATCTCGCCCCGAATCGCCTCGAATGTCTCATCGAGGCCCGGGTCGCCAATCGCGCCGTCGTGCGCGTCCTTTATTTGGGCTGCGAGCGCCGCGCGGTTGTCTGGACTATTGCCGGATCGAATGAGCGTCTCGATGACCGGCTCGTCGCGGAACGGTTCGATGTCGGATTCTTCGAGGCCGAAGTCGGAAAGGCGGACGATCTCGCCCTGGTTCATCGGAATGCCGCCGAATATCTGGGAGAGATATTCGCCAAACCCGATCCGCGTGAGCAATTGCTCGGTTTCGCCGAAGCGGCTCTCCTCGTGCATGCGGCGGGCGTAGGCCGCCATTTCCTTGATCGCCTCCGCGTAAGTGGCAAGCCAGGCGAGGCCGTGAACGGCATGTTGCTCGGCCTCGATCTTCGCGGCGTCGAGCCGGCCTTGCACGCTCACTCTTTCGCGCACTGAGGAGACAGCGCAATCCAAGAGCCCCTCGGCGGAAAGCTGGGCCTGGCGGGCAAGGTCGTCGAGCGTCACGGCAAGTTCTCCATCTTCGGCCCTGTTGCGTTGCACAATGCGTTGCCGCTGCGGGTGTTGCAATGCGTCTTTTTGGCGTCAGCGACTGGAAATAGGCCGCGGTTCGGGTAGCGTTCGCGTTGAGCGAAGAACCGCGAATGAGAACTAGAGGCTCTCGACATTGCGCAGACTGGTTTCGATCCTCTGGAGCGCTGCGGAGAAGTTCAACGCAGACGACGGCTGGGCCATCGCGAGCTACATCGGCCTGTCGCTGCTGACGTCGCTGTTCCCGTTTCTGATCTTCGTCGCCGCGCTCGCCGGCTTTCTCGGCTCGGCCGAGCTGGCGCAGGAGGCGGCGGAGTTGGTGTTCGCGGAATGGCCAAAGGCAGTGGCCGGCCCAATCGCCGGAGAGGTGGCGAACGTCCTGACTGCGCCGCGTGGCGGGCTCTTGACCCTTGGCGCGGTTCTTTCGTTCTATTTCGCGTCCAGCGCGATCGAGGCCCTCCGGGTCGGCCTCAACCGCGCCTATGGGCTGATCGAACCGAGGCCCTGGTGGATGCTGCGGCTCCAATCGTTGGGCCTCGTGCTCGTCGGTTCGGTTGCGCTTCTGGCGCTGGCTTTTCTGGTGGTCCTTGGCCCGCTAATCCTGGGGACGGTCGAGAGCTTCGCACCAGGGGTGACGAAGGCGCACGACCTTCTCACGGCGGCCCGCCTCGGCATCGCGGCGTTCATGCTCGCGGTGTCCTTGTTCGCCGCCCATCTCATTCTCCCCGCCCACCGGCCGAGACTTATCGATCTTGCGCCGGGGGTCGCCCTGACCTTCGTCGCCAGCATTGCTTTCGGCGAAGCGTTCGGCGCCTATCTTGGCCAGTTCGTTCGAAACTATATCTCGACCTATGCGGGCCTCGCCTCAGCGATGATCGCGCTTGTCTATCTCTACTGGGTCGCGTTGTTGTTCGTTTTCGGCGGCGAGCTCAACGCGGCGATCATGCGCGATCGGGCCAAACGCGCGGATCCTCAGGAGCTTTAAGCGCTATCGCATTCGCTTGCTTTTCCTTGGATCTCCTTTCGTTTGGTATTTCATTTCGTAGAACTTTCTTTCGTTCGCTAGAATTTCTTCCGCCGAACAAAGAGATTCCAATGACCTACGAGCCTTCAGCGGATGGAATTCTCTTGGCCCATTACGATTGCTACATGATAGATGCGCCGAAAAAGCAGCCGGAAGAAACCGACACGTCTGAGCTCCGATCCGAGCAATTCCCATATCACTAGCACTGATTCTGCTTTTCAGGGAAGCGATTGCTGTCGAGTTCGGCGAAAACCGCTTCGATCTGCGAAATCGGGCTGTGACGCGGACGCGAGCGCGGGTTCGCGCCGCCCTGCTTTGGTCCGGTCGGGCGTCTTCGATCCCATGCGGCTCGCAATCCGTGCGGCTCGACAGACTATCCATGATTGATGGAGCGATGCTCCCCCGCGGATTCCCCCTGGAGGGTCACGACCAGCCCCGGCACATCGTCGCCCGCCTCCTGCCGAGTGGAAGCTACGCGCATGAGCAGCGGTCGAAAACGAGGCAAGCTCCCGCTACGCTCTCGCCGCAGCGGAATCCCTCGTCTTGTCTAGGAGTTTGGACCTGGATTTGAAGAGAGCTGTCCCAAGAAAACCGAGAGCGAGCAGGCTCCATGAACCCGGTTCAGGAATGGCGACAACCTTAAAGCTCGCAGTGTAGTCATCCGAGCCGCAGGCATTCATTCCGTTGAGTGTAGTGCAGGTATAGGACGTGACATAGTAATCTGCGCCTGGAAGTAGCGACTCGGAATATTCTATACCATATTTGTCTAGCGGAAATAGGGGAGTAAACGCCATAGTGAAGAACAACTCATTGTTAGATGTCGTAACCGCCGGCGAGAAGGTGGCGTCGATACTTACAGTGTCGGAGCCAACGGTAATCGTTTGCGTGCCAGTCGCCGGGCCCGGCACGGGAGGGTTCGCTGACAGACTGATGGGTTGAATACCAACCCCAGGCGACTCGGTTGGGCAGTTGCCTGAGGAGGTAAAGCCGCAGAGAAAACCGGCAGTACCGGGTATAGGGGTGAAGAGAGCGGGATTATAATAAAAGCTGAACGTTATTGAAGTAACGTCAGTTACTGGAGGCGGATCCCACTCCCACACCGTCCTACTTAAAAAGACCCAGTAAGGTGGAGCTGTGCTAACAGGATATCCAGCCCTCGTGCAACGTGGGTCGTCTGGCGCTGTGAGACCCCTTCGACCGCAGTTTGTCCTCAGCACAAGACTTGGATACGGGATGTCAAAAGCCCCGAGCGCCTTTGCCTCTCGAGGCGCAACTGAAAATGTTGCATATACTGCGAAGCAACTGAGGAAAGTCAGTAATCTCCGATCCCGTACAAAGTTCCGGTGATTGCCGCTCATCGTCTATCTCCCTATCAAGCATACCCCTGTGGCATCGCGGCCGACATTTCTCATAATGACTGCAGATCCGCCGATCTGGATGGCAGACTAGGCGCCGTTCCTTGGGCTCCTGACCAAAGCGTTCCAAATGGTCAGCATATTCATGTTTCGTTTGATTAGAAGTCCCCCGAGCACCGGCGTTCCGCGGCGCGTCCTCAATCGGTCTTCCACGTTAACTTAGCACGATCTTACGGCGCCGTAAAGACATAATTCGCTATCGACAGACATAATTCGGCGACCCGAGGCATCGGATTTTTTGGCGAGGCCGGCAGCAACAGAAAGCCGCGCTGCGATCGATATCGACGGGTAGGTCCTTTATTCCGTTAGCGTTTGTAATTATCGTGAGATGACGAGTTTATATTGTTTAAAGGTAGGTCGAACAGCAGCGGTACCGGCGCGCAAGCCGCTAGCCGGCCTCTTTTTGAAACACGGCGATCAAGCCGGGGACGTCGACCGCTGCCTCCCGTCGCGTTGGCGTAGCGCACATCAGCAGCGGACGAAGCTTGACCTCGGCGGCCGCCGCTTCCAGGCTTGCTCGGGAGTGTGCGAAACGCATCGTCGCCTGGAGCCGAAAGCCGTCGCCCTCGAAGGTCCCGATCGTGAAAGCGAAGAGGCCCCTCTCACCGAGCGCGCGCCCGCAGGCGGCGAGAATCGGCTTCAAGTCGCCGAAATAGCAAAGCGCGTCGGCAGCCAGAATGCAGTCGTATACGCCTGGCGCAGAGCGCGCGAGGAAGGCGGTCGCCTCAGCGACGTCGAGCGCGTCGTAATGCCCGCGCTCGCGCGCTCCGGCGACCATGCCGGCAGAGAGTTCGACGCCGGTCAGATGATCGACGCGATCGCGAACGGCCTCGCCCATCAGGCCGGTGCCGCAGCCGATATCGAGGGCGGCGGCGAAGCGGCGCCCGGGCGCGGCTAGATCGAGGGCTTCGGCGATCAGGGCCGGACCTCGATAATTGAACTTTTTGGTCAGATGCGCGTCGAAACGCGACGCGTAGTCGTCAAACAGGCGCGCCACATAGACCTCGGGCAGCGCGCTGGGGACCTCTGCGCAGCCGGCCAGCGCAAGTCGCGCCGCCGCGCCCAGCGCATCCGAAGGATCAGCCGAAAGCGTCGCCTGGAACGCGTTCGCCGCGCCGTCCCAAAGCTTCTCGCGCGCTTCGCCCAGCGCAAACCACGCCGGCGCCTTGCCCGGCGCCAGTTCGGCCGTCTGCTCGAAAATCTCTGCTGCCGCTGCCCAGTCTCTATCCTCGACGGCGGCCTTGCCGTGCGCGTAGCGGCGGTGCGCGATGAGATCGGCGCAGGCGAGGGGGTCGTGCGTCACATTTCGCAGACGTTTCGGGCGAGCGTGTTGGCTCGCGCTCGCCCGGCTGGATGAAGAAGCGGCGAGGAAGAACCGAAGTCCTTCCTCGCATGAGGCCTCTCAGTCGTAAAGAACCGCCGCGATCTTCGGGTCGGTCATGTTGCTCTTGTCGTACCAATAGAAGCCGGTGTCGATGACCGCTGGCAGCTTCTCGCCCTTCAGCGCCTTGACGGCCGAGTCGACGGTGCACTTGCCGATGCCGACCGGGTTCTGCGTGATCGCGCCCAACATGAGGCCCGAGTTGATATCCTCCTTCTGCTCCTTGCCTAAGTCGAAGCCGATCAGCACGAGCTTCTTGCCCGATTCCTTGACGCCGATCGCCGCGCCTTCGGCCGAGCCTTCGTTGGCGCCGAAGATACCCTTCAAGTTCGGGTTCGCCTGAATCATCGCCTTGGCGATTTCGGCCGACTTCAGGTGGTCGCCGCCGCCGTACTGGACGCTGACGATCTTGATGTTGGGATATTTCTCCTTGATGCGGTTGACGAAGCCGTCGCGCCGGTCGATGCCGGTGCGGCTTGTCTGGTCGTGCACGATGACGGCGACTTCGCCTGAGCCTCCGATCGCCTCGGCCATCTTGTCGGCGGCGGTCGCCGCGGCTGCCACACTGTCCGTCCTGCAAGTCGTCAGGGGGATGTCGCTGTCGACGCCCGAGTCGAAGGCGATGACCGGAATCTTTTCGGACTGCGCCTTCTTCAGAAGCGGAATGGCCGCCTTGCTGTCGAGCGCGGCGAAGCCGATCGCCTGCGGCTTCTTGGCGAGGTCGGCTGACAGCATGTCGATCTGCTTATCGACCATCGCCTCGGTTTCGGGACCCTCAAAGGTGATCTTGACGTTGTCTGCCTTGGCCTGCTGTTCCGCCCCGGCCTTCACCGCCTGCCAGAACTGGTGCTGGAAGCCCTTGGAGATGAGAGGGATGTAGACTTCGTCGGCGCGCGCGCCGGTCGAGAGCGCGATCGCCGTCAGGGCGCCTAAGGCGACGCCGATATGCCATTTGTTCACCATTGCATTTCCTCCTCTTTAGGTCCTTGACCTGCAACCTTTGAGCTCTCCGCCAATTCTCCGCCGGCGGCTTGCGGTCGAGCTTCGATCCTTCCTTGGGCCCTCCTCCTTGATGTGGTCACGCGCGCTTGCGGCGCAGAATGTCGGCGTAGACGGCGAGGATAATGATGACCCCGGTGACAACGAACTGCCACTCCTGCGCAACGGAAAGAATGCGCAGGCCGTTGGTGAGAACGCTCATGATGAATGCGCCGATGATGGTGCCGAGGATCGTTCCCGTTCCGCCGCTGAGCGAAGTGCCGCCAATCACCACCGCGGCGATCGCGTCGAGCTCATAGCCCTGGCCGATCGCCGGCTGCGCGGAATTGATACGCGAAGCCAGCACCAGGCCGGCAATCCCGCAGATGGCGCCGCTCATGCTGTAGATCCCGATCTTCCAAGCGTCCACGTTGACGCCCGAAAGCCTGACCGCTTCCTCGTTGCTGCCGATGGCGTAGGTGTAGCGGCCGAGCGCGGTGCTTTTCAGGACGATCGAAGCGACGATAGCCAGCACCAGAAGGATCAATCCGGCGTTGGGGATCGGCAGCCACGGCAGCGCATGGCCGATCAGCGAATCCTGGGAAATCCGGTAGAAGTTCTCGGTGTCGTTGAAATAGATCGGCTGGTCGGAGGAGACGACCAGGGAAAGCCCCTTCCACGCCTGCATCATGCCGAGCGTGGCGATGAACGGCGGGATCTTCAGCTTCGCGATGAGGGTTCCGGAGATCGACCCGGCGATGGCGCCGGTCGCGAGCGCGGCGACGACCCCGGTCCACATCGGCAAATGCCAGTAGGTGAGGAAGACGCCGCACATGACCGCGGTGAAGGTCATCAGCGTGCCGACCGAAAGATCGATGCCCGCGGTGATGATGATGAAGGTGCTGGCGATCGCCAGCACGCCGTTGACCGCCGTCGCCTGCAAGATGTTGATCATGTTGTCGGTCTGCATGAACGCAGGCGACGCGAAACTGAAATAGACAAGAAGCAGAATGAGGCTCGCGAAGGCGAGCAACTTCTGGATCGCCTCCGGGCCGAGGATGCGATTGCGTCCCGGCGCGCGCGCCGCCGCGCCGACCGTCGAGGTTTCGCTTGCCGCGAGGCCTTGGTTGTCCGTCATTTCAAGCCGCCATCGATTTGCGTTGCGTCGCGAGCTGCGAGATGCGCTCCTGCGTCGGTTTCTCCGGCATGAGTTCGCCCGTGAAGCGGCCCTCGCACATGAGGACGGTGCGGTCGCTGATGCGCAGGATCTCCGGCATCGGAGCAAGAGCGCGCTCGAGCGGCCGCAGATTGGGCTAGGCCCCGCTCGATCGCGGTCGATCCCCGAACGATCAACTCTCCGCTGGCGCGAATATGCGGCGTTGAGATCGACTGTCCTCCGATCTCATGCAACATCAACCGCCACGTCTCCACCGCGATCTGGTCAACGGGCTGGCGGATCGCGCTCACCGCCGGCTGCAGCAGGCTCAGCCATTCGAAGTCGTCGAAGGCCAGAAAGGACATTTCGCCGGGAACGTCGACTCTGCAATTTTGCAAGGCGCGCAGGGCGCCCAACGTCACCAGATTGTTCGAGGCGAAGAGTGCGGTTGGTCGCGCGCGCTCGCGGCACAAACCTTCTATCGATATACAGGCCTCCTCCACGGTCATGCCGACGATCCTAACGTCCGCCTTGCCCTTGCCCTCGACTAAAGCTCTCTCGAAACCCGCGATTCGCTCCTCCGAGTTCCAGAGTCGCCGTGTGTTGACGGCAAGCGCGATATGCCGATGGCCGAGCGAAAGGAGATACTTCGCGCCTTGATACGCGGCGTCGAAATTGTCGGTGGCGACGCTCGGATAGGCGTCCTTGGCCGAAATACGGTCGGCGATAACACAGGGCATGTCGGCGCCGATCGCCGGCGCTAATAACTCGGAGCCGTCAAAGGACGGAATGACGATCATTCCGTCGACTTGACGCTCTTTCAGCACACCGATGCGCTCACGCGCACGCCACGGATCCTCTCCTGTCGTCACGACCATCAGGGTGTAGCCGGCGGCGGACGCGAGGTTCTCCAGCTTTTCGACGAGCGCCGCGTAGAATGTGTTGAGTATGTCCGGAACGATAACGCCGATCGTATTGGTCTGCCTGCTACGCAAACTCGCCGCAATGCGATTGCGCTGGTAATTCAACCGCTCGCAAGCGGCCAGAACACGCGCGCGCAATTCGGCAGCGACGGTGGAGTTGCCGTTCAGCACTTTCGAAACCGTGCCGAGCGAAACGCCGGCCTCGCTGGCAACTTCGTTCATCGTCGGCTTGGCGCGCATGGAGATGAAATTGCAGTTTGATGAAACGTTATACGAAAAGCCTTCCACGACTTCTCTGGCGAAGTCAACCTCGAAATAGATCGGCTTGTCGCGGCTTGTCGACCAGAGTCCCCGAGGTGGCGCCGCTCAAGGCGCCGGTCGCGAATAGCAGCGATGACGTCAGTCCACATCGGCAGACCCCAGTGGGTCAGAAACACGCCGGCCATCACGGCGGAGAAGGTCATCAACGTGGCGGTCGAAAGATCGATGCCGGCCGTAACGATGACGTAAGTGCTGGCGATCGCCAGCGCGCCGCTCAACGCCGTCGCCAGCAGGATATTGACCATATTGCTGGTCTGCATGAAGGCAGACGACGCGAAGCTGAAATAGGTCAGCAACAGAATGAGGCTCGCAAAGGCGAGTAGCTTCTGCCACGTCTCGGACCCGAGCAGACGCGGCTTCGCGTCGCTGCGGGCGGCGCGGATCGTCTGCGTGGTTGTGTCGCTTCGAGTGGCCGACCCCTGATTGTCCGTCATCTCAAGCCACCATCGATTCGCGTTGCGTGGCCAATTGCATGATACGCTCCTGCGTCGCTTCCTCGGCCATGAGCTCACCGGTGACCCGACCCTCGCACATGACGACGATGCGATCGCTCATCCTGAGGATCTCCGGCAATTCGGACGAGATCATCACGATCGCCTTGCCCTCGTCGGCCAGCCCGCGCAAGAGTTTATAGATTTCCGCCTTCGCGCCGACGTCGATGCCGCGCGTCGGTTCGTCGAAAAAGAGGATGTCGCAGTCACGCGCGAGCCATTTGGCGACGACGATCTTCTGCTGATTGCCTCCGGACAAGAGCTTCACCTCCTGCGTCGCCGAGGGCGTGCGGATGTTGAGGAGCTTGATGAATTGGGTCGCCGTCTCGCGGATTTGCCGCTTGCGCAGGAATCCATATGACAGGAATTTCGACAGGTTCGCCATGACGATATTGGACGAGACGTCCATGCCGACAGCAAGGCCGTAGCGTTTGCGGTCCTCGGACAGATAACCGATGCCAGCAGCGACGGCCTGTTTGGGCGTGCGGATCGAAACGCGCCTGCCGAGAACGACGACCTCGCCCGACTGCGCTCGATCGGCGCCGAAGACGGCGCGCGCCACTTCCGTCCGCCCGGCGCCCATGAGCCCGGCGAAGCCGAGGATCTCACCACGCCTCAGCGCAAAGCTGACGTTCCTGACCAGCGGCCCGCAGTTGAGGTCCTTGACCTCGAGGGCGATTTCGTTGCGTAGCGCGTGAGCCGCATGGAGCGGCGCGTCGCTGAGCTTTCTGCCCACCATCATCGAAATGATCGTGTCGATGCTGGTCGTCTCCGTCGGCACGGTCCCGACATATTCGCCGTCGCGCAGCACGGTCACCCGGTCGGAAATCTGCTTCAGCTCATCAATCTTGTGCGAGATGTAGACGACGCCGACGCCGCGGCCTTTGAGTTCGCGGATCATCTTGAACAGCTCGGCGATCTCGGTGTTGTTGAGCGCCGCGGTCGGCTCGTCCATGATCAGCACGCGGGAGTTGAAGGAGAGCGCCTTGGCGATCTCCACCATCTGCTGCTTGGCGACCGTCAGCCCGCCGACGAGAGTGCGCGGATCGAGCGCCAGGCTCATATGGTCGAGGATCGCCTGGGCCTGCCGGTTGAGCTTGTCCTCATCGAGCAGCAGTCCGAAGGCGCGCTTCGGCTCGCGGCCGATGAAGATGTTCTGGGCGACGGTCAGGTGATTCATCAGCTGGAGTTCCTGATGAATGATCCCGATCCCGGCGGCCTGAGCCTCGCGCGGGCTCGTGAAGTCAACGGGCGTTCCGTTGTAGAGAATGGTCCCGCTGTCCTTGGTGTAGACGCCGGCCAGGATTTTCATCAGCGTCGATTTGCCGGCGCCGTTCTCGCCCATCACCGCGTGGACCTCGCCGGGCATGAGCTCGAAACGGACGCCGCTGAGCGCACGCACGCCGGGAAAAGTCTTGCTGACGTCCTCGACCGAAATCAGGGCAGGCATGCGCTCGTCGGCTCCTCACGCCCGCGCCAACGGCCGGCGCCGAGCGGAACTCCGCGGCCGAACGCTCTCCTTGCGGTCCCTCGCGTGCGCTGACATGTCACTCCGAACCGCTCCGCTCGTCAACCCAGAAATTCGAAAAGCGACGGCTTTATCTCGGGGGCGGCGCCGGAGGGTCATCGACCTGGTGACGCGCGGCTTAGGCAGCAGACTGTCTACAGGCTTACCAGCGGCGGGCGATGGGATCGCGGCAGGCGGTCGGTCAATTCCAGCGCTCAGCGCCTCCTTCGCCGCAGCGTGTCGAAATAGACCACGATGATGATCAGCGCCCCGGTAACGATGCGCTGCCAGAATGGATTGAGGTTCAGCAGGTTCGCCCCGTTGTTGAACGTCGTCAGGATGAAGGAGCCGATCAGGGGTCCGGGCACTGTGCCGACCCCGCCGAAGAGGCTGGTGCCGCCGATGACCGACGAGGCGATCGCCTGCAATTCCCACCCGTCGGCCTGGCCCGGATTGCCGATGCCGATCCGCATGGCGAGCAGAACGCCGACGATGGCGGCGCAGAAGGCCGATATGGTGTAGGCAAGATAGATCATCGCCGTGACGTTGACGCCGGAGAGAAGCGCGGCCTCCTTGTTCGAACCGATCACGAGGAGGTAGCGGCCCCAAGGGTACTTGGTGAGGAGGATATAAAGAGGGGCTGCAACGACGAGGACCATCCAGAACAGCGCCGGCATCGCGAACCACGTCCCGTCCGTCCAGGGAAAGCCCAGGAAGCTCGCGCGCGAGAAGCCGGTGAAGGCGTCGTTGTCGACCGAAATCGTCGCGCCGTTGGTGATGAGAAAGCCGACGCCGCGTAGCGCGTACATTGTCGCCAGCGTCATGATGAACGGGGGCAGACCCATCTGCGTGACGCCGAAGGCGTGGAAGAGGCCGATCAAGACGCCGATCGCGAGCGAGATCGCGACGGCGCCGGCGACGGACGAGGCGAAGCCGAGATGGTCGGCGAGCAACAGGGCGACCGTCATCGAGATGAAACCGGCGATCGCGCCGACCGAAAGGTCGATGCCGCCGGTGATGATGGTGAAGGTCTCGCCAATGGCGAGGATCGCGATCATCGCACCCTGGCGCAGGAGATTGGCGATGTTGTTCGAGGTCCAGAAGGTCGTGGTCGCAAACGACAGCGCGAGCCATATGACGACCAGCAGGACGAGTAGAGTAAGGCCGAACAACACGTTCAGCCGATGGCTGCGCCGTTCAGCCCGAGACATGGTTTGGATGGTCTGATCTGTCATTTCCGCTGGACTCCGCGCGGCGCCCTAAACGCCGATGGGCTCGGTGAGTATTATTTCCTGGGCAGCGCCCTTGTGTCCCTGGCTTGCGACGAGTCCGCCCGCCCGAAAGACGTGCAGGGTGTCGGCTAAATCATAGACCTCCGGCACGTAGGACGAGTCGATGATAATGCCCGTGCCCTTCGCCAATAGGGAGGCCAGCAGCAGATGGATTTCCGCTTTGGCGCCGACGTCCAAGGTGACTGTCGGCTCGTCGAAGCTGAAGAGCTTGACGCCGTAATTAAGCCCCTTGGCGATCACGACCTCGAGGGCGTGAGTCGCGCCGAAATGCTCGTCCAGATTGTGTAATGCGAGCAGCGGCGCGCCATCGGTCGGGGCGGCGGTGACAACTGAGGCCATGGTCGCGCTCTTGGGCGAATCTTTCTTGATTCAGGCGTACAACATGCGTTGCGCTCCGGCACGGCACAAGACATTCTGCCCGGCGCGTGCTCATGAATATGACTTTTTGGAGGTACGAGGGCGCGCCGAGGGCTCAGCGCGCCCGAC
This sequence comes from uncultured Alphaproteobacteria bacterium, assembly GCA_963721905.1. Lineage (GTDB taxonomy): Bacteria > Pseudomonadota > Alphaproteobacteria > Rhizobiales > Beijerinckiaceae > Roseiarcus. The sequence continues at coordinate 17,237 of CAVRMF010000025.1, forward strand.
GCCGAATCACTTCGGCGGATAGAGCAGCTTGTGCTCCTTCGGATTGTCCATATTGGCCTTGGTGACGAGGTTCGCGCCGGTGTCGACGAAGGCCTCGACCTTCTCGCCCTTGGAAGCGGCGAGCGCGGTCTTGATGCCGTCGTAGCCCATCCGATAGGGGTCTTGTAGCAAGAGGGCGGCGATCGTGCCGTCCTTGAGATACCCGATGAGCTTGTCGTCGGCGTCGAAGCAGACGAGCTTGATCGTGTCGCCCTTCTTGTTCTCGGCGACCGCCTGGCTCGCGCCTTGGCACTGGATGAGATTGTCGGCGAACACGCCGCGCAGGTTCGGCATGGCGGTGATGAGGTCGGTCATGATGTTGAGGCCAGTCGTCGCGTTGCCGTCAGAGACCTTGTCCGCTACCAGCTTCAGGCCGGGATATTTGGCCGCCAGCTCCTCCTTAAAGCCTTTGTTCCGGGCCTCGAGCGACCCGACGCCGGGCAGATGGGTGATGAGCGCGACTTCGCCTTCGGCCTTGCCATATTTTGCCTCGATCGCCTTCGCCATGCCGTCGGCCGCGATACGGCCGCCCTGCACGTTGTCGGTGGTGAGGAACGACGTGAAGGCCTTCGAATCGGCCGCAGAGTCGATGCCAATGATCGGAACTTTCTTCGCGGCCTCGTCGACCGGCTGGCCGAGCGCCTTGAACTGCGTCGGCGCGATCACAACCGCGGCGGGCTTTTCGGCGACCGCGTTCTCGAGGATCGTAATCTCACCGTTGATGTCAGCCTCGGACTGCGCGCCGAGTTCGGGGACCTTGACGCCGAGATCCTTTGCGGCCTGGCGGGCGCCGGCGAACACGATCTGCCAGTAGCCCGACGTGGTGTCCTTAACGATGATCGGGATTGTGACGGCGTCAGCCGCGTACGCGGGCACGCTGAAGGCTCCGAGTGCGAGAATCGTAGTCGCGGTAAGTAGCTTCTTCATGTTTTTCCTCCTTTGGTGAGAACCGAGGCGGCTCTCGTCTGCTTTCGATTCCGGCGAACCGGATCGTGCTTCGTGGGATGATGGCTCATCGGGCAGGGGTCGAAACCGCTCCTTCATTCGAAGCGAGCGCGGCTCTAAGGCGCGGCTGGCTTACGTGGCTATTGCTGGCCTCGGCAAGCTCGATCAGTCCGCCGAAGCGCCGCTGCTTCTTGGCTTCGTGGTTGTTGAAGATTTCGGCGAGGCGGTGAACGAGAAAGGGATTGCGGAACCGATCGATCACCGTATCGCGATAGGCGCGCGCCTCCTCCTCCATTCCGATCCTGGCGAAAACGGGCAGCACTTCCTTTTCGTAGAGATCGCCGAGCTCGAAGACCATGGCCCCGTCGGCCATCGCCTCGCGCACTGTCATCACCGGAGCGCCGTCGCGCCGGCGCCAGATTTCAGCGAGCCACGTATGGCCAAGGTTGAGAATGAAAAGCTTGAGCCGCTCGTAGCGCTTGAGATCGTCGGTCACCACGATGTCGGCGTGGCGGCAGGGCGCTTCGAGTCCGGGCTGGTCCTCGATCGCCCACAAAGCATAAGGCTCCGCCACCGCCCCGAGCGGCTCCAGCGGCTCTGAGACGATGCGGTCGACGAGCGAATTGACCCAGACGCAGTCCTCTCCGATCCAGCGCTGCGTCGGCGCCGGAACGCTCCAGCCGTCGAGGACCTTGAGCACCACCGCCCGCAACGTCTTCCCGTTATCGGGCGTTAGCTCGCAGGGAAAGAGTGTGATCGGCGTTGCGCCGGCGCGATGGCGGGCCAGGAGCAGCTTTGCCAGCTTCGCTGGAAAGGAGCGCGGCGTCTCTCCATCTGGCGCATCCGAGGCATGAGTTTCGTAACCGCGGTCGGCCGTGTTCGAGATCATGCATCGCGCCTCGTTGAACAGGCGCTCGACTTCCGCCCAGTTCTCGTTCGCATCGACGCCGCCGCCGACGCTCGAGACCTCGACTTCAGTGTCAATGACGGCGCCGCCCGCGATGCCCTTGATCTGGACGACATAGGGTCTGCCCTCGGCGAAGGCCGCGATGCGCTTGCGACTGTCCGCGCTCTGCGTCGTCTGAACCGCCACGATGCGTCCCATGGCGGCGCCTTTCCCCAGCGCCTCACTGACGAACAGGTCCACGTGGGCTTGCAGGAAGCGGCTGGTGCCGAATTGGATGATCGGGAACGTCATGCCGGCTAGATCTCGATAAGCGCTTTGATCACGCCGGTTTCAGGCCTGATCCACTCGGGAAAGCGGGCGGGCGAGTCTTCGAGCGAGGCGCGATGGGTGGCGAGCGCTTCAGTCGGCACGAGTCCATCGCGCATTGCGGCGAAGACCTCGACGAAGTCCTCCCGCGTCGCGTTGCGGCTTCCGAGAAGCGATGTCTCGCGGGCATGGAACTTCGGGTCGGCGAACGAGATCGTATCGAGCACGACGCTCACCAGCACGTAGGTCCCGCCGTGGGCGACATAGTCGAACCCGGCCATCATCGCGCCCGCTTTGCCGGTGGCGTCGATGACGACGTCGAAGAAGTCGCCGCCTGTGAGCTTCGACAGCATATCAAGCGTATCGGCCCCCGCCGCGACGGCGTGATCGACGCCGAGGACCTTGCTGCAGAAGTCGAGTCGGTCCTGCCTCATGTCCAAGGCGGCGACCGAGGCGCCGTGCAGCTTGGCGAAAAGCATGCAGCCGACGCCGATGGGACCGGCCCCGACGACGAGAACGCGGTCGCCTTTGCGCGGATTGGCGCGACGCACCGCGTGGGCGCCGATCGCGAGGAACTCGACCATCGCCGCCTGATCCAGCGTGACGCCGTCGGCCGCGGCCACATTGCGCTCCGGCACACAGACGTAATCGGCCATTCCTCCGTCGATATGAACGCCGAGGACGGCGATGCGCTGACAGCAATTGGTCTTGCCGCGCCGGCAGGCGACACAGGCGCCGCAGGAGAGATAGGGGATGACAAAGACCTTTTGACCGACCGAGAGGGTGCAGCCCGGGCCGGTCTCCTCCACTTCACCCGACAGTTCGTGTCCGATGACTCGCGGATATTCCAGAAACGGATGCGTGCCTTCGTAAATGTGCAAATCCGTGCCGCACACCCCGGCGCGACGAATCCGTACAAGCAGCTCGCCGGGCCCCGGAGACGGTCGCGACCGCTCGATCACCGCCAGTTCCCCTGGCTTTATGCAAACCAAGGCTCGCAATCTCTCTCCTCGCCGATTATCTTTTTGTTCGTTACGGATAAAAAACGTCTCGCCGGCCGCCGGTCAAGTTGTTTTTTCAAGAAACGGCGCTTCGCATAAAAAGACAGGCGCCGCGTCGGGAGGTTTCGGGAATGAAGCCTAACACGGTCTTCAAACGCGCCTACAATCGGGGTCTTGCCCGCCTGCGCACTTACGCGATCGCGACCGACATTGGGTCGGAGCCGACATGGTCTCGGGCGCTTGCGGTCAGCCGCACGACCGTTCGGGCGATATTCTCGGCTTTCGCCGCCACGGGACTGATCGCCTACGACGGCCGACGAAAGGCGCTGTTGCGCCACCCGGACTCCGCCGATTTCTATCCCGAGGTGGAGACCGAACAGGTTGGCGCAATCGTCGAGAAGCAATTCATGCAATGGATCCTGCATGGAGACTGCAAGCCGGGGCAGCAGATCAACGCGCTCGAGCTTTCACGCCACTTCGGCGTGTCGCCGTCCGCGGTGAGGGATTATCTCAACCGCTTCCCCCGCTACGGTCTCCTTGAGCGCCAACCCAGCGGCAGCTGGGTCTTCAAGGGCTTCACCCAGGACTTCGCCGAAGAGCTCTGCGAGGTGAGATCGATGTTCGAGCTACGTTCGGCTCTTCGCTTCATTTCGCTCGCCGACGACGAGCCCGCATGGGCCGAGCTCTCGCGCATCAGGAACGACCATCTCGCCCTGCTTAAGGAAGCCGAGACGCGATTCACCGACTTTTCGGCGCTCGACGAGCGTTTTCACCGCTGCGTCAACGATGCGTCGCGCAACCGGTTCATCGTCGGTTTCTACGACGTGATCTCAATGATCTTCCACTACCATTACCAATGGAACAAGCGCGACGAACGGCAACGCAATATCGCCGCCATGCACGAGCATCTGACCTACATCGACGCCCTTCAGCGCCGCGACGCGTCAGCCGTGACGCAAAGCTGCAACGCCCATATGGCGACCGCGCGTTTGACTTTGCTGGCGTCCATTCAAGGCATTCGCGACGCCCCAGATACGGATCGCCCCTGGCGCTTCCCCGGGCGCTTGGCCGGCGGCGAACTGTCGCAGGACCGGTCTCGCCACTGACCCGGCGCGCGGGACGGTTGATTTTTTCGCGCGTCTCTGGTTGAAGAAGCTGATGCGAACGCAGTTGACGACCCTGCACCTTAGTCGCCCGGCGCTCTGAAGCGCCGGGACGCATAGTTTCGCTTCCGATTTCCGACACAACAGGCTAGGCCGGCTGCGCTGCGCAGGGCCGCCGCAACTTTTTCCAGGGTTCGTCATGACTGCCATGCCCATTTCCAAGTACCGCGCGTACCAGCCGATCGTTCTGCCCGATCGTCAGTGGCCCTCGCGCATCATCGACAAGGCGCCGATCTGGTGCTCTGTGGATCTCCGCGACGGCAACCAGGCGCTGATCGAGCCTATGGGGGTCGACCGCAAGAACCGCATGTTCCGCCTGCTCACGCAGCTCGGCTTCAAGGAGATCGAGGTCGCCTTTCCCTCGGCCTCGCAGACCGACTTCGACTTCGTCCGCTCGATCATCGAGAACGGCGCGATTCCTGACGGCGTCGCGATCCAGGTGCTGATCCAGTGCCGCCCGGAATTGATCGAGCGGACGTTCGAGGCGGTGAAGGGCGCGAAGAAAGTCATCCTCCACTTCTACAATTCAACCTCGACCCTGCAGCGCGACGTGGTCTTCCGCACCGACTGCAAGGGCGTGACCGAGATCGCGGTGGCCGCGGCGAAGCAGGTGAGGGAGCTCGCCGACGCTTCGCCCGGCACGGATTTTACGTTCGAATATTCGCCCGAAAGCTTCACCGGCACCGAGCTCGATTTCGCGCTCGAGATCTGCGAGGCGGTGAAGGACGTGATCAAGCCGACGTCGCAGAAGCGGCTCATCCTCAACCTGCCGGCGACGGTCGAAATGGCGACGCCGAACACCTACGCCGACCAGTTCGAGTGGTTCGGCCGCCATATCTCGGACCGGACAAGCGTCATTCTCTCCGTCCATCCGCATAACGACCGCGGCACGGCCGTGGCGGCGGCCGAGCTCGCGCTGATGGCGGGCGCGGAGCGGGTCGAAGGCACCCTCTTCGGCAACGGCGAGCGCACCGGCAACGTCGACATCGTCACGATGGCCTTGAATTTCTTCACCCAAGGGGTCGATCCGGGCCTCGACCTGCACGACGTCAACGCGATCAAGGATGTGGTTGAGCACTGCAACCAGCTGCCGGTCCACCAGCGTCATCCATACGCCGGCGAGCTCGTCTACACCGCCTTCTCGGGCTCGCATCAGGACGCGATCAAGAAGGGTTTTGAGGCCCAGGCCAGGCGCAACGACCCGCTGTTCCAAGTGCCGTACCTGCCGATCGATCCCAAGGACGTCGGGCGCGACTACGAGGCGGTGATCCGCATCAACAGCCAGTCCGGCAAGGGCGGCATGGCCTATATTTTGCGCGCCGATTATGGGCTCGATCTGCCGCGCACGCTGCAGATCGAGTTCTCGCGGATCGCGCAGCAGCGCATGGACGCAGACGGCAAGGAATTGACCTCGCCGGAGCTCTGGGCCCTGTTCCGCCAGGCCTATCTGCTCGACGACGCGCCGCTGACGCTGATCAAGCAGCAGACCGTTCCGACGAGCCCCGACAACCGCGAGCTCGTCGCCACGCTCCGCAAGGCCGACGGCGCGACCTTCACGATTGAAGGCGAGGGCAACGGCCCGGTCGACGCGTTCGTCGATGCGCTGAAGAGAGCGTTCGGAGTCGAGTTCGCCTTCATCGACTATCACGAGCATGCGGTCGGGCGCGGCGCGAATGCGACCGCCGCGAGCTATGTCGAGATCCAGGACGGCGAGGGCCGCGCGCTGCACGGGGTGGGGATGGACCCCAACATCGTGATGGCGTCGCTGAAAGCCACGCTCGGCGCCGTCATGAGGCTGATGCGCCGGGAGGGCAGGGCGTAGGGCCGTGCCGATGAGGTGTTGGCGTTATGCGTCCTTGGCATGCGCTAGAGGGCGATGCGGCGCCAACATTTCTTCAAATAACAGCGGAAAGACGGCGAATCACGCGAAACTCCTCTGACCTCGCCGCGGAAAAGACCTTTACTTCCAAAGGCTTCCGAGAATACCATCATGCGCCGCGAGAGCAAAATAACAGGGGATTAACAGGGAGATAATTCGCGGTTGTCAGGAAGGTAACAGGTGCGTGGAACAGGGAGAATCGAGGGCCGAAAAATCGCACATGCGGCGCGGGCGCTATGCGGCCTGCGCATGCGTTCGAGGGCGGCGCGCCGCCGTTGGTGACGCTAGCGGTGCGGGCATTTCCACCAGTCGCCAGCCTCCTGGTAAACGCAGCCCCTGCGCTTCAGCCTCGCGCCGATCTCATCGCGCTTCTGGCACGCCTGCACCGTCTTGGGGTCATCGGCGTGGCCACCCTTGCACTCCGCATTCGCGGCGAGCCACGCGGTCAGCACTGGCGGTTGCGCGTGGGCCGGGGCGGCAAGCCGGGGGACGAAGCAGAGCATGAGCGACGTCAGCGCGATGGTCACGACCATCCGCCGCATCCGGCACCGGCGCGCTACGTGAGGGCGCGCGGCAGCCAAAGGATTGTTGGTCGTCCACATCGCACGAAGGATATGGGCCGCGCGGTCGCGGCGCAAGCGGCGACGCCAACGGCGTCGCGGTCGTCCCACCAGCGCAACCGGCGCTCACCCATAATCCGCCGCCGGGTGGAAATCCGGTGCGACGGTAATGCGATGCCATAGGCAAAAAGGCCGAGGGCGACGCCAGGTGTGGTCAGTTGCGGTGACGATGCACTCTACTCGCCGGCATGCTGTCTTCGGCCTGACCCGTCCTTTCGGACGCACCGTGTCTGGAACGCCAATCACGGCTGAGTTCGCCGCATCAGCTTGCGATCGTGCGCTTGATTGGTTCTCGTAGGGCATACCCTCGTCCCCAGACCGTTTCGATGTAGTCCAGGCCTCCGCTGGCGTTGGCGAGCTTCTTTCTGAGTTTGCAGATGTAGACGTCGATGATCTTGGCCTCCGGCTCCTCCAAGCCCCCGTAAAGGTGGTTGAGGAACGTCTCCTTGGTCAAAGTCGAACCGTGGCGGAGGGCAAGGAGCGCCAGAATTTGATATTCCTTGCCTGTAAGATACAGTTTTAGGCCGTTTATTTCCGCGGCTCGAGCCTCGAGGTTGACGATGAGATCGCCGACCTCGATGACGGACTCAGCATGACCTTTTGAACGTCGGACGAGCGCGTGAATTCGAGCGACAAGTTCGTCCTTGTGAAAAGGCTTGGAAAGATAATCATCGGCCCCAAGGCCCAACCCCTTGATCTTGTCTTCGATGCTCGCGAGCCCTGACAGGATCAAGATCGGAGTAACGACCCGCGCGGAACGTAGAGACCGCAAAACGTCGTATCCAGAGATATCTGGTAACGTTAAATCGAGCAGGATGACGTCATAATCATATATCTTGCCCAAATCAACTCCTTCCTCGCCGAAGATAGTCTTGTCGACGTACATGCCTTCGCTCTTGAGCATAAGCTCGACGCTCTTTGTTATTCCTGCATCGTCATCGACTAGCAAAACACGCAAGTTCAAACTCCTTTTTCCGGCCAAACCGATATTTGACCTATTGCGTGAACAAAGTTTGAAGACCTACGCCCAACGATGGCGTAAGTTTGAGGATCGCGCATGTCCGTCGCTCGCCGCGCCGGCGATCCCGGCGTCGCCGCGCGAGGAGCGTTCGAAGTCGGCCGCCGCCGACCAAGCCGCGGCTCACCAACCGAAAAGGATCACTTTCGGGCGGCTCTTTTTGTCTTGCGCGTGGGGTTGCGGGGCAGCGTGCCTATAAGCGAGCGCGGCGTGTTGTGCGCAGAACAAACGCCGTTCAACCGGGAGGCCGCAATAATTGAAGTCCTCGTCCCTGGGATCCCCGAACGACCATGTACAGGAATTTTTGGTGAGGGCGTCCATAGGAATATGTAGTGGATCAGGTTTCGGCAATTCGACGGTGCGGCAAACTAGCTTTGGTTTCGCAACCTGGGGGCAATGCTGTTTCCTTGGGCGTGGCGGCCGCGGATTGTTCATCAGGCAACGGAGCTTGTTGGTCGGGATCGTTTCGTCGCGCGCTCCGAGCAATCCATCTTTTCGGAGCCTGTCCACCTTCCCCATCACCATGTTGCGCGTGACCGATGCGCCCAATATTCGGCTCAATTCGGCCGCGATCTTTCCCGCCGACAGGCCCCGCTCCCAGTGTTTGACGACGGTCGTTTCGTGCTCTTCCGTCCAAGGCAACATACCCATAGCCAGCCCCTGCTTGCCCCTAAATTGTTGAGCGTTCGCCGCCAATTGAGACGGGCGACGATGCGGCCGCCTAGCCGACCGCAAATGCTTCCAACCCGGTTAACACCTGTCCGACGTTAGGCCTAATAATGTATTAATGCTAGCTTTTTTGTGACATTTTGCCCGCGAGTTGCAATAATTATGTTGCCGATACAGCACTGACAGTTGCTGGGTGCGACGCCAACGTCCGCAGGACCTCACCAGTGCTACAAAATGTCTTCCTTAGGTCACCTCAGCCACTTCAGTTGGTTGATCGAACGGACCGAATTGTCGTTTTTTCCATTAGCCGCACCTTCTCGTTAAGGTAACTATTAATAGGTGGACCACAAATACAACATGTGTACCATATTGACCTTTGATGTTAGTCCACTAATATTTAATTGACATCAACATCATGATTATTACACGAACAAATTTGCAGTAGTAATGCTAATTGACTTATTTTAGCGACAAGCAATAGCCGCCGCATATGGCATTGATCTCGACCTTAACGTCAAGAATCGCGATGATAACATTCTGCAGTAGGCCATAGCGGGCATATTGTCAGATGTCCGCCGATCGTGGCCGCCGAATACGATCCGCGTGTCCACTTCAATTAGGTCAAGGCAGTTTAGGACTCCCGGCGGCAAATAAGGGGGAGCGCGGCTTGCTCGCGTGAGCCTGGAGCGACTAACCTCCCCCAAGCACTTAGAGTGATTCGTTTTCATCGCGCTTGCGAATAGCGTCGGCGCCGGCGCCAGAGACGGTTCAGTTGCGGGGTGCAAGAGGGTGTGGGGCAGGGCCTTACGAAATGGCCGAGGAGGGGAAATGAGCGCAGCCAGTTTGAACGCCAACGATCGCGAACTCGACGCGCTTCGTCGCGCGCAGCGCGCGCACGAGCCTTGCATGGAGGAGATTCTCGCCTCGATCCGCAACATCATCGCGGACGACAAGGAATTGTTGTTGAGGGCGGATCCGCAGGGGTTCGCCCCACAGCGGCCGGCCGCCGGCGCGTCCGGACCTCAAATCGTCTATTCGAAAGACGCCCCGGCGCCGCAGCGCGAAGACGCCCCCGCGCCCGAGCCGGCGACCCCGAAGGTGGTCTGGAGTCAGCCGGAGCCGGCGTATTCCGCCGCCGCTCCCGAAGCGCCGCGCGAAGAGCAGCGCGAGGAAGAACCTTTGCTTTCCCCCACGACCGAAGAGGCGGTGGCTTCGGCATTCCACGCCCTTTCCGAAAATCTCGCCGCGCGGAGAGCCGAGGTCGCCGACGGGATGATCCGGGAACTGCTGCGGCCGATGCTGAAAGCTTGGCTCGACGAGAACCTTCCGGGCATCGTCGAGCCGCTGGTGCGCGCCGAAATCGAGCGTGTGGCTCGTGGACCCCGGTAACCGCGATGGGCTTGAACCTGTCGCGGTTTTCCGCTTTCGGCGGCGCCGCTTCCGGCATTGTGGCGAAGCGGACCGAGCATAAGGTCGGGCCAGATCCCGCGGCGCGGATGGCGAACGACGCCGACGGTCGCCGGCTCGCCTCTACATATCTGTTGATTGACGCTACGCCACAGCGGATCGATCCTCGGAAACCGCGAGCGGTACTTATTTCGGAGGGGCCCCTCGCGCGCAGCCTTGCCCCGCACCCTTATCCCGGGGTGCGGGGCTTTTCGTCGGCGCGTCTAAAAGGAGTGCGTCATGATCACAGTGCGTTCCCCGTTGCCGAGCTATGTCGAGGCCGCCCGTCGCCAGATGGAGCGGTATTTGGAAAAGATGACGGCGATTGAGGCCAAGGTCGAGAGGGAGAAGAAGAGGCTCCTTGATGAACGGCGTGCGCGCGAAGCGGCCGAGGCCGTGGAGCGCGTGGCGGAGAACTTGCGGAGACAGGCCGAGCTTGAGGCCGAAGCGGCCCAAGCTGGTGCAGAGATCGGGAGCATGGGGATCATCCCGATAGGCGCCATCCTGGGCGCCTGCGCGGTTTTCTACGGCGTCCCGACCTCCAGCCTCTTTGCCGAGCACCGCTTAAAGGACATCGTCAAGACCCGCCACATCGCCATGTACCTCGCCAAGGAACTGACGCCGCGGAGCTTGCCCGATATCGGGCGCCGGATGGGCGGAAGGGATCATACGACCGTCCTCCACGGCGTACGCAAGATCGCCGCGCTCATAAAGAGCGATCCCAGCCTCGCCGCCGAGGTGGCGACAATCCGCGCCAGGATTGTCGGGCGCATCGAGGGCGGGCGTGAGATAGAACAGCGGCGTGGCGATTCAAAAGCGCTGCGGCATAACGCTTTGCGACCAAGCGAAACTCTGCCGCGACAAGGGGGATTGCGGTAACGCTTTTGGACTGCCCCCCAATACTCGCCCCGGCTTGGATTCGCAGCGTGAATGTAGCGCAATGGGACCGGCCGTCTCTTTGCGGTCACGCTGCCGCGACCGCCGTTCGCGGTCGCGGCCGTGGGAGGGTGAGGACGGGACCGACGGCGACCCACGCAAGCCGCGCCTGCGGCATAGAGCGGGGGCAGGTAGGTCAAGAACTCGTGCGCGAGTCGTCGGGCCCAATGCCGCAGCCGCTCCGAGCATATGGGCTGTGAAGGTCCAGCCGAACGTAACGTTGGCTTTCTCCGGGCCAAAGCGTTCGGGGGATAACGATTACGGCATTCCACTCGCCGGCGTCCCTGTCTTCGGCCTCATCCCGTCGTTTCGGCCCGCGCTTCACCGCTCGCAAGCGGCGGCTGGTCTGCTCTTCAAGCCTGGCGATGAACGCCGCCGATCCGAGCGGCGGCGGACGCTCTCGGCCTTCCTTAAGACGAGCGGCGGCCTCGTCGTCGGCAGGTCTCTCCAGCAAGTTGGCAAAAATGGCGAAGCGAGCGCGCGCTGGGCCTATGTCGGTCAACCCGACCGCGCCGGTCCGGCGCCGCCTTGCGTTGACCAAAGGGCGTAGATGGAGGAAAGGGTCGCTTCCGGATCGCCGGCAATCCTGAATCGCCAGTTCAAGGTTTTTCCGCCATCCTTGAGCCATGACATCGGTCCGCAAATCGCCCCCCTTTCGCGAAATTCTGAGAGATCCGCGCTTCGCGCTCATGCTCGCGCTCGGCTTCTCCTCGGGGCTGCCGTTCGTTTTGATCTTCTCGACCCAGTCGGTCTGGCTGCGCGAGGCGGGGGTCAGCCGCTCGGCGATCGGGCTCATGAGCTATGCGGCGCTCGCGTTTACCTTCAAGTTCGCCTGGGCGCCGATCATCGACGAATATGATCCGCCGCTGGTCGGCTGTTGGCTCGGGCGCCGGCGCGGCTGGATGCTGATTGCGCAAATCGGCGTCGCCGCGGGGCTTTCGGGGCTCGCATTCGGCGCGCCGGCCGAGAGCCTCGGCTGGAGCGTCCTCTTCGCGCTCCTGACCGCCTTCGCCGCCGCGAGCCAGGACGTCACCATCGACGGCTGGCGCATCGACGCCGCGCCGATCGAGCGCCAGGGCATGATGTCCGCGGTGTACCAGCTCGGCTATCGCCTGGCGATGCTCTGCGCCGGGGCGGGCGCGCTCTACATGGCCGATTTCGCGAGCTGGCGCGCCGCCTATCTCGCGATGGCGGGGCTGACGTTGGTCGGGATCGGCGGCTGTCTCCTGTCACCGCGGCTCGATAAGCCGGCGGAAGCGCGGGGCAGGCGTGTCGCTTCCTTCGCCGTCTCGTTCGTCGAGCCGCTCGGCGATCTTCTGCGCCGCTACGGCCCTGCGCTGATCGTCATCCTCGTGCTGGTGGCGATCTATCGCCTGCCGGATTTCGTCTCCGGCGTGATGGCCAATCCGCTCTATATCGACCTCGGCTTCACCAAGTCCGACATCGCCACCGTCTCAAAACTTTACGGCGTGTGGATCGGCATTGCGGGCGCGTTCGGCGGCGGTGTCGCGGTGGCGCGGCTGGGGCTCATGCCCTCGCTCATCCTCGGCGGCGTCGCTGCCTCGTCGTCGCACCTGACGCTCGCTTTGCTCGCGGCGCACGGGGCGAGCCTGCCGCTGCTGACGCTCTCGGTCAGCGCCGAGAGCTTCGCCTCGGGCTTCGCCGGCGCGGCGCTGATCGCCTACATGTCGTCGCTCGTCTCGCCCGCCTTCGCGGCGAGCCAATACGCGCTCCTCTCCTCGCTCTACGCGCTGCCTAGCAAGCTCATCGGCGGCCTGTCGGGGGTGATGGTCGACGAGTTCGGCTACGTCCGTTTCTTCCTCGCGACCGCGGCCATAGGCATTCCCGTCGTTGCCCTGAGCCTGACGGTGTGGCGGATGCAGGGGCGTGAGGCCGAAGAGGCGCCGGCGTGACCGTGCCCGCCTCGAGCGGCGGTCTCGTCGTCGGCTCGTCCCTAGAGCAAATCGGCGGTCAGCAACCTGTGCAGATGCTGTTGTCAATGCGGTCATTCTGCTCCCGGATGGCGCGGTCGAGCGGCGTCTCGCCCGACGACTGGGGAGCGCCGGGCCGCGGGACGGTCTCGCCGGTCGACGTCAAATAGTCCTGGTTGAGAAGATGCCCAGGCGCCGGTCTGCTGCGTTCCGGGGCGACGTACCCTCCGTCGCTTTGGGCATTCGCCGGAACGCCGGCATTCAGCGCGGCAAAGATAATGACGGTAAGCGCCAATCTTGGCATTCTATCCTCCTGCTCAAGGCCATTGCCGGGATCGGGCTACGTTTAAAGAGCGCCCGCTGACCTTCTCTTCCAGCGTTCTATGGGCTCGCGGTAAAGCCGCTCCGGCATCGCGTCAGGAATCGCCTCGGGCCCAAGTTGAGAAACGCGCTGGCAGGCATCTGGGATCCGGCGACGGACACTACAAGAGAGCGGGCTTCAGTAGCCGTTGGGGCAGAGCCCGAGAGCGGCCTGCCAGGGTTCGCAGGCGTAGTAGCCGTAGTACCCGCCGCCGTAAGCACCTCCACCGTAGGCGCCGCCGCGATATACGTCGCCGCCATGGTAAGCGCCCGCGAAGCGGCCCCCGAACCCGCCGACATGGGTACCCCCAAAGTTCCCGCCGACATGGGTACCCCCAAAGCCCCCGCCAAAGCCGCCCCCGCCAAAGCCGCCCCCGCCGTGGCCTCCTCCGCCCCCTCCACCCCTGGCCGTCGCCACGTTCGCCGCCGATCCGGACAAGGCAGCCACAACGGCAAAGATCATGATTTTGCGCAGCATCGTACTCTCCATGCGTCGTCGCGCCATCGGGCGCTCAGCCGGCGGAGGCGTTTGAATGGGAACACGCGCCAGTCCGTCGCAGCAGGGAGATGGGTCTTGAGCAGAATGAAACAAATGACACTTAGGTATGCGCCGATAAGACAAACGTAGCGCGCCGTTCAATTTTCTTGTGAGGCGCCAGTCTATCGGTTAAATTTCCAGTTACGATAATCAAGCGCAAGGCTATTGCTTGGATACATGATTGCTGAATGAGGTCAAGCCCCGGCCGGGCGAACTCGATCGATCACGGGATTTGCGGAGACAGTGCGCCGGGCGTTCCGGGCCACCGTCGCCGCAGTGCCTGGCGCCCCAATAGAACGCCGTCAATGGTGTCGACGGCCCAAATGAGCCGCCGAAACCGTAGTCGCGCCACTTAGCATAACCCGGGCCACTACGCAGAGTGGCCGTCTTCGCTATGGGTACGGCTGGTAGATGGGGCAGGAGCCGTAGCGCGGAAAGCAATAGATTGGATAGGCGGCCATCGAGCCCAGATCAGCCAGGCCGCCGACCACTCCCGTGGCAGTAGCCGCAACGGGGTTACGGTCATAGTAGGCGTAACGATGCGCGTGGCGCCATGCATAGTGGGTGTGTCGGGCATAGTGACCCACATAGACGTGCGACGGGCGTTGGGGGGCCATCGCGAGGCTTGGCGTGGGCGCCGGCTCGCTGAGTGAGGGCGTCGCCCCGCTTGGCGCGGACGAGTCCGCGCTGGCGGTGGAAAGCGGAGATATCGAGACAAAAGCAGCCACGCCGAGAGCGATGGCCGAAACGTGAAGAGCGCCGTGTGTCATGGCGACCTCCCTTCTGGTGGGTGCGGCAGCATGCGCCGCAGGGACGCCCCCCGCGCTGATTACAGGAACGCACGAGCCGGCCGCTCGGTTCCGTGAGTTCTGGCGACGCACGATGGGGTACACCCGGACGCGCAACAGAGGGATGTCTCCGACGTGCGGGTGTCTGAGGCGGAAAGCGGGCTTCCGGCACAGATTTAGCTGAGACACAACGCACAATTGGGGTTTAGACCCCGCCAATACGCGGCCCGGCCTGGGCCGGCGGCGTGAACGGCGCCCTATGGGACCGGCCGTCGCTTTACAGTCACGCTGCGGCGACCGCCGCGGGCCGCGGTCGCGGCCGTGCGAGGGTGAGGACGAGACCGGCGGCGACCACGCAGGCGACGCCCGCGACGTAGAGCGAGGGCAGGTAGGTCAGGAACTCGGTGCGCGAGATCCCGGCGCCCAAGGCCGCCGCCGCCGCGCCGAGCATATGGGCCGTGAAGATCCAGCCGAAGGTCAGATTGGCTTTCTCCGCGCCAAAGCGTTCAGCCGTGATGCGCACGGTAGGGGGAATCGTGGCAAACCAGTCGAGGCCGTAGAAGACCGCGAAGGCGGAGAGTCCGAGCACGGAAAAGGCGGTGAAGGGCAGCGCGATCAGCGAGAGGCCGCGCAGACCATAATAGACAAACAGGAGCCAGCGATTGTCGTAGCGATCTGAGAGCCATCCCGACAGGACTGTGCCGACGAAATCGAAAACGCCAATCGCGGCGAGCGCGCCCGCGGCGGCGACCGGCGCGACGCCATAGTCGCCGCAAAGCGCGATCCAATGCGTCTGGATCAGGCCGTTGGTCGAAAGACCGCAGACGAAGAACGTCACGAGCAGGATCCAGAAGGTTCGGCTCGACCGGACCTCGTAAAGCACGTTGATTGGCGAGGCCATCATGGCGCCGAGAGCGAGAACCTGCTTCGGCGGCGGTTCGATCGCCGTGGCGCCACAGGGCGCGAGGCCGACGTCGGCCGGCCGGTCGCGCAGCGTCAGGAGCGCGACAACGCCTGCCGCGAGCAGCATCGCGACGACGAAGGCTAGCGCGATGCGCCATCCATGGTCCTGCGTCAGCTTGGCGAGAAGCGGCAGGAAAATGAGCTGGCCCGTCGCGTTGCTCGCGGCCAGCATGCCGACCACAAGGCCGCGACGCTCGACGAACCAGCGCGTCGCGACCGTCGCGCCAAGCACCAGGGCGACGAGGCCCGTGCCGACGCCGACAACGACGCCCCATAGCGCGACGAGTTGCCAGATCTCGGTCATCGCCAGCGAAGCCAGGATCCCAAGGCAGATCGTCGCCACCGCTGCGGTGACGACGGGCCGCACACCGAAGCGGTTGATGAAGGCGGCCGAAAACGGCGCCATCAGCCCGAAGAGCGCGATGCGCAGGGCGAGGCCGGAGGAGATGTCGGCGGCGCTCCAGCCGAATTCCTTCTCGAGCGGCAGCATGATGACGCCGGGCGCGCCCATGGCTCCAGCCGTCGCCAGCATGACGAGGAAGGTCGCTCCGGCGACGATCCAGCCATAGTACAGGTTGCGCGCCGCCATTGCCGCGGCGAGCGGGTTGGAAAGCGAGAACGCCGCGGATCGCCGCTGCGCCGGAGGAGCGGACGGATGCCGCCCGGCCGAGGTCGATGTGGTCATCTCCAGCTCCATTACGGGTATCTACCCGCGTTTTGGCAAAAAAATCACAAACTCAGCGCAAGCGCTCGCAAACGCTCGGCCCCGCCGGGGCCCAGCGCGGCTTCGAGCCGCCGCTGCGCGGCCTCCCACAAGGGAGCAGCCCGCCGCAACGCGTTAGCTCCGGCAGGCGTCAGCTTCACCGCCGCCTCGCGCTGGTCTTTCGCCGGCGTCAGCCGCACGAGCCGAAGCCGCCCCAGCACCTTGACGTTGCGCCCGACCGTCGAGCGGTCGAGGTCCGCCATGCGCCCGAGCTCGGTCAGCGAAACCGTTCCGGCGCGTTCGATTTTTCTGAGCAAGCTGTACTGCGCGAGAGTCAGGCCGGCAGGCTCCAGGGCCGCATCGTAGAGCGCGGTTGTTTTGCGAGCGGCGGTCCGAACGGCCGCGCAGTAGCAGGGGGTGTCCATATGCGGGCATATACCCGCATTGGATTTGGCGCGCAACAAGCCTTTTCTGCACGGGCGCGCCGCGGGGCGATGTCGCTGAATGAGCTTCCGATCGGTGCGTTGACGACAGGGCGCGCCGTAGCGCACTCAGCCTAATTTCAGGCCTCCGCGCCGCCCGAGAGCCGCGCAGCAAGCGCTTCGAGGCGCGACCCCAGCGCGTCGAGGTTCGAGGCGACGGCGGCTGCCCGCGCTTGCGCCGCCTCCGACCGCTTCCGCTCGGCGACGGCCTCATCGCGCGCCTCGGCGAGATTGTCGGCGATGGTGAGCGCGGCCATGACGACGAGCCGCTGGTCGCCGATCTCGCCGAACGAGGCGCGCAACTCGCCGATCTTGTCGTCGATCATGCCGGCGAGCGATTCGAGCCGCGCTTCTTCGCCTTCATTGCAGGCGACGCGGTATCTTCGGCCATCGATCGTCACGGAAACCTGCGCCATGCGCTCAAACCCTGTTTCAGCCGCGCCCCGGCTCAGTCCTGAGCCGGGTCCATCCGTTCGATGACCCGCCCGATCGCCCGGGCCGCCTCCGCGAGCCGCTCGCCCGCATTGACATTGGCCGCTTCAAGCGTGCGGGAACGATCGAGCGCGGCATCGAGTTCGACCGCAAGGCGCGAGCGGTCGTCCTGCATCAGGGCGAACTCCTCTTCGGCGTTGGCGCGCGCGTCATCCTGGCGCATCCGCCGTTCGGCCGCCCGCTCGAGCGAGTCGACCGCGGCGGCGAGCCGCTTGAGCGATTGCTCCAGACCGTCCGAGAAGGTTTCGCTTCCGTTCATTGCGACGCTTTGTTTACGCGACGCTTGAAGCAAGCGTCAACGCGGAGCATGCGCGGCGCCGATTGACAGGCAGTCCGGCGCGCTGATTACTGTGGATTGATCGTCCGAGCGGGCGTGGACCCCAACAGACACGCGCAAAGGAGACCTCTATGGCGACGACCCCTTCACATGATTCGATGGCCAACGCGATTCGCTTTCTCGCCCTCGATGCGGTGGAGAAGGCCAAGAGCGGCCACCCCGGCCTGCCAATGGGCATGGCTGACGTTGCGACGGTTCTCTGGCGCGACGCCCTGAAGTTCGACCCCGCCGACCCGCGTTGGCCCGATCGCGACAGGTTCGTCCTGTCAGCAGGCCACGGCTGCATGCTGTTGTACAGCCTGCTCTATCTGACCGGGGTCGGCGGCGACAAAGGGCTGGGCATCGAGGACATCAAGCAGTTTCGGCAAGTGGGCTCGAGAACGCCCGGACACCCGGAATATTGGTGCGCTCCAGGCGTTGAGACGACGACTGGTCCGCTGGGGCAGGGGATTTCAACCGCGGTTGGCATGGCGATTGCGGAGCGGATGCTGGCCGCGCGCTTCCCCGGAATCGTTGACCATCACACGTACGTGCTCGCCTCCGACGGCGATTTGATGGAAGGCGTGAGCCAGGAGGCGATCGGCATCGCCGGCCACCTCAAGCTGTCGAAGCTGATCGTCTTCTGGGACAACAACGGGATCTCGATCGACGGGCAGGTCCCGGTCCTCGCCGACAACATCGACCAGGTCGCCCGTTTCCAGTCGGCGGGCTGGAATTCAGTCCACATCGACGGACACGACCCTAAGGCTATCCTCGATGCGACCCATGCCGCGCAGAAGTCCGACCGGCCGACGATGATCGCCTGCAAGACGACGATCGGCTTTGGCCTGCCCACACATGCTGGGACCAGCAAGGCGCATAGTGACGCGCAGGGGGCGTCCGAGGTCGCAGGCGCGCGCAAGAACCTGAATTGGCCTTATGATCCATTCATCATTCCGGATGACATCCTGGCGGCGTGGCGCGCGGTCGGGCCCAAGGGCAAGGCAAAGAACGACGAATGGCGGGCCGCGCTGGCCGCGCTCGCGCCCGATCAGCGCGCCGAGTTCGAGCGGCGCCAGCGGGGTGATCTGCCCAAGGACCTCGATCAGGTCATCGACGCCTATAAGAAAAAGCTCGCCGACGAAAAGCCGGAGCTCGCGACCCGCAAGGCGGGCGAGGCGGCGCTCAACGTCATCGGGGCCGCCGTACCGGAGCTTATCACGAGCTCGGCCGACCTGACGCCGTCCAACAACACCAAGTTCAAAGACGAGAAGGAAATCACGCCCGACGACTTCTCCGGCCGCTACATCCACTTTGGAATCCGCGAGCACGGCATGGCGGCGGCATGCAATGGCATCGCCGTGCACGGCGGCTTCATCCCATCCGGGGCGTCGTTCTTCTGCTTCACCGACTATTGCCGTCCTTCGCTCAGGATCGCCGCGCTGATGAAAATCAGGGTCACGCATGTGTTCACCCACGACTCGATCGGCCTCGGCGAGGACGGCCCGACCCATCAGCCGGTCGAGCATCTAGCGTCGCTGCGGGCGATGCCGAATTTTTATGTCTGGCGACCCGCCGACAGCGTCGAGACCGTCGAGTGCTGGCAGGCGGCGCTCAAACGCGAGCATTCGCCTTCGATCCTGGCGCTGACCCGGCAGGGCCTGCCGGCGCTGCGGACCACCCATGTGGCGGAAAACCTGTGCGCGCGCGGCGGCTACGAGATTTCTCCGGCTTCAGGCGAGGCCCAGGTGTCGATCTTCGCCTCCGGCTCGGAAGTGTCGCTCGCTGTCGCTGCGCAGGCGCAGCTCAAGGAGAAGGGAGTGGCCGCCCGGGTCGTGTCGTTACCCTGCTTCCCGGTGTTCTTCGAGCAGCCGGAGGACTATCGGCGGAGTGTTATCGGCTCAGCGAAGGTCAAGGTCGGCGTCGAGGCGGCGGTAAGATTTGGCTGGGACGCGATCATCGGCGACGGGCCGTTCATCGGGATGAAGAGCTTCGGCGAAAGCGGGCCGTACAAGGCGGTCTACCAGCACTTCGGCATCACCCCGGAGGCCGTCGCGAAGGCCGCTGCGGATCGACTCGGAAAGTAGGCCCCTAAGCCGAAGGCGAATTGTCGCATTCGCCCTTCGACGGCTAGACTTTAGGCCGACGAAGGAGCATGTAGCGCCCGGCTCGAAAAGCGGCCGTTTTCGCCGGAAAACCCGGTCTGAGGCCGCATTTTTCAGGACGGCAAAGGGAGAGTTCACGATGGCCACAAAGGTAGCGATCAACGGCTTCGGACGCATCGGGCGACTGGTGTTGCGCGCGATCGTCGAGTCGGGCCGCAAGGACATCGAGATCGTCTCGATCAACGATCTGGGACCGGTCGAGACCAACGCGCACCTGCTGCGTTTCGACAGCGTTCACGGGCGTTTCCCACATGAGGTGCTGGTCGACGGCGACTTCATCCACGTCGGGGGCCACAAGATCAAGGTGACCGCGATCAAGGATCCGGCGGAGCTCCCGCATAAGGAGCTCGGCGTGGACATCGCGATGGAATGCACCGGCCACTTCACCGCGCGGGACAAGGCCGCCGCCCATCTGAAAGCGGGCGCCAAGCGCGTCATGGTCTCCGCGCCTTCGGACGGGGCGGATCTCACGGTGGTCTACGGGGTCAATCACGACAAGCTGACCAAGGATCACCTCGTCATCTCGAACGCTTCGTGCACCACCAACTGCCTTGCGCCGGTCGCCAAGGTGCTCAACGACGCCATCGGCATCGAGCACGGCTTCATGACGACCATCCATTCCTACACCGGCGACCAGCCGACCCTCGACACGCTGCACAAGGACCTCTACCGCACCCGCGCGGCGGCGCTGAACATGATCCCGACCACCACCGGCGCGGCCAAGGCGGTCGGCCTCGTCCTGCCGGAGCTCAAGGGCAAGCTCGACGGCTCGGCGATCCGCGTGCCGACCCCGAACGTCTCGGTGGTCGACCTCAAGTTCGTCGCAAAACGCGCGACCAACAAGGACGAGATCACCGACGCGATCAAGAAGGCCGCCAACGGCCCGCTCAAGGGCATTCTCGGCTATGCCGACAAGCCGAACGTGTCGATGGACTTCAACCATGACGCCCGTTCGTCCGTCTTCCATCTCGACCAGACCAAGGTCGTCGACGGGACCTTCGTCCGCGTCCTGTCCTGGTATGACAACGAATGGGGCTTCGCCAACCGCATGGCTGACACGGCCGTCGTGATGGCGAAGCTCATCTGAGCCTCAAGCGCCTTCCAGGCCAGGACGATCCGACGCCGGAGTCGAATCCGGCGACGATGAAGCGCAGGAACTTGATATTGCAGGGGAGCCGCCATGAGCAAACCCTTCCGTACGCTAGACGACGCCGATGTATCCGGCAAGCGCGTCCTTTTGCGCGTCGACCTCAATGTTCCCACTGAAAATGGCCGCGTGACCGATGCGACGCGCATCGAGCGCGTGGCCTCGACGATCGAGGAGATCGCGACCAAGGGAGGCAAGGTCATTCTGCTCGCCCACTTTGGCCGGCCGAAGGGTGGTCCGGACGAGGCCAATTCGCTGAAACCGGTCGCCGCGGCGGTCGCCGACATCGTCAAGCGTCCGGTCGCCTTCGCCTCCGACAGCATCGGCAAGGTCGCGGCCGACGCGATCGCCAGGATGAAGAACGGCGACATTCTGTTGCTCGAGAACACCCGCTTCTACAAAGGCGAGGAAAAAAACGATCCGGCCCATGTCGCGGAGCTGGCGAAGCTCGGCGACATCTATGTCAACGACGCTTTCTCCGCCGCCCATCGCGCGCACGCCACGACTGAGGGCCTCGCGCACAAGCTGCCGGCCTATTGCGGGCGGGGGATGCAGGCCGAGCTCGAGGCGCTGACCATCGCGCTCGGGACTCCTCAACGCCCCGTCGCGGCGATCGTCGGCGGGGCCAAGGTCTCGACCAAGCTCGAGCTGCTCGGCAACCTCATCAACAAGGTCGATGTTCTCATCATCGGGGGCGGCATGGCCAACACTTTCCTGTTTGCGGAAGGAAAGCGGGTCGGCAAGTCGCTCTGCGAGAAGGACATGGCCGGCAGAGCGCGCGAGATTCTCGCCGAGGCCACGAAGGCCAAGTGCCGCATCGTCCTGCCGGTCGACGCGACCGTCGCCAAGGAGCTGAAGCCCCACGTGCACGCGCGCGTCGTCGACATCGACCATGTCGCCGACGACGAAATGATCCTCGACATCGGCCCGAAGTCGGTGGTCGCGATCGAGGAGATTCTGGGAGAGATCAGGACGCTCGTCTGGAACGGCCCATTCGGCGCCTTCGAGACGCCGCCCTTCGAGGCGGCGACATTTGCGATCGCCAAGACCGTCGGGTCCCTCACCAGGGACGGCAAGCTGAAGGCGATCGCGGGCGGCGGCGATACGGTCGCGGCGCTCAACGAAGCCGGCGTCGCCGGCGAATTCACCTATGTTTCGGCCGCAGGCGGCGCGTTCCTCGAATGGATGGAAGGCAAGGCGCTGCCCGGCGTCGAAGCGCTGCGGGCGAAGTAGCGGACGAGCGAAGCGCGAGTCTTCTCGCGCATTCTGCTATTGGCTGGACTTGGCGTTGGCGCGGTTGCGCTCCCGCCCCCACAAGGGGGCGGGGATCCGCCAACTGCTATCACCGCACCCGCACCGCGAGGCTCTGCGTGGCGCGGCCGATCAGGCCCTGTTCGTCGTAGAGCGCAGACTCCGCCAGCCCGCAGCCGTTGCCGCCGAGCAGGCTGCGCGATTGCAGGCAGATCCACTCTCCGGCCGGACGGCGAAAGAGGTTGATCGTCAGATCGCAGTTGACGAAGACATATTTGCTGAAATCCAGGGCGGCGCTGATGCCGTTGCCGGAATCCGCCGCGACCGCCACGCGCTGATAGGGGCTCGGCGTCTCGCCCTTCACCAGCGGATGGTTCATGCGAAACCAGGCCGCGCTTGGTCCGTTGAAAAATCGCCCCTCGGCGAGCCTGTTTTCGACCAGGTGCCCGTAGCCGGTGACGTCGCCTTTGAAGCGCATCGATACGACCGGGCTTTCATGCGGGGGCTTCGGCGCCTGCGGCGGGGGATGCCCCGGCGCGCCCTCCGGAATTGGCAGGTCCTCCTCCCGCTGCATCAGCGCGGAGAAGCGGGCGATGTCCTTGCGCTCAGCGACCAGCCGGCCGGAATAGTGGCCTGCGCTGCGGCCGAGGTAGTCCTCCGACGCTTCGATCCGACACTCGCCGATCGGGGCTGGCCGTAAGAGATTGACTGTCAGCCGCCCGAGATGGGTGAGGCCGTCTGCCGCCGCCATGCGTTCGATCGCCCGGCAAATCAGCGCGGACGGCGGACCGGCGTGTTGGTGATCGGGATGCCAGGGGCCACGGGTGAGGGGGCTCGCCTCAAATACGCCCTCGCGCAGTTCGACGTAAGCTGCGTCCAAGGCCGAGCCTCCTCTTCTTCATGGTCATGCGCCGCGTCGGCGGCGTCCGGGGTTTGCGCTACGGCGAGGCCCGGCGCAAGACGGTCGAGGCGACATAGGCGCGAGTTCTTGTCTTCAATGGACAGTCCGATATTGCTGGCGTCTAAGGCGATCGCGCGAAGCGCGCGGCATGACGATTGAGACTGTCTTTTCGGCGATCGAGCGCGCGGGCCTTGTTCCGCGCGGCGCCTTCCATCTCGCCGAGGCCGAGCGGCTCGGCGCGCTTGTCGGCGTGCGCACGATCGTGCTCATCGGCGTAGCCGGGCGGCGCGGCTGGGACGCGTTCGCAGCGAGCCTGGAGGCGAAGGACGGCGGCGCGGATCGGCTCGACCGCTTCAGCCGGCGCGTCATCAACGCGCTCGGCGTCGACCTCGGCGCCAAAGCGCTCTATCCGTTCGGCGGCCCGCCGCACTGGCCCTTCCAGCAATGGGCGCGGCGCGCCGAGCCGGTTCACCCCTCTCCTATCGGCGTTCTGATCCATCCGACTTATGGGCTGTGGCACAGCTATCGTGGCGCGCTGGGCTTTCCGGAAGCGCTGGACGTTCCGGCATTTGAGGCCTCGCCGAGCCCTTGCGACTCGTGCCGCGAGCGACCGTGCCTCAGCGCATGTCCAGTCGAAGCGTTTTCGGCCGACGGCTACGACGTCGCCGCCTGCGTCGCGCATCTGAGGAGCGCCGCGGGTGCGGACTGCATGACGGGCGGCTGCCTCGCGCGGCGGGCCTGCCCGGTCGGCGCGGAGCACCGTCACGCGCCCGAGCAGGCGGCGTTCACGATGCGTGCGTTCCTGAAGGCCCGCGAGAATGCGCGCTAGGGATTTCTCGCCGTCACAATCCAGATCGCGGCTCCGAGCGGCACGCTGTCGCCGACCATCCGGGCGGCGAGCGCGGCGCGAATGTCCGTGGCCGCAGCGGCCCGGACAGCCTCGCTCTGGCCGTCCAGCATCCGGCTCGTCGGGCCGATCGCCAGCGCGCCCTCCACGGCCGAGTCGAGCCCCCGGCCGATCGCGATGTCGAGATCGAGGTCATGCGGCGCAACGACGATGTCGGCGTAGCCGGCCTCGCGCAAGATGCGCCGGACGCGCGCTTCGTCGGCGAAAGCGAAGGGTCCGGGGTCCTCCGGGCCCATATCCGGCAGGCGAGGCGCATGTTTGGCGGCCTCGCGCAACGGCGCCATCATCCACACGTTTTGCCTAGCCTCGCGCCAGCAGGCGAAGGCGAGCCGTCCGCCCGGTCGAAGGCCGCGCCTGATATTGGCGAAGGAGAGCGCCGGATCGGCGAAGAACATGACGCCGAAGCGCGAGACGACGAGGTCCGCCCAGTTGGGCGCCGTTTGGTGCACAGTGGCGTCCGCGAGAACGAAACGCGCCGGCAGACCGGGCTCGGCGCGCTCGCGGGCGCGCGCCAGCATAGGCTCGGAGATGTCGAGCCCCACGACCTCGCCGCCGGGCGCGACGCGCCGCGCGAAGTCGATCGTCGTCGCCCCGCAGCCGCAACCGACGTCGATCGCCCTTTCGCCCGGCTTCGGGTCCGCCACCGTTATGAGGCGCTCGGAGATGGGCTTGAGCACTTCGTCCTGGTGATCCTGACGGTCCCGCCAGCGCTGCCCGGCGACGCCGTTCCAGTAGTCGGCCTGGGCCACATTGCCGGCATGAATCGGCGCTTCGGACACGTTGAGATCCCTTAAGCGGGCGAAGCGAGCGGTTTGCCCTTCTCCACCACATAGGTTGCGACGATGACGGTTTTCGCCGGGCCGTTCTTGCCGCTGTGCGGGACGCCGGTCGGCGCCTGATAGCCGTCGCCCGGCTTTAGTGAGAACGTGCCAACGCCGTCAATCGAAAGCTCGGTCCCGCCTTCGATCACATAGCCCGATTCGACGCCCGGATGGGTATGGCGCGCAATCGCGGCGTCCGGCTCGATCTCGACCTTCATCTCGACGGTGACGTAATTGTCCGTCGGTCCGTCCGTCTGTTTGAGGAGGGTGCGTTTGAGGCCCGCGGTCGCGGCGGATTGCGCCCCGACTCCTGTCGCCATAAAGCCGCCGGCCGCGCAGAAAGCGCAGGCGACGAAGATGCGTCGTGTCAGCATGAGTTCTCCTCCTGTCATTCGGCCGCTTCGGGCGCGCGCTCGAGATGGGGGTCGTGGCCGAGCGCGAGCGTGATGACGAGCGCGACCACCGCGCAGGCCGCGATCGTCGCGAGGCCCCAGGCGAAGCTGCCGGTCGCGTCCTTGATCCAGCCGATGACGAAGGGGCCGAAATAGCCGGAGAGATTGCCAATCGAGTTGATCGCCGCAATCCCGGGCGCAACCGCCGCGCCCGCAAGGAACGCTGTCGGCAGCGTCCAGAAGATCGGCAGCGAGGCGTACACGCCGAAGGAACCAACGGTTAGCGCGATCATCTTTGTTGCCGGATCGGTCAGGAGGGCCGAGGCTCCGATCCCGATTGCCGCCAGCGCCAGGGAGATTGCGAGATGCATGGTGCGCTCGCCCATCCGGTCCGAGCGTATGCCCCACCAGACCATGCCGAGAAAGCCCACGACATAGGGTATGGCGCTGATCCAGCCGGTCATCGCGATCGAAACGCCAAAGCCCTTGACGATCGTCGGCAGCCAGAAGCCGACGCCATAGAGGCAGGCGACGTTGCCGAAATAGACGAGCGAGAGCGCCAGCACACGGTAGTCGTAGAGACTCGCGAAAATGCCGCCCGGCGAGACACGCTCGCGGCGCGCGTCCTCGGCGTCGAGCCGCCGTTTGAGCCAGCTGCGCTGGTCGTCGGCCAGCCAGCGCGCGTCCGCCGGGCGGTCGGTGAGGTAGAAGAAGGTGACGACCGCGAGAATAATCGACGGCAGCGCCTCGAAGATGAAAAGCCATTGCCAGCCCCGGAGCCCCCCGGCGCCGTCGAGGCCGAGCAGCGCCGCCGAGACGGGCGAGCCGACCGCGGAGGAGAGCGGAACCGCAGCCATGAAATAGCCGACGATGCGCGCCCGGTACGATGCGGGGAACCAAAGCGTCAGGAAGAAGATTATACCGGGGAAGAAGCCGGCCTCCGCGAAGCCGAGCAGGATCCGCAGGAGATAGAACGTGTATTCGGCGCTCAAGCCGATCCAATGCGCGATGTTTGGGATGAAGGCCATGGCGCCCGAGATGATTCCCCAGGAGAACATGATGCGCGCGATCCACACCCGCGCGCCGACCTTGTCCATAATGATGTTGGACGGCACCTCGAACAGAAAATAGGCGAGAAAGAACACGCCCGCGCCGAAGCCGAAGGCGGTCTCGGAGAGACCGAGATCCGCGTCCATGGTCAGCTTGGCGAAGCCGACGTTGACCCGGTCGAGATAGGCCACGAAGTAGCAGAGGATCAGGAACGGAATGAAGCGCCACGCAACCTGCGCAATGGTCCGCGCCTCGATGTCGTCCGCCATGTCTCGCTCCCGATTCGGCGCCGGTCTGTCGCCAGCGTCGGCGACAATTGAGCGGAGATTGCGCTTGCGCGCAATGGGTCTTGCGCGCGGTGTCGCAGGTTCGTTCGGACGGCCTCGCCGACCGTTGCTCAATTGTCATCAAACGCGCAGAGTTTGGGAGTCACGACAGGCCGGGACGCGGGGAGCAGAGGAGGAACGTCAATGAGTCAGGAACCAAATGCCCACGAAGCGAGCCATCCCGGCCATCGCGCCGTCGAGGACCACAAGCCGGGACCCGACGAACACGCGATCCGCGAACGCGCGCACGAGATCTGGCTCGAGGAGGGCATGCCGGAGGGCCGCGAAATCGAGCATTGGCTGCGCGCTCAGCGTGACCTCGGGCTCGATCTCGATATGAACATCGGGTCCGATTGACGGACGAGCGACGCGGTAGAGGATCTGTCCCTTCGGCAATCCTCTGCTCTCGCGCGCCAGAATGATCAAAGGCGCAAGCCGCCCCGATCCGCCGTTTCATTGGTCCGGCGGTCTGCCCTCGCGCGCTTCGGGATCGCTTGGCTGTCCGAAGGCCTCGACGAGCGCGCTCAGCCGAGCCACGACCGCAGCGAAACTCGATAGCGACTGGAACTGGGTCACGATCAGGGAAAAGGCGGCGACGAGTGTCGAGAAGGCCATCGCCGACTGGGTGATCACGCCGAACTCGATTTTCCCTTCAATGAAGGCGGGAGCGATGATGAGCGCCGGGATGATCTGGATCATCCAATTGTAGCCGGTGGTGAAGAACCCCACATTGCGGTTGATTGAGGTGATCTTCCGAAAATTGGCGATGAGATCGTCGAGCCGGGCGAGCAACTGCGCCGTTTGCGCGTCCTCTTCTCGCGTCAGCATGATGGCTTCGGCGTTGTCGCGCACATGGATGAGCCCGGAGCGGAAGCTCGCTTCCTTGTCGAGCTGGTCGTAGTTCAGCCTGATCAGCGGGCGCCCGAGCACGATCGTGAAGAACGAGCCGCCCGCCGCGTAGAGCACCGCAACGCCGAAGAGCAACGGGCTGATCGTCCACAAAACATCTGTGAAAGCAACGATCGTGAAGGCGCTGTTGAGCCCCATGAGCACGAAAGAGAGCGTGGTCACCGTAAAGGCGCGAACGTCCTCGGAGATGCGCTGGTCGGGATTGGCGACGGCTCCCGAAACATCAAGGCGATGGAAGGTTCCGTCAGCAAGGTAGTTGCGAACGCTCCGGCGGGTCAAATTGTCACGCCACAAGAGCCCCAGCCGCTCCTCGCCGAAGCGGGCGATGACCGCGACAAGGGTCGAGGCGGCGAAAACCCCGACATAAAAAAGGGCCTGCCTGACGAAGCCGGACATGTCCCGATCCGCAATCGCGGTCATGAAATTCCGGCCGACATAGCTGTTGACGACGTTCAGCGCATTCGCTGCGCAGAGGAGCAGGACCAGCGCGGCGAAGATGAGCTTGGCCTTCCAGCCGACCTCGGACTGCGCAAAGGCTCTGACCGCGCGCACGAACCGCGTTCCGGTCGTCTTCAGCGGAATGGCCTGCGCATCCATGAATTATCTTTTGGCCGATCCGTTGATCCCGCAGCGACCGATTGAAGCCGGACTTTACTGCGATGTCCCGACCGCGGCTAGCATGGGCGCGAAGATCGGCGGAGTAAGACGAAGAGGCCGGCGGCGTTGTCTAAATGTCATGGGAGGCGCACAATCTAGGCTCGGGGGCGTTCGCGATCAGCGGGCGCTGCGGAGGGACGCGCGGCGATCCTGAGCCGTGATAGGGGCGGGTCGTTCGAGATCGGGCGACAGTCGGCGGCATGAACCGCCGAGCCAAGGGAGGCGACAGGAGGTCATCATGGCCAAGGCATTGTCGGAGAGCGAGTCCGCGCTGATCGACGCCTACTGGCGTGCGGCGAATTATCTGTCCGTCGGACAGATCTATCTCTTCGACAACCCGCTCCTGAAAGTCCCGTTGTCGGAGAACCACGTCAAGCCGCGCCTGCTCGGGCATTGGGGCACGACGCCCGGCCTCAACTTCATCTATGTGCATCTCAATCGGCTGATCAAAAAGCTCGACCTTGACATGATCTACATCACCGGCCCCGGCCATGGCGGGCCGGGGCTGGTCGCCAACGCTTATCTCGAGGGGACCTACAGCGAGGTCTATCCCAACGTCTCGCAGGACGAGGAGGGGATGAAGAAGCTCTTCACCCAGTTCTCGTTCCCCGGCGGAATCCCGAGCCATGTCGCGCCCGAGACGCCAGGCTCGATCCATGAGGGCGGCGAGCTCGGCTACGCGATCTCGCACGCCTACGGCGCGGCGTTCGACAACCCCGACCTTATCGTCGCCTGCGTGATCGGGGACGGCGAGGCGGAGACGGGGCCGCTCGCCACGGGCTGGCACTCGAACAAGTTCCTCAATCCCGTGCGCGACGGCGCCGTGCTGCCGATCCTGCACCTCAACGGCTACAAGATCGCCAATCCGACGGTTCTCGCGCGCATCCCGCATGAGGAGCTCGAAGCCCTGATGCGCGGCTACGGCTACGCGCCGCATTTCGTCGAGGGCGACGATCCCAAGACGATGCACAAGCTAGTGGCGGCGACGCTGGAAAAGGTCATTGACGACATTCGGCGCATCCAGCACGTCGCGCGCGCCGACGGCTTCTCGAAGCGGCCCGTCTGGCCGATGATCGTCATGCGCACGCCGAAAGGCTGGACCTGCCCCAAGGAGATCGACGGCAAGCGCGAGGAAGGCTACTGGCGCTCTCATCAGGTGCCGATGAGCGCGATTCGGGGCCACCCCGAGCACGTCCGGATCCTCGAAGCGTGGATGAAGACCTATCGTCCGGAGGAGCTTTTCGACGAGACCGGCCGCCTTAAAGCCGAACTGGCCGCGCTGGCGCCGTCGGGGACGCGCCGGATGAGCGCCAATCCGCATGCCAACGGCGGTTCGCTGCTTCGCGAGCTTAGGCTGCCGGACTTCCGGGACTACGCGGTCGAGGTTCCCTCGCCCGGCGCCGTGACAGCGGAGGCGACCCGCGTGATGGGGCAATATCTTCGCGATGTGATGAAGCTCAACCTCGCGGCGCGCAACTTCCGCCTGTTCAGTCCGGACGAGAACAACTCCAACCGCTGGCAGGACGTGCTCGACGTGACGAACCGCGCCTGGGTCGCCGAGACCGTTTCCTACGACGACCACCTCGCGCCGGATGGACGTGTCATGGAGGTGCTGAGCGAGCATCAATGTCAGGGCTGGCTCGAGGGCTATCTCCTGACCGGCCGGCACGGCTTCTTCTCCTGCTACGAGGCCTTCATCCACATTATCGATTCCATGTTCAACCAGCACGCCAAGTGGCTGAAGGTCTGCAACGAGATCGAGTGGCGCCGCCCGATCGCCTCGCTGAACTATCTCCTGTCAAGCCATGTCTGGCGGCAGGACCACAACGGCTTCAGCCATCAGGATCCCGGCTTCATCGACCACGTGATCAACAAGAAGGCGGAGGTCGTGCGCGTCTATCTGCCGCCGGACGCCAACACGCTCCTCTCGGTCACCGATCATTGCCTCAGAAGCCGCAACTACGTGAATGTGGTGGTCGCTGGCAAGCAGGTCGCGCCCCAATGGCTGACCATGGATGAGGCGATCAAGCACTGCACCGCTGGCCTCGGCATCTGGGCCTGGGCGAGCAACGATCGGGGTGGCGAGCCGGACGTCGTGATGGCCTGCTGCGGCGACGTACCTACCCTCGAGACCCTCGCCGCGGTCGAAATCCTGCATGAGCACACGCCGGAGCTCAAGGTCCGGGTGATCAATATCGTCGACCTGATGCGGCTGCAGCCGCCGAGCGAACATCCGCACGGCATGACCGACCGCGACTTCGACGCGCTGTTCACGACCGACAAGCCGATCATCTTCGCCTTCCACGGCTATCCGTGGCTCATCCACCGGCTGACCTATCGTCGTAACGGCCACGACAACATTCATGTACGCGGCTACAAGGAAGAGGGCACGACCAGCACGCCCTTCGACATGTGCGTGATGAACGACCTCGACCGCTTCCATCTGGTCATGGACGTGGTCGACCGCGTGCCTGGCCTCGCCACGCGGGCCGCATACGCCAAACAGGCGCTGCGGGACAAGCTGATCGACCACAAAGAATATGTCCGCCGCTACGGCGACGACATGCCCGAGATCAAGGAC
This sequence comes from uncultured Alphaproteobacteria bacterium, assembly GCA_963721905.1. Lineage (GTDB taxonomy): Bacteria > Pseudomonadota > Alphaproteobacteria > Rhizobiales > Beijerinckiaceae > Roseiarcus. Next base: position 47,846 of record CAVRMF010000025.1, read on the forward strand.
TGGACCTGGGGCGGCCGAACCGCGCATGCCGGCGGCGCGACGTCGACCGAGGGGGACAACGTATGAAGGCGTGGGTCGCCGGCGTCGACCCCGCTTTCGCGCTCTTGATGACGAGGCGCAATGACGGTCAACGACAGCGTGAAAGTGTTCGCCATCCGGCACGGGGAGACCGAGTGGAGTTCTCAACGGCCGGCACACCGGGACGACTGACCTCCCTCTGACCGACAATGGTCGAAGGCTCGCGGAGCGAATGCGGCCGGCGCTGATGAAGACGAGCTTTGCGCTCGTACTCGTCAGTCCGATGCGGCGGGCGAGGGAAACCTGCGACCTCGCGGGCTTAGGAAGAGAGGCCGTCGTCGACTACGATCTGATGGAATGGAACTACGGCGCCTACGAGGGACTGACCTCCGATGAGATCAAGGAGAGGTCGCCCGGCTGGATGATCTTCCGCGACGGATGCCCGGACGGCGAGATGCCCGAGGAGGTGGGGGCCCGGACGGATCGAGTCATCGCCCGGGCGCGCGCGGCTGAAGGAAATGTCGCGCTATTCGCCTATGGGCATGTCCTGCGCGTGCTGGCGGCGCGTTGGATCGGCTTCTCCGCCGCGGCGGGTCGGCACTTCCTTTTGGATACTGGCATGTTGAGCGTACTTGGCGACTATCAGGGCTCGCCGGCGGTCGAGACCTGGAACGGAGCCTTCGTCGGTTAGAGGCCGGCGCTGCTTCGCGTGCAGTATGTTCGCTCGTCGCGACTGGATAACGTTCTCGACAGTGGGAGGAACGGGGTGAAGATCGGAATCGTCGGCGCCGGACAGGTCGGCGCCACCGCCGCTTACGCCATGATGATGCGTGGCGTCGGTTCGGAGATCGTGCTCGTCGACCGCAATGCAGATCTGGCGGTGGCCCAGGCGCGCGACATTCTGGATGCCGCTGCTCTTGCGGACCCTCTCCGGATTCGGGCGGGGGAGTTGGCCGATCTCGAGAGCGCGCGCGTCGTCGTACTCGCGGCTGGCGTCAACCAGAGGCCTGGCGAGAGCCGATTGGACCTCCTGTCGCGCAACGCCGAAATCTTCGCCGAGATCGTGCCGGCAGTGCTTGTGGCGGTAGCCGATCCTATCTTTCTGGTGGCGACCAATCCCCTCGACGTCATGACCCAGATTGTGACTGTCCTCGCCGGCCGGCATGGTGTCGCGCCGGAACGTGTGATCGGGTCCGGTACGATCCTCGACTCCGCCCGATTCCGCACGCTGCTCGCGGCACATGTCGGAATCAACCCCGCATATATCGATGCCCGTGTGCTGGGCGAACATGGCGACACCCAGGTCTTGCACTGGTCGGGCGCAGTGGCTGGCAATCTATCGCTGACGGAGGCGGCCCGGCAGATGGGGCGGGAACTGACGAATGCCGACCGCAGCCGCATCGATACTGCGGTGCGAGGCGCCGCTCATGCTATCATCCGGGGCAAAGGAGCGACTTGGTTCGGCATCGGCGCCGGACTCGCCCAGATGGCTCAGGCCATTGAGGGTGACGAGCGCGCGTTGCTCACCTGCTCCATGTTGACCGCCGAGTGCCAGGGCGTGCGCGAGGTGGCCCTGTCGCTGCCGCGCGTGCTCGGCGCGGGCGGCGTCGTGAAGACTCTCACGCCAAAACTCGATGCTGCGGAGAGTGACGCGCTGAAGCGGAGCGCGGAGATCTTGAAGGAGGCGGCTGAAGGGGTGCGCTTCTAGAAGGGTTACGCATTGGCGGGCACGAAAGCGGTCCCAGCCTTTCAAGCAAACGCCATTCCTGCACGCGAATTGGGTCATACGGCCAGCGGCGCCCAAAGAAATGCGTCGCGAAGGCGTCACGAGGAGACTCTACCAAGGTTCGTTGGCGATCTTGGTTAAGAGGGGCGTCGTCTCTACCGCATGTAGCCGAGGGAAAAATGGCCACTACGCGGGCGCCAAGTACCGCAGAGGTCCCTGTTGCGGCGCCTATGAGTGGCAGAAGAGGGAACGAGGGCGGATCGATGGAGAGCAACCCGAAGGCTTTCGACAAGGCGGAGCAAAGTTCACTCGACGCCGACGAGCTCCTGCAGCAATACGGCGTCGGCTCGGCGCCCTTCGCCGGAGCGCCGGACGCGCTCTATGAGCGGCGCATGAAGTTCGACAATGTCGTCGAGCTCGAGTCCGCCAACTCGCGAGAGCGCTACAAAGCCGCCGCCCGCGCGGTGAGAGACATTCTTTCGGAGCGTTGGCTTGAGACGGACAAGACCTACGCGCGCCAGAATCCAAAGCGGGTCTACTATGTCTCGATCGAGTTTCTCATCGGGCGCTCGCTCGGCAATAACGTCCTGAACCTCATGCTCGATCCGATAGTCGGGCGGAGTTTTGACAGCCGCGAGTGGTGAGAGATCCTTCACGAGGAGCCGGATGCGGGTCTGGGCAATGGCGGCCTCGGCCGGCTGGCGGCCTGTTTCCTCGACTCGATGGCGACGATGCAGTTGCCGGCGATGGGCTACGGATTGCGCTACGAGCATGGCATCTTCCAGCAGAAAATTCGCAACGGCTGGCAGGTGGAGCGTCCGGACAACTGGCTGAGTTATCCCGATCCGTGGGAGGTGGTGCGCCCCGCCGAGAGCGTCGACGTGACGTTCGGCTGCTCGTTCGAATTGCGCGCCGGGGCGCTGCGGATGATTCCGAACAGCCCCTCGACGCTGGTCGGCATCCCCTATGACCGGCCGGTGGTCGGCTACGGCGGCAAGACGGTCAACACGCTTCGTTTGTGGAGCGCGACGGCCGCCCACGGGTTCGACTTTCAGCGGTTCAGCGGCGGCGATTTCGTCGCCTCGATCGCCGAAGCGCTGAACGCCGAATCACTGTCCCGCGTCCTTTATCCGGACGACCACACGCCGCAAGGGCGCGAACTGCGGCTGATGCAGGAATATTTCCTCGTCGCCTGTTCGCTCGCCGACGCCATTCGCAGGTTTCGCGAGTCGAATACCGACTGGCAGACGCTGCCGGACAAGGTCGCCATGCAGCTCAACGACACCCATCCGAGCCTTGCCGTGCCTGAACTCATGCGAATTCTGCTCGACGGGGCGCATCTCAGTTGGGACGAGGCGTGGGACATCACGCGGAAGACGCTCGCCTACACCAACCATACGCTGCTGCCCGAGGCGCTGGAGCGCTGGCCGGTCGAATGGATGCAGTTCCTCATTCCGCGCCAGCTCGAGATCATCTTCGAGATCAACCGCCGGCTGCTCGACGATATTCGCGCCCGCTTTCCCGGCGACGCCGGGCGCGCGGCCCGAACGAGCCTTATCGAGGAAGGGCCGACGAAGCACATCCGCATGGCGAACCTCGCGATCGTCGGCTCTCACAGCACCAACGGCGTGGCCTCGATCCATTCCGAACTCCTGCGCAAGACGACGGTCAAAGACCTCGCCGAGGCGTTTCCCGAACGCTTCAGTAACAAGACCAACGGGGTCACGCCGAGACGTTGGCTGCGACTTGCAAATCCCTCCCTCGCCGAAACGATCTCGGCCGCCATCGGCAATTCCTGGATCGTCGACCTCGCAGAATTGCAAAAGCTCCGGCCGTTGACGTCGGACGCTGCGTTCCGGGCGGACGTTCAGAAAGCCCAGCGCGTGGCCAAGGCCCGTTTCGCCGACTGGGTCAAGAGGCATACGGACGTTGTCGTCGATCCGGACACCATCTTCGATTGCCAGATCAAGCGCATTCACGAATACAAGCGCCAGCTGCTCAATGCGCTGAGGATCGTCGTTCTCTATCAGCGGCTGCGCGAGAATCCTGACCTGGCCATGCCGTCGCGGACCTTTTTCTTCGCCGGCAAGGCGGCGCCTGCGTACGAACTGGCGAAAGTCATCATCAAGTTCATCAACAATCTGGCGCACACGATCGACAGCGATCCTGCGGTTCGCGGCAAGCTCAACGTGGTGTTCCTGCCGGAAGACAATGTCACGCTCGCCGAGCGCTGCATTCCCGCCGCCGACGTCTCGAACCAGATCTCGACGGCCGGATATGAGGCGAGCGGCACCAGCAACATGAAATTCATGATGAACGGGGCGCTGACGCTCGGCACACGCGACGGCGCCACCATCGAGATGGCGGAGGAGGCGGGGGAAGAGAATTTCTTCCTGTTCGGCCTCACGGCGGAGGAAGTCGCAAACAGCCGCCCTTGGTACAGCCCCTATTGGCATTATCAAAACGAGCCGGAAACGCGGAAAGCGCTCGACTTGATCTTTTCCGATCATTTCAGCCGCGACGAGCCGGGGATCTTCGAGCCGCTGCGCGGCGCGCTCTTGACCCACGGCGACCAGTTCATGCACCTGGCCGACCTGACCTCCTACCTTCGGGCCGACGGGGCGCTCTGCGACCTCTATCGCAAGCCTGACGATTGGACGCGCAAGGTCATTCTCAACATCGCAGGCTCGGGAAAATTTTCCAGCGACCGCACCATCTCGGAATACGCCAAGGAGATCTGGGGCGCCCGAGCTTGTGCGGTCACCTAGCAAGTAAGACGAGCCCGCTCAGTACGACCTAAAAAAGATAACAAGTTCTTTGGGAAAGTCGAATTTTGTGGTAGGGTAGTGTTCTCTCCCAGCGGCGCGTAAAGAGCGTTTGGAAAGTGTGTAACTGCGGTCAAATTTCTCTAACATTGTCGATCCGTATCCGGGCGCTAGTTTCGTTGTCTCCGATTTCAACCCGAACGAAAAAGCAGGCCCGAAATGGCGCCGCAAGCCTTTGAAAGCATGCGATCAGCGCCGATTCTCGGGAGCGCGTGTTTGCGGCGGGACCGGTCGCCTCGATCAGCTTGAGGAGCGCCTGCAAACCGCGGCCCTAACGGAAGTTTAACCTTAACAACCCCTAATGGCGCCCGGGGCGGCTCCAGGGGGCGGGAACCCCCTCGGCTTCGTTGACGCCCATGGGGTCCCATGCTATCCCACGCCATCCCGCTAATGGAGCGCGCGCGCGCGCCGACGCCGCCGAGAACCGCTCGCGCGGCCGCGGCGGTTCAGCGCGTCGAGGCGTGCTGTGGATCGCTTCCTGTCGCATTTCACCAATCGCTTCGACGCCAAGGGCCGCGTCTCGATCCCGGCGCCGTTCCGGCAGGTTCTGGCGAAGGATGGCTTCGAGGGCGTCTACGCCTATCCGTCGCTGGATCAGCCGGCGCTCGACTGCGGGGGGCAGAAACTGCTGGCGGAGATCGACGCGCTGCTCGCGACGATGCCGCCCTGGTCGGCGGCCCGCGACGCCTTCGCGACGGCGCTGCTCGGCACGAGCGAGATCCTGCGGATGGACGCGGAGGGCCGCGTGTCGCTCGACGAGGGCCTGAAGGGGGCGCTGGGACTCGGCGACGTGGCGGTCTTTGTGGGGCTGGGGCACAAATTCCAGATCTGGGAGCCGTCACGCTTCCAGGCGCATCTCGAAGGATCGCGCCAGCGCGTGAGGGCGCTAAGAGCCGAGCGCGACGGCGAGGCGCCCGCATGAGCGAAATCGGGCTGCGCCATATTCCGGTCCTCTTGACCGAGGCTCTCGATGCGCTCCAGCCGCACGAGGGGGGCCTTGTCGTCGACGGCACCTTCGGCGCAGGCGGCTATTCGCGAGCGCTGCTTGACCGCGGCGCGCAGGTGGTCGCCCTCGATCGCGATCCCGCGGCCGTTCGCGCCGCGGCTGGACTCGTTACGGCGTCGCAGGGACGGCTTCGTCTCGTCGAGGCGCGCTTCGGCGACCTGGAGGCGGTCGCAAAAGACCTCGGCCTTGCCGTGCTCGACGGCGTCGTGCTCGACATCGGCGTCTCGTCGATGCAGCTCGACGAGCCCGAGCGCGGCTTTTCGCTGCGCTTCGACGCGCCCCTCGACATGCGAATGAGCAGGACGGGCCGCACCGCCGCCGACCTGCTGCGGGACGAAGACGAGGAGACGATTGCTGACACTCTGTTCCATTTCGGCGAGGAGCGCGCGGCCCGCCGCATCGCTCGCGCTATCGTCGTGGATCGCGAGACATCGCCATTCGTCTCGACGCTCGAACTCGCGCGCATGATCGCGCGCGTCGCGCCCGAACGACGGGGAGAGTTGACCCATCCGGCGACGCGCACGTTCCAGGCCTTGCGCATCGCCGTCAATGACGAACTCGGCGAACTCCTGCGCGGGCTCGTCGCCGCTGAACGGCTTCTCGCGCCCGGGGGCCGCCTTGCGGTCGTCACGTTCCACTCGCTCGAGGATCGCATCGTCAAGCAGTTTCTCGCGAGCCGCTCGGGGCGCGGTCGCGCCGCCTCGCGCCTCCTGCCCGGGGAGCCGGCGGAGGCGGAGCCGACCTTCGAAGTTCCGCGCGGCCAGCCGATCGAGCCGAGCGAAGGCGAGGCGTCGGCCAATCCGCGCTCGCGCTCGGCCAAGCTTCGCTTCGCCGTTCGCCTGGATGCTTCTCCTCGGGCGCCGGACAGCGCGCTCGAGGCGTTGACCAAGGTCCCGGCGCGCCGCGCGAGGCGCCGCTGATGTGGCGCCTCATGCACGCGGTGGCGATCGCCGCCCTCATCGGATCGGCCGCCTATGTTTACGGGGTCAAGTACCGAACGATCTATGCCTCCGAGCAACTCGTGAAGGCGCGCCATCTCATCGCCAAGGAGAAAGACGCCATCAATCTCTTGCGTGCGGAATACGCGCATCTCGCGCGTCCCGATCGGCTTCAGGCGCTCGCGGATTCGAAGCTTGGTATGCAGGCGTTGGCCCTGAGCCAGATCGCTACTGTCGGTGACTTGCCCGAAGCCCAGCCCAAGGTCGATTCGATTGGCCGCACCCTGGAGTCACTTGGATTCCTGAAGGACAGCGCCACGCCCGCCGCCGACGCCGGCGGCGAAACGCCTCCGGTGAGGTGAGACATGGCGCAGCCTCGGCGAGATGCGGGCCTGAGAGCGGACAAGAGACCGAAGCGCGGAGGCCGGGTCGGCGCAGCGGCCATCCTCCTCTTCCGTCGCGCCGTGCCGAAGAACTTCGGCGTCGATCTGGAGCCACGGGGGGCGGCGGCGCCCGCATCGGTTCAGGCGCGGACCGCCGCAGCCAATCTGCGGGGCTACGCGCGCACGCTCTTTGCGACCCGGCTTGATCGCTCGGGCGCGCGCATTCGCACCGCGGCGCTCGGCATGTTCGTCGCCTACGCAGCGATCGGCGCGAAGCTTGTCGTGCTCGGGGTTTCGCACGATCCGCCGCAAACGTTGAAGGGCGACGCCGATCAGGCCGTCTCCGGAGCACGCCCGGACCTTCTCGACCGCAACGGCGACATCCTCGCCACCGACATCAAGACGATGTCGGTCTTCGCCGAGCCGAACCGCATCATCGACAAGGACGAGGCGGTCGAACTCATCACTGCCGTGCTGCCCGACGTCGATGCGAGAGAGCTTCGCGAGCGTCTGGGCTCGAAGAAAGGCTTCGTCTGGGTCAAGCGCCAGATCACGCCGAAGGAGCAGGCGGAGATCTTCCACCTTGGTCTGCCGGGCGTCGGCTTCGTGCCCGAGAACAAGCGCGTCTATCCTAACGGGCCGATCGGCGCCCATGTGATCGGTTTCGTCGACAAGGACAATGTCGGCATCGCTGGAATGGAGAAGTACCTTGACCAGCAGAGCCTGACCGACCCTCACGTTCCCGGCTTCGTCGTTGATCCAGAGAGCCTGAAGCCTGTGCGGCTCTCGCTCGATCTCAAGGTGACGCAAGCGCTCCGCGACGAGCTTCTCGGGGGCATGGAGCGCTTTCGCGCCGAGGCTGCCGCCGGCCTGGTCGTGGACGTCAATACGGGGGAGGTGCTCGCGCTCGAATCCATACCCGACTTCGATCCCAACGATCCGGGCGATGTTCGCGATCCGACAAAAATCAACCGCATCAGCGTCGGCGTCTACGAGATGGGCTCGACCTTCAAGGCGCTCTCGATCTCGATGGCGCTCGAACTCGGGTAAGGTCACACTCGGCACGCGGGTCGATGCGCGCGATTCCCTGCGCTACGGCCGCTTCACCATCCACGATTTTCATGCGACTCACCGCATCCTGACCGTGCCGGAAGTCTTCACACATTCGTCCAATATCGGGACAGCGCGGTTGGCGCTGATGGTCGGCGTCGAGGGCCACAAGGCGTTCCTGAAGAAGATGGGCCAGCTGGACCGTCTGCGCACCGAATTGCCGGAGAGCGCCGAGCCACTGGTGCCGAAGCGCTGGGGTGAGCTCAACACGATGACCATTGCCTTCGGCCAGGGACTGAACGTCGCGCCGATTCAGGCTGTGATGGCCGTTTGCGCGCTGGTCAACGGCGGCAACATGATGGTCCCGACGTTCCTGCCGCGGACCCTCGAGGAGGCGGCGAAGGTGAGTCATCGGGTCGTCAGCGAACAGACGTCCGAATCGATGCGCTATCTCATGCGCTCGAATGCGACGCACGGCTCGGCCAGCTTCGCCAACGTTCCGGGCTATTATGTCGGCGGCAAAACCGGCACGGCCGACAAGATCATTCACGGGCACTATTCGGAAAACAAAGTGTTCACGACTTTCATGGCGATCACGCCGGCCGACAAGCCGAAATACCTGTTCATGACCATTTATGACGATCCCCAGCCGGCGCCTGAAGATCACGGCTTCCACACTGCCGCCTACAACGCCGGGAGGGTTGCGGGCGCGCTAATCCGTCGGGTAGAGCCGCTGGAAGGCGTGCCGCCTGAGAAGAATCCCCCAAATCAACCGTTCCCCATCATCGCCCGTCTGGGGTATGGAGCCGATGCCGACAAGGTCGGCAAAGAGTGAGCGGCCCGGGAATGACTCGGCTTGGCGACATCCTCGATCTGGAGAACGCGGACGAAGCGCTTGCTTCCCGTGAGATCAGAGGAATTGCCTGCGACAGCCGCAAGGTGGCGCAGGGCGATGTTTTCTTCGCGCTCGCAGGCGCGAGGGATGATGGCTTCAGGCACGTTGGCGAAGCGGTGGCGAAGGGAGCGGTTGTGATTGTCGCGTCGCGTGACGCGCCAATCGCAGGCGCGCCTTTCGTCAGGGCGCCAGACCCCCGTTTGGCGCTCGCGCACGCCGCCGCGCGGCTCTACCCGCGCCAGCCTGAAACGATCGTTGCGGTGACCGGGACCAGTGGGAAGACGTCCGTCACCGCCTTCGTCCGTCAGATTTGGGCTTCCCTCGGCCGCGAAGCCGCATCGATTGGCACGATTGGCGTGGTGTCGCGTCCGCTGTCGACTTATGGAGCGCTCACAACGCCAGATCCGATTGTGCTGCATCAGACCCTTGACCGGCTCGCCGAGGCCGGGGTGACCCATCTCGCGCTGGAGGCGTCATCGCACGGCCTCGATCAAAAGCGCCTCGACGGCGTGCGCCTTGCGGCTGGCGCCTTCACCAATCTCTCGCGCGATCACATGGATTACCACGCGACGCTCGAGGGCTACCTGGCTGCAAAGCTCCGTCTTTTCCGGGAACTCCTGCCGGCAGGCGCGCCGGCGATCGTCGATGCCGACAGCGAGATTGCGCCGCGGCTGATCGAGGCAGCGCGCTCTTGCGGCCTCACTGTCGTTTCCGTGGGCGCGAAAGGCGAAACGATCCGGCTGTCCGCCGTTGAGCGTGACGGGCTGTCTTCGACGCTCGAACTCGAATTCGGGGGACGCTCGCGGCGCATCAAGTTGCCATTGCAGGGCGATTTTCAGATTGCCAATGCTCTCGTGGCCGCAGGGCTATGCATCGCGACTTGTAGCGAAGCGGACGCCGTCTTCGAGGCGCTGCAGTCGCTTCACGGCGCTCCGGGGCGGCTCGAGCGCATTGGGGAAACCCGCGGCGCCGCGGTTTTCGTCGATTACGCGCATAAGCCCGACGCGCTCCAAAAGGCGATTGCGGCATTACGTCCTTATGTGCGAGGTCGCCTCATTCTCGTCTTCGGGTGCGGCGGCGATCGCGATGAAGGCAAACGGCCGATTATGGGTGAGATTGCGACGCGTTGCGCCGACGTTGCTATCGTGACCGACGACAATCCGCGCTCGGAGAATCCGGCTGCGATACGCGCTCAGATTCTTGCTGCGGCGCCCGGCGCGCTCGAGATCGGCGATCGCGCCGAGGCGATTCGGGCGGCCATTGCAATGCTAACCCAGGGCGACGTGCTGTTGATCGCCGGCAAAGGCCATGAAATTGGGCAGATCGTAGGCGGCAGGACGCTGCCGTTCAACGATGCGGACGAAGCGCGTGCAGCGTTACGGGAGGCGGCATGAAGGCGCTCTGGACCCAATCGGAGCTTCGGGACGCGTTCGCCGCCAAGCCTAGCGCGCCGTTGGACGCGACCGTCACCGGCATTTCGATCGACACCCGCACGCTCCAGGCTGGGGACCTTTTCTTCGCGATCAAGGGCGATACGCACGACGGCCACGACTATGTCGCCCGCGCCTTCGAGGTGGGCGCAGCGGCGGCGGTCGTCGCGCGTGGTCGAGCGGTCTTGCTTGCCGCATTCGGTCCGGTCTACGCCGCCAATGACACCATGAAGGCGATGGAGGGGCTCGGAGTCGCGTCACGCTCCCGGTCGAAAGCGCGCATCGCCGCGATCACCGGATCGGTCGGCAAGACAACCGCCAAGGAGATGCTGCGCGCCCTACTCTCCGTTTGCGGCTCGACCCATGCCTCGACAGCCTCCTACAACAATCATTGGGGCGTGCCGTTGACTCTGGCGCGCATGCCGGCCGACGCCGATTTCGGGGTTTTCGAGATCGGCATGAATCATGCGGGCGAGATTGGTCCCCTTGCCAGGATGGTGCGTCCCGACGTGGCGCTCATTACGACCATTGCGCCCGTTCATATCGAACACTTGGGTTCGATCGAAGCAATCGCGAATGCGAAGACAGAGATCTTTCTCGGGCTCGAGCCCGGCGGGATGGCCGTTCTCAATCGTGACGCCGCCCAATTCGCGCGCCTTGCGGACGCCGCCCTCGCCCGGCGCGCGCGCGTGCTGACTTTTGGCGCTAGCGAGGACTGCGACGGCAGACTGATCGAGGCGATCGACACAGAGCGGGGATCGCATGTCCGCGCGCGACTTTTCGGTCGCGATATGCATTTCGATCTTGGCGCCCCCGGCCTGCACATGGCTCAGAATGCGGTCGGCGCGCTGTTGGCAGCCCACGCGCTTGGCGCAGACCTTGAACGTGGCGCTACCGCGCTGGCGCGTTTTTCGGCGCAGAAGGGCAGGGGCGAGCGCTTCTCGATCCCGACCGCCGACGGTTCGGCCACGATCATCGACGAGAGTTACAACGCGAATCCGGCCTCGATGCGCGCTGCGCTGGCCTTGCTCGGCGCGACGACGCCTGGGCCGAATGGGCGGCGGATCGCCATCATCGGCGACATGCTGGAGCTTGGCCCAGATGGCGCGGCGATGCATGCTCAACTGGTTGACGACCTCAAATCCAACAGGGTCGACCTCCTTTTCGGGGCAGGACCGCTGACGCGGGCGCTCTTCGATGCCGCACCCGCATCAATGCGGGCCGCCTGGGCCGAGCGGTCAAGCGAACTGACGTCTAAAATCGCCCGGACATTGAGGAATGGCGACGTTGCGATGGTCAAAGGGTCCAACGGGAGCCGTATGGGTCCCGTCGTTGCGGCGTTGCGCGAGCAATTTGCTCACGCTCAGGACGAGGACGCGCAATGCTGACTTGGCTCGCCGATCTTCCCCACCTGCCGGGCGTCTTTCATCTCTTTCGCTACCTCACCTTCCGCACGCTTGGCGCCGCGGGAACGGGTCTGTTCCTCGTCCTCTTCTTCGGTCCGGCGATCATCTCCGCGCTTCGATTGAAACAGGGCAAAGGACAACCGATTCGCGTCGATGGGCCGGCCTCGCACCTTCTGACGAAACGAGGCACGCCCACCATGGGCGGATTGATGATTCTGTTTGGTCTCTTCATCTCGGCGCTCCTCTGGGCCAATCTTGAAAGCCCCTACGTCTGGATCGTGCTGTTCGTCACCGCGGGTTTCGCCGCGATCGGTTTCTATGACGACTATCTGAAGGTTACGATGCAGTCGCATCTCGGCTTTTCCGGCCGCGCGCGTCTGGCCGGTGAATACGTCATTGCCGCGCTCGCCTGCTATGCGATGATGCGGGTCGGCGCCACCGGCGCGACTTCGCTCGCCGTTCCCTTCATCAGCGGCTACGTGTTCGATTTCGGTTGGGCGTTTTTGCTGTTCGGCCCGTTCGTGATCGTCGCGTTCGGCAACGCGGTCAATTTGACTGATGGCCTCGATGGACTTGCGATCGTGCCCGCCATGATCGCCGGCGCGACGCTCGGCCTCATCGCCTATCTCGCGGGGAGCGCAATCTACTCGCACTACCTGCTTATCAATCACGTGCCGCTTGCCGGCGATCTGATGGTGGTCTGCGGCGCGATGATCGGGGCAGGAGTGGGGTTCCTGTGGTTCAACGCCCCTCCGGCCCAAATTTTCATGGGCGATACGGGATCGCTGGCGCTTGGAGGCCTGCTCGGCGCCATGGCGGTGGCGGTTAAACACGAGATTGTGCTGGCCGTGATCGGAGGCCTGTTCGTCATGGAGGCGCTATCGGTCGTTGTGCAAGTTGCGTCGTTCAAGCTCACCGGCAAGCGTGTGTTTCGCATGGCGCCGATCCATCATCATTTCGAGCAACTTGGATGGTCTGAGCCGCAGATCGTCATGCGATTTTGGATCATCGCCTTCGTGCTGGCGATGGTCGGACTTGCGTCGCTGAAGCTGAGGTGACGATTGACGCCGGTCGAAACCCTTCGCGGACAAAGCATCGCGGTCTTCGGTCTCGGCCGGTCGGGGCTTTCGACGGTGCGCGCGCTCATCGAAGGTGGCGCTGAAGTCGCGGTCTGGGACGACAATGTGATTGCCCGCGAGGGCGCCGCTCATGCGGGATTCAAGCTGGTGGACCTTGCTCGAGCGGACTGGAGAGGGTTTCGGCTTTTCGTGCTGTCGCCCGGAGTGCCGTTAACCCATCCGGCGCCGCATTGGACAGTCAAACTCGCCAACGTGGCTGGCGTTCCAATCGTTGGCGACATCGAACTGTTCTCGCGGGAACGCACCATTCGCGCGCCCGAGGCTCCATTCGTCGCCATTACGGGGACCAACGGCAAATCGACCACGACTGCCCTGATAGCCCATGTGCTTCGGGAAGCCGGGCGGGATGTCGCGCTGGGCGGAAACATCGGCACGCCCGTTCTCGCTTTACCGCCGCCGGCGAACGGGCTGACGCACGTGATCGAGTGTTCGTCCTACCAGATCGATCTCGCGCCCTCGCTTGCGCCGAGCGTCGGCTTGCTCATTAACGTCACGCCCGATCATCTTGATCGACATGGCGATCTGGCGCGCTATGCGGGCATCAAGGAGCGGCTTGTTACGCATTCAGAAATTGCGCTGGTCGGCGTCGACGATGACATTTGCAGGGATATCTACGCACGACTGAAGGCACGCGCCGGAGCGCAGAAGGTCGTGGCAGTCTCAGGCGCGGAGTCGCCGATTGCGGACATCTACGTCTCGCGCAGGCGCGTCATGACGCGGGGCGAATCTGAACCGGTTGTCGACCTCGACGACGCACGTGCGCTCCGCGGCGCCCATAATGCGCAGAACGCCGCGTTTGCCTGCGGCGTCGCGCGAGTACTGGGGGTCGAGAGCGAACAGATCGCGCGCGCGCTCGTGTCCTTTCCCGGTCTTGCGCATCGGATGGAAGAGGTCGGTCGTGTCGGCCGCGTGCTCTTCATCAATGACTCGAAGGCGACCAACGCCGACGCAGCTGAAAAGGCGCTGCTGTCGTTTCGCGACATTCATTGGATTTGCGGCGGCAAGCCAAAGGAGGGCGGCATCAAGCCGCTTCGTCCACTCTTTGCCCGCGTCGCGAAGGCCTATCTGATCGGCGAAGCGACTGAAGGGTTCGCGCACACTCTGGACAGCGCGGTTCCTTTCGAACGCTGCGGGACGCTGAAGGCCGCGACCGCCGCGGCTGCGCGCGACGCCATGCGATCGGCCACGCGGGAGCCGGTGGTGCTGCTCTCGCCGGCTTGCGCCTCGTTCGACCAGTTCGCCAATTTTGAGGCGCGCGGCGACGCGTTTCGTGCAGCGGTCGCCGAGTTGCTCAGTCAGCAAGAGGCCGCGACCGGGGCGACTATCGGAGGGGGAGCTTAGTCATGGTTTCGAGAGCGGAGCGTGGCCCCGTCGCCGACTGGATGCGGACAGTAGACCGGTGGCTCCTGGGTTCGTTCGGAGCGCTGATGGTGATCGGGCTCGTCATGGCGCTCGCGGCAAGCCCGGCGGTCGCCGAGCGGCTCAATCTGTCGACGTTTCACTTCGTCGACCGGCAAGCTTTGATGCTCATTCCGACAGCCATCCTGATGGTCGCGACGTCGTTTCTTTCTCCGCGTCACGTTCGCCGGGCCGGGCTGCTGCTTTTTGTTCTGTCGCTGGCGCTCATCATTCTCGCGTTGATGTTCGGGGCGGAGGTCAAGGGCGCCCGGCGCTGGATCTTCGGGCTTCAGCCTTCCGAATTCATCAAGCCGGCTTTCGTCGTTCTGGCCGCATGGGCATTCACCGAAGCGGGCCGAAAGACGCCGACAGCCCTGCTTGCCCGTTTCTTGTCCTTCGTCCTATTGCCCCTGACGATCGTGCCGTTGATCCTCGAGCCCGACTTTGGACAGACGATGCTGGTGTCGATTGTTTGGACTTCGCTATTCTTCATCGCGGGATTGCACTGGTTCTGGGTGGTCGGCGTTGGAGGGCTCGGCGTCGTCGGCGGTTTCGCCGCCTACAAGCTGTCGCCGCACGTTCATGAGCGCGTCTTGCGTTTTATCGACCCTGATTCGACAGGCGGCATGGTCGACACCTTTCAGGTGGACACGGCCCTCCAGAGCATCTTGGCGGGCGGCTGGCTCGGACGGGGACCAGGCGAGGGCGTCTACAAGCGCATCCTCCCTGACGCGCATACCGACTTCATCTTCGCCGTGACCGGCGAGGAGTTCGGCATGGTCACCTGCATGGCGCTGATCGCCTTTTTCGGCTTCATCGTCCTGCGCGGACTGTGGCTCGCCTCACGAAACCAGGACCCTTTCTGCCGCTTCGTCGCAGCGGGCATGACGATCATGTTCGGCGTCCAGAGCTGGATCAACATGGCGGTCAATTTGCGCGCCATGCCGGCCAAAGGCATGACATTGCCGTTCATATCTTATGGCGGCTCGTCCCTGCTTGCGCTCGGCGTTGGCATGGGTTTTCTCCTCGCCGCGACGCGCAAGCGTCCGGTCGCGGACTTGCACCATCATCTCGTCGCAGCGGAATGAGCGGAACGCGTTGCATTCTGCTGGCCGCTGGCGGAACTGGCGGCCATCTCTTTCCGGCCGCCGCGCTCGCCGCGGCGTTGGCGCAGCGCGGCGCTGAAGTCGAACTCGCAACCGACGATCGGGCGCAGAAATACGGACAGGACTTTCCCGCTCGCGCGGTCCATTCGTTTCCCTCCGCGACGACGACGGGCGCCGGCGCCCTGAATAAGGTGAAAGCCGCCGCCACATTGGGCGCTGGCGTCGCCGCCGCGCTCGTCAAGCTCACCCGCATCAGGCCGCGCGCGGTTGTCGGGTTTGGCGGCTATCCGACCGTTCCCCCGTTGCTGGCGGCCTCGCTCCTCCGGATTCCAAGCATCTTGCATGAGCAGAACGCGGTGATGGGCCGCGCCAACCGCTTTTTGAGTTCTCGCGTTTCGATCGTCGCCTGCGGTTTCCCTGAACTGAAAGGCGCGGACGCAAAGACAACAGCAAAGACGCGATACACCGGCAATCCGATCCGCCCGGCCGTGGTCGCAGCCGCGGAGGTCCCCTATCCCAATCTCGCCGGAGAGCGCCTTCGGGTTCTGGTGACAGGTGGGTCCCAGGGGGCGCGCGTGATGGCCGATGTTGTTCCGGAGGCCCTGGCGCTCCTTGCCCCCGACGAGCGCCAATGGATCCGTCTGACGCAGCAAGCCCGCGGCGAAGACAAAGCGCGGGTCGCGGCCGCCTGCGCCCGCATGAGCTTTCCGGTTGAAGTGGCGGAGTTTTTTCCAGATCTGCCGGCTCGGATCGCGGCCGCGCATCTGGTGATAGGCCGCGCTGGGGCGTCGACAGTATCCGAACTTGCCGCCATCGGACGTCCCTCGGTGCTGGTTCCGTTCCCGCATGCGCTGGATCAGGACCAGGCGGCCAATGCGGCGGCGCTCGCTGCCTCCGGCGGCGCGATCGTCGTGCCGCAAACCGAGTTCACCCCGGCCCGGTTGGCGACAATCCTCCGGGACGCGCTCGCTTCTCCGGCGAGGCTCGCCGGATCCGCGAAGGCCGCGAAGACAGCGGGAGTTTTGGACGCCGCAGACCGACTTGCCGATCTGGTATTAAAGGTTGCGCGAGCAGCATAGGTCGCTGGTGCCATTTCGGGGCGCGAATTCCATGATTTCAAAGGCTTGCGGCACCTTTTCGGGCCGAGGCGGCCCGATCGAAATAATCCCGCGAGCAACGAATTGGGTCGGGCTTCAGAGCTACGCGGGGTTTCCCGGCGCGTGCATTGCCCGCATCGGTCGCACCATCCGGCGCCGTCTCGGCGCGCCGCCAGATTTGTCCTCCTTGTGACAGACCAGAAGAGCTAACCACGGGTCAGTCCAGTTGTCAAGAAATTGTCGGTTTTTTAGAAAAGTCTCAACTGGCCAGCGTACTCCGCAGTAACGAGGAACGAACGCCGCGCCAAAGCGTTCGAGGAAGCTATGCGCCAAGTGAAATACCGCTCCTACACGCCGGGTCTTGATCTGCGGCGCACCAAGCTCGAGATTCCCGGCTGGGGCGGTCAGCGCGAGCCGCGCAAGGACGGGTCGATGGAGCAGGCGTGGCATTGTCTGCCCTTCTCCGAAGGGGCGCGCTACGGCATCGAACTCTTCTACCCTCACCTGAACGAATTCCGCGTCTCCGTCGCGGGCGGGAAACTCGCGTTGGAGGGCGACTTCGGTCCGAGGCCCGAGGGGCAAGGGGGCGAGTGGCCGCCATTCAGGACGTTCGGCGACCTCTACTACACCTACCAGGTCTCGCTGGATCTCAAGGTTGAAGAGGGGTTCGCAATCCGGACCGAGCCGCATCCGCGGTTCTTCACCGATCCGACCAATACGACGCCAATCGCCGTGCCGGCGCTCATCCGGCGATGGTGGCCGATGGTCTACTTCCTGGTGTTCAAATCGCCACCCGAGGGAGCGACACACATATTCCGGCCTGGCGAGCCCTTCGCCCAAATTTTGATCCTGCCGGAAGAAGCCGAGTTCGACCTCGTTCCAATGTCTGAAGAGGAGGCGGCCGAACGCGAACTGCAATCGCGGCGCATTTTCGAAAGCCGCAGCACCCTTTCCGCCGAAACCGAATGGACGTCGGCGACCAACACGGTTTTTGACGGCACCTACCGCCACATTCTCGGCGCGGCTACCGAGAAGGCGAAACGGCGGCGCTGATCCACCTCAAAACGAGGCGCGAGAGCCCGGCGCCGTCACCAGCGCCGGGCCGGTCGTCAGTAGTAGTGGTGGTGATGGTGGTGATAGTGGTGATGATGATAATGGTGATGGTGATAGTGGTGATGATGGTGGTGGTGATGATGATAGTACTGTGCCAGTCGGACTGGATGCTCATCGGCCGCAGCGTCCGACGCCGCGCGCAGGTTGTCCGCATTGAGAAGTTCAACCGCGTTCGGAATTGGGTCCAGGAGCTCGGCGAACGAACTTGCGGGTCCCACCCCAGCGGGCGCGGCCTGAGCGCCGCCCATCAAAGCTAGCGCAGAGGCGCCGCTCAACAATCCGATGATAGTTTTGTCCATGGCATGTCCCTTCTTAGGCAACGATGAAGCAACCTGTAGAACGAAATGGAGCGAAAACGGTTCCAGTCGCGGCGCCAGACGCTCATTCTGTAGGCGGCGGGTTGAGGCCGGCTGCTGGTAGCGGTCGAGGCCCGAGACGGTAACGTAGTCCGAAAAACCGGAATTTTCTTGCCAGACGGGGGCCCATGGTCTCCTTTTTCATGTGGGCCGGCGATAACGGCGAAAGCCTGATTCCTTTGCGGCGGCCCTGCCCTTTGGGGGATCGGCTCACGCCTCGGAAGCTCCGGTGGTTTTTCCTTTGACGTAGTCAGAGAGGCCTTCGGCCAGCCAGTCGAACAGCAGCCGCACGCGCGGCGTGGATTTCAGATCGCGATGCATCACAAGCCAGACCTCAAGCGTCATCTGGAATACGCCGGGCAGAATCGGGACGAGATCCTTCGAACGCCGGGCGACGCCTTCCTGACAACCGCCGATGCCGACCCCGGCGCGAAGCGCTGCGAGCTGGGCCAGGTCGCTGTCGCAGCGAAAGCCGAAGTCCGCCCGCGAGAGTTCCTTTGCAATCGCGCCTGCCGAGCGGAAGGTTCGACTGTCGCGATCGTAGCCGATCACGCAATGATGCGGGAGATCCGCAAGCGAGCGCGGCGAGCCGAAGCGGTCGCAATAGTCGCGTCGGGCGTAAAGACCGATGCGCGCTGCGCCGATACGGCGCGCGACAAGTCCGTTCTGGGTCGGGCGAACCATGCGGACGGCGATGTCGGCGTCGCCGCGCGCGAGGTCCTCGTTGCGATTGGTGACAGCGAGCTCGATCGCAACGCCCGGGTGCCTCGCGTGAAAGCCGGCGAATATCGAAGGGAGCACCTCGCATCCGACGATCTCGCTCGCCGTCACGCGAACCACGCCTCGGTCAAGCGCGGCTTCGGATGACGCGGAGCGCGACAGGGCCGCAGCTTCGGCCGCCATCGCTTCGCCGTGCGGGGCAAGCGCGATCGCGGCCGAGGTCGGAGTAAGGCCGCGCGGCGAGCGCGTGAAAAGCGTCACGCCGAGCGCCGCTTCGAGCGCGTCGACACGACGTCCGACCGTGGGCTGGGTGAGGCCAAGCCGTCGCGCCGCGGCGGAAAGGCTCCCGTCCCGCACCACCTCGAAGAAGGTGCGCAGTTCGTCCCATGACGGTTCGCGCCTTGCCATACGAAAACGTATAGCAAGTGAAAGATAATATGCAATTCCGTGGAGGCCGCTGTGGCCTTAGGTTTACGTCCGACAAAACAGCGCCCGCGCCATTGTGGGACGAGGGAGTTTCAATGACTGCAACAGTTCTCGGTTTCGATGCCGGCGCCCGAGCGCCCTTAGGTTTCGCATCAGGCCCGGTGCGCGCGACCCTGCGACTCGAAGGCGCCGCTGCGTTTGCGACAGCGGCGGGGCTCTACCTCCACGCGAGCTTTTCGTGGACTCTGTTCGCGCTCCTGTTTCTCGCCCCGGACCTCTCGATGCTCGGCTATCTGATCGGGCCGCGCGCCGGGGCCGCAGCTTACAACGTGGCGCACACGACTGCGCTGGCGCTGCCGCTCGCCCTGGCGGGCGTGCTCGCCGGAGAGCCGACGGTCCTGGCGGTCGCGCTGATCTGGATCGCCCATATCGGCTTCGATCGCGCCCTCGGCTACGGCCTCAAATATCCGAGCGGATTCGGCGACACTCATCTCGGCCGGATGGGGCGCGGGCGAAGCCCGTGACTCGCTGAGATGGTCATGCGCATTCATGCGATTCAGACCGGCCGGGTGCAGATCAAGGCGAGCCAAATCGTTGGCAAGGGTCACGGTCTTGCGCGGCGACTGGCGCCGCTCACGGATACGGCGTGGTCGGCATGGCTGCCGACCACGGCGTATGCGATCGAGCATCGCGACGGCGTGGTCCTCGTCGACGCCGGCGCCTCGGCTGGCCTCAAGCGACTCCCGCGCTGGCATCCGTATTTCCGCTTAGCAGTGCGCTTCGACATCGAGCCGGATGACGAAGCCGGGCCTCAGTTGCGGGCGATCGGAATCGGGCCCGCCGACGTCAAGCGGGTGGTCCTGACCCACATGCACATCGATCACGACGGCGGTCTCGCCGCGTTCCCCAATAGCGAGATTCTGGTGAGTCCAGGCGAGCTGGCGATTGCGTCAGGGATCGCGGGGCGGCTGCGCGGCTATCTCCCGGAGCGCTGGCCGAAAAGCTTTGATCCGAAACCGCTTGTGCTCGACAACGTCGCTTTCGGACCCTTCGCGCGTTCGCGATGGTTGACGGCGGACGGGACCATCGTCGCCGTCGCCACGCCCGGCCATACCCGCGACCATCTGTCCGTCATCGTTGGCGACGGAGACCAGGCTGTCTTCATCGCCGGCGACGCCTCTTACAGTGAGGCGACTATGCTGTCGGGAACGATCGACGGCGTCAGCGCCGACGAAAGCGTGGCGTCGGCCACGCTAAGCGCGATCCGGGCCTTTGCGACGGCGAGGCCGACGATTTACCTGCCCGCGCATGATCCGGACGCGGCTCGCCGGCTTGCGGACCGGCGGACCACGAACCCGGCCGCCACCTAATCCATCACTGCATGTGCCGCTTGCGCGGCAGGCGCCGGCGCAGCCTTGGGCGAGCGGATCAGCGCCAGCAGCGGGAACGCGCAGAGCGAGACAAGAGTCATCAGCAGGAAGTCGTTCGAATAGGCCATCGCGGCGGCTTGCTGGGTGACCATCTGCTCGAGCATTTCGAGATTGGGCAATCCCATGCCCGACAACATGCCGGCGTTCGGCATGTGCATGGCGTCGCTGAACGGCGTGACGTGCTCGACCAGCTGGCTATGATATTCGGTGATCATGCTCGTCAGCTGGGCGATGACGACCGAGATGCCGACCGCCGATCCGATGTTGCGGATTAATGTCCAGAGCGCCGCGCCTTCAGTCCGCAACTCGCCGGGCAGGCTGGCGAAGGCGATCGTGTTCAAGGGAACGAACACGAAGCCGAGCCCGAACCCTTGCGCCACGGAGTTGATCGCGATCGTCTGCGCCGACACGTCGAGCGACCAGCCGACCATCATCCACAGCGATCCTGTCGCAAGAACGAGACCGATGAAGATCAAAAGCCGGGGATCGACCTTGCCGCTGAGTCGCCCGACCAGGAACATGGCGACGAACGTTCCGATACCGCGTGTGCCGAGCAAGTAGCCGCTCGACAACACGGGATAGCCGAGCAGGTTTTGAATGAACGGCGTGACCAGGGCCATGGTCGCGAGCAGGATGATCCCGATCAGGAACATGAAGACGAGCGCGATCGAAAAATTCCAGTCGCGGAAGATGCGCACGGTGATGAAGGGCCGCTTCGACGTGAAGCAGTCGGCGAGAAAGAAGTAGAAACCGACGATCGCGAGGATCGCCTCGACCACGATCTCGGTCGATTCGAACCAGCCCAGCTGCTCGCCGCGATCCAGCATCATCTGCAGGGAGCCGATGCCGAGCGACAGGCTGAGAAATCCGAACCATGAGAACGGCACGTCGCGCTTGATCGGCGTCTCGCTCATGAACACCCAGAGGCCAAAGGTCGTCAGGATGCCGAACGGCAGGTTGACGAAAAACACCCAGCGCCAGGAATAGGAGTCGGTCAGCCAGCCGCCGAGCGTCGGGCCCATGATCGGGCCAAGCATCACGCCCATGCCCCAGATCGCCATCGCCGAACCGCGTCTGGCTGGCGGAAAGATATCGAGCATCACCGCCTGGGAGAGCGGCACCAGCGCCGCGCCGAACACCCCCTGCAAGAGCCGGTAGGCCACCATCTGCTCGATTGAGAGCGCAATCCCGCACAGCATCGAGGCGACGGTGAACCCGGCGGTGCAGACGATGAACAGCTTCTTGCGCCCGAACCGGGTTGCCATCCAGCCGAGCGGCGAGGTCATGATCGCGGCGGCGACGATGTAAGAAGTCAGAACCCAGTTGATCTGGTCCTGCGTCGTCGACAGCGAGCCTTGCATATAGGGCAGCGCGACGTTCGCGATCGTCGTGTCGAGCGCCTGCATGATCGTCGCCATCATGATGCAGACGGTCAAGAGCCATCTCAGCGCCGGCGAGATGGTCTCGTAGATCGGCGGGGCGGGGACGGCCGCATTCATCTGATGACGGCCGACCTCGCGCCCAGGAGGGTGTCGACGTAACCGACGGCCCACTGCTTGAGCCCTTCAAGCGTGCCCGCAAGCGTGCGCACACGGCCGGTGTCGATCGTCAGATAGGCGCTCATGCCCGCTCTCAAGCCCGTCGTGTCCTCGTGCGGATCGAAGCAAAAACGCAGCGGCACTCGTTGGACGACCTTGACCCAGTTGCCGGTCGCATTCTGCGCGGGCAGGATCGCGAACTGCGCGCCCGTACCCGGCGCGATCGAGCAGATCGAGCCCTTCCACTCGCGGTCCGGGAACGTGTCGACGCTCACCCGCGCCGGCAGGCCGGCATGGACGAAGGTCAAATCCGATTCCTTCGGATTGGCGTCGACCCAGAGGCCGGTGTTGGCGACGATCGCGAACACCGGCTGGCCCGCCGCCGCCACACGTCCAACCTGGATCTCGGGCACTTGCGTCGCAACGCCGTCAATCGGCGCGAGGACCTTGGTGTTGCGCAGATTGCGTTCGGCGTCCTCAAGGCCGGCCTTGGCCTGCATGTAATCGGGGAAGTTGTCGATCGACGCTTCGGGGCCGCCGCCGAGCTTCACCGTCACCGTCGCCTGCTGTTGGCGCACGAATTCGAGGATCTGCTTGGCCTGGATGAGATTGCCCATCGAGGTGTCGCGATCAGCGGTGGTTCCCGTGCCGTGCACCGCGAGGCCGTTCTTCCGATCGAAGTCGGTCTGCCGCACGGCCACGGCGTCCTCGCCCATTTTGATCTGCTCGGCGTTGCTGATGTACGAGGACTTCAGATTGGCGAATTCGACCTTGGCCGCCTCGACGCGGCCTTTGGCGAGCGCGAGCGCGATCTCATACGGCTGCGGATCGATGTCGAACAGCGGATCGCCGACCTCGACCTTTTGCCCCTCGACGACATGAACGGCGACGATCGCGCCCGTGACCTGCGGCGTGATGAGCGACTTGTCGGCGCCTACATAGGCGTTGTCGGTCGAGACATAGCGCCCGCTATGCAGCCACCAGACAAAGCCGAGCGCCAGCGCGACTAGGGGAATGACGAAGAGCACGACGGTGCGCGTCGGCCCGGACCGCTTGCGTTTGACGACGATGGGCGGGGCGGCCGGGGCCGATGCCGGGGGAGGCGCAGCCGGCGGCGCGACAGGTTGGGGTCCGGGACCTGGCGCGGGCCGTGCCGGGGTGAACTGGACAGTTTGCGCCGACGCCGGCTGGTGCGCGGCAGGCGTTAGCGGCACAACGCCGTGTGCAGCGGGCTGCTGCGCAGTCGGCTGGTTCGCCTTGGCGGGCGCAAACGGCAGCGGCAGCGGCGCGGCCGGCGGAACGTCCTGAGACGCGGCGTCGCGGGCGGCGGCCGGCTTCGATGTGGTCACTTTGCGTCGGCTCCCGGAGTCAATTCGTTCTTGAGATTGGCCTTGATGGTTCTAAGGCCGTCCTGCATCACCCGGATCGTCGTCTCGTCGACGCCCGCCAGAGCGCGTCCCATCACATCCTCGGCGAGCGCCCCGAGGCTGACCAGGGTGGGGGCCGCCTTTTCAGTGAGGTGGAGGCGATGGGCTCGTCGATCTGTCGCGTCGTCGCGCCGCTCGACGAGGCCGGCGGCGGTCAGTTTGTCGATCAGGCGACCGAGGGTGATCGGCGCGAGGTCGAGCGCCTCGGCCAATTCGTTCTGCTTGACGCCCTCGCAGCGCTGCAGGCGCGCGAGCACTGCCCATTGGGCGCGCGTGGTGCCGAGTTCGCGGGCGCGCTGGTCGGAATAGGTTCTCAACAGACGTGCGGCGTCGTGGAGGGCCAGCGCGAGGTCTCGGGCGGGGGAGAACATGGGTTTATGAGTATGTAATACCATAAGCAGGCTTATAATATCGTGGCTTCGCAAATGCAAGAGGCAGGAGGCGAAAAACGCTCAAATCCGTGCAAGCCGCGCTCGCTATAACGAGACGCGGTCGACGGCCTCAGCGAGAGGACGATAGCGAGAACCGCGCCGTTGCAAGCGATTTTGGCAGCTTCTCAGCTTCCGCGGTACGTGGAATAGCTCCACGGCGAGACAAGCAAGGGAACGTGATAGTGGGCGGTCGGGTTGGCGACGGCGAAGCGGATCGGCACAACGTCCAGAAACGGCGGGTCGGCGAGTTTGGCTCCGGTGTTGCGGAAGTAATCACCCGCGTGGAAGACGAGTTCGAAAAAGCCGACGCGCGCTTCGCCGGCGCCGATCAGCGGCTTGTCCGTGCGCCCGTCCGCATTGGTTGCGACGACGGCAACGAGGTTGCGAGCGCCGTCGGGATCGAACTCGTAAAGCTCCACCCGCATGGACTGGGCCGGTCCACCGAGCGTGATGTCGAGTACGTGGGTGGTCAATCCGGCCAAGGCGCGCTCCGTCCGTGCATCGGTCTTTGACGGTCGAAAGCGACGCGTCCGGAGCAAAGCTTATCGTGACCGGGCGGCGGCGGCCATATCCGCGAAATCCATGCTCAATCCACATGGCTGCGGCGCCGCGGACGTCGATTGCCAATTCCGTGACCGCGTGAGATGAACTGAGACAAATTCGCACAGCGACTTTCGTATGCGTGAGAGGGAGGCCCGGCCCGATGGACGACAAAGTCAAGTCCTACGATGACGAGACCGCCGAGTGGCTCGATGCGCTCGATTCCGTAGAGGCCTTCGAAGGGGTCCCCCGGGTCGACGAAATCCTGGATTCCGTGGTCACGTCGGCGCGCAGGAAGGGCGCGCGCCTGCCGTTCGCCGCCAATACCGCCTACATCAACACCATTCCGCCGGAGGCCCAGCCGCCCCATCCCGGGAACCGCGAGATCGAGCAACACATCCGGCGGTACGTGCGATGGAATGCGGCCGCGATTGTCGTCAGAGCCAACAAAGAATCCTCAGAACTCGGCGGCCATATCGCGAGCTTCCAATCGGCGGCGACCCTCTACGACACCGGCTTCATGCATTTCTGGCACGGCGCCAATGAAACCCACGGGGGCGACCTCATCTACTTCCAGGGCCATAGCTCGCCCGGCATCTATGCGCGGGCTTTCCTGGAAGGGCGGCTGACCGAGGAGCAGCTCCTGAACTTCCGCCAGGAAGTCGGCGGGAAGGGCCTGTCGTCCTATCCCCATCCTTGGCTGATGCCGGACTTCTGGCAGTTCCCGACCGTTTCGATGGGACTGGGTCCGCTGATGGCGATCTACCAGGCCCGGTTCCTGCGGTATCTGCACGATCGGGGCCTCGCCGACGCGGCGCTGCGCAAGGTCTGGGCGTTCTGCGGCGACGGCGAGATGGACGAGCCGGAGTCGCTCGGCGCGATCTCGCTCGCCGGCCGGGAGAAACTCGACAACCTGATCTTCGTCATCAACTGCAACCTGCAGCGGCTCGATGGGCCGGTGCGCGGCAACGGCAAGATCGTTCAGGAGCTGGAAGCCGATTTCCGCGGCGCCGGCTGGAACGTGATCAAGTGTCTGTGGGGCTCCGGGTGGGACCAACTGCTCGCCAAGGACACGGAAGGCAAGCTGCGCCAGCTGATGGAGGAATGCGTCGACGGCGAGTACCAGGACTTCAAGTCGAAGGACGGCGCCTATATCCGCAAGCATTTCTTCGGCCGCTACCCCGAAACGGCGGCGATGGTCGACGACTGGACCGACGCCGAGATCTGGTCGCTGACGCGGGGCGGCCACGACACCATCAAGGTGTACGCGGCCTACAAGGCGGCGGTGGAGCACAAGGGCCAGCCGACCGTCATCCTCGCGAAGACCGTAAAGGGTTACGGCATGGGCGCGGCGGGGGAAGGGCAGATGATCGCCCATCAGGCGAAGAAGCTCAGTCACGATGCGCTGAAAGCATTCCGCGATCGATTCCAGATCCCTGTGTCGGATGATGGTCTCGAGAAGGTTCCGTTCCTGCGCTTCGCCGAGGACAGCGCGGAGATGAAATATTTGCGCGAACGTCGGCAGGCGCTCGGCGGCCCGCTGCCGGCGCGCCGTCGCAAGAGCGATCCCCTGCCGGTCCCGCCTCTATCTGCTTTCGACGCGCTCCTGAAGGCGACCGCGGAGGGGCGCGAAATCTCGACCACGATGGCCTTTGTGCGCATTCTGACGACGCTCCTGCGCGACAAGGACCTCGGCCCGCGAGTCGTGCCGATTGTTCCCGACGAGAGCCGGACCTTCGGCATGGAAGGCCTGTTCCGTCAGTTCGGCATCTTCAGCCAGGTCGGCCAGCTCTATCGGCCGCAGGACGCCGATCAGCTGATGTACTACCGGGAAGATCCCAAGGGCCAGATCCTCCAGGAGGGCATTAACGAACCGGGCGCCATGGCCTCGTTTATCGCCGCCGGGACGTCGTACTCGACCTCCAACGTGCCGATGATCCCCTTCTATATCTATTACTCGATGTTTGGGTTCCAGCGCGTCGGCGACCTCGCCTGGGCCGCGGGCGACATGCGCACCCGCGGCTTCCTTATCGGCGGCACTTCAGGCCGCACGACGCTCAACGGCGAAGGCCTGCAGCATGAGGACGGGCACAGCCATGTTCTGGCTTCGACCATCCCCAATTGCGTGACCTACGACCCGACATACGCCTACGAGCTGGCGGTCATCGTGCACGCCGGCCTTACGCGCATGCTGGTCGATAATGAAGACATCTACTATTACATCACAACGCTGAACGAGAACTACGCCCATCCGGCGATGCCGGAAGGGGCGGAGGAAGGTATCTTGCGCGGCGCCTACAAGCTGCGCGAGGTCGCCGCGGACAAATCCGTCCTGCGCGTGCGGCTCCTCGGCGCGGGCGCCATCCTGCGCGAGGTTGAGGCGGCGGCCGAGATGCTGGCCGAGGAGCACGGCGTCAGCAGCGAGGTCTGGAGCGTCACCAGCTTCACCGAACTCAGGCGCGAGGCTCTCGACGCCGAGCGGTGGTCGATGCTGCATCCGGAAGCCGAGCCGCGGGCGCCATTCATCACCCAGGCGCTCAAAGGCGGCAAAGGTCCGATCATCGCTTCGACCGACTATATGAAGGCGGTCGCCGACGGCGTCAGGCCCTATGTCCCCGGCCGATACAAGGTTCTCGGCACGGACGGCTTCGGCCGCTCGGACTATCGGCGGCGGCTGCGCTCGTTCTTCGAGGTCGACCGCTATCATGTCGTCGTCGCAAGCCTCAAGGCGCTCGCCGACGAGCAGTTGCTGCCGACGCGCAAGGTCGCCGAGGCGATTACGAAATACGGCATCGACCCCGACGGACCGAATCCGGCCCGCAGCTGAAAGTCGCAGGTCCATCAGGAGCGCAGGAGATCGCCGGTGGCGAAAATCGATGTGAACGTCCCCGACATTGGCGACTTCAAGGATGTGCCGGTCATCGAAGTGCTGGTGAAGCCGGGCGACACGGTCAAAGTCGACCAGCCGCTGGTGACGCTCGAATCGGACAAGGCGACGATGGACGTGCCCTCGCCGATCGCCGGCACGGTCGCCGATGTGGTGACCAAGGTCGGCGACAAAGTCTCGATGGGGGTGCTTATCGCGCGGATCGACGCAGCAGGCGCCGACGCCGCTCCTGCGCCGAGCCCGCCGGCAGCCGCGAAAGCTGAGGCGCCCGCGCCGACCGCCCGGCCTGCAGCGGCTCCTACTCCCGCTCCTTCTCCAGCTCCGACTTCGGCGCCCGGGCCGGCGAAACCGGACTTCTCCGGCGTCTTCGCCGGGCCGGCCGTGCGGCGGCTGGCGCGGGAACTCGACATCGATCTCAATTCGATCAAAGGGACCGGCGAGAAGGGACGCATCACCAAAGAAGACATCAAGGCGGCGCTCGCGAGACCCGCAGGCGCAGTCGCAGGCGGCGGCGCCCTGCCGGCGATTCCGGTCGTCGACTTCGCCAAGTTCGGTCCGATCGAGACCGTGCCGCTGTCGCGCATCAAGCGCATCTCCGGGCCGCGGTTGCACGCGTCGTGGGTGAACGTGCCCCACGTCACCCACACGGACGAGGCCGACATCACCGATCTCGAGGCCTTTCGCAAGGCGCTGGACGAGGACGCGAAGAAGGACAAATCGAAGCCCTATCGCGTTTCGTTGCTGCCGCTCCTGATGCGCGCCACGGTGACGACCCTGAAGGCCTTCCCGACCTTCAACGCCGCTTTGAGTCCCGCCGGCGACGCCTTGATCATGCGGCGTTATTGGCACATCGGCGTGGCGGTCGATACGCCTGACGGCCTCGTGGTCGCGGTCGTCAAGGATGTCGACCAGAAGGGCGTCATCCAACTTGCCCGCGAGCTTGGCGAGCTGTCCGAAAAGGCGCGCGCAGGCAAGCTCGCTCCGGCCGAGATGCAGGGCGCGACATTCACCATCTCCTCGCTCGGGGGCATCGGCGGCACCGCCTTCACCCCGATCGTCAACGCGCCCGAAGTGGCGATCCTCGGCGTGGTCCGCTCGCGCATGGCTCCGGTCTGGGACGGCGACGCCTTTCAGCCGCGGCTCATGCTCCCGCTCTGCCTCTCCTACGATCACCGGGTCATCGACGGCGCCGCCGCGGCGCGCTTCATGCGCCATCTGGCGGGGGTGGTCGAGGACATGCGGCGCGTCATCCTCTGAGGGTAGGGAGCGAAGATCATGGCGCAGGAGATCAGGCTTCCCGACATCGGCGACTTCAAGGACGTGCCGATCATCGAAATCCTCATCGCTCCGAGACAGAGCGTCCGCAAGGAGGCGACGATCCTCACCCTCGAAAGCGACAAGGCGACGCTCGACGTACCCGCGCCGGAGGACGGCGTGATCGGCGAGGTCCACGTCAAAGTCGGCGACAAGGTGAGCCAGGGGAGCCTGCTTGCGACCTATGCGAGCGCCGGCGCCCAGCCGGCCGCCGCCGCATCGCTTGCGGCTGCGCCGCCAGGCCCCGCCCCGGCGGCGTCCACCCCAACCCCTGCGCCGGCGCCCGCCACCCCCGCCGACTTCGAGGCGGAGATCGTCGTCTTTGGCGCGGGGCCGGGCGGCTACACCGCCGCGTTTCGCGCCGCCGACCTCGGGCAGAAAGTCGTGCTCGTCGACAAGCGCGCAACCCTCGGCGGCGTCTGCCTCAATGTTGGCTGCATCCCCTCGAAGGCGCTCTTGCATGTCGCCAAGACGATCGACGAGGTGGCGGCGATGGCGGCCCACGGCGTTAGTTTCGGGCCGCCCGCGATCGATCTCCCCGCCATCCGCGACTGGCAGAATGGCGTCGTCAAGCGCTTGACAACCGGCCTCACCGGTCTCGCCCGCCAGCGCAAAGTCACCGTCGTCAGGGGCGAGGGTCAGTTCACTTCCGCCAACACCATGCGCGTCGAAACGCCGGAGGGGACGCGCGTCGTGCGCTTCGCCAAGGCAATCGTCGCGGCGGGCTCCGAGCCGATAGCGCCCGGCTTCATCCCCGCCGATCCGCGCATCTGGGACTCGACCTCGGCGCTCGAGCTGCAATTCATCCCCAAGCGGATGCTGATCCTCGGCGGCGGCATCATCGGCCTCGAAATGGCGACGGTTTATCACTCGCTTGGCGCCGGGATCACGGTGATCGAAATGCTGGACCAGCTCATGCCGGGCGCTGATCCCGACGTCGTCGCGCCCTTCGCCAAGCGGGTGGGCAAGCTCTACGAGAAGATCCTCCTCAAGACGAAGGTGACGGCGGTCGAAGCCGCAGCGGAGGGACTGCGGGTCACTTACGAGGGCGAGGGGGGCGCGAAAACCGAGATGTTCGATGCGATGCTGGTATGCGTCGGACGGCGGTCGAACGGCAGGGCTATCGGCGTGGACGCCGCAGGCCTCGCGGCGGACGCGCTCGGCTTCATCGCCGTCGACCGCGAGATGCGCACCAACGTACCCCATATCTTCGCCATCGGCGACATCGTCGGCCAGCCGATGCTGGCTCATAAGGCCTCGCATGAAGGCAAGGTCGCGGCCGAGGTTGCGAGCGGCCACAAATCTGCGTTCGACGCCAGGGCGATCCCCTCGGTCGCCTATACCGATCCGGAAGTCGCCTGGGTCGGCGTCACAGAGACGGAAGCGAAGGCCAGCGGGCTCAAGTTCGGCAAGGCGGTCTTCCCGTGGGCGGCGAGCGGACGATCGCTCTCGCTCGGACGCGACGAGGGCCTGACCAAGACGCTGTGGGACGAGGAGACCCAGCGCCTCATCGGCTGCGGGATCGTGGGGCCGAACGCCGGCGATCTCATTTCCGAGGCGGCGCTGGCGATTGAGATGGGCGCCGACGCCGAGGACATCGGCCTCACCATCCACCCGCATCCGACGCTGTCCGAAACCTTCGCCATGTCGGCCGAGGCGTTCGCGGGCACGCTGACCGACCTTTATATTCCGAAGAAGAAGCCGTAGGCTGACGGCAATCGAGCTCCCTGATAATCCCTGATAACAGGGAGAAAACAAGGAGAATCACGCGTTTCTGCCCAATTCTGACTCGAAAATGCCCTTTGTTTCCAACATGTACCGAGAAAACCATCACGCGCGACGAGGGGAAAATAACAGGGGAGGATAACAGGAGGATAGCAGAGAAGTAATTCGCGTTATCAGGGAAAGAGCAGGTGGGGGAAACGAGCTAGAAAATCGGCTCCGCCGCCAAGTCCTCGCGCGCTTGAGGATAGTGACGTATCTATTTGATTAGGAACCATAAATGGCGATTTGTGCGGCGAATTCGAGTTGTGCCCGCGAACCGACGCCGACCGAGCGGCTGGCGGTGTCAGCCGGGAGCAGCCTTGGGCAGAATAGAGCACGTGAAAGTCTTCTTCTTCGGCCTCGGCTATTGCGCGGAGGCGCTGATCCGGCGGGCGCCCTCGATCGAAGCCAGCGGGACAGCGCGGTCGGACGAGCGCGTCGCGGCGCTTCGCGCGATCGGCGTTGACGCGCACCTCTTCGACGGCGTGCGGGCGGATCCCGGCATCGAGCCGGCGCTTGAGCGAGCGGACGCGATCGTCGTCTCCATTCCGCCCCGCGGCCCCGGCGAGGGACCGCTCGAGCGCCTTGCGGCGGCCATCGCCCGAGCGCCGGCTTTGCGCCGCATCCTCTATTATTCGACCGTCGGCGTTTACGGCGACCACGGCGGCCAATGGGTCGACGAGACGAGCGCGACGCTGACGCGTTCGGACCGGGGACTCGCGAGGCTGGCAGAGGAGGCGCGCTGGATCGAAGCGGGCGGCGCGCGCCAGGTCGCGGTGGACATCCTGCGCCTCCCCGGCATCTACGGCCCCGGCCGCAATGCTCTCGTGAGGCTGAGAGCGGGCGATGCGCGCCGGATCGTCAAGCCCGGCCATGTCTCCAACCGCACCCATGTCGACGACATCGCCGAAGTCACGCGCCTTGTGCTCACGGCCGGGCTCGAAGGCCAGATCTGGAACGTCGCCGATGACGAGCCTGCGCCGCCGCAGGACGTCATCGCCTATGCGGCGACGCTGCTCGGGGTCGCGCTCCCGCCCGAGGAGGCCTTCGACGGGGCCAAGCTATCGCAGACGTCGGCGAGCTTCTTTGCCGACGAGAAGCGCGTCTCGGCCGCCAAGGCCAAGGCGCTGCTCGGCTTTAAGCCGGCCTATCCGAGCTATCGCGAGGGGCTTAAGGCGCTGGCCGCGGCCGGAGAGGGGCGGCATGGATAATCTCGCGCGCAGACTGATCGATTTCAATGCGTTGCGTGGATAATTTCATCCGAAAGGTGAACCGTCGCACGGGCCTTCCAGGAACTCGAAGCATTCCTTGACGCCGGCAAATTTGCATCGCCGTTTTGAGCGATTCCAAAGGCTTGCAGTGACTTTTCCATCCGACCCCGATTATCCTCGCCCGGCCCGTGCGAGTGGGTCTCGACGCCGGGCGGCAACAGCACGTTCGCTGGACATGGCGCTTAACGCTTGTCCCTGATGGCCCGTCGTTTCGGTCAAAAGTCTCTCTCAGGCGAGGTTCGAAAATCAGCCTAGCACAGATTTTGATTTTTCGGAACCAGAAAATGCTAAGTCATTGAGAACAATTAATAATCTCTTGGCCACACGCTTCAATGAAAGGTCAGTTGAGCGCAACATGCCTTGAACTTCCTTTCCTGAGCGAAGCAGGACATTTCTCGGTACCGAACGGGGTCTATGCCCCACTGCCGTTGTACGGAGCAGTAACAATAAACTCTACATGATCATTGTGGATTACAGAACAGTACACTAACTCGGGATAATCCGGCCGCTTATTGCAATAAGCGTAGTCTCCGATGTACCCGTCAACGTCGAATTTTCGCGAGTAATCGTTCCTAAACTGGCCATCGGTGCCACGCTGGGGCATGCCATTGACTACAACCACGGGCCAGAACTGCTTTCCGTCCTCGAACTTGATTTCGTTCCCATCCGGCCGGACTAGGCGGCCATGATAATCGGCCGATAGGTAGTCGGGCCGACTAATGAAGCGCCTCTCGGCCCGATCCGGCGTCTTAGACGGAAGTTCGGCCATCCGGGGAACCTCGACGGGCTTTTCCACGATCTTTGGGACCTCCACGGTGCGCTCGACGAGCTTGGGCACCTCGACCTCTTTGTACACAAGCTTCGGAGCGTCAACCTGCTTTTCCACCAGTTTCGGCACGTCGATGGCGACCGTGTGGAAGTCGAAGTGCGGCCGCATGATCCAGGCGGCCGCGCAAGCGGCAGCAACGAAGGCTGTCCCAGCAATAAGCGCCGGAATGACGCTCGCGCCGAGCAGCGACGCCCGAGCGCGAGTGAGAATGGCCCGAGCTCCCATGCGGTCGCGATCCCGCGCCGCCCTCATAGCGTCGTCCAGGGCACTCGTGTCGTGATTGATCTGATCGTAATCCATTATCTCGTTCCAGTGTTGACGAACTCGCCCACTGAGCCATTATTATTGATCACGCGTCCGGAAGCCGGATCGAACGGCACGTACTTGATTTTGAGGATCTTCAACGGCGGCGCGTGCTTGATCTTCTCGACGACGCGCACAAGCTTCTTTCGACGGCGCGCGAAGTACGCCCGGATCGCCTGGTCGACCTTGGTTGGCTTGCCGTCGCGCCGGGGCGTGTTCGAGACGAAGCCGGCGATCATGGTCACCGTCGCGGTCGCGCCGGCCAACCCGTACATCGCCCATCTCTTGAACGTCTCGAATTGTGAGCGCGAAAGGTTGCCCACGTCGACGCCGAACCACGCGGCGGCGGCGCGATGCATGACCGATGCGGCCATCGCGTCTTCGGCGGCGCGCTGGGCTTGCGCCAGATCGGCCTCGGCCTTGCGCTCGTCGAGCACCGGTTTGGCGGCGCCGTCGCGCAATGCTTCGCGCGCTCGCGTGACCTCGCTCTCGGCGTTGCGGAGCTGCTCGTTATGGGTCGCCCGCGCATCAGTGTTTGCTTTATCCACCGACTTGGCGATGCCCTGATCGGGGCAAGCGTAGGTCACGCGCTGGCCCCTCTTATTGAAGCTGGAGCATATCTGCGGCGTTGGGAGCGTTTGCAGAATGGGCTCCTGCTTGGCGATCTCGATACGATGCGCTTCAGCGTCTTTGATCTCGGCCGAGAGGCGATCCAGCTCGCTCTTGCGTTTGGCGGCGTCGGCTTGCGCGCTCTTGAGCGCTTGCTTGGCCGCGTCGGCTTTGGTCTCGGCGTCGACGACTTCGACCACGCGCTGGTGCATGAACTGCTCGAAAGCGAGCGCCATACCCTCAAAGGTGAGCGGGGTTATCCCAATCAGGAGCGCGACGGCCAGTACCTTCCCCAACCACTTAAGCTTGGGGATGGTCATCGCCACCGGCACGCGCAGGCTTTCCATTGCGGCGATTGTGAGGATGGGCGCGCAAGCCCAGATCGATCCGCCGTGCGCCGTCGCAATCTGATAGGCCGCCAGAGCGCAGGTCGAGATCACCACGGCTTCGACGACGAACGTAGCGGTTTTCAATAGATCGAGTTTCACGATTTCTCCGTTTCAATATGTGACGCGGACTTTCCACACGGCCAAACCAATCGGCATGAGCGGGCACACAACCTCATCCGAACACGAGCTGGTTGTTCTGCGTGTCAACGGTGAACCGGCCCCACTGGTTGAGCACCGGGAACCCAAGCAGCATGTCGGCACCGTTCGGCGTCACACCCGCCACCACGTCGTTGAGAGTGCGCCCGCCGATGCGGATTTGATGGATACGCGCCTGCCGCACGGCGTGCTCAGAGCCATCGGCGAATTGGACCTGACCGTCGGGCAGCACCTCGGCTTCGCCGTGCGCGAGCAGATCGTTGGCAATGACCTCACTGACGGTCATGCTGGTGCAGCCGGTGTCGATGAGCATCTGCGCGGGCTGGATGTTGCCCATCTCCACAGCCACGTAGGCGCGCGTGCCGTTCTGCACAATCGGCACGGTGAACTCGGGCGCGGTCGGAGCGGACGCCTTGGGCACCGGCCGGCTTGTCGGCGCGCTAGCCTCTGCCGCACTGTACGCGGGCGTGGGCAGGTCGAGACGGTCGCAATGCGCGGCGGCCATTCGCATCGTGACCTCGCCGCCCTTGGCGTAGTCGACAATCGTTTCCTGATAGGCGAGATCGCCAGTGTTCGAGTTCCGCAATATTTCCCCGGTCATACGCAGCTGCGGGCGGCGAAAAAGCGTGCCGCTCCAGCTCGTGTTGTCGTTGTCCGACATATCGCGGATGTCGTACTGGCTCGCGCGCTCGATGGTCGATCCGTCCGCCAGCCGATACGTCACGCGCCATGAGCCAGCGCTATAGAGCACGTGGACGCCGACGACGGGGTTGGACGCCGGGCGCGCATCTCCGATCTTAATAGTCGGTGCCGGGCATGTCAGTTCGGCGGCGCGGACTGGCATGGCTTGGAGCGCGACGAGCGCCCCGAGCGAGAACACGGCGGGCATAATGAACGTACGCATTTGGTGAAGTCCTCCAATGACCTCGGGGTGAGGGATTGTCGGGCCTCGTCAGCGCGAGCGATGATGGCGGAGCGACAGCTGTCGTACGCCACTCTCTCATTGATGAGGTTGTGCTTTAATTGCCGATCGGCGGCCTCGGCGTCTTGCCTTTGCTTGCCAATTGGCAGCTAGAGCGGAATCCGTTCAGGTTGTGTCATATCCGCAGGCCTTAAAGTAGTTTTGGCATTCGCGGGGTTTGAAGAGATCGGCGCAACTTTCGAGGATGGCGACGAGGCCGGCGACGGTGCGCTCAGCGAGTTTTCGCAGGAGGGATTTGAGCTTCGAATAGGCCTTCTCGATGGGGTTGAAGTCGGGGCTGTAGGGCGGCAGATATCGGACCGTGCAGTTCTTTTTCGCCAGAATTTCAGCCACCCGTGGGCTTTTGTGGACGTTGAGATTGTCCAGGACGACGATGTCGCCCTCTTCCAATGTCGGCAGAAGATGGTGTTCGAGCCAGGCTTCGAAGGTCTCGGCGTTCAGGGCGCGATCATAGGCCTTGGGCGCGACGACGCCCCTCAGACGCAGGCCGCAGACAAAGGTGATCGCTTTGTAATGGCCGTGAGGGACGCCGCAGCGCAGACGCCGACCACGCCGACGGCGGCCGTAGCGGCGCGCCATGTTCGTCGCCGCCCCGGTCTCGTCGACGAACACCAGTTTCAGCGGATCAAGGTCGAGTTGGCCGGCAAACCATTCCCGTCGCCGTTGCAGGACGTCCGGGCGATCCTGCTCGCTTGCGTGCGCAGACTTTTTTTGAGCGTGATGTCGTGCCGATCGAAGAAACGCCAAATCATCGATGGCGAAACCTGTTCGCCGCGGACGCGCTTCAGACGATCGCAGATCTCGGCAGCGTCAGGTCCGGTTCACGCCAGATAAGGCCGAGAAGGTAATCGGCATGCGCCTCCACGCGTCCCGAGCGTTGGTCGCCGCCCATAGGTAGGGGAGCATAGTCGCCCCTCTCGCGCAGCGACGCCATCCAACGGATCGCGCTGGCAAAACTCACGCCAAACCGCCGCGCCGCCGCGCGACAGCTCATTCCGTCCTCAGTTACCGCCGAAATCACCCTCTTGCGTAAATCCAAAGACAACGGACCCATCCCGCGCCGCCTCCAATCAGCGCAAATCATCGATCAGATTTCCGTCGATTTGGGAATCCCTTCCAATTAACTCGGGCGGAAACCGCTCTAAATCCTGCCAACTTTTCATGGCGGGAGCGGCGACCGTGGGAGAGGAAACGAGTCAGGGAGGGCTACCGACGACGACCGGGTTCGCCGCACGAGAAGCCATTGCGATGCTGCGCAAACACAACATTGCGACCGCGCCGTTGTTGCTTCGAGCTGGTCTGTCAGAACACGGACTTGCGCGGGCGACGGATGAAGGTAATGGCCTCCCCCAACGCGTGTCGGCTATCGGACAGTGCAAGTTCCTCGAGTATGCGGCTGAGGCGATGGACGACAGCGCCTTTGGGCTTCACCTAGCAGGGCAGATTGATCCGCGCGATGTCGGAATGTATTTCTATGCAGGTTCAACAGCTCGCGATCTCGGCGAAGCGCTCGCACTCTTTTCGCGCTATTGCCGGATCGTGAACGAGGCGTTTCGTCTGGCCCAAAGATCAGCTGACACAGCCATTGAGTTCGAGTTTGTGGGCCTGCCAAGGTATGCTACTCGGCACAACATGGAATTCGTCATGGCGGGCATTTGCGCGGCATTGCGAACGATGTCAGGCCGCAATGTCGCGCCGACGAAAATCGCGTTCGCCCACAACAGGAATTCCGACGTGCGGGAATTCGAGCGGTTCTTCGGCTGTCCGGTCGAGTTTGGCGCGCCGAACACCGCGTTATTGATCTCAGCCGATGCTCTGAGCCTTCCGCTGATCACCGCAGATCCGAAACTGCTCCGCGTCCTGCGCCCCTACTGCGATGCTGCTGCGAAGGAGCGGAACGTGAAGCCGGGAACGCTCCGCTCTGCGGTTGAGGCCGAAGTGGAGAAGCTGCTGCCCGACGGCAAAGCGAAAGCCGAAAACGTGGCAAAAGTTTTCCTGATTACGCGCTTGCGTCAGCCTCAGGTTTTGAGTAGAACAAAGCATGAACATGCTGTTTTCGCAGGGGTTCTCCGATGGCGCGCAATCAGGTCCAGTTCCAGAAAGGCCTCAGCGAGGCTCGTTTCGCCGAGATTTACGGAACCGAAGAGCAATGTCATGCGGCGCTCGTCAAATGGCGCTGGCCGAACGGGTTCGAATGTCCTGGGTGCAATGGCGCCGATCACTGCGTCGTCACGCGCGGCGCGCGGCGTCTATTCCAGTGCAACGCGTGTCGCAAGCAGACCTCTGTCAAAGCGGGAACGATCTTCGCTTCGAGTAAGCTGCCGCTGCGCATCTGGTTCAAGACGATCTACCTGGTCACGCAATCGAAGAAGGGCATTTCCAGCATCGAACTCGGTCGACGCCTTGGCGTCACCCAGACAGCTGCCTGGATGATGAAGCACAAGCTCGCTCAAGTCATGCTGGAGCGTAACGCGAGCAAACGCTTGAAGGGCAACGTCCAGATGGACGACGCTTATATCGGCGGCGCCCGGTCCGTCCGCCGCGGGCGCGGCGCAACAGGCAAGACGCCGTTCGTCGCCGCGATCGCGACAACGGACGATGGCAAGCCAGATCAAATCATCCTTCGGCCCATCAAAGCCTTCAGCAGCTTTGCGATCCGAAAGCTCGCGAGCACCGCGCTCAACCCGGGCGCCAATATCGTCTCCGACGGTCTGGCATGCTTCGCCGCTGTCACCCAAGCCGGATGCCTCCACACCTCAATCAAGACCGGAAGCGGCAAGCAAGCGGCTCGCACCCCTGCTTTCAAATGGGTCAATACCGCGTTGGGCAATATCAAAGCCGCCCTCGTGGGGACCTACCGAGCCGTGCAAGAAAAACACGTTCCTCGATATCTCGCGGAGTTCGAATATCGATTCAATCGCCGATACGATCTCGAAACTATGATCCCCCGCCTCGCATTCGTTGCGCTGAGGACCACCCCGATGCCTTACCGCTTGCTAAAGCTGGCTGACGTTGCCGCGTAATCAGGAAAGTTTTTGCCCTCAGCCTCCGTACCCTTGCGCGAAGACTGGCTGAAGAAGGCACGACCTACGGGGAGGTCGTCGACCAATTGCGGAAGAGCCTCGCGATCCAATATCTGAAGGATCCAGAGATGTCGCTCGCTCAAATCGCGTGGCTGCTCGGCTACGAGGGTTCAACCTCGTTCAATCATGCTTTTAAGCGCTGGACAGGACGGTCGCCCTCCGCTGATCGGAACCGGAAACGGCTACGCTGAAGTGAGCGCGGACTCCGTTCTTGGCGTGAAAAGACAGAAAATTGGCAGGCTATGATGAGTTGCCCTGAGCGATAAGCTCTAAGTCCCTCCCGACGGTCGGCGACTTCGCCGTGGGCCGGGGACACCCATTGAAAATCGAGCTCAATGATCAGGAAAGGCGAGTCGTCGGCAGATTGCTCACGGAACGCAAAGCGCTCGTGATCGAAACTACGGAAGACACGACCCAACCTGACGCGGAGCGGCGCGCCAGGTTGATCGAGTTATACCAAGAGTCATGAGGTCTGACCGATGTGGGCCCATTCGCGCATTCCGATTGAGGTGATGGTTTCTGGCTGGGCGACGAGTTTGCACCAGGCGTCGCAGGCGGCGTCGATGATGTCGTCGTAGGTTTCGAAGACGAGGTTTGAGAGCCAGTTGCCGCGCAGAAACTGCCAGATGTTTTCGACCGGGTTCAGCTCCGGCGCACGGGACGGCAGGAAGATCGGTGTGATGTTGCTCGGCACGGTGAGCTTCGCGGTGGTGTGCCATCCGGCGCGGTCGAGCAAGAGGACGGCGTGGGCGCCCTCGGCGACGTGGCCGGAGATTTCCTCGAGGTGAAGCTGCATCGCCTCGGTGTCGGCGAAGGGCAGCGCGAGCGCGGCCCCGACACCTCGGGCGGGACAAATGGCGCCGAAGAGATAGGCGCTCTCATAGCGCTGATCGGCAGGTTGGCGAGGCCGCGTTCCTCGCCTGGCCCACTGGCGCACCAGCCCGTTCTTCTGGCCGATGCGGGCTTCGTCCTGAAACCAGATCTCGATCGGCGTTGTCGCCGGCAGGCCGTCGAGATGAGCGCTCAGCGCGCGCGGGAAGTTTTTTTATATGCTTCGACAATCCGCTCGTCTTGAGCCGGATGGCGAGGCCGGGCGCTCATGTGGGAAAAGCCGAGCTTCTTGAGAAGCTTGCCGACATAGCGCTGGTGATAGTCGACGCCGAAGCGCTGGGCGATGACGCACTTAAGATCAATCCGGCGCCACCGCACGACGCCGTCAACTCTCCGGTCCGGCCCGCTCTCGACGATCTTCGCCAACTCATCCAATTGTTCCGGCGAGAGGCGCGGAGTTCGGACCGTCCGTCCAGTTGTCGAAGAGCCCATCCGGACCAGTGGCGTTGAACCGGTGCACCCAGTCCCGCAAGGTCTGGCGATCCATGCCCCCGATCTTGGCCGCCTCGCCGCGATCCATTCCGTCGCGAACCGCCGCAAGCGACAGGAGCCGCCGGCTCTGATTGACGTCCTTCGAGCGCCGGGCCAGCGCCCGAAGCTCCTCAGCCGAATAGTCGTCTCGCAATTTCACCGCTGCTGGCATGGCGCGAATCCTCCGACCCCAAAGAGTGAGAAATTACGCGCCAAGGGAATCCCCCCCAATGAGTAGACCGTGAGGCCTTTGGTATTACTGGTTGTCGCGTCAACACTCAGAAAGCTACGCCTCCGAGATGCCGCGCCGACTGGTGCAGCTGATGTGCTGCAAGGCGAGCGCTCGACGCAGTGCTCGGACACATGATCAATGGCGGGTTAGGCAGAAATCAGCCGGGCTCATATCCGCTGGTTTGGGGTCGGCGTTGGCCTGTCGCCGCAGCGGCGTTCTGCCGAAGTCGCGCATGGAGGGCCTCAGGGTTGCGAGGTGATCGTCATATTGACCGCCTCGGCCAGATGGCGACGAAAAACAGAAGATTGGCAGGCAATAGCAAGTTTGGCGAGGACGGTGCCGTTACATCGTTGGGCAATCCAAACCGCCGCGTCCGCGTCGGACGCTAATACGTTGAGAGTTCCCCGGCTTTGCCGGGGTGGCAGTAGGAGTTTGACGTTTTCGGAAGTCCACCGCGATTTTTCCCGATGTGAGCCGCCAAGCACACGAAGGGTCAAATCACGATGGACGAGTTTGAGAGCCTAGTCACTCGAAGTGGGAGTGCAAATACCACGTCGTTTTCATTCCGAAGTTTCGGCGCAAGGTTCTGTATGGCGAGCTGCGCAAACACTTGGGGGAGGTGTTCCGCAAGCTTGCGGAACACCGAGAGAGCCGGGTCGAGGAGGGGCATTTGTTGCCCGACCACGTTCACATGATGCTGTCAATTCCGCCCAAGTATGCGGTCAGTCAGGTCGTGGGGTACATCAAGGGTAAGAGCGCAATCCATTTGGCTCGGGTTTATGGCGAGCGCCACCGAGGGTTCATAGGGCAGCACTTTTGGGCCCGAGGATATTTCGTTTCGACGGTCGGTCGGGACGAGAGGGTCATCCGGGACTACATCAGGAACCAAGAGAAAGAGGACCAGCGATTGGAGCAACTCAACCTCTGGCGCTGATGGGCCACCTCCAGGTGGCCCAGTAAACCGGGGAGCTAGCGTCCCATGCTGCGATTCCCGACGATGGTCGTCAGCAAACCTGACAAGAGGAAACTGAAAAATGAAAACCGCTCTGATTGTCGCAGCCGCCCTCGCGGCGACTTTCCTCACCGCGCCCGCCCATGCGGCTGGCGACGTCGTCTGCTCGATGCGTGACACACTCGGCAACAACCTGACCTACGCCTTCGGCAGCAACAGCTTCAACGCCAACGGCACCTTCGGCGGCACCATGGTCGAAACCGGCTTCAAGAAGAACGGCACCGCCGTCGTCTCCGACGTCGGCCAGCGTCCGATCTGGGTTTACGGCAGCAACGCAATCGGCGGCTTCAGCCTCTATTCGCGCGCCGCGCCGGGCTGGACACTCAACGTCGTCAGCAATGGCGCTGCGATGCTGACCCACAACGGCCGCTTCGCCGGAAACGGCTTTTGCAACACTCCGCTGACGGGAGCCACGCAGGCTGACGTCGGCGATCTTGGCCATTGATCACCCTTACCGGCCGGGGAGGGGCGGGCGTCCTTCGGGGCGACCCGCCCCGCGGCTGTAGGGCGCTTCCCCCATGACATCAAGGGCGGGCTTCGACCCGCCTGCTGGTGTAGGGGGCATCCTTTGCCCAAAGGATAAGTAATTGAAAATAATGAACGATAGCGTCGCCATCAATGAAAAGTCAATTGAGCGCAACACGCCTTGAACTTCTTTCCCGACCCGCAGGGACACGGATCGTTCCGCCCTGTCTTGCGCGCTGAAGAGCGGGGAAGGGGACGTCCTGTCCTCCTTTCGCTCCGCTCTTCTCGGAACGTCGCATAGAGCCGGGTCACGCTGGCGGTCACTCCGACGATAAGCTCTTCCCGCAGCTCCGGGGAAACAGGATGGTCGTAAGGGCGCATGGACGGATCCTCGTCGTGCTCGTAAGCCAGCGCCCAGATCGGGACGAACGATCCGGCCCGCTCCTCGTCGTTAACGACCTCCCTCCATAGGTCATGCCGCAAACGCGTCCCTGTCAGAAACCCGCTTGCCCAATCGTTCCCACCGGAAATTTCCTCGCCGTCCTGGGCCAAATAGGGCATGCGCGGTTCACCACGCCGGAATACGTCGCTGATCTCGTCATAATAGCACGTCATGGAGGCGTAAAATCGTTCGACCTCCTTCGGAGACTCGAAAACCAGATCCTCATCCTCGGTCTTTCCTGACGCGATGACCCGTACATATTCGCTGGGCATAATAAGATCAGGGCAGACCACGATCGCCGTCATGAATCCGTCGAGAGCTTCCACATTGGGAATGAGGCCCCCGCCTACGCGCGAGAGCATCGTGTTGAGCCAATCGAAATCCGCTTCGGAAAGCTCACGATTATGTTTGGACTTGAGCATCTATCCTCATGGGCGCTTCGCGTCGCGCGCCTGCAAAGGCGGTAATCGCTTTCCCGCGACCTTATCAAACGCGATTCTCCCGCCAAAGGAAAATGGACCCAGGTTCCTGGTCACCAGGGCTCGCGGCGGTCGGCGTTGAAGACGCCGCCGGTCGGTCCGTCGTCCGGCAGGAGCGCGCGGCGGACGGCCGGAATCGGGACGTGAAGCGGTCATTGCGGATCAAGACGGTTCCGCGCCGCAATCGGAAGGGAGAAGCGGTGAGCTGAGGGGAAAAACGGGTCGCAGCGCGCGGAATGATTGAAAGCAAAAGGACCGCCTCGTAGCGGCTATCAGGCCGCGGCCAGAACCGCGCGCCAAAACTCAGTGTGTCTTGCTATTTCGGGCCAATCGTTTGTCAGAACGCGCCAGCTCTTCTACCAGGATAATTATCGCTTCCCGCAAACGAGCCTCCTTGATCGTCAAAAAAGCGCGCATCAGCCGGTGGCCCTCTTCAGGTTGTGACGGAAAATTCGCCCCGGGAGGATAAGGGTGTCCGCCGTCGACATACGCATCCGTAATCAAAGTTAAAAAGCTCTGCTTCCTGGACATTGCTATCCGCCCATCCCTAGCCTGAAGAACCAAGACTTTTCACTTGCGGAACGTAGACGTCCTAGTCGGCGGCCGGCACGCCCAACCGGCGCAACGCGGCCAGAACCCCCTCAACGTCGCCTTTCATCATCGCGGTGGACATGGCTGCTGCTGCCCGCCGGCGCGCTGCGACTTGCATGTTGCTGACGATTATCAGATCGCCGGCGCTCTCTCGGCGGCCGATCAGACGCGCCAACCCCGGA
This sequence comes from uncultured Alphaproteobacteria bacterium, assembly GCA_963721905.1. Classification (GTDB taxonomy): domain Bacteria; phylum Pseudomonadota; class Alphaproteobacteria; order Rhizobiales; family Beijerinckiaceae; genus Roseiarcus. The sequence goes on from CAVRMF010000025.1 coordinate 90,596, forward strand.
TAGCGCATTTCAGAACCCGTCATCATCGCTGAAACCCCAATATCCATCCGTAGGCAGATAGATCGTTGCGCCACAAAACGCTAGGAAAACGCAATAAAACACCCGCAGACCATCACAGTCTGCGAGCGACTACTGAAGAGGCCAGGGTTTGGCGCGTCGTCAGCCCCTAACCGCATCTATACGCAGACCGAGCGCCGAGCGTCTTGCTATTTCGAGCCATTTGGCTGCTAGATTGGGCCAGAGCTTTCGCAATGGGAGCGTGAACGTGACCGAGGAAAGGATTGGACAGGTGCTACCAACCGCAACGGGCTTCGGCGCTCGGCTCACCATCGCGGTTCTCAAAAAGCACAATCTTGCTCCGGGGCCAATCCTCGGGCGCGCCGGCGTCTCCGAGCAAGATTTTGATAGTCGCCAGCGTCGCATTTCCGCGGCGTCGGAGAGCAAGTGTCTTGAATACGCAGCGGAAGCGGTGGACGACAGCGCTTTCGGACTTCACCTCGCCGAAGAAGCAAATCCACGCGATGCGGGCTTGCCGTTCTATATCGCATCGGCCGCGAACAACCTCGGCGAGGCGCTGGAGCTTTTCGCGCGCTACAGCCGGATCGTCAACGAAGCGATGCGCATCAAGCTCGTACGTTCGCCGGAGGGCGTCGTTGCCGAGGTGACCTTCGTCGACCATTCCAGACAAAGAGCGAAGCAGGTTACCGAATTTGCGATTGCCATCATACTTAAGGGGGTAAGAGAAGTCGTGGGTCGGAATATCCGTCCAATGCACGTCAGTTTCGCCCACGGAAGAAACTCTGACTTGCGTGATTTCGAGCGTTTCTTCCGTTGCGCGGTCGAGTTTGGCGCATCGCGGGATCAACTCGCATTCTCGTATGAGACGCTGGCGCTCCCGCTGGTCACAGAAGATCGACACTTGCTTGAGACGCTGCAACCTATTTGCGATGAAGCTGCAAAGGAGCGCAGCACGGTGTCAGGGACGCTGCGAGCCGCAGTCGAGAACGAGGCACAAAAGCTGCTGCCTCACGGCAAGGCAAGGCGACACAGCGTCGCCAAAGCGTTGGGCCTTAGCACGCGAACGCTCACGCGCAAACTGGCGGACGAGGGTACAACTTACGAGCAGGTTGTGGATGAGTTGCGGCAAAGCCTCGCGCGTCAATACATAAGGGAACAAGCCGTATCACTTTCGCAGATTGCGTGGCTGCTAGGCTACGAGAGGTCGACCTCTTTCAATCATGCTTTCAGGCGGTGGACAGGCGGGTCGCCGTCCCTGGCTCGGAACGAGAAATTTCTGGCTGCATCAGTCTGAGGACCGCCGGCGGCAGCCCGTTGGCTTTGCGAGCGTGTGACACTGGCGACAATGCGCTCAAGCAGGTTCTGGTCGCGGTCGGCCCAGCTTTTCCCCATGGCTACAGCCCAGACTCGATTGCCCGGAGCAGCTGGAAGCGCATCTCGCCGTCAGTGCCCGCGAGCGAGATCACGAAACGGACCTGCCCATGGGCGGAGGTGTCGGCATAGCCGGCGAGCGTACGGACCCCCTCCATGGTCCCGGTCTTGTCCGTACCGCCATCATGGCCGTGGAGCAGGTCGGCGTGGGGTGCGAAGAGCTCGAGCACTTTGGCGAGGCCGCGCGCGGTGAAGTGGTTGTTGCGGCTGATGCCCGAGCCCTCCTCGAGATGGATGTCCGCGGCGAGGCCGTGCGCGGCGAGCATCTCGTTCGCGACCTGGAGCGACTTCTCGAGGCTGACTGGCCCGCCGAGGCGGCGCCCGCCGATCTCCAGGAAGACCTGGTTGGCGATATAGTTGTTCGAGGCGCGGAGCAGCTCGACGAGGATCTCCGAAAGGGTGCGCGACTGTCGGTGAACGTAGACCGGCTCCAGTCCTTGCGGAACGGTTCCAGTCGAGATCTTGCCCTTCACGCTGCCGCCGGCCCGCTCGATGAACGCGGCGATCAGCTCGCCGGCATATTGGAGGCTCACCGTGGGGTCCTGGCTCAGGCTGATGCGGCCGGCTCCCCTGGGGCCACGCGCCAGGAACTGGGTGATCGCGAGCGGGGTGATCGGAGTTCTGCTTCTCGGCGGAGCGCACCGTGGCGCCGCTGCGCACGGCGTAGATGGTGTTGAAATTCACCGCCAGCGCGGAGTTCAGCGCATCGTAGGCCTCGCCGTCATCCTCGATGCCCGGGACGCGGAGGTTCGAAGGATAGTAGCTCGCGTCGAGCACGATGCCGGTGATTGGCGCCTTGCCGACCGCTGCGACCAGCTCGGTCGCGAGTGGCGCCAGCTCCTCGGAGATCAGGAAAGGATCGCCGCCTCCGCGCACGTAGAGCACCCGCTTGTCGTCGAGGTAGAAGCGGGTCTCGAAGCGGTAGTCGCCGCCGAGGACCTCCATCGCGAGCCAAGCCGTCACGATCTTGGTGACGGAGGCCGGGACGAAGGGCTGATCAGCATTCTAGGCCACCAACTCGTTGCCCTCGGCGTCCAGCACGAGCACCAACCCCGACGGAGCGAGGGCCGCGACCTTCTCCTTGACGCCGGCCAGGCCCGGGGCGGGTAGCAGGAGCAAAGCGAGGGCGAGCAGGCGAGACCACATGGCAACTCCAGCGCGGGCGCAGCGTCTGCAACCTGCGGCCCTATGCGAGTGATACTCAAGCGTTAAGTCCGTCTGATCGGAGAATTTCCGCTGATGGCGCTTCCCGTCCGTACAGGGATCAGCCGGGAACGCGTGCTTCGGGTCGAATTGACCCGTGCGTCCCGCCGTTGGCGCCGAGCGGACGGCCGGTGTCGAGGTATAGCGTTGAAAAACTCGGAAATTGAGCCGTCGCGAAAATCTCGCTTTGGCGCACCTCGCGTCATCTCAGCCGATAGTTCTCACGGCAGGGCATATGGGAGCGTCGCACGCGGCAAAACTGGCAGGCCCGCCGACCCCCTAAGGAATTTTTCATCGAGGCCGCCAGCGGTCTCCTGAATTGTGATCGATGCGGAAATTCGAGTTTTTCAACATCGGGTAATGGGCGGGAGCTCTTCCGCGAAGGCCGATAGGATCGGCCAGGATATGGAAGAGGAGATCGTTCAATGGACTATTTTGCAGGCCTCGACATCTCGATGGATGAGACCCACGTTTGCGTTCTCGACCGCGATGGCGTGGTGGTTCGCGAGAGCAAGACGGCGTCAACGGCGCAATCTATCGCGGACGAACTCGCGAAAGCGCCGAGTTGCCGTCGGATCGTATTCGAGACCGGACGCATGGCGCCGATCCTGTTTCACGGGTTGAGCCAACTCGGCCTTCCCGTGGTCTGCGTCGAAAGCCGGCAGGCCTACCAGGCGCTCAAGTCGCTGGCGACCCACAAGACCGATCGCAATGACGCGCGAGGGCTGGCGCATCTGGCTCGCACTGGCTTCTTCAAGCCGGTGCATGTGAAGTCATTGTCGGCCCACGCCCTCCGCTCACTAATCATCGCGCGCAAGAAGCTGGTGGGCCAGCGAGTGACCTTGGAAAATCAGATCCGAGGTTTGGCGGTCGTGTTCGGGATCCGGCTACCTCGCGCGCTGACCGCAGCCTTCGTCGATCAGGCTCTTAAGGCAAGCGAGGGGATCGCTGGTCTCTCTGCCGCCATGCGGGGTCTGATCGCCGCGCGGACTGCCGTAATGGCGGCGGTCGCCGCGATCGACGCGGACATGAGACGTATGGCAAGGGCCTCGGCGGCCTGCCGCCGGCTGATGACAATCCCAGGCGTAGGCCAACTGACCTCTCTCGCCTTTGTGGCTGCGATCGACGACCCTTCGCGCATCCGCCGATCCCGAGACATCGGCGCCTACTTGGGCTTGGTCCCCAGGCGGTATCAGTCGGGCGAGGTCGACTACGTCGGCAGCATCTCGAAATGCGGGGACAGGCGTGTGCGAACCCTCCTGTACGAGGCCGCCAACGTCATGCTGACGCGCTATAAGGGCCAGCTCAAACTCAAGGACTGGGCCTTCGCGATTGCCAGGCGATCAACGATGCGGAAGGCCAAGGTCGCTCTGGCCCGCCGCCTCGCGATCATCATGCACGCGATGCTGCGAGACGGGACCGAGTTCACATCGGCCTAAGCCCCCACAATCCACGAGACAGGAGGCCGAAATCTAGCTCCCAAGAGGAGCGACGCCCCAGGGAGGGAGCGGCAGATGGCGCCGATTGTGTAGCTGCGGCCCTTCTAAGCCGACGGCGATTTCAACCAAGTCACACCGCACCCAGCTTACCCCATCAAGTGCCGAACGAGCACGCAGAGAACACAGGCACCCGAAAGCGTCGACATCCGGAAGAGGCTTCCGCCCTTGACCCATTAGAGAACACAATCGAGGTAAAGCTGCCATTCGCGATAGACGCGCCCGAAAACAACCGCGGGCAAGGGCGTGTTTCAGACGGCAAAGGTCGTCGGGCCATTAATCATTGGCTAGCTCAACGCCTCGTGACTGATCATTGCTCTCCGGTACCTGGCGAAGCCGAGGTCCATGAAGCCAGTCAGCATGAGCGCCCAGTTTCTATTCGAACTTTCCGAGGCGCGGGAGGGTCGACATAATCCCTGGTGGGAAATCCTCGCGTCCGGCAAGCCGATTACCTAGAATTACTACCGCCTCAGGTCCCCGAGCCCAACCGAATCGGGTTCATTCCCAGGTCCACCCGCCTCCTCTCCGAAAACACTTGTTCCTAGGCCGACAGCTCAATGCAAGTGTTGGTCCGCGGAAAGGTGCTCAAGACGGAGGCTCTTGCAAATTTATTTTGAATGCCAAGCAAATTGAGGTGGGGCATGTAGGAACGATATGACAGTTGTCAACTACTATAAGATAATATATATCGCTGTACATTGAGAGTAGTTTCGGTATTGTTTTGGCTTATCGTCCCGATTCGTAGCAACAGGCATGTCCGACGATCCCCTAGACGCCATGAAAGCCCGCTGGAACCATATCCAGGGCACTCTGTTTCCTTGGCTGCGCGAGGAAGTCGACCCAATGACCGAAGCGCTTGGGCGTCTCGTCACGACCCTCGACGTGATCGGCCTCGAAGCCTTCGTTCCCGAGCCGCCGCGCGGCCCCGGCCGCCCGCCCGAGGATCGGCGCGCCCTTGCCAGGGCCTTCGTCGCCAAGGCGATGCTGGGCATTCCCACCACTTCCGCTTTGATCGAGCAACTCGCCGTCGACAAGTCGCTGCGGCGTATCCTTGGTTGGGAGCGACGCTCGCAAGTGCCCTCAGAAGCCACGTTCTCTCGCGCCTTCGCGGAGTTCGCGCAGGGCGATCTGCCCGACAAAATGCACGCGGCGCTGATCGAGCGCTCGCTCGGCGGGCGCATCGTCGGCGTGATCGCCCGCGACGCCACCGAGATCGAGGCGCGCGAGAAGCCGGCGGCGAAAGAGGCCAGCGACAAGAAGGACGATCCGCCGTCCGATGGCGCTCAGCCGCCGCGCAAGCGCGGACGCCCGCGCAAGGACGAGCAACGGCCAAAGCCCGAGCCGACGCGGCTGGAGCGACAAACCTCACAGAACGTCAACCAAATGCTCGCCGAACTGCCCACCGCCTGCGATGTCGGCTCCAAGAAAAACAGCAAGGGCTACAAGGAAACCTGGATCGGCTACAAGCTGCATATCGACGTCGCTTGCGGCCAGATCCCCGTCTCCTGCGTGCTGACTTCGGCCTCCGTTCACGACAGTCAGGTCGCCATTCCCTTGATGACCATGACCGGCGCGCGGGTTTCCTATCTCTACGATCTCATGGACGCCGCCTACGACGCCGCCGCCATTCATGACCACAGCCGCACGCTCGGCCACGCGCCGATCATCGACCGCAACTTTCGCGCCCAGCATGAGGTCAAGGCCGAATGGGAACGGGAGGTCGACAGGATGAAGTTCATCCACATGCCCGACGCAAATGACGTCATCTATGATTTCCGCACCATGGTCGAACGCGTCAATGCTCGATTGAAGGACGAATTCGGCGCCAGGTTCCTGCGCGTGCGCGGCTCGATCAAGGTCAAATGCCACCTCATGTTCGGCATCGTCGCGCTCGCCGCCGATCAAATCCTCCGCGTCGCCAGCTTCAGGCCAGCGCCAGCCTGAGCCGCCGGCGCCCGCAATCCAAAACCACGGGAAATTCCTCGCCCTCAGGGAATTCTGCAAGAGGCTCAGCGGATTGCGATTTGATAGCCACGTCCGTACGGTTCTTCGCGTTCAATTTCTTCATTATGCGACGTACGTGAACTTTGACGGTGCTTTCACACATGTTCAATTCGTAGGCTATTACCTTATTCGACCTGCCTTTCTGGATCGACCGAATAACCGCGAGTTCACGGGCTGTGACCAAGCCCGATGTCTGTGGCTGGGACGGCGCGTCCCCGGGCACACCACCTGCGAGCAGACAGTCCATCGGCACATAGGTCCCCCCCGCAAGAACAAAGCGCACTGCCTCGACCGTGATCTCAAATCCCATGGTTACTGGGATGTAACCCTTTGCGCCATGGCAAATGACAGTCCTCGCCAGCTCGGCGTCATTGTTGTAAGCGAGGACAATGACTGGGGTTCTCTGAGAGAGCTCAGATAGGATTTTCAAGGCGCTGATGCCCGCCTCCCTGTTAACTTCCACCCATGAAAATATAATTAGTTTGGGTGCGGTAACCGGATGCTGTTGTTGCAGTTCGCCAGCTGTCGAATAGGTAAGCACCGCTAGCGGAAACGCCGATTGCACGCTTCGCCGAATGCACTCCCCGATGAAGGTGCGGCCTTCAATTACCGCGATGAATCCATCAGCTTCTGCGCTGGATTCGAGGGGACCGATTTCTTTGGAGCGCTCGCCAGTTTTTAGCAGCGGTGCTAACGCCAGAGCGTTTTCGACTGGAATACGATCAAGATTGTCGAGCACGGTCAATTTTTCCTTTTCATCCGCACGAAGCGCACATGAAGAAGCCCTAGCCTTCTCTAAGTGAGCATAATCAGTTAGTTAGCCATCCCCGCCGCGCCATTGACTCTAAAAAAACAAACGACCTCCCGCGTCCCAAAGTTCGGGCGCAGACCTCCCACTCAGTCACCGGTATGACAACCCCCCGGTTGTCCCGCTTCCGTTGCGTTAACCCTGCGGGAAGACAATGTCAACGTAACCGAAAGGGGTAGAAGCGCATCAAAAGAGGGATGGACGGCGTGTAGCAGCATCCTCTTTTGACTTACGGAGAATCGCAAGTCAGCCGCTATCCCGACAGGAAAGCGCCGTTTTGCTGGCCGTATGTCCCCCGCCAACGAACTCAGGAAAAACGAATCTTCGGAGCGATTTAGATGCCAAGGGATTTGGATATGAAAAGTCTAATGGTTACGCCTCGCGGTCCCTGTCACCCCAGCAACCTCCCAAACGCCCTGCGCGCAGCGGCGAGGGCCATCCTGGATGAAGCCGGCCCGGACGGCGTTGGCTTGCGGGAGACCGCGCGCCGCGTCGGAGTGTCCGCGACAGCCGTCTATCGCCATTTTACCAACAAGCAGCATCTTCTTTCGTCGGTCGCCGCGGAAGGGTTCAGGGAACTGGCAGCAGCGATGAAGACGGGCGCGACCGAGAGCGATCGGCTCGGCGGGGTCGGTCTGGCCTATTTTGATTTCGCCTTGCGGAAGCGTGGTCTCTTTCGCCTGATGTTTGGCCCCATTTTGGCCGAGCGGGCGAAATACCCAGAGCTGAACGAGGCCGCGAGCGCGGTCTTCGGTCTGCTTCGGCGCGTTGCAGTGAGCGACGACGAGTGGCCGTGCGAAGACGATGTGGCGGGGGCGGCGGCTTGGGGTCTAGTCATGGCTTGTTCGACGTCCTCGACCCCGAGAAGTGCGCACGGAAGTGTAGTGAACGAGATTCTCGTTCAAACGCCCGCACTCACATAATTGATGGACAGAAGGAGGCGGCGAAGTCGCCTCCTTTTGCTCGTCCTAACCGATCACCTCGGGCTGAACGTAAGTGTCGCCGCATCGCGCACTGTGCCCAATCCGAATCATAGAGTTAGGCCAATCAGTGGTGGTAAGAAGAGCGTGATCCTACTCACTGCGCGCGGGCCCGAGATGCTGTCGAAGGGGCCCCCTCAAGGGTCGCTTCGAGGGACATCGCCGACGCCTCGCCTGGACGGCGTCGGGGCGCGGAAGTTCCCGACCCAATGGAGTGTTGCGGGGCAATCATGACACGCCTTTTCGGCCAACGCGCGATCGAACGCGCCGGGGTCATTCTACGAGTTGGCCAACGCTATTCTGGCGACGAACTCGACGCCGCGCTCAAGGCGGCGCGCCGGGCGATCCCATGCAGCCTTGAGGAAGCTGGCGTCGATGCCGACGCGGGCCGATCCCTAGTTGAGGCGCTTGACGCGGGAGTCGCTAACTCCGGCCGCAGCATCCAATGCGTTCCGAGTCGCATAACCGCCCCGTTCGCCGTCTTCTGCATTCTTACTTTTGGGGCGTCGCCCGGGTTCGCGTTGGACGGTTCGACGCCCAACGCGAACTCGTCGAAGAGCTTCACTAGCGCCGAGCAGGCCCTTCGCGCCGGGATCGACGATCTCAAAGCAGGCGACGCGGCCTCCTCGGTCGCGGCGTTGACCTATGCCGCTGAAAACGGCCAGCCGATCGCGCGCTGGAAGCTTGGCGAAATGTACGCGGACGGGGTCGGCGTCGCCCGCGACGATGTCAAAGCCTACCACTACTTCAATCAGCTCATCGAGGAGTATGACGAAGACGCCCCGGACCAGAGAGTCCGGGGAGCGATCTCCAACGCCTTCGTCGCCGTCGGCGTCTACAGCCTGGCCGGCATTCCTAACAGCGACGTTCATGCCGACCCGGAGCGGGCGCGCGAACTCTTCCAGTACGCGGCGACCACCTTCGGCGATCCGGACGCCGACTATAATCTCGCCCACATGTATATAGTCGGAGCTGGCGGCCTTTCGAAAGACAATATCACCGCGGCGCGGTGGCTGATGCTGGCGGCCGGGAAGGGCCATCGGCCCTCCCAAGCCTTGCTCGGCCACATGCTGTTCACTGGGGCGGAAGGCGTGTCGATGCAGCGCGGGCGAGGGCTGATGTGGCTCCAGATCGCCAAGAACGGCGCCGATGATACAAAGGACGAGCGGATCCGCCAAATCTATGAGCGCGATTTCGCCGCCGCGAATGACGACGACCGGAAGGTCGCCGCCGCGATGCTGGATCAGCGCGCCAAAGGCCTGCCGTCGCTCGTTTCGCGAAGCGTAGTGTTGCGGCCGTTCAACATCCCGATGATGGCCGCTGCGCCACCGCCCCAGCCGGCTGAATAGACGAAGCCGACGCGCCTCGACCGGAGCCGTCGTCCGCCGCATCGTCCTTCGCACGGCCGGATTCCCCCAAATGCCAATCGGATGGACCAGGTCACTTCGCTGCGCCGTTCGCACGAAAGATGATGCTCCGATCGAGCTTCGCGAGGCTGTCCCAGCTTCCGAGCGCGAGCGCGCGATCGATTTCGCGGCGGAAGAGTTCGAGCACCCAGTAGACGCCGTCCTCGCCGGCGCAGGCCACGCCCCAGAGATGCGGCCGGCCGATCAGCACGGCTCGCGCGCCGAGCGCCAGCGCCTTCACCACGTCGACGCCGCGGCGGAAGCCTCCGTCGATCATGACCGGCGCCGCGCCGCCGACCGCGTCGACGATGCCCGGCAGCGCGCTGATCGAGGCGACCGCGCCGTCGAGCTGGCGGCCGCCGTGATTGGAGACGACGATCGCGTCGGCGCCGCGCCTCAACGCCTCGCGCGCGTCGTCGGGGTGCAGCAGGCCCTTGATCACGAACGGCCCCTGCCATTGCTTGCGAAGCCACTCGACGTCGCTCCAGCTGACCGCGGGGTCGAGCTGCTCGGCCATCAACGGGCCGAAAGCGGCGATCGAGGTCCGGGCGCCGTAATTGACGAAGGTCGGCGACGGCGTCTGTGACATACGGATGAGCCACCCCGGGCGGCTCATGAAATCGATCACGCTCTGCGGACCCCAGCGGAGGGGAAAGGTCATGCCATTGCGCGCGTCGCGGTCGCGCCCGGCCGTCACCTGGTTGTCGACGGTGAGGATCAGGGCCTTGTATCCGGCGCTCGCGGCTCGCGCCACGAATTCGGCGGTCAAGGCCCGATCCTTGTAGAGAAAGACCTGCATCCATTTCGGCCCCGGCGTCGCGGCGCCGATCTCCTCGATGGTCGAGGTCGAGGCATGGCTCGTCGAATAGATCGTTCCGAAACGCGCCGCCGCCCGCGCGGCCGCAAGCTCGGCATGTGGCCACAGGAGACCCGCGAGGCCGGTCGGCCCGATGATGACCGGCGAAGGGAGCCTGACGCCGAAAAGCTCGACCGACTGGTCGCGCTTCGGCGCGCCTTCGAGCAGCTTGGGGATGAGTTCGATCGCAGCCAGCGCCGCCTCGTTGCGCCGCATGGTGATCTCGTCGCCCGCGGCGCCGTCCACCATGTCGAACACCATGCGCGGCAGCCGCTTTCGCGCAAGCGCGCGTAAGGACGCGACGCAATAGCCTTGGCGCTGCAGATCGGCGGCGTCCATCAGACGCTCAGGCGGTAGGCCTTGACGGCGTTGTCGCGAAAGAGTTTTCGCTTGTCGGCCTTGGAAAAGCCCGCGGTCGCAGAGTTCGAGCGTCGCCAGCCACTGCAGGTAGCTGCCGGCAAGCTCGGAGACCGGCCAGTCGCCGCCGTAGAGAATGCGGTCCGGCCCAAAGCATTCCACGACATGGTCGATGTAGGGTCGCAATTCATCGCGCGTCCAGGTCTTGTGATCGGCCTCGGTCGTGACGCCGGAGAGCTTGCAGACGACATTTGGCAGCGCCGCCATCTCGCGGATGTGGTCCCGCCACGGATCGATGAGGCCCGCCTTGATCCCGGGCTTGCCGATGTGATCGAGGACGAACGCGACCTCGGGACAGAGGCGCATCATTTTGAGCGTGTTCGGCAGCTGCGGGTGGAAGACGCAGATGTCGAACGAGAGATTGTATTTCGGCAAGAGCCGCATCGCCTGGAAGAATCCCGGCTTCAGCACATAGTCGGGGTCCGGCTGGTTCTGAATCAGGCGGCGCACGCCGCGGACCGTTTTGAGCTTGGCGATCCGAGCCATCTCCGGCTCGATGGCGGCGCCGCGTTCCAGCGGCAGGCAAACGACGGCGCCGAGCACGCGGCGGTCATGGCTGGCGAGACCGTCGACCCAGTCCGCTTCGTCCAGATATTGCGGCATGTCGACATCGACCTCGACGAAGACGAAGCCTTCGATCTCATAGGGTTTGGCCGCGTTGGCGAGATCGTCCGGCGTCCAGTCGCGCTTCAGCGCCGGCGCGCCGCTCGCCCAGGCGTAGCCGAAGCGCTTCTGATCGAGCAGATGGATGTGAGAGTCGATGATGGGAAAATCGATCATGGGTCCAGCCTCCACCGTCACGTCCGGCTGTCGGGTCGCCGCGCTGCCGGCGCGACGGGAAGCTCTCTCAAGCCGCCGCGCACGCGCTCCAGCATCGCGGCTTCCGCTGCTTTGACTTGGCTGAGATTGGCGAGCGTTTCGGCCAGGCGCGCGCGCGGCACGACGACGACGCCGTCGCGATCGCCGACGACGACGTCGCCGGCAGCGACCGCCGAGCCGCCGCACACGATCGGCAGGCCGACCGTGCCCGGGCCGCGCCTGCCTGGAGAATTGGGGGTTACGCCCATCGCATAGACCGGCAGGTTCAGCGCCTTGAGATCGGCAAGGTCGCGCACGAGGCCGTCGGTGACGAACCCGGCCACGCCGCGATTGCGCGCGATGCCGAGCAGAAGATCTCCTGTGACGGCGGCGTGGGCAAAGCCGCCCGTCGCCGCGACAAGGACGTCGCCCGGCTGACTTTCGGCGCAGGCGGCGATCAGCGCCAGATTGTCGCCCGCGCCGCAGTCGCAGGTCAGCGCCACGCCGAGCAGGGAATGGCCGACGATCGGCTTAATACGCCAGTCGAGCGCGCCCGAGCCGCCCATCGTATCGACGATGAAACTCGTCGATACGCCGCGGAACCCCTCGACCAGCTCGGCCGGCGGCCGTTCGACGGCGGGCGCGAACACCAGCGGGGGCGGTTCCTCGATCATGATGGACCTGGGTTACAGACGTCCGGGCGCGCCCACGGACGCTTCTCGTCGGTCGTCCGCCTTGCGCGAGGGTAAGATGCACATTCGACGACGACCGGGCAACCTCGGTGAGTCACGGAGGGCGCGCCCCCTCCACCGCCCTTCGGGCGGTCCCCCTCCCCCCACTTCGTGAGGGAGGAAAGGCGCCGCCGCCGTATCCTCCCATGCGCTTGCAAAGCGCGGGGGCGGGGGACCACGCGCAGCGTGGTGGAGGGGGCGCTGCCACGGGCTCCAGACGCTGGCCCGTTACGACCGATCCTCCTCCTCCGACGGCAGGTAAAATCCGGAGTTCGGCTCGATCCAGCACATGCGATCGTGGACGGCGGTGACGCCGGGCGTGTTCTCGGCGATCACCTTCAGGCCCGAGCGCATGCGTTCGTCGGTGATCGCGCCGTCGAAGGTGACGACGCCGTTCGCAACTTCGACCCGCACGCTCGCGCGCGGCGCCCATGCGAGCTTTTCGAGTTCGGCCTGAATGGAGGCCTTGATCTCCGCATCCGCATGAGGGGCGCCCGCCTTTGGCAATGAAGCGAGCAGGCCCTTCAAGAGGTCGGAGCGCGAGATGACGCCGACGACCGCATCGCCGCGCAGCACTGGCAGCCGCTTGACGTTGCGCTTGAGCATGAGATCGACCGCCTCGCTGAGGTCGGCGTCCTCCGAGATGGTTACGACCTTGGCGGTCATGATTTCGCCGATCCTGCGCCCATGGGTGTGGGCATAACGCTCGGCGAGACGGCCGCCGCTAAGCAGGAACTCGAGCCAGTGCGCGCGCTTGGTATCTGTGCCCAGTTCGGCCCGGCGCAGGAGATCCCCTTCGCTCAAGATCCCGACCAGGGCGTGCTCGGCGTCGAAGACGAGGAGGGCGCTGACGTGCAAGCGGAGGAGGGTCTCGATCGCCTCGGCCAGCGTCGCCGTCTCGGGGAGGCCGATCGCGCCATAGGTCATCACGTCCCGAACGCGCATGCGTCACCGCCGTCCAAAAACCCTCTCCTATCGCCGGTCGCCCGGCTGCGCTAGCTTTTTAGCTTTGCGGCGCGGGCTTGCCCATGCGCCGATTGGCCGCGCTTTCAAGGAGCCGGAGATGAGCAATCCCGTGATCGCCGAGGCTCTGCGCGGCGATCGGGTCGAATCCGCCCATCGCGGCGCCGGAGCGGTCGTCGACGCGAGCGGAGCGATCGTGACGTCGTTCGGCGACATCGAGCGGCCGGTCTACCCGCGCTCGGCGATCAAGGCGCTGCAAGCCCTGCCGCTTCTGGAGAGCGGCGCCGCGGACCGCTTGGGCTTGAGCGCAAAGGAGATCGCGCTCGCCTGCGCGTCGCATGCCGGCGAGGAGGACCATGTCGCGACGGCGCGGGCAATGCTTGCAAAGGCCGGGCGCGACGAGAGCGTTCTCGAATGCGGCGCGCATTGGCCGCTCGGCGAGACCGCGGCGCGGGCGCTGGCGCGTTTGGGGAAGACGCCGACCGCGCTGCACAACAATTGTTCGGGCAAGCACGCGGGCTTCGTCTGCCTCGCCTGCGCGGAACGGGTCGACGCCAGGGGCTATGTCGCTCACTATCACCCGGTCCAGCGCGAGGTCGCGGCTGCCATCGCCGACATGACCAAGGCGCGGCTCTCTGAGGAGACGCGGGGGATCGACGGCTGCTCGATCCCGACCTACGCGATTCCTCTGCGCGCGCTGGCTTTTGGATTCGCCCGGTTCGCGACGGGCGAGGGTCTCTCGCAGCGCCGGGCGAGCGCGGCGGCGCGGATTCGGGCCGCCGTCGCGGCCCATCCGGCGACCGTCGCCGGGGCAGGGCGGTTCGATACTGAAATCATGACCATTCTCGGCGCGCGCGCGTTCACCAAGACGGGCGCCGAGGGCGTGTTTTGCGCTGCGCTCCCGGAGAAAGGCCTGGGGATTGCGGTCAAGGCCGACGACGGCGGAGCGCGCGCCGCGCAGGTCGCGATCGCTGCGCTGCTCCAGCGTTTTGGCGGATTGGACGAGGACATCCGCGCGAGGCTCGCGCCCTTCATCGCGCCGCGGCTGGTGAACTGGAACGGCGTCGAGACCGGCGCCCTGCGGCCGGCGGGCCCGCTGGCGGCCGGGCCGTAGTGAACCTTTGCGTTTTCTCCGGGACAAATGTTCTGGCCTGCGCTACAGCATTACCAGTGAAATCCCGGTCCGGAGTCTGCACGTTTTGACCTCGCACGCCTCGGCGCCGCGCATTAGCGCCAACCGCCCCAAAGTCTACGATCGTCTAACCCCGGACGCTATTCTCGACGCGCTGAGGCGCATGCATCGCATCCGGCGGTTCGAAGAGGCGGCGGAGGAATCGTACATTCGCGGCCTGAGCTACGGCACCATGCATTTGTCGATCGGGCAGGAGGCGACGGCCGTCGGCGTATGCCTCCCCCTGTCCGACGCCGACTGCATCACCTCGACCCATCGCGGCCACGGTCACTGCATCGCCAAGGGCGCCGAACTGACACCGATGTTCGCCGAGTTTCTCGGGCGCGAAGGCGGCTATTGCAAGGGCCGCGGCGGCTCGATGCATATCGCCGACCCGGCCCGGGGCAATCTCGGTGCCAATGGCATCGTCGGCGGCGGCCTGCCGATCGCCGTCGGCGCCGCGCTCAGCGCCAAGAAACGCCGGACCGGCGCGGTCGCGGTCGCGTTCTTCGGCGACGGAGCGAACAACGAAGGTGCTTTTCACGAGGCGCTCAACCTCGCGTCGATCTGGAAGCTGCCTGTCGTCTTCGTCTGCGAGAACAATCAATATGCGATGTCGACGGCGATTTCGCACTCAACTTCCGTCGCCAACGTCGCCGACCGGGCGGTCGCCTATGGAATGCCGGGCGTGGTCGTCGACGGGAATCAATTCGCCGCCGTCGCCGAGGCTTCGTTTGCGGCGACCGACCGGGCGCGCGCGGGCGAAGGCCCGACGCTGATCGAAGCCAAAACCTATCGCACGCGCGGCCATTCGCGCTCGGACCGCAACCGTTACCGCACGCGCGAGGAGATCGAGGCCTGGAAGGCGCGCGACCCGATCGCGATGTTCGAGACGGAAATCGTGGCGCTTGGAATTGGGTCCGCGGCGCGGGTCGCGGAGATCGCGGCCGGGGTCGAAACGGAAATGGAAGAAGCGGTCGCTAGCGCGAGCGCGAGCCCCTGGCCTTCGGTCGCGGAGGTTGCGCGCGACGTCTATTCGCCGGCCGAGGCGCGCGTCTGATGGGGGCGCGCGAACTCTCCTACGCAGAAGCCATTCGCGAGGCCCTCGCGATCGCGCTCGCCGGCGACGAACGGGTCTTCCTGATGGGCGAGGACATTGGCGTCTACGGCGGCGCCTTCCAGGTGACGGGCGACCTGGTCGACCGCTTCGGCGAGGAGCGGGTGATGGATACGCCCATTTCCGAGCTCGGCGGAGCGGGGGTCGCCGTCGGCGCGGCGTTGACCGGCATGCTGCCGGTGTACGAATTTCAGTTCTCCGATTTTTCGATGCTGGCGATGGAGCAGATCGTCAATCAGGCGGCGAAGCTGCGCTACATGCTGGGCGGCGCCGTCCACGTGCCGGTCGTTTTCCGCATGCCGACCGGGTCGGGTCTCGGCGGCGCCGCGCAGCACAGCCAAAGCATCGAGGCATGGTATGCCCATGTTCCGGGTCTTAAAGTCGTAGAGCCCTCGACGCCGGAGGACGTGAAGGGCATGCTGCTGGCGGCGATCAATGACCCCGATCCGGTGATCGTGTTCGAGCACAAGCTTCTCTACAAGATGAAAGGTCCGGTTCCGGAAGGGCGTTACGAAACGCCGCTCGACAAGGCGGCGATCCGACGCGAGGGCCGCGATATCACGATCGTCGCGACCGGCATCATGACGCATCGCGCTCTCGAGGCCGCGGAGAACTCTCGCCAGGGAGGGGATCGGGGCCGAGGTGATCGATCTGAGGTCGCTAAGACCGATCGACAAGCCGGCGATCATCGAAAGCGTCAAGAAGACCGCGAGGCTCCTCGCCGTCTACGAGGGGGTGAAGACGCTGGGCATCGGCGCCGAGGTCTCGGCAATCGTCGCCGAAAGCGAGGCCTTCGATTATCTCGAGGCGCCGATCCTGAGGCTCGGCGGCGTCGAGGCGCCCATACCCTATAGTCCGGTGCTGGAGAAGGCGGCTGTGCCGCAGGTCGACGACATTGTCGCATCGGCGCGGCGCCTTGCGCTCAGCCAGGTCTGATAGGGCGGTCTGACATGGCCCATGAAATCGTGATGCCTCGCGTCGACATGGACATGACGACCGGCCGGATGGGTGCCTGGCGCGCCGCCGAGGGCGCTCATGTCGTCAAGGGCGAGACGCTGTTCGAGATCGAGACCGACAAGGCGGCGATGGAGGTCGACGCTCCGGCTTCGGGCGTGCTGCGGTTCGTCGCCGCGTCCGAGGGCGACGTGCTGCCGGTCGGCTCCTGCATCGGTTGGATCGTCGCCGAGGGGGAGGATTTCGTCCCCTCGGCAACGTCGCTGCCGGCGGCGACGGCCAGGCCGAATCCGTCCGCGCGCGCCGACCTAGGAAGGAATGACGCCGTCTACGCAGAGGCTGCACTCGGCTTCCGAGCGACCCCCGCCGCGCGCCGCGCGGCGCGCGAGCGAGGCCTCCGCCTCTCGGACGTGAAAGGCTCCGGACCGAACGGGCGCATCCAGGCTCGCGATCTCGAACGGCGCGCAGCTGGCGAGCCCAGCGTCCTCAGCGTCAACCGCGAATGGCTGCGGCGGGGTGAGGGCGCCCCGTTCGTCTTCATCCACGGGCTTTGCGCCGATCTGAACGGCTGGCGGCCCCTTTTCCGGCTTCTGCCGGAGACGCGGGCCGCGCTCGCGATCGATCTGCCGGGACACGGCCTCTCTCCTTTGGGCGAGGAAGCGAGCTTCGACGCCCTGGTCGATGCGGCGCGCTCGGTCATGATCGAGGAGGGCGCAACGCGCGCGCACCTCGTCGGCCATTCGCTTGGCGGCGCGGTTGCGGCTGCGCTCTCGCAGGCCCCGGGTCTCGCGACGCTGTCGCTGATGCTGATCGCGCCGGCGGGACTTGGCGAGGAAACCAACCCTGCGTTCTTCGACGGTTTCCTGCAGGCGGACAGCGAGGCGGCTTTGACGCCCTGGCTCAACCTGCTCGTCACCGATTCGGCCTCGTTGGGATCCGCGTTGGCGCCCGCGACGCTGCGCCAGAGGGCGGAGCTGCCCCTAGTCGCGGCGCAACGGCGTCTGGCGAAGGCGCTGCTCGCTAACGGACGGCAGACTATCGACGTCCGCGACTGTCTCGCCGCGCCCCGGATCCCGGTCAAAGTGGTTTTCGGCCTCGAGGATCGAATCACGCCCGCCCATCACGCGGAAAACATCAGCGGCCTTATCGCGCTGCATCGGTTCGCGAAGATCGGCCATATGCCCCACCTCGAGGCGCGGCGCGAGATCGCGCGGTTGATCGAGGAGCTGGCGAGGGCAGGGGCCTCGGACTAGGCGGGTTGACCCGTCAGCCGGCGCGCGCTCGCCTCGTCCGTCACGAACGCGGTCGGCTTGAGGAGCTTGAGGGCGCCTTGAATGGCCGCGAGCTTGTGCGCGCCGCCGGCGGCAAGCACGCGGATCGGCGCGGCGCAGACGGCTTCCATCGGGACCGACATGACGCGCTGATTGAGCGGATGGTCGATGACGCGGCCTTCCTTGTCAAAGACGTTGCAAAGCAATTCGCCGACGCCCCCGTATTCGCTCATCACCCGCCGGTCGGCGTGGCCGATCAGTTCGAAACGCGAGATCGTCGCCTGGTCGCCGAGCGAGCCGACGCTGACGACGATGGCGTCCAGCACATTGGCGAATGCATAGACGGCGCCGAGACCGCAGCGCTCGATCAGCGCCGCCTTCGTCGCAGGACTGTCGACCAGCGCGGGCGCCGGAATGAGGTAACATTCGGCGTTGAAGGCGCGAGCGAACGCGGAAGGAAACTCCGCCGGATTGTCGTGCGCGAAACGCGTGACCCCGCCGACGAGCGAGACAACGCTGAGGTCCCTGAGAGAGCGCTCACGCAGGTATTCGAGCGACCGGTTCAGTGTCCGTCCCCAGCCGAGCCCGATCTTCATTTCGTTGCGCAGGAGCGAGGAGACGTAATCGCCGAGCGCCGCGCCGATTGGCGCGGTCGCATCCGCGGAAGGCGAGGACAGCGGGGCGACGATCGCCTCGTCAAATCCATGCGCTTTGCAGAGCGCGGCCTCGAGGCCGCCGAGTTCGGCGTTTCCGCGCGCCAGGGCGATACGCACTTCGCCGAGCGCCTTCGCCTCCGCCAGCATCCTGACGACCGTCACGCGCCCGACCCCGAGCGCTTCGGCGATAGCGCTCTGGGTCATCTCCTCGACGAAATACATCCATGCGGCCCGCTGGCGCAGACGTTCGCTTCGCCGCGGCGTTCGATGGAGTTCGGAGGGACGATGGTCTTGCGTCGTTTGGTCCATGCGTGCGCGGTCCGTTTATGCCGACGCTCAGGTCAGGCTGTCGAGGAACGAGGCGACGAAAATGATGAGTCCTGCCAAAAACGCAAGCAACACGAAGCCCGCGACGACGACGCGCTCTTCGGTCCAGCCTTTGGTGGCGGACCTCGCGTAAGAGTCTCTGGCAAAGCCGGGCGCGGGGTCGTCCTCGACCGCCGGCGGCGCGCCCGCGTGCGCCGCCGTTTCAAGCATTCGAACGGGCATTGGGGCTGCGGGCGGGGAGCGCGGACGGACCGCGCGGCGCCCTGAAGCCGGCGGCGCGACGGTCTCGATCGCGGCCGCCTCGCGGGCGCTCCCCGGCTCTGCGCTCTTGCCGGCGGCCAATACAAATAGCGTGACGAGCGCGGGCGCAAACGCGGCCAGCGCCGGCGCGTTGGACTGGACCCAGCCCGCAACGAGAGGATCGGTGACCGCCATGCCGCCGGCGATCCAGCCGAGAAACGCCGCCCCGACGGTCAGGATCTCGGGCGCGTGGCGGATGATCCGGGAGAGAATGAGGGCGCCATAGGCGATGATCGGAATGCTGATGAGGACGCCGATCGCCAGGAGCCAATAGTCGCCTCCGGCGATGGCCGCAAGCGCGACGACGTTGTCGAAACTCATGGCGGCGTCGGCGATCATGATGACGGCGGCGGCGGAGACGAAATCGCTTGCCGAGCCTACCGACCCCACGACGCCGACGTCGTCCTCTTTCCGCGCCCTCACGTTGAGCGCGATGACGACGAGCGTCCAGGCGCCGACGATCTTGACCAGCGGCACGCCGAGAAGCGCGTTGGCGAAGACGACCATGGACAGCCTGAGAATGATCGCTCCGGCGGCGCCAAGCGCCACCGCCCGCGGCGCGTCCGCAGGCGGAAGCCGGCGGCAAGCGAGGGCGATGACGATGGCGTTGTCGGCGCCCAGCAGCAGGTCGACGAAGAAAACCTGCAGGAGCAGAAAGATCCAGGAGGCGCCATCGATCATGGCGGGGTCTCCAGGCGCTCGCCGATCGTCGCGACGGACGGAGCGCCGGATGAATCGTCGGCCAATGTCCGGCTCAAGGCTTGGGGCTCTCCGCCTGCGGCTGCGGACCTGACTTCAAGAGCCGCATGAAGTCCGCGTCGGGGCTCACGACCATCGTGGGCGCCGAGTTGGCGAGCGCGCCTTTGTAAGTCTGCAAGGAGCGATAGAATGAATAGAACGCCGGGTTTTGCGAAAACGCTTCGGCGAGCGTCCGGCCGGCCTCCGCGTCGCCTTCGCCACGGGCGATCGCCGCGGCGCGTTGCGCTTCCGAAAGGATGACGGTGCGGTCGTGGTCGGCCCGGGCCTGGATCTGCTGCGCCCACTCGAAGCCTTGAGCGCGAAGCTCCTTCGCCTCGCGCTGCCGCTCCGACTTCATGCGGTCGTAGATCGCCTGGCTGGTCTCGAACGGCAGGTCGGCGCGGTGGAAACGCACCTCATCGACCGCGACGCCGAGCGGTTCGGCTTTGGCGGCGACCTCGGTCTTGATCAGATCGAGGATATGGCCGCGCTCGTCTGTCAGCAGCGCCCGCAACGGCGCCTGGCCGAGCGCGCGTCTCGCCGATGAGCTGACGAATTGAGCGAGCTGCGCGTTCGCCGCCTCGGGCGTGCGAAGGGCCTGATAGAAGCGCAGCGGATCGACGATGCGATAGCGCGCATAGGGCTGCACCTCGAGCCGCTTCTGATCGCCCATGATGGCTTGCTCGACCGGCGGTTCGAGCAGCAGCGAGCGCGTCGAAGTGAGGTAGACCGCATCGATTAGCGGCGCCTTGAAGTTGAGGCCTGGCTGGTCGACGACGTCGACCGGCGCCCCGAGACGCACGACCAGCGCCTGCTCGCCTTCGTTGACGACGTAGAGCGACGACGAGAGGAGGTAAAGGGCGAGCGCAGCGAGCGCCAGAGCCGCAATGAAAGAACGGCTCCTCATTTCGAGGCGCCCTGTGCAGGAACAGGCGCCAAAGTCGCCGGCGGCGGGGCGGGGGTTGCGGCGGGCGGCTTGAACTCGGTCACCGGCAAATAGGGCATCACGCTCGATACGCCCTTGCCGGACGTGTCGATGATGACTTTCGAGGCCTTTTTGAGCACCTCGTCGACGCTGTCCAGATACAGACGCCAGGCGGTGACGTCCGTCGCCGCCTCATAGCTCTTCAGAATCGGCAGGAAAGCTTCGGCGTCGCCCTGGGCGAGATTGACGACCTGCACCCTATAGGCCTCGGCTTCCAGGCGAATGCGCTCGCCGGCGCCGCGGGCGCGCGGCAAGATGTCGTTGGCGTAGGCCTCCGCCTCGTTGCGGGCGCGCTCCTGATCGGCGCGGGCGCGCTGCACGTCGTTGAAAGCGTCGATGACCGTGAGCGGAGGCTCGAACTCGCTGCAACTGCACCTGGGTGATCTCGACGCCCGCCTGCTCGTCGTCGAGCAGCTTCTGCAGCAGCGCACGCGTTTCGTCGGCGATCTGCTGGCGCTTGTCCGACATGGCGGCCTGGATTGGCGTGCGGCTGATGACATCGCGCAGCGCGCCCTCGGCGGCGATCCTGACCGCGAGTTCCGGGTTGTCGACCTTGAACAGAAACTGGCCTGGATCGCGGATCTTCCAGAACACGGTGCAGTCTGCTTCGACAATATTTTCGTCGCCGGTCAGCATCTGGCCGCCTCGACTGGACTGAATGTCCGCGGGCGAGGACGTCGGTCCGATGCCGAGCTGGATCTGATTGATCTGCGTGACCTTCGGCAGCAGCACCGTGTCGATCGGGTAGGGCAAATGCACATGCAGTCCCGGATCGGTCGTCGCAACCCATCTGCCGAAACGCAGCACGACGCCCTTCTCGTCGGGCTGAACGCGGTAGAGCGACGTCGACAGCCAAGCCACAAGGACCAGGCCGATCAGCGCTGCGATTCCGCGCCTGTCGAGCCGGGGCGCGCGGAAAATGTCGCCGAGGCTGGTCCGCGCCACCGCCCAGACGTCGAGCGGCGCCGGCGCGTCCGTTTCGATCGTCTCGGGCCCCACGCGCGCGTCAATCTTGTCCAACGACCAGACTCTCCTCGAGCATCATCCGCGCCCGCGCCCGCAATTTCTCGCTTTCGCTCTTCAGTTGCCCGCAGGCGGCGAGAATATCGCGGCCGCGCGGCGTGCGCACCGGGCTAGCGTAGCCTGCGTTGAAGACGATTTCCGAGAAGCGCTCGATCGTCTCCCAGTCCGAGCACTCGAAGGGGCTGCCCGGCCATGGATTGAAAGGAATGAGATTGATTTTGGCCGGCAGCCCCTTGAGAAGGCGCACGAGCAACTTCGCCTCCGCCGGCGTGTCGTTCACGCCTTTCAGCATCACGTATTCGAAGGTGATGCGCCGCGCGTTGGATGCGCCGGGATAGTCGCGGCAGGCCTTCAGGAGCTGCTCGATCGGATATTTGCGATTGAGCGGCACAAGCCGGTCGCGCAGCGGGTTGTTGGTCGCGTGCAGCGAGACGGCGAGCATGATCCCGCATTCGGCGCCGAGGCGCGGCATCTCGGGGACGACGCCCGAGGTCGAGACGGTGATGCGGCGCCTGGAGAGCGACAGGCCGTCCCCGTCGGTCATAACCGCGATCGCGTCGCGCACCGCATCGAAATTGTAGAGCGGTTCGCCCATGCCCATGAACACGACATTCGACACCGCGCGAACGCCCTCGCCCGACGGCACGAGACCGTCGGTCGGCGCGACGCCGCCCGGAAAATCGCCGAGCCGGTCGCGCGCGACCAGAACCTGCCCGACGATCTCCGCCGTTGTGAGATTGCGGACAAGCGGCATCGTCCCGGTGTGGCAGAACGAGCAATTGAGCGTGCAGCCAACCTGGCTCGAGACGCAGAGGGTGCCCCGGTCAGATTCTGGGATATAGACGCATTCGATCTCGGCGCGCTTGTCGCGCGCATGGACGGAGGGCAACCTCAGCAGCCATTTGCGCGTCCCGTCGGCGGAGATCTGCTCGCTGACGATTTCGGGGCGAGCGAGGTCGTGGCGTTCGGCGAGCCTCTCGAGGAGCGGGCGGGCGATGTTGCGCATCGCCGAGAAATCTCGCGCGCCGCGATGGTAGATCCAATGCCAGAGTTGCGAGACGCGCATGTTGCGTTCGCGGTCGGCGACGCCAAGATCGGCGAGGGCGCCAGCGAGTTCGGCGCGCGTCGCGCCCGCGAGCCGCACGGGCCCGCGGTCCTCGGCGGCTGAGACGGCGGGGGTCATGGCGCGAGCTTCTAACACGCGGCGGCGTGGGCGGCCAACGCCGAGTTGTCGCATGGGTTGAGGCGACGGGCCGCCCAGCGAGACACTGGACGACGACTCGCAGATGAGTTCGCTATGATACCCAAATCGGAGTATGGTACGGTTTTCGGGTTAGGCTCTAAAGTTGGAGAGGGTCCAGTTGGCCCAGTCGGTCAAAATCATCGAGGGCGGAAAATTCGTCATTCCTGCTCAGATGCGCCGGGCGATGGGAATCGCTCGCGGAGACACGGTTGTTGTCGAGCTGTTGCCCGGAGGCGAGCTGCGGGTGCGGTCGCTAGCGGCCGCCATCAGGAAAGCTCAGTCGATCGTCGGTCAATCAATCAGCCCAGATCGAAGCCTTGCGAACGAGTTGATGCGAGAGCGCAAAGAAGAAGCTGACCGTGAATAAAAGCTATGTGCTCGACGCATCGGCGCTCTTGTGTCTTCTGCAGGCCGAGTCGGGCGCGAATCGAGTCGCTGAGGCCATGCCCAACGCACAGATTGGAGCTGTTAACTTCTCGGAAGTCGTCGCGAAGCTCGTGGAGGCAGGACTTGAGGAAGGGGCTGCTGACTCCCTGATCGACACGCTGCAGCTCAAGGTCATCCCATTCGATCAGGAGCAAGCCAGGCTTGCGGGACTGCTGCGCGTCGTGACACGTAGATTTGGCCTGTCGTTGGGCGACAGCGCCTGTCTCGCCCTTGCGTGCGTACAAGGGGCCGTCGCTCTGACCTGCGAGAAGTCCTGGATGAAGATAGAGGCGGCTTGCGTGGTGGAATTGATAAGGTAGTTCAGCCAAGGTTCGGCCCGGTTTCACCGCTAGCCTTTCCCCGAATCGTCTTCGATAAACTTGGAGCGCCGTGATGCAGACTGGAGCCGTGAGAAGTCTTGTCGTTTGCCGCCCTTGCGGCCTTGGCCCTCGGGGCAGCGCCTGCTCGCGCCGCGCAGTGCGGCGACAGCCCGGAAGGCTTCAAGGCTTGGCTCGAAGACTTCAAGCAGGTCGCAATCAATGACGGCGTTTCGCCCGATATTGTCGACAGCGCCCTTGCGACCGCCAATTTCGACCCCTCGGTGCTGGCGCATGATCACGGCCAGGCGGGGCTTCAGGGCAACTACGCCGCCTTTGCGGCGCGCCACATCACGGCCGGCCGGATCAAGAGAGGCAAGACGATGCTCCTCGCCTATGCCGAACCGCTTGAGAGGATCGAACAGCGCTACGGCGTGCCGGGCCCGGTTCTGGTGGCGATCTGGGGGCTCGAAACGGATTTCGGCTCCGGTCTCGGCTCCTATCCGACCTTCAGCGCGCTGGCGACGCTGGCCTACGACTGCCGTCGCGGAAATCTCTATCGCGCCGAGCTCGTCGACGCGTTGATGATCGTCCAGCGCGGGCTCTTGTCCCCAAGCCAGATGCGCGGCGCCTGGGCCGGCGAACTCGGCCAGACCCAGTTCATGCCATCGGCATACCTGAAGTACGGCGTCTCCTCGAATGGCGGCCGCGGCGGCAATCTGATCGGCAATTCCGCGGACGCCCTCGCGTCCACCGCCAATTTCCTGCAAGCTCACGGCTGGCAGCGCGGCGCGAAATGGGACGAGGGCCAGCCGAATTTCGCTACTATCCTCGAGTGGAATAACGCGCCGATCTACGCCAAGACGATCGCCGAATTCGCCGACCGGCTCGCGGAGCCATAGCAGCCCAGGGGCGCCGGCAGTCAGCCGCCGAACACGTCATTCGTTTGCGCGGTGACACAAACGAAGGTCGTGCGCTTCGAGACCTCCTTGAGGTGGGCGGCGCCGATATAGGTCATCATCGAGCGGACGCCGCCCATGATCTCGCCGATCGTGCCCTCGACCGGCCCCCGGTAAGGGGTCTCGACCGATTTGCCCTCGGCGGCGCGGTAATGGGCGACGCCGCCGGAATGCTTCTTCATCGCCGCCTCTGACGACATGCCGTAGAACGTCATGCCGACCGGGACTTTCTCGCCGTCCCGCTCCTCGTAGCGGACGTCGCCGTCGCATTCGTCGTGGCCCGCGAGCATGCCCCCCAGCATGACGAAATCGGCGCCTGCGCCGAACGCCTTTGCGACGTCGCCGGGCGCGGTGCAGCCGCCGTCGGCGCAGACCTGACCCTTGAGCCCGTGCGCCGCATCGGCGCACTCGATGATCGCCGACAGCTGCGGATAGCCAACCCCGGTCACGCGTCGCGTGGTGCAGACGGAGCCCGGGCCAATGCCGATCTTGACAATGTCCGCGCCCGCCAGGATCAGCGCCTCGGTCATGTCGCCGGTGACGACGTTGCCGGCCATGATGACGGATTCGGGGTGATCGTCGCGCACCCGCTTGACGATTTCCAGGAACTTCTCGGCGTAGCCGTTGGCGACGTCGAGGCAAATGAGCCGAATCCGGGTCGTCTTCGCCACCGCAGCAAGCTTTTTGAGGTCCGCCGCGGTCGTGCCGAGCGAATAAAAGGCATGCGCGCCGTCCGGTCCGGCGAAGAATTTCGCGAGTTCGGCCTCGGGATAGTGCTTGTGCAGCGCGGTCAGGGCCCCATGTTTGCCTAGCGCGCGCGCCATCGCCATAGTGCCGGTCACGTCCATGTTGGCGGCGATGATCGGAAACCCTTTCCACTCCGAGCCCGTGTGCAGAAAGCGGAACGAGCGGCTGACGTCGACGGCGCTACGCGAATTGAGGGTTGAGCGCTTCGGCCGGATGAGAACGTCCTTGAAATCGAGCTTGACGTCGGTTTCGATGCGCATGACGGTTCCAAAGTCGGTGGGGAAAGCGGGCGCCGCCGGTCCGCCATCGATTTATCATAGTCGGCGGCCGAAGCGAACGGGGAGGCGGGAGTACGAACGATGGCGGAGCTTGTTTTCTACACCCACCCGATGTCGCGCGCCCGCATCGTGCGGTGGATGCTGGAGGAAGTCGGCGAGCCCTACAAAACCAAGATTCTCGAATTCGGCCATTCGATGAAGGGGCCCGATTATCTTGCAATCAATCCGATGGGCAAGGTGCCGGCGATCCGTCACGGCGACATCGTCGTCACCGAAGCGGCGGCGATCTGCGCCTATTTGGCTGATGCGTTTCCCGCGGCGGGCCTTGCGCCGCCGCCGGGTTCGCCCGAACGCGGCCCCTACTATCGCTGGCTCTTTTTCGGCGCTGGTCCAGTCGAGGCGGCAGTGATGAACAAGGTGCTCGGGTTCGATATTCCTGTCGAGCGTGAGGCGATGGTCGGCTACGGCAATATCGAGCGCACGCTTACGGCGGTCGAGGGGGCGCTTTACCGCACCGAGTATATCGCAGGCGACCAATTCACCGCCGCCGACGTCTATGTCGGCTCGCAGATTGGCTGGGGGATGATGTACCGCGGGATCGACAAGCGGCCGGCCTTCGAGCGCTACTGGGCGCTTTTGAGCGCGCGCCCCGCGTATATCCGGGCGAAGGCGATCGACGACAACCTCATCGAGGAGCGGAAAAAGGCCAGCTGAGCGCTCGCGAAGGGGTTGGGCCCATGCGGTTGAAGGGCAAGACGGCGCTGGTGACGGGCGCCGGGCAGGGGTTCGGATTCGGCATTGCCGAGATCTTCGCTCGCGAGGGCGCGCGCGTCGCCTGCCTCGATCTGAAGGCTGACATCGCCGAGGCGGCCGCCAATCGGTTCGGCGACGCGGGGGCGATTGCGCTCCATGGCGACGTGTCGAACCGCGCCGATGTCGAGCGGGCGGCCAAGGCCGTCATCGACGCCTTCGGCCGGGTCGACATCGTGGTCAACAACGCCGGAACGACCCATCGCAACAAGCCGCTGATGGAGGTCGAGGAAGCGGAGTTCGACCGCATCTTCGCCGTCAACGTGAAGTCGAT
Source organism: uncultured Alphaproteobacteria bacterium (assembly GCA_963721905.1). Taxonomy (GTDB): domain Bacteria; phylum Pseudomonadota; class Alphaproteobacteria; order Rhizobiales; family Beijerinckiaceae; genus Roseiarcus. The sequence goes on from CAVRMF010000025.1 coordinate 117,303, forward strand.
CCTGCTGACCGCCCAGGCCTTCGTGCCGCATATGCGCGAGCAGGGCGGGGGCGTCTTCATCAACATCGGCTCGACCGCGGCATTGCGTCCGCGCCCCGGCCTCACCGTCTACAACGCCTCCAAAGGCGCGGTGCATGTGATGACGAAGTCGATGGCGGTCGAGCTCGCGCCCGACAATATCCGCGTCTGCGCGCTGGCGCCGGTTGCTGGCGAGACGCCCCTGCTCGCCATGTTCCTGGGCGAGGATACGCCCGAGAAGCGCGCCGCCTTCAAGGCGACCGTGCCGCTCGGCCGTTTCTCGACCCCGCACGACATCGGCGCGGCCGCCCTCTTTCTCGCAAGCGACGAGGCGGGATTCCTGACCGGCGTCGTGCTCGAGGTCGACGGCGGCCGGTGTATCTAACGGAATATCCCTCCTGATCGAAGGATAGTCGCGCTTGACAGCCAAGGGATGGCGTTCGGCCTGTTTTCGGCCAGCGAACAGGGAGAAACGGGCGGAAGCGCGCACCTCCCGCAGCTCGCTTGGGCCGATGAAAGGCGTGTGTTTCCAGTCGTTTGCGCCAAATCTCTGATGGAACAGGCGCCGGACGATGACAAGAGGATAACAGAACAAGAGCAGGGAGTTAATTCGGGCGCAACAGGGCGATAACAGGCGGCGCCAAGTCAACCGCATTATGGAACGCGAAGGAAAGCGAAACTAAACCCTCACAATCCCCTCGCCTTGAAGTACTTCAATAGGGTCCAGACAGCGGCTTGCTGTTCGTCGTCCATCTCATTCGGGTCGAGGTGCATGAGCAGGATTTCTGACGGTTTCTTGCCCTCGATCCGAGGCGCGTCCGGTTGAGGCCGTTCCGTTCCGGCTTCGAATTCCCTTGACGGCGCATGCGCAGACGCATGTTTCCTGCGCGGCGTCGAAGACCGGGGCTTCCGGCCCTTCAGGACGCGGCCGCTAATCGTCACGCCCGCATCATTCGCGGCGTAAAGAAAGAATGTCACGCACTTCTGGACCACCGCGTCGGCAGCCGGGAAAGCCTTCCTGAACGCTTCGTTGAAATGGGAAGGGGTCGCGGTTTCAAGATCGATCGCGAACATCGGGGCGTATTCCTGCCGAAGGAGCTCCAGGAGCTTTTCGGGCCAATGCCCCGCGCCATGCGCGTTCACAAGCTCCCTGAGACGCTGCGTCGGATGTCCATGGTCCTCAATCAGACCGAGGAAGCGAAGCGCGTGCATCAGCTGGGAGCCGACCACGCCTGAAAAGCGCGTCAGCACGCTGCGGTCGATGCGCGAGGGAACGCCGTGCTCGCGAAGATCCTCGATGAAGGTCTTGAACGTCCGATAGGACGTGTACGGCGGCGTTCTTGTGGACTTCGCCTGTTCCGAACCGCCGCCGGGCATGACGGTCTCCCATCTATTCGGAACGCCCAATACCCGTATTCGAGCCGCGCCGCAAACATACCGTATACGCGACATGCGCCGGACGCTTCGAAATACGCGATTGCCATGGCGTTCCTTCTACGCAACGCATTGAAATTAATTGATATTAACCTCTGAACCGAAGGGTCGCGGCTGCTGCGGCATCCGGGCGCCACCCTGCGAGGAGAATAGCCGGACCAATCCTTCTTGCGGCTCGAAGCGCCGCAGCTTTAGCCATGGGGGCGGGGAGATGCGGTGGACAGCCGAGGCGATCGAGGATCTCATAAGGCTGGCTCTGGAAGGAAGAAGCGCGAGCTTCATCGCTGCGGCGCTCGGCGCGGCCTCCCGCAACGCCGTGATCGGCAAGGCGAACCGAATCGGGGTCAAACTCAACGGCGATGGGCGCGCTTCCGTGCCCGCCGGGACGTCCGCTCGCACGTATCGGGCGCTATTGGCGGCTCTCCCCCGCAAGCCCGTTCCCAGCAGGGAGAACCTCGCCCCCGCCCTCTCCCGTGATCACCGGGCCATCCCCGGGTCAGGGCCCGGGGACCGGGAGGCGAGGAAGGCGGGATCGATCTTTGCCGAGGCGGAGGTCGGGGAGATGCGGCGGGTGAGGTTCGAGGAAATTCGCGGATCCGCCTGCCGATGGCCCCTCGGCGATCCGAGGAGCGAGGATTTCGCCTATTGCGGGCTGAAGCCGGCCGAAGGCCACTCTTACTGCGCCGGCCATTGCCGGATGGCCTATCGCCGGCCAGAGCCAAGGCAAAACGCGCATGAGCGGCGTTGGTCCCGCGCGCTCGCCAGTCGGTGACGGCTGCCCTGAGGGCGCTTAAATAGTTGCGCGCCCTTCTCCGCTAAGCAGGAAGGGTAAAGCCGCGAAGCGTGCCGGGCAGGGGCTGGTTCAAGATCCTGCGCCTGTGCGGACCGGAGTTCGAGAGATCGACTAATTCAGCTACATACCGTTCGGTCGTCATCTCTCAACCCTCGGTCAAGCGAGCGCCGCAGAACGTTAGGCGCGGCCTGATCCGCTCTTGCCCGCCGATAGCCCGCGAAGCCGAGGCCCGCGAAGCCAAGCAGCATCATCACCCAAGTGGAGGGTTCAGGGACTGCGCCCCCAACCGCGAAATCCATGCCGAACCCGCCGCTGCCGTCAGCGGTCAGATTGTAGCCGAAGGTCAGATCAACAGCGGGCCCGGAGTACGAGCCGAGGTTGAGCACGAGGTCGCGGAAGAAGCTCTCCGCGACCGACAAATTCCCAAGGGTCACGTCGAGAACTTTGCTCCCGTTGGTAACGTTAAGGACATAGAACTCGATCGACTGGAAGCCGAAGTCGTTGTCAAAGCCGTTGGCCTGATTGTCGATCAGACCGAGCAGCAGATCGCCATGATAGCCGAAGTCGAACGTCGCAGTAGCGCTGTAGGTCAAGCTCCCGCCGCCGCCGTCAGGCGCGTAGTTGCCCCCGAGAATTGCCGTCCCGAACACGACGTCCCGGGGGCCGAGTAGAGCCGCAGCAACATTGCCGGCTTCGCCGATGAGCGACGTCGCATAGGGCCTGCCCGGAAGGCCGGCCGCAAGCGCATAGGCTGTTTGGCCCGGGTTGGCGAACGACTGACCCGACCCACCGGCTTGAGCAATAGCGTTGGTCGTCGCCGTGCCGCCGGCGGTCGGCGCGACGGCCGATGACTGAACCTTCATATTGGGAAAGCTGGTCACCGCCGTCGACTGCCCTGCGCCGCTCGAGCCGACCGCGGTCGATTGCGCCTGGGCGGTCGCGCCGTGATCAGTCGTGGCGAATGACGTAGCTTTCGCCGCGCCGGCCGTGGGCGGTATACCGCCGCAGCAACCTGAGCCGCCGCTTGAGCCGCCGACCGCGTTTGCTGTCGCCGTCGCGACCCCGCCGCCCGTCGCCAGCGCGTTCGCGTTTGCGCCCGCGTCGCCGGCCGTGGGCGGTATGCCGCCGCAGCAACCTGAGCCGCCGCTTGAGCCGCCGACCGCGTTCGCTGTCGCCGTCGCGACCCCGCCGCCCGTCGCCAGCGCGTTCGCGTTTGCGCCCGCGTCGCCTCCGTCACCTCCGTTGAGTTGTCCCTCCCCGCCGTCACCTCCCGTGGCGGTTGCAATCGCCTTCGACGACCCAGAATTTGCCAGCGCATTAGCGGTCGCAGTGCCATAGCCGCCTTCACCGCCGGCGTAGTCGTAGTAGTTGTCGCCGCCGGCGCCCCCTGTCGCGGTTGCCTCGGCCGAAGACGGACCCGTTGCAGTGACCAACGAATAGGCCTGCGCGATTGCTGACCCGCCCCCACCCCCGCCGCCGTAATCGGCGACTCCACCGGTTCCGCCCGACGCATTCGCCTCCGCCGAGCTTCCCTTCGCAGACGCGGAATGCGCGAGCGCTTGCGCATCCGCGCCCGACCCTGCACCTTCTCCATAGGCCCCCGCGCCGCCTATCGCTTCGGCAGAAGTCTTGGCGACGCCGCCGTTCGTCGCTGTCGCTTGGGAAGTCGCATCCGCACTTCCCCCGCCCCCGCCGTTTCCGAACAACGGGGGCCCCGAACCGCCAGAGCCTCCCGTCGCGATTGCGGTCGCAGCCGCGGCTCCCGCGAAGCCGCTCTCGATTGCTGTGGAGGCGGCATTTGCGGCGCCTCCCGCACCCGCGTCATTGCCGTAGTTTGAGTAACCGCCAATGCCTGCTTGCGCAGAGGACGCAGCGCTCGCCTGACCGGCGTTCATGGAACTTGTCGCGCTGGTGACGGCGGTCGCGTCGCCACCGGAGCCGCCACCATAGTTTGCTGAGCCCCCATCGCCGCCGATTGAATTGGCCGTCGCAGTCGCCGTTCCGACATTTGCCATCGCATCGGCCGTCGCGGTGCTATCCCCGCCGGAGCCGCCTGAGTTGGTACCGTAGGAGCCGCCGCCTCCACCGCCGGTTGAATCGGCGGTCACAGTCGCCGTTCCGACATTTGCCACCGCATTGGCCGTCGCAGTGCTATCCCCGCCGGAGCCGCCTGAGTTGGTATCGTAGGAGCCGCCGCCGCCGCCGGCGGCGGTCGCGGTGGCCGACGAGGCGCCTGTGGCGCTTGCCAACGAGGAGGCCTGCGCGCTCGCCCCGCCCCCTGCGCCCCCAGCGCCGCCGCTGCTGCCACCGTAAAAGGCGCCGCCATCGCCGCCGGCGCCGCCACCCGCCGTCGCCGAGACGGTCACGGCCCCGGAGGCCACTCCTCGCGCGCCCGCGACGGCGAGTCCACCATTACCCCCATCGCCGCCGTAATAACCATAGCCGCCCTGACCGCCGCCGCCGCCGCCGGCGCTAGCGGAAACATTGGCTGCGTCAACGCCCGCGACAGCCGCGGCCGCGACCGCCTTGCCCCCTGCGCCGCCGCTAAGCCCACTTGACCCAGAAACATTTCCTTCGCCATCGCTATCGCCGCCCGCGCCGCCCACGCCGCCTCCGGCGTTTGCCGTCGCCGAACCGTTTCCAAGGCTATCCGCTGTCGTGGTGGTCGCGCTAGCGCTCGCTGCTCCACCCGCGCCGCCTGCGCCGCCGATGAAGCCGAAATCCCCGGCGCCACCCGACCCGCCTGCGCCGCCGCCGGCGTTTGCGGTGTTGGAAGAGTTTGTCGGCTTACCGGCAGTTGCGGAGGCATCGCCACCTGGAGCGCCGTTCCCTCCCGGCCCGCCGACCCCGTTCGCGCCATTCGCGCCGTTCGCGCCGACTATCGTGACCGTCTCCGCGAAGCTCGGAGAAGCCGTCGCCAGCAGTGCAACGGCCGCTACGGTTCGAAATAGATTTGCCTTGGTCATGCGCCCACTCCCCTGGCGCTATAATTGCGAGGCTACGCCAAAAGGAGCCGGACTGTAAATACGCGTAACGCTCTTGGCTTCGCTCATTCGCGAATGCGTATGCGCGGACGTTTGTGCCGTCGCGCCCGGCCGGTGATCGATCCGCTGCGCCAAGTCGGCGGCGGACATGCGGGCCGGTGGCGGCCACGGCGGGGGATATCGGCCGCCGGTGCGAGTCGTATCAGAATCACGTCACGCTCGCGCTCGCGAGCCTCACCATAAGCCTCGGCGCCATGGTCGCGGATTGAGCGCCTCGGCGTCGGCCTGCGCCAGCCGGCGGGCTTCCTGGCGGCGTCGGAGCCATTGCAGCATTGCTTACGCTGCTCTTGCCCGGCGACACCCCGCGTAGCCAAGGCAAGCGAAACCGAGCAGCATGATGACCCATGTGGAGGGTTCGGGAACTGAGTTCTCCTGCGAAACAATCCAATTCCCTTGAGTATCCGCGCCTGCGAATCCTGTATCGAATACGCTGGAGGTATCGACTCCGCCCTCGATTGCCGAGTAGTCTGTCAGGCCAGACGCCAAACACCCTGTTGGTTGGCATCTGCTAAATAGGCTAATATTGTAACCTGTATGATTATTGTAATCAGCTTGCGTAAAGGCTAGAGCCCACTCCTGTATGTTTGCTGAAGAATTTGTCTCAAATAACGCATACACAAGGTATGCATTGTTTTCGTTCATAACGACATTTCCGTCACCGACTTCCCAATTAACTATCTTGTGCTGAGGATTAAATGGAACGAACGAGGTGTCTGAATACGTTAAGTTCGGCTGAAGAGGATCAGCTAATTCTATTTCTAAGTGAACGAAATTCTGAGAAGAAAATTCGCTGGTAAGCGGAAGTGACGTATCGAAGTAATTATAATGTTTTCCATTATATTCGTATATGATCGAGGCATAGGCGGTTGCGAAAGGGCCGAAACGCAGAACCAAAGCAAGGACCATAATGATCGTCGCTCCAAGACCTCTGGCTCCGAATACAACCCGGGACCCACGCCGGGTCTGTTGAAGTTGAAACTCAAGACGCGCAGCTACGCCCAACAGTTTCATTTTCGTAGCTCACTTCCGCTCTGAGCCCTTTCCGGACCAGCCTCGCCAAGGCCACGCTTCCCCAAACCCGCCGTCCACCGGTAGCGAAGAGAAGCCCTGCTGTCGACCAACTTCGTTCCGACGAGACCGCTTCTAGATCGAATAGGTGGGCGCGGGTCCTCCACAAGGTCAGCAAAAAAATACCTCGCGCTTTATCTTGCCGAGTTCTAATTCCGGTATAACAACCGCGAGAACGCTGATATCTTCGGGGCGGCGATCAAGGGGTGCTGAGGCGGCGCTAAAAAGTACCACACTATCGTAATGTAGAAAAATGAAACAAGGCAAAAATGGATAATATCATGACCAGCAGGGCTATCATTGCTAGGATCACAGATTTCCTCTGGAAAGTATAAAGAGTTGAAGCAGACAGGCCGCAGCAATGAGGGCAAAAACGACCAACGGAACCCACCCCGTTCCCGGCCATTGCTCGTCGAGATAATAGGCAGATACACCGCAGAGGAGCGCGATAGAGAAAAGGAACAAGAGGATAAAGTTGCACGCCGCATAGCGTTCTGGACCATGGTTACTGGCGCGGGGACTGTTGGCGCCGCCGTTCTCGCCCTTGTCGCTGCTGGTATATTCTGGCGACAGTTGGGAACGATGCAAGCTCAATTGACTGAACAAGAAGCCGATTTTCGAATTGATCAGCGCCCTATCTTGGCATTGACTGACGTCCCCCCAGGCGTGCCCCCAGGGCTCGTCTATGACGCGACGCCAATGTCCCTTCGTTGGAACTATGCTATCAAAAATTTCGGAAAAAGCACAGCTTTCGGGATTAAGGGCTTTGAATATATTAGCGTCCTGGGCGGACACTTTCGAGGAATGAAAAAAAGGGAGGGAGCAACAGAATTGGTCCCCACACAATTGTTGTGGGCTACTGCACGCTATGATGATTTTGTCACTCCACAGAGAGCCGATTTGGCGCTCCACACTGATGACGGCGTAATTGTCAAAGTTATTGTCAAATACAAAGACGCTTATGGGACAATCTACCATGCTGATATCTGTCTGGTTCATGCTGCGAACGGGACTGTTCCAACCTGTGACTTGTCTAAGATCGCCACCCCGACAGACAACGATAGCGACGAAAAGAACTATAACTGACAAGAGCCGGCATGTGGAAAAACAGAATCATTTCACAGAATTCTCTCCCGCGCCAGAATGCAAGCTATTGAGATCGTTGTCCGCATGTTCACGCGGATAACACGGCCCTTGTTTTACTGATCTTCTACACCGCAAATTGCCAAGGCATTGATTGAAAGCGTAAATCGGCGCTGGAAAAGCGCCTTGGCACTACATTCCGGTTAATGGAGTGGGATCAGGCGTCGGCGAGCTGGCGCACGGTGGGCGGCAGGGCGATGCCGGCGGCGCGTAGGGCGAGACCGGCGGCAGAGCGCGGCGCCGAGCGCAGGATGAAACGCTTGCCGTCCTGTTCGACCTCGGTCTCGGTCAAGGAGTTGAGGTCGGCCAGAATAGCCGGCCAAGACCAACTTTCCGCAGCGGCGTCGCCGTCGGCGGCCGGCTTGCCCAAAGCGGCGATGCGGTCCTCCAGCTCCTTTTTCAGCACCAGGGCGAGGAAGCTGCAGGAGACGTGGCCGCGAATGGTCTCGTCGAGTTTGTGAAAGATCGGCCGCGTGGCGAACAGGCTCTTGGAGGTGCGGAACGCGCGCTCCACCCTCCACAATTGCTTGTAGCAGAGCATCGCTTCGAGCGGCGAGAGATCGGCGTTGGTCCTGAGCACGAAGACGCCGTCGAACTTAGCGTCCTCCTCGGCCTTGGCCCGATCGATGGCGAAATGATCGTCGCCGGGCGTCGTCAGGAACCGCCGATAGCCCTTGTTGCCGATGAGGCTCTTGTCGCCCTTCTTCAGCTGCCGTTCGAGCGCGGCCAAGATGGCGGCCCGGGCGGCGGCGTCCTTCTTCATCTCGTCGCGATTGCGACAGACGACGTAGCTCCGCCCGGCCAGCGTCACGGCCTTGGCCTCGTATTCGATGTCCTTCTTGCGCTTGGTCAGAACCAGCGGAATGAAGGAGCCGGGATCGTCGAGCACGAGTTCACGCACGAGTTTATCGGTGCGCTCGCGCACGCCGAGGAGGTAGAGAAGTCCGCGCGCCTCGAGTTCGGCAATCGTTTCGGCGCTGATCATGCCGCGATCGGCGACGATGCAAACCCGGCGAACCGAAAAGCGCTTGCGCAGCCGATCGACCACCGGGATCAGGCTGCCCGTATCGGCGGTGTTGCCCGGCCACATCTCGGTGCACACCGGTCGGCCGTCGCCATCGAGCAGCACCGCCAGGATCATCTGGTTGAGATCGGGCCGATGGTCTTTGGAGAAGCCGCGCCGTCCCAGCGTCTGGCCGCCGGCGCCTTCGAAATAGAGGCTGGTCGTGTCCATGAACACCAGATCGAGCGTGCTGAAGAGATCGCGCCGCCGCGCGAACAGCTCCTCCTCCACGACGTCCTTCAGGCAACGCGGCGCGAAGGATGTCGCCCCGTCCTGTTGGCCTTCGGCCAGCTGCTCGCCGAGCCAGGCCATCGCCCGATAAAGATGATGCAGGTCGAGGCCCTCGACGCCGGCGATGGCGTAATCCTCGCGCCAGCGATCCGCCGCCCGGTCGGAGCCGCCGGCGAACAGGCGGTGCAAAACGGTCAGGAACACCGCGCGCTCCAACGCAAAATCATGCTTGCGGGCGCCGGCGAGGTCCTCGACGACTTTCCGGCAGCCGGTCTCCTCCCATAATCGTTCGAACACCAGTGCGGGTCCGATGCGCCGCGCCGCGCTCGCCGTTGCCTCGCCCGCGGCGACGGCGTCGACGACAATCGCCTTGGCGGCGAAGCGCGCCCCCGAACGCAGCAGGCGCTCCAATTGCCCGCTCGCCTGCAAATCCTCGACGCGGCCGAGCGTGACGATCACCTGCTGGCGCACCGCGGCGCCTTCGCGACGGCTTTCGACGATCTGGAGATAGGCGCGGCCGCCGGAGGTCTTCTTGCGGAAATACATGGCGCGGAACCGTGGGAGCGACTCAAACGTGGTCCCCACATAATCAGAAAAAACACCACGCAAGTCAAACGAAATCAACGACGGCGTGGCACTACATTTTCGCGTAACTCGCCGCTCGATCCAACAATATCAATGACTTGCGACGCACATGAGGGCCCCAAGTGTTGAAGACCAGTTTTATGTCAGGTTGCCGACAATCGCCCTTCAGAGCGTTCGACCCGGCCTCGTCGCGCCTCGACGCCGTCCGCCGATGAGCCGGCAGCCGTCGCCGGTCGGACGCTCCGCTTTGGCAAATAAGAGCCGCCTCAGGCTTACGGCCGCCGTGGCGCGCCCCGAATCCCATGCGGCCTTTAACGCCGGACACCGGCGAAGCCGCGACCCGGCGGGATCAAACCGCAGCTCTAGTGCGGCGCGCTCTTCAGCCGACAAATGACCGCCTCCACGCCCGAGACCTGCCGTCCGCTTCGAGCGTCCGCGCCGGGGCGACGGCTTCTCACGGCGTCGGAAGAAATCGATGGCCTTTCGCGAACTTTCCAGGATGATGACGCCGGGAGGCAAACTGACGGTCTGATTGGGAGCTTGCGCCGCGCCGTTCATTTTTGCACAACCTCGATTTGAACTATAGCCTCGCCCGTTTGTCGAAAGTCCAAAATGTCCGCCACGTCGGTCGAGACGTCGATGATACGACCAGAGACAAACGGCCCGCGCCCGGACGATGACGGACGATGACGACTGTCGCAGCGCGCCCATTCTTGAGATTGGTGACTCTCCACAAGGCCTCCAAGCTAAGCAGCCAACCAGCGCCGACGGCGCGCCATTATGAATGAAAACGGTGGCGGCGCGGGCCGGTTTATCCCAGTCTCGGCACGGGCGATCGTGTTGAGGCTGGAAATCTCTGCGGTGGTTTGCGACCCCGATAAGCAGTCCGGCCCGCGCCGCATAGAGGTACCATTCTTTGTCGCCCCCGGGAACGGGGAGCACGTGTAGCAGTGTCTCGAAGTACCTGCGGCGTCGCGGTCGCCTTCTGATGGCAGGAGGCGATGATGCGGGTGATTATTGAGCGGTGCTGTGGGTTGGACGTGCACCAGGAGACGGTCGTTGCGTGTCTTCTGATCGGCGCGCCCGGGGATCGACCGACCAAGGAGGTGCGCACGTTCCGGACGGTGACACGCGACCTCGAAGTCTTGCGGGACTGGCTCGCGGCGGCGGGGGTGACGCATGTCGGCATGGAGAGCACTGGCGTCTACTGGCGGCCAGTCTATGCCGTGCTGGAAGGACATTTCGATCTGATCGTCGGCAACGCTCGGCACATCCGCAACGTGCCGGGGCGCAAGACGGACGTGAAGGATGCCGAGTGGATCGCCGATCTGGTCCGGCACGGGCTGATCGCGAAGAGCTTCGTGCCGCCCCGGCCGCTGCGGGAAATGCGCGAGCTGTTGCGCTACCGCCGCAAGCTCACCGAGAGCCAAGCGGCCGAGCGCAACCGGCTGCTGAAGCTTCTGGAAACGGCCAACATCAAGCTGGCGAGCGTGATGAGCGACGTCTTCGGCGTGTCCGGCCGGGCGATGCTTCGGGCGCTGATCGAGGGCCGGGCCTCGGTCGAGGCAATGGCGGATCTCGCCAGGGGCCAGTTGCGCCGCAAGCGCTCCGATCTCATCCTGGCGCTCGAGGGGCGAATGGAGGAGCATCATCGGTTCCTCCTGGCCACCCAGCTGCGCCGGCTCGAAGCGATCGAGCAGGACATCGCAACGCTCGACCTGCGCATCACCGAGCGGCTCGAACCCTATCGGATGCCGCACGCGCTCTTGATGCAGATCCCGGGCGTCGACTGGCTCGTCGCCGCGGTGCTGATCGCCGAGATCGGCGTCGACATGAGCGTGTTCCTGAGCGTCTATCACTTGAGCGCCTGGGCCGGCGTCTGTCCCGGCAGCCACGAGAGCGCCGGCCGGCAGAAGAGCGGCCGCGCCGAAAGGGCAATGTCCACCTCCGCACGATCCTGGTCGGCGCCGCAATCTCCGCCGCGAGGACCAAGGGCAGCTACCTCAAAGACAAATTCCACCGTCTCAAGGCCGCCGCGGCGCATGCGCGCGGCCTCGCCATTGCCCACAAGATTCTCGTCAGCGCCTATCACATGCTCGCCAAAGGGCTGCAGTACCGCGACCTCGGAGAAGCCTATCTCGACCAGATCACTCAAACACGCACCGTCGCAAACCTGAAGCGCCGGCTTGAGCGCCTCGGCTATCACGTCAGGCTTGAGCGCACGACCCAGGCCGCATGACGCGACTGCCCGCGGCGGTGTTTTCGTAGGAGAGATTATTTGAAGGACCAACGGATTGACGGTTCGCTCCCGGTTCAGGGCGGCCACGGCGGCGTGGATTGCGCGGTCGAGGGCGTCGGCGTCAGCGAAGGTCTGGTGGGCCAGATGATGCGCCTTGAGATCGTGCCAGACAACCTCGATATCGTTGAGTTCGGGTGCGTATTTCGGCAGCCACTCGACGGTGAGCCAGTGTTTGCGCGCCTCGAGGGCCTTGAGAGTGAGCTTGCTGACATGGATCGGCCCGTTGTCCTGACAGCACGACCGGTTTCATTGCCCGTCCCGGTTGGGGACCGAACAGGTGGTCGAGCTGCTCGAGGTGAGCGATGAAGTCGCTGCTGCGCTTGGTCGGGCTCGTATGCACAATCAGCTGGCGCGTGACCTGATCGAGCGAGCCGATGATCGCCACTTTCTTGGCCTGTCCGGCGCCGGCACCCGCAGGTCCGCACGCGCAAGGCCCACGCCCGCGCCAGATAAGGGTGCGTCAGGGCCTCGCTCTCGTCGCCGTAGAGGAGAATGATGTCGCCGGCTTCGGCCTGGGCCTTGCGCAGCTGAAGGCGCAGTCCCACGCGTTCGATCTCGTCGGCAATCTGGCGGCCTTTCAGCGTGTGCCGAGGCCGCCGCCAACGGAAGTTTTTTTTCGCAGCGCCCGGGACAACTGCGACTTGCCGATCTTGACGCCCTCGCGCGCCTCGATCTCGGCCATGAGACGCGGGATCGTCCAGTTGGGCCGGTCGGCGACGGGAGCTTCGAGCAGAGGCGTGACGACACGCAGCGCAGCCTCGGTCTTTACCGGTGGCGGGCCGGGCGCCACAGTCGCCTTCAACGCTTCGACACCGCCGCGCGCGAACGCGCTGCGCCACAGCCGCACCGTGTCTTCGCGCACGCCAAAGGCCTCCGCAATGCGCGGGCTGGTCCATCCCGACAGCGTCAGCAATATCGCCCGCGCCCGATCAGCCTCCCCGCGGTCGCGTGAATGGGCCAATGTCAGCAGCGCCTTGCGCTGCTCCTCACCCGCCGTCACCCGAGATTTGCCCGCCATGCCCCGCCTCCGCGAATCAGCGCGAAGACCGAATCACACCTGCGGTTCGTTGGTCAAGCTGACGGAGTTGCTTAGCGGGCCGCGCTAGCGGCCGGACCTGCCGCTTTGGCGCGGTTCACGCCCTAAAGCCTCCCGGCTTTTGCGGGGGACATTGGCGTGAAGCCTCGCGTTGACTTCGCCGGACCCGGTCGGCTAGCCGTATCCAACGCCGAAATCCTTCCTGATCGCGACAACCGGTCGAGAACCGACGTTCGGCGCTCATCCCGCCTGCCGAGATCGACGCGCGCTTGGCCGCAGCAACGAGGCCGCTTTGACAATGGACGCCGACCGCTCGGCCTTCTTCATCGCGCTTGTCGTCGTCGACGTGTTCATCGCGCTCGCAGACGCCATCTCCGGCCCTTACACCGTACTCTTTCTCGTCGATCAGGCGGGCCTCAGCCCCCTTTCCCTGAGCGTGGTCCTGACCATGAGGGCTCTCGGCGGAATAGCCTTCGCCTCGGCGTTCGGGGCATGGGTCGACAGAAGGACGAGCGTCAGACCGCTTCTGCTCGCGCTCGCCGGGACCTTTATCGGCTACACTCTCCTGGCTTTCACGACGAAATTTGCGGGCCTCCTTTTCATTGCGGCAGGCCCGATCGCGCTTGGCGCGGCCGCCTTTTCCCAATCGATCGCGCTCGCCAAACGGCATTTCGAGCGCGAGAGCCTTCACACGACCAACCGCGCCATCGGCGTCCTCCGCGCCAGCTGGTCGCTCGCCTGGGCCATCGGGCCCGCCATAGGGGCGCTCGTCGTCGGCCCATTCGGCTTTCGCGGCGTGTTCCTTACGAGCGCTGCATCGTGCGCGATCGCTCTTTTAACGCTGGCGTTGGTGCGGGCGAGGCCTATCTCCAGAGCAACAGGCCAAGGCCCCCCAGCCAAGCCCGCGAACGGAAGTCCGGCGATTGCGCTCGCCTTCGCGGCCCTCGCCCTGTTTCACACGGCGATGTTCATGGGATCAATCCCGCTGCCGATCGTGCTGACCAGTACGCTCGGCGGAACCGAGACGGACGCCGGCCTCGCGTTCAGCCTCTGTGCCGCTCTAGAGCATGACGCGAATTGACGGAATCTAGGATTTCCAATTGGTTGAGTTCTGATTAACCTGTTTGCCGGGGAGCGAGGCCGGCAAGCATGACGCGACTATTCGAACGATCTTCGGGAGCGGGCTTTGGTCGGGTTGAGAATGGCGAGACGATCCGCTCCGTGGCGGCGCATTGGCGGTGAGCCGTCGTGCGTTCGAAGTGGTGGGCGCGGAGCGGCGGACAGGCAGTGTCGCGCTGGCAAGATCGGCGGCCACAAGAAGCGGACCCTTTCGGGGAGATCGCCGACTGGCTGCGCGCGCGCTGCGGGGGTCGGCGTTCACGCTGCGCGGCCTCGTGGTGGAGTTGGCGAGCGGGGCGTGAAGACGCACGCGCGGGCGGTCTGGGTTTTCGCCACGCCGAGGGGCTCAGTTTCAAAAAACACTCGTGGCCTCGGAGCAGACGCGTCCGGACGTCGCGCGCAGCGAACGCGGTGGAAGGCCGGCAAGCCAGCGTCGATCGTAGCGTGGTTTCATCGACGAAACCTGGGTGAAGACGAATATGGAGCCCTTGCGCGGCTGGGGTCCGCGAAAGGAGCGCCTGAAGGCCCATGTCCCGCACGGCCATTGGAAGACCATGACCTTCCTCGCCGCCCTTCGTCACGATCGTATCGACGCGCCTTGGGTGATCGATGACCGATCAACGGCAAGGTCTTCAGCGCCTATGTCGAGAAGGTCTTGGTCCCCACTCTCGCCCAAGGCGACATTGTCGTGCTCGACAATCTGGGCAGCCACAAGGGAAAGCCGGCGCGCGCGGCCATTCGAGCCGCAGGCGCCCACCTCCTGTTCCTGCCTCCATACAGCCCCGACCTCAACCCGATCGAGCAGGTCTTTGCCAAACTCAAACACTTGATGCGAAAGGCCGCACCCGAACCTTCGAAGACACCTGGCCAATGGTTGGCAAAACCCTCGCCGATTTCGCCCAAGATGAGTGCGACAACTACCTCAAAAACTCAGGCTACGTTTCCGTGTAACGTTGCTCTAGAGATCGTCGTCATGGGCGCACTCATCTGGCGGCCGCTCAAGCGCGGCGAGCGCGGGGCGATCGTCGTTGGCTTCGCCGCCTTTGCGGCGTATTTTGTCGCGCTCGCGCTGGCGCGATCGGTCAGCGCGGTCCTGTGGGCCCAGTTCCTCCGCGCGTTCGGCATCGCGCTCGTTTCCTACCTCGGGATCAGCTTCCTGCAATCGCTCCTGCCGCATCGCGCAGGCGCAGCGGCGGCGCTCTTTTCCAACGCGGAATGGCTCGGGCCGCCGCCCTCGGCGCCGGCGCGCTCCGCAGGCGTTCGGCTGGACATCGGTCTTCGTGGCCTGTGCTGTTCTCTGCGTCGCGGGGCTCGTTCTGGTTCGGCTTGTTGAGGCGGAGGCGAATTAAGGGGGGGCAATCCGGCCCGCATCAGAGCACTACCTGGAGATGTGCCATGGGCGCTGCCGCGTCCTCACCATGTCGGATTTCGCCGCGACCGCCGAGTTGGCGGTCCGCACGAGTTTCGGGGATGATCCCGCCACCTACCGCTACGATGTGCTCGGCCAATTCGGGCAGCTCGCGGCGGCCGGCCGGTTCTCGGTCCCGATCGCCCGCGCCTTCGCGCTCGAGGAATGGCGCGAGGCCCTTGACATCAGCGCGAGCCGCCGCGCTCAGGGCAAGCTCATCATCCTCCAGGCGGCGAGACGCCGATCGAAGGCTCGCGAGAGGCGCGTTCCAGCCCTTACCGATAGCGTATTCACAATCGGTTTGCCGACCAGTTGAGGTCGAGGCCCTCCGGACTTTTGCTTGTGTCAGCGTTTTCAACAAGGAGCCCAGCGTATTGACCCTGCTAGCGGATGCGCGAAGGCTTTCATTGCAATTCAACTTGTCGGGATAGATCAAACTGGCCGTGGCGAATGCTGAGAAAAATCCGCCTGCGCCATCGTCTCGGCGAAGTTTTGCTTTAAGGGCGCTCCCGCGGGCGACGAGAGGAGAGCAAAATGACACAGCATGCGCTTTACGTCCAACTCGAAGCCAAGCCCGGCAAGGAACAGGAGGTCGCAACTTTCCTGTCCAATGCGCGCTCGATGGTGAATGACGAACCGGACACCACGGCCTGGTTCGCGATCCGGATGGGGCCGAACCAATTCGGCATCTTTGACGCCTTCGCCAACGAACGCGGCCGGGAGGCCCACCTGCAGGGCAAACTCGCGGCGCAACTCACGTCGAAGGCGTCGCAGTTGTTCACCAAGACCCCGGAAATCCGTCGGGTCGACGTCCTAGCCGACAAGCTGCCTCACTGAGAGCAAGCGCCGGCGCGCCTCGATGGCGCGCCGCAGAAAAGATGCGCGGCGGAACTCTTCCGCCGCGCATTCGGCGTCCGATCGCGGCCCCCCGAAGGCCGTCACTCCGTAACGAAGAACGCCGAGACTTCGGCCTCGAGTCCCGGCGGATCGAGCCGGACGAGGCCGTCGCGCAGGATGCGGGTTTCGATGGCGCCCGCCTGACCGCGCTTATGGTGGATCATCACCCGGCGGTCCGCGTCGAGAATGAGATAGTGCTCGACGCTCGGCAGCGAGAAATAGCCGTCGAGCTTCACCCCGTGATCGTCCGCCGCCGTGCTCGGCGACAGGACCTCGACCACGACGACCGGATTCGGGATTTCCATCGTGTTGAGGTCCGACGGGGACGGGCAGACGACGAGGGCGTCGGGCTCGAAGGCGGTGCGCGCGGAGATTCTGACGGTCATGCCGTCAGGAAACATGCGGCAGGGCAGTCCGGCGCGCTGTATGGCGGCCTTGAGCAACTCCTGCGCCGCGTACTTCGTCAGCGCGTGCGCGGCGCGCTCGGGCGACATCATGACTGGCCGGCCGTCGCGCAGCTCCCAGCGGCCGTCGCGTCCCTCCGCCCATGAGAGGAACGCCTCGACGTCCATGACGCTATTTGCGGTATCCGACATTGGCGCACATTACCATCCGGACCGTCGTCCGCGAAGCGGCCCTGGTTTCTCGCGCCGGCGGCAACGCTCGCAGATCGTCGGGTCGGCCGGAAACCGCACATTCGGATAAGCGCCCCGACCTTCGGCAGGTCAGCCTCCGCGCCGGCTTTTACAGATCGAGTACAATGTCGGCGCGCGGCCGGCTGCAGCAAATCAAGAGATTGCCGTCCGCCGGCGGCTCGAGCGGGTCGGGGAGATAGTCGACTGTGCCGGCGATAAGCCCGGTCTCGCAATTGTGGCAGACGCCGGTGCGACACGCCCACCGCACCGGCACATCGCAGGCCTCGGCCAGTTCGAGCAGGCTCTGAAACGCCGAGTCCCAGCGCAAGGCCAAATTGCTTCTCGCGAAAGACACCATCGGCCCAGCGCCGGCGGGCCGGTCGGGCAGATGCGGCGGTCGCGGCAGAGCGGCGGCGACACCCGGGGTCAGCGCCGGACCAGAGCCGAAATTCTCGCTGTGCAGCCGCTCGGCTGAGACACCCCAGCTGGCCAGATCGGCGGTGAGGCTGCTCATAAACGCGGCGGGCCCGCAGAGATAAAAATCCGCCTCGCGAGGCAGGCCCAGCTCCTGCAGCACGTGCACGTCCAAGCGCCCGACGGCGTCGAAACCGACCCCCGGTCGGTCTGTGGGGCCGGGCGCGCTGTAACGGATGTGGCTGTGGCCTCCGGGCAATAATTTGAGAAGCGCCTGCACTTCCGCGGCAAACGCATGCTCGCCGCTGTTGCGGGCGCCATGAACCCACCAGATTTCGCTCCGCGAGGCGCCGGCGGCCAATGCGTGCAGCATGGCGAGCACCGGAGTGGCGCCGATGCCGGCGCTCAACAGGATCACAGGGCCGTCGCCCTGCCTCAGCGTAAAGCTGCCGCGTGGCGCACTGGCGTCGATGACATCGCCGACCGCGAGCCGCGCCTCGACGTAGGCCCCGGCCGCGCTGTTTGGCTCCCGCTTGACGCTAACGCGCCAACGCGCCTCGCCAGGTTCGCCGGACAGCGAGTAGCTGCGGAGCAAGGCGGGCCCCTCGGGCGCGGGCTTCAGTCGCAGCACAATGAACTGCCCGGGCATTGCGGCAGTCAGCGGCCGGCCATCGCTCGGTTCGAGCATCAGCGAGGTCACGTTGCTGCTCTCGCGCCGCTTTTCCGCGACCCGCAGCGGCCGGAATGCGGCCCATCCCGGCGCCTGCCCAGCCGTCGGCGCCAACCCGGGATTGCCGGCGGTCGTACCGGCTTTGCGTTCACGTTCGAGCAATGTTTCGAACGAGGAGCGCCAGCCGGCGCTCAACGCCGGGATGCGCAACGCCCGTTCCAGCCCGTTTCTGTCGCGCCCGGGCAAATACAGCAGCGCATCGGTCTCGGCGACGGTCAAACGCTCGGGACCGGCCACGACCTGCACGATCTCGTCGCCGGCTTCGACTTCGCCCTCCTCGAGGACACGAAAATAAAAGCCCGGTCTGTGATGCGCCACGAGGAGCGCCGCCATCTGCGGCTCGTTCATCCGGATGCCGACCCGGTAGCAGGTGACGCGCGGCTGCGTCACCTCGAAGAGCGCACTTCCGATCCGGTAATGGTCGCCGATACACACCTCTGTGTCGGGCAAGCCGTCGATCGTGAAATTCTCGCCGAACTGGCCATAATCGAAGCCGTTGCGGCCAAGCTGAGCTTGCCAATAGCGGTACGAATCGATCTGATAAACAAAGACCGCGCGATGCTCGCCGCCATGCCCTTGCAGATCGCCTTGACCATCCCCGTCGATGTTGAGCCGCCGCACCATTCGACGGCCTTCCACCGGCGTTTTCCAGATTCCGGTATGGACGGTTTTGCCCTGCCACTGGATGTCGCGCGGGAGCCCAACGTTAACCGAAAGCAAGCGCGCCATCGTTTCCTCCTCGCTGCCCAGATGGCGTTCGTGATCGGGTTCGCGTTTTGCGTCAACGTGCGATGGCGCGGTGCGGCGGGGCCTCAGTGACCAGGAACGGGAGCATCAGGATGGATGAGAATGAGATTCGAGAAGCGCTCAATCGCCACTGGGCCGCCTCGGACGCCAATGACTTCGATGTCGAGCACGACATATACCGGGAGGACGCACTGCTCGACTACCCGCAATCGGGCGAGCGCATCAGGGGCCGGCACAACATCCAAGCCTCTCGCGTCGCGCAGCCGAACGCGAAGCGCTTCACGGTGCGCCGCATCGTCGGCGCGGGCGACCTTTGGGTCACGGAATTCGTCCTCGCGTACGACGGACGGCCGTCTTACACGGTGAGCATCATGGAGTTCCTCGATGGGAAGGTGGCCCACGAGACCCAGTATTTCGCCGATCCGTTCGAACCGGGGCCTTCACGTGCGCAATGGGTCGAGCGGATGCCCCGCTGAGAACCCGGTGTCACGCGACGTGCTTATTCATCAGACCCAGGACCAGGGCATCGAGGCTGTACGGCCCGGCGCCGGCCGAGACGACTATGATCAACATAAAAGCATAAAGCGTCTCCGGCAAATAGAGCCAATCGTCGATGCGATCCGCTTCGTCGATCGGCTTGTAGAGTTTGATTCGCTGCCGCCCCGACGTGGCCATGGCGACGAGGATGATGACAAGCAGGCCAAGCGCGGCGAGTGGCGCCAATAGGCCGATAAGGACGGCGGCCCCGGCGCTGAACTCGACCAACGGCACCCACCATTGATTGAAGCCCACCGCGGGAACGCCGAGCGCCTTGAGTTCATCGACGACCGTACGATGGCGCTCTGCGTTGAACAGCTTATGATATCCCGACAGCATGAAGAATGCCCCAACCGCGATCCGGTTCAAGGTGATGGCGAGGTCGGTCCACCCGAAACCAAGGAACAGTAAATCCATTATCCATCTCATTCGATGTCTCCCTTCGATGTCTTCGGGCAGGGCTGGGACGTGCGTTTTACCGTAGGGATGGAAGAGTTGCTTGCGGCCTTGCCGCCACGCCTGTTTGAGTTCGGGCGTTGTGATGTCCCAGGTAGACCGCGAACACCCAATCATGAATGCTTCCGCCTTTACGTAACGTGACGTTGCATCTTCGCCCCGATAGCACGCAAGTCATGGTGCGGCGATGCTGCACAAGACATCGATCGAATATTTTCCAGCACCAGTAATGTACAACAGCAAGAAGCCCCCCATAATGCTGAGGTTTTTGTAAAAGCTCTCCAGGCTGTCGACGTAATCCGCGCCTGGAACGGTCCAGTAGCGATGCTCAACAAGCGAAGTTCCCAGCGTGTATAAAACCAAGAGTACGGCCGACGGACGTGTGAACGCGCCAACAGCGACCGCGAACGCAACCGGAAGCTCCATGAAGATCGCTACGACAGTAGCCAGTACCGGCGTCGGAACGCCATCCTGCACCATCTGACTTACCGTGCCAGAATAGTCCCTCAGCTTTCTCCAACCGAAGATCAGAAACAGTGTCGCGAGAAAAACACGCGCCGCGAGAATAACCTCATCATTGATGTTGTTTATCATTGGGCGCCCTCGCCGGAGTGTACGCGGTCACCACAGATGCTTTCATGTGTCGTGCCGTTCAGCCGTAAGCGATGCCCGGCTTGCTTTGCCCAACTTCGATAATATAACCATCTGGATCGCGAATGTAGCAGCGCGTCTCGCCGTACTTGTCCTTTGGCTCTGTGATAAACTCGGCTCCTCGACTTCGCCATAGTTCATAGCACGCGTGAATATCTGCAACGCGGATATTCATAAAGCTGCTGACAGAATCGGGGTTGGCGGGGACGCTAAGCGTCACCATTGGTTTGTCGGGTGTCGGACCGCCTCCGACGTTGACAATGAGCCACGTGTTCGCGATCTGGATGTAACCCGGCGCGCCCTTACTATCGCCTCTGCTCAGAATGCGACTACCGAAGACCGTTTCGTAAAATCGAAGCGATCGCTCGATGTCGGCGACGGTGAGAAAGTGTGCGACGGTAATGCCGTCCTTCGGCGGCATCTGATAGGTTTTCTGCTCGACTTCTACTTCGGTCATAGCCGACTCCAATTCGGATATGGTATTTCTCCATTCGCCAGAATACGTCGGGCGGTGTGCTTTAGCAATGAACTGCGACTTCAGACGGAATGTTTGGCCAAGAACGCGAGAACAAGACTCGCGATGTCGTCGTTCTTTTCGTCCAGGGCGAAATGGCCGGCGTCGAGCAGGTGGATTTCGCTATCCGGCAGATCGCGCTCGAACGCCTCGGCGCCGGGAGCGATGAACGAGGGATCGTTCCGACCCCAGACCACCAAAGTCGGCGGCTTGTGCTCGCGCAACCACGCTTGCCACGCCGCGTACGAAGCGACGTTTGTCCGGTAGTCGTACAGCAGATCGGCCTGGATCTCGCGTTGGCCGGGTCTCGACAGGTGGGCGTACTCGTCAGTCCAGGTGTCCGGGTTGTAACGTTCGGGACGCGAGGCGCCGAGGGTGTGACGCTGTTCGGTCGCTGTGAGCGACACGAACGCATCGAACACTTCAGGATGCGCTTTCCGATCGGCCCAATATTGCGCAATGCCGGCCCACTTAGCGCCCAGGCCTTCCTTATAGGCATTGGCATTCTGGATGATAAGCGCCCGCAGCCGCTCCGGATGCGCCGAGATGATGCGAAAGCCGACCGGCCCGCCATAGTCATGAAGGTAGAAGGTGTATTTGATGATCTTGAGTTGCTCAAGAAGACCGTCGATCGTCTTTGCCAGATTGTCGAAGGTGTAGGGATACGACGATGGCGGCGGGGCGTCACTCTGACCGAATCCTGGAAAATCCGGCGCTATCAGATGATAGCGTGTTGCGAGCAAGGGGATAAGCGTATCGAACTCGCGCGAGGAAGAGGGAAAACCATGCAGGAGAACGATCGTCGGCGCGTCCTTCGGACCAGCTTCGCGATAGAAAACTCCGACACCATCAACCGTCGTGCGGTGATAGGTCGTTGTCGCGGATGTCGACTCTAGCAAAGTAGCCTGCCTGGTATGACCAGCGGTCAAGTTAGAGAACAAGCATTATGCTCTAAGTAAAGGTCACCTCGATCCACTGTGAACCAAACGGGTGCAGCCGGGGCATGATACGACGGCCCATCAGCAACGGCAATTGTCCAGAAGATTGACATGGAAGACCCCGACATCAGAGCGGCCATGGGATCGCCACTGAGCTCCCGACGCCAACGACTTTGAGGCTGAGCAGCAAATTTGCCGAGAGGATGCGGTGCTCGAAACCTCAATCGAGCGAGCGCATTCTCGGGTGGCGCAACATCCGGGCCTCTCGCGTCACGCGTGCCGCATCGTCGGCGCGGGCAGACTTCTGGGTCACGGAGTTCATCCTCGCGTATGACGGCCGGCCGTCCTATTGGGTGAGCGTCACGGAGTTCCGGATGGCAAGGTTGCCCACGAGACCCAATACTTTGCCGACCCGTTCGAAGCCGCACCCTCGCGCGCGCGTTCGGTTGAGCGAAGGGGATGAATTCGGCGCGACAGTGGCGCGCCCGCGCGTGCTGGATCGGGCGGAGCTCCCCGTCGATACCGCAGAGCTCGCTCGTTTTCTCATCGGCAAAATGCTGGTGCGGATACTGGCCGAAGGCGTGGCGGGCGGCCGCATCGTGGAGACCGAGGCATATGTCGTCGGCGACCCCGCGGGTCACGCCTATCGGGGCATGACCCCGCGCAATCGGACGCTTTTCCTCGAGCGCGGGCACGCCTATGTTTATCTCGCCTACGGCGTCTCGTTTATGCTCAACGTCTCGAGCGAGACGCCCGGGGTGGGCGCGGGCATCTTGATCAGGGCGATCGAGCCGACCGTTGGCGTCGCGATCATGGAGCGAAATCGAGGCGGCGAGCGCGTACGAGACTTGGCGCGGGGCCCGGGACGATTATGCGAAGCCTTGGCGATCGATCGCCGGCTGGACGGGATCGACCTCTGTCAGGCAGGCCCGCTCTGGCTCGGATCTGGCGGTGAGGGGTCGGGCGAAATCGGGCGGAGCAAACGGATCGGCATTACGCGCGCAGCCGACAGTCCGCTGCGATTCTATGTTCGGGGCAATTCGTTCGTCAGCGGTCCGCAGGCGCTCAATCGATGAGGAGTACGAGCATGGCGACCCCCGATGCGCTTCGCTATACGAGGATTCCTCTTAACAATGGATCTGGCGCGATCCCCGCCGTCGGGTTTGGCACGCTGATACCCGATCCTGTCGCGACCAAACAGGCGACTCAGACCGCACTGGAAGTGGGGTTCCGGCATTTCTATTGTGCGGAACGCTACCGCAATGAAGAAGCCATTGGCGATGCGATGCAGGCGGTGTTCAGGGCGGGGACGGTTCGGCGGGAGGACGTCTTCGTCACCACGAAGCTATGGAACACCAATCATCGTCCTGAGCGGGTCAAACCTGCCTTCGACGCCAGCCGCAGGCGGCTGCAAATCGACACGGTCGATTGCTATATCATTCATACCCCTTTTGCCTTTCAACCCGGCGACGAGCAGGACCCGAGGGACGAGCACGGTCGGGTCATCTACGATTCCGGGGTGACGTTGGTCGATACGTGGCGAGCGCTCGAGCGCCTCGTGGACGACGGCCACTGCAAGTCGATCGGTCTGTCAGATGTGAATTTGGAGAAGCTGCGGGAGATCGTCGCCGCGGCGCGGATCAAGCCCGCGGTGGTGCAAGTCGAATCCCATCCATATCTCCCTGAATGGGAGTTGCTCGACTTCTGTCGGGAGCACGGCATTGTCCTGCTGGCGTTCGCAGCCTTGGGACACAGCATGGATCCGAAAGTGCTGGACGACCCCGTGCTCACAGCCATCGCACAGCGCGTCCACAAGACCCCTGCTCAAGTCGCGCTCGCCTGGGCCGTGCAACGCGGCACGGCTTTCCTGACCACCTCGACGACGCCTCGCCGTATCCGCGAGAACTTTGACATTTCGAACCTGCCCGAAGATGCCATGCGGGAGATTCGGGACCGCATAACGACGAACGTCCGGTTCAACACCGTGGTGGGAACGGGCGTGCCTGGCTTTATTCCCCGGGCCAGTTGAACCCAGAGGCTTTTGGCCGCATTCGCTGTAAGCCAGCACGCAAATTTGCGTGCTAAGTCACAGCTTACCGCCACGTCAACTCCGGCCGTCCGCTTCGCGCAAACACCGGCGCGGACGAGGACCGCACGTTTGCGAGCCAGCCTCGCTGCTAGGGCGCCGGACCGCTCGCAATGACGCCGCGGCTTGTCAGGACGAACCATTCGCCGCCCCGTTTCTCAATTCGTAAGACGCGTCCGGCCCCAGGGATAAAATCTCCGGCCGCTACCTCTTGCGGGCCGTAGCGACTGTCAACCACCGCGATGCCGTCCCGCACATCCTCGACGCTATAATCTCGGAGCACAGGCCCTGGGTTGTCGGATCTGGCTGTTTCATTCGGGCCGGCAGGTTCCGCCCTTGCCACGAGCGACGATTCTTTCGGCGTGGCAGGCGGCTTGGCCGAACTTGTGGCCGGGAGGGCGGCTCTCTTCTCCAATTTGTTGAGCCTCGTCGCGAGGTCAGCAATTTCTGAGGCAGGCGCAGCCGCCACGGAGACTCTCTTCTCCAATTTATCGAGCCTCGCCACGACATCGGCAGATTCTGAGGCGGGAGTAGCCGGGAAGGCGGCTTTCTTCTCCAGCCTATCGAGCCTCGCCGCAATATCGGCAACTCTCAAGGACGGATCCTGGTCGACGCGCTCGCTGAGCTTGTCCAAACGCGCTCCGTACTCGTGCTCGATCTGATCGAGCCGGACGGTCACCTGTGTGAGCGCGGCGCTGAGGTCGCGCATCTCGGATCGTTCCTCCTCGCGCGCGGTTTGGCCGGTGATCGCCTCCAGATCCGCCTTGAGGACATCGACAGCTGAAGAAAGACCGGCGATCGCCTGGCTTTTCGTGGTCGGAAACGTCCAGTTTAGTGGCGAACCATAAATCGCAGATACGCCAAAAAGCGCAAATAACGCCAAGCCGGTCCCGAGGAAAAACCGTTTGAGACGGCGCGATTTTGCCTTTTCTGCCTGAGGTACAGACCGGCGATACGCCGCATCCACAAGCGGAATAACTTCGAGCGGCGATGTTACGGGTTTCTCCTGGGCTTTATTGCTGGAGTCGGACGCCATCGGACCCGCTGCCGACGCCGCTGGCTTGGGCGGCGCCGGAGTCAACGGCGCCGATCCCTTCGGCCGCGCGGCAGCGGCGCCCTTCTGGCCGAGCGCCTCAAAAAGCCCCTGAGCCGTCGCATAATCCCTGCGATCGAGGGCCGCCAATGCGTCCTTGATAGCTTCAGCGGCGTCCTTCCGTCCGATCGCCGCAAAAAGCCGCTGAGCCGTCGCATAATCCCTGTCATCGAGGGCCGCCAATGCCTCCCCGAGAGGATCAACCGCCGCCCCGTCGAACGATGCGATCGCGACCGACGACGCGCCAACTTGCGAGTCGCCAACTCGATTGTCTCTGCCGGTCACCCCAGCGGAGGAGTTTTTCGCCGCCTCAACGGAAGGCTCGACGAGCTGCGCAATACCCGCCTTCGCTTGGCCTCCATCCCCGGCGCCGGTGGCGAGGGAGCCCGCTGCCGACGCCGCGTCCGCGGCAGCCGCCGGAGTCGCCGTCTCCGATCCCAGCGGTCTTGCGACCGATGAGTGGCAAACTTCGCTTTGTCCGCCGGTTTCCCCGGCCGCGGAAGAGTTCTCTGAATTCAACTTTGCGTCCATATTCATTGAGCTTGTCCGAGAATTTTTCGTCGGTTCCAAATACGGGCTTAACGGCGCGTTGAGGATTTTTTGGGGCGCAACTCTTGCTCCGCCTCTGGTCGCGCAATCTAAGTTAGCGTCGGCTTAATGTGACACGTCGCCAGATGGCGCAGGGGACGACGGCTGTCCGCAAATGGTGGTCACTCCTCCGCAGCGAGGCGGAGAGTCAAGGTCGACCGAAAGCGTCCGTCGACCGTAGGTCGAGGTTCCCCGCCATCGTCTGAATCGTCTCGCGTCGATACAAGCGGATTTGGCCGGGTCTTTGTGTTAGGCTCCATGGCGGCGGAGGTTCGCCGTGAGCGAGATCCGGAAGATCGCGGCTATCCTCGTCGCCGACGTGGTCGGCTACAGCCGGCTCGCCGGCGCGGACGAGGATCGCACCCTGTCGCGGCTCCGGGGCCTGCGTAGCGATCTGATCGACCCCGCCATCGCCGCGCATCACGGTCGCGTGGTCAAGCGCACCGGCGACGGCATTCTGATCGAGTTCCGCAGCGTGGTCGACGCGGTGCGCTGCGCGATCGAAGTGCAAAACGGCCTCATCGAGCGCAACGCGGGCGTGCCGTCCGAGCGCCGCATCGAGTTCCGCGTCGGCATCCATCTCGGCGATGTCGTCGAGGAGGCGGATGGCGATTTGATGGGCGACGGCGTCAATATCGCCGCGCGTCTGGAAGGGATCGCCGAGCCCGGCGCGATCTGCCTCTCCGAAGACGCCTATCGTCAGGTGAAGGGGCGGCTTGATCTCGCCGTGACCGATCTCGGCCCAACCCAACTCAAGAACATCGCCGAGCCGATCCGCGTTTATTCGCTGCAAGTCGGCGTCCCCGCCCAGACGAATCCTGTGACAGAGCCTAAGCCCGCCGAGAAGCCGCCCAAGCCGAAAAAGCGTTCGATGCTCGCGCTTCTGGGCGCGGGGATCGTCGCGCTCATCGTCATCGCGGGTGGCGCTTGGTATTTCCTTGGCGCGAACCGACCCGCGACCATTGCCTCGAACAAGCCGCCGCCCACCGAGGCCGCGCATCTCTCCATCGTCGTGCTGCCCTTCGCCAATCTCTCTGGCGACCCTGCCCAGGATTATTTCGCCGACGGGATCACCGAGAATCTCACAACCGATCTGTCGCGCATCCCCAACAGTTTCGTGATCGCGCGCAACACCGCCTTCACCTACAAGGGCAAGAGCGTCGACGCCAAGGAGATCGGCAAGGAGCTCGGCGTCCGCTACGTGCTCGAAGGCTCTGTGCAGCGCGATCAGAACCGGGTGCGCATCAACGCGCAACTCGTCGACACCGAATCTGGCGCGCATCTCTGGGCCGACCGTTTCGACGAGGACGTGGCCGACCTGTTCAAGCTGCAGGATCAGGTCGTGGCGCGCTTGGCCAATAGTTTGGGGTGGGCTTTGACCAAGGCCGAAGCCGAAAAGGGCGGTCGTTCCAAGAATCCGGACGCCGTCGATTTGATCATGCGCGGTAACGACCTATTCAATCGCGGCATCGACAGCCAGAGCAAAAACCTCGAGGCGCGGGCCCTGTTCGAGCGCGCGCTCCAGATCGACCCCAACGACGCCCAGGCTTTGGCTGGAAGCGCCGAAACCTACGTATTTGATTGGAACAACGGGTGGGGCGACCCCGGGACCGACTACGACGCCAAAATCCTGGGGCCAGCCAATCGAGCGATCGATCTCGCCCCCGACGATCCCGGAGTGTACTTCGCCAAGGCCCGATATCTGGGCTTGTCGCGCCGGCCCAGTGAAGCCCTCGGCGCCGCCGATGCCGGACTCGCCATCAATCCGAATGACGTCTTGCTTTTGATAGCGCGCGCCATCGCCGAAAATTCCCTCGGCCGATACGAGCAGCCGAAGGCCGATATGGAGCGGGCGATGCGCTTGAGCCCGCGTGACCCCTTTGTCGGCGTTTTTCACGTCGACCTGGGCGAGGCGGAGATCGGCCTCGGCCATTTCGACGCGGCGATCGACGAATTTCGCAAGGCGATCGACTCGGGCTATCGGCCGTTTTTCGCCTATACGAACCTGGCGGCCGCCTACGCACATGCGGGGAGACTCGACGAGGCGACGGCGGCCCTCGCCGAGGCCCGCCGTCTGAATCCCGCAATCACGCTCAAATGGTTGAAGGAACACACGCCGAATCTTCCGGCCTCGTTCGACGGACTCCGCAAGGCGGGATTGCCAGAGGAGTGACGATCTCCCACGCCTCAGGCGTAGCGACAACGACCATCTTGGCATGCTGATGCCGTTCGGAGCGCCCTCCACCCAATCATTCCAGGAGTGCTCGGCGAACGGGTTAAAGGCCCGAAGCCGCCCGCCACTGTCTCGGGCTGGATTCGTTTCTGTGCCAGAGCCCAGGGTCTTCACGCTCGAGGGCGTAATCGCCCGCTTTGAGGCAGGCATTCTCGCGCGGGCTCCGTAAAGCCCGCTCTGCTTTCGAAATAAGACTGTGAGGCGCGTCACAGCCAGCCGTCGTTTAGAGCGGTACGCAGCTAGCAAGGGGCGCTCGTTGATGGTCGAGCAGGAGGTTCAGATATGCGCGGCATCGAAACACTTTCGAGCGCTCGCAACGCTCATATCTCCAGTAGGAAAGAACTTTTGTCGTTGACGATTTTCATCGCGGTAGCGTTGGCGATCGTTCTGATTGCGTGCGCGCTTGGGCGCGCAACCTTCGAGTCCGGCTCGGATTCCTGGAAGCCTCTAGGGGCTACCGAGGACTCCTTCGTTGGTCAGTGACGGTGGGAGTGAAGGCCCGCGACGACTAGTCATGGCGATAGGTTGGTGTCGTGCGGCGCGACCGGCACAACCACGGCCGCTGCCTCCAGATTCAAACGATTTGGGTTAGGGCGGAAATCCACAACGTCTGTGCTTGCCACCGCGAAAATCTCGTTGGGCGCACGTCGCGTCATCTCAGCCTATAGTCCTACTCCAGGCATATGGGAGCGTCGCAGGCGGTAAGCCGGTCGGTCCGCCGAGCCCCCAAGGAATTTTTCATCGAAGCCGCCCACGGCCTTATAAATCGTGATCGACGTCAAATTCGAGTTCTTCAGCGCTATCCGTCAACTCCGGCCGTCCGCTTCGCACACTGCCAGCGGCTTCTCGGCGCTCTCGGACCCGCGCCAAAGGTGGCGGGTTGTCTATCCGCTGCTCGAAATCCTGCCGGCGGCTAGCGCCGCTAGGAACTTCGCCCGCGCCATGTTAGGCAGCCGCGCCATATGACGGATGGAGCCCTGCTCCATGCCGCGAGTCGAAGGATGACGGCGATGGCGGACGTTGAGACCGGACTTCCCGAGGGGCTCGCGTTCGACGATGTGCTGCTCCGCCCGGGCATGAGCGCGATCATGCCGAGCGCCGCCAATATCGGGACCCGGCTCACCCGCACGATTCGGCTCAACCTGCCGATCGTCTCCGCGGCCATGGACACCGTCACCGAGGCTCGGCTCGCGATCGCGATGGCGCAAGCGGGCGGCATCGGGGTCATCCACCGCAATCTCGAGCCCGCCGACCAGGCCGAGGAAGTGCGCAAGGTCAAGCGCTTCGAGAGCGGCATGGTGGTCGACCCGATCACCATCTTCCCGGACGCAACGCTCGCCGACGCTCTTGCCGTCATGCGGCGCGCCTCGATCTCCGGAATCCCGGTGGTCGAGCGCGGGTCGGACGGCAAGCCGTCGAAGCTCATCGGGATCCTCACCAATCGCGACGTGCGTTTCGCCGACGATCCCCGGCAGCCGGTAACGGACCTGATGACCCGCAAGGTGGTGACCGTCGGCGAAGGGGTCAGCCACGAGGAGGCGCGCCACCTTCTGCATCAGCATCGCATCGAGAAGCTTGTCGTCGTCGACGAGAAGGCGCGCTGCGTCGGCCTCATCACTGTTAAAGACATCGAGAAGGCGACGGCCCATCCCCATGCCGCCAAGGACGGCGACGGGCGCCTGCGGGTCGCCGCCGCGACGACCGTCGGCGACAAGGGATTCGAGCGCGCGGAACTCCTGATGGCGGCGGGGGTCGACTGCCTGGTCGTCGACACCGCGCACGGCCATTCAGAGCTGGTTCTGAGCCAGGTTCGCCGCATCCAGCGCGCGACCAACAAGGTCTCCGTGATCGCGGGTAATGTCGCGACGCGCGAGGGCGCGCAGGCGCTGATCGACGCCGGCGCGGATGCGGTCAAGGTCGGCATCGGGCCGGGCTCGATCTGCACCACCCGGATCGTCGCCGGCGTCGGCGTGCCGCAGTTCACCGCCATTCTCGAGGCGGTCGAGGCGGCCCGCGCAGCGGACGTGCCGGCGATCGCCGACGGCGGCATCAAATATTCGGGCGACCTCGCCAAAGCGATCGCCGCCGGCGCGGACTGCGTGATGATCGGCTCGCTGCTCGCCGGCACGGACGAGAGCCCGGGCGAGGCGTTCCTCTACCAGGGCCGGTCCTACAAGAGCTATCGCGGCATGGGTTCGCTCGGGGCGATGGGCCAAGGCTCGGCCGACCGCTACTTCCAGCAGGACGTGAAGGATCAGATGAAGCTGGTGCCCGAGGGCGTCGAGGGCCAAGTGCCCTATCGCGGGCCCGTCGGGGCGATCATGCACCAGCTCGCGGGGGGCCTCCGCGCCGCGATGGGCTATGTCGGAGCCGGAACGATTCCAGAGTTCCAGAAGAAGGCCCGGTTCATGCGCATCACCAACGCGGGCCTTCGCGAAAGCCACGTCCACGACGTCGCGATCACCCGCGAGAGCCCGAACTACCACCCGACCGGGATTTGAACTCGGCGGCGATTGTGCGAGCGACGCTCGCTGGAAGGCGCCGCCCGGCCTCAGCTGTGGTTCTCGAGCTCGGTCTTCGCGTCGAGCTTCTTGGCGGGCGGCGGAGCGACGACCTGCGGCGGGGGCGGCGGGGCGGCGCAAGCGCCAAGACCGGCGAGAACGACGCACGAAACGAGAATGCGCAGAGTCTTGGACAAATGGCTCTCCTGTCGGTCGGGGGCGGATCCTAGCGCGGCTCAAGCCGGTAGACCGGGCGGCGGCGGGAAATGCAACCCCTTTCTCCGAGCCGCGCCCCGCCGGGCTCAAGCAATGCGAGGCGGCCCGGCGGCAGGGACATCGCGACGACGCGCGAGAGCCTGTATGATCGTCCTTCAGGGGTCTTGAGGACGGCCTGGCCGATGAAGGAGGCGCTAGTGCTGATCGTCCATCATCTCAACAACTCGCGCTCGCAGCGCGTGCTCTGGTTGCTCGAAGAACTCGAGCTTCCCTACGAGATTAGGTTCTACGAGCGCGATCCCGTGACCCGCCTCGCGCCGCCCGCCTTGCGCGCGGTCCATCCGCTCGGAAAATCGCCGGTCCTCGTCGACGGCGACGTCACCGTGGCCGAGACCGGCGCAATCATCGAATATCTGGCCGAAAAGAACGGGGGTCGCCTGCGGCCCGAGGCGGGAACGCCCGAGCGACGGCGCTGGACCTATTGGATGCATTTCGCCGAAGGCTCGCTGATGCCGCAGGTTCTCCTCGACCTCGTGCTCACTTCGGCGCCCGGCCGAGCGCCTGCGCAGATGCGCGAGGCGGCGAAGGCGGTCACCGACGGCGCACGGCAGGGCTATGTCGCGCCGAATTTGAAGGCCATGTTCGATTTGGTCGAGGCGGAACTCGGCAGAAGTCCGTGGTTCGCCGGGGAGGAATTTTCGGCGGCCGACGTGATGATGAGCTTCCCGCTCGAGACGGCGGGCGCGCGGAGCGGCGTCTTTGAAGGCCGGCCCCGGCTCGCGGCCTTCGTCGAACGCATTCACGCCCGCCCCGCCTATCGGAAGGCGCTCGCCAGGGGCGGCCCCTACGCGTATGCAGAATAACTGAGCTATTATGTATTAATGCGGTTAATGAGGAAGTCGAAACCACGGGCTCAAAGAAGACTTATCGGCATGCACCTTACAAGGAGCCTAGATGGCGCCGTAAGCCTTTGAAATCAACCAAAACCGAGATGCCGACGGCGCCTGCGTCCCGGCGAAAATCAGCGCGCCCCGGTCGCTGATCACGCTCTTGCCCCAAACTGCGGGTACGGGGGCCCGGGGCGTGAGGAGGCGCGCGTTTGACGCTTTCGATCAGGCCATCGCGCGCCGGCGCCGCGACGGACGACCCGGCAGGAGCGAGCGACAGGCCGGTCGCCTTATCTCTCGACATTGACGGCGAGGAATTTTTCGGAGCCTTCGTCAGAGACCAGCGTTCTAGTCTCGAGCGCGACGGCTCTGCTCTTTCGATCGGCCGCAGAAGCCCGCGTGCGGACGGCGCTTTCGCTGACCCGAGCGAAGCGCGTGAGCGGGTGGCCGATTTCTCTCAATCCGGAGACAGGGCATGATCGCGGAGCGCCAAACCCGCACGCAAAACCTCGACCTTGCGCTGATCGGCAACAGCAGCACCGCGGCATTCGTCGATCGCAACGCCCGAGTTGTTTGGTGGTGTTTCCCCCGCTTCGATTCCGATCCGGTCTTTTCGCGCCTCCTGGCCGGAGATGAAGAGAAGGGGTTTACCGACGTCACGCTAGCTGGGCTCGCCGAGACGCAGTCGGACTATTTGCGCAACACCGCGGTTGTCGAAACGGTTCTGACCGACTCGAGCGGCGCAAAGCTGCGCGTGACGGATTTCGCGCCGCGCTTCGAGCGCTTCGAGCGGGCGTTCCGGCCCCCGCAAATCATCCGCCGGATCGAACCGCTGGCCGGTCTGCCGCGGATAACCATCCGCGTGCGACCAACCCACAATTATGGGCGCCCGACGACAAACGTCGTCGTCGGCTCCAATCACATCCGCTACATCGGCGGGGCTCAGGTGGTGCGCCTGAACACCGACGCGCCGCTGTCCTATATTGTCGGCGAAATCCCGTTCCCGCTCACGCATCCGATCAGTCTGATCTTCGGCCAGGACGATCCTTTCTTGAGCGCCATCGACACGACGAGCCGGGAATTCCTCAACCGCACGTGCGATCACTGGCTCGAATGGTCGCGCAATTTGGCAGTGCCGTTCGAATGGCAGTCGGTGGTGATACGATCGGCGATCACCTTGAAACTGAGCAGCTTCATGGAAACCGGCGCGATCATCGCCGCGCATACGACCTCCATCCCCGAAGCGCCTTCGTCGACGCGCAACTGGGACTACAGATACTGTTGGCTCAGGGACGCTTATTTCGTCGTCGACGCGCTGAACCGGCTCGGCGCGACGCAGACGATGGAGTCCTATATCCACTACATCACGACAATCGCCACCGACGCCAAGACGATGCAGCCGGTGCATGGCATCGTGCCGTTCTCTTCGCTCGAGGAGACGGTTGCGCCGGACCTGAAGGGCTTTCTCGGTCACGGTCCGGTCCGAGTCGGCAATCAGGCGGCGTTGCAAACGCAAAACGATGTCTATGGCAGCGTCGTGCTCGCGGCGACGCAGATGTTCGTGGACGAGCGTCTGTCGAAAATGGGCGACGAATCGCTGTATCGGCAGTTGGAGCGTCACGGCGAGCGCGCGCTCGCCCTAGCCTTCGAACCGGACGCGGGACTTTGGGAATATCGGACCCGGGCGCAGGCGCATACCTATTCCGCCACTCTGTGTTGGGCAGCCTGCGACCGGCTCGGCCGGATCGCGGCAAGGCTCAACCTCGACGACCGCGCCGAGTACTGGACGGTGCGCGCGGAAAAATTGCGCGACCGCATCCTCGCTGAGGCCTGGGACGAAAAGCACGGCGCGCTGACGGGGGCTTTCGGCGAGCCCGCGCTCGACGCTAGCGTCCTGCTCGTCTCCGAGCTTGGCCTCCTGCCGCCGAAGGACCCGCGCTTCATCAGGACGTGCGAGACGATCGGCCGGGAGCTCATGCGCAACGGGCGGATCATGCGCTACACCGTCCCGGACGATTTCGGCGCGCCGGAGACCGCGTTCCTCGCGTGCAACTTCTGGTACATGGATGCGCTCGGCCAGATCGGGCGGAAGGCTGAGGCGCGCGATCTCTTCGAATCGATTCTCGCCAGCCGCAACGCCTACGGACTGCTCTCCGAGGACATTCATCCGGACACCGGCGAGCTTTGGGGTAATTTGCCGCAAACCTACTCCATGGCCGGCATCATAAAAACCGCGACGCGCTTGTCGTCGAGTTGGGAGGATGCTTGGGCGCACGTCTCATCATAGTCTCCAACCGCGTCGCGGTTCCCGACTCGCCCCGCACGCCGCTCGCGGGCGGGATGGCGGTGGCGGTGAAAGCGGCGCTGAAGAATCGCAAGGGAATGTGGTTCGGCTGGAGCGGCAAAGTGACGGACGACCCCGTCGAAACGTCGCACGCAGTCGAGGTCAACAAGGTCACATACGTTCTCATCGATCTATCGAAAAGCGACATCCAGGAATATTACAACGGGCTAGCCAACAGCGTGCTCTGGCCTATTCTTCACTACCGGGTGGACCTGCAGGAATACTCCCGCGTCGATGCAAGCGGATACATGCGCGTCAATCGCATGTTCGCCGACCGATTGAGCGCGCTGCTCAACGAGGACGACGTCATCTGGGTGCACGATTATCATCTGATGTTGCTGGGACGAGAACTGCGATCGCGCGGCCATCGCAATCGAATTGGCTTTTTTCTGCACACGCCCTGCGCGCCGCCGGACATCCTGCAGACGCTGCCTCAGCACGCCGAGATTCTCGGCGGGCTGACCTATTGCGATCTGGTTGGCTTCCAGACTGAGAACGATCGCGATAATTTCGCCCGTTACCTGACGACTTTGGGCGCCGTCCAGGTTCGGGGCTCCGCATTCGAGATCGAGGGCCGAAAAGTGCGGCTCGGCGCCTTTCCTGTTAGCATCGAGACCAAGGCGTACATGCGCCTTGCACGCAACGCTGGCCGCTCGGCGCTTGTCGCCCTGGTCCGTGAGAGCCTCGGGGGCAGCCGTCTGGTGCTTGGCGTCGACCGCCTCGACTATTCGAAGGGCATTCCGGACCGCGTGAAGGCGTTTGAACGGCTTCTCGAGAACAATCCCGAGTGGCGCGGGAATGTCACGCTGTTGCAGATCACACCGAAGAGCCGTTCCGACGTCAAGCAATATGGCGACATCGAAAGCGAGGTGACGGGCCTCATTGGCAGGGTCAACGGCCGATTTGGCGATGCGGCCTGGACGCCGATCCGCTACGTCAACCGTTCCTATTCGCGCACGGTTCTGGCG
This sequence comes from uncultured Alphaproteobacteria bacterium, assembly GCA_963721905.1. GTDB lineage: Bacteria > Pseudomonadota > Alphaproteobacteria > Rhizobiales > Beijerinckiaceae > Roseiarcus. The sequence continues at coordinate 151,979 of CAVRMF010000025.1, forward strand.
GGTCTCTACCGCGCCGCCGACGTCGCGATGGTGACGCCGCTGCGGGACGGGATGAATCTCGTCGCCAAAGAGTATCTGGCTGCGCAGGATCCTGAAGACCCGGGAGTGCTGGTGTTGTCGCAATTCGCGGGCGCGGCGAAGGAACTCGACCAGGCCTTGGTCGTCAATCCGCACGAGACCGACGCCGTCGCGGCCGCGCTCAAGCGCGCTTTGGAGATGCCGTTGGCCGAGCGGCGCGAACGCCACGCGCCGATGGTCGCCTATCTCCTCGAAAATGACATCAGGAAATGGGCGGAGGACTATCTGTCCACGCTCGTCGATGGTCCGCCCGCGCGCAATGTGCTCGCCGGCATCCGCGCATTGTTCGGTGGATCGTCCGACCAAGGGCCGTTCGCCACCCGGTAAGCTGGAAGCGATCTCGCGCTTCCGCTATAATTCGTCGCCAGCCTTCGCCGCAGACTTCTGATAGGTGTTGAGCAGGTCGTCCTGAACGACCGTGGCCTGGCCGCCGGCGGCTTCGAGCGGATAATCGGACCTCAACGTGACGACCCGGAAGGACCATCCCCTAGGAAGCCGCAGTCTTTGCCCGAGCGTCTTGAGCGAGTCCATCGTCTGCCTGGGGTCGACCTGAAGACTGTAGGACTGCATGAAGAAGACCTCGCCATCCGGGTCGAGAAGCTGGAAAACGGGCAGGCCCGCCTTGAAGAGCTCAGTGGTTTTGCGCGCGACCGTGTGCTCGGCGTAAGGCCTCTGCGACAGAAAATCCCGGAAGCCCAATTGGAGCAGGCCGGCTTCGCGCATCGCGAGCCCCTCGAACATCCGAACCGCGGGATTGAGAAGCTCCGAACCGACAAAGCCGTCGATCGTCCAATGCCGCGGCCCGTTTAGCCTGACGAAATGAGCCTTTGCCTCCGCCTTCACCTTGGCCGGGGTGATTCTCGACCACAGCGACTGGGGGCAGTCGTTGAGGCCGATGGTGTTGTAGACGACGAGCTCATGCGGGAAATAAGACCCGTGCGCGCCGACAAGAATTTCGCAATAGCGTTGATCGCGAAGATCGATAGCCTGGCCGCAGGCGGGGCTCGCCGCCAGAAGGGCCGCTAGCGACAGAGGCAGCCGCCTTCGCACTTGGTGATCCTGCCCTTGATCCGCCGCCACCGACAGTGTCCTTGCGGTGATTTTGCGTCGGGCGGAGATTTGCGGCAAGAGGGCGTATGACCCCCGCCGCCCGCGTCGCCGCCGCGATCGACATTCTCGGCGACATCGAGACCCGTCGCAGGCCGGCCGCCGAGGCAATGAAGGACTGGGGGCTCGCCCACCGCTTTGCAGGCTCGGGCGACCGGGCGGCGATTTCGAGCCTCGTTTATGACGCGCTGCGGCGCAAAGCTTCGTCGGCCTGGCTTATGGGCGAAGAGACGCCGCGCGCCGAGATCATGGGCGCGCTGAGGCAGACGCGCGGCCTCGACGCTGACGCCGTCGCGGCGCTCTTCACGGGGCAGGGCCACGCGCCACCGGTGCTGACGGACGCCGAGCGAGGGCGCCTGGCGACCGCCGACCTTACTGGCGCGCCGGCGTATGTGGCCGGCGATTTTCCCGAATGGTTGACGCCTCAATTCGAGGCGAGCTTCGGCGGTTCCGCCGCCGAGGAGGGCCGGGCCTTGGCCGATCGTGCCCCGGTCGACTTGCGCGCGAACCTTCTCAAAACCACGCGTGACAAGGTCTTGGCTGCGCTCGCTCATCTATCGCCTCAGCCGACGGCGTTCTCCCCCGTCGGCCTCCGCATCGCCATCCGCCTGGACGGCCGCGGGCTGGCGCTCGCCGCGGAGCCCGCTTACGTCAAGGGCCTCGTGGAGGTGCAGGACGAAGGTTCGCAGCTTGCCGCATTGCTGGCGGAAGCCAGGCCCGGGATGCAGGTCCTCGATCTCTGCGCAGGAACTGGCGGCAAGACGCTGGCGATGGCGGCCGCCATGGACAATCACGGCCAGATCTATGCGACCGACACGGATGGGCGGCGGCTGACGCCGATCTTCGAGCGACTCGCTCGCTCTGGCGCGCGCAACGTGCAGGTCCGGGCGCCGCGCGGACAGGCGGACATTTTGGGCGATCTCGAGGAGCGCTGCGACCTCGTGATGATCGACGCGCCCTGCACCGGCTCGGGCGCCTGGCGACGCAATCCGGACGCCAAATGGCGGATGCGCCCGGGCGCGCTGGAGCAGCGCCTGAAAGATCAGGACGAAGCGCTTGAAAGCGCGATGCGGTTCGTGAAGCGCGGCGGCCGGATCGTCTATGCCACCTGCTCGGTGCTCAGGGCCGAGAACGAGGATCGAGCGTCCGCGTTTCTCGCGCGCCACGACGACATGCTGCCTATCGGTGCGGCGGCCCAGGCGCGCTCCGCCGGCCTGCCGGCGCTAGCCGACCATGCGTCGCGCTTCGGTCCCGGGTTTCGACTGAGCCCGAGGACGACCGGCACCGACGGATTTTACGTCGCGACGCTGACGCGGGTCTGATACGGTTTGCAGCGCGCGTGCCGTTGCGCGGCGAGGCGCGTTGTCTTGCAGGTCTTGGAAGACTGGAGGGACGCGCTCGGGATTCTTTCGGTCGCCTTGGCGGTCATCGCGGCGATCATCTACGTATTTCAAACCCTGCGCGGCGACGCTCGGCCCCATCCGCTGTCGTGGTTTCTGTTCGGAATCCTGAGCGCTACGGGCTATTGGGTGCAACGCGACCAGGGCGCGCATCAGGGCAGCTGGACCCTGCTGGCGATGACGATCATCAGCTTTGTGTTCGTCGCGGCGAGCGTCGCACGAGGGGAACGAAGGTTCTCCCGTCAGGAATGGTCTTTTGCGGTCGTCGGCGGCGCGGTTTTCGTCCTCTACCTCTTCACCGGGAGCCGAATGTCGCGGCCGCGCTGACCACAATCGTCGACGCGCTCGGCTATGGCCCGACGTTCGTCCGTGGTTGGTCTCATCCGAGGAAAGACAGCGTCACGAGTTTTGCCCTCAACGGCGCCAAATTCGTCCCCTCGCTGATGGCGATGGACCCGATTTCCTTCGCCACCTCCTTCTACCCGGCCACGCTGCTCGTCCTGAACACTGCCGTCTCGACCATGCTTGTTTTGCGCAGGCGCGCGGTCGCGTAGGGCCTCCGCCGGCCCTTTGTGGACGGGCCGCGCTCGCGGCTCACATCGGCTCGAGCGGCTCGCAGAAGCGGATCACGTTGCCGAACGGGTCGATGATGTGCGCTCGAAGGGCTACCAGTACACGCGGCCGGGTCTCGAGACGACCCCCTGGGAGACGGTCGACCCCGGCGTGATCGAGCCGCCACTGTCGTTGCTCGACCAACCGTCAATTCCCTGTCATACGGGCGGGCCAAGACAAAATAGCTCGGCGCGGGCTCGAGCGGCCAAGGCGCTTGCGGGAGGGTTTCTGATGGATCAACCGGTCACATTGCTCGGCACGCCGAACATTCATTTTGTCTCGCTCGTCATCATCGGCGGGCTCGCGGGCTGGATCGGCGGCATGATCGTCGGCTGGCGCCACGGCCTCTTCACCAACATCATTGTTGGCATCGCGGGCTCCTGGATCGGCTCGGAACTCGCCTCGATGGCGGACTTCGCCGTCTATGGCTCGTTCAAGCAGTTCCTGGCCGCCCTCGTCGGCTCGATCATCCTCCTTATCGTCTGGCGGGCGCTGTCGAGCCGCAGCGCGGCGATCTGATCAACCTTGTTTGACCGCCGCGCGGCCCGGTCCTACATACCCTCTGCATGACCCGCATCATCGACACGCTGCCGGAAGATCTGAGGGAGGTTTCCAGGCCCCGCCCGCGTCATCCGGAAAAAGCGCACCGGCCGGACCAGCCGGTCGCCCGCAAGCCAGCCTGGATCCGGGTGAAGGCGCCCGGCTCGCCGCTCTACTCCGAGACCCGCAGGATCGTGCGCGAGCTCAAGCTTGCGACCGTCTGCGAGGAGGCGAACTGTCCCAATATCGGCGAGTGCTGGGAGAAGCGCCACGCAACCTTCATGATCATGGGCGAAACCTGCACGCGGGCCTGCGCCTTCTGCAATGTGCGGACCGGCCTGCCGGACGCGCTCGACGCCGGGGAGCCGTGCCGCGTTGCGGAAGCGGTCGCAGCCCTCGGGCTCAGCCATGTCGTTGTCACCTCTGTCGACCGCGACGACCTTTCCCACGGCGGGGCGGAGCATTTCGCCCACACAATTCTCGCGATCCGCGCCAAATCGCCAGAGACGACCATCGAGGTGCTGACGCCCGATTTCCTGCGCAAGGACGGCGCGCTCGAGATCGTCATTGCGGCGAAGCCAGACGTCTTCAACCACAATCTCGAGACCGTGCCCTCGAAGTACCTCAGCGTCCGCCCCGGCGCCCGCTACTTCCATTCGCTGCGGCTCTTGCAGCGGGCGAAGGAACTGGACCCGACAATCTTCACCAAGTCGGGCGTGATGGTCGGCTTGGGCGAGGAGCGCAGCGAAGTCCTGCAGATGATGGACGACATGCGCTCTGCCGACGTCGATTTCCTCACCATCGGCCAATATCTGCAGCCGACGCCGAAGCACCATCCGGTGCAGCGCTTCGTCCCTCCCGAGGAATTCGCCGAATACGCAACGATCGGCGGCGCGAAGGGTTTTCTGCTTGTCTCATCGTCGCCGCTGACCCGCTCCTCCCACCACGCCGGCGACGACTTCGCCCGCCTCAAAGCCGCGAGAGAGCGAGGCGTCCCGACCTGAAAGCCGCGCGAGCGCGCGGCGTCGAGACCTGACAAAGCCGCACAGGCGGGCGCGGCCGCGGCAAAAGACTGATAGTCATTGACCCTCGGGATCGAAGCGAGTACGCACGAGGCGCCCTGACGCCCAAGGCGAGCGCGTAGCTCAATCGGTAGAGCATCTGACTTTTAATCAGGGGGTCGTGGGTTCGAGTCCCACCGCGCTCACCAAATCAAAACAAGGGCTTGCGGGAAGACTCAGGAAGAGCAGGCCAAGGCCGCGAAATCGCCGGGGCACACGGGAGACGATTTCGACTGATATCGTCGCCCGAGGCCCTTTCGCGCGTGGCGCAGTGCGGGGCGCCGCGCGGAGCGGGTCCGCCAGGCGCGTCGGAACCTTATCCGACGCCGCGCGTTCTGGAAGTGAACTGTGAGGCTTTGGGTGGTGTGTTTTCCGGAAAACCGTGGCAGACGCGACCCTCAGAGGGAATTGGGTCGCGCCAGACATTTTTCTAGACTTGCCGCGAGCCAAACCTCGGGCCTCAAACGGGCTAATCATGATAGTCATTGCCGAAATTCGTCGGGGTCGAAGCGGCGCCTCTGGGCATGACGCCGCTCGCCGCTACCGCGGAGGCGCAGCGCGACGCGTGCATAGGCGTGGATGAAGCCCTGCGGATGGTCGAGGGCCAAAATTCAGCTCTTTTCCTTGACGTTGACGGCACGCTTCTCGACCTTGCTGTCCGGCCTGATGCGGTCTCGGTGCCCGAGGGGCTCGTGGGAACGCTGGCGCGCGCGGCGAGCAAGCTCAAGGGCGCCTTGGCGCTCGTTAGCGGACGCACGATCGATGAAATCGACCGCTTGTTCGCGCCGTTGCGCTTGCGCGCAAGCGGAGTTCACGGCGCCCAAATTCGCGTCGAACCGGACGAGCCGATACGAATTACGCCCGCCGCGAGCGAGTTGCCTGCCTCGTTCAGGACCGCACTGAGCCTTGCGCTCCGTGGATTTCCCGGGATTCTGATCGAAGATAAGGGCTTCAGTGTCGCCATCCACTATCGCGTGAACCCCGAGATTGCTCCGAATTTGCGCGACGCTCTGCGAGAATTGATTGCATCAGAGCCGTGGCAAGGCCTCGAGATTGAGGATGCGCACTATGCCTTCGAAGTGAAACGAGCGACTTTCGACAAAGGCAAAGCGGTCGCTCTCTTTCTGACACACGAGCCTTTCCGCGGCCGAACGCCGATATTCATTGGCGACGATACGACCGACGAGTCCGGTTTCGCGGCCGTTACCGCCTGCGGCGGCTGCGCATACTCCGTCGGTAGACCGCGACCGGGGGCTATCGGGTTCTTCGAGACGCCCCAATCTGTGCGCGATTGGCTCGCGGCGTTGGCGACCTCCGGAGAGGGCGAATGACCTCGCACCGTCTCGAGCTGACGTTCATCGGCAACAGGGCAAAAACCTGCTCCGTGGCCGGCATTCTCAACAGAGCGACGCGATTCTCGTCGCATTGGAGGGAAGCATGGGCGCGCGCATCATAATTGTCTCCAATCGCGTCGCCGTTCCTGAATCGCCGCGTGCGGCGGTAGCGGGCGGCTTGGCGGTCGCGGTCAAGGCCGTCTTGAAGAACCGAAATGGTCTCTGGTTCGGCTGGAGCGGCAAGATCAACGATCAGCCGGATCCCGAAGTGCAAACGATCGAGATGAATAAGATCACCTATGCGCTGACGGATCTTTCGACCCAGGATTTTGAAGAGTATTACAACGGTTTGGCCAATCGCGTGCTGTGGCCAATTCTGCACTACCGCGTCGATTTGCAGGAATATTCGCGCGCCGACGCGACAGGGTATCTGCGTGTGAATCGGCTGTTTGCCGACAAGCTGAGCGCGTTCGTGCGCGAAGACGACATCATTTGGGTTCACGACTACCACCTCATGCCGCTGGGTCGCGAATTGCGAGCCAAGGGCAACAAGAACAAGATCGGATTCTTCCTTCATATTCCATGCGCCCCGCCCGACATTTTGCAGGCGCTGCCCTCGCATAGGGAAATACTTGGGAGCCTTGCCTATTACGATCTCGTCGGATTCCAGACAGAGAACGATTGCGACAATTTCGGACGCTATCTAGTCACGCAAGGGGCGAGGCAGGTTCGCAGCGGCGCCTACGAAATCGATGGGCTCCGGGTCCGTGTGGGTGCATTCCCTGTTAGTATCGAGACAGCGATTTATTCCAGGATGGCGCGCAATGCAGCGCGGTCGCCGCTCGTCGCGCAAGTCAAGGACAGCCTCGGTGCATGCCGTCTCATCCTCGGCGTTGATCGGCTCGACTATTCCAAGGGCATCCCGCATCGGATCAAGGCCTTTGATCGCTTTCTTGAGGAGAATCAGGACTGGCATTCACGGGTCACGCTCTTGCAAATTACGCCGAAGAGCCGCTCGGAGATCAAGGAATACTCCGACATTGAAGCCGAGGTGACGACCCTGATCGGCAAGATCAACGGACGGTTCGGCGACGCTGCCTGGACCCCGATCCGCTACGTCAACAAGTCCTATTCGCGGACCGCGCTTGCGGGGATCTATCGCGCGGCCGACGTCGCAATGGTGACGCCCTTGCGCGACGGAATGAACCTGGTGGCGAAGGAATATATCGCCGCGCAGGATCCTGATGTTCCCGGCGTCCTTATATTGTCCGAATTCGCCGGAGCAGCCAAGGAGCTCGACCGCGCGCTGCTGATCAACCCGCATGAGATCGACGGGGTAGCGGCGGCGCTGAAACTCGCGTTGGAAATGACGGTGGAGGAGCGACGGGCCCGGCACGCGCCGATGCTCCAATATCTCATGGAGAAAGATATCAAGAACTGGGCCGACCTTTACCTGTCGAGCCTCAACGAGAATTCCCAGGGGCTCGGGCTCCTCAATGGAATTCGTGCGCTCTTCGCAGGGGCGACGGAGCAACGCCCGGTGATATCCGCCGCGCCGCGTTTCGATATGCAGTCTGTTTTCCCTCAAAACCGGCTCTGAGCCGGAGCGGATTGCGCGCCTGAAAGCGAGCGAGAAGCATCGGCAGGAACCAATTCATTGGCCAGCGCGTTTAAAGGACGAAGTGCGAACCAGCGAAGGAGAGCGAGCCATGTTCGGCTGGGCGGTTACCTTTCTCGTTGTCGCGTTGATCGCGGCAGTTCTTGGTTTTGGCGGTGTCGCTGGCACCGCAATGGCGGCCGCCAAGCTGGTGTTTGTGGTGGCGCTGGTCGCCTTTGCGTTGTCGGCGCTCTTCGGGTTGGCGAGACGTCCCCGCTGACCCTCGCGAGGTAGCTCAAACTCGACGCCTTCGGGAGACCCCGTTACAACGATGCTGGTAGATACATTTGCAAACACGAAATCTTGGACCGGCTGATGGCCAGCAAGGAACTCAACGACCCGATTGGCGGCGAAGGCAAGCAGGCGGCGGCAAAGGATTCGACCGCGGTTGGAAAGCCGCGCGTGGGCGCGGCTCGCGGACTTAACTCCAGATCGCAGGAAGCGATCGGAAGGGCCCTGAGGGCGCACTACGATGATCTTGTCCGATCACCCGTTCCCGACAAATTCATGGAATTGCTCGACCGCCTGGAAGCCACAGAGCAATCCGCGAGGTCGCAAAGCGGGGCCGATGAGTCAGACTAGCTTTAAGGACGACCTCGTCGCCCAAATTCCGGGTCTGCGGGCGTTCGCGGTTTCGCTTTGCGGATCGGTCACGCTGGCTGACGACCTCGTTCAGGAGGCCTTGCTGCGAGCGTGGAGCAACTCGGACAAGTTTCAGCGCGGAACAAGCCTGCGCGCATGGCTCTTCACCATTCTGCGCAACGTTTACTATTCTCAGTATCGCAAGCGCGCTCGTGAGGTCCAGGACAGTGATGGCGTCTTCGCGCGAGGGATCGCCGTCGTGGGAGACCAGGAGAGCCACCTCGACCTCGCCGATTTTCGCATAGCGCTCGCCAAGCTTCCGGCGGAGCAGCGAGAGGTCTTGACGATGGTTGGGGCCAGCGGGTTGTCTTACGAAGAGGCTGCGGTCATTTGCGGCGTGGAGATCGGGACGATCAAGAGCCGTGTCAGTCGCGCCCGAACCAAGCTCAGCGAACTCATGGGGCTGGATGACCGGCGAGCGAGTGGCCGCGGCGCCGCGCCCGTCGCGCGCCCGTCGGCCGTGACGCTCGATCCGGCCGAACGCGGGAAATGAGATATTTCTTCCGACGGCTCGGATAGGCCGCGATCTTCACGGAACTTTGTCTCTTGCACGCGGGTTGTTGTTGTCCATCCGTTGTCATTCGTCGCGGTGGGCGCGAAGGGGGCAGTGTTGCGCGAAGGCCGGCCCCCGCGACCCGTCGCGCGTATTGAGGATATCGGGAGTCTTCGCGCCATAGACCCCCTAAGAAGAGTTTCGGCATGGTCGCTCGGTGTGCTGTCGGCGCTCGCCATCATCTGCGCGCTCTATCTTGCTCGGGAGCTGATGATCCCGATTGTGGCGGCGTTCGTCGTCGGCGTCATGTTGTCGCCCGTGGCGCGAAGGCTCGAAGCACTTCACGTGCCCCGGTCAATCGCTGCGCTACTTATCGTATGCAGCGTGGGCTTGCTTATTGCGCTCGTCATCGCCCTGATCGTTCCGCGCGTCTCAGAATTGACGACCGGTTTGCCGGCGCTTGCCGCATCCCTGAAAGAAAAATTGCACGTGTTCGACGGCCTTATCGGCTTCTGGCATCGTCTCACGTCAACTGTGGGAGCCAGTCCGACAAGCAATTCCGTCGCGTTGCCCTTGCCCGGCATCGAATGGGTGCCGACGACGATCGGAGTTCTGTTGCCACCCGTCACGGGGTTTCTGTTCTTTCTCGTTGTGCTCCTCCTCTTCATTGCAAAATGGCCGGATTTGCGGCGCGGACTGGTCATGACATTTGCGAGCCGCGATTCGCGGCTGACAGTGTTGAAGATCCTCAACGAAATCGAGGCGGGACTGGCGAGTTACCTCCTGACCGTAACCCTGATCAACGTGTCGGTTGGCGCGATTGCGGGCGTCATCTGTGCGTTGACCGGAATGCCGCACGCGATTGGTTTCGGCGCATTGGCGGCGACACTCAACTTTATTCCGGTTGTGGGACCGATTGCGACCTTCGTTGTCCTCGTTTTGGTCGGCGTCGTGACCGCGCCGACCTTCGCTCAGGGGCTGCTCCCCGCAGCTGGCTTTTCGCTGCTCATGATCGTCGAGGGGCAGCTCGTGACTCCGACGATCATCGGACGCCAGCTCGAACTCAACGCCCTGGCTGTCCTCCTTTCCCTGGCGTTTTGGACCTGGCTGTGGGGCCCGATAGGGGCGGTCCTTTCGTCGCCCATTTTGATGGTAGCGCTGATCTTGAAGCAACGCCTGTATGTCGACGAGGAACACTGAATCAGGCTCGCGCGGAACGTTCGCCGTCGAACTTGAGTTACCAACGACCATAGCGCTCGGAGGAATGGATGACGAACGATTTTCCACGAGATACGGCATCGGACGAACCGGCGCGAAACGTTGCAAAGGATGACCCATTTACTCGCCTGGAAAAGGAAATGACAGCCATGAAGAACGCCATCGGAGATCTCTCAGAGCAAGTTGCAGATGCGGCAAGCGACATTGGCGCCGTCGCGCAAAGTCAGGCCAGGCGTGGGTTGAAAAATGCGCGCTCGCATGTCAATGCCATGATGTCCGACGCCTCGAATCGCGTGGGTGTCGTCGCCAACGCCGCGCAGACGCAAGCCGCTTCAATCGGCGACACGTTGCAGGACGTCATTGAGGAACGCCCGCTGTCGACGGTCGCTCTTGCGCTGGGCCTCGGATTTCTGATCGGCGTGACCTGGCGGCGGTGATGTTCGAGCGTACGGTCGGCGACGCGCGGCGGACCGCCGCGGCGGAACTGCGTCTGATCGCCATCGGGGGCGCCGCCGCTTTGGCCGCGCCGCATTTAACCGTGCTGGCGGCTTTCATTGTCTATCATTTGCTAGAATGTCTCTCCCGCGGAATGAGCGTTTTCAATGGCTTGCGAGGCTTCAGCGGAAACGCAGTAACTCCCAAGCCGGGGTGAGTCCGAAAAGTCACAGTTGGGTAGAAAAGGTGTTTGGAGGGTCGATTTTTTGAGACGGCGGGCGACGAATCAAAATCAAGGGTGGGATGGTTCTTCCCGCCGAAGTCGAGGGGTTGATCGCTTCGCTAAGGCGCGAGATTGTGGCGCTTCGGGCTGAGGTGGCGGACCTTCGGCGGCAGTTGGGGCAAGACAGTTCGAACAGCTCCAAGCCGCCTTCGAGCGACGGATTGAAGAAAAAGCCTCGCATTGCCGGCAGCCTGCGCGGCGCTTCGGGCAAGGCGAGCGGCGGGCAGAAGGGCCACAAGGGCGGGACGTTGCGGCAGGTCGCCGATCCCGATTGGGTGGTTCGACACGAGGCGTGCGCCTGCGGCCACTGCGGTTCGCCGCTCGATCCGAAGTCGGCGACCGGGATCGAGAAGCGCCAGGTGTTCGATCTTGCCGAGCGCGCGCTTGTGGTCACCGAACATCAGGCCTTGCTCTACCGCTGCGAAAACTGCCGGGACGAGACGAAGGCGGCGTTTCCCGATGGCGTGGTCTCGCCGGTGCAATATGGCGAGCGCGTCAAGGCGGCGGCGATCTATCTCAATATCCAGCAACTCATCCCCGAGGATCGGACCGCCCAGGCGCTGAGCGATCTGTTCGGCGCGCCGCTGATCTGTCCGGCGAGCATCGTGGCCTGGGTTGGAAAGAAGGCGCAAGACTTGCGGCTGGTCTATGAGCGCATCGGCGAGCGCGTGGCCGAGGCGAAGGTTCGCCATCTCGACGAAACGGGGTTTCGCATCGCAGGCAAGCTGCAGTGGCTGCACACCACCTCGAGCCGGGCCTTCACCTTCTATCGCGCCGACGAAAAGCGCGGCGCGATCCCTGAGGATTTGCAAGGGGGCGTGGTCGTGCACGACCATTTCCTGCCCTATCGTCGGCTCGACACGGTGGCTCACGCCTTCTGCAACGCCCACATCCTGCGCGAACTCAAGAGCCTGATCGAGTTCGATCACGAGCCCTGGGCCGAAGCCATGCGCGACATGCTGCTTTCGGCCAACCTCGCGGTCAATAGGGCGCGCGAGGCGGGGGCGCGCGCGCTTGCGCCCTCTGAATGCCAAGCCTTCGTCGAGCGCTATTGGGCCGCCGTCCGCCTCGGCCTGGCCTTCCATCGCGAGTTGCCCAAACTGGCGATGAAGCCCGCGCGCGGGCGGGTGAAGCACCGGCCTGGCCACAACCTGCTCCAAAGGCTGAAAACGTTCCAAACGGAAACCTTGCGCTTCCTCACCGACTTCGATGTGCCCTTCACCAACAACCTGGCCGAACAGGACCTCAGGATGATGAAGGTCAAAATGAAGATCTCAGGATCGTTCCGAACCCTCGAAGGCGCTCAAATCTTCGCACGCCTCAGATCCGTCGTCTCCACTGCGAGAAAACGCGGATTCAACAGCCTCCAAATCCTCACCGCAACCCAAGATCACATCATCACCGTCCTCACGGCGTAGCCGACGGCTTGGGAGTTACGAAACGCAACTTTTGGGCACGCCAGGTCGGGCCATCCAGAGCGGCGAGAGCGGGCCGGTGCCGAAAGTGCGGCCTGGCAATTATGGAATTTTCGAAAAAACACCATTTGGCGCCGTTCCTGAACCTCGCGATCGGGAGCTCTCTGTTCACTTGAGAAAAAGCAAAACACAGGTCGGCCCGTTTGGCAAGAAAATGTCGGCTTGTCAGAAATCTACGTGGGGGCTAGTGGTGAAAATCTGTCGTCTGGTTCCCACGCCGAGCGACCGGACTCGGACGTATTGCGGATCTATTGGACCGCGGCCTTGGACGTCCGCCCGAAGCGGAAGTTCGTCGCGACCCGGTGATTTGTCCCGGCGCATCCGCCTAACACGCTCGCGCACCCATGCCGGCGTGCGGCGACTTTGTAGACCGGGCTCGCCATCGTCACTCACGACGTTGACCTCGCGGCCCTCGGTCCGCGACCCGCATGGGTAGATTCCGAGGCTATTGCAGCGGACGGCGCTCAGATACGAAAGTCTTTATGGGAACCGGTTCGCTATGTCCTGGGTTCAGAAGACGTAGCCTCGCTTTAGGAGTATTCAACATGTTTACGACTTTCTTCAACACTTGCGGCGTCTCGATTGCGACTCTGGCGCTCGGTCTTTCGCTGGTTGCGACCCCGGTCATGGCGCGGGGCGGCGGCGGCGGCGTGTTTCATGGAGGCGGCGGCGGGTTTCACGGGGGCGGCGGCGGGTTTCATGGCGGCGGCGGGTTTCATGGCGGCGGCGGTGGCTACGGTGGCTACGGCGGTTACGGTGGTGGCTATGGCGGCTACGGTGGCTACGGCGGATGGGGCGGCGGATACGGAGAGGGCTACGGTTACGAGGGTGCTGCCCTCGGCCTAGGCTTGCTCGGCGGCGCGATCATTGGTTCGCAATATCCGTATTATGGCTCCGGCTATGCCACTTACCCGCAGGACGGAGGGGTAGTTTCATCGGCCTCCTGCGCGAGCAGGTTCAAATCGTACAATCCGGCGACCGGGACGTACCTCGGCTACGATGGCTTGCGGCATCCTTGCCCGTGAGTTCACCGAACGGTTTATCCGTGACTAACCGATCGAGCGCCACGGGATCGCCCCTCCTCATGCCGCTCTGCGCATAAGGAGCGGCGCTAATTCGTCTTTGCACTGTCCGCTTGGATAAGTCCGATCAGCCGGTGATCTTTCTAAGCCTTTCCGGCTGCGGGCGTCCCAAGTCGCGCTGACCTTCGTACGTAATGATGGGGTCCGCGTGGCTCGGGCGAGCAGTTCGAGAGCAGTCGAGCCATGCCGATAGCGCGCTTCGTCGTCTCAATGCGGCAGGCGTCTTCACTCCCGCCGTCCGTTTCCAACCCAGATCACATTCACTCCAAGCTCCTTGGCCGAGTCGGCAGTGAGAAATCGCATATCGTCGGGGGTCGCGTCGGTCAGGAATTTGGCCGCCAGCGTGCTAAGTCCAAGGCTTCTGGCATAGGCGCGCATCATCTCGGTGCCCTCTGGACTGTAATTGTGATTTGCATCCGCCGCCGCGTGAAAGCCGACTTTAGAGCTAACGTCCTTCAGTCGAGTTCGCCCTGCCAGCCAAGCTAAAGCGCAAGACGAATAGCAGAGCGCACCCGCTCCCACGGCTGTTGTGTAGCCTCTTTGACGTATGATCAGCCCAATCAAAAGACCGGTCTGGAGGTGCCCGCCGCGGCTATTGAAGCGTACGACGGCGGTCCTAGCATTGGCGGATACTGCAACAAACCGGTCCAGGTCTTCAGGAACAAATTCACCGCTCATAATGATTTGCGTCGGGTCGTTTCGTGACTGACTGATGGATATAGTCGCAGCCGTTGCCGTGTTCCCCGAGAAACAGTTCAAAAGCGTGAGAAGAGAGAAAGCGGGCATAAGGATCAAGTCCGCCGATCGACGCCGTCTGCAGATCATTCCCCACAACATTGCTGGCCCCGCCGTCCCGATCTGGCTCACCAGGATGCGTAATTGCTCACATCCCTTCGGTCAAGCCGGGCCCGCGGGCCAAGCCCGTCGGCGACGGCAGCGCAACTTCACGCGGGTCCGAAGCGCCCGGCGCGATAGTCGGCGTAAGCCTGTTCGATCTCGGCCTCGGTGTTCATGACGAAAGGACCGCGCGCGACGACCGGCTCCCGCAGCGGGCGGCCGGCGTAGAGCAGGGCCCGCAACGGCTTCTCTCCTGCCTGGATGGCTGTCTCGGACGGCGCGGCGCTGTCGCCGCGCGTGAGCCAGGCGACGTCGCCGGCTGCGACAGGCGCGCCCTTGGCGCCGAGAGCGCCCGCGCCCTCCAGAACGACGACGACCGCGTTGTAGTCGGCCGGCAGGTCCTGGCGGACCCAGGCGCCGGGCTCGAGCCGGAACTCGACCATGGTGACGGGCGCGAAGTTCTTCGTCGGCGAGACCACTCCGCCCGATTCGCCGGAGAACACGCGAATCTCGGCGCCGGGATCGCGTCGCTCCGGCACGGCGTCGCCCGCGAGATCCTGATAGCGGGGCGCAGTCATCTTGTCGGCCGCGGGCAGATTGACCCAGAGCTGGAGGCTGTGAACGACGACGCCCTCGGACGGGATTTCGTTATGGATCAGACCGCTCCCGGCCGTCATCCATTGGACGTCGCCGGGTCCGATCACGCCGCTATGGCCCTGATTGTCATAGTGATCGAGGCGACCCTCGAGGACGTAGGTCACGGTCTCGATTCCGCGATGCGGGTGCTTGCCGAAAACGCCGCGCGGAAACCAGTCCTCCATCAAGGCCAGGAAAGGATCGGTCGCCGCGAAATCCCCTCGCATCGCGGCCGGCATCAGCGGCCTCACGCGGTGCTGAGGCGTCATCCCCTGCTGCACCTCGGGCCGGTCGATCCTCAACACGGATCGTTCGAAAGCAGCCATCGCCGAATGCTCCTTCGGGCGACTTAAACGCCCCGCGGTCTTCGCACGTTCAATGTGAACTGTCCGCGCGGTTTCGTCACGCCGGAAGTTGAAATTTTTTTGAGAGGCGAACCAACGCCAAATGTGCAATAAATTCGACGAGAAAGCGGACCCTTTATGCGCTCCGTGCGTTTCTTGATTGTCAACGCGGCGAGGGCTCATTGCGGGGAGGCGGCGAGTTCTCGCGCCTTTCACGGAGGAGGTCCATGTTTATCGGCCGAAGCCTGCTGCTAGCGACAATTCTGCCCGCGATGCTCATTTCCGCCC
This sequence comes from uncultured Alphaproteobacteria bacterium, assembly GCA_963721905.1. Lineage (GTDB taxonomy): Bacteria > Pseudomonadota > Alphaproteobacteria > Rhizobiales > Beijerinckiaceae > Roseiarcus. The sequence continues at coordinate 167,501 of CAVRMF010000025.1, forward strand.
ATCCAAGTCTGGGCGCCGAAGCAAGTCCGTGGGACGGCGCCTGGAACGGAATGCTGGGCAAGGCGCATCCCTGGCCAATCTCGATCACGATCTCGAATGGGAAGGTCGTCAGCTTCTCGGAAGGAGGCGCCTCCTTCGACGTTCGCTACTCCAAAATCACACCGACTGCGGTCTCGTTCGGCGATCAGCGGCATTACAGCATAAAGCTGACCAAGACCGGCGATGCGACGGCGTCGGCGAGAGTTCTACGGGCGGCACGGTTACGAGACGGGTTCCCTCACAAAGGGGTAGCCCTCATCGCCGCGTCGCGACGCTCCTCAGCGATTCGCAGAGCAAGGCCGCGGCCATTCCGCAGATCATGCCGCACGCCATCGCCCCGATCGCCGCGCCGCTCGTCCACGGGCGCCCGGCCAACGCAGCCAGGCCAGGGCCGGCGCCGAGGCCGCACGCCGTTCCGGCCAGCATCGCGACGTGACAGCATAGAGCGGCGAGCGCCCCGGTCCGGCGATCATGCAGCGCGAGGCCGGGCCGGCTTGCCGCTGTGAGGGCCTTGAGGCTGATCCACGCGGGCGGGGCGAAGAGCATCATGAACAAGGTCGCCGGCATGCACGCCCAATGCCATTCGAGCGTCCCCCGGAACGTTTCAAATCCGCCGCAGCGGGCCGTCAGCACGGGCAGGAGTCCGAACCAGCGGTCGAGGGCGAGGCCGATGGGAAAGGCCGCGATGCAGATGAACATCACGTCGACGGTTTCAGAGCTGACCCCGCGACATGACGGCGCCGGCGCCGCGAACGAGGCGGTCGTCGTCATGGCTGAGGGCCCCGCGTGTCGCGTCCGCGACGGAACGCGACAATCTCCGCGATGATCGAGAGCGCGATCTCCTCGGGGCCGATGGCGCCGAGATCGAGGCCGGCGGGGGCGCGCAACGCGGCGAGACGGCCCCCATCGACGCCGCGCGCCGCCAGCGCGGCCTTCAGCGTCTCAGCCTTCAGCCGGCTGCCGACGAACGCGACATAGCGCGCATCGGTCGAGAGCGCGGCCATCAGCGCGGCTTCGTCGCCGCGACTTTGTGTCGAGACGACGACGAAGCGCTCGCCCTCTTCGGCGGCCGGCGGCGCATAGTCGTCGATGCGCCGGTCGACCTGCGTGAAGGCGCTCTGCTCCGCCGCGGGCGCGCAGGCGGTCACGGAGAAGCCGAGCCGCGGCGCGAGATCGGCGATCGCCACCGCCACGGGGCTCGAGCCGCAGAGAACAATCTGCGGGCGAGGCAGCACCGGCTCGATGAAAATATCCATCGTGCCGTGGCTCGGACACGTGTTCCTGGCGAAGCGCACGCCCTCCCGCTCTTCGCCGGCCGCGATCCCGTGCTCCTGCAACACGTCGGGCGGCTGGACGGAGATGAGGCGGGCCTGCCCGTCGGCGAGCGCCTCGCGCGCCGCCTTGAGAACCGCGCCGCGGGCGCAGCCGCCGCCGATCCAGCCTTCGGAGATCGATCCGTCGGCGCGGATGATCGCTTTCGCGCCGGCCTTGGCGGCGGTCGCAGCGACGGTGCGCACGACCGTCGCCAGAACGAACGCCTCCCCTTTGGCCTTCAATAACGGCGCGAGTTCTAGAACGTCCGACAGGCGGTCCATCAAATCCTCGCCAAGTAGGGCTCGAGCGCCGCGAGGCTCTCGAGGTTATGCGCCGGCGCGAAGAGGTCGATATAGGGCAGGGCGGCCTGCATGCCGCGCGCCGTCGGTTCATAGTCGCGCCAGCCGAGCAGCGGATTGAGCCAGACGATGCGCCTCGAGCGCCGCGCGAGCCGTTGCATCTCGGCCCCGAGCTGCTCCGGTTCGCCGGTGTCGTAACCGTCGGAAACGATGACAACGGCGGTCCGCGAATTGATCACGCGCGCCGCGTGCCAGCGGTTGAAGTCGGCGAGGCTTTCGCCGATCCGTGTGCCGCCGCCGATGCCCTGCGCCATCAGCGCGAGCCGCTCGACGGCGCGCGCCACGTCGCGCTCGCGCAGCGCGCTCGACACATGCACGAGACGAGTGTGAAAGACGAACGCCTCCGCCTCGCGGAAGGCGTCGACGGCGGCGTGCAGGAAGCGCGCGAAGAAGGCTGTGTAAAGCTCCATCGAGCCGGACGCGTCGAGCAGCAGCACGAGTCGCAGCGGACGAAGCTTGCGCCGCCGCCAGACGAGGTCGATCGGCGTCCCGCCGTGAGCGACGCTATGGTGGATCGTGCGCCTGAGGTCGAGCCGCGGGCCGCCGCGCCGCGCCCGCCAGCGCCGCACGAGCCGCGCCCGCATGCGTCGGGCGAACCGCTCGGCGAGCGCGTGAACCTTCGCCATTTCCCGCGGGTCGGCGATGTGGCGGATATCGCGGCTTGCGAGCGCCTCTGCCGACGAGGCGGCGTCGCGCCGGTCTCCGCTCGTCGATTGGCCGCCGGCCTCGTCGTCGCGGGCGCCGCTTTCCTTGGAGCCATGCGGCGCCTCGGGCGCGAAGCCGGAGGGCAGGGGCTTGCGCCGGGCCGGACTCGGGCTGCCCGCGCCACTCAACGGCTGGATGCGGCGCATCCCCGTTCCGCGCCAGAACGCGTCAAACAGCTCGTCGAATCGCCGCCAGTCCTCGCGCGTCGCCGAGAAAAGCGCGCGCAGCGCCGGTTTCAAGAGGGAAGGCCTGCGGCCGGCAGGCGACGCGAGAACCGCGAGCGCGTCTCTGCTCTCGGCGAGCCCGACCGCATAGCCGTTCGCGCGCAGGACGTTGGCGAAGCCCGCGATCCTCTCGGCGGATTGCGCGCCGAGCGCCGGGTCATGAAGAGTCCTGCCGGTTTGAGCCATGACGCGCCTCACGCGACCTTGCCGATCAGGCGCTGGGTTGTCTCGCGCGTGAGCCGGGCGCGGTCCTCATGCGTCTTGAGCAGGCAGATCAGGGTGTCGTGCACGATTTCGGGCGACTGGCGCAGATCCTCGATGGCGAGCCCGGCGAGGGTTGCGGCCCAGTCGAGCGTCTCGGCCACGCCCGGAGCCTTGCGCAGGTCCTCTTTGCGGAGCGCCGCAACGAGCCGGGCGATCTGCGCGGCGAGCGAGGAGGCGACGCCTGGCGTTCGCGCGAGGATGATCGCCGCCTCGCGATCGATATCGGGAAAATCAACATAGTGGTAAAGGCAGCGCCGCCTCAACGCGTCGGAAAGCTCGCGCGTGCTGTTCGAGGTCAATACGACGCGGGGGATCGTCATCGCCGTGATCGTCCCGAGCTCTGGGATCGAAACCTGATAGTCGGACAAGAGCTCGAGCAAAAACGCCTCGAATTCCTCGTCGGCCCGATCGACCTCATCGACCAGCAGCACCGGCGGCTTCGCGCGACGGATCGCTGCCAGAAGCGGCCGCTCCAGCAGGTACTTTTCGGAAAAGATCTGCTCTTCGATGCGTTCGGCCGTTTCGCCCGCGCCCTCGCGGGCCTTGATGGCGAGGAGCTGGCGCTGGTAGTTCCACTCGTAGAGCGCCGCGTTCTGATCGAGTCCCTCGTAGCACTGGAGGCGGATCAGCTCGGCGCCGTGCAGCGCCGCCAGCGCCTTGGCGACTTCCGTCTTGCCGACGCCGGCCCGGCCCTCGAGCAGCAGCGGCCGCTTGAGGAAGTCCATCATCCACAAGGCCGTCGCCAGGTCGCGATCGGCGATGTATCCGACCTCGGCCAGGCGGCTTCCGATGTCTTCCCGCGCGAGCGGCATCAACCATCCTTCCGGCGAACCGGCCGCCTCCCGCGCCCTACGCTGCGTGCAGTCCGAGCTTCTCCGCAACCATCCATGTGCGCCAATGGTCATGCGGCATGGGAATATGGGTCGAGCCGAGGAACCCGAAGGCGTCGTTGATCGCGTTGGCGAAGCACGGCACGCCGCCGACGTTCGGGCTCTCGCCGACTCCCTTGGCTCCGATTGGATGGTGCGGCGAAGGCGTCGTCGTCCAGTCCGTCGTCCACTTCGGCGTCTCGACCGCCGTCGGCAGAAAATAATCCATGAACGACGCGGTCAGCACGTTGCCCGATTCGTCGTAGCGGATCTCCTGGCCCATCGCGATGCCGAAAGCTTCAGTCAGTCCGCCATGCACCTGCCCCTCGATGATCATCGGGTTGATGCGGGTGCCGCAATCGTCGAGGGCGTAGAAGAAGCGGATTTTTGTGGCGCCGGTTTCAATGTCGACGTCGGCGACGCAGATATAGGCTCCGAACGGATAGGTCATGTTCGGCGGATCGTAATAGTTGACCGCCTCGAGGCCCATCTCCATGCCCTTGGGCACGGAATTGTAGGCTGCCCAAGCGAGCTCCTTCATCGTCTTGAAGCGCTCTGGCGCGCCCTTGACGCGGAACCGGTCGACGTCCCATTCGAGATCGTCGTCATGCACCTCGAGCAGATGGGCGGCGATCATCTGCGCCTTGGCCTTGATCTTGCGCGCCGCCATCGCGGTCGCCGCGCCGGAGACCGGCGTTGAGCGCGAGCCGTAAGTGCCGAGGCCGTAGGGCGCAGTGTCGGTGTTGCCTTCCTCGACCGTGATGTCGTCGGCGGGAAGGCCGAGCTCGCTCGCGATGATCTGGGCGTAGGTTGTCTCGTGGCCCTGGCCCTGCGACTTGGTGCCGAGGCGCGCGATCACCGAGCCGGTCGGATGAATGCGGATCTCCGCGCTGTCGAACATCGCGATGCCGAGAATGTCGCAATTCTTCGACGGCCCCGCGCCGACGATTTCGGTGAAGAAGGCGACGCCGATGCCCATGAGCTCGCGCGTCTCGCCGCGCTTGAACGCGTCCTGTTTCGCCTTTTGCTCGGCGCGCAGCTTCGCGTAGCCGACCGAGTCCATCGCCTTCTGCATGGCGGCATGATAGTCGCCCGAATCGTATTCCCAGCCGAGCGCCGACTGATACGGGAACTGCTCGCGACGAATCAGGTTTTTCATCCTGAGTTCGGCCGGGTCCATGCCGAGCTTCTGCGCGAGGATGTCCATCGCCCGCTCGATGCAATAGGCGGCTTCTGTGACGCGGAAAGAGCACCGATAGGCGACGCCGCCCGGCGCCTTGTTGGTATAGACGCCGTCGACCTCGCAATGCGCAACCGGGAAGTCGTACGAGCCGGTGACGATGTTGAAGAAGCCCGCCGGCCATTTGGAGGGGTCAGCGCAAGCGTCGAACGCGCCGTGATCGGCGAGCACGTGCACGCGCAATCCCGTGACCTTGCCGTCGCGGCG